>JBAGJY010000004.1:0-366871 GCA_037034305.1 Streptomyces sp. PLK1-5
CTCTTTCCGAGGACCCGGCTGAGTGCGGTGGCGGTGAATTCCGCGTCGGGGTGGGTTTGTAGGTGGTTGAGCACCATCTGGCGGAGCGTGCCGGGTGCAAGTCGCTGCTTGCCGCCGCCGGTGATGACGGTCAGCGTTGGCGGTACAGGCTCGTTCGGCGCGGCTTCGGTCTCGTGGTGAGGGCTGCCGTCCGTGGCCGCCTCGTCGGCTTCTGGGGCTTCGGCGTCGTCGATGGGTGGGGTGGCGGGCTCTGCGTGATCTTCGTGCGGGCTGTTTTCCTCGTCCGTGGATGTGGTGGTGGGGGGTTCGGGCCGTGCGGCTTCGTCCTCTTCGGCGGCCTCGGGTGCCGAGGCTGCGGCTTCCTCGTTTGTGGGGGAGTTGGTGTCGGGTTGGGTTGGCTGGTTGGGGTACCAGTGGCTGGCGACGCGGCAGTTGCCGTCGGGTGTGCCGGGTTCGCGGCGGGCGAGGCCGTCCTTTTCCATTGCGGCGAGGGCTTTGGCGGCGGTGGATCGGGAGATTCGGGTGGTTTGGGCGAGCGTGGCGGCGGTCGCCCCGGGCTGGTCGTTGAGGGCTTGCCAGATCTGGGCGTGGGCGCCGGTAGAGACTGCGGTCGCGGGTGCGGTGGGTGTGTCGGTGGTGTGTTGTTCGGTGGGGGTGGTGTGAGTGGTCATGTGGTGGGGCCTCTCCCGTGGTGCGGGGTACGGTGTGGTGAGGTCCCCGGCCGGGGTACGGCATGGTGCGCCGTGGGTGCCGTTCGGGTGCGTGCGCATCGCGGTGGTCCCGTTGGCGACGACCATGGAGCTATGGATGCGCCGACAAGTCAAGCGGCGTTGTGTTCCCTGGCGTTAGGTGTGTTGAGGACCTGTCTGCCGGGTTGGGTTCGTTCACGGGAGCGGTCGGGGTGCGGGTTGCGTGGTGTACCTGAAGCTGGGTACGCAGAGCTTGGGCGCGGGCTTGGCCGAGGTGCAGATGCTTTTTGAGCCGACGAATGCTGACCGGACGCCCGGCGCGGGCGCGGTGTTCGGCGTCCAACCGAAGCGCGCGGGCGAACACATCGCCGTCTACGCCCAGTTCAACACCGGCGTGGGATGACGGTGCGGGGTACGCCGTGTCGGGCGCGTTGTCGGCCGGGTACGGCCCGCCGTGGGTGTCGGGTTCGGTCGGGGGCGGTGTGTACCCGGTGTACCTGGGTGGGATTTCGGTTTCGGTTCCCGGGTGCGGTGGGGCGCTGAGGTGTGGTGGTGACGGCGGTGGGGGTGTGGTGTGGGGTTGGTTGATGTGGTGGCGATAGGCGGCGACCGTTTCGGTCAGGAGCACAAGGAGTACGGGAGGTACGGCGTGCAGGAGCACCCCTGCTGGGTCGGCATGGCGCGGCCAGCCGATGCGGCCGTTTGGCCATAGTGACTCCCAGGTGTTCATGACGGTGGCGGTGATACCGGTGAACCAGCGCAGCGCCGCGGACCACCTCGGGGGGCGGATTCCCCAGGAGGACAGTCGTGCGTCAGCCAGGAGCACCGTGGCCAAGGCCAAGGCGACCATCGGGTCCAAGAGGATCGCGATTGGCCCGGCGATGCCATGGGCGGTGGCAAAACCGGTGACATTGACCGCGGTGAAGACGGCCGCCATGACGGCGACGGCGGCCAGCGCACGGGTCAAGGCCCGCAACAGCGCCTGAACCTCCTCCACGATCGTCACCTCCCCACCGCAGCTGGCAGGGCGGCACCCAGGTAGTCATCCCCGGTGAAGCGGACGGGCTCCTCGCGGATGGGTTCGTGTGGGCGCGGTGCGTCGATCATGCGACCGCCGCCGACGTACAGGCCGACGTGGTGGACGTGGGTTGGTGTGCCGTAGAAGACGAGGTCCCCAGGCAAGAGCGGTGTGTGGTCGGGGACGTGGGGTTCGGCGTTGTATTGGTCTTGGGCGATGCGTGGGAGGCGGATGCCGGCGGCGGCGTAGGCGGCTTGGGTCAGGCCCGAGCAGTCGAACCCGGCGTCACCGTGGGCGGGTCCGTCCCCGCCCCATACGTAGGGGCGGCCGAGTTGGGCGCGGGCGTACGCGATCGCGATGGCTGCTTGCGGGGTGGAGGCGTGGAACGCGCCGTCGTCGGTGGTGGGTTGGTCGCTGGCCGCGTAGGCGGCGGCGATGCGCAGGACGCGCTGGACGTAGGCAGTGTGGTTGTAGGCGAAGATCGCGCCGCGTAGGTCGCGGTCGTCTCGGGCCCCGTTGGTGCACAGCAGGCGGGCCGCTGCGTATACGGAGTCGACCGGATCCCAGGGGGTGGGCGGTGTCTTCCCGCCGGGCGGGATGGGGTTGGCGTAGGTGGCGAAGGTGTTGGGGAGGAATTGCATGGGGCCGACGGCTCCGGCGGTGGAGATCATGTGCGGGTTGCGGGCGTGGTCGGTCTCTGTCTTGCCGATCGCTGCGAGTACGGTCCACGGCAACCCTGGGCAGGTGGCGGCGGCCTGCTGGTAGAGGGCCAGCATGGCGGTGGGGATGTCGGCGAGTGGCGCCCGGCTGGGCAGCAGCGTGGCACCGGTGACTGTGATGCCGGAGGCGGTGCTGTCCGCGATGCCAGCGATCCCGACGACGGCGATGACCGCGAGGAACAGCAGCCCGGCGGTGGAGCCGACCGCTGCCTTGACGGCTGTCCCCATCAGCGAGTGTCCTGGGACGGTAGAGGGGGGACGGGCTGCCACGGCCACGCGTCTGCCTCTCCCGGGGACAGGGCTGGGTCTTGCGTGGTCAACGCCGGGGTGAGGTTGGGCCAGTGGGCGGCGAGGGCGGCCAGCGGGAGCCTGCCGCCCGCCGTGCTACCCAGCGGCAGCCAGATGTGTCCGGCCAACCCAACCGCGGATGTGAGGTCGGCGCTGGTGGTGGCGACGGGCAGGTGCGCCTGGTGGGCGGTCTCGGTGAGCCGGGTGCGCAGTGCTGCCTCCCGGCGGGTGGTGCTGGTGTGGATCAACAGGGCGGTGCGGGTGCCGGTGGTGGCGGCCAGGCTGGCGTAGCCGGGGAGTTTGGCCTCGAGACGGGCGAGGGGGCGCTCGGTGCCGGTGTCGTATTCGAGGAAGAACGGCACCATGGTCGGGCCGCTGTGCCAGTGGGCGTAGGCGTCGGGGCGGATCCAGTCGCCCCACAGTCGTTTCGCCGAGCGGGGGGAGAGCCACAGCGCCAGGTGCTGGTCGCTACGTTGGCGGTGGGTTGTGGCGAGGGTGACGAGTTGGGTGTTGACGTTGAGGTCGTGGTCGAGGGTGGGGGAGAAGGCGGTGCGGGCGCACAGGTCTTTGCGCCAGCCGATGGAGGCCAGGTCGGTGCCGCGGGTGGCGGCCAGTACTTCGGCTCCGGTGCGGCCGAGGGTGTAGTGCTCGGGTGCGGAGCCGGTCTGCAAAAGGGGCCGGAAGGAGTCCACGACGCCGAGGAGGTACAGGTCGCGTAGGCGGCGGTTGGCGTTGCGGTGGCCGGTGAACGCCAACGCGGTGATGTGGTGGGAGGTGAGGACTCGGTGCTCGTGCAGCATGGCGGTCAGCCAGAGGTCGCGTGGGGTGAGACGGGCAGCGAGGGTGGCCAGGTCGGTGCGGGCCCGGTGCGGGTGGTTGGGGCGGCGGCGCTGGGTGGCGGCACGCGGCACGTATGCCGAGCGCGAGCGGGCGGAGGAGCTTTGCGCAGCAGGCATGGAGATCCCCTGTTCTTGGGCGGGCGAGGCGACGGGGTGGCTACAGCGGCAGGTAGGGGGAGCGGGAGGTGGTGGCGCCGACGCGGGCTGCGGCAGCAGCCCTCAAGTGCGCTGAGCGGCCGGGTACGGGCGGTGGCAGGGGGCGGGTGGTGAGGGTGAAAGCGGACGTGTCGGAGCCGTCTGCGAGGAGGTGGGCGGCGGCTTGGTAGGGGCCGAGGTGGGCCAGGTCGTGGGCGGCCAGGGTGGGCAGCGTGTGGCGTTCCAACGCGTGGGCGTCTTCGGGAGAGGCATTGAAGAAGACCTTGTTGCGAGCGTTAGCGGAGATCCCCTCGCGCAGGTCCCGGGGAAGCTGGGCGAGGTGCTGGTGGGCCAGGGCGAGGGAGAGCCGGTATCCGCGGGCTTCGGCGAGCATGTCCTCCAAGGGGTAGGGGATCGTGAGGAAGTTGTGGCATTCGTCGAGGAACAAACTGGCGTCGATGCGCAGGTGTTCGGGGGGGCGGGCGCGGGCTGCTGCGGCTTGCCAGGTCTTGGCGACGACGAATGAGCCCAGCAGCCGGGCGGTCTCCTCACCGAGCGCGCCTTTGGGCAGCCGGGCC
Source organism: Streptomyces sp. PLK1-5 (assembly GCA_037034305.1). Classification (GTDB taxonomy): domain Bacteria; phylum Actinomycetota; class Actinomycetes; order Streptomycetales; family Streptomycetaceae; genus Streptantibioticus_A. The sequence continues at coordinate 4,267 of JBAGJY010000004.1, forward strand.
AGCAGGATGCCGCCGTTGAGGACATCGTCGAGGTGGAAGGTCGACTGGCCTGCGGCGATCGCGCGGCGGGGGTAGGAGCGCAGGAGAAAGGCGCGGAGCTTGTTCATCACCGGGCCGACCACCGCTGCTCGTGATGGTTCGGACAGTGTCTCGTACCAGGCCCAAAAGCCGCGTAGGACGGGGTCTTTGATGCTGGGCAGGATCCGCAACCGGTAGGCGGATTCGCCCAGCAGCCGGGGGATGTCGGCGAGCGTGACGATCTGATGGTTCTTGCGGGCGTGGAGCAGCAGTGTCAGGCAGGCGGCGCGCATCACGTCGTCGGTGCGCGGGCCCCAGAAAGCGGAGAAGATACGGCGGAAGATGCCGGTGATGTTGTCGACGATGACGTCGATGTCCTCGCCTTCCAACACGTTCAGACACGGCGGGTTGTGGGAGTCGTCGGGATCGAGGAGCACGAGCCGGTCCGCGCACCGCTGTGGGAGGCGGTGCAGGAGGTCGGTGACCAGGTCGCCCTTGGGGTCGACGACGATCGCTCCGCGGCCTGCCGCGACATCGTCGAGGACCATGTTGGCGATCAGCGTGGACTTGCCCGAACCGGTCGCACCCATCACGTGCAGGTGGTGCCGGGCATCGGTGACCTTCAGGCCGACGCCGCGGCGTCGGCCGGTATCGGTCTGCCCGAGCGGCTTGACCCCGGCGCCAGGTGTGGGGGTAGCGGGTGGCGGGAGTACGCAGCGGGCGCCGGCACGCGCGAGGCCGGGGGCATCGGGGTCGACGGGCAGGTGTGCCAAGGCGGCCAGTTCCGGTACGCACAGCAGATGCCCGCGACGCGGAAACCACCGGCCCGACAGCACCTCTTCCGCCTGGAAGAGCCGGGCTCGGGCCAACCAGTTGCGGGCCGCGAACAGTGAGAACGCCGAGGCGAGGGCGTGCGCCCGGCCGCGTAGCCGAGCCTGCGAGTTGCCGGTGTCGGGGCGGAGGGTGGCCGCGTAGCGGATGTCGACTTCCCATTGTGGGCCGGCGAGTTTGGTGACGGTCTGCCGCACTTCGGCGCCGTGGGATGGGTCCAGCGAGGTGACGTGGGTGCGCTGCGGGGCGTGGGTGATCAGGTCGAAGATCGCGCTGAGCCGCCGTGGATTCGCACCCGCCTTCAACCGCCGTGCCGCGCGGCGGGCGCGGCGCAGGCGGGCGCCGGTGGCGGGACGGGCGAGGATTTGCACCACCGCGGCTTCGCCGGTCTCCATGCCGGTGGCGGCTTGGAGGAGGGCACGCAGCGGGTCGGTGTCGTGGTCGGTGCGCAGTGGCAGCACTTCGGGCCGGGCCAACCGCAACCTGCCCGCAGTGCTGGCATGCCCACGGGGGATCGGGTGGGGTGGTTCGGCCAGGCGGGTGTGGGCGCCGGGCCAGGCGGCCTCAACCGCTCGGCGCACCAGCGCGGTCGGCACGGCCTGGGGCAGCCACAGGCGCACGGTAAGCCCGTCGCTGCTCCAGGCGTACTCGAACGCCACATGGGGTTGGCCGCTGGTCATGCGCCGCCACCAGGGGCGTAGCAGCCCTGCGAGTTGGCTCCACAGCACCTGGCCGCCCTGTTCGGCGACCTTGGGTGGGGCGAGGATCGTGATGCAGCGCGCCCCGTCGGCCAGGGCGGTGTTGCGCCTTCGGTGCCATCCGGCGCGCCCTACGGGGATGGCGGCGGCGATGAGGAGCACGCCGGGGGTCAGCCACGGCCACGCGGTGGCCGTGAAGCCGGTGATGGTGTGGGCGAGTTCGGTCCACACCGCTTCGGGGTCGGTGAGGTAGCGGCCCAGCAGTCCGCCAACAGGGGTGGATGCCATGGGGCCGGTCACCGGACCTCCTGCACGGTGGGTGTGGGTGTGTCGTCGTACGGGTCGAGGGCGTCGACATCGGGGCGAGTGGTGCTGGTTTCGGAGGCGGTGGCGAGTTCGGCTGGGTCAGTGGTGACGACCTGATGCTCCGTCGCAGACGCGACTGCATAGAACGCTGCTTTATGTCGCCCGGCGAGCAGCAGCGCGGAACCTCGTTCGGCCGTGAGCAAGAACTCTCGCTCACCACGGGAGAGATGAAAGGCGGAGGCGACCTGGTCGATGGCCTGTGGGGCTTGCCGCAGCAGGATCTGTGTGGCCGCGTTCGCCACGATCGCCCGCCCGAGCTCGCTGGCCAGGACGTCGTCAGCGTCTTGGGTGACCACCGCGAGACCGGCCCAGTACTTGCGGGCAGCCTTCGCCATCCGGAACAAGAACCGTGCCCCGTCGCCGTGGCGCATCAACAACCACGCCTCATCCACCACGACCAACCGTCTGCGTGGTGTGGTGGGGTTGGCGACCTGCCGCCAGATGGCATCCAACGCCAACAGCATGGCGGCGGTGACCAGTTCCTCCGGCAGTTGGCGTAGGGAGAAGACGACCAGGTGGCCGCGCGGGGGCGTGGTGGTGGGGCCGTCGAAGAGACCGGCGTGGCTGCCGGTGATGTACGGGGCCAGGCGGTCGGCCAGCCCGATCCCCTCCGCGCCGTGCTCACGCAGCACCATGGCGAGGTCACCCAGCAGTGGTGCCGGGCGGTTCCAGGTGCGCGGATCGCCAGTGATCCCGGCGCGTTCGTAGGTGGTCAGGATCGCCGCATCCAGCACGGCCCTCTCGCTTGCGGTCAGCTCGGAGCCCAGCAGGACGGTCAGGAAGGTGTGCAGGAACAGCGCCCGCCGGGTCAGCGCATCACGGCTGCTGCGGGCGCCTTCGGGCAGGTCGAAGGGGTTCAGCCGCACCCCGGGCGCGCCGATCCGGATCACGGTGCCGCCGACCTGCTCTGCCAGGCGCAGGTATTCGTCTTCCGGGTCGATGACGAAGGCTTCGGTGCCGGTGAACAACTGCCGCAGCAGCTCCAGCTTCATCAGGTACGACTTGCCCGCCCCCGAGCGGGCCACGGTGATGGAGTTGTAGTTGTCCTGGGCGAACCGGTCCCACAACAACAGCGAGGAGCTGGCCGCGTTGACGCCGTACAACACCGGTGAGGTAGGGGTGGTTTGGTCGGTAGTGGGTAGGTCGGGGGAGGTGAAGGGGAAGCAGGCGGCGAGTGCTGCGGTGTCGAAGGTGCGGCGTACTTTGAGGGTGTCGATGCCGAAGGGGAGGGTGGCCAGCCATCCGGGCAGGGCACGGTAGGTGGCCGGTGCGGTGGTGATGAGCAGGGATTCGGTGATCGCCCGGACCGAGGCCACCTGTTCGGCGAGGTTTTCCTCGTCCGGAGCGTGGATGGTCAGATACAGGCCGACGTGGAAGAGTTTTCCTTCGCCGCGGGCGATCCGGTAGGCGAGCTCGGCGGCATCCGCCGCTGCCGCCTCGGTATCCGGGTCATCCAGCTTGCCCTTGTCGAACCCTGTGCGTCGTCCGGACTCCAGCCGGGCTCGCTGCTTGCGCAAGGAGGCGGCGGCTACGGTGGTGGGGATCGGTTCGATGTGCAGCGCCACGTCCAGGCGGCCGGGATAGGTCAACAACGGTTGCAGCCAGCCGGGGTGGACCTCGGCCGGGTAACCGGTGACGACCAGCGTCGCAGCGAGATGAGAGCCGACCTGCAGGTACCGGGCCCGCACTTCCACGGCCTCCGGTCCCAGCCCGGCGAGCACCTCACGGCCCGGGACAACGGGTTGCTTGGTGCCCTGGCGGTGCCGCTTGATCAGTGTGTGGACGGTCATCCTCTTCCCTCTCCTTCTGCGTGGTCGGCTGCCATGCGCTCAGTGGCCTCAAAGGAGGCAGCCTCGGTGATGGCTGCCGCGGTCTGGGCCGGATCCAAAGAGGTGGTGGTGATTTCAGCGGCGGCCAGCGCCCGCGTGGCCTCCGTGAGGCGGTGCCTGACCCGGGCCGCAGCAGCGCTGGCGCGGCTGGTTGCGAGGGCGGGCTCACGCACGACGAGCAGGGCTTGGCGGGTCAGCAGATCGCTGTGGGCCGCGAGCTGGTGCAAGAAGGTGGCGTGGGCGAGCGCCGCGTGCTCCAGGGCAGGGTGCGGCAAGGTCGGCGCGGTCTGAGTGAGCTGGTCGACCAGGGGTTGGAGGTTCAGCCGATGGGCGCGGATGAGGATCTGCGCTGGTCCAGTCAGGGAGTTCAGCCAGCGGGCGAACGCGCCGGTCAGGGCCTGCTGCTCGGCTCCGGTCCTCAGGTCGAAGTTGACGGTCGAACAGGACGCCACCGCCGCGTACCCGTCCTGGCCCAGATCCACCACACCTGAGTCAAGGACCTGCTCGCACGGCATCCGCAACACCGCAGGCGTCGGCCCCACTCGGGTCGCAAGGTCTTGCGGCACGACGTCGGGTAGGCCAGGGACGCCCTCAGGAGCGTGGAGGCGCCGCTTAGGGGAGCGCCGATGCGCGAGCGCGGCTAGGACGAAGCGGTCCATGCCGATCCCGTCGCGGCGCCCGAGCGAGATGGCGGTCATCACCGCGGCGATCGGCCCCACCAACGCCACGTAGGCAAGCGGGGGAAGAAACGGGCGGGTGGCCAAGTAGCCGAGCCACAGTGCTCCTGCGGTACCGGCGAGGATCGCGGTCTGACGTGCGGTCAGGGGGCCGAGGATGCGGTCAGGGCATCCGATGTCAGCGGGGATACGGGTGGAGTACGCAACCTCATCGCTCTCGGTACGGTCAGGCGTCATCTATTCACCTCCTATGGCCAGGAGTTGGTGGTCCTTCTAGGGGAAGGCGCATCTGCATCGGTCGTGGTGGGCGCAGTCGGGTTCGCTCGACGCGGATTGGCAGCGCCGTCTGCCGCCCCCGTGCGCCCGGCGGCGGTGCCGTGGCTGGTGGCGGTGCAGGAGTGCTGGCGCGCGGCTGGCGGGTGGCGGTGATCGGCAGCCACGTCTGTACCGGCCGAGTAGGCCGTCCCGGGGTCTTCGCGGCGGGAATGGGCAGCGTCAACTGCTGCCTGCGCCGAGCTGCGGCTGGATGCGGTACCCCGCGCGCCGGTGGCGGGGTCGAGCCGCGGGGGCCTGAAGTGCCCGGGGGCGAGGGGGACTGCACGGTGGGGCCTCCTGAAGTCGGTGTCGCCCCGCCCGGTCCATGCGGCGCGGGCGGTCCGATGGAGGGCGAGGCGGAGGGAGGACAAGTGCCGGGGCCCGGACCCCTCGTGCCGGGTGTGCCTCGCCCGGCCGGGCCGCCAGGGCCGGGGCGCGGGCCTGGACGGTTGCCGGGTCCCGGCGGTGCCGACCCTGGGCCGGGACGGGCGGGCGGGGTACGGGCAGGTCTCATGCCGCGCAAGGCGCCGCGCATGACGTAGGCCATGGCGACCGAGCGCAGGATCCGCAGCGGCATGGGGGCGCCGGGCATGGTGATGGGGGTGGAGCGGAAGATGACCCGGGCGGTCCAGCCGGGGATCTTCACCAGCACCCAGAACAGGCACAACCCGGCCAGCAAGTTGCTCAACTGCGAGGGGTTCGGCACGCCGAAGATGGTGTTGTCGGGGGTGAAGTACAGCTTCAGCCCCACAACGAAGACCGTGGACTGCGCGAGCTGGATCACCAGGCACCCGGCGATCCCGCGCCACCACAGGCGGGCGATGCCGTCGGTGACCGGCAGCGCGTGGCACGACAGAGCCAGCGGCGCACATGCTGCCAGGACCGCGATGAGGGCGACGCGGACCGTGTAGCCGATCAGCACTCCGAAGATCAAGGCGAGCACGATCAGACCGAGGATCAGCCCGTACAGTGCCCCGCTGGAGGGCAGCAATACCTGCCCGATCAACTGCTGGGCGATGCCCTTGCCGGAGACGGTGGTGCTGCCCAAGATCGCCTGCGAGGCGGCGTTCGCCAGCCCAATGGCTTTTCCCAGGATGGTCAGGGAACTGGCCGCGGCGATAAGCCCGATGACCAGGCGCGGGGCGATCTGCTTGAGCGCGTAGCGGGTCTGCACGGTCTCATGGCTCATGAGCATGACCCCGCCGACCAGCACGAACAGCACATACGCAGCACCGGCGGTGGCTAATGAGGTGGTCCACAACTCGACCAGGGCCGGATTGCTCGTCACATCCGGTGTGGCCAGCAGCGTGTCGCCCAACAACGCGAACAGGGGCTTTTCGGCCTGTTCGATGAGCGCCCCCAGCAGGGAGGCGATCGCATCCGAGACCATCTTCGGAACGTCGAACAGGTCCCCGACCCACCCCCAACCACCCACGCTTGGCCCCGGGTACGGTCCTGGAGACGGGGCTGGGCCGGGTGAAGGGGAGGGCTGGGGCTGCGGGTGGTTGTGGTCGGTGGGTGGCTGGGGTAGCGATGTGGCGGGTGGGGTCAGCCCGGGTGTGGGCTGTACGGGGGCTGGCGATGGTGCTGGGGTTGTGGGGCCGCTGGCGGGGCTGGGCTGGGGCACGGGGTCGGTTGGGGCGGTGATTGGTGCTGCGGCAGCAGCCCGGGGCGGCTCGCCGATGGAGACGGCGACGGTGATGGCGAGGCAGGCTGCGAGGAGCAGTCTGGGCCAGGTTCTGGGGCGCGTGGTCACGGGGCACCGACGAGGGACTTGAGAACTTCGACGATGACCGGCGCGAGCACCGCCAAGCCATAACCAGTGGCCGCTGCCCTCAAGGCGCGCTTGGCGGACTCGACTTCACCGGGGTCACCGCCGGCCATCAGGTACCGCAGGCCCCCAACGGTCAGAAACAGGGTGGCAAGTCCTGCGAGCAGTCCCACGAGCCAGTTCCGCAGGTTGCCGATGACCTGCGGGATCGTGTCAGCAGCGGCTACGGGGTCTGCGGCAAGGAAGAGCGCCACGCACGCCGCGACGGCTGGGCCGAGGAAGATGCGGCCTGGCCGGAGCGGGCGAGGGGCAGGTGGGCGTTGGCCTGGTGGCGACATCCGGGACCTCCGGCACGACGAACAAGACGAAGCGGCAAGGGGCATCCAGGCCCCTGGGGCCCGAGCGCGAGGGCTCTGCGGCGCGGCACCTCCCTTGGGGGTGTGCGGCAGACGGCCTTGCTCGGGTGTCAGCACGAGACGGTGCGCTCGGGCCCACAGGAACTGCCTGGACAGCGAGGTGAGGGCTCGTCAGCGGTATATGTGGGAGCCGCGGCGAGGTGCCTCACTATCTATGGACGGATTCGGGCCGATCAGTGCCAGCCCGTCACCTCTGCGGCGGAATCGAGACCCGGTGTCCCAGGGCCTCACCGAGGCTCTTCTCGGCAGCAGCGCGCTGCCTGAAGATCGTTCGCCTGCTCACCCCCCGCTCCACGGCGAGGGCGTCAACCGAGGCCAGGTCCAGGCGGGTCCGGGCGATCAGGTCGGCATCGTCGGGCGTGACGATCTGATTGTGCACGGCCTGCCACAACACCGTGTACTCATCGCCGCACGACCCAGCCGAGGACAGGGCCGGGGTGATGGGCGGCAGGTCGGTGCTGACTTCCCGGACGCGGTGCGGACGACCTGCCCGGATCAGCTGGTGCGCGGCGCGATCAGCCGCCCGCAGCAGGCAGCGTGCCAGCAGCGGGTCGCCCAGCTCCAGCTCCGCGAGTTCGGCTACCAGTCCCGCCAGGGCCTCCTGCTCGATCTCACCGCGGTCGATGGGCGCAACCTTGCCGAGTCGGGCCAGCATCCTGCGCAGCCCCGGCACGGCGAGGCCACACACCACCGTCGTCCACGGCTCCCCCTCCCGGCGCGCCCGAGAGGCGACTTCGCTCCAGATGCGTTCGCGCACCTCGGGGCGGCACGAGGGGTGGACGATGCGGGCGCGAACCTGGTCGACCGGCACTGGCCGGTCGACCAGCGGGTCGGCGAGCAGCGTGGCGGGCACGGTGAGCGGGCGGATCCCGCGGGCCAGGGACACGAACGCGGCATCCACCACGGCCAACGGTGAGATGGCGGGCGTGGTGGAGGTGGTGCGGTTCGGGTTCATCGTGCGGCTCCTTCAACGAGAGCGGCCAACGTGTGGACAGCCGCCATCGCGCCAGGCGCCCTTGCCACCACCGCGCCATCCATGAACCACCCGCCAGCCCCTCGCGGACCACCGGGCTGCCACACGCACCGGCTCGCCGCTGGCGAATCCGCCCCTGGCCTGCCGTGATACGCAGCCGAGCAGGACCGGCGGAGACGCGAAAAATTTCTTGAAGAAATTCCTGGCCCGCACACGGGCTCAGCGACAGCATGCCGTGTGGCAGGCAACTGGCGAACACGCCGCTGACCAGCACTTTCGCCCCTGCTGAGCGCCCCGGCGACCACCCAGACCAACCGGGATCCGATGCTGTGTCACAGGGAAGGTGGTCGGCCGAGCGCTGCGACCTGGGCGGCAACTTACTGGGCGGAAGGACGCGGCTGGCTGAGTCGGCGACGTAGGCCTGGACCGTGATCGCCCGCGTGATCCGAGCGGTCATCGGTCCAGGCGCACGCCGGGGCGATCGCGGGTGGCTTGTGGCTGCTCCGGTCCGGTGAACCTGCTCGCAGGTCTCAACCGCCTCGGCACCGGCCCGCGCCTCCGACGATGGACCGCAGACGAGAGGGCTGGCGACTGGCAAACAAGTCGCTGAACAGCACCTTTACGGCGCGATCAGATCCACGGAATGCGGGGGCATCGCGGTCGCCTAGCTTCGTTGAGACAGCACATCTGGGGCTGCCCGCCATGGCACTGAAGGACCCGGATTTGTCCATATAAGGGTGTCAGCACGAGACGGCAGGCCGCCTGCAGCGCACCGCCGCCATGAACCTCAACCGCCGCCCCACCTCACCCCGCCGCTCCCGACCGCACGTCCCCACACCGCCAGCCGCCATCTGGCTCCCCACCCACCCAACCACCGTCCCCGCCCCCCGACCCGACGAGCCGCCCGCGTCAGCCGTACTGCCCGACTGGGCGGTAGACCGCATCCGGGCCGAGTTCACCCGCCCACTCCACGCCGACCAGCCGCGCCTGCCGCTACTGCGCCTGTCCATTCCCGACTGCCGCCCGGGAATGGACACGCGCACCCGCTGCACCACCGATGCCCTACCCCCGGCACCGCGCCGCGCGGTCATCCTCGCCGAACTCCACCCCGACGCCCTGCCCACCGTCCACGGCGCCAGGCATCCCGAGGCGGCCCAAAGCGACGAGTGGCCCGGATTCTTCCATCGCATCCACCATCTTTTGGCCCGCGGTGGATTCCTTCTGGCCGCCGCCCGGCAACAGCGCCTCGCCGGACGCCTGTCCGACCCCCTCGGTGCCCTGGTCGCCACCGCCCGCGCAGCAGGGTTCACCTACCTGCAGCACATCGTCGTCGTCCACGGCCACCTGGTCGGCGACCGCATCGAGCCCACCCCGCCCCCGGGGATGCCGCAGGGCCTGGTACATAGCGACCTGCTGGCCTTTGAACGGATCCCCCGCCGCTGAACGCACGCCCCGCCCCGCAACTGCCAAAACCGTCAAGGGAGATCCACGTGATGCCCCTCTCCGTGTGGCTGACCGCCCAGACCTCGGCCCCGGCCCAGCGCGCGGGACGCTACCTGCCTGTCTCCGCCGCCCACCCCGCCAAAATGCTCCCGGCCGTCGCCGCCCAGGCCATCGCCTACTACACCAACCCCGGCGACCTGGTCCTGGACCCGATGTGCGGCATCGGCACCACCCTCATCGAAGCCATCCACGCCGGCCGCGACGCGCTTGGCGTCGAGTACGAGCCCCGGTGGGCGCACATCGCCCGCTCCAACCTCACCCACGCCACCGAACAAGGCGCCCTAGGCACAGGACGGGTCTACCGCGGTGACGCCCGCGACCTGCTGTCCCTGATCCCCGAAGAACACCATGGACGCGTCGCGCTGGTAGTCACCTCACCGCCGTACGGCAACTCCCTGCACGGCCACGTCCGCTCCAGCCGCGACACCGGCCAACCCGGAGTCACCAAACACGACTACCGCTACGGCACCGACCCGGCCAACCTCGCCCACACCAGCACCGACCACCTCCTGGCAGCGTTCACCCGCATCCTGACCCAATGCCGCCACATGCTGGGTCCCGGCGGCACAGTCGCCATCACCACCCGCCCCTGGCGCGAACACGGCGAACTCATCGACCTACCCTCCGCCGTCCTCGCCGCCGGAGAGGCCGCAGGCCTCATCCCCACCGAACGCTGCATCGCCCTCCTCTCCGGCATCCGCGATGGCCACTTGGTCACCCGCCCCTCGTTCTTCCAGATGAAGAACGTCCGCGACGCCCGTCGCGCAGGGCTTCCGCTCCATCTCATCGCGCACGAGGATCTGCTCATCCTCAAAGCCCCCAACGGGAGATCTGCAGGGCATCGCAGCACCCGTTGCCCGGATCGTCCGACACCACGGGCCCGTCAGTGCGCGCACAGCTGTCAGGCATCGCATGCCACGACGAGGACACAACGCTGCTCCTCCGCAACCACGCTCCGATCGCCGCAAGGCCATCCGCAGCCATGAGCACCAGCCACCTCCCCCTCGCGCTCACCCGGCCGCACGTGAGCCCGCCGCCCGAGAGCCACGGCACGCCCGGCCGTCATGGCCTTGACCCGGGCGCCGAGGTGGAGCGTCCATGGTCGTCGGCCGCCACCGACGCGCTGGCCCTCCCGTCCGCTGGTCAGCAGCGGGCGGGGGAGGGCAGCGCATCGAAGCCAACGGTGACCGTGCGGTACGTCGTGGTCGATGGGCCGGACGGCTTCGCGCTCCAGCAGCGCCAAGCCGCCGCGATCCGCCAAGCCCTGGCGTGGCTCGCGGCCCACCCTGGCCCCGGCGACCGCACCGAGACGCAAGAGACCTGTCCCAGCGAGTAAGACATCGGGAAAGGAAGACCATGAACACGCCGACGGTCGCCCAGTTCGGAGTGCCAGATCCCGGCATGCCGTGTGCGCCGTCGGCCCCCGTACCCGAGGAGTCCCGCCAGGTCGCGGTCCCCGTGGCCTGGCTGGGACGGACGTCCACCGAGGACTCCCAGGACCCCACGCTGTCCCTGCCCCGGCAACTGCGCAACGCACGGGCTGCCCTGCCGCCGGGCTGGGTGATCGTCGCGCACTTCTACGACGTCGAGTCCGGCCGCAAAGAGCTGGCCACCCGCGGCCACAGCACCGCACACGAGCAGTTCACCATCCCCATTCCCCGCGACGGCGGCATCGCCGACCTGCTACAAGAGGCACAAAGCCCACAACGACGATTCGCCGCAGTGATCTGCGAGTCCATCGAACGCGTCGCCCGACGCACATACTTCGGCACCAAGATCGAGCACGAGCTGGAACAGTCCGGGGTGGCCCTGTGCGCCGCCGACGAGCCCATCCTCACCAGCAGCAACGCCAAGCGCGCCACCCCAACCCTCACCCGGCGCGTCAAACAGGCCGTATCCGAGTGGTACGTCCTGCAGATGCTGGAGCTGTCCTGGGACGGCTTCATTGAGCACACCAAACAGGGGTGGAACGTCGGCAAACCCCCGTACGGCTACCTCGCGGACAAGGTCCCCCACCCCGTCCCCGCGCGCCGTGCCGAAGGCGCGACCAAGCACCGTCTCATCCCCGATCCCGTCTGTGGACCGGTCGTTACCGAGATCTTCCGACTCCTCGCACTGGAGCGGCTCAGCTACCGCGCGATCGCCGAACGACTCAACCAGGACCTGGCCAAGTGCCCGCCGCCGATGCCCACACGCGCCGAGGCCACCATCGGGCTGTGGACCGTGCAAGCTGTGCGCGGCATCCTCGAAAACCCCAAGTACACCGGATACCAGGTATGGAACCGCCGAGCCCGCAAGAAGCGTGGCAACAAGGCGAATCCGATCTCAGAGTGGATCTGGTCCCCCCATCCTGTCCACGAGCCCCTGGTCACCCGCGAGGTCTTCGACGCCGTCTGGTCCAACAGCCGGACGCAGCAGGGCTCACGTCCGGGCGCCGACCCCAACACCCACCCCGACACTCAGCGCACCTACCCCCTGCGCTCCTACGTGCACTGCGCACTGTGCCAGCGCCGGATGTTCGGCAAGGCCAGCAAAGGCCTCTCGTACTACGTCTGTTACAAGGACGCCGCCCACCACCGCGACGCCGACTGGTACCAGGAGCACCCCAAAGCCTTGTGGGTACGGGAGACGATCCTCCTCGAGGCCGTCCACTGGTTCTTCGGCGAACGCGTCTTCGGCCACCACCGCAAAGAACTCCTCCAAGTGCAGCTGGCCGCCGCCGAACCCGCAGCTGAAGAGGGCAACAGACGCCGGGCGGAACAACTCCGCGAAGAGATCACACGCACCGAACGCCGCAAGGACCGCCTTCTCGACGAACTCGACAACTACGACGAGGAGGGAGACCCCGAGACCAACCGCGAGTTCCGCCGCAGCATCCGAGAACGCTTCGACCGCCACGAACGCAAACGCCGCGAACTACTCACACAACTCCACCGGTGCGAGGAGTCCACCACCAAGTCCGAGAGCCAGAACCTCGGCCTGATCGACCTACTGCCACATCTCGGACCCCGACTGTCACACCTGCCCCAAGACGCCCAGCGCCAGATCTACGACGCCTACCAGCTTGAGCTCCACTACCAGCGCCCCCGACGCGAGATCACGCTCCAAGTGACCATCCCGGCCGCCACAGCCGATGAACTCGCTGATCTGACGAAACGGCTAGTAGCACCACTCACCGCCGGTGCTGGCGTTGACCAGCCATGTTTTGAGTGCCCCCGGCAGGACTCGAACCTGCGGCCAAGCGCTTAGAAGGCGCCTGCTCTATCCGCTGAGCTACGGGGGCCGGGCTGCGGCCGCGGCTGTGTCCGTCCCCGGTGTGCCTGCGGTTCCGACCGTGCGGGCCGTGGTACTGGCGGGCTCGGTGGTTCCGTGACCTTGCCGGGGACAAGGATAGAGGGCTGCGGACCTCATGCCGGTTGCTTCACCTCCACGACACGATGTGTAGGTTCAGTGAAGCGATCTGATAATCGCAGGGTAGTCCGAATTTCGCAGCGCTTTTGACGTCTCGCGTGGCGGGTGTTGTGCACTCGTTATGCCAGCGCCCCAGGAGTCCCCGGCGTGTCAGGCTCGGCTGGGCGGGTCGAAGGGGGCGGGCGGGGGCGGGACACGCTTCAAAAAGTGGACAAAATTGGGCATTCTTCGTATGTGGCGATCCTCGACGTACGGCCTGGACTGATCGAAGCGCTGTCGGTGATGCGCGACCACGTCGACGCCGCGCGATTTCCGTTGCCGCTGCCGGGCGCGTCGCGGGCCCGGCGGGATCGGCTGGAGCTGTTGGCGCAACTGGACGACTACCTGATGCCGAGACTACGCGCACCGCAGGCGCCGCTGCTCGCGGTGGTCGGGGGATCGACCGGGGCCGGAAAGTCAACGCTGGTCAACTCGCTGGTGGGGCGGCGGGTGAGTGAGGCGGGCGTGTTGCGGCCTACTACCCGCACGCCGGTGCTCGTATGCCATCCGGGGGACCGCGAATGGTTCGCGGACCCCCGGATCCTGCCGGGATTCACACGCGAGTGTGTCGCTGGCCTGCCGCGCCAGGACTCCTGGGAGCCGGACCCGCGACGGCGTGAGGCGCACCGCGAAGGGCGGCGCGTCGCCGGGCAGCCGTGCCTGCGGCTGGAGACCGCCGACACGCTGCCGCCGGGGCTGGCGCTCCTCGACGCGCCGGATGTCGACTCCCTCGTCACCGGCAACCGCGAACTCGCCGCCCAACTCATCTGCGCCGCCGACATCTGGATCCTCGTCACCACCGCCGCCCGCTACGCGGACGCGATGCCCTGGCACCTGCTGCGCTCCGCCAAGGAGTACGACGTGGCGCTGGCAACCGTGCTCGACCGGGTGCCGCACCCGATCGCGGACGAGGTCTCACGGCACTACGCCGCGCTGTTGACGAAGGCGGGACTGGGTGACGTGCCCCGGTTCACGGTCCCCGAACTCCCCGAATCGGCCGACGGCGGCGGGCTGTTGCCGCGCACCGCCGTACACGGGTTGCGGGAGTGGCTGCGGAACCTCGCCGAGGACCCCGTCGCCCGTGACGCGGCGGCCCGCCGGACCGCCCGGGGGGTGCTGAACTCGCTGCGCCGCCGGATGCCCGCGCTGGCCGGGGCCTCGGCGGCGCAGCACGCGGCCGTCGTCCGGCTCACCGGCCATGTGGCCGCGGCGTACCGCGGCGCCGCCGAGCGGATCGCCGAGGGCGTGGCGCGCGGCGATGTGCTGTGCGGCGCGGCGCTGGCGCGCTGGCGCGGTTACCCCGAGTGCGGACCCGAGGCGCTGCGGGTCGCGTTGGCCGACGGGTGTGCCGCGCTGCTGCGTACCGCGGTTGACCAGGCCGACGAGGCCGCGGCGCGGCGGTGGCGGCTGGACCCGGCCGGGGTGGTTCTGCCGGTGCCGCGGGACGACGGGGAGGACGGCCTGGCGGAACGTATCTGCGGATCGGTCGGGCGGTGGTGCACCGCGCTCACCGATCTCGCGTACGAGGAGGCGCGGTTCGCCCGGGACGGCGAGCGGGCGCCTGTCGACCCCGAGGACGTCGCCACGCTGCTGGGCGTGGCGCTGCTCGGCGGACGGCGCGGCCGGGGCGCCGGGGAGCGGCTTGCCGAACGGCTGGGCGCGCTGTCGGCGTTGCGGATGCGCGACCGTGCGGCGGATGAACTGACCACCATGGTCGAGGAGTTGCTGCGCACGGAACGCGAACGGCGGCTTGCCGCGCTCGACGCCCTGGAGGTGGCGCCGCGCCAGCAGTCTGCCCTGATCGCCACGTTCTCCGTACTGCGGAAGGTGAGTTGAGCACTGTGCGAGCGGCTGTCGGGAACTCCGGCGACCTGTTGCAGCAGCGGGTCGACGCGCTGGGTGAGCTGCTGGGACTGTCCCGCAGCCGGGTCGAGGCGGACGCGCTGTCCGACGCCGGTGTGCTGCTCGATCGGGTGGCCGAGCGGCGCAGGCTCTCCCTCGGCCATACCGTCGTCGCCCTCGCCGGGGCCACCGGCAGCGGCAAGTCCTCACTGTTCAACGCCCTGACCGGGCTGGAACTGGCCGAGGTCGGGGTGCGTCGGCCGACCACGGCATCACCCCTTGCCTATGTTTGGGACGCGCACGGCGCAGAACCGCTGCTCGACCGCCTGGGCATCGCGCATGAGTCCCGCTACGCACGCCGCAGTCTGCTGGACGGCGTGCACACCCGGCTGGGGATGGACGGCACGGGCGGCGACGCCATGGAGGGCCTGGTACTGCTCGACCTGCCTGATCATGACTCGGCCGCGTTCGGTCACCGCCACCAGGTGGACCGGCTGTTGGAGCTGGTGGACGTGGTGGTGTGGGTGCTGGATCCGGAGAAGTACGCGGACGCCGTGCTGCACGAGCGCTATCTGCGGCCGATGGCCGGACACGCCGACGTCACCCTTGTGGTGCTGAACCAGGTGGACCGGCTTCCGTCGTACGCCGCCGAGCAGGTGCTGGACGACCTGCGCAGGTTGCTGGACGAGGACGGCATCGCGGTGGGCGAGCACGGCGAGGCGGGCACGGTCGTGCTGGCCGCCTCGGCCCTCACCGGTGAGGGCGTCGGCGAGCTACGGGCCGCGATCGGGCAACTGGTCGCCGAACGTGGCGCCGCCAACCGGCGGCTGGCGGCGGACGTCGACCGGACGGCGGCGCGGCTGCGGCCGGTGTACGTCGGTGACCGCGCCGCGGGATTGACGGACGCGGCGTGCGTGGCGTTCACCGACCGGCTGGCGGACGCGGTCGGCGCGTCGGCGGTGGGCCAGGCGGCGGAACTGGAGTGGCTCGCGGCGGCGGCACGGGTCTGCGGGGCGCCATGGCCCCGGCTGCTGGCCCGGCACCGCGGACCGGCCGCGGACGCCGCCGGTCCGCGCGACGAGCCGCTGCTGGCGGCACGCCCGGTGGTGGCGGAGGCGGTACGTGAGGTGGCGGACGCGGCGGCGGAGGGATTGCCGGAACCCTGGGCGCTGGCGGTCTGCGAGGCCGCGCGACGGGGGGCGCGGGACCTGCCAGAAGCGCTCGACGAGGCGGCGGCCCGGGCGGACGAAGTGGAATTGGGGCGTCCGCACTGGTGGTCCATGGCCGCCGTGGCGCAGCGGACGCTGCTGGTACTGGCGGTGACCGGGGCGCTGGGGTTGGTGGCCAGCGCGCTGTGGGGGGCGCGGGTACCGCTGTGGATTCCGTTGCTGGCGCTGGCGGTTGGCGCGTTGGGCGGACCGGTACTGGCATGGCTGTGCCGGGTCGCCGGGCGGGGGGCCGCGCGGCGCTTCGGGCGGTGTGTGGAGGCCAGGTTGCGGGATGCGGCGGCCGACTGCGGCCGGGCGCTGGTGCTGGAGCCGATGTCCGCCGAACTGTTGCGGTACCGCGAGGTACGGGAACGGTACGGCGTGGTGGCGGGGCGCTGACGGCGGCGGGCCGGGCACTTCCCGCCGCAGGCTGGCCGTCTGGCGGGACGGGGCTGTGGCCGCTCGGCGAGACAGGGCGCTGCCCGCTCGGTGGGGCTGGTGAACCACCCTTTCGGGTGGGGGAGTTATCCACAATCGGCCGCTACTCCACAGATTTCGGCTCGCTCGCCGCAGGGCCCCCCGCCGGGTGCACGCTGGTGCCAACCACTCGGCAGAGAAAGCGGACAACGGGGAGGACACGGCCATGAGCATGGGCGAGACGCTGGTGACGGTGGTCGGAAACGCGGCCACCCGGCCGGAGTTGAAGGTGACGGCGGCGGGCGCGGCGGTGACGCGCTTCCGGCTGGCGGCGACGGAGCGGCGCTACGACCGCGCGGGGGAGCGGTGGACCGACGGGCACACCAACTTCTACACGGTCTGGGCCCGGCGGTCGTTGGGGGAGAACGTGGCGGCGTCGGTGGGCGTCGGCGAACCCCTGGTCGTCCAGGGGCGGCTACGGGTACGGGAGCGGGAGGACAGGGGGCAGAGCTACGTCTCGGCGGACATCGACGCGGTGACGGTCGGACATGACCTCACCCGGGGCACGTCGGCGTTTCGACGGGTGGTCAAGTCCCGCCAGTCACCAACGGAAGAACGGCCGGAACCGGCCACGAAGCCCGCACCGAAGGAAGCGCAGCGGTCGGAGCCCGGACAGCCTGATGCCGAGCGGACACAGGTCCCGCAGTCGGGGGCGCAGCAGGCTCAGGCCGACCGTGCCGAGGCCTCGCAGCTGGAACTGGCACCGTTCTGATCGTCCGGATCGTCAAGGTGGATCCACTTCCGCACCGTTCGTCAGCAGATAAAGCATTGAAGGGGGTCACATAGAATTTGCAGGCTATTCTCCGTAATTCTGGCGAGATAGCTGAAGTGAAAAAGTGCAGCGGATTTATCGATAATTCCAGGGTCATGCGCGATCTGGATAACGATTCAGATTCGGATCGGTTAGCGGATGGGATTCGCGGTGGTGCTGGTGCCGTTGGTTCCTAGGATCCGTCGGGTAGCCACGGGGGAACGGATCTGGCTGGCGAGGCAGCCCCGTCAACGCTTCTGTCTCGCCCGGAGGGGAAATCCATGTTCACTGTAGGGAGGCGGCCTGCCCGCCTTGCCGCCGCTGTGCTGGCATCTGGTCTGGTGGCCGCTGGTTCGATCATCGGCGCCGGGTCGGCGGTCGCCGACGGTTCCGCCCCGGCTGCTGGCGGTGCGACCGCCACGCTCGGCAATCTGAAGACCTACGACACGGCCACCATCCACGAGAACGGCCACGACCAGCGGGTCGGCGCCGGTCTTTTCGAGATGTCGGTCGACGGTGGCGGCTCCATCCAGACCTACTGCATCGACATCCACAACCCCACTCAGGACAGCGCCAAGTACCAGGAGGTCGCCTGGAGCGCCTCCTCGCTCGGCCAGAACCCGGACGCGGGCAAGATCAAGTGGATCCTGCAGAACTCCTACCCGCAGGTGAACGACCTCAACGCGCTGGCGAAGGAGGCGGGCGTCCAGTCGCTCTCGCCGCAGCTCGCCGCCGCCGGAACCCAGGTCGCCATCTGGCGGTACTCGGACCACATGGACACCGACTCGTCATCGGTCACCGCGAACAACGCCGATGCCGAGAAGCTGGCCGACTACCTGTACAAGAACGCCCAGAACAGCCCGGAGCCCCAGGCGTCGCTCTCCCTCACGCCGCCCGCCGTCTCCGGTAAGTCCGGCAGCCGTATCGGTCCGGTCACCGTGCACACCGACGCCAAGGCTGCCCAGGTCAGCCTGAACCCCCAGGGCGCGCCCAGCGGCGTGAAGGTGGTCGACAAGAACGGCAAGCCGGTCACCAGCGCGGCCGACGGTTCGCAGCTCTACTTCAACGTTCCGGCCGGTACGCCGGACGGCAGCGCCTCGCTCACCGTGCAGGCGACCACGCAGGTCCCGGTCGGCCGGGTGTTCACCGGCGTGGGCCAGTTCAAGGTGAGCCAGGTGCAGATCCTGGCCGGTTCCAGCGACAGCACGGTCAGCGCGCAGGCCAGCGCCACCTGGGCCAAGCGGGGGGCGGTACCGGCGCTGTCCGCCATGGTCGACTGCGCCAAGGGCGGGGTGGACGTCACCGCCAGCAACAAGGGCGACGAGGCCTTCACCTTCCAGCTCGCGGGCAAGCGGTACACCGTCGCCGCGGGCAAGGAGCAGACCATCACCGTGCCGGTGAAGGAGGGCCAGAGCTACAAGATCACCATCAGCGGCCCGAAGGGCTTCTCGAAGACCTTCAGCGGCATCCTCAACTGCAAGACCGCCGGTGGCGGCAGCGGCACCCCGTCCCCGGCGCCGAGCCCGTCCTCGACCGGCGGCACCAGCACCGGCGGCGGCAACCTCGCCGAGACCGGTAGCAGCAACGCCACCCCGTACATCGCGGGCGCGGCCGTCGCCCTCGTGGTGATCGGCGGCGGCACGGTCTTCTTCCTGCGCAAGCGGAAGTCGGCTCCGACCGGCCAGTGACCACTGACCGGTAGTCCGGACCGGTAGGCCAGGGGCCCCGCCCAGTAATCTGCTGGGCGGGGCCCCTGCGCTCAGCGCGCGGGTGAACGCGGCCGCGCTCGGCGTCACCCCTTGTGGGGCCTGGCTGACAGGGCTCCGAAGAACGCGTTTCCGCCCCGCCGCACCCGTACGGCAAGATGGGGTGTTACTAACCAGGCGATCACGGAAAAATGCCCCTGACCTGTGGTGGAAGCGCAGGTGCGTGTAGACCTTGAGCGTGAAGCCGGATCACTGTGCCCCAGGTACGTGCTCGGAGCCTTGATGCTCTCCCCAGCGTCCAGGAGCACTGACGCGTAGAAGTGCCTGAGCGCGTGCATGCCGTGCTTCCGCGCCGACGCGTACCGCTCGCCCTTCTCCGGCTCAGGGATGATGCCCGCGGTGGCCAGAGCGGGCTTCCAGGACTGGTCGTTGAAGGCGCTACGCCAGACCGCATTCCCGCGGGTGTTGGTGAACATCAGAGTCTTGGTCAGCGGCTCCCCGTCCGGGGTCAGCCACGGCAGGGTCACTTCCGTCGGCGGGAAGCGCCGCATGTGCTCTGTGAGGGCCTTGCCAACTTCCGTTGGCAGGGGGAACGTCACGGACCTTGCCGCGCTTCGGTGGAGCGAATACGAGAGAGCC
Source organism: Streptomyces sp. PLK1-5 (assembly GCA_037034305.1). Classification (GTDB taxonomy): domain Bacteria; phylum Actinomycetota; class Actinomycetes; order Streptomycetales; family Streptomycetaceae; genus Streptantibioticus_A. The sequence continues at coordinate 23,737 of JBAGJY010000004.1, forward strand.
ATGAACGCGCTTGACCACCCCGACCGCGACATCGCCGACCCCTGCCTTCGCCGGTTTCCCCTCGCCTACGCCGGGACCACTCGATGCGGTACGCCCGATCGTCCTCCCACAGCGGCCCGCCTACGCGGGGATCACCATTGAACGGACTTGGGGCCGCACAACGTAGCGCTGAAACTCACTGCGGCCACCCGGCGCGGTGACGGCCGAATAGAAACTTTGAGTTTCTGATCAATATGGCATGGCCTTGACAGCTGGCATGTGGGACGGGAGCCTATTGGATGCCTGAGCACCCATGCTTTCTTCCCGAGTAGCCGCCCCGACCCCAACAGGGGGACACATGTCTCGCACTCGTACTCGATTACTCGCTACCCTTCTTGGTGCTGTTCTGTGCCTGTTTGTCGCGGCCCCCATGGCCAGTGCCACCACGGGAGACCTCGGTGGCATGGAGCTCAATGAGTACTGCCAGGCGATGCACTACCAGGGCGCCGAGAAGATCGACAACGGCAATTCCAACCCCTGGGTCTGTTACTACAACAACGGCGCGTACTGGACGCCGCTGAACCTGTTTGCCGCCTGCGACTGGCAGTTCAGCGACCTGGTGCGAGCCGGCTTCAACGTCCGGTTCGTCGGCGGACGCTGCTGGGCGATCAACGCGATCGACTATTCATCCCCCAGCGACATGCCGCTGGGCGGCTACTGTAAGGCCCTCGGGTACAACACCCCGGCCCTCGACGTACACAATGTCGCGGGATGGCGATGCGTCGGATACGACGGCGTCCACCACGCCATCGACTTGCACGCCGCCTGCCGCTGGCTCAACCCGACGCTCGTCGCCCAGGGATACAGCCTGGTCTCCTACTTCAACCGCTACGGCGACGTATTCGGCATCCGCTGTCTGGCAATGAAACACAGCTGAGAGCAGCGGTCAGCCCACGAGATCTTCGGAGGAGCACGCTGACACGACGGCGCGCCTCCTCCGGCTCGTCATCAGGCCGGGGCGCAGCGTCGGGGGATTAGCTGAGCAGCTCGTCGGGTTAGGTCCGCGATGGAGCTGCTGGAGGCTCAGGGACCGGTGACGATGTAGTCACCTGTCAGAAGCCCAAAATCCAACCCGTCGGCACTGGCTTGCATCGTTACCGTCACGGTAGAGGTCGTAAGATTCTTCAAGATGACTTGGGGTTTTTGATCAGAACTAGTGACTGGCCCCACATCCTTGATCTTCGCGCCATTGAGGAATGCCTGGAAATCAGCGGCCTGTATCGTCCCGGTCTGTGCCGTCCCGTCGCTCGTGACCTGTACGGAAAGGGTTTCCCCGGGGCCAACGTCGACAGAGCCACACGGCACATAGGAAAGGGGGGCGACGTTACAGCGCAAAGAGGAGCCGCCGGCCTCAGCGGCCGCCGGTGTCACAATCGAGTACACGTGCGGCGCGGCTTGTACTGGAACCATAGAAAGTCCGGGCATAGCAAACATGCCTGCCGCGAACACGGAGAACAGTCGTCTACGCATGACACACCTCCTGACAGGCCTGAGAGATCGGCCGGACACGTACTCGGCCGCGTGGCTGACCGGAGAGGGCAGAATGCCGGGGGCGACAAAGACCGCAACAGTGGCGGGCCTTCTGCCGCACACACCTGCAGGTCTTGTTTTTTAGAATCTATCCCGCCAAACGGGTGATCGCACGACCAGGCGTTCCCTCCTCAGTCATCCCCAGGCTCGGGCTCGCCCTGGGCGTCGTGGGGGTCGTCGAGGTTGCGGCACAGCTGCGTCGTAGGTGGCGGCCTCGCTCCGGTACGACTGGGTGATCGGCTCGCCGGGCGTGGTCAGGATCAGGCGCCACGGCTGGTTCTCCTCGGGTGTGCGGGTGCGGCGTGCGCGCATGCGGGCGAGGCGCTGGGCGTCGGTCGGCTCGGGTGGCCCCCGCCAGGCGGGGCCTCCGGCCAGGGAACAACTCCGTTGAGCATGGACGCTGTGGCCGAAGCTCTGGCGTAACCAGCGCGCACGGGCCCCCGGCAGCTCCGGCTGCCGGGGCCTTCTGATGCGCCAGGACCGGCTTTCGCCCTGTTCCGCTGCCCGCCCCCGGGCCGTCTGTGGACCGTCCGAGGGGCGCCGACGACAACCGGGGACCACCGACGACCCGCACCGTCACCCCGTGCGGGGCCTGGCTGACAGGCCTCCGAAGAACGCGTTTCCGCCCCGCCGCACCCGTACGGCAAGATGGGGTGTATCTGCCCACTCCCAGATCTGCCGGACGGTTTTAAGTTGGCTGAGTACATCTACACCATGCGCAAGGCGCGTAAGGCGCACGGCGACAAGGTGATCCTCGACGATGTGACCCTGAGCTTCCTGCCCGGAGCGAAGATCGGCGTCGTGGGCCCGAACGGAGCCGGTAAGTCGACCGTGCTCAAGATCATGGCCGGTCTTGAGCAGCCCTCCAACGGCGACGCCTTCCTCTCGCCCGGTTACTCGGTCGGCATGCTGCTCCAGGAGCCGCCGCTGGACGAGACCAAGACCGTGCTGGAGAACGTCCAGGACGGCGTGGCCGAGACCAAGGCCAAGCTCGACCGGTTCAACGAGATCGCCGAGCAGATGGCGACCGACTACTCCGACGAGCTGCTGGAGGAGATGGGCAAGCTGCAGGAGCAGCTCGACCACTCCAACGCCTGGGACCTCGACGCCCAGCTCGAGCAGGCCATGGACGCCCTCGGCTGCCCGCCCGGCGACTGGCCGGTCACCAACCTCTCCGGTGGTGAGAAGCGTCGGGTCGCGCTCTGCAAGCTGCTGCTCGAGGCGCCCGACCTGCTGCTGCTCGACGAGCCCACCAACCACCTGGACGCCGAGTCCGTGCAGTGGCTGGAGCAGCACCTCGCCAAGTACGCCGGTACCGTCGTCGCCGTCACCCACGACCGGTACTTCCTGGACAACGTCGCCGAGTGGATCCTCGAACTCGACCGCGGCCGCGCCCACCCGTACGAGGGCAACTACTCCACGTACCTGGAGAAGAAGGCCTCCCGGCTCAAGGTCGAGGGCCAGAAGGACGCCAAGCGGCAGAAGCGCCTCAAGGACGAGCTGGAGTGGGTGCGCTCCAACGCCAAGGGGCGGCAGGCCAAATCCAAGGCGCGCCTGGCCCGTTACGAGGAGATGGCCGCCGAGGCCGACAAGATGCGGAAGCTGGACTTCGAGGAGATCCAGATCCCGCCGGGCCCGCGGCTGGGCAACGTCGTGGTCGAGGTGAACAACCTCTCCAAGGCGTTCGGTGAGAAGGTGCTCATCGACGACCTGTCGTTCACGCTGCCGCGCAACGGCATCGTCGGCGTCATCGGCCCGAACGGCGCGGGCAAGACCACGCTGTTCAAGATGATCCAGGGCCTGGAGGTCCCGGACTCCGGCGAGATCAAGGTCGGCGAGACGGTCAAGATCTCCTACGTCGACCAGACCCGCGCCAACATCGACCCGAAGAAGACGCTGTGGGCCGTCGTCTCCGACGAACTGGACTACATCAACGTCGGCCAGGTCGAGATGCCGTCCCGCGCCTATGTGTCGGCGTTCGGCTTCAAGGGCCCGGACCAGCAGAAGCCCGCGGGCGTGCTGTCCGGCGGTGAGCGCAACCGGCTGAACCTGGCGCTCACCCTCAAGCAGGGCGGCAACCTGCTGCTCCTTGACGAGCCGACCAACGACCTGGACGTCGAGACGCTCTCCTCGCTGGAGAACGCGCTGCTGGACTTCCCCGGCTGCGCCGTGGTCGTCTCCCACGACCGCTGGTTCCTGGACCGGATCGCCACCCACATCCTCGCCTACGAGGGCAACTCCAAGTGGTTCTGGTTCGAGGGCAACTTCGAGTCGTACGAGAAGAACAAGATCGAGCGGCTTGGTGCGGAGGCGGCGCGTCCGCACCGTGCCACCTACAAGAAGCTCACCCGGGGCTGAGGGGCGGAGAAGGGGGATGGCCCGTCACATCTACCGTTGCCCGCTGCGTTGGTCGGACATGGACGCCTTCGGCCATGTCAACAACGCGGTCTTCATCCGCTACTTGGAGGAGGCGCGGATCGATCTCACGTTCCGCCTGGCGCCCGGCGAGGGCAGTGACTCCTTCGCCGGGGGATCAGTGGTGGCCCGGCACGAGATCGACTACCTGCGTCCGCTGGTGCACCGGTACGAGCCGGTGACCGTGGAGACCTGGGTGACGAAGATCAGCGCGGCCTCGGTGCACTACTCCTACGAGGTCAAGGACGAGGACCACGTCTACGTCCGGGCGACGACCGTCGTCGTCCCGTACAACCTCGCCGAGGCACGGCCGCGCCGCGTCACGGCCGAGGAGCGCGCGTTCCTGGAGGCCTTCCAGGACGACGAGCGTACGGAGGAGGCCGTCGCGGTATGACGGCGCCGCCCAACCACGTGCGACTCGCCGACACCGGGGAGGCGGCGGACCTCGCCGCCTTCCTGGTCCGGCTGGTGCGCTGGGACAAGTCCGCGGTGGTACGGCTGCAGGCGACGGGCCAGGCGCTCGGGGTGTTCGGCCAGCCGCCGTTCGGGGGCGTGCTGGCGGTGCGCACCGGGGCGCTGGCCGAGCCGTCCGAGTTCGACGTGACGGTTTCCGCGGGCCAACTCCTCGACGGAATCGAGGAGTCGGCGGCTGTGGCCGCCGTGCCGCCGGGGGTGACCGGACCGTCCTGGGCCGGTGTGCTGCCGCCGCGCGGCGGTTGGCGGCGGATCGCCGCACTCGACGCGGAGGAGCTGCGGGAGGTCGCGGCGCGGGTCATCGCCGAATTCCGGGCGCGTACCGAGGCGTTGGAGCCCGAGAAGCGGACGCGCGGCGAACTGGACGCGCTCGCCGCGGAGGTCTGGTCCCGGCGCCTCGGGGAGACGCAGTTGCCGCTTCGGGCGGTACATGCCGCGCATGCGCTGGGGTTCCTGCGGCCGGTACGGGTCTGCGCCTCAGGCGGCGGGGAGGCCGCAGCCGAGGCCGTGGCGCTCTTCGCCTCCGGCCCCTGGCTGCGGCTCGGCACGGCGTACGGCTCCGTCGCGGTGCGGCTGGCCTCCGGCCTGGGGCTGGCGGTCAGTCCGGTTTAGCGCGGTCAGTCCGGTTCAGCGAGGGCCGGGGCCCTCTGCTGGGAGTGCGGCGATATCACTGCGCCCGTTGTGGCTGGTCGCGCGGTTCCTCGCGCCCCTTCGGGGCGCTGCCGAGCCGCCGCGGGCTTGTCAGCCCGGGGTGTTGATCATCGACGCTGCCGCGTACACCAGGTAGTCCCACAGTTGGCGCTCGTGTTCCGGGGCGAGTGCGAGTTCGTCCACCGCCACGCGCATGTGCGCGAGCCATGCGTCGTGGGCCGCGCGGTCCACCTGGAACGGGACGTGCCGCATCCGCAGCCGGGGGTGGCCACGCTGCTCGCTGTAGGTGCGGGGGCCGCCCCAGTACTGCATGAGGAACAGCGTGAGGCGCTCCTCGGCCGGGCCGAGATCCTCCTCGGGGTACATCGGGCGCAGGCTGGGGTCCTGCGCCACCCCCTCGTAGAAGCGGTGCACCAGGCGGCGGAAGGTCGGCTCACCGCCGACGGCCTCGAAGAACGTCTGCTGTTGTACCGTCCCGCGGGGGATCTCGGTCACTGAAACCTTCCTTGCCATCGCTTTCCGAATCGCGGCGTCCCTCCATGGTCGCAGATGGCGCGGCGGACGACTTGGGTCCTGGGTCCGCCGGTACCACAGTGGAAGCGTGGACTCGGACCGTTGGGCGCGCACCGCGGGGCTGCTGCGCACGCGGCTGGTGCGGCGGATCATGGACGCCGGTACGCTGCGTGACCCGTCGTGGCGGACCGCGTTCGAACGGGTGCCGCGGCATGTCTTCGTGCCGTACTACTACCGCCCGTCCCCCGGCGGCCGGGGCTGGGACCGGCTGGCCGCGGACGACCCCGATCCGCGCCGCAGGGCCCGCTGGCTCGCCGGGGCGTACGAGGACATACCGCTGGTCACCCGGGTCCGCGAGGGCGTGCTGGTCTCGTCCAGCAGTCAGCCGTCGCTGATGGCGGAGATGCTGGAGGCGCTGGAGGTACAGCAGGGGCAGACGGTACTGGAGATCGGCACCGGGACCGGTTACAACGCGGCGCTGCTAGCCCACCGCCTCGGGGGCTCGTCCGTCACCACCGTCGACCTCGACGAGGAGATCACCGACGCCGCCCGCGAGCATCTGGCCACCGTCGGATTCATGCCCGGTCCGGACGGACGCGGCCGGGTCACGGTGCTCACCGGGGACGGCGCACTGGGCTGTCACGAGCGGGCGCCGTTCGACCGGATCATGGCCACCTGCGAGCTGGCCTCGGTGCCCGAGGCGTGGCTGCGGCAGTGCCGACCGGGCGGCATGGTGCTGGCGCCGATCGCGGACGGTCTGGCCGCGCTGCGGGTCACCGACGCCACACACGCCGAGGGGCGCTTCCTGAGCACTCCCGCGTACTTCGTCGCGCTACGCGGCCCCGGTGCCCCGCCGCGTCCGGCGCCCGTGCCGGTGCGGGGGGACGAGCGGGCGCGCAGAACCCAGGTGCCGCCCGCGTTGCTGGACGACGATGTGTTCAGGTTCGTACTGGCGCTGGCGGCGGGGGAGTTGGAGATCAGCTGGGCCTTCGGAGGCGGCGGCGTGGGCATCACCGCGCCGGACGGCTCCACGGCGCGCGCGCAGCGCGACGGCACGGTGCTGGTGGCAGGGCCTCGCGATCTGTGGGCGGTGGTCGAGCGGAGCTACCGCCTGTGGCGGCGCGAGCGGTTCCCGGGCCGGGCGCGGTTCGGCGTCACGGTGTCCGGCGCGCGTCAGTGGGCATGGCTCGACGCGCCCGACGGGCCGTGTGTCTGGCCGCTCGGCTGAGGGCGTTCGGCACCGCCGGGCTCCGCCGCGTGGTCGCCCGCCGTGGTGGCGGGAGGCCCGGAGGCTATCCCCTGCGCAGCGTGATCGTCGTCCAGGCGCCCACATGGACCCGGTCGCCGTCCGCCAGGTCGACCGGCTGGAACGGGGTTATAGGGCTGGCACCGCCGTTGACCGTGGTGCCGTTGGTGGAGTTCTGGTCGACCACCGACCAGCCGCCGTCGGGGTTGCGGACCAGTACGGCGTGCTTGTGGGAGACGCCGGGGTCCTCCGGGGGACGGGACAGGTCGATGTCCGGCGCCTCGCCGGTGCTGTGCCTGCGGCGGCCGATGGTGACCTGGCCGCTGGTCAGCGGAACGTACTGCTCCGGTGAGTACGTGGGGAAGTACAGTCCCGCGCCGTCCGACTCGCTGCGCGCCATCATCGCCGTGAAGTACTCACGGTCCGCGGCCACGATCGCCGTCCAGGTGGCCGCCGGTGGCTCCGCCACCACGCCCCGCTGCCCGGGCAGCGCGGACTGCTCCTGCCGCACCGGCGGTTCGGGCGCCCCGGCGGCGGAACCACCGCCACCGCTCGGCGGCGACAGCAGGAAGTCGCCGCCGTTGTCACCGGATTCGACCTCGCCGGAGATGGTGGCGTGCGGCGGCAACGGTTCCGCGGGCCGGTTCATCTGTGACGGGCGCGAACTGGTCCGCTCGTACGGCGGCGGGTAGCCGGGCTGGGCGTACGACGGTGGGGGCGGCGGCGGGAACGACGACACGGTGTGGCTGAGGAAGTTGTAGCGGCACTCCTCGCAGAACGCCGCCTGCCCCTCGCGCAGCGTGCCGCAGCTCGGGCAGTGCTCGGCGGCCATCGTCGCGTCCGGATCGGCGCTGGTGGACAGCGGTGGGGCGGGCGCGGGCACACCGAGGCCGGCCGCGGGCGCGGACATGCGCAGCCCGCACACCTCGCACCAGTCGTCGCTCGGCGACTGGTGCCCGTTAGGACAGGTCGGCATGTGGTCGAGTCCCCCTCCCATCGCACCCAAGTGTGCCCAGGTGCCTACTTCTTCACTCGTACGGTCTTTGTGGAGCGCGTCTCCAACGTCATCTCGTCGGCGTCCGCGACCTTCTGCTTCAGCCGCACAGTACCTGTCGCCACATCGACCACGTCCACCACCTTGGCCAGCAGCTTCGCGGTGTCCTCATTGCCGGATTCCGCGGCGAGTTGCACCGCACGCCCCAGCTTGGAGGTGGCCGTGTCGAAATCGCCCACCTTGCGGGCTTCCAGGCCCTGCTGGATCACCTGGGCGAGTTCGGCCTGGCCGGTGTAGTGCGCCACCTGTGAGTTGATCTTGGTGGAGGCGGCCATGTCGTCGGTCCACACCGCGCGCACCAGGCCCTGGCTCAACACCTGCGGGGCGCCGCCGTCCGCGGACGGCAGCACCAGCGACACCCGTGCCGCCAGCATCTCCTGGCCCACTCCGGCGGGCGGCACCTCCACGCAGACGTGGTAGTCGCGCGACTCGTCCCCCCACGAGCCGGTCGGATAGTCCCCGGCCCGCGGCCCGGCCTCGACCCGCCGACCGGTCAACTCCTCGACGGTGGGCGCGACCTGCTTCACGTACTTGATCCGGGTGCCCTGCGGGGTCCACAGGCGCAGGCTGACGTCCGCGACCTCCTTGCCCATCGCGGCCTCCATCATCTGCCGGAAGTCCGCTTCCAGACCGGACGGATCGGCCACGATGTCGGCGGTGCCGAGCAGCGCCGAGGCGATCCCTGTGACCTCCTTGACCTCCCAGTCGGTGCCGACGCCGCGGCAGTCGCAGGTGAAGCGCCCGGCGCAGTCGTCCAGCGCCGCCCGCAACTCCTCAGGTTTCTCGTGCTCGTTGCGGCCGTCGGTCAGCAGGATGCCGTGGCGTATCGCCACATCGGCCGAGGACAGCAGCCGGTCGGCGAGCCGCAGCCAGGTGCCGATCGCGGTGCCGCCGCTCGGCTTGAGCTTGCGCAGCGCCTGCTTGGCCTGCTCGCGGGTGGCCGGATCGGCGATCGCGGTGCGCCCGTTGCCGGGGTAGACCTCCTCGGCCTTGTGGGTGCCCGCGACCACCGCGAACGCCACACCGTCGCGGATGGTGTCGATCGCGGCGGCCGTGGCGTCCCGGGCGTTGCGCATCTTGGTCGGCGGATAGTCCATCGACCCCGAGCAGTCCACCATGATCACCACGGCGGCGCTGGACGCGCTGGCCCCCGGCGTGCTGCCGGTGGTGCCGCCGCCGGTGGACGTCACCGTGACGATCGCGTTGACCTCACCGGCGCCTTCCGGCAGGTACTCGTTCTGGTAGACCTCGGCGGTGAACTGCGGAACGGGCGACTTCGAGAAGTTGGCCATCGACGGGCTCCTTGACCCTTTGTGTCAGCGGGTGGCGCGGCTAAGCGCTCCGCTGGGAGTGCGGTGATGTGTCGTCGATCGTGTGCGGCACCGCGGTGGCTGGTCGCGCAGTTCGCCGCGCCCCTTCAGGGGCCAGCCGAACCGCAGCGGACCTCGCCCGACCTGCTTGGCTGCGGCGGTGTGCGAAAGCGGAGCGCACACCGTGATCAGCCGGGTTGCGGTGTGGGGAACGGCAGCACCGCGACGGTGATGTTGTCGTGGCCGCCGCCGTCGAGCGCCACCCCCACCAGGGTCCGCGCGCAGCGCAGCGGATGCTCGCGCGCGTCGGCCGGAACGACCGCCGCCAACTCGGCGGCGGACTCCGCGTAGTTCCACAGCCCGTCGGTGCACACCACCACCACGCCCGGCCGGTCGGGCTGGAACGAGGCGGTGTGCGGGTCGAGTTCCACCGCGTCGGCGCCGAGCCAGCCGGTGATCGCGTGCGCCCTGACGTCCGCGTACGCCTCGGCCTCCGACATCAGCCCGGCCTCGACCATCCGCGCCGCCCAGGAGTCGTCCTCGGTGAGCCGGGCGGGCCGCTCGCCGCTGCGGTCGTCCGGGATCCAGTACGCCCGGCTGTCGCCGATCCAGCCGACGGTGAGCAGGTCACCCGTGGTGACGGCGCTCACGCAGGTACAGGCCGGGGCGTTCGCCGCCGGATCCGGATCGTGCTCGTCGGCAAGGGCGTTGACCGCCTCGGCGGCGGTGAGCAGCGCCTCGTGCATCGCCTCGCGGGGCGCCACACCGTCGGACAGCGCGGCACGCAGCGAGGCGTTGGCCGACCGGGCCGCGGCGGCGGACGCCTCGTCCGGGCGGGCCGCCGAGGACACACCGTCGCAGACCACCGCGATCACCGCGGGACCGCCGTCCGGCAGAGCGACCGTGGTGACCGCGAAGGCGTCCTCGTTGCGGTGGTGCCGCAGCCCGCGGTCGGTCACCGCGGCGACGCCGGGCGACTCCTCCTCCATGTGGTCGCGTTCGCGCGGCTGGGCGTGGCCGCAGTGCTCGCAGTAGCCGTCGGGGTCCACACTGCCGGTGGCGCAGGCCACACACACCCGCGCCGGGGGCTCCCCCTCGGCCAGCAGCACCTCGCGCGGATCGCTGGCCCCGGCCCGCGGCATCACGCCCGGCGCCGGGTGGTCCGGTCGCGGCGCCGGGGCCGGGGTGGCGGGCGCGGGCCGCTCGGGCGGCGCGAGCCCGTAGTCCCCGGGCGACGCGTCCGCCTCCTGGCGGGGCGGCGGCGGGCCGTACCCCGTCGCCGGGCCGTGCGGGTCGCGGGCGGCGCTCTCGGCGGCCGGTTCCCCGGAACGGGGGCCGACCAGGCCGCCCTCCGCGTCGGCGGGCGGCTGCCAGGGCCTGCGGGCGACCGCCGCGGTGGCGAGGTTCGTACCGCAGTTGCCGCAGAACTTGTCCTCGGGCTCAAGCCGTTCGGCACAGGACGGGCAGACGGTCAGTTGCGGCATTGGCTACACCCACGTCCGGGGGCGGAAGCGGTTGGCCCGCTCCACCAGTTCGATCCTTTCCTCGCCGCGCTGGGCGAGCCGGGCCAGGACGCGGTACGAGCGCTCAAGACCGAAGCGCAGCTCCCGTTCCTCAACGGTGCTGCCCAGCAGGGCGATCTGCACCGTACCGCTCGGCGCGCCGTGTCGGCCCGCCAACACCCAGTCGAGGGCGCTGCCCAGCACCTCGGTGGCCAGTTCCTCGCGGCGGACCGCGTCCAGCCCCAACGCGCCCAGCCGCTCCACCTGGCCGGAGGCCGCCGTCAGGTCGTCGAGCAGCGGGTCCTGGGCGGAACGGGCGCGCAGCCGGGCCCGCACGGCGGCCACCTGGGCCGCGGTGTAGTGGATCGAGGACTCCGGGACGGACTCCAGTGCGCGCACCGCGGCGGCCCGGTCGCCCGCCGCCAGTCGCACCCGGGCCAGGCCGAACGCCGCGCTGACGTAGGCCTGGTCAGTGGACCACACCAGCCCGTAGTACTCGGCGGCGTTGTCCAACTGGCCCAGTACCTCGGCGCAGATGCCGAGCGCCAGCTTGGGCGCGCACTCGCCGGGGAACGCGTCGTAGATCGCGTCGAAGGCGAGCGCGGCGGTCTCGTGGTCGTTCTCGGTGAGCGCCCACAGCCCGCGGTACCACACCACCCGCCAGTCGTCGGGGTGCTGCTCCTCCAGCGCGGTCAGGGCGTGCGCGGCGTTGTCCCGGTCGCCCATCTCCAGCCGGGCGCGCAGCTCGCGCAGCCGCTTCTCCACCGAGTCGGTGGGCGCCGCGGCCAGTGCCGCGATCAGCTCGGCGGGTGCCGCGGCCAACAGTCCGGCCAGGAAACCGGCGTTGGGGTCGCCCGGATCCACCAGCGGCACCGGTAGTGCGAGGGCAGCGGCGTGCGCGTCGAGCGGCACGGTGATGGCGGGGGCGGCGGCCCCCGCGCCACCCGCGTTGAACAGGTGCGGGCTGCTGGGCCCGAAGCCCTCAGCCGTGGCCGCAGCCCGCGCGGTCCCCGGGTGGGCCGGTGTCCGCTGCGCGGGCACCGCCGGTACGCTGCCCGCGCGGGCCTGGCGGGGCAGCCGCAGCAGTCCGGACACCGTGGAGGGCGGCGTCCGGGCGCCCAGCGTCGACACCTCGCCCTCGCGGCGGGCCACCAACTCGCTGTCCACGACCCGCAGTTCGGTGCCGAACAGGGTGGACAGCGCCGGGCGCGGGCGGCCCGTGCGCAGCGCCACGACCTCCCGCAGCACACCGGTGAGCTGCTCGCCCATCTCGTCCGCCGAGGCGAACCGCCGCCCGGGGTCGGGGTCGGTGGCGCGCACCAGCAGCCGGTAGAAGGACTCGTACCGGGTGAAGACCTCGATGTGCTCCGGATCGGGCAGGCTGTCCGCGAAGACGTTGGTGTAGCCCTGGAAGTCGAAGGTGAGCACGGCCAGGGTACGGGCGACCGTGTAGAGGTCGGAGGCGACGGACGGGCCGACCTCGGCGACCTCCGGCGCCTGGTAGCCGATGGTGCCGTAGATCGGGCTGTCGGTGTCGTCCATCCGGCGGACCGCGCCCATGTCGATCAGTTTGAGCCGGTCCTCCTGCTGGATCGCGTTGTCCACCTTGAAGTCGCAGTACAGCAGGTTGCGGCTGTGCAGATGACCGAGCGCCTCAAGCGCCTCGATGCCGTAGGCGATCGCCTGCTCCACCGGCAGCGGCTCGCGACGGCCGTCCGCGCAGCGGCGGTCGTTGGCGATCTCCTTCAGCGACTTGCCGCCGACGTACTCCATGACGATGTAGCCGTCAAGGGTGCCGGTGCGCTGGTCGAGGTGCTCCACGAAGTTGTAGATGCGGACGATGTTGGGGTGCTCGATCTCCGCGAGGAACCGCCGCTCGGAGACGGCCGCCGCCAGCGCGTCCTCGTCCCCGGTGTCCAACAGGCCCTTGAGCACCACCCAGCGGTCGCTCACCGCCCGGTCGACCGCCAGGTATATCCAGCCCAGACCGCCGTGCGCGAGACAGCCGACCACCTCGTACTGCCCGTGCACCACGTCCCCCGCGCGCAGCTTGGGGGTGAACGAGTACGGGTTGCCGCACTTGGTGCAGAAGCCCTCGGTGCGGCCGGGCCGGTCGCCGCGCGAACGGCCCACCTGCGCCTCGCACTTGCTGCAGTACCGCTTGCGCTCCGGCACCTCCGGGTTGGCCAGCACCGCGGTACGCGGGTCCGGCCGCGGGATCGTCGGTACCGACACCAGCCCCGCGCCCAGCCTGCCGCGCCCCGAACCGCTGCTGCCGGACCCCGAACTGCGCACCGACACCGAGCGCCCCGAGGTGGCGCCGGACAACCGCCCGGACACCGAACGCCGGGAGGAACGCGACGAGGTGGAACCGGAGGTACGCGAGGAGGGCGCCGAAGGACCGCTTGCGCCACTGCCGCGGGCGGACGGTACCGAGGGCGCGGAGCCTGCGCTTCCGCTGGGGCCCGCGGTGGCCGCCGGAGCCAGTCCGCAGGTGTCGCAGTACAGCTCGCCGCCGCCGACGTCCTCCAACGTCCCGGGGCAGCCCGGCCGTCCACACTTCATCGGGTCTCTCCTCCACGGTCCGCCGGACCGCCTTGTCCTGTGGGCACCAGTACCTCCGCGACCGCCTGCTGGTAGCGCCGCACCGCGTGCTCAGCCGCCCGCAGATCGCACGGCGCGCTCCACAGCAGCCGCCGTGCCTGGTCGTACCGCTCCACGAGCAGCGGATCCTCCGCCACCCGGTGCCGCGCCGCCTTCGCCTTGTACGCGTCCAACCGGCCGCGCAGCTCGGCCCGGACCGCCAGTGGTTCGGTGACCGCGGTCAACGAGGCGCGAGCCCGGTCGAGTTCTTCGTCCGCTCGCTGCTCCAGGTCGTCCAGCAGCGGGGAGAGCAGATGCCAGCGGGCCGCCCGGTGGTGCTCGGCGGCGGACGCCAGCAGTTCGCGCAGCGCGGCGGCCGGGCCGTTGACCGCCGGGACCTCGGACGCGGCGATCTTCGCCAGCACCTCACCGCGCGCGGCGCGCGCCTCGGCGAGGGTGCGGTCGGCGCGCGAGAGCACATCCCGCAGCCGCAGCAGCCGGTCGTCGGCGTCGTCCCGTACGTGCAGCACGGCCTCGACCTCGCGGCGGATGTCCTCCAACTCGCGCTCGGCGCGCTCGTAGCGGCCGGTGTCGGTGCGGCCCGGGCCCGAGCGGCCCCGGGGCGGCAACCAGAAGGCCAGCGGATCGGCCACCACCTCGGCGCGCAGCGCGGCCAGATCGGCCAGCAACCGCTCCAGGTCGTCCCCGGCCGGGTGCTCGCCGGGCGTCACGCCCACCGAGCGGGCCAGCGACCGAACCCGCTGGGACTCGGCCAGCAGCAGGTCGATACGGGCGGGCAGCGCCGACCAGACCGCGTCACAGGCCCCGACCACCTCGATGACCTGCTGGTACCAGCCGTTCATTCGCTCCACGAGCTGTTCCAGGCTGATCTGCTCGCTCAGCCGGGCCGGGCCGGTCAGCGGGCGGGCCAGGTCCGGCAGCGCGCCGCCGGAGACCGTCACCCCGGAGCCGCGCAGCAGGTCGGTCAGCTCGGCCAGCTCGCCCGGGGACGGCCAGCGGCGTCTGCCGCGCAGCTCACGGGCGGCGTTCAGCGCGGTGCCGTACGCGTTGAAGTGCGCCCACAGCAGCGGGATGGCGGGCTCGGCGGCGGCCCATCGCTCCTTCGTCTCCCCGGTCAGTTCGGCGCCCTCCAGCAGCCTGCGGCCCGCATGGTCCTGGAGTGCGAGCAGCGAGGACTCGATGGCCTCGTACTCCGAGCCGAGCCGCGCGAGCGCGCGGTCCACCTCCTCCCGGCTCATCACCGGACCACTAGGACCCGCTGCGGCCATCGAACTCCCCTCTTGTCCCTGTCATCCGCACGGCTGCCATGACCGCCTCAGTCCTTGTAGAGCGGTGCTGGAGGGCCGGTCACGCCCGGCAGGTTGTGGGCCAGCCACTTGTCGTACGCCTGCATCCAGGGGCTGTTGGCGCCGCCCGAGCGGTAGTCGTCCAGCACCTTGTTCACCCGGCGTACCAGGTCCGTGTCCGCCAGCTTCATCGCCACGCCGTAGGTCTCCTGGGTGAGCGGCTTGCCGATCAGGTGTACGGCGGGGTCCTGGGCGGCCTGGCCCGCGGCCAGCGCGTTGTCCGTCAACACCGCGTCGGCCTGGTTCAGTTGCAGTCGCACCAGGCAGTCCAGCTGGTTGGGCACCAGCAGCGGATGCGAGCCGTGCGGCTGGCTCGCCAGCAGCGCCTCGGCGGTGGAACCCGAGGCGGCGCAGACCGTTTTGCCTTTCAGGCTGTCGTCGAATCCGGTGACCGTGGTGCCGGACTTGGGCACCAGCAGCTGCTGGCCCACCTCGAAATACGCGGTGGAGAAGGCCACTTGCTTGATCCGGTCGCAGGTGATGGACATGGTGCGCACCACCATGTCCACCAGGTCGCCCTGGACGGCGGTGATGCGCTGGCCGGTCGGGATCGTCTTGTAGACGATCTTCGCGTCGCTGCCGAGGATGTCCTTGGCGATGGCCTTGACCAGGTCGATGTCGAAGCCGACGATCTGGCCGGTCTCCGGGTCCCGGTACCCCCACAGGTAGCTGTTCTGGTCCACCCCGACGATCAGGTAGCCGCGCTGCTGTATCCGCTTCACCGCGTCACCCGAGTCCGACGAGGGCCGCAGGCTCGCCTCCGGGTGGGTGCACGAGTCGTCCACCGAGACCTGTCTGGCCTGGGCCAGGCCGGGCCCGCGAGACGGTTCGGCGCCCCGGGTCGCCGCGTCGCAGGGCAGCAGCGGGAGCAGCGTCGCGGTGAGCGCGACGGCGCACGCGCCCGCCATGGCGGCCACGCCTCCCCAGCCGCGCAGCCGCGAACGCCGGTGCGGCAGGCGCCGCGCGGAACTCTCGGTACCGCTCGATCCGTTCATCGGCTCGCTCCCCTCGCCGCTTCGCCGCACTGGCCCGCTCACCTGTACTCCGACAGCCGTCGGCCGATGCCGAGCAGCGCGCCCGCCGCGCCCAGCACCGCGAGCACCGCGGCGCCCTCCGGCAGTGCGGTCAGCGAGTCCCGGGCGTCGCCCGCCGCCTGCTGGAACTCGCCGGTCTCGTGGTCCACCGCCTGCTGCAGGCTGTGGTCCACGGTGTCGAAGGACTGCCCGGTGGTCTGGGTGATCTCCTCGCCGGAGGAGTCCTTGCCTCCGATGACGTACGCCAAGGCGGAGTCGTAGTCACCGTTGTTGTCATCTTGGTTGGCCACCTTGTGCCGGGCCCGCCACTGGGCCACCCCGTCGGCCGCCTGCTGGACGGGGGTGCGGCCGCCGGGGTCGTCGGCGAGTGAGAGCGCCTGGGCCAGCAGGCCGCCCGCGCCCTGCTGGCCGCTCGGCCCGTCCAGTACGGCCATGCCCTGCTCGTACTTGCCCTCGTACGTGGCGCCCGCGCCGCGCGCCACCAGGGTCAGGTTCTCGTTGCCGCGGGCCTGCAGCGCGCCGATCCGGGCCTGGTTGAGGACCTGCAGCGACCTGCCGCCGTGGTCCCAGGAGTCACCGAGGTCGGTGCGGGCCACCGTGTGCCCGGCCACCAGCCACACCAGCGCCAGCCCGGCCGCCACCGTGCCCGCGAGCAGGCCCGGGTTGAGCACCCGGTTGGTGCGCAGGTACGTGCGCCGCTGCGCCCAGCCCAGGCCGCCCAGGGCGAGCAGGCCGAGTGCCCAGGCCGCCCAGGGCAGCGACTTGGCCGCCGCGTAGTCGTCGTTCAGCCGACCGGTCTCGGTCTGGTACAGCTTCTGGGCGGCGGGCAGCAGGGTTCCGGTCATCTGGTCGTTGGCGTACCGCAGATAGGCGCTGCCCAGCGGCAGGCCCTGCCGGTTGTTGGCGCGCGCGGTCTCCACCAGGCCGGTGTACACCGGAAGTTGCCCGTTGAGGAGGGTGACCTGCTTCTGGGCGTCGGCCGAACCCTGGCTGTTGGCGGCGGCGTTGGCTATCAGCTGGGCCGCGGTGTGCACGTCGTCCTCGTAGCGCTGCCGCACCGCGGCGGGCTCCTGGCCGCTGACCAGGAAGCCGCCCGCCGCCGTGGTGTTGGCGTCCGCCAGTGAGCGGTAGATCTCGGCGGCGTCGGCGCTCAGCGGCTCGCTGCGGGTGGCCACGTCCCGGGCGGCCGACGATCGCTCGGTGATCTGCCAGGCGGTGACCGCGCCGAACGCCACGATCAGCACCGCCAGTGCCGCGCCGATGATCCGCAGCCGTCCCGGTTCCGTGGTGGCCGCGTCCCGCAGCCGGTCGAGGCCCTCGGACCAGGCGGCCCGCCGCGGTCCGGGCAGCCATGTGGACATGGCGCCACCGCTGGTCGGCGTATGTGTCACCCTGACCCTCCCCCATGGGCGCTGACCGCGCATCGCCCCCTCTGCGCGCCGAGGGAACAACTCTTCTCAGCCAGCCAGTATGGACACCAGGACTGACATCTACCTAGTGATTCTTACGATCTTGCCCTGACCGCAACACCCACGCGTCTCCTCCGTGCTATCACGCCGGGCCGCCGCCAGCTGGTTCCCGGTCCGCTACGGGCCACAATGGGGCGACATTCGACGGCTTTCTGTCGGTATTGCGGGTAACATGGGTCATTTTTCGGCCTGTTGCGATTCTGTCCCTTCTGGGGTTTCCGCTCCGTAGTACCGCCGCAGCCGGGCGTGGGCCGCTCTGGTCGCCGCCAGTTGGTCCAGGCCCAGCAGGGCCGCGCCCAGCACAGGGGGAGCGGTGACCACGTGCGGCACGGCCTTCGGCGCGGCGGCGGCGAGGCGGTCGGCGATGGCGTCCATCAGCAGCGGATGGCGCGCCGCCAGCACTCCGCCGCCCAGCACGACGGCCGTCTCCTCGCCCAGCAGCCCCAACCGGTCCAGCGCCACCGACGCCAGCGCCGCCACCTCGTCGGCCTGCCGCCGCACGATCCGCACCGCCACGGGATCGCCCCCGGCCGCGACCCGGAACAGCAGCGGCACCATCTCGTGCTTGCGGGTGGCGGCGATCTCCTTCAGGTGCATCGCCTCGATCAGCGCGTACATCGACCCGAGGCCGAAGTGCTCGGGCAGCGCCGCCGCCAGCGCGGTCGGCTCGCCGCGCCCGTCCTCGGCCCGTGCCGCCCACCACAGCGCCTCCTCCGCCAGCTCCACCCCGCCGCCCCAGTCACCGGAGATCCGGCCGATCGCCGGGAAGCGGGCGGTCCGCCCGTCCGGCAGCATCCCGACACAGTTGATGCCCGCGCCGCACACCACCGCGACGCCGCGCGGCTCGGCCACACCGGCGCGCAGTATCGCGAAGGTGTCGTTGGCCACCCGGGTGCGCCGACCCCAGCCGTAACCGTGCAGCGCCAGCTCCAGCCGACGCTCCTCCACCGGGAAGTCGGCGTTGGCCAGACACGCCATGGCCTGCTCGGTCAACGGGCGGTCGTCCGGCGCCAGTCCGGCCTGGTGCGCGGCCAGGGCGATCAGCGGGGCGAGTCCCGCGACCGCCTTGTCCGCGCCGACGCGATGCGGATGGAAGCCGCCGCCGCGCGCGGTGCCGAGCACCGAGCCGTCGGCGGCGACGATCGCCACATCGGTCTTGCTGTTGCCCGCGTCGATGGCGAGCACGCCGCCCGGTACGGACGGCTCGCAGGTGGTCAGGCCCACGCCAGGTGCTCCCGGTTGTGTGCGATCAGGCGGTCGGTCAGCCGCTCCGCGTACTCGTACTGGCCGATCAGGGGGTGTGCCAGCAGCGCCCTGAACACCCGGTCCCGGCCGCCGTGCAGGGCCGCGCGCAGCGCCAGGTCCTCGTACGCCGTGACGGCCGCGATCAGCCCGGCGTACAGCGGATCGAGGTCCGGCACCGGCAGCGGGCGCACACCGGTGGCGCCGACCGCCGCCGGTACCTCGACCACCGCGTCGTCCGGCAGGAACGGCAGCGTGCCGTCGTTGCGGACGTTGACCACCTGGACGTCCCCGCCCTGGTGAACGGGGGCGGTCCGCAGCAGTGCGGCGGCCAGGGCCACCGCCGCCTCCGAGTAGAAGGCGCCGCCGCGCCGGGCGAGCAGTCCGGGCTTCTCGTCGAGCCCCGGATCGGCGTACAGGTCCAGCAACTGCCGTTCCATCGCGGCGACTTCGGCGGCCCGCGACGGCTTGCCGCCCAGTTCCCGCACGACCTCGTCGTGCGCGTAGTAGTAGCGCAGGTAGTACGAGGGGACCACGCCGAGCCGGTCCAGCACGGCGCGCGGCAGCCGCAGGTCGTCGGCGATGGCGGCGGTGTGCTCGGCGAGCAGCTTGGGCAGCACGTCCGCGCCGTCCGGGCCGCCGAGCCGTACGCCCAGCTCCCAGGTGAGGTGGTTGAGGCCGACATGGTCCAGGTGCAGCCGCTCGGGGGGTACGTCCAGCAGCGCGGCGAACTTGCGTTGCAGGCCGATCGCCACGTTGCACAGGCCGACCGCCTTGTGGCCCGCCTGGAGCAGGGCGCGGGTGACGATGCCGACCGGGTTGGTGAAGTCGATGATCCAGGCGCCGGGGGCGGCCCGGCGGACCCGGTCGGCGATGTCCAGCACCACGGGCACGGTGCGCAGCGCCTTGGCCAGGCCGCCCGCGCCGGTGGTCTCCTGGCCGACGCAGCCGCACTCCAGCGGCCAGGTCTCGTCCTGCTGGCGGGCGGCCTGGCCGCCGACGCGCAGTTGCAGCAGTACGGCGTCGGCGTCCTCGACCCCGGCGTCCAGGTCGGCGGTGGTGCCGACGGCGGCCGGGTGGCCCTGCCTGGCGAGGATCCGGCGGGCCAGGCCGCCGACCAGTTCCAGGCGTTCAGCCGCTGGGTCGATCAGCACCAGTTCGCTGACCGGCAGGGTGTCGCGCAACCGGGCGAAGCCATCGATGAGTTCGGGGGTGTAGGTGGAACCGCCCCCCACGACCGCGATTTTCATGTCCCAGGTCAGCCCTTCACTCCGGTCAGTGTGACGCCTTCGACGAATGCCTTCTGCGCGAAGAAGAAGACGATGATCACCGGGGCCATCACCAGCATGGTGGCCGCCATGGTGAGGTTCCAACTGGTCTGGTGGGCGCCCTTGAACGACTCCAGTCCATAACTGAGCGTCCAGGCGGCCGGATTCTCGCTGGCGTAGATCTGCGGGCCGAAGTAGTCGTTCCAGCAGTAGAAGAACTGGAACAACGCGACCGCGGCCACCGCCGGTCTGGCCATCGGCAGCACCACCCGCAGCAGGGTGCGCAGTTCGCCGCAGCCGTCCACGCGTGCGGCGTCCACGTACTCGTTCGGGATCGTCACCAGGAACTGCCGCAGCAGGAAGATGGTGAACGCGTCACCGAAGGCCATCGGAATGATCAGCGGCCACAGTGTGCCGGTGAGATGGAGCTGGTTGGCCCAGAACAGGTACATGGGTACGACAATGACCTGTGGCGGCAGCATCATGGTCGCCACCACGAGCATCAGTGACAGATTCCGGCCGCGGAAGCGGAACTTGGCGAGCGCGTACGCCACCGGAATGCTGGAGCACACCGTGAGCACGGTGCCCGCGCCCGCGTAGATCAGGCTGTTCTTCCACCAGGTCAGGAATCCCGGGGTGCGGAAGACCGCCACGTAGTTGTGCCAGACGAACGGGTGCGGCCACAGCGCCCTGGTAAGGGCCTGGTTGTCGCTCATCAGTGAGGTGAACGCCACGAACACGAACGGCAGCACGAAGAACAGCGCCGCCGCGACACCGATGGCGTGTACCGCTATCCAGCGCAGTACCGCCTTGCGGCGTACCGCTGGGGCCGGGCCGGTGACCGGTCGGGAGGCCGTGCGGGGCGGGGTGAGCAGATCGGTCATCGCGGGTCAGTCTCCCGCCTGGATCAGGCCGCCGCGGCGCCGCATCAGCAGTGCGGTGAACGCCATGGCGAGGGCGAACAGAATGAGGGCGATCACACACGCCGAACCGGTGTCGAACCGCTGGAAGCCCAGGTTGTAGACGAGTTGCGGCAGGGTCAGCGTGGACTGCTGCGGAAAGCCGGGTTCGAACTGCTGGCCGGAGTTGCCGATGATTCCGCTGGCCACTTTCCCGGCGACGATGGGCTGGGTGTAGTACTGCATGGTCTGGATGACTCCGGTGACCACCGCGAACATCACGATCGGCGAGATGTTCGGCAAGGTGACGTAGCGGAACCGCTGCCAGGCGCCCGCGCCGTCCAACTCGGCGGCCTCGTACTGGTCCTTGGGCACGTCGAGCAGCGCGGCCATGAAGATGACCATCAGGTCGCCGATGCCCCACAGCGCGAGCAGGGTGAGGGCGGGCTTGGACCAGGACGGGTCGTTGAACCAGCCGGGCTGCGGCAGTCCGATGCCGCCCAGCAGATGGTTGACCGGACCGGTGCCCGGGTTGAGCAGGAACGCGAAGGACATGGTCGCGGCGACCGGCGGGGCGAGGTACGGCAGGTAGAAGGCGGTGCGGAACAGGCCGGTACCGGTCCTGATCCTGGTGATCAGCAGTCCGACGCCCAGCCCGAAGACCACCCGGGTGCTGACCATCACCACAACCAGCCACAGCGTGTTGCGCAGCGCGGGCCAGAACAGCGGGTACTGGGTGAAGACGTAACTCCAGTTCCTGCCGCCGTTCCAGGTGGGCGGCCGGAATCCGTCGTAGTGCATGAACGAGAAATAGACGGTGGAGATCAGCGGATACGCGAAGAACACGCTGAAACCGATGATCCAGGGGGCGAGGAATCCCAGGGTCACCAGCGCCGACCGGCGGCGCTTGGCCCGTAGCGTCACGGTGCTCATGGCGGCTACTTCGCCTGGGCGATGTCGCGGTCCACCTGCTGGTCGACGCCGCGCAGCCCGGCCTGCAGGTCGGTGGCCTTCCCGGATTCGTAGGAGTAGGCGAAGTCCTGGAGGGTGACCTGGTACTGGCCGCCGTTGGGGCTGGCCGGGGTGGTGTTGCTGTGCGGGTTCTGGGCGATGTCCAGGAACGTACGGAAGTTCGGATCGAGGGTCAGACCGGGCGACCTGAGCGCGGCGAAGGTGGACGGCACGTTGTGGATGGCGTTGGCGAAGCCGACCACCGCGTCGGTGTCGGTGGCCAGGAATCTCACCAGTTCCCAGGCCGCGTTCTGTTTCGCGCTGTGCGCGGCGACGCCGACTATGGTTCCGGTGATGTAGCCCTTTCCGTAGGTGTCCGCCTGGTCGTCGGGTACCGGCAGCGGTGCCACGCCGATCGGGAACCGCACCCCCGCGTCCTTGGTCATGCCGAGTCGCCATTCACCGTCTATCGCCATGGCCACCTGGCCGGTGTGGAACGGGTTCTTGGCGCCGAACTCGTCGCCGAAGGTGTTGCGGTACTTCTCCAACTTCGGGAAGCCGCCAAGGGAATTGACCAGGTCCTTCTGGAAGGTGAACATCTTGGCGAACGCCGGGTCCTTGGCCGTCTGCGACCTGCCCTGGGCGTCGAAGTACGTGGGACTCCACTGGGCGGCGTAGTGCGCGGGTGTGGACTCGTATCCGTGGAAGTCCGGCATGAAGCCGAGTTGGGTGTAGGAATCGCCCTGCGGCTTGGTCAACTTGACGGCGTCCGCCTTGAACTCGGACATGGTCCTGGGCGGGGCGGTGATTCCGGCGGCCTTGAAGGCGTCCTTGTTGTAGTAGAGCCCGTAGGCGTCACCGAGCAGCGGCAGGGTGCAGCGGGTGCCCTGATAGGCGGTGTAGTCCAGCATCGGCTTCGGGAAGGTCTTGACCGGGTCGATTCCGGACTTCTTCAGGAACGGCGCGAGGTCGACCAGCGCTCCCGAGGAGCAGAACTTTCCCACGTTGTCCGTGGTGAACGAGGAGATGACGTCGGGGGAGTCCGAACCACCGGTGCGCAGCGCCTGGTTGATCTTGTCGTCGTTGACGTTGGGCACTACATGTACGTGGATGTTGGGGTGCGCCTTCTCGAAAGCGGCGATGTCACCGTTGATCGCCTTGAGTTCGTTCGGCTGGCTCCATCCGTGCCAGAAGTTGATGGTGACGTCCTTGTGGGGATCGTCACCGGCCTGTGCACCGCTCTGGCCGGTGCACGCCCCGGCCAGCAGGGCGGTCGCGGTTATCGCGGCAACGGCGGAGCAAATCCTGTTAAGTCTGGACATAGTGCCCTCCAGGAGGCATTGAGGGGTCCGGGCCTCGCCCGGGGTCTGGGGCTTGCCGGAGTTCGGGGGGGTGCCCTCGGGGGCTGGGGGCGGCCCCGGTGATGGGCGGGGTCCGGGGACCTGCCTCGGGTGACCGCGGGGTCCGGGGGCAGGTCCGTAAACGGATTGGGCCTAGCTGGCCATGGTGTCGAAGAGCTCGTCGCGGGCGGCCGAGAGCGCGCGCGCCACCGCGCCGGAGAGCACCGGGTTCCCCTCCACCGCACTGAGCAGCAACCGTGGCCGGGGGATGGCCAGTTGGTGGAGCTGGTCCTCGATACGGGACCGCAACTCCTCGCCCCCCGCGGTGAACACGCCACCGGAGAGCACGACGAGCTGCGGGTCGAGCACGGCGACGATCGAGGCCAGTCCGGTGGCGAAGCGCACCGCCAACTCGTCCAGTACCGCCAGCGCGTCCTGGTCGTCCGGGTTGCCGGTGACCTCCGCGACCGCCCTGGCGACCGCCTCCTGCGGGGTGCGGGCCTTCAGCCCGTTGAGCCGGGCCAGCTTGAGCACGGCCTCGCCGCCCGCCAGTTCCTGGAAGCCGCCGGTGTTGGCACGGCTGACGTTGTGCAGTACGGGCGCCCCGGGCAGCGGCATGTAGCCGACCTCGCCCGCGCCACCGGTCGCGCCGCGGTGCAGCCGACCGCCGAGCACGATGGCCGCGCCGAGGCCCTCCTCCGCCCAGAACAGTACGAAGTCCTCGCAGCCGACGGCCGCCCCGATCCGCTGCTCGGCGACGGCTGCGAGGTTGACGTCGTTCTCCACCGCGAGCGGCACCCCGAGCGCCTCGCGTAGTTCGTCGAGCAGGGCGGGGGAGTGCCAGCCGGGCACATGGCCCGCGTACCGCAGCTTGCCGCAGGCCGGGTCGAACGCCCCGGGAATGCCGATGACCAGGCGGTTCAGCCTGGACCGGTCGGCCCCGGCGGCCTTGGCCGCCGCGTCCACGGCCTCGGTGACCTGGCTGACGGTCCGCCCGGCCCGCCGCCCCTTGGTGGTGACGGTGTGCTGGCCGCGCAGTTCGCCGCTGATGTCGGCGACGGCGGCGAGGATGCGGTCCGGGGTGACGTCGAGCGCGGCCACGTACCCGGCGTCCGGGTTCACCCGGTACAGCTGGGCGCTCGGCCCGGGGCGTCCGGCGGTGGTGCCGGTGGCGACGACCAGACCCGCGGCCTCCAGCCGGGCGAGCAACTGGGAGGCGGTGGGTTTGGACAGGCCGGTCAGCTCGCCGATCCGGGTGCGGGACAGCGGGCCGTGCTCCAGCAGCAGATCGAGCGCGGCGCGGTCGTTCATGGCGCGCAGTACGCGCGGTGTTCCCGGTGTCCCGGCCACGGTCCTGATCCCTCCCTCGCGGGTCCTCGGTGATCGTAGGTGAAACGGCGGGGCGGGCGGCACCTCGTCGGATCGGGGTGCAGCTCTATTAGGAAACTTTCCTATCGGTGACTGGAAAGTTAGAGCCCGCCGCTTGCCCCGTCAAGAGGCGTGCCAGGGGCAATCGAGGCGTTGCCGAAAACGCGAGTGGCGCCCGGCATCGTGCCGGGCGCCACCACTGCTCGGGCTACTTCTCCAGATGCGGGGCCGTCGACGGCTCCGCGGGAAGCGGCGCGGCGGCCGTCGACTGCGGGGAGTTCGGATTGGCCAGCGCCGAGGGGGCGGCCATGGCGGTCGCCGGGTCGGCGCCGGAGTCCTGGGTCAGGGCGGTCGGCGTACCGCCGACGATCACCATGCCCTCCGTGTCGAACGCCTTCTTGATGCGCCAGCGCAGTTCGCGCGCGACGGCGGCGGCCTTGCCCGGCATGGTCTTCGCCTGTGCCTGGATCACCACCGAGTCCGCGGAGACCGACTCAAGGCCGAGCACCTCCACCGGCTCCCAGAGCGTCTCGTCCCACGGCGCCTCCTTGCTCATCTGCTCCGCGGCCTGCCCGATCACCGCGCGCGCCCGGTCCAGGTCCTCGCCGTAGCCGACCTGGACGTCCACCACGGCCGTCGCCCAGCCCTGGCTGAGGTTGCCGATCCGCTTGACCTCGCCGTTGCGCACGTACCAGATCTCACCGTTGTCCCCGCGCAGCTTGGTCACCCGCAGGCCGACCTCGATCACGGTGCCCTGGGCGACGCCCGCGTCGATCACGTCACCGACGCCGTACTGGTCCTCAAGGATCATGAACACGCCGGAGAGGAAGTCGGTGACCAGGTTGCGCGCGCCGAAACCGACCGCCACACCCGCGACACTGACGCTGGCCAGCACCGGGGCGAGGTTGATCTGCATCAGGGACAGCACCGTGAGTGCCGCGGTGCCCATGATCAGGAAGGACGCGACGCTGCGCAGCACCGAGCCGATCGCCTCGCTGCGCTGCCGCCGCCGCTCGGTGTTGACCAGCAGTCCGCCCAGCGCGCCGATCTGCCGGTGCTCGGAGTGCTTGTTCATCCGGGCGATCAGCTGGGTGATCATGCGGCGGACCACGGACCGGAGCACCAACGCGATGACCACTATCAGCACGATCTGCAGACCGGTGGTGAGCCAGCTTGCCCAGTTGTTCGCCACCCAGGTCGCGGCGTTGGAGGCCGACTTCTGGGCGTGGTCGAGGCTTGCGGCACCGGGGGTGGAGTCGGCAGCCGCGATCAAGGACCAGGGCCGGAGCACAGCGGAAACCTTCCTTAGCGGGATGCGCCCGGCCTTGTGACCGGACCGACCCGCCACGCTGCGGCAGGCCGAACAACCACCCTAACGGGGTAACGCGGTCAACTCGGCGCGTTGGTCGTCCCTGATCAGGGTTGGTCGCTTGGTGGGCTGTCCGTATTGCTCTGGTGTAAGGAAGTGTGCGGGAAAACACCCTGAGGTCGTTACCCGGTCATGGTGGCGCCATGACCAGGCTTGCGGCGACACTGGGAGAGATCGTCCCGGCGCGAGCCACGCGCCGCCGGCGTATAAGGGAGGCATCCGTGCCGCATGTCCTTGTCCTCAACGCGTCGTACGAGCCGCTCGGCGTCGTACCGCTCCGCCGCGCGCTCATCCTCGTACTGAACAACAAGGCCGTGTGCCTAGAGGAGTCCGGCGCCCTGATGCACAGCGCGACCCGCGTTCTACCGGCGCCCAGCGTCGTCAAGCTCACCAAGTTCGTGCGTGTCCCCTTTCGGGGGCCTGTTCCACTCACCCGTCGCGCGCTGTTCGCGCGGGACGGCGGCAAATGCGCCTACTGCGGGTGCGCCGCAACCAGCGTCGACCACGTCATCCCGCGCAGCCGCGGTGGTCAGCACTCCTGGGACAACGTGGTCGCGGCCTGCCGCCGCTGCAACCACGTCAAGGCCGATCGCCATGTCGCCGAACTCGGCTGGCGGCTTCGTCACCAGCCAGCCCCGCCGTCCGGACTGGCCTGGCGGATCATCGGCACGGGCCATAGGGATCCGCGCTGGCTGCCATACCTGCAGCCATACGGCGCGGACGACGCCATGGCCCGGATCGACGGCATCTCTGCCTGACATCCGGGCCTTCGTGTGTCCGCCGATCCCCGGACCGCAGCGGGTGCGGTCCGGGGATCGGTGCCTGTGCGGGTCAGCCCGCGGCTGACCGGAGCGACGCGGTGCGCGCGATGCTCAGCCTCAACATGCGATCGGCCTCGGCCAGCTCCTCTGCAGTGAGCTCCACGCCGCCGAGGAGGTTGTCCACGCTGTACTGGTACACCTCGTCCGCCGCCCACTCTCGCTTCGCGCGCTCGCCGTCCGGCTCGGCTTGGTTGTCCAATGGGGTCGTCTCCTCATTGGGACAGGTCGATGACGCGGACGGGCTGGCCCTTCCAGCGGTCCGGGGCGGTGGTGGCGATGAACGCGCCGTTCGGGAGGTCGGCGGCGGGCTCGGCCGCGTATCGGGTGTGGGCTTCGGCCCAGGTGCGCTCGTGGGCGACCGCCAAAGCGGCGGGTAGGTCGAGTTCGAGGATCGTGACACCAGGTAGGGCGGCGATGTGCTCGGCGGTGCCGGGGCGCGCCCGATCGGCTTCGATGAGCGCACACGCCGTGGCGTACAGGAAGCAGCCCGGTCGGGTCTGCGCATGGTGGATCAGACCGGAGACGATGATGTTGCCGTGGCCTGCCGCGACCATGGCCGCCAAAAAGGGTGCGGGTACGCACCCGTACCCGCAGCCAGGTTGGAAAGGTTCCCTCACGGCATTGCGAGCCCCGCACGGATCCAGAACCATGGCGGCCGCAGGCAGTCGTAGCAGCGGAGAGGAAATCCGTGGCGCTTGAGGTCACCACAGGGGAGGACGGGATGATCTACATCCGGGAGACCGAGGATCCGGAGGTCGTCGCCGTGACCACGCCCGCCAAGTGGGATGCCTTCGTCAAGGGGGTCAAGGCGGGGGAGTTCGATCACTTCGTGGAGGGGGTGGCGGACCCGGAGGGTGCGGCATAGGACACGCGAGGGCGGGATCCGCGCGGTTGGGCGAGCAGGTGGCCACCGCCACCGACAGGAACGTCGGCCGGGTCAGGTAGTAGCCGAGTGAGACGTCACCGCCGTACGCCAACGTCTCGGCGGCGAGCGCCACTTGGCGGGACAGCCGCCGCGGATCCCGGTCGTGTTCGGCGGCGAAGCGGGTGCGGTACTCGTGCAGTACCCCGTCCAGCCAGGCGGCCGCCTCGGCCGGGTCGTCCCAGGTGCCCCGGATCAGGGACGGGGACTTCAGCAGCCAGTGCGCCGTCTCCAGCGGCGGCACCTCGGACCGGGTGAAGGTCTCCGTCCACGCCCGGTAGACGGCCTGCCG
Organism: Streptomyces sp. PLK1-5; assembly: GCA_037034305.1. GTDB lineage: Bacteria > Actinomycetota > Actinomycetes > Streptomycetales > Streptomycetaceae > Streptantibioticus_A. Next base: position 51,396 of record JBAGJY010000004.1, read on the forward strand.
CTGCACCGTCTCCTCCGGGTCGTCCGCCGCCCAGGGCGCCACCGGCATCCGGCGCAGCCCGTCGTCGTCGAAGACGGCCTTGTCGCCGACCCAGAGGTAGCCATGGTGGTGCACGCTGTCCGATGGTGCACAGCGCCGACGGCGCCGAGTGCCGACGCGCCCGCGCCCACCCGGCGAATGGCCCGGGTGGCAGCGCTATGACGCGTCCTGCACCGCGTACGCCTCCAGCTCCCACAGCGAGATCCCGTACGGCGTCGCCCGCTGGTCGCACTGGACGCGGATGAACCGGGTGTCCGCCTCGTCCATCCGCACCGTCTCCGTGCCGCCCTGGCCCGTGGTGACCGTCGCCGCCGTGCGCCACGAGCGGCCGTCCGACGAGACCAGCACGCGGTAGGCGCTGGCGTAGGCGTCCTGCCAGTGCAGCACGACCCGGCCGACCCGGGCCGGACGGGACAGCTCCACCTGTACCCACTGGCCGTCCTTGGCCGGTGAGGACCAGCGGGTGTCCGGCCTGCCGTCCGCCACCGCCGAGGCCGGGAAGCCCGCCGTCTCGTCGCCGGAGGAACTCGCCCGGGCGCCGCGCACCAGGTCGGGCCCGCCGGTGCGCGGGTACACGCGAACGGTGACCGTCTGCGTCACCGTCCGGCCGTCCGCGGTGAACGACACGGTGATCGGGTAGGCACCGGCCCTCGCGTCCCCGGCGACGGACACCGCGAGCGGTACCGCCTGGCTCTCCCCGCGCCGCAGCACCAGCTGACCGGGCGCCCGTACGCTCAGCCCCTTCGGGGCCCTCACCGCCACCGTGCCGTGGACGTCGTCCGGGCGCAGGGTGGACACTCGCGCGCCGACGGTGACCTGGCCGCCGATGTCGGCGTCGGCGCTCGGCTGGTCGACGGTGAGCTGGGCGGCCGGGGTGTCGGTGAACCACGGCACCACCGCGTAGAGGGCGGGCGGCGTCGCGCCGGACGCCCAACTGATCCGCACCGCGTCCGCGCGCATCCCGTGACCCGCCAACTGGGTCCAGCCGTCGCCGAGTTGGCCGACCGGCTGCCAGCCCCGGCCTTCCACCTCGGCCTCCACGGTGCCGCGCGCACCGCTGCCGGGGGCGGACAGCACGGTGAGCCCGTCAAGGGCGCGGAACGCCCCGAACGCCATGGTCACCGCGCCGCCGTCGCGGCCCGCCGCCTGGTACGGGACCACCGGATCACCGCTGGCCACGGCGGACGGTGGCGTTCCGTCGACTGAGGACGGTCCGGTGACCTGGGGCTGGAACGCGTCCACAGCGGTCACGTCGAAACCGCGCACCGCCACCGCGTTGGGCTGCGCGGAGGCGGCGCGCAGCCGTACGTAGCGGGCGGTCGCGCCCTTGGCGAAGGTGGCGGTGACGGTCTGCTGGTTCTGGTACGTACCTGCCGTGTGCCAGGTCCCGCCGTCCGCCGAGTACTCCAGCACCGCGTCCCGCAGGATGTCCTCGGCCGCCGGGGAGTCGTCGCCCGAGCCCATCGCGATCCGCACCCGGCTGACCTGGCGGGCCGAGCCGAGGTCCACGCCGAAGGTGTCCCCGGGCTGCGGCGGGCGGTCGCTCCACCAGTACGTGGCGTCGTTGCCGTCGGTCATCAGCGACGGGTCGGTGGAGCGCGCCGAGCCCAGCGACGTCGTCGCCTGGGGGCGGTCGGCGCGTACGCCCGTCCAGGCGTTGGCGGCGCCGAGCGCCTTGATCAGAAACGGTCCCAGCACCCCGTCGCCCACGGTGGCGGTGGACAGCGCGATGGCGTCCTGGGCGCGCTGCACGGCGAGTTGCCGCTGCCAGCCCCGCGCGCCGTCACCGTGCCGCTGGGCCAGCAGCATGTCGACGGCGGCCGCACCCGCCTGCCCGTAGCGGCCCAACTGCTCCAGCCAGGGCCGCGTTTCGGTGCCGAGGGAGCCGCCCGCCAGGCCGCCCAGCCGCCGCGGGGCCTGCGCCATCGTGTCGAAGGCGGCGCGCAGCCGGTCCGCCGCGGTGCTCAGCGCGGAGTCGTCGGTGCCCGCGTAGGCGTTCCAGAAGCCGTCGATCAGCGGACGCAGATAGGCGGACTCGCCGGCTGAGTCCAGTGCGGACGAGGCGTCGTTACCGGCCAGCGCGGTCAACGCGGCGCGGGCGTCCGAGTCCTGGCCCGCCAGGTCGGCGATGGCCGCCTGCCAGGACTGCTGCGGCTGGTAGCCGTTGGGGTTCCAGGCGTAGTCGGCGGCGGTGAACAACGGGATGCGGCCCGCGGACGGTTGCCGCATGGCGTTGGCCAGCAGCCCCGCCGAGGTGGCGGCGACGGCCGGGTCACGGCCCGCGTAGGGACCGAGGAAGATACGGTCCTGCGCGTAGTCGTTCACCGGGTAGTTGTCCATGGTCAGCAGCGGATGCCGGAACGCGGCCTGGGCATCGGCGAACTGGCCACCGGTGATCTTCGCGGGCACCACACCGACGCCGGTCCAGGCCACCTCGACGCCGGGGGCGAGCGCGGCGGCCAGCGCGCCGCGGTAGGCGGTGGCGCCGTCCTGGTAGTACTCGGTGGGCAGCACCGACAGCGGCGGCGCCCCGCTGCCGTAGCGGGAGGACAGGTGCTGGGCGAGCGCGTTGGCCACCCTGGCCTGGGCGCGGGCGGCGGCGCCCGGCCCGTTGCCGAAGGTCGCGGCGTCCGTCGAGCAGTGCCACTCGCTGTAACTGACGTCCTGGAACTGGAGTTGGAAGGCACGCACCCCCAACGCCCACATGGCGTCCACCTTGCGCAGCAGCGCCTTCAGGTCGTCGGCGGAGGAGAAGCACAGGGACTGGCCGGGCGCCACCGCCCAGCCCAGGGTGACATGGTTGCGCTGGGCGCGCGCCGCCAGCGTCCGCCAGTCGTCCCGCGCGGCGGCCGGGTAGGGGGCGCTCCACTGAGCCGTGCGGTACGGGTCGTCGCCGGGGGCGTAGAGGTAGAAGTCCTGCTTGGTGCGGCCCATGAAGTCCAGTTGGGCGAGCCGCTGCTGGGTCGTCCACGGCTGGCCGTAGAAGCCCTCGGTGACGCCGCGCAGCGCGGTGGACGGCCAGTCGCGGACCAGCACGCCCGCGAAGCCGTGCTGCGCGCCGCTGGTCTGCACCAGCTGGCGCAGCGTCTGAGCGGCGTGGAACAGCCCGTCCGGGCCGACCCCGGACAGCGCCACCGTGTCCCGGTCGCCGTCACGACCGACGGCCAGCCGGTAGCCGCCGGACGGCAGGTCGCCGCGGTCGGGCGCGCCCAGCGCGTGCAGTGCCGAGTCCGCGCCCGGACCGTCCGCGTAGACCACCAGGGCCTGGGCGGGCAGCGGTGCGCCGGGGGCGGTGTCGCGGATGTCGCGGGCGCCCGCCGTACGCAGGGTGTCGCGCAGCGAGTCCAGCGCGTACGGGTCGGCGCCGCTGTCGGCGACCAGTGCGACGGTGGGGGTGACCGGCGCGAACTGGCCCTGTGCGCGCAGTGACTGTGGCCTGGGCCACACCGCGGGCGGCTGTCCGGCCGCCGTCTCGCCGTCCGGCGTGGTCAGCGGGGCCAGGCCGGTCGCCGGGGCGGCGACCGCGCAGGGCGCACCACCGAGCACACTGCCGATGACGGCGACGATGAACGCCGCCACGGCGGGCTTCTGGCGCCGGGGGAGCACGGTTCCTCCTTGCGGAGCGGGGGGAGACAGGAGGGCAACGCGTTCGGGGACGCGTGAGGCTGGGGGGACGGTTTCACGCGATGCGTCGAGCCCATCACCGGCTCGCCGCAGTGTCAACGCGGGCGATCATTATGCCGGTTAAGTCCGAATGTGGGGGCTGTCGCCGGGCCTTCGCCGTGGTGGTTGCGGTGGGGTGAGGGCTGCCGCCGGGCCTGGCCGTGGTGGTTGCGGTGCGTTTGGGTTCCGCCGGGCCCTCGCCGCCGTGGTTGCTCGCTGTCGCGGCGGTACCGGTCTTGGGGGCAAGCCCCCAAGACCCCCAAGCCCTCAAGCTTCCGTGGCCGCAACGGAAAGCCCTGGAGCGGGCTTTGGGCGGCTCGCCCGCGCAGGAGCCTTCCGTGTGCCCGGCTTTGGGGGCGTGCCCCGAATGGATCCAGAACCCCTCAGCGGGAGGCGTACCGTCGTGGGCATGGCGGAACCGCATGAGTTGACGATGCTGGAGCAGGCCGCGGCGATCCGGGCGGGCGAACTGTCGCCGCTCGAACTGACCCGGCACTACCTGGCCCGCATCGAGCGGCTGAACGACACCGTCGGCGCCTACCTCACCGTCACCGCCGAGCGGGCCCTGGACGACGCCCGGCGGGCCGAGCGGCGGCTCGCCGAAGGGGACGCGTCGCCGCTGCTGGGGGTGTCGGTGCCGGTCAAGGACCTCGTGCCGGTGCCCGGGGTGCGGTTCACCATGGGCTCGGCCGCCTTCGCCGACCGGGTGGCGAACGCCTCAAGCCGACAGGCCGAGCTGCTCCAGGAGGCCGGGACGGTCCTGCTGGGCAAGACCAACACGCCCGAGTTCGGGCTGCCCGCCTACACCGAGAGTCTGGTCGGGCCGCCCGCCCGCAGCCCGTACGACCTCACCCGCGGCGCGGGCGGATCCAGCGGCGGGGCCGCCGCCGCGGTCGCCGCGGGGCTGGCGTCCGCCGCGCACGGGTCGGACGGCGGCGGCTCCATCCGGATCCCGGCGAGCTGCTGCGGCCTGGTCGGGCTGAAACCCAGCCGGGGCCGGATCAGCCCGGCGCCGCTCGGCGACGTCAGCGGGCTCGGGGTGCCCGGACCGCTGGCCCGCACCGTACGGGACGCCGCCGCGCTGCTGGACGCGATGTCCGCGCCCGTACCGGGCGACCCGGCGCCGCTCGCCCCGCCGGACCGCCCGTTCGGCGACTGGTGCGACGCGCTGGAGCGCACCCCGCGCAGACTGCGCATCGCCCGCTGGGCGCGGCCGGACGTCCCCGGCGTGACCGTCGACCCGCGGATCCTGGAGGTCTACGAGAAGACCTCCACCCTGCTCGCCGGACTCGGCCACGAGGTGGTCGACGTACCACAGCCGCTCGATCCCGGGGACCGGGACGCCTTCACCCCGGTGTGGGCGGTGCTGGCCGCGCTGCCCCCGGTGCCCGAGGCGCGCGAGTCGCGGCTGACGCCGATGACCCGCTGGCTGCGCGCCCAGGGGCAGGCCGCCAGCGGGATCGACTACGTGCGGGCGCTGGCGGCGATGCAGTCGGTGGGCCGGAAGTTCGCCACCGCGATCGCCGGGTACGACGCCGTGCTGACCCCCACACTGGCCCAACTCCCGCCGCGGGTGGGCGCGCTGCGCGACGACGCCGATCCGGCCGCGGACTTCGCGGCGCAGATCGCCTTCACGCCCTTCACCGGGCCGTGGAACATCGCGGGGCTGCCCGCGATCTCGCTGCCGGTGGGCTGGTCGGACTCGGGGCTGCCGATCGGCATGATGCTGGGCGCGGCGCACGGCGCGGAGGGCCCGCTGCTGGCGCTCGCCGCACAGGTGGAGACGGCCGCGCCATGGGCCGGGCGGGCAGTGGTGGAATTCGGGACGGATGGCTCCGCTCCGATTGGGTAGATGCTGACGTGTCCGCCCCCACCGGCGGCCGGAGGATTTCCGGCCGTCCCCAACGAGCACCGGAGGATCTCCGTGGCCGTCCCCACCGATCTACTCCCCTTCGACCTTCCCGACGCCAAAGGTGGCGGCCCTGAGCAGCCGCTCACCTCGGAGCCCGCGATGGTCGAGGACGCGCCGCTGACCAGCGAGCCGCCACTGCCCGCCGAGCCCGCGCTGACCAGTGAGCCGGTGGCCGTGGTGACCACCGTCGCCAGCCTGGGGCCGATGGAGATCTGATGGACGCGGCGACCGGGGAGGCGGAGGACGCCGACGGCCATCCACTGGCGCGGCTCGCCGCGCTGCACGGGGTCGACACCCGCTACGAGCCCGCGCCCGGCCAGGTGGTCCGGGTGCCCGAGGCGACCGTGCGCACGGTGCTCGCCGCGCTCGGTGTGGACGCCTCGTCGCCGCAGGCGGTACGCGACGCACTCGCCGCGCACCAACAGCGGCTGCGCACCCGCCTGTTGCCCCCCTGCCTGGTGCTGCGCGCGGGCGCGCCGCTCCGCTCCCGGCTGCCGGAACTGCCGGAGGGCACGGTGTGCGCGGTCGAGTTGGAGACCGGCGAGCAGGTGCCTGGCGACGCCGGTCCGCTGCCGCTCGGCTACCACGTACTGCGGGTGCGGGTACCGGACGGGCGCAGCGCGGTGGCGCCGCTGATCGTGGTGCCGCGGCGGGTTCCCGAGCCGCAGGGCCGGTCCTTCGGGTTCATGGTGCAGCTGTACTCGCTGCTGTCCGACCGCTCCTGGGGCATGGGCGACCTCGGTGACCTCGCCGACCTCGCGGCCTGGGCCGGACGGTCGCTTGGCGCCGGGTTCATCACCGTCAACCCGCTGCACAGCGCCGTCCCCGGTGCGGACCCCTCGCCGTACCGGCCCTCCTCACGCCGCTTCCCCGACCCGGTGTACCTGCGGGTCGAGGACGTGCCCGAGTACGCCTACCTGCCCCCGGCCGCCCGCCAGCGGGCCGCCGAACTGCTCGCCCAGGCCGCGCTGCTGCGCGAAACGGTGCTGGACAAGCGGGAGTTGATCGACCGCGACGCGGTGTGGCGGCTCAAGAGCGCCGCGCTGGAACTCGTCAGAACCGTGCCGCTGACCCCCGGACGGCGCGCCACCTACTGCGACTTCCTCGCCGAGCGCGGGCAGGCCCTGGACGACCACGCCACCTGGTGCGCGCTCGCCGAGGTGCACGGCCCCGACTGGCGTTCCTGGCCCACGGGCCTGCGCGACCCGCGCTCACCGCAGACCGCCCGCGCCCGTACCGAGGTGCTGGACCGCGTCGACTTCCACTGCTGGCTGGCCTGGCTGACCGACAGCCAGCTCGAAGCCGCCCAACTCGCCGCGCGGGACGCCGCGATGGCGCCGGGCATCGTCCACGACCTGGCGGTCGGCGTCCACCCGTACGGCGCCGACGCCTGGGCGCTGCGGGACGTGCTGGCCCCCGGCATGTCCATCGGCGCGCCGCCGGACGCGTTCAATCCGCACGGCCAGGACTGGGCGCTGCCGCCCTGGCGCCCGGACGCCCTGGCCGCCACCGGCTACGCGCCGTACCGCGAACTGCTGCGCGGTGTGCTGCGCCGGGCGGGCGGACTGCGCATCGACCACATCATGGGCCTGTTCAGGCTGTGGTGGGTGCCGCAGGGCCGCCCGCCCACCGAGGGCACCTATGTGCGCTACGACCCCGAGGCGATGCTCGGCGTCCTCGCCCTGGAGGCGCACCGCGCCGGGACCGTGGTGATCGGCGAGGACCTGGGCACCGTGGAGCCGGGTGTGCGGGAGGCGCTGGCCGAACGCGGGGTGCTGGGCACCTCGGTGCTGTGGTTCGAGCGCGACCACGACGGCGACGGCCAACCGCTGCCTCCCGAAGCCTGGCGTTCCGGCTGTCTGGCCACCGTCACCACCCATGACCTGCCCAGTACCGCCGCCCGCCTCACCGGCGAGCACGTGGAGCTGCGCCACCGGCTCGGCCTGCTGGCCCGGCCGCTCGCCGTCGAGCAGGCCGAGGACGCCGCCGAGGTGGCCCAGTGGCTGGCGCTGCTGCACCGGCTCGACCTGCTTGCGGAGGGCACCGCCGACGAGGAGGGCGCGATCCGGGCCGTGCATCGGTTCCTGCTGCGCACCCCTGCCCGGATGGTCGGGATCTGGCTGCCGGACACCGTCGGCGACCGGCGTCCGCAGAACCTGCCGGGCACCTTCGACCAGTACCCCAACTGGCGGCTGCCGATCGCGGACCCGACCGGCCGACCGGTCACCCTGGACCAGCTCGCCGCCTCCCCCCGGCTGCACGCCCTGGTGGACGAGGTACGCCACGGTCTGCGCCGGTAAGGGCGACCCCGGCCGCGCGGTGCTCAGGAACCTTCGCTACGTTGGGAACGTGGTCAACAAGAATGCCCTGCGCGCCGGTGCGATAGCCGCCGGTACGACGCTGATGCTGCTGATGTCGTCCCCCGCCTTCGCGCTCATCCACGACGACGGTGAGGACCCCGGTCCCGGCCTGGGCATCGGCGAGACCCTCGGGCTGTACGTGGGTGTCCCGGTGCTGCTGTTCCTGGTGATCGCGGGTCTGGTGACCGTCACGGACAAGAGCCGCAAGAAGGCCAAGAGCTAGCGCCTTCTATACGGCGGGGTGCGGGGGAGGTCCCCCGCACCCCTTTTTGGTGCCGTTTCGCCGTCTTGGGTCAGCCGCGCGCGGCGCCCGCCGCACGGTCCGCCGCCTGCGCCCGCAGCGCCCGCTCCACGCCCGCCCGGGACTCCACCACCAGCCGCCGCAGCGCGGCGTTCGGCTCGGCCGAGTCCAGCCAGGCGTCGGTGGCGTCCAGCGTCTCCTGGGAGACCTGGAGCGTCGGGTACAGGCCGATGACGATCTGCTGCGCCATCTCGTGCGAGCGGGTCCCCCAGACGCCCTTGACCGCCGCGAAGTACTTCTCGGTGTACGGCGCCAGCAGTTCCCGCTGGTCGGTCTGGACGAAGCCGCCGATCACCGCCTCCTGCACCGCGTTCGGCAGTTTGTCCGACTCGACGACCGACTCCCATGCCGCGGCCTTGGCCTGCGCCGTCGGCCGGGCCGCCCGGGCGGTGGCCGCGTGCCGCTCGCCCGCCGCGGTGGCGTCCCTGGCCAGCTCGGCGTCGATGGCCGCCGCGTCCGCCCTGCCGGTGGCCGCCAGCCGCTCCAGCAGCGCCCAGCGCAGCTCGTCGTCCACCACCAGGCCGTCGACCACCTGCGAGCCGTCCAGCAGCCCGGCCAGCAGGTCGAGCTGTTCGTCGGTGCGCGCGGTGGCCGCGAACGCCCGCGCCCAGGCCAGCTGGTGGTCACTGCCCGGCGCCGCCGCCCGCAACTGCTCCAAGGTGGCCTCGGTCCAGCGGGCCAGGCCCGTCGGGCGCCACTCGGGGTCGGCGTACAGGTCGAGGGCCAGCTTGACCTGCCGGTGCAGCGACTGCACCACGCCGATGTCGGTCTCCGCGGCGGCGCCCCGCAGCACCAGCTCCAGGTAGTCGCGGGTGGGCAGCTCCCCGTCGCGGGTCATGTCCCATGCCGACGCCCAGCTCAGCGCGCGCGGCAGCGACTCGGCGAAGTCCGAGATGTGCCGGGTGACCACGGCCAGCGAGTCCGGGTCCAGCCGCACCTTTGCGTACGACAGGTCGTCGTCGTTGAGCAGGACGACCGCCGGGCGGTGCCGGCCCACCAGTTGCGGCACCTCGGTCAGCTCACCGGTGACGTCCAGCTCGACCCGGTCGGTGCGCACCAGCTTGCCGTCCCGCATCTCGTAGACGCCGATCGCGACGCGGTGCGGGCGCAGCACGGGCTCGCCCTTGGCGCCCTGGGGCAGCGCCGGGGCCTCCTGCTTGATATGGAACGCGGCGATCCGGTCGTGTGCGTCCAACTCGATCTGCGGGCGCAGGACGTTGATCCCGGCGGTCTCCAGCCACGCCTTCGACCAGGCCTTCAGATCCCGGCCGCTGGTCTCCTCCAGCGCGCCCAGCAGGTCGGTCAGCCGGGTGTTGCTCCAGGCGTGCCGCTTGAAGTACCGCTGCACGCCCTGGAAGAACTCGTCCATCCCCACATAGGCCACCAACTGCTTGAGCACGCTGGCGCCCTTGGCGTAGGTGATGCCGTCGAAGTTGACCAGGACGTCGTCCAGGTCACGGATCTCCGCCATGATCGGGTGGGTGGACGGCAGCTGGTCCTGCCGGTACGCCCAGGTCTTCATCGAGTTGGCGAACGTCGTCCAGGCCTGCGGCCAGCGGCTGTTCGGCGCGTACGCCTGGCAGGCGATCGAGGTGTAGGTGGCGAACGACTCGTTCAGCCACAGGTCGTTCCACCACTCCATGGTGACCAGGTCGCCGAACCACATGTGCGCCAGCTCGTGCAGGATCGTCTCGGCCCGGCTCTCGTACGCCGCGTCCGTCACCTTCGAGCGGAAGACGTACTGGTCGCGGATGGTCACCGCGCCCGCGTTCTCCATCGCGCCCGCGTTGAACTCCGGCACGAACAGCTGGTCGTACTTGGCGAACGGGTACGGGAAGTCGAACTTCTCCTGGAACCAGTCGAAGCCCTGCCGGGTGACCTCGAAGATCGCGTCCGCGTCGAGGTGCTCGGCGAGCGACGGACGGCAGTAGACGCCCAGCGGCACACTGCGCCCCGCTCCCTCCCACGTGCTGTGCACACTGTGGTACGGGCCCACGATCAGCGCGGTGATGTACGAGGAGATGCGCGGCGTCGCCTCGAAGACGTGCTGGACGGTGTCGCTGTCCGGCTCGGTCGCGGTGGCCCGCACCGGCGCGTTGCTGATCACCTCCCAGCCCTTGGGCGCGGTGACGGTGAAGGAGAACGTCGCCTTCAGGTCCGGCTGCTCGAAGTTGGCGAACACCCGGCGGGCGTCCGGCACCTCGAACTGGGTGTACAGGTAGGCCTGCTGGTCGACGGGGTCGACGAAGCGGTGCAGGCCCTCACCGGTGTTGGTGTACGCGCAGTCGGCGACGACCTTCAGCTCGTTGCGCCCGGCGGCGAGCCGCGGCAGTGCGATCCGGCTGTTCTGGAAGACCTCGGCCGGAACCAGTTCCCTGCCGTTGAGCACGACCTGGTGCACGGTCGGCGCGATCAGGTCGATGAACGAGTCCGCGCCGTCCTCGGCGGAGTCGAAGCGCACGACGGTCTCCGACCGGAACGTGCCTCCCTCCTGTGCCCCGCTGAGGTTCAAGTCGATCTCGTAGGAGTCGACAGTGATCAGACGCGCCCGCTGCTGCGCCTCTTCGCGGGTGAGGTTGGTACCCGGCACGTGAGCTCCCTCTGGTGCGATGTGCGGCCTGGTAGGACTTGACGCCATCCTGCCACGGGCGGGTGACCCGCACCGCGCGGCGTGATCAGCGCGGCAGCACCGCCACATAGGCGTGCGGACCGCGGTCGTCGGCGCCCAGCAGGGCGGTCCTGACCACTGCCGCCTGCTGCTCCAGGGACTCACGCAGCTTCTTGGGGGTCGTGATGATCACGTCGATGCCCAACTGCTCCAGGTGCTCGCGGGCGCGGGCGTGCTGTCGCCACAGTGTGTCGTCGTCATGCCGGGGCGCCCTGGCGTCCAGCTCCAGGGCGACGGCGTGGTCCGGCCAGTACGCGTCCACGCTGCCCAGGTGCGGGCCGCCGGGCAGCCGCAGGTCGACGTTCCACAGTGGGTCGGGCAGGCCGTAGTGGCGGACCATCTCGTACAGCCGGCCCTCCGCGATGGCCCGGCCCTCGGCGAGCAGTGCGTCGACGGCGCGCTCCACGTGCGGGCGGGAGAGCAGCCGGGCGTTGTTCAACTCCCGTACGACCGAGGCGGATTCGCAGTCTCCGGTGCGTACCGACTCGGTGAGCACGGCGCGGACCGCCTCGGGGTCGCCGAGTGAGGCGACGGCGTCGGCGACCGCCCTGGGCACCGGGGCGCACGGCAGCCCGAGGATCGACACCGGCCGGGGCAGGGAGTTGGCGCGGCGGATGCGGATGTCGCCGACGGCGCGCAGTCGGCGTTGGCGGGGGATGAGGATGTCGACGCGGTCCAGGGCGCACAGCGGGGGGACGGTGCGGAAGCCGTGCAGGGCCAGGGCGGCCAGGCCGGTGACCATCGCCTGGGTGGCTCGGCTGTCCAGGCCGCAGGACGGTTGCCCGGCGTACAGCAGGGCGGCGTGCAGGCGTTCCTCGCCGGTGGCGGGGCCGGGGTGCAGCAGGAACACGCCGGGCAGCAGTTGTTGCCAGGAGCCGCCCGGTCGGCACCGGTTGGCGAGCACGCTCGCCGGTACGCCGTGGGCGCGCAGTTCGCGTGCGGTCATCACGCGGCGCTGGGTGCGTTCGAGGTGGACGAGGTGCCGGGGGCCCAGGGGGGTGGTGTCGTGGCTCATGCCCACCGAATTCCCGTGTGCGGTACGGAACTTAACCCCTGTTACACGGCCGTCGACAAATCGGGACACGGTGGGGCTAAAGTATCCATGTTCGACGTCCGGGTTTGTGTTCCCACGTTTTCTTCCCACGTTTTCTTCCCACCCACCCGCCCTTCAGGGGCTCCGCCCCTGCACCCCGGCCGGGGGCTCCGCCCCCGGACCCCGCCAGGGGCTGCGCCACCAGACGCCTCGGGGGCCGCGTCCCCAACTCCCCTTCGGTTTCAGGGGCGCTGGGCACATTCTTTCCGCCGTGGGGGCGCGCAACCCCCGCGGCGGGGTCGGATGAAGGGGCGCGGGGAACTGCGCGACCAGCCACAACGGTGCCGCGGATGACCGACGGCGCGTCGCCGCGGCCAACGGAGGGGCTAACCCCGGCCGGAGGCCGCCTGTGCGTGGAGGGCGCGGGTCAGGTCGGCGTGGGACTCCTGGATGAGGCGGCGCAGGGCGGGGGCCGCGTTCGGATGGGTGGTCAGCCAGGCGGCCGTTGTGTCGGCCGTCTGGCTGGTGGCCTGGAGCATGGGGTACAGGCCGCGGACGATGGACATGCCGATCTCGATCGAGCGCTCGGCCCACACCTGTTCCAGCACGGTGAAGTACTTCTCCGCGTACGGCGCCAGCAACTCCCGCTGGTTGGCCTGGGCGAAGCCCGAGATCACCGCCTCCACCAGGGCGTTGGACAACTCGTCGGACTCCACCACCTGGCGCCAGGCCTCCGCCTTCATCTCGGCCGACGGCCGCGCGGCCAGACACCGCACCTGGTGCCGCTTGCCGGAAGCGGTGTTGTCGCGGGCCAGTTCGGACGCGATGTCCGCCTCGTCCGCCGCACCGTGCGCGGCCAGCGGCAGCAGGAACGTCCAGCGCAGCTCCGGGTCCACGTCCAGGCCGCCGACCTTCTCGGTTCCGTCCAACAGGCCGCGCAGCACTCGTAGTTCGTCCGGCGACGAGGCCGTCGCGGCGAAGAACCGCGCCCAGGTCAACTGGTGCCCGCTGCCCGGCTCGGCCGCCCGCAGCTCCCGTAGCGCGCCCTCGGCCAGCGCCCGGCCGCCCTCCGCGCGCCACTCGGGCGCGACGTAGTGGTCGAGCGCGGTCTGCGCCCAGGTGTGCAGCATCTGCAGCACGCCGACGTCGCTCTCCCGCCCGGCGAAGTCCAGCACCAGCCGCACGTAGTCCTGCGCGGGCAGCAAGCCGTCCCGGGTCAGGTTCCACACCGCCGACCAGGACAGCGCCCGGGCCATCGGATCGGTCAGATCGCCCAGGTGGCGCCGCAGCGTGTCCAGCGACCGCTCGTCGAAACGGGCCTTGCAGTACGTCAGGTCGTCGTCGTTCACCAGCACCAGCTCCGGCCGCTCGGCCCCGGCCAGCTCGCCGATGACCGTGCGCTCACCGGCGACGTCCGCCTCCACCCGGGCGTACCGCTCCAGCGCGCCGTTCGCGCCGCACCGGTACAGCCCGACCGCCACCCGGTGCGGGCGCAGCGGCGCGCCCTCCTGCAGCACCGCCAGCTCGGCCACCCGGCCGTCCGCGTCGCATATCACCTGCGGTGTGAGGGAGTTCAGGCCCGCCGTCTGCAGCCACACCCGCGACCACTCGGCCATGTCCCGGCCGGAGGTCTCCTCCAGTACGGACAGCAGGTCCGCCAGCCGGGTGTTGCCGAACGCGTGCCGCTTGAAGTAGCGGCGGGCGCCCTCCAGGAAGGCGTCCTGGCCGACGTAGGCGACGAGCTGCTTGAGCACGCTCGCGCCCTTGGAGTAGGTGATCCCGTCGAAGTTGAGCTTGGCGTCCTCCAGGTCATGGATGTCCGCGGTGACCGGGTGGGTGGACGGCAGCTGGTCCGCTCGGTAGGCCCAGGCCTTGCGCCGGTTGGCGAAGGAGATCCAGCCGTTGGTGAACCGGGTCGCCTCCACCAGTGAGAAGGCGCCCATGAAGTCCGCGAACGACTCCTTGAGCCACAGGTCGTCCCACCACTGCATGGTGACCAGGTCGCCGAACCACATGTGCGCCATCTCGTGCAGCACGACGGTGGCCCGGCTCTCGTAGGACGCCTCGGTCACCTTGCCCCGGAAGACGAACTCCTCGCGGAAGGTGACCAGTCCGGGGTTCTCCATCGCGCCGATGTTGTACTCCGGCACGAACGCCTGGTCGTACTTCCCGAACGGGTACGGGTAGTCGAAGTGGTCGTGGAAGAAGTCCAGGCCCTGCTTGGTGACCTGGAAGATGTCGTCCGCGTCGAAGTGCTGGGCGAGCGACCGGCGGCACATCGCGCCCAGCGGGATCTCCAGGTCCCCGCGCCGGTAGCTGTCGGTGACGTGGTGGTAGGGCCCCGCCACCACGCAGGTGATGTACGTCGAGATGGGCGCGGTCTGAGCGAACCGCCACAGGCCGCCGTCCCGGGACTCCTGCGCGCCGTTGCTCCACACCGTCCAGCCCTCGGGGGCCGTCACCGCGAAGCGGAACCGCGCCTTGAGGTCCGGCTGCTCGAAGTTGGCGAACACCCGCCGGGCGTCGGCCGGTTCGTACTGGGTGTAGAGGTAGACCTCGCCGTCCTCGGGGTCGACGAAGCGGTGCAGCCCCTCGCCGGTCCGGCTGTACGCGCAGGCCGCGTCCACCACCAGCTCGTTGCTCTCGGCGAGGCTCTCCAGCGTGATCCGGGCGCCGTCGAAGACCGCCGAGGGGTCCAGCTCGCGCCCGTTGAGCCGCACCGAGCTGACCGAGGGTGCGACCAGGTCCACGAAGGTGGCCGCGCCCGGCCGGGCGCAGCGGAACCGGATCGTGGTCACCGAGCGGAAGGTGTCCTGCGCTGGCCGCACGGCGGCCCTCAGGTCGAGCGACACCTCGTACCCGTCCACCGCGATCAGTGCGGCCCGCTCGCGGGCCTCGTCTCGGGTCAGGTTCTCGCCGGGCACGGTGACTCCTTCGTCTCGTGACTCGTCCGCCGCGTTCACCGGCCCCGTCGCCGGTGCGGCCGAAGTCGCATCATCGCACGTGGCGGTGGAGGTGACACGCGGCCCTTCGGCCGGGAATGCCCGTCCGGCCAGTCGCGTTTCAGCCCGCGAAGTATGTCGTTTCATATCGAACGACCTTGGGAGAGGCTGTGACGACGACGGAGAGCGACAAGACCCCGGCGGATTTCTGGTTCGACCCGCTGTGCCCCTGGGCGTGGATGACCTCCCGCTGGATGCTGGAGGTCGAGAGGGTTCGCCCGGTTCAGGTGCGCTGGCATGTGATGAGCCTTGCCGTGCTGAACGAGAACAAGGAGGGCCTGTCCGACAAGTACCGGGAGATGCTGGCCACCGCCTGGGGCCCGGTACGGGTCTGCGTCGCCGCCGAGCAGAAGCACGGCAACGAGGTGCTCGGCCCGCTCTACACCGCGCTGGGTACCCGGTTCCACAACCAGGGCCTGCCCAGGAGCCGTGAGACGATCGTCGCCGCGCTGGAGGAGGCCGGTCTGCCCGCCGAGTTGGCGGACGCCGCGGGCACCGACGCCTACGACACCGAGCTGCGCGCCTCCCACCAGGAGGGCATCGGTCTGGTCGGCGAGGACGTCGGCACGCCGGTGATCGCGGTGCCGGGCGCGGACGGCGGCCAGGTGGCGTTCTTCGGCCCGGTGGTCACCCCGGCGCCCAAGGGCGAGGCGGCAGCCAGACTGTGGGACGGCACGCTGCTGGTGGCGTCGACGCCCGGCTTCTACGAGATCAAGCGCACCCGGACGGTCGGGCCGATCTTCGACTGATCCCGGTCAGCCAGACGCGCCGGGTCAGCCAGACGCACCGAAGGGCCGGACAACCGGTCCGGCCCTTCAGCGGTGTTGGCGCCGCGGGCGTCAGTGGCGCTTCGCCGCCAGTTGGCGTGCGTAGCCGACGGCCGCCAGGACGGCGGTCGCGCCACCGGTGAAGTACAGCTGCACCCGGGTGTCCGGCTGCTGGGCCATGAGCACCAGCACCGCCACGATGCCCAGCAGCGCCACCCAGGTCAGATACGGGAACGCCCACATGCGCACCACCAGCTTCTGCGGCGCCTCACGCTCCAGCCGACGCCGCATCCGCAGCTGCGCCACCGCGATGAACGCCCACACCACCAGCACCGCCGCGCCCACGATGTTCAGCAGCCAGGCGAACACCGTGGTCGGCCACCAGTAGCTGAACAGCACGGCCAGGAAGCCGAACCCGGAGGAGGCCAGCACCGCCAGCCGCGGCACCCCGCCGGTCAACCGCCCCAGCAGCCGCGGCCCCTG
Organism: Streptomyces sp. PLK1-5; assembly: GCA_037034305.1. Classification (GTDB taxonomy): domain Bacteria; phylum Actinomycetota; class Actinomycetes; order Streptomycetales; family Streptomycetaceae; genus Streptantibioticus_A. Next base: position 67,624 of record JBAGJY010000004.1, read on the forward strand.
GCCGCGCGCCACCAGCGAGTACGCCATTCGCGACGAGCCGTAGATGTTGGCGTTCATCGCGGAGAGCAGGGCGGCCAGGATGACCACGTTCATCAACTGGCCCGCGCCCGGCACCCCGATGTGGTCCAGCACCGCGACGTACGGGCCGTGCTTGGTCAACGAGCCGTCGTTCCACGGGATCAGGGTGACGATGACCAGCATCGAGCCGACGTAGAACAGCGCGATGCGCCACATCGCGGTGCGCACCGCCTGGCCCACGCTCCTGACCGGGTTCTCCGACTCGGCCGCCGCGATGGTCACCGTCTCCAGCCCGCCGTACGCGAACACCGAGGCGAGCAGGCCGACCACCAGTCCGTTGCCACCCTTGGGCATGAAGCCGCCCGCACCGGTCAGGTTCGCGGTGCCCACCGCGTGCGTGCCCGGCAGCACCCCGAAGATCGCCAGCACGCCCAGGACGAGGAAGAGCGAGATGGCGCCGACCTTCAGCGCGGCGAACCAGAACTCGAACTCGCCGAAGTTCTTCACCGCCGCCAGGTTCGTGCCGCAGAAGACGGCCATGAAGACGGCCACCCACATCCACGAGGGCGTGCTCGGGAACCAGTTGGTCATGATCCCGGCCGCGCCGATCGCCTCGGCCGCCACGCCCACGCACAGCAGGGTCCAGAACGTCCACCCCGCGGCGAAGCCCGCCCACGGGCCGATGGACCGCTCGGCGTGCACCGAGAAGGAACCGGAGGCCGGGTTGGCGGCGGACATCTCGCCCAGCATCCGCATCACCAGCATGACCAGCACGCCGGACAGCGCGTAGGCCAGCACGATGGACGGTCCGGCGGCGGCGATGCCCGCGCCCGAGCCGACGAAGAGCCCGGCGCCGATGACGCCGCCGAGGGCGATCATCGACAGGTGGCGCTGCTTGAGTCCGTGGCCGAGACGCTCTTGTGAGGCTGCCGCGGCGGGTGCCGCGTCGGCTATCGGGGCGGGTGTCCGATTCATTGGCGTGACCGTCCAGTGGGGTGAGAGGCGGTACGGATCGCCACAGTGTGCGGGGGAGCACCGCTGACAACAACGCGGCGTTCGCCATCCGGACACTTTGTTAACGCAACGTGACTGATTGCTCGTCAGGGATGCGCCGGTTGTGTCGTACGTCTCTTTTGTGGCTTTAGTCGCGTCGCGCGCGCCACTCGCGTACCCCCGCCGTCACCAGCACCACGCCGGTGGCGGCGGCGGACCAGACCACCTGCGGGCGGGATTTCGGGTCGCTGAGCATCAGCACCAGTACCGCGAGCATGCCGAGCAGCGCCGCCCAGCTCAGGTAGGGGAAGGCCCACATCCGCAGGGCCAGGGTGTGCGGCGCCTCCCGCTCGATCCGGCGGCGCAGCCGCAGCTGGGAGCCGCAGATCAGGCCCCACACCACCAGCAGCACCGCGCCCACCGCGTTGAGCAGGTAGAGGAAGACCGAGTGCGGCCAGAACAGGTTCAGCAGCACGGAGGCGAAACCGAAGGCCACCGACGCCAGCACCGCCCGGCGCGGCACCCCGCCGTCGGTCACCCGCAGCAGGGCGCGCGGCGCCTCACCGCGTTCGGCCAGCGAGAAGACCATCCGCGAGGCCCCGTACAGATTGGCGTTCAGCGCCGACAGCAGCGCGACGAACACCACCACGTTCATGATCTGCGCCGCCGCGGGCACCCCGATCCGGTCCAGCACCGCGACGTACGGGCTGGCCCCCGGCCTGATCGAGGTCCACGGCAGCAGGGTGACCACGACCAGCATCGAGCCGACGTAGAAGACGCCGATCCGCAGCACCGCGCTGCGCACCGCCCGCCCGACCGCCCGGGCCGGGTCGTCCGACTCGGCGGCGGCGATGGTCACCACCTCAAGGCCGCCGAAGGCGAAGACCACCGCCAGCACCCCGGAGACCACCCCGCTCCAGCCGTTCGGCAGGAAGCCGCCCCGGCCGGTGAGGTTGGCCAGCCCCACCGCGTGGCCACCCGGCAGCAGCCCGAGGATCGCCAGCAGCCCGAGCACGAGGAACAGGACGATCGCGCCGACCTTCAGCGCCGCGAACCAGAACTCGAACTCGCCGAAGTTCCGCACCGCCGTCAGGTTCGCGGCGGTGAACACCACCATGAACAGCAGTACCCAGGCCCACTGCGGCACCACCGGCAGCCAGCCGGACGCGATCGTCGCCGCGCCGGTGGCCTCCACCGCCAGCACCACCACGAGCATGAACCAGTACAGCCAGCCGACCGTGAACCCGGCCCAGCGCCCGAACGCCCGCTCCGCGTGCACCGAGAACGCGCCCGAGGCGGGCATCGCCGCCGACATCTCGCCCAGCATCCGCATGATGAGCATCGCCAGCAGGCCCGCGATCAGATACGAGACCACGATGCCCGGCCCCGCCACGGCGATCCCGGCGCCCGAGCCGACGAACAGACCCGCGCCGATCACCCCGCCCAGGCCCAGCATGGTCAGATGGCGCTGCTTGAGCCCGGCCGCGAGCGGTGCTCCGCCGCCGTCTGCCAACTCGCGCGCCGCGGCGGGCGAAGCATCGTGCATGGTGCTGCTGACTCTCCGGATCAGTTGGGGGGAGTCCACAGTCTCCCCGCATCGCATGGCGGGCCGCAAAACGGTTCAACTCCCACAGCCGCCCCAGTGACCAGCGTCACGGCGGCGCGGGTGGCGCCATCGCGCTTTGTGTGGAACTGACTACGCGCGCGAACAAGCCTTTGTCGTTCGCTCACCGTGTAGCCGTGCACGGCGCTGGGTTACCGTCACGGTGTCCTGAACGGTCCTTCACCACGCGGAGACCCGATGAGCCTCGCAGCCGCCCCCGTCCGTCCGCAGCAGGTCCTGGCCGACCTGCTGCCCGCCTCCACCGCCGCCCGCGCCCGGCTGCGCGACGCGGCCCTGGTCCTCGGCGGCGCCGCGCTCACCGGACTGGCCGCCCAGGTCGCCATACCGGTGCCGGGCTCGCCGGTGCCGGTCACCGGACAGACCTTCGCCGCGCTGCTGGTGGGCACCGCGCTGGGCGCCCGCCGCGGTGTGCTCTCGCTGGCGCTGTACGCGCTCGCGGGGCTGGCCGGAGTGCCGTGGTTCGCGGGCGGCGCGCACGGCGCCGGGCTGGTGACCTTCGGCTACGTGCTGGGCATGGTGCTCGCCTCGGCGGCGGTCGGCGCCCTGGCCCGGCGCGGCGCGGACCGCGGCGTGTGGCGGACGGCGGGCGCCATGCTCGCCGGTGAGGTGATCATCTACGCCGTGGGCGTGCCGTACCTCGCGCTCGCCGCGCACCTGTCCCTCGGCCAGGCCATCGCCCTGGGCTGCACGCCGTACCTGATCGGCGACGCCCTCAAGGCGGCGCTGGCGATGGGCCTGCTGCCGACCGCGTGGAAGCTGGTCGCCCGCCGCTAGGGCGGAAGCCGAAGAGGGGCCCGGGGTGCACCCCGGGCCCCTCTCGCGTTCGCGGTCCCCGGGGCGCGGCCCCGGGGAGCTCTCAGCGCTTGTCCAGCGCTCCGCGTCCTCGGCCGCGGATGAACGCGACGGCCAGCACGAGGGCCGCGGCCAGCACCGACATCAGCACCTGGTCGCGCCCGCTCGGGTCGGTGAGCATGTAGCCGATCACGAACACGATCATGCCGATGGTCACCCAGGTCAGGTACGGGTAGGCCCACATCCGCACCGACAGGCGGTCCGGCGACTCCCGCTCGATGATCTTGCGCATCCGCAGCTGCGAGAAGCAGATCACCAGCCAGACGAACAGGGCCACCGCACCGGAGGAGTTGAGCAGGAACTGGAAGATGGTCTTCGGGTACTGGTAGTCGAAGTAGACGGCCACGAAGCCGAAGACGACCGAGGCCAGGATCGCCGTCGCGGGCACACCGCGCGAGGTGGTGCGGCTGAAGGCGCGCGGGGCGTCGCCGCGTTCGCTGAGCGAGAACGCCATCCGGGAGGCCGTGTACAGGCCGGAGTTGAGGCAGGAGAGCACGGCGGTCAGCACGATCACGTTCATCAGCTCACCGGCGTGCGGGATGCCGATGTGGTTCAGCACCGCCACGTACGGGCTCTTGGCGACCTCGGGGGAGTTCCACGGCAGCAGCGTGACGACGAGCAGGATCGAGCCCAGGTAGAAGACGCCGATCCGCCAGATCACGCTGTTGGTGGCCTTGACGACCGCCTTGCGCGGGTCCTCGGACTCACCGGCCGCCAGCGTGACGATCTCACTGCCCATGAAGGAGAAGACCACCATCAGCACACCGGTGAGGATGGCGCCCGGGCCCTTGGGCAGGAAGCCGCCCTGGCCGGTGAGGTTGGCCAGGCCCACGGCGTGGTCGTGGGTGCCCGGCAGCACACCGAACACCGCGAGTCCGCCGATCACGATGAACGCGGCGATCGCGACGACCTTGATACCGGCGAACCAGAACTCGAACTCACCGTAGGAGCCGACCGAGAACAGGTTGGTGGCGGTGAGCACGACCATCACGATCAGCGCCCAGCCCCAGGTCGGCACCGCGGGCATCCAGCTGTTGAGGATGCCCGCACCGGCCATCGCCTCGACCGCGAGCACCACCACCCAGAAGAACCAGTACAGCCAGCCGATGCTGAAGCCCGCCCAGCGGCCCAGCGCCCGGTCCGCGTAGGCGGAGAAGGAGCCGGAGACCGGGTTGGCCGCCGCCATCTCGCCGAGCATCCGCATCACCATGACGACGAGCGCGCCCACCAGCGCGTACGACAGCAGGATGGCGGGACCGGCGGCGGCGATGCCCGCGCCGGAGCCGACGAAAAGTCCGGCGCCGATGACGCCACCGATGGCGATCATCGACAGATGTCGGTTCTTCAGCCCTGCCTGCAGGCCATGACCAGCTGCTTCATGGCCGTACGCGGTGGCGGCGGCTGACGCCGGTCCGGAGTTGCCGGGCCTTGCGTCCTCCGTCGTGAAGGGCGGTTGCGCACTCATTGACGTGTCCCTCGTCTCTCGGTTCGCGAGTTCCCGAATGCAACCCCAGACATCGGCTGAAACGGAACACCTGTGTCCGAATCGTTGCATCATCGGGTTCAGTGGCCCAGTGTGAGATTCGCCACCCGAAACACAGGCGTGTCGGGTGGACGGACCATGAAATCGCAGGCTCGCAGCCCCGGAAACAGAGGAGCGGGTACACCCATGGCAGACTCTGCGCATGCGCGTGTACCTCGGCTCCGATCATGCCGGTTACGAACTGAAGAACCACCTCGTCGAGTGGCTCAAAGCCAACGGCCACGATCCGGTGGACTGCGGTCCGCACGTCTACGACGCCCAGGACGACTATCCGCCGTTCTGCCTGCGCGCCGCGGAGCGCACCGCGCAGGACGACGGCAGCCTCGGCATCGTCATCGGCGGCTCGGGCAACGGCGAGGCCATCGCCGCCAACAAGGTCAAGGGGGTGCGCGCCGCACTCGCCTGGAGCGAGGAGACCGCCAGCCTCGGCCGCGAGCACAACAACGCCAACGTGATCAGCGTCGGGGCGCGGATGCACTCCGAGGCGGAGGCCACCCGCTTCGTGGAGGTCTTCCTCAACACCCCCTTCTCCGGGGGCGAACGGCACATCCGCCGGATCGACATGCTCAGCTCCTACGAGCTGACCGGGAAGCTGCCGGAGATCCCGGCCCACCACCCGCGGCAGGACTGAGCCCCAGATGCCCGAAGGGCACACCATCCACCGGCTGGCCGCCGACCACCAGGCGGTGTTCGGCGGTCGGCCCGTGTCGGCCAGCAGCCCACAGGGCAAGTTCGCGGACGGCGCGGCACTGGTCGACGGACAGGTGCTGGAGCGTGCCGAGGCGCACGGCAAGCACCTCTTCCTGCGCTTCGGCCCGCAGCAGTGGGTCCACGTCCACCTCGGGCTGTTCGGCAAGTACGCCTTCGGTACCGGTCCGGCGCCCGCCGCGACGGACACCGTACGGCTGCGGCTCGCCAACCCCGCCGGCTACGCCGACCTGCGCGGCCCCACCTCCTGCGAACTGATCGCCGACGGCGAGAAGCGGGCGATACACGACCGTCTCGGCCCCGACCCGCTGCGCCCCGGCACCGACCACGAGCCCGCGTGGCGGCGGATATCTCGCAGCCGCACTTCCATCGCCGCGCTGCTGATGGACCAGAAGGTGGTCGCGGGCGTCGGCAACGTCTACCGGGCCGAGGTGCTGTTCCGGCACGGCATCGACCCGTACCGTGCCGGGCGGGATCTGACCCGGGCCGAATGGGACGCGATCTGGGCCGACCTGGTGGCACTGATGCGAGAAGGCGTACGGAACAACCGGATTGATACCGTCCGTCCGGAACACACCCCCGAGGCGATGGGCCGCCCACCGCGCGTGGACGACCACGGCGGCGAGGTCTACGTCTATCGACGGCACCAACTGCCGTGCCTCATCTGCGGTACGCGGGTACGCACCGCGGAGCTGGGCAACCGCAACCTGTTCTGGTGCCCGGGCTGCCAGACGCGCTGAGCGCGCCGCGGGGACGTGCCGTCGCTCGTCCGCGGCGCCGTCGCGGCTGTTCGCGCGGTTCCCCGCCTCAGGGCGGCGCCCGCACCGACCGCTAGAAGCCGTGCGGCAGCCAGGGCGCGACCTGATGGCCGAAGGCCGAAGCGGCCTCGCTCAACGCGCCGGAGCGCAGCTCCCGTACCCGCCCGGCGGCCGCGAGCGCCGCGAGGCTGAAGCCGCCCAGGTACGCCGAGCCCAACTCCCGTACGGACAGCGACAGATCCGGCGTGTCCGCGGTCCGCTCGCACGTCGCCCCCTTCTGGTCGCCGGTGAGCCGCCAACAACCCTCGTTCCACGGGCAGAAGGCGTCCTCGACCCGCATCACCACGTCCACCGGCGCCGCGTAGGTACGGGCCGCGAGCGCCGCACCGACGTCCACCAGCCGCACGAACACCCCGTCGCGCACCCGCAGCCGGCACCGCCGTACGTCGGAGACCAGATGCAGCACCGGGTCGTCCACCGGACGGTTGCCCGCGATGACCGTCGAGGTCAGGTCCACGTCGAACAGATGGCGCCACAGCGCCGCATAGCCGACCGGATCCAGCGCCTCGACGTCCCGCACCAGCACCGTGCCCTTCGGCCCGGCCTCGTCCGACTCCGGCTTCACCCAGTACCGGACGTACCCGATCACCTCCCCGTCCCGCTCGGCCAGCACCCACTGCTGCTCACCGGCGCCGTGCCGCTGCGACGGCGGGTCGAGCAACGGCAACTGCTCCCAACCGCGTTGCCGCGCCAGCATCCCCGGCCGTCCGGCCACCCGGCGGGCGTACACCGCCTCGCACTCCGGGCCGCCCACGCGCGAGGACACCAGGCGCAGCCGAACCCCCTCCGCACCCGGCGGGGCCGCCAGCCGCACCCGGGCGCTGTCTATCTCCATCCCCAACTGCTCGGTCGCCAGCCCGTACCCGAACCGCCCGTAGATCGGCGGCTCCGAGGCCGTCAACACCGCCAGTGGCTCTCCCCACCCCCGTACATCGTCCAACTGCCGCCGCATCATCGCGGTCAGCACACCGCGCCGCCGGTGCGTCGACCGCACACCGACACAGGTCACCCCGGCCGTTGGAACCAGCGAACCACCCGGCACCGACAACCGGAACGAGAACGCTCCGCTTGTGCCCACCAACTCGTCACCGTCCCAGGCCGCCAGGGAGCGCTCGCATTCGGTCAGATCGCGCCACATGGCGCGTTCCTCCGGGGACTCCCGCGGCCCGCCGAACGCCCGCTCCAGCTCCCCGTACCAGCGGTCCCACCGCTCCGGCTCCAGCACCCGCAGTCCAACCGTCATGACCCCTGCCTAGCAGCGCCCCGGTGGTACGGGCGAACGAATTTCCGGCAGGCCCCGGCAGACCGTCCGAGCCAGGCCGGAAACGATCGGCCGACGCACTGCGCCCGACCGATATACGGCGAGTCGCGAATCGACGCGCCGCCGAATGGGTGGATAGGGTCGCCGGGAACGGAGGACGAGTAACGGCGCGTACGGCGCCACGGAAGCCGGGTGGCCGTGGGCGACGGTATCGAGACCAGGGGCGCGGAGCACAAGCCCGCGCGACCGGACGTCGAGGCGTCTCCCGTGCCGCGGGCCAGGCGCGGGCGGGAGGGAGACGGTATCGAGACCAGGGACGCGGAACGCTCCGTACCGAGCGCGCGGACGGTGGGCACCCCCACGCCGCGCCGCGGTGGCGGACGCACCGGTGAGGGACCCGTGGCCCGGGCGCGCAGGGCGCTGCACCGGGGCCGCACCCTGCTGCGCAAATCCGCCGTCGACTACTTCCGCGGCGACGGCTCGGACTGGCTGCCGCTGGTCGGCCTGCTGCTCACCGTTCCCGCCCTCGCCTGGGCCACCACCGCCGTACCCGACTGGTGCCCGCCGACCGCGCTGGTCTTCCCGGTGCTGCTCGGCGGACTGCTGCTGCGCCCGGCGAGCCTGCTGCTGCTCTACGCCGCCGCGGCCACCGCGCTGGTGGCCGAGGACGCGGTGCTCGGGCCGTACCACTCCGGCGCGCCGCGCACCGTCACACCGGGCACCGTGCTGGTGGTCAGCGCGGTCGCGTTCGCCGGGCTGATGATCGCCCAGTTCCGCAGCCGGGTCGGAGTGCCCTGGCGGCGCGGCGGCACCATGCTGTTCGACCTGCGCGAACGCATCCGGGTGCAGAGCCAGCTGCCGGAACTGCCGGACGGCTGGCACGCCGAGATGGCGCTGCGTCCGGCGGGCGGCCAGTCGTTCTCCGGGGACTTCGTGGTCGCCACCCGGACCGGCGGTGGCCAGGTGCTGGAGGCGGTGCTGACCGACGTGTCCGGCAAGGGCATGGACGCCGGGTCCCGCGCCCTGCTGCTGTCCGGGGCGTTCGGCGGGCTGCTCGGCTCGCTGCCGCCGCACCAGTTCCTCGCCGCCGCCAACGGCTATCTGCTGCGCCAGGACTGGGACGAGGGGTTCGCCACCTCCGTGCACCTCGTACTCGACCTGGAGACCGGCGACTACGAGCTGCTGTCCGCCGGGCACCTGCCCGGTATGCAGCTGTGCGCGGGCACCGGGCGGTGGGAGGAGAAGGCCGCCGACGGCATGATGCTCGGCGTCTTCGAGGGCGCCGAATTCGACGGTGTGAAGGGCACGTTGAACTCCGGCGACGTGCTGATGCTGTTCACCGACGGGCTGGTGGAGGCGTCCGGGCGCGATCTGGCCGAGGGCATCGACCGGTTGATCGGCGAGGCCGAGCGCCTCGTGGCGCACGGATTCCGGGGCGCCGCATGGCGGTTGATAGAGGCGGTCGCCAAGGACGTCAACGACGACCGGGCGTTGCTCATCATCTGCCGTGACTGATCGCCGGGTTGAGCATCTCCCAAGGACACGCGCCCTCGTGGCGGGTCCACGTGGCGGCTGGTTGGTGGCACGATGGACGCCGCGGGGGACAAGCGCGGCGGCGCACCCCCGCACCGGCGTGGCGTAGGCCGTAGTGAGCGAGGAAGTGATCCGTTGTGGCCATCTCCCTTTCCGTGGTCGTGGTGTTGGCGATCGTCCTGTTCGTGATGTTGCGAGGAGGGACGCTCAAGGGAGGACCGGCCATCGTGGCCATACTGTTCGGCTTCTTCCTGGCGTCGACCGGGATGGCGCCGGACATCCACCGCTTCCTGGACTCGCTGGCGAGCACCATCAACCAGATAAGGCTCTGAACGTGACGAAGGACGCATCCGCGCGCATCAGGGCGCACACGACGGCGTAACACTCTGGCGTGAAAAAGGCTCCGGCCCGGTCGGAGGGAACGTTCCCTCCGACCGGGCCGGAGCCATACAGAGCGGGCGACGGGAATCGAACCCGCGTAGCCAGTTTGGAAGACTGGGGCTCTACCATTGAGCTACGCCCGCAACGGCCAGTCATTCTGGCACACCGCATCGTAGCCGGTCGACCCGGCCCCTGTCGTCGGCCGAATTAATTGGCAGCCGGGACGGGCGGAGCCATGTACGCTACGTGTCGCACTGCAACGGGGTGTGGCGCAGCTTGGTAGCGCGTCCGCTTTGGGAGCGGAAGGCCGTGGGTTCAAATCCCGCCACCCCGACCATTTGTTCGAAAGGTCCCAGGCGTGGGACAGTCGTGCCGCTCGTACCGGTACTATGCGAGTTGGCCCTGTATACGGGGCGACGTAGGGGCGAGGACCCCGGGAAGTACGTCTCGTCGGCCACGTAAAGCCCCTGACTGTCAGCCCAAGGAGACCCAACCGTGAAGAGCGCCGTGGAGACTCTGAACCCGACCCGGGTTCGACTCACCGTCGAGGTGCCCTTCGAGGAGCTCAAGCCCAGCCTCGACGCGGCGTACAAGAAGATCAACCAGCAGGTCACGGTGCCGGGATTCCGCAAGGGCAAGATCCCCGCGCGCATCATCGACCAGCGGTTCGGCCGCGGCGCGGTGCTCGAAGAGGCCATCAACGACGCGCTGCCGAAGTTCTACACGGAGGCGGTCAACGAGGGTGAGCTGAACGTCCTCGGCCAGCCCGAGATCGACATCACCGAGTTCAACGACAACGAGCAGCTGAAGTTCACCGCAGAGGTGGACATCCGCCCGGCCATCGAGATCCCGGACTTCTCCGGCATCGAGGTCACCGTCGACGCCGTCGAGGTGTCCGACGAGGACGTCGACAAGTCGGTCGAGCAGCTGCGCGAGCGCTTCGCCTCCACCACCCCGGTCGAGCGCGCCGCCGCCGACGGCGACGTGGTCACCATCGACCTGGAGGCCAAGGTCGACGGCAACGTGCTGGAGGACGGCGTCGCCAAGGGCGTCAGCTACACCGTCGGTTCCGGCCAGCTGCTGGACGGTATCGACGAGGCCGTCATCGGCCTGGAGGCGGGCGGCTCCGCCACCTTCACCTCCGAGCTCAAGGGCGGCTCGGCGGCCGGCAAGACCGCCGAGGTCAAGGTCGACGTCAGCGCCGTGCAGGCCCGCGAGCTGCCCGCGCTGGACGACGAGTTCGCCCAGCTGGCGAGCGAGTTCGACACCCTTGAGGAGCTGCGCGGTGACAGCCGCCAGCGCCTTGAGCGGATGAAGAAGTACGACCAGGCCACGCAGGCCCAGGAGAAGGTGCTGGACGCCCTGCTGGACCTGATCGAGGTGCCGATCCCGGAGAAGCTCCTCAAGGACGAGGTCGAGACCCGCAAGCACAACCTGGAGCACCACCAGTTCCCGATGATGGGGCTGGACTGGGACAGCTTCCTGGAGCGCGAGGGCAAGACCGCCGAGGAGTACGACGCCGAGCTGGAGAAGCAGGCGACCAAGGGCATCAAGACCCAGTTCGTGCTGGACGAGCTGGTCTCCAAGGAGCAGCTCTCGGTCAACCAGGAGGAGCTCACCGAGCACCTCATGCGCCGTGCCGCCACCTCCGGCATGAGCCCCGACCAGTTCGCCCAGGCCGTGGTCGAGGGCGGCCAGGTGCCGATGCTGGTCGGCGAGGTCGCCCGCGGCAAGGCGCTGGCCGTGGTGGTCGAGGCCGCCAAGGTCGTCGACAGCAACGGTGAGACCGTCGACCTGGACGACGAGGACGAGGACGGCGAGACCGTCGAGACCGCCACCGAGGAGGCCACCGAGGCCGCCGACGAGGAGAAGTCCGAGGGCTGATCCGCCCCGCCGTAGCAGGAACATGACAACGCACCCGGACGCCATGGAGTGTCCGGGTGCGTTCGTTTTCCGCCCTGAACGCGATCACTTTCGGGGTTGCCTGCGCTCACAGCGAACAGTTTCGCGTGGGGGATTGCTGGGCCCGACCTGCGCGTTAGGGTCCGTAGTAACGAGGGCAGGGGAGTCCCTTGACGGCGCTGGAGTCAGCTCGGCAACGCACCCCGCGCCCTACGAGAAGACGCGAAGACGGCGCGTCGCCGTCCGACAACGAGCAGGTGGATACGTGACGACTCCGCAGATTCAGACGCCTGGACTTCTGATGCCCACCGCCAGCACGCCGACCGGCGGACCGGGCCTGGGCGACGCGGTCTACAGCCGACTGCTCGACGAACGCATCATCTTCCTCGGCCAGGCCGTAGACGACGACATCGCCAACCGGATCTGCGCGCAGATGCTGCTGCTCGCCGCGGACCCGACCAAGGACATCTACCTCTACATCAACTCGCCGGGCGGTTCCGTGACCGCCGGTTTCGCGATCTACGACACCATGCAGTACATCAAGAACGACGTGGTGACGATCGCGATGGGCCTGGCCGCCTCCATGGGCCAGTTCCTGCTCACCGCGGGCACCCCCGGCAAGCGCTTCGCCCTGCCCAACGCCGACATCCTGATGCACCAGGGCTCGGCCGGTCTGGGTGGTTCCGCCTCCGACATCAAGATCCAGGCCGAGCAGCTGCTGCGCACCAAGAAGCGGATGGAGCAGCTCACCTCCGCGCACACCGGCCAGACCGTCGAGACGATCAACCGCGACGCCGACCGCGACCGCTGGTTCACCGCGGAGGAGGCCAAGGAGTACGGGCTGATCGACGAGGTCATGAGCACCGCCGCGGACGTTCCCGGTGGCGGCGGCACCGGCGCGTGAGGCCGTTCCGCACGAGTTGCGGCCACCCGGTTACGCTTCCCCTCCCCGCTCACCCCTCAGGACGGTGAACCCCATCATGAACACCCCGAACCCGCTCGCCCTTCAGGAGGGCCTGGACGCCCGCCGCTCGCTGGGCGCGGAGTCCCGTTACATCGTGCCGCGCTTCGTGGAGCGCACCTCGCAGGGCGTGCGGGAGTACGACCCTTACGCCAAGCTGTTCGAGGAGCGGGTGATCTTCCTCGGTGTACAGATCGACGACGCCTCCGCCAACGACGTGATGGCGCAGCTGCTGTGCCTGGAGTCGATGGACCCGGACCGTGACATCTCGATCTACATCAACTCGCCCGGCGGCTCGTTCACCGCGATGACGGCGATCTACGACACCATGCAGTTCGTCAAGCCGGACATCCAGACGGTCTGCCTCGGCCAGGCGGCCTCCGCCGCGGCCGTGCTGCTCGCCGCCGGTACGCCTGGCAAGCGCATGGCGCTGCCCAACGCCCGGGTGCTGATCCACCAGCCGTACACCGAGACCGGCCGGGCGCAGATCTCGGACCTGGAGATCCAGGCCAACGAGATCACGCGGATGCGCACCCAGATGGAGGAGATGCTGGCCAAGCACTCCAGCCGGTCCTCGGAGCAGATCCGTGAGGACATCGAGCGCGACAAGATCCTCACTGCCGAGGACGCGCTGTCCTTCGGTTTCGTGGACCAGATCACATCGTCCCGTAAGGCCGCGGTCTCGGCCTGAGACAGGCCCGACGGCACCGTTAACCCCTTGGGTCGACAGGACGAGTCGGCCCAAGGGGGGCCCACACGAGGGGTCCGGCAAGGTACCGTCGGAGATTAGGCACCAGGCTCCGTTGAACAAGGCGGATCCCAGGCGAAGGGGAAGCACCTCGTGGCACGCATCGGTGATGGCGGCGATCTGCTCAAGTGCTCGTTTTGCGGTAAGAGTCAGAAGCAGGTGAAGAAGCTCATCGCAGGGCCTGGTGTGTACATCTGCGACGAGTGCATCGACCTGTGCAACGAGATCATCGAGGAGGAGCTCGCCGAGTCCTCCGAAGTGCGGTGGGAGGACCTGCCCAAGCCGCGCGAGATCTACGAGTTCCTCGAGGGCTACGTCGTCGGCCAGGAGCCCGCGAAGAAGGCGCTGTCGGTCGCCGTCTACAACCACTACAAGCGGGTGCAGGCGGGCGAGAACGGCGGCGGCAGAGGCCATGACGACGGCATCGAGCTGGCCAAGTCGAACATCCTGCTGCTCGGTCCCACCGGCTCCGGCAAGACGCTGCTGGCCCAGACCCTCGCGCGGATGCTGAACGTCCCGTTCGCCATCGCCGACGCCACGGCGCTCACCGAGGCCGGGTACGTGGGCGAGGACGTCGAGAACATCCTGCTGAAGCTGATCCAGGCGGCCGACTACGACGTCAAGAAGGCCGAGACCGGGATCATCTACATCGACGAGATCGACAAGGTCGCGCGCAAGAGCGAGAACCCCTCCATTACTCGTGATGTGTCGGGTGAGGGCGTCCAGCAGGCGCTGCTGAAGATCCTGGAGGGCACCACCGCCTCGGTGCCGCCGCAGGGCGGCCGTAAGCACCCGCACCAGGAGTTCATCCAGATCGACACCACCAACGTGCTGTTCATCGTCGGTGGCGCGTTCGCCGGTCTGGAGAAGATCATCGAGGCCCGGGCGGGCGCCAAGGGCATCGGCTTCGGCGCGACCATCCGCTCCAAGCGGGAGCTGGACCAGGTCGACCAGTTCGCCGACATCATGCCGGAGGACCTGGTGAAGTTCGGGATGATCCCGGAGTTCATCGGCCGTCTGCCGGTCATCACCAGCGTGCACAACCTCGACCGCGAGGCGCTGCTGAAGATCCTGGTCGAGCCGCGTAACGCCCTGGTGAAGCAGTACCAACGACTCTTCGAACTCGACGGTGTCGAGCTGGAGTTCGACCGCCCGGCCCTGGAGGCCATCGCCGACCAGGCGATCCTGCGCGGCACCGGGGCGCGGGGACTGCGCGCCATCATGGAAGAGGTGCTGCAGTCGGTGATGTACGAGGTGCCGTCCCGCAAGGACGTGGCCCGGGTCGTCATCACCGAGGAGGTCGTTCACTCGAACGTGAATCCCACGCTGGTGCCGCGCAGCACGCGCGGTGACGCGGGGGAGCGGCACGAGAAGAGCGCGTGACGCGCTGACGTGCGGGGCCGCCCCTCGGGGCGGCCCTCAGCCGGTAAGGGGCACTCGCCATGGCGGGCGCCCCTTACCGCCTGTCTTGGAGCTGCACGACGACGGTGCCCAGGTGCCGCCCCTCGATCACCTCGCACAGCGCCTGTGGGGCGCGCTCGATGCCGGTGACCCGGGTGTACGGGAAGCGAAGCTCGCCGGAGTGCAGCCAGGCCCCGAACATCCCCGGCCACCGCGCGCGTTCCCGGGCGGGGACGTCGTCCGCGCTGAAACCGCGCATCACGATCCGCTTGACCAGCAGTTGGAACGAGTCCAGCTCGACCGGGGCCGCCGTCCCCGTACCGTGCCGCGCCAACTGCCCGGACAGCGCGCCGACCAGGGCGAAGCGGGCACCGTCGCGCGCCGCCGAGACGGCTGCCCGGAGCTGGTCGCCGCCGACGCCGTCCAAGAGCACGTCGATGCCCTCGGGGGCGGCCTCGGCCAACTGCCCGGCGATCGGCCGGGTGCCGCGGAGCACGGCCGCGTCATAGCCCAGCTCGGCCACCAGACGCTCGGCCTTGCGCTGGGACCCGGTACTGCCGATGACCCGTGCCGCGCCCAGCAGCCGGGCGAGCTGCCCGGCCATCGAGCCGATCGCCCCGGTCGCGCCGGTGACGAACACCGTGTCCCCGGGCCGGACTTCGGCGCCCCAGCGCAGCGCGGCGTACGCGGTCCAGGCGTGCGACAGATGGGCGACCGGGTCCGGCAGCGCGGCGTCCAGCGGGGAGCACTGGTCGGCGGGCACGGCCGCGTACTCCCGCCAGCCCTGCCAGTGCGAGACCAGGTCGCCCGGCCGCAGCCCGCTGTCCTGAGGTGCCGAGACGACCTCGCCTATCGTCTCCTCGAACGGCGTCTCACCCGGGCGCACCACGGGGAACGGCACGCCGTCCACGTCCTGCGCGCCCTCACTGATCATCATGCGCAGCGAGGCGGAGATCCGGAAGAAGCGGTTGCGGACCAGCGCCTCGCCCGGTGCGGGGCGCGGTAGCGGGACGTCAGCGACGGTGAAGTGCTCGGGGCCCGGCAGGCCCTTCGGCCGGGCGGCCAGTCGCAC
This sequence comes from Streptomyces sp. PLK1-5, assembly GCA_037034305.1. GTDB lineage: Bacteria > Actinomycetota > Actinomycetes > Streptomycetales > Streptomycetaceae > Streptantibioticus_A. Next base: position 83,439 of record JBAGJY010000004.1, read on the forward strand.
CGCGCGGTGCGTTCGCGGCAGGGCGGGGGTAGCGGGATTCGGCATCGTCATTGGGTCCTTCCAGTTCCAAGCAGCCGACTGAGGTCTGGGCTAGCGTGGAACGACGGACGCGAAAGACTCCACACCAGACGTTCCGTTGGTGGATTCCTTCCACCACAAGCCGTGTCCTGAGGGAAACATCCATGCTCGACGAGGTGGACCGAGGTCTGATCCACGCCCTGCACATCGACGGCCGGGCGCCGTTCAGCCGGATCGCCGGGGCCCTCGGCGTGTCGACGCAGACCGTGGCCCGCCGCTACCGGCGGCTGTACGCCGACGCGGCGCTGCGGGTGGTCGCGCTGGCCGACCCGGACCACGCCGACCAGGCGCAGTGGATCGTGCGGCTGACCGCGGGCCCGCGCACCGCCCAGGACCTGGCGCACGCCCTGGCCCGCCGGTCCGACACCTCCTGGGTGAAGCTCGCCTCCGGCGGCACGGAGATCCTGGCGATCGTGCGCACCCCGACCAGTGCCGCTGGCGACCACTCGCTACTGCTTGCGGACATTCCGCGCACCGCGGGCATCACCGGCGTCAGCGCCCACTATGTGCTGCACACCTACCTGGGCGGTCCCACCGCCTGGCGCGGCCACCTGGGCACCCTGACCGAACGCCAACAGCGCCAAATCCGGCCGCCCGTCGCCTCGTTGACGCGCGGGGACAGGCCGCTGACCGAGTCCGACGGCCTGCTGCTGGCCGCCCTGCAGCACGACGGACGGGCCAGCCACGCCGAACTCGCCGAGGCCACCGGCTGGTCACCGGCGACCGTCGCCCGCCGCCTGGCCGACCTTCGGGCGAACGGCGCGGTCTTCTTCGACGTCGAGTTCAACGACGCACTCCTCGGCGCCGCCACCCAGGCGCTGCTGTGGATGGCGGTGGCCCCCGCCCACCTGGACCAGGTGGCCACGACGCTCTCCGGGCACCCCGAACTGGCCTACGTGGCCGCCACAACCGGCCCGACCAACCTCCTGGCCCACGCCCTGTGCCCCACCCCGGCCGCGCTCCACACGTATCTGACCCGGCACCTCGGCACCCTGGAGGGCATCCACACCCTGGAGACGGCGCCGGTACTGCGCACCGTGAAGGCGGCTGGCCCCCTTTCGGCGATCAGCCGTCGCCCGCGACCCTCGCGTGGTCACTGAACGCCCGCCTGAACAGGTCGTGTCCGGTGCGGACGGTGTGCCGCAGACACCACTCCAGCACCGTGTCCGGATCGCCTTGCGCGCCGGACCCCGCGCCACAGCCGCGCGCGACGCAGAACGCCTCGCAGACAATGCCGCCTTCGGGGACGTGGCGGACCGTGTGCGAGAGGAGGCGATGGACGTCTTTGGCGGTCACGCTTCCACCACCACGGTGACCTGGTGCACGGTGCGGAGGTGACGGCGCGCGAGGACGCGGTAGTCGGTCTCCTTGCTGGGGTCCCGCTGTGAACGAGCCTCCTGTTCAGCGGAGTTGAGCTGTGCGCACTCGGCGCAGTCCGACACGTAGGGGAGCTTTGGTGTGAGCTGTCCTGTCATGCGTTGACCGTGGCGGAGGATGCTGGCGAGACCCAGGCCAAGGACCTATAGGCAGGCCGTATAGTCGTGTTCATGGGCGATCACGCTCTGGATCTGTGGGCTCACCCTCGGCTGGCCGCGGCTGTCATGAACGCGGACTGGGCTGCCGTTTTCCGTACGTACCGCCAACTGGTGGGCGGAGTGAGCCAGTCGAAGCTCGGGGAACGGGTGGGGCTGGCACAGTCGGACGTGTCCGACATCGAGCGGGGGCGGCGCCGGGTGACCTCCCTGGAGGTTCGGCAGCGTATCGTCGCTGGGCTCGGCATCCCGGACGGGCTGCTGAAGGGCGACGCTCGCCCCTGCACTGGGCCAGTGGCGAGCTTGGCGCTGGAGAGTGTGGCGCCGGACGAAGACCTGCTGGCCCGGGTGGCGAGTGCTGTGGAGGGCTCCACCTGCCCGGACCACGCGACCCTGGACTGGCTTGAGCGCTTGCTGGCCGAACACAGAAGGGCGGAGGACCTCATCGGTTCGCGGCCGCTGGTCGACGTGATGCGTCAGCAGTTGCGGACTGTCGTGGGGCTCCATGGTTCCGCGCGGGGGCGTTTGCCCGACCGTGCGGTCCGACTGGCCGCCGAGCACGCGCAGTTCCTCGCTTGGATGGCTCAGGACCAGGGTGCGAGTGCGGCTGCGCTGGCATGGTACGACCGGTCGCACGAGTGGGCGTTGGAGGCGGGAGACGCCGACATGGCGGCTACGACGCTGAGCATGAAGGCTCACATGGCGTGGTCCGCGGGGCGCGGCACCCGCTGTGTACGGCTCGCGGAGGCCGCGCGGTGGTCGGCGCCCGGCGCCTCACGTGGGGTCCGGGGCATGGCCGCGCAGATGGCGGCTCGTGGCCATGCGCTGAACAGGGAAGGCGACGATGCCCGCCGCCTGCTTGACGAGGCCCAGAGCCTGATCAGTCGCGCCGCCGAGCGCCCGGAGGACGAGCCGCCGTGGATGTACTTCTACGACGAGACGTGGTTCACGCTCCAACGAGGCATGGCGGAGATGCACTTGGGCGCGTGGCGCGCCGCGACCGACCAGTTGACGAGTGGGCTCGCCGCGCTGCCGGACCACTACAGGCGCGACAAGGCCTGGTATCGCGCTTGTCTTGCCCATGCTCTCGCCGGAGCAGGGGAGGCCAGTGAGGCCTTGGTGGTCGCCCTCGACTGCCTGCCGGACGCCGCGGCGGTCGGCCGTCCGCACTCGTGGAACGAACTCAACACGACCGCCGCCGTGTTGTTGAGGCGAGGGGCCAGCGAGGGGCGGGAGCTGATCACCGCGCTCAAGCAGTACGACTGAGTCGGTGGGCGCGGACTCGCGAGGCAGTTGCGTACGCTGCCTGCGCAGTCCTGGCGTGTCGGCCGTTTCGGCCAACTTGTGCCGAGTTTGCGGTGTGTTCGATAAGGGGCAAAAGGGTGCAGAAGGTGTGACCGGTAAAACCGGGTGAGTGAGGGGTCTCTGCCGACGTTTGGAGAGAGGGGCGCGCCCGCCAGCGGTGGTTGCTGGCGGGCGCCCCTGATGTGTCGCGGTGACTTACTTCTTGACCCGCACGTCGCTGCGCAGCTTGGCCGTGGTCTGCGCGAAGTCGGAGACGGACGGGGCGGTGGGCAGGCTGGTGGGGTTGGACGGGTCGACGCTCGGCATCCACATCACCATCGCGACAGTGCTGCTGTCACCCCAGACGCAGAACGGCGCCTGAGTGATCCCGTCATTCTCCGTCCCGCACTTCATCACGTCGCCGTCGAAGCCGGACGGGTGCTGCTCGGTCGTGGCCACCCCTTGGGTCGCCGACGTCTCCCCCTGGGTCACCGCCGTGATCAGCTTGTCCACGGCGGCCTTGGGGTCGGTGACGTCGCCGTACGCCCCGCCGAGAATCAGCTCGTCCTTGGTCGACTTCCAGGCTCCGCTGGCGGACGTCCCGTTCGTGATGCCCGAGTCACTGCCCTGGCTCGTGGGCGACTTCGCGTTCAGCTTCGACGACGCCGCCGGATCCTTGCTGTACTGCCCGCCCAGCACCGTGTCCGGTGCCGTCAGCTTGTAGTCGCCGCCTCCGCTGAGGCCGCCGCCGCTGCCCATGACGGCGAAGGCTATGCCGGCGCCCGCCACGACCACGACGGCGAGGAGGATGCCGATGACCTTGCCCGCGTTGCTCTTGGCCGGCGGGGGCGGCGGGGCCTGGCCGCCCCAAGCGGGCTGCTGGCCGTAGGGGTTGGGGGCCTGCTGCGGTACGCCGTAGGGCGCGTTGGCCGGGGGCTGGCCGTACGGGTTGGTGGGGGGCGGGCCCGGCTGCGGGGGGACGCCACCTTGCTGGGGGTAGCCGTAGCCGGGCTGCGGGCCGGGCTGCTGGCCGTATGGGTTCGGCGGTGGCTGGTTGAAGCTCATGGGTGTTGCGTCCTCCCGTTGAATGTCCTACGAGCGCCACATCCTTCCTCATCCCATGAGCACGTCAAAAGCCGGGTCCTCGTCCTGTTACCGGACGAAAGCCGTTCGGAGACCGAGTCGTGCCGCCCCTAGAATTGCCGCGTGACCGACATGAACCAGCGCCCCCTGGACGGGGCCAGCAGCAGCCCTGACAACCTGCCGACCCAGTACGTCCCGGCCGAGGTAGAGGGGAAGCTGTACGAGCGCTGGGTAGAGCGCGGTTACTTCGAGGCGGACGCCAAGAGCGAGAAGCAGCCGTACGCCATCGTCATCCCGCCGCCGAACGTGACCGGCAGCCTGCACCTCGGCCACGCCTTCGAGCACACGCTGATCGACGCCCTGACCCGCCGCAAGCGGATGCAGGGCTACGAGACGCTGTGGCAGCCGGGCATGGACCACGCCGGAATCGCCACCCAGAACGTGGTCGAGCGCGAGCTGGCCAAGGAGGGCAAGTCCCGCCACGACCTGGGCCGGGAGGCGTTCGTCGAGCGGGTGTGGCAGTGGAAGGCCGAGTCCGGCGGGCAGATCTCCGGCCAGATGCGCCGCCTCGGCGACGGCGTGGACTGGTCACGCGAGCGGTTCACCATGGACGAGGGCCTCTCCCAGGCCGTCCAGACGATCTTCAAGAAGCTCTACGACGACGAGCTGATCTACCGCGCCGAGCGCATCATCAACTGGTGCCCGCGCTGTCTGACCGCCATCTCGGACATCGAGGTGGAGTACCAGGACGACGACGGCGAGCTGGTCTCGATCAAGTACGGCGACGGTGACGACGCCATCGTCGTCGCCACGACCCGCGCCGAGACGATGCTGGGCGACACCGCGGTCGCCGTTCACCCCGACGACGAGCGGTACAGGCACCTGGTCGGGCGGGAGATCGAGCTGCCGCTGACCGGCCGCCGGATCCCGGTCGTCGCCGACGCCCACGTCGACCCCGAGTTCGGCACCGGCGCGGTCAAGGTCACCCCGGCCCACGACCCCAACGACTTCGAGATCGGCCAGCGGCACGGCCTGCCGTCGCTCAACGTGCTGGACGAGCACGGCATCATCACCGCGCACGGCCCCTTCCAGGGCCTGGACCGGTTCGAGGCCCGCTCCGCGATCGTCGGCGCGCTGCGCGCCGAGGGCCGGATCGTCGCCGAGAAGCGCCCGTACACCCACTCCGTCGGGCACTGCTCGCGCTGCAAGACCACCATCGAGCCGCGGCTGTCGCTGCAGTGGTGGGTCAAGGTCGGCCCGCTGGCGAAGGCTGCCGGTGACGCGGTGCGCGACGGCCGGGTGAAGATCCATCCGAAGGAGATGGAGTCCCGCTACTTCGGCTGGGTCGACAACCTCCACGACTGGTGCATCTCACGGCAGTTGTGGTGGGGCCACCGCATTCCGGTCTGGTACGGGCCGAACGGGGAGGTCGTCTGCGTCGGACCGGACGAGCAGCCGCCGACCGGTGAGGGCTGGCACCAGGACACCGATGTGCTGGACACCTGGTTCTCCTCCGGCCTGTGGCCGTTCTCCACGCTCGGCTGGCCGGAGCGGACCGAAAGCCTGGCGAAGTTCTACCCGAACGCCGCCCTGGTCACCGGCTACGACATCCTGTTCTTCTGGGTCGCCCGGATGATGATGTTCGGCCTGTACGCGATGGACGGCACCCCGCCGTTCCACACCATCGTGCTGCACGGCATGGTCCGCGACCAGTTCGGCAAGAAGATGTCGAAGTCCTTCGGGAACGCGGTCAACCCGCTGGACTGGATGGACGCCTACGGCTCCGACGCCGTCCGCTTCACCCTGGCCCGCGGCGCCAACCCCGGTGTGGACGTGCCGATCGGCGAGGACTGGGTGCAGGGCTCCCGCAACTTCGCCAACAAGATCTGGAACGCGACCCGCTTCGCGCTGATGAACGGCGCCACGGTCAAGGGAGAACTGCCGCCCGCCGAGCGGCAGTCGGCGACCGACCGGTGGATCCTGTCCCGGCTGAACTCGGTGGTCGCCGAGGTGGACGCGTACTACGACGACTACCAGTTCGCCAAGCTCTCCGACACCCTGTTCCACTTCGCCTGGGACGAGGTCTTCGACTGGTACGTGGAGCTGGTCAAGACCACGTTCGCCGCGGGCGGCGAGGCCGCCGAGGTCTCGCGCCGCGTGCTGGGCGAGGTCCTGGACGTCACGCTGCGGCTGCTGCACCCGGTGGTCCCGTTCGTCACCGAGACGCTGTGGACCTCGCTGACCGGTGGCGAGTCGCTGGTCGTCGCCGACTGGCCGAGTGACAGCGGCTTCCGCGACCAGGCCGCCGAGCAGGAGATCGCCACGCTCCAGCAGGTGATCACCGAGGTCCGCCGGTTCCGCTCCGACCAGGGCCTGCAGCCCGGCCAGCGGGTCCCGGCCCGGCTCGACCTGGACGGCACGCCGCTGGCGCCGCACGAGGAGGCCATCCGCTCGCTGCTGCGCCTGCAGCCCGCGGACGAGGGCTTCCACGCCACCGCCTCGCTGCCGGTCGCGGGCGCCACGGTGGCGCTCGACCTGTCCGGCGCGATCGACTTCGCGGCGGAGCGCAAGCGGCTGACCAAGGACCTGGCCGCCGCCGAGAAGGAACTGTCGCAGACCACCGCGAAGCTGGGCAACGAGGCCTTCCTGGCCAAGGCCCCCGACCACGTGGTGGACAAGATCCGGGCCCGCCGCGAGGCCGCCGAGGCCGATATCGCCCGTATCGGCGCCCAGTTGGCGAACCTGCCGCAGGCCTGAGCGCCGCCGCGCGACTGACGGTCAAGGCCCCCGAGCGCCCGCCCGGGGGCCTTGACCGTTTCTGTCAGTCCCCCTCCGTAGACTGGTCACCGTGAGCGAGCGCCCCCGAAACGATGCCCCCGACCCGGACGAGTTCGACGAGATCATGGCGAACGAGACCGAGCGGGACCCCGACCTTGCCGTGATCGAGGCCGGAAGCCGGACGCTGCGCGCACAGGTCCCGCCCACCCCGCAGGACGACGCGCCCGCCGGGCCGAAGTCGCCCGAGGAGGCGCAGGCGCTGCGCGAGGTGGAGGCCGAACTGGCGGGCCGCTGGCCGGAGACCAAGCTCGACCCGTCGCTGGACCGGATCGCCGCGCTGATGGACATCCTCGGCGAGCCCCAGCACTCCTACCCGTCGATCCACATCACCGGCACCAACGGCAAGACCAGCACCGCCCGCATGATCGAGACGCTGCTGCGCGCCTTCGAACTGCGCACCGGCCGCTACACCAGCCCGCACGTCCAGTCGGTGACCGAGCGGATCAGCCTGGACGGCGCGCCGATCTCCGTCGAGCGGTTCGTCAGCACGTTCCAGGACGTCAAGCCGTACGTCGAGATGGTGGACGGCTCCCAGCCGCACCGGATGTCGTTCTTCGAGGTGCTCACGGGCATGGCGTACGCGGCCTTCGCCGACGCGCCGGTCGACGTGGCGGTCGTGGAGGTCGGCATGGGCGGCAGCTGGGACGCCACGAACGTGGTGGACGGCAACGTCGCCGTGGTCACGCCGATAGCGCTGGACCACACCGACCGGCTGGGCGGGACGCCCGGTGAGATCGCGGGCGAGAAGGCCGGGGTGATCAAGCAGGGTGCCACGGTGGTGCTGGCTCAGCAGCCGGTCGACGCCGCGCAGGTGCTGCTGCGGCGCGCCGTGGAGGTGGACGCCACCGTGGCCCGGGAGGGCATGGAGTTCGGGGTGGCGTCGCGCGAGGTCGCGGTCGGCGGCCAGATGCTGACGCTGCGCGGGCTCGGCGGTGAGTACGAGCAGGTCTTCCTGCCGCTGCACGGCGCACACCAGGCGCACAACGCGGCGGTCGCGCTCGCCGCGGTCGAGGCGTTCTTCGGGGTCGGCTCGACCAGGGCCGCCCGCCCGCTGGACATCGACACGGTGCGCGGCGCGTTCGCCTCGGTCACCTCACCGGGCCGCCTGGAGGTGGTGCGCCGCAGCCCCACGGTGGTGCTGGACGCCGCGCACAACCCGGCCGGTGCCCAGGCGACGGCCGAGGCGGTCCAGGAGGCGTTCGGCTTCACCCATCTGGTCGGTGTGATCGGCCCGAGCGGGGACAAGGACGTGCGCGGGCTGCTGGAGGCGTTCGAGCCGATCTTCGCCGAGGTGGTGGTGACCCGGAACTCCAGCCACCGCTCCATGGACGTGGACGAGCTGGCGGCCATCGCGGTCGAGGTCTTCGGCTCCGAGCGGGTGCAGGTCGAGCCGCGGCTGGATGACGCGCTGGAGGCGGCCATCACGCTGGCCGAGGAAGAGGGCGAGTACGCGGGCGCTGGCGTGCTGGTGGCCGGTTCCGTGATCACCGTGGGAGAGGCCCGGCTGCTGCTGGGCCGGAAGTGAGAGCCGATGCGAACGCTGTGTGCGAGCACCCTGATCGGTGAGGCCTTCGTCATCGGCCTGGCGGGGCTGGTCGCGATGAACCTCTCCGGCTATTCGATGGCCACCGTGTGGACGGTGTGCGGTATCGCGATGGCGGTGTGCGTGCTGTTGTGCGGGGTGGTCACCAGGCCCGGCGCGGTGGCGGTGGGCTGGCTGCTCCAGGTCGCACTGGTGGCCTCGGGCTTCGTGGTGTCGATGATGTTCTTCCTGGGCGCGGCGTTCGCCGGTCTGTGGTGGGCCGCGGTGCACTACGGAAGAAAGATCGACGAATTCAAGGCGAAGGTCGCGTCGACCGCGTAGCCGCTGGTCACAGGTTCCGGTTGGCCCGATAGGGTCAGTGCACCGTGAAGCACCGTGTTATGCAAGGAGCCGCAGCATGAGCCAGCGCACCCTCGTCCTCCTCAAGCCGGACGCCGTACGGCGTGGCCTGGTCGGCGAGATCATCGGCCGGATCGAGCGCAAGGCCGGTTGGACCATCGGCGCGTTGGAACTGCGCACGCTGGAGCGCGCGACGCTGGAGCAGCACTACGCCGAGCACGTCGGCAAGCCGTTCTACGAGCCGCTGGTGGAGTTCATGTCGTCCGGCCCGACCGTCGCCATGGTCGTGGAGGGTGAGCGGGTGATCGAGGGGCTGCGCGCGCTGGCCGGTCCCACCGACCCGATCGCCGCCGCGCCGGGGAGCATTCGTGGTGATTTCGGCACAATTGTGCGGGAGAACCTGATCCATGCGTCGGATTCCGTGGAGTCCGCGGAGCGGGAGATCAAGATTTTCTTCCCGGAACTCGGCTGACCTGACTGGCAATCCGTCATACGGCGACCGGCGGATTGCGGCCGCCGTAGGGCATATGCCGAGCATTTCCGGGAACCAATAGCCCCGACACGTCGTCACCATTACAGGGGACGGCCGCGTGTTCTGCTGACAATGGCCGAGGCGTCCTCGCGCCCGGTCCCACGGGCGCACTTAAGATGGACCCGCCGCTACGGACCCCGCAGCACATCGCACCTCCGCGCCCTCAAGTCCCCATCGCTCCAGCTCGGGAAGGCCAGACGTATCCTCATGGCGAACAACATGTCGTTCATCGGCCGTGACATGGCTGTCGACCTCGGCACCGCCAACACGCTGGTGTACGTCAGGGGTCGCGGGATCGTCCTCAACGAACCGTCTGTCGTCGCCATCAACACCAACACCGGCGGCATCCTGGCGGTCGGCGCCGAAGCCAAGAAGATGATCGGCCGCACCCCTGGCAACATCGTTGCGGTCCGCCCGCTCAAGGACGGCGTGATCGCGGACTTCGAGATCACGGAGCGGATGCTCCGCTATTTCATCCTCAAGATCCACAAGCGGCGTTATCTGGCCCGACCCCGCGTCGTGGTCTGTGTGCCCTCCGGTATCACCGGAGTTGAGCGGCGCGCCGTGATCGAGGCGTCCAGCCAGGCCGGTGCCCGCCAGGTGCACATCATCGAGGAGCCCATGGCGGCGGCGATCGGCGCCGGGCTTCCGGTGCACGAGGCCACCGGCAACATGGTGGTCGACATCGGCGGCGGCACCACCGAGGTCGCGGTGATCTCGCTGGGTGGCATCGTCACCGCCCAGTCGATCCGGGTGGCGGGCGACGAGCTGGACAACGCGATCATCCAGCACATCAAGAAGGAGTACAGCCTGCTGCTCGGCGAACGCACCGCCGAGCAGATCAAGATCACCATCGGCTCCGCCTATGACTTCGACAAGGACGAGCACACCGAGATCCGCGGCCGTGACCTGGTCAGCGGTCTGCCCAAGACCGTGGTCATCTCCGCCGCCGAGGTCCGCAAGGCGATCGAGGAGCCGGTGAACGCGATCGTGGACGCGGTCAAGACCACCCTCGACAAGTGCCCGCCGGAGCTGTCCGGCGACATCATGGACCGCGGCATCGTCCTCACCGGTGGCGGCGCCATGCTGCGCGGCCTGGACGAGCGGCTGCGGCGCGAGACCGGCATGCCCATCCACATCGCCGAGGATCCGCTGGACTCGGTCGCGCTCGGTTCCGGAAAGTGTGTCGAGGAGTTCGAGGCGCTCCAGCAGGTGCTGGACGCCCAGCCCCGCCGCTGACGCGGGAACGATCCGCCGTACGGGTGACCGCCCGGCCCGGCGGCGGATCGTTTCCCAACCGACGGTTCCGCGGCGCGGACCGTTCGGGAGCAGGACCACGACAGATCCCAGGTTCGCCCAGGTACCACATCGCTGACCGGTCGAAGCCCGCAGCCGACCGGTCCCACGAGGAAGGCACGGCCGCCGCACGTGAGGGACACACGAGAGAGCAGGTTGCTCTTGGTCCTACTGGTCGCCATCGCGTTCGCGCTGATCACCGTGGACATCCGCGGCGGCGACCAGTCCCCGCTCAATGGCGTGCGGACAGCCGCCGCCTCCGTCTTCGGACCGGTGGAGAACGGGATCGCCTCCGCCGTCAACCCGGTCGGCAACGCCATAGAGGCGGTACGGGACTCCGGCGCCCGGCACGACAGAATCGCCCAACTCCAGCAGGAGAACGAGGAGCTGAAGCAGAAGCTCGGCAGCAGCGACATCACCCGCAACCGCGCCGCCGAACTCGACAAGCTGCTCAAGACCGCCGGAGCGGGCCAGTACGGCATCAAGGCCGCCCAGGTCGTCGCCATAGGAGCCACCCAGGGCTTCTCCTGGACGGTCACCATCGACGCCGGAAGCAACGACGGCATCCAGCGCGACCAGACCGTCATCAACGGCGACGGGCTGGTCGGCCGGATCACCACGGTGGGACCGTCCACCTCCACCGTGTTGCTCGCCATCGACCCCGACTTCACCGTCGGCGCCCGGATGGAGCGGTCGATGGAACTCGGTTTCAGCACCGGCCAGGGCGACCGCCCGATGCGGGTCCAACTCCTCGACGGCAAGGCCAACGTCAAGCCCGGCGACCGCATGGTCACCTTCGGCTCGCAGGGCGACAAGCCGTTCGTGCCCGGTGTGCCGCTCGGCCAGGTCGTCGCGCTCGACCCGGGCGCGGGCGGACTGACCAGGGCCGTCGAGGTCCAGCCGTTCGTCTCCTTCAGCAGGCTGGACATCGTCGGCGTCGTGGTGGTGCCGCCGCGCAAGGACCCGCGCGACACCGTACTGCCGCCCGCCCCCAAGGCGGTGCCCACTCCGACGGTCACCGTCACCGTGAGCCCGAGCGCCTCCGGATCCGCGTCGCCCTCGGCGTCCTCGTCCGGATCGCCGTCCCCGGCCGGGTCACCGTCCCCGTCCCCGTCTGCGAGCTGACCGATGCGCATCAACCGGATCCTGCTCACCACCGTCCTGGTGGTCTTCACCCTCGTCTTCCAGGTCAGCGTGCTCGCCCGGCTCCATCTGCCGGGCGCGGTACCGGACCTGATGCTGCTCGTCGTCCTCGGCCTGGCCCTCACCTACGGCCATGTCGGCGGCTGTCTGGTGGGCTTCGGCGCGGGCCTGCTGTGCGACCTGGCTCCGCCCGCCGACCACGCCGCCGGGCGGTACGCCCTGGTGCTGTGCGTCATCGGCTACCTCGCGGGCCTCGCCAAGCCGGAGAGCGGCCAACTGCGGTCCGCGGTCATGCCGATGGTGGTGGTCGGCGCCGCGGCGATCGGCTCCACGCTGCTGTACGCGGGGGTGGGGGCGCTGGTCGGTGACACCGCCGCCCGCCATGTCGGCATGGTCAAGCTGCTGTTCACCGCCACGATCTACGACCTGCTGCTGGCGCCGTTCACCGTTCCGTGGATCATGGCGCTGGCCCGGCGGGTGGAGAACGACCCCGTCGCCGGGGACACCTCGGGCGGCCTGGGCATCGGCCCGTACCGCTGGATCACCCCCGGCACCCCCCGCTCCGGCCGAGGCGGCCGACTGACCCGCCCTGGACTCGGCGGCCAGCGCGGCGGCCTGCTCAAGGGAGGCCGGAAGCTGTGAACCCGCCCAACCCAGGCGCCGCGCGCCGCGGTCGTGACCTCCCGCCGCCTATCCCCTTCGTCCCGGGAGCCGCGCGCTGATGAGCAACATCCCCGAGACCGGCCGCACCCAGCGGGTCACCATCCGCCTGATCATCTTGCAGATCCTGGTCGCCTCACTGCTGCTCACCCTCGGCGGACGGCTGTGGTACCTGCAGATCCGCAACGGCGAGCAGTACACCCAGGAAGCCGACAACAACCACATCCAGGAAGTCGTGGACCCGGCGGTACGCGGCCAGATCCTGGACGCCCGCGGCGTCCCGCTGGCCGACAACCAGACCCGACTGGTCGTCACCGTCAGCCGCACCGACATCATGAAGATGAAGGACGGCGGCAAGGCCGTGCTCACCCGGCTCGCGGGCGTGCTCGGCATGAAGTACCAGGACGTCGCCGACAAGGTGCGGCTGTGCGACGCCAAGACCCCGCGCCCGTGCTGGAACGGCTCCCCCTACCAGCCGATCCCGATCACCGACACGGCCACCACCCAGCAGGCGCTGCAGATCATGGAGCGCCGCGAGGACTTCCCCGGCATCGCCGCCCAGCCCACCGCGGTACGCCGCTACCCGGGCCCGGACGGCTCCAACACCGCCCAGGTACTGGGCTACCTCTCGCCGGTCACCGACGACGAGATCCAGGCGTCGATGAAGAACGGCCAGCCCACCCTGCAACGCTCCGACCAGGTGGGCCGCTCCGGCCTCGAACACACCTACGACAGCCAACTGCGCGGCAAGGCCGGTGTCACCCGGTACGAGGTGGACAACCGCGGCCGGGTCATCGGCAACGCCGGCGACACCCCGGCGCAGCCCGGCGACTCGATAGTGACCAGCATCGACTCCCGGGTCCAGGCGATCACCGAGAAGCAGCTCGCCGCCGCGATGCAGGACGCCCGCAACACCTACGACACCGTCACCCACGAGAACTACAAGGCCGACTCCGGCGCCGCCGTGGTGATGGACGTACACACCGGCCAGGTCATCGCGATGGCCAGCGCGCCCACCTACGACCCCAACGAGTGGGTGGGCGGCATCTCCGCCAAGGACTACGCCGCGCTCACCGGCAAGGACTCCGACTACCCGCTGCTCAACAGGGCCACCCAGGGGCAGTCGGCGCCCGGTTCGACCTTCAAGGTCATCTCCACCTCGGCGGCGGTCAACGCCGGGTACGACATCAACGGGCACTACTCCTGCCCGTCGAGCATGTCCATCGGCGGCCAGGTCTTCAAGAACTTCGAGGGTGAGCAGGCGGGCGACATCAGCCTCGCCCACGCCCTGGAGATCTCCTGCGACACCGTCTTCTACGGGCTCTCCTACGACCAGTGGCTCAAGGACGGCGGCAACAACCCCAAGAACCCCAAGGACTGGTTCTACAAGACGGCCCACCAGTTCGGGCTCGGGGCCAAGACCGGCGTGGACCTGCCGGGCGAGGTCCCCGGTCGCGTCCCGGACCGGCAGTGGAAGCAGGCGGAGTACGACGCGATGAAGAAGTCCTGGTGCGCCCAGGCCGCGTCCGGAAAGCACGACTACGCCACCGACATCGCCCGCGAGGACTGCGTCGACGGCAACCGGATGCGCGCCGGTGACTCCGTCAACTACGCGATCGGCCAGGGAGACACGCTCGTCACCCCGATCCAGATGGCGAGGATCTACTCCGCCATCGCCAACGGCGGCACCCTCTACCAGCCGACCATCGGCAAGGCCGTCGTCAGTCCGGACGGCAAGCACATCCAGCCCATCGACCCCAAGTCGGTCGGCAAGCTGCCCGACACGCCGCAGACCATCCACTACATCGACGACGCGCTGGCCGGGGTGATCACCAGCGGTACCGCCGCCTGGAAGTTCGGCGGATGGCCGCAGGACAAGATCACCCTGCACGCCAAGACCGGTACCGCGGAGGTCTACGGCAAGCAGACCACCTCGTGGTTCGCCACGTACAGCAAGGACTACGCGATCGTCATGACCATCTCGCAGGGTGGTACCGGATCCGGTGGTTCCGGTCAGGCGGTGCGCAACATCTACTCCGCGCTGTACGGCGTCCAGCCGGACGGGTCGATCGACCCCAAGAAGGGCCTGCTGCCCACCCCGCAGCACAGCCTGCCGAAGTTCGGCCCGGACGGACTGGTCCAGCAGGCCGCCCTGACCACCCCCGCACCGACCCGGTTCGCCTACCCCGGCGACGACTCCCGCGTCCCCGGCCAGGCGACCACACTGCTCGCGCTGGCCCCGGAGCGCAACGAGAAACTGCTGCTCGGGCGGAGGTACCACGCATGACGAGCAGCAGCTTCAGCGGCTACTCGATCCGCCGGTTCACCCCGGAACGCTCCACCCTGGGCAAGCTGCTGGCCCGGGACTCGGTGGTGCGGCGGATGGACTGGATACTGGTCGCCGCCGCCATAGCGCTGTCCGCGGTCGGCTCGCTGCTCGTCTGGTCGGCGACCCGCGGCCGCACCTCCATCAACCACGGCGATCCGCAGTACTTCCTGATCCGCCATCTGATGAACCTGGCCATAGGGATCGCGCTGGCCGTCGGCACCATCGTGGTCGGCCACCGCAGGGTGCGCGGGATCATCCCGATCCTGTACGCGATCTCGATCCTGCTGCTGCTCGCCGTGCTCTCCCCGCTCGGCTCCACGGTCAACGGCGCGCACTCGTGGATCGTCATCGGCGGCGGATTCTCGCTGCAGCCCTCGGAGTTCGCCAAGATCACCATCGTGCTGGGCATGGCGATGATCCTGTCCGCACGGGTGGACGCGGGCGACCAACTGCACCCCGACAGCCGCACGGTGCTCCAGTCCCTCGGCCTGGCCGTCGCGCCGATGTGCGTCATCCTGCTGATGCCGGACCTCGGCTCGACCATGGTCATCGTGGTGACGGTACTCGGCGTGCTGCTCGCCTCCGGCGCGTCCAACCGCTGGGTGTTCGGGCTGCTGACCGTCGGCGCGGCGGGAGCGGTGGCGGTCTGGCAACTCCATCTGCTCAGCAAGTACCAGATCGACCGCTTCGCGGCCTTCGCCAACCCGGCCCTGGACCCCTCCGGCGTCGGCTACAACACCGCGCAGGCACGCATCGCCATCGGCTCCGGCGGGCTGCTGGGCAAGGGCCTCTTCCACGGCACGCAGACCACCGGCCAGTTCGTCCCCGAGCAGCAGACCGACTTCGTGTTCACCGTGGCGGGCGAGGAACTGGGCTTCGTCGGCGCGGGGCTGATCATCTTGCTGGTCGGCATCATCCTGTGGCGGGCCTGCCGGATCTCCCGGCAGGCCACGGACCTGTACGGCACGATCATCGCGGCCGGGATAGTGGCCTGGTTCGCCTTCCAGTCGTTCGAGAACATCGGGATGACACTGGGCATCATGCCCGTGGCGGGCATTCCGCTGCCGTTCGTCTCCTACGGCGGATCATCGATGTTCGCGGTGTGGATCGGCGTCGGCCTGCTCCAGTCGGTACGGATGCAGCGGCCCGTCTCCGCGTAGCGCCCGCCGTGCCGGGGCCGCGCCCCCGGCACGGCGGGAGCGGCTGGGCGCAGCGCACCACGACGGCACCGTTGCGGCAGGCAGCCAGCGACACTACCGTCCAGACATGGGGAAGCGTCTGCGGGAGACCGAGCGCACGTACCAGGCCGCACAAGGGGCCGCCGAGCCCGACCTGTCAGGGCTGCCCGGCGTCGCCTCGGTGCGGCTGCTGAACCCGGCGGAACTCGACGCCGTCTACTTCGACACCCCCGGCCTCGCGCTCGCCGCCCGCCACATCACCCTGCGCCGCAGAACCGGCGGCGAGGACGCCGGATGGCACCTCAAGCTGCCCACCGCCCAGGCCGACACCCGCACCGAGGTGCACGCCCCGCTCGGCCGCTCCACCCGCACCGTGCCCGCCGCACTGCTCACCGAGGTCCTCGTGCACACCCGGGGCCGCCCGCTCGCCCCCGTCGCACGACTGCGCAACCACCGCCAGCGCTGCCAACTGCTCGACGCCAACGCCACCCCGCTCGCCGAGATCGCCCACGACCACGTCACCGTCGACTACCCCGACGAACGCGACCCCCTGTCCTGGGCTGAGACCGAGGTCGAACTCCTCGGCGGAAAGCCGAAGTTGCTCGACGCCGTGGAGGACCGGCTGGCCGCCGCGGGCTACCACCGCTCCGCCCACCCCTCGAAACTGCTGCACGCCCTCGGCGACCGCATCCCGCCCGCCCCACCGGCCCCGCCCGACACCATCGCCACCGCGGGCGACGCCGCCCTGGCCTACCTCCACGAACAGGTACGGGCCATCGCCGCGTACGACCCCGCGGTGCGCCGCGACGAGCCCGACGCCGTACACCAGATGCGGGTCGCCACCCGCCGCCTGCGCAGCGCCCTCAAGACCTACCGCAGGGAACTCGACCGGGCCGTCACCGACCCCGTCGGCGACGAGCTGAAGTGGCTGGCCGAAGTCCTCGGTGTGGAACGGGACCGCGAGGTGCTCGCCGAGCGGCTGGCCGAGCGCACCGCCGACCTCGACCCCGAACTGCGCACCGAGCAACTGCGCGACCGGATCGGCCACCCACACAACGGCCCCCGCGGCACCGCCCGCCGCCAACTGCTGCGGCAACTGCGCGGCGAGCGCTACTTCGCCCTGCTCGACCGCCTCGACGCGCTGCTGGCCGCCCCTCCGCTGCGCGACCCCGCCAAGCGCCCGGCCGAGGAGGCGGTGCGCCGGGCGGTGCGCCACGACCACCGCCGACTCGCCGGCCGGGTGGCCGAGTCGCTGGCGTTGCCCCCGGGCACCGGCCGGGACCTCGCCCTGCACGACGCCCGCAAGGCCGCCAAGCGGGCCAGATACGCCGCCGAGTCCGCCCGCCCGGTCCTGGGCACACCCGCCGAGCGGCACCGCGCCCGCCTCGCCGACCTGCAGAAACTGCTCGGCGAGCACCAGGACAGCGTGATCTGCCGGGAGGCGATCCGGCGGCTCGCCGACGCCGCACGCCAGGCCGGTGAGGACACCTTCCCGTACGGCGCGCTGCACCAGATGGAGCGGGAACGCGCCGGTGCGGTGGAGGCCGCCCTGCCCAAGGCATGGCGCAGGACGGACCGCGGGCCGCTCGCGGGCTGAGCGGCGCACGGGACTCGGTTACGCTGGATGGTCGACCCTGCCAGCTCACGAGAGACAGTCGAGAGACCCCAAGATGCCTGTCGAGTCGGTCTTCCCACGCCTGGAAGCGCTTCTCCCACATGTCCAGAAGCCGATCCAGTACGTCGGCGGAGAACTCAACTCCACCGTCAAGGACTGGGACGCCTGCGATGTGCGCTGGTCGCTGATGTACCCGGACGCCTACGAGGTCGGACTGCCCAACCAGGGCGTCATGATCCTCTACGAGGTGCTCAACGAGCGCGAGGGCGTGCTGGCCGAGCGCACCTACAGCGTCTGGCCGGACCTCGAGGCGCTGATGCGCGAGCACGGCGTCCCCCAGTTCACCGTGGACGCGCACCGCCCGGTGCGGGCCTTCGACGTGCTCGGCGTGTCCTTCTCCACCGAACTGGGCTACACCAATCTGCTCACCGCGCTCGACCTGTCCGGCATCCCGTTGGAGGCCAAGGACCGCACCCTGGACGACCCGATCGTGCTCGCCGGCGGCCACGCCGCCTTCAACCCCGAGCCGATCGCGGACTTCATCGACGCGGCCGTCATCGGCGACGGCGAGCAGGCCGTACTGGAGATGACCGACGTCATCCGCGCCTGGAAGGCGGAGGGCCGCCCGGGCGGCCGTGACGAGCTGCTGCTGCGGCTGGCCAAGACCGGTGGGGTGTACGTACCGAAGTACTACGACGTGGAGTACCTGCCGGACGGCCGGATCGCCCGCGTCGTGCCGAACGCCTCCGGCGTGCCGTGGCGGGTCTCCAAGCACACCGTGATGGACCTCGACGAGTGGCCGTACCCCAAGCAGCCACTGGTCCCGCTGGCCGAGACGGTGCACGAGCGGATGTCGGTGGAGATCTTCCGCGGCTGCACCCGCGGCTGCCGCTTCTGCCAGGCGGGCATGATCACCCGCCCGGTGCGCGAGCGGAGCATCACCGGCATCGGCGAGATGGTCGACCAGGGCCTGAAGGCCACCGGCTTCGAGGAGGTCGGCCTGCTGTCGCTGTCCTCCGCCGACCACAGCGAGATCGGCGACGTCGCCAAGGGGCTGGCCGACCGGTACGAGGACGACAAGATCGGCCTGTCCCTGCCGTCCACCCGGGTCGACGCCTTCAACATCGACCTGGCCAACGAGCTGACCAGGAACGGCCGCCGGTCCGGCCTGACCTTCGCGCCCGAGGGCGGCTCGGAGCGGATCCGCAAGGTCATCAACAAAATGGTCTCGGAAGAGGACCTGATCCGTACCGTCGCCACCGCGTACGGCAACGGCTGGCGCCAGGTGAAGCTGTACTTCATGTGCGGCCTGCCGACCGAGACCGACGAGGACGTGCTGCAGATCGCGGACATGGCGACCAAGGTGATCGCCAAGGGACGTGAGGTGTCGAAGTCCAACGACATCCGCTGCACGGTGTCCATCGGCGGCTTCGTGCCCAAGCCGCACACCCCGTTCCAGTGGGCGCCGCAGCTGTCCGCCGAGGAGACCGACGCCCGGCTGGAGAAGCTGCGCGACAAGATCCGCGGCGACAAGAAGTACGGCCGCTCGATCGGCTTCCGCTACCACGACGGCAAGCCCGGCATCGTGGAGGGCCTGCTCTCCCGCGGCGACCGCCGGATCGGCGCGGTCATCCGCGCGGTCTACGAGGACGGCGGCCGGTTCGACGGCTGGCGGGAGTACTTCAGCTACGACCGCTGGATGGAGTGCGCCGAGAAGGTGCTGCCGCGGTACGGCGTGGACGTCGACTGGTACACCACCCGCGAGCGCGGCTACGAGGAGGTCCTGCCCTGGGACCACCTCGACTCCGGCCTGGACAAGGACTGGCTCTGGGAGGACTGGCAGGACGCCCTCGACGAGACCGAGGTCGAGGACTGCCGCTGGACGCCTTGCTTCGATTGTGGGGTGTGTCCGCAGATGGACACCCATATCCAGATCGGCCCCACGGGCAGGAAGCTGCTGCCGCTGACGGTCGTCAAGTAGCGCCGCCGTCCTGGCACGAAGGCCCCACCGCTGCACGCGGTGGGGCCTTTATGTTTGTCGGACGAGCAGAAATGTTTCTGCATTGAGGTGGGCTGTATATACTAAATGGTGTCGACGGAGGTGGTACGTATGGCCAAGACTGTGATCGACCTCGATGAAGAGGCCCTGGCGCTCGCTGCCGAGGAGCTTGGTACGAAGACCAAGAAGGACACGGTGAACGCGGCGCTCGCCGCAATAGGAGCGCGGAAGCGACGCAGGGCGGCGATCGAGAACTTGCGGCGGCTCGCCGAGGATGGGAGCTTCGACAAGCTCTTGGAGCCAGGCTTCAAAGAGGAGGTTTGGCGCTAGGTGGGCGGTGCTGAACACTTCCTCATCGACACCTCGGCTGCCTCGCGCATTCTTCGCCCGGAACCCTTCGCTGTCTGGGGCGAAGTGTTGCTGCAAGGGCGGGTCTCGATGTGCGAATCGACCATGATCGAGATGCTCTATTCGGCGCGGTCAGCGGATGACCGCAAGGCGATGAAGACGAGCATGGCCGAGTTGTACGCATGGCGGCCCATGCCGGAGAGCGCCTGGCGCGATGCAGAGGCACTGCAAGACGTGCTCACCGGCGCGGGCGTTCATCGATGTGCCGGAATTGCTGATCTCATGGCGGCCGTCACTGCGCGCTACCACCGCCTGACCGTCCTGCACTACGACCGCGACTTCGAGACCATCGCGCAGCACACCGAGCTGAAGACCCGCTGGCTGGCGGAGCCGGGATCGTTGGACTGAGGTCCGGGCGCGCATCCCGGCCGCGTACCCTTGAGAGACGTATGACCGCTCTCATGTAAGGACTGAACGACACTGGGCAAGCGACAGCCCGAAGGCCCGCCGCCCGCACCTGCGGTGCAGCGCATCCGACTGCGCTACACCAAGCGCGGCCGCCTCCGGTTCACCAGCCACCGCGACTTCCAGCGCGCGTTCGAGCGGGCGCTGCGCCGCGCCGAGGTGCCCATGGCGTACTCGGCGGGGTTCACACCGCACCCCAAGGTCAGCTACGCCAACGCCGCACCCACCGGCGTGGCCAGCGAGGCCGAGTACCTGGAGATCGCGCTGACCGCGGCGCGCGACCCGGAGAAGCTGCGGCTGCTGCTCGACGAGTCGCTGCCGCCCGGCCTCGACGTGGTCGACGCGGTGGAGGCGCACACCTCCGGTCTCGCCGACCGGTTGGAGGCCTCGGTGTGGCAGCTGTGGCTGGACGGCGTCGAGCCCGCCGAGGCGCGCCGCGCGGTGGACGCGTTCCTCGCCGCCGAGGCGGTCGAGGTGCGGCGTACCACGAAGAACGGTGTACGGACCTTCGACGCGCGCGCCGCGGTGACGGAGCTGGCGGTGGTACCGCCGGAGGCTTCGCCGCAGCACACGGCGGACGCGCTGGTATCCGTAGAACAGAGTGCCGATAGGCCGGGACGTGGTAGCTGTGCGATACTGCGGCTGGTTGTTCGGCATCTGACACCTGCCGTACGACCCGACGACGTCCTGTCCGGCCTCCGTTCGACGGCCGACCTCGCGCCGCCGGTCCCCGCAGCGGTGACCAGGCTGGCGCAGGGGCCGCTTGACGAGGAGACCGGCACGGTGACCGATCCGTTCGCGCCAGACCGCGACGCCGCCTCGGCCGTACTCAACACGGCCGCCGGGCAGCCCGTTGCGACGGTGCCGGGTGGTCCCGCGTAGGACCGTCGTTGACGCATCGCCGATGCGCCAGGGAGTCGCCTCGCCGCCCGTCACCGGGCGGTCAGGGGCCGTTCCTAGCGTCCGGTGACGCGCTGACCAGGAGACTTTCGCCGGTCTCGGCCATCAGGACGGGCCCGGCGAGTGAGACAACAGCTCCCGTGTGGCGCCCGTGCCCCGGGCCGCGTAGCCGTGAAGCAGCGGCCGTGGCCGGAACCAGAGCGCGGCGCCCGGGAGCGTGACGGGAGAAACGCCCGCATGCTCGATACCCCCGAGCCCGGCAACGCGGCGCCTGAGGCGCCCAACGGCAACGATTCCGGCGCCAGCGCCGAATCCCAGACACCGGCGGCGCCCCGCCGTCGGCGGAGGGCCGCTTCGCGCCCGGCCGGTCCACCGGCTGCCGCGTCCGCCGAGGACACCCAGATCGTTTCGGAGAAGCCCGCCGCCGCTCAGGCGCCCGCCGCCACCGAGCCGACGGAGGCCGCACCAGCGCGTACGACCACCACCCGCCGTCGCGCCACCCGTAAGGCCACCGCGCCCGCCGGACCGCCGAAGGCTGCCGAGGAGGCGCCGCAGGCCGCCGCCGAGGAGCCGACCGCCGCCGAGGAGACGCCCGCGCGCACCCCGCGCCGTCGTGCCACGCGTAAGACCGCCGCGGCGGAGGCGCCCGCCGCGACCGAGGAAGCCGCGGCCGAGGAGACCCCGCAGCGCACCCGCCGCACCCGCAAGCGCGCCGCCGCCGCGGAGCCCGGCGACGACTCCCGGCGCCTGAAGCCCGGCGCGCTCGCGCCCAAGGACGAGTCCGAGGCCGAGCCCGAGTCGGCGCCGACCGAGGCCGCCGCCGAGCCGGAGACGGCCCCGCAGCGCACCCGCCGTCGCACCCGTAAGGCCACCGCGGAGGCCGGTTCGCCCTCGTTCGCCGCAGCGGACAGCGAGGCGGCCGAGTCTGTGGCGTCCATGGCGCCCGAGGAGGACGTGTCCGAGGAGCCGGTACGCGGCCGTCGCCGTGCCGTCCGGCCGCCCACGGCCGTCTTCCAGCCGCCGGTCTTCGTCGCGCCGGAGGCCGCCGCGGCCACCGAGGACGAGGAGGAGGGCGGTGCGCGCCGTCGCCGCCGTCGCCGGGCCGCCGCCGAGGAGGCGCCGCAGGCCGAGCCCGCCGAGGAGCCGACCGCCGCCGAGGAGGCCGCTGAGGAGGCGGAGCCGGAGGCCGAGCACGAGGACGAGGCCGGCGAGCGCCCGTCCCGTCGTCGTCGCCGCGGTGGCCGTCGCCGCCGTCGTGGCGAGGCGGCCGAGGCCGAGGCGGAAGGCGAGGAGGAGGCCGAGACCGAGGCCGCCCACCCGCAGGCCGAGGAGGAGGCGGAGGAGGGCGAGGCCGAGGAGGCCGAGCACGGCAGCAGCACCAGCCGCCGCCGTCGCCGTCGCCGCCGTCGCAGCGGCGAGGCGGCCGGTGAGCCTGAGGCCGCGGCCGAGGAGGACGGTGTGCGCACCGTCGTCAAGATCCGCGAGCCGCGCAAGAAGAAGGAAGAGCAGCCGTCCGACGAGGTCCAGTCCATCAAGGGCTCGACCCGCCTGGAGGCGAAGAAGCAGCGCCGTCGCGAAGGCCGGGAGCAGGGCCGCCGCCGGGTGCCGATCATCACCGAGGCCGAGTTCCTGGCCCGCCGCGAGGCCGTCGAGCGGGTGATGGTGGTTCGCGAGAGCGGCGAGCGCACCCAGATCGGCGTCCTTGAGGACGGTGTGCTGGTCGAGCACTTCGTCAACAAGGAGCAGGCCACCTCCTACGTCGGCAACGTCTACCTGGGCAAGGTCCAGAACGTGCTGCCGTCGATGGAGGCCGCCTTCGTCGACATCGGCAAGGGCCGCAACGCCGTGCTGTACGCGGGCGAGGTCAACTTCGAGGCGCTGGGTCTGGCGGGCGGTCCGCGCCGCATCGAGTCCGCGCTGAAGTCCGGCCAGTCCGTGCTGGTCCAGGTCACCAAGGACCCGATCGGCCACAAGGGCGCCCGGCTGACCAGCCAGGTCTCGCTGCCCGGCCGCTACCTGGTCTACGTGCCCGAGGGCTCGATGACCGGCATCAGCCGCAAGCTCCCGGACACCGAGCGGGCGCGGCTGAAGCAGATCCTCAAGAAGATCGTCCCCGAGGACGCGGGCGTCATCGTGCGCACCGCCGCCGAGGGCGCCAGCGAGGACGAGCTGCGCCGCGACGTCGAGCGGCTTCAGGCGCAGTGGGAGGAGATCCAGAAGAAGGCGAAGAACGGCAACGCCCCGACGCTGCTGTACGGCGAGCCGGACATGACCGTCCGGGTCGTGCGTGACATCTTCAACGAGGACTTCTCCAAGGTCATCATCAGCGGCGACAACGCGTGGGAGACCATCCACGGCTATGTCTCGCACGTCGCGCCCGACCTGGTGGACCGCCTGCAGAAGTGGACCTCCGAGGTCGACGTCTTCGCCACCTACCGGATCGACGAGCAGCTGCTGAAGGCGCTGGACCGCAAGGTCTGGCTGCCGTCCGGTGGTTCGCTGGTGATCGACCGGACCGAGGCGATGGTCGTCATCGACGTCAACACCGGCAAGTTCACCGGCCAGGGCGGCAACCTGGAGGAGACGGTCACCAGGAACAACCTGGAGGCGGCCGAGGAGATCGTGCGCCAGCTGCGGCTGCGCGACCTCGGCGGCATCATCGTGATCGACTTCATCGACATGGTGCTGGAGTCCAACCGGGACCTGGTCATGCGGCGGCTGCTGGAGTGCCTGGGGCGGGACCGCACCAAGCACCAGGTCGCCGAGGTCACCTCGCTGGGTCTGATCCAGATGACCCGCAAGCGGGTGGGCCAGGGGCTGCTGGAGTCGTTCTCCGAGACCTGTGTGCACTGCAACGGTCGCGGTGTCATCGTCCACATGGAGCAGGCCACCACGACCGGTGGCGGCGGCAAGCGCAAGAAGAAGGGCCGCGCCGCCGCGCAGCCCGAGGCGGTGGAGGCGGCCGAGACCGCGGAGGCCGCCGAGGTGGTCGAGCCGGTCGAGGTCACCGAGCGCGAGCTGGTGCCCGCGATCGGCGGCGACGAGGAGTGGTTCGGCAGCCCAGCCGAGGCGGAGGCCGCCGCGAGGGCCGCCGCTCCGCGCGGCCGTCGGCGGGCGACCCGGGCCGCCAGCGCTCCGGCGGGTGCGCCGAAGCAGGCCGCGGCCGAGGTCGTCGTTCCGGCGGCGCCGGTGGTGACCGAACCCGAGCCGCAGCCCGAACCCGAGGTGGCGCCGGAGCCCGAGCCGGTACGTCCGCGCCGCCGCTCCCGCAAGGCGACCGCGCCCGCGGGCTCGCCGAAGGTCGCCGAGGAGGTGGCCAGCGGCGAGGTCATCGTCGTCCCGGCGGCACCGGCCGAGGTCGAGCCGGAGGCGGCTCCGGCCGAGACGGCACCGGCCGCCGAGGTGGCCGAGCCCGAGGCGGCGGCGCCGCGTCGGCGCTCGCGCAAGGCGTCGGCTCCGGCTGGCCCGCCGCCCGCGGCGGGAGAGGCCGCCGTGCTGGTCGTCCCGGCGGCTCCGGCGGAGGCCGCGGAGGCCGCGGAGGCCCCGGAGGTCGCCGAGTCGGCTGAGGCGGCTGAGGAGCCCGCGCCCAAGAAGCGGGCGGCTCGCAAGACGGCGGCCAAGAAGGCGCCCGCGAAGAAGGCCGCCGCCAAGAAGACGACGACGGCCAAGAAGGCCACCGCGAAGAAGGCAGCGGCCAAGAAGGCGACGACCAAGAAGACCGCCGCCAAGAAGGCGGCCACCGCCCCGGCGGACGAGTCGTAAGCCACCGCCTCCCGCCCCCGGCCCCCCGGCCGGGGGCGGCGACGCGCTGAACCGCCCCCCGCAGCCGCCGGAGACGGCAATCGGGCGGGCGGGAGCACGAAGGTGCGCCCCCGCAGCCGCGGAGAGACGGCAATCGGGTGGGCGGGCGGGAAGCCCCGGTTTGACCCGCCGGGAGGGCGCCCCGTAACCTTGACCTTCGGCGTTTCTGCGCCCACTCCTGAGCAAATCCCTCCCGCTCCTGTCGGGAGAGGCTCACACACCGAACCCGTGCGGGCTGGCATCAGGAGTGCCATTTCGAGCGAGAGAGTGAGAACCGCGTTGTACGCAGTCGTGCGTAGCGGTGGCCGCCAGCACAAGGTTGCTGTCGGTGACATCGTTGAGGTTGACAAGATTTCCACCGCCAAGGTTGGCGACACGGTCGAGCTCTCGACCCTGCTCGTTGTCGACGGCGACTCCGTCACCAGCGACCCGTGGGTGCTGGCGGGCGTGAAGGTCCAGGCCGAGGTCGTGGACCACCACAAGGGTGCCAAGATCGACATCCTGCGGTACAAGAACAAGACCGGTTACCGCCGGCGCCAGGGCCACCGCCAGCAGTACACGGCAGTGAAGATCACCGGCATCCCCACGGCTGCGAAGTAAGGGACTGAGGAGAGATGGCACACAAGAAGGGCGCATCGTCCACCCGGAACGGTCGCGACTCCAACGCTCAGCGGCTCGGCGTGAAGCGCTTCGGCGGTCAGCTCGTCAACGCCGGTGAGATCCTGGTCCGCCAGCGCGGCACCCACTTCCACCCGGGCAACGGCGTTGGCCGCGGTGGCGACGACACGCTGTTCGCCCTCACCGCCGGTGCGGTCGAGTTCGGCACCAGCCGTGGTCGCAAGGTCGTGAACATCGTTCCGGCCAGCTGAACGAACCAGCTGCCGTAACGCGACACACCGAGGGCGGACCTCGCTTCCCGCACCGGGAAGCAGGTCCGCCCTCGATGTGTTCGGCAAACCGAGACAGATTCCTAGGAGGCCCAGACCATGACCACCTTCGTGGACCGCGTCGAACTGCATGTCGCCGCGGGTAACGGAGGCCACGGCTGCGCCTCCGTGCACCGGGAGAAGTTCAAGCCGCTCGGCGGCCCGGACGGCGGCAACGGCGGTCGCGGCGGTGACGTGATCCTGGTGGTCGACACCGGCGTCACCACGCTGATCGACTACCACCACTCCCCGCACCGCAAGGCCACCAACGGCAAGCCCGGCGAGGGCGGCAACCGCTCCGGCGCCGACGGCAGGGACCTGGTCCTGCCGGTGCCGGACGGCACGGTCGTGCTCGACGCCAAGGGCAACGTACTGGCCGACCTGGTGGGCCACGGCACCTCGTTCATCGCCGCCCAGGGCGGCCGTGGCGGCCTGGGCAACGCCGCGCTGGCCTCCGCGCGCCGCAAGGCCCCCGGTTTCGCGCTGCTCGGCGAGCCCGGCCAGACGCACGACATCGTGCTGGAACTGAAGACGGTCGCCGATGTGGCGCTGGTCGGCTACCCGAGCGCGGGCAAGTCGTCGCTGATCTCGGTGCTCTCCGCGGCCAAGCCGAAGATCGCCGACTATCCGTTCACCACGCTGGTGCCCAACCTCGGTGTGGTGACGGCCGGTTCGACCGTCTACACCATCGCCGACGTGCCCGGGCTGATCCCGGGCGCCAGCCAGGGCAAGGGCCTCGGCCTGGAGTTCCTGCGGCATGTCGAGCGCTGCTCGGTGCTGGTGCACGTACTGGACACCGCGACGCTCGAATCGCACCGGGACCCGGTCACCGACCTCGACGCGATCGAGGCCGAACTGGCGGAGTACGGCGGCCTGGGGGACCGGCCGCGGATCGTGGTGCTCAACAAGGTGGACATCCCGGACGGCCAGGACCTCGCCGATCTGATCCGTCCGGATCTGGAGTCCCGCGGCTACCAGGTCTTCGAGGTGTCCGCGGTCTCCCGGCACGGGCTGAAGGAGCTGTCCTTCGCGCTGGCGGACATCGTCGCCAGGGCGCGGGCCGCCAAGCCGGTGCAGGAGGCGACCCGGATCGTCATCCGCCCGCAGGCGGTGGACGACGCGGGCTTCACCGTCACCGCCGAGGACGGCTTCTACCGGGTGCGCGGCGAGAAGCCGGAACGCTGGGTCCGGCAGACCGACTTCAACAACGACGAGGCCGTCGGCTACCTCGCCGACCGGCTCAACCGCCTTGGTGTGGAAGAGGAGTTGGTGAAGGCCGGTGCCCGTGCGGGCGACGAGGTGGTGATCGGCCCGGAGGACGACGCGGTCGTCTTCGACTGGGAGCCCTCGCTGGCCGCCGGTGCCGAGATGCTGGGCCGCCGTGGCGAGGACCACCGCTTCGACGCCCCGCGCCCGGCCGCCCAGCGGCGCAAGGACCGCGACGCCGAACGCGACGAGGCGCAGCGCGAGTACGACGGCTTCAATCCGTTCTGACGCCGTCCCGCGGTTCGATACTCGAAGGCGGACGGTTTGCCGCATCCCGTACATTGCGCACGGCGGAACGGGACGAGCAGGAAGTTGTGGGGTACACGCGGTGGTACGGCAGCAGGACGCAGGCATGAGGCACGATGTGACGACCGCCCGCAGGGTCGTCGTCAAGGTCGGCTCGTCCTCGCTGACCACCGCCGCGGGCGGGCTGGACGCCGACCGGGTGGACGCGCTGGTGGACGTGCTGGCGAAGTGCCGGGACAGCAAGGAGATCGTGCTGGTCTCCTCGGGCGCGATCGCCGCCGGACTGGCTCCGCTGGGACTGGACAGGCGCCCGCGCGACCTGGCCCGCCAGCAGGCCGCGGCCAGCGTCGGCCAAGGGCTGCTGGTCGCCCGCTACACCGCCTCGTTCGCGCGCTACGGGATCCGGGTCGGGCAGGTGCTGCTGACCACCGATGACGTCAGTCGCCGGGCGCACTACCGCAACGCGTACCGCACGCTGGACAAGCTGCTCGCCATGGGCGCCCTGCCGGTCGTCAACGAGAACGACACGGTGGCCACCGACGAGATCCGGTTCGGCGACAACGACCGGCTGGCCGCGCTCGTCGCGCACCTGGTCCGCGCCGACCTGCTGGTGCTGCTCTCCGACGTGGACGGGCTGTATGACGGCGACCCGCGCACCCCGGGTGCCCAGCGGATCGCGGAGGTGGCCGGGCCGCGGGACCTCGACGGGGTGTCGATCGGCAGCGCGGGCAAGGCCGGGGTGGGTACCGGCGGCATGGTGACCAAGGTGGAGGCGGCCGGTATCGCCACGGCGGCCGGTGTCCCGGTGGTGCTCACCTCGGCGACGCACGCCGCGGACGCGCTGGCCGGGCGGCTGACCGGCACCCTGTTCCACCGCACCGGCAAGCGTTCCGCTGACCGGCTGCTGTGGCTGGCGCACGCCTCCACCCCGCGCGGCGCGCTGCGGCTGGACGCCGGTGCGGTCAAGGCGGTGGTGGAGCGGCGCACATCGCTGCTGCCCGCCGGACTGACCGGGGTCGAGGGCCAGTTCGCGGCGGGCGACCCGGTGGACCTGGTGGACGAGACCGGCCGGGCGGTCGCACGCGGCCTGGTCAACTTCGACGCCAAGGAACTGCCGCGGCTGCTCGGCCGCTCCACCCGGGAGCTGGCCGCGGAACTCGGTCCGGCGTACGAGCGCGAGGTGGTGCACCGCGACGACCTCGTCGTGCTGCGGTGAAGGCGGCGTGGAGGCCGCTGGGCGGATCGACGATCCGAGGGCTTCTTGGGGAAAACCGCCCCGCGGTCGGCCCGGGACTGGTCAACTTTGATGCGGGGGACGGTTTCCACACAGGAAACTCCAAACAAGAACGTCCGAATCGCACGCAAGCCAGGCAAGCCAGTATCGCCAGACCCCGCACCACAACCCGCTGACCCCAAGGCGGAGAACGCATACAGGAGGCCGCCGGTGAGACGAGGGCGCCCAGGGGCGCTGTCCCGAGGTGGGGGTCCCTCCCACGTACGCAGTGCCGTGGGGGAGGAACGGACCCTGACAAGTGTTGACGGCATACAGACGGACCGACCAGGGCAGGACCCGGAACCGGAATCGCACAGCCGGGAGCGCGACGCCTCCCGCCTGTGGCATGTCACGCTCAGCGTCTCGGGGGACGAGGCGCCGCTCGCGGAGGTCAGACGGGCGCTGGAGCAGCTCGCCCACGACCACCCCTTCCTGCTGACCAGCCGCTACGCCACCACCCACGCGGAGATCCGCTACTGGGAGGAGGCGCGCGACCTGCACGACGCGGCAGCCATCGCGCTGCGGCTGTGGGGCGAGCACCGCGCCACCGCCAAGCTGCCGCCGTGGGAGATCGTCGGTCTGGAGGTCATAGACCGCGAGACCTACCACCAGCGGGTGGCCGAGGGCTACGGCCCGCCGCCCGCCGCTCCGGTGGGAGTGCACCCGTACTGACGCGGTCCGGCATGTGGAATCGCGGTCCGGCCTGCCGCCGCAGGTCAGTAGGCTTCCTCCATGACCAGTAGCGCGACCTCGCCCGTACTCGACACCGCCCGCCGTGCGAAGGCGGCCGCCGCCGTGCTCGCACCGCTGCCGCGGTCCGTACGCGACGGTGCGCTGCTCGCGATCGCCGACGCGCTGCGCGCCCGCACCGAGGAGATCGTCGCCGCCAACGCCGACGACATCGCCAAGGCCCGCGCCAACGGAACGAGCGAGGCGATCATCGACCGGCTGACCCTCACCCCGGAGCGGATCGAGGCCATCGCCGCGGACGTGACCAAGGTGGTGGCGCTGCCCGACCCGGTCGGTGAGGTGCTGCGCGGCTCGACGCTGCCCAACGGTCTGGAGCTGCGCCAGGTCCGGGTTCCGCTCGGTGTGGTCGGCATCATCTACGAGGCCCGGCCCAACGTCACCGTGGACGCCGCCGTGCTCTGCCTGAAGTCGGGCAACGCGGTGCTGCTGCGCGGCTCGTCGTCCGCGTACGCCTCCAACACCGCGCTGGTCGCGGTCCTGCGGGACGCCGTCGAGGCGGCCGGACTGCCCGCTGACGCCGTGCAGTTGGTGCCCGGCGAGAGTCGTGACTCGGTCAAGGAGCTGATGCGCGCCCGCGGTCTGGTGGACGTGCTCATTCCGCGCGGTGGCGCCTCGCTGATCAGGACGGTCGTGGAGGAGTCCACGGTGCCGGTGATCGAGACCGGCGTCGGCAACTGCCATGTGTACGTGGACGAGCACGCCGATCTCGACATGGCGGTGCGGATCCTGGTCAACGCCAAGGCGTCGCGGCCGAGCGTGTGCAACGCCGCGGAGACGGTGCTGGTGCACGCCGCGGTCGCGGACGCCTTCCTGCCCCGGGCGCTGGCCGCGCTCGCCGAGGCCGGGGTGACCGTGCACGGTGACGAGCGCTGGCAGCGGGCCTCCGGCACCGTGCTGGCGGCCACCGAGGAGGACTGGGCGACCGAGTACCTCTCGTACGACATCGCCGCCGCCGTGGTGCCCGACCTGGACGCCGCCGTGGCGCACATCCGCCGGTGGTCCTCCGGGCACACCGAGGCCATCGTCACCCGTGACCAGGCGGCCGCCCGCCGGTTCGTGTCGCTGGTGGACTCCACCGCCGTGATGGTCAACGCCTCGACCCGGTTCACCGACGGCGGCCAGTTCGGTTTCGGTGCCGAAATCGGCATTTCCACCCAGAAGTTGCACGCCCGCGGCCCGATGGGACTGCCCGAGCTGACCTCCACCAAGTACGTGGTGACCGGCGACGGCCACATCCGCTGACCGACTGGCCGCCGACGCGAAGTGGCGGTCGCCACTGTCGAATTCGGTTTCCGACTGCCCAACGCGGCCCTTGCGGGATTACTCTGGACGGGTGTCTGAGGATGTGGGCGGCAAGCCGTTCCCGGACGGTGAGGACCACGGCGGCGCGGACGACGAGTTCGCATCCGTGGTGTTCGACGAGGCCTTCGTACGGGCGGCGACGCTCCATGAACCCACCGCGCACGAGCGGCTGTTGGCCGCGGCCCAGGCCTGGGCGGAGGCGGACGCCGCCCGCGCCAGGTTCGTCGGGGCCGATGACGACGGCCTGGACGACGCGGCGGCGCGCTACGACCGCTACCACTACCGCAGCTTCGCGGACGACGCCGACGACCCCCTCGACCGCTACGGCCACCCGCACCGGCACGCCTACCGCGGCCACACCCGCTGGCAGCGCACCATCGCCTGGGTGCTGGCCCTGGTGATGGGCATCGGGGTGATCGCCTTGACCTTCGTCGCCGTCTACCGGGGCGCCGGTGGCGGCGGGCGGCAGCCCACGCCCATGCCCGCCACCGGCCGGGTGGACAACTCGCCGCCACCGGTCAAGGTGGCCTCGCCCGCGGGACCGCCGCCCTGAGCGAACCGCAGCCGTGCGGAGCGCGCCCGGGGCGGCCCGGTGACGGCCGCTCAGAACTTGTCCGGTACCGGGACGTTCACCTGCGGCACGACCGACCTACTCTTGTTGTATGGCCGGGCGTGCAGACCCTCCGGATGGGACACCCGAGGGCGTCCCGGGGGGCGGTGACGACGAGTACCGATCCGTCGTGTTCGACGAGTCGTTCGTCAGGGCTGCCCGCATACAGGAGTTCTCGGCCCAGGAGCGTATGGGCGCGATGGCCCGTGCCGTGCGCCCCCGGCGGCCGCTCGGCTGGATGGGCGCCGGACGGCAGGCCCTGGTCCTGGTACTGCTGATCGCGCTCGCCTTCGGCACCGCCGTGTACCTGGGCGTCCGGCACCCGTACCGGTCGGCCCCGCCCACGGATGTCGATCCGGCGCGGATCACCCTGGTGCCGCTGGCCCCGCAGGGGCCGGTGCCGGTCGCCGCGGCGGACCGGATGTTCGCCGCCCAGGACGCGGCGCACTACCGGGTGGGTGAGGACGGCATCGCCCTGCCGCAGATCAACGGCACCGACCACTTCTCGCAGAGCCAGGTGCTCCAAGCGCTGACCACCGCCAAGAAGTACCTGGTCGCCTCCTCGCTCGACCGCGGCGCGCTCACCGGGGGAGATGTGCGCGCGGTCCGCGCACTGCTCAATTCCGGTCAACTCGACCAGTTCGACCGGAGTTTGGCGCATCCGGTCGATGACGGACAGTACGTCGCGACCGGTTGGCTGGTCCGCTTCGACCCGGCCCGGATCGCCCTCGCCGACCCAAGGGTGCGGGTGCGCGGCAGCATGGCGGTGAGCGAGGACGGCCCCGACGGCCTGCTGATCGACACCGACCACACCATGGTCTACGCGGTACGGGCGGTCGGCACCGGGCCCGGCCAGGCGTCCCTGTTCACCGTACGGCGGCAGCTGAAGCTGTTCTTCGACCGCGCCGACCTGCGCAACCGCCAGGTGGAGGTGGCGCAGGCGGCGGTCGAGGCCGGGCCGCTCGCCTGCACGGGCAATCCGGCCGGGTACTTCCGTCCGCTACTGGCCGGACAGAGCGTGCCCGCCGGGACCGGCGTGGACCCCTACGACCACGGCAGGCCGGTCACCACGGTGTGCGGACTGCTCAGGACCGTTCCGAGCCCGAGCCCGAGCCTGAACCTGAGCCGGTGAACTTGTCCCGCAGCTTCCCGCCGATGTCCCCGGCGCCCGCCGCGATGTCGCTGATCAGGCCCATCAGCGGGTCCTTGCTGGACTTCACGTGGTCCGCGTAGTGGTTCGCGGACTCCCTGAAGGAGTCGTAGACCGAGGTGTCCTTGTCCTCCGCGCGGCGCGGATAGTGCCCGTCCATGATCCGCTGGTGGTCGCGGCTGTCCGCCCACTTCTTCAGCTCGGCCGCCCGCACCGTGGTGAACGGGTGGCTGCGCGGCAGCACGTTGAGAATCTTCAGCACGGAGTCGCGCAGGTCACCGCCGGCCTCGTACTCCTCCGCCTGCTTGAGGAACTCGTCCACGTTCATCTCGTGCAGGTGGTTGCCGCCGGCCAGCTTCATCAGACCGCGCATCGACGCCTGCAGGTCCTGGCCGACCAGCAGTCCCGCCCGGTCCGCGGACAGCTCCGACTTGCGGAACCACTCGCGCAGGGCGGTGACGATCGCCATGATCGCCACATTGCCCAGCGGGATCCACGCCACCCGCAGCGCCAGCGTGGTCAGGAACAGCAGGATCGTGCGGTACACCGCGTGGCCGGACAGCGCGTGGCCCACCTCGTGCCCGACGACCGCGCGCATCTCCTCCTCGTCCAGCAACTCCACCAGCCCGGTGGTGACCACGATGATCGGCTCGTCCAGGCCGATGCACATGGCGTTGGGCTGCGGGTCCTGGTTGACGTACATCGGGGGGACCTTCTCCAGGTCCAGGATGTAACAGGCGTCCCGCAGCATCGCGTACAGGTGCGGGAACTGCTGCTCGCTGACCCGTACCGAGTCCGAGAGGAAGAGCAGCCGCAACGACCGCTCCGGCAGCAACCCGCTCAGCGCCTTGAACACGGTGTCGAAACCGCTCAGCTTGCGCAGCGCCACCAGCGCGGAGCGGTCCGCCGGATGCTCGTAGGCACGTGAGGATATCCCCGGGAAACGGGTGCGGTTACGGCTCGGCACCTGGTCGTTCGATTCGTTCGGCACGGTCATTGGGCCTCAATCCCCTGCTAGCCGTTTCGTGCTCGTCCCCCTGACACACCCCACGATAGGGCCCGGTGCCGACAGGACTACGCTGAGAGGCATGCAGAACGCCGTGCTCAGCCACCTCGCCGATGGGGCACCGATCTCCAGCGAGCTCCTGCCCATCGTCATCGTCGTCGCGGTCGTCGGCGTGGTCTTCCTCGCGTGGTTCCTGCTGCGCGGTTACGGGGACAAGGACTGACGGTCGGTTACTCGGTTCCGCGGTCGGATGCGGCCGCGGCGACGTAGATCGCGTACACAGTCAGGACGCGTGGGGGCTGCCTGGGGTTCCGCACGGCCCGCACGTACGATGTGGCACGAGTTCCCGGCCCGGTCCGCCGGTCCGGCGGCTCACCGCGACTCGACCGCATCCTCGACCGCAAGGGGTCCTGCCGACCATGACCGCAAACATCCCAGCGGCTCTGACACAGCTCGCCGAAGGCGGCAACCACCAGAGCCTGAGCCCGTACCTCACCGGTGGTGGCGCGCTGTTCATCCTGCTGCTCCTGCTGTGGATCACCACGCGCTTCAACCGGGACCGCTGATCCGGGTCAGCGCTTGCCCAGCGGCCAAGTAGGGTGTGCTCGCATGGGAGAGCAGGCAGTGCCCACGCGCCCCTCCGCTACCACTGACGGAGGGGCCGGGCCAGTGAAGAAACGACTCGGTGTGATGGGCGGGACGTTCGATCCCATCCACCACGGCCACCTGGTGGCGGCGAGCGAGGTCGCCAGCCTGTTCCACCTCGACGAGGTCGTCTTCGTGCCGACCGGCCAGCCCTGGCAGAAGGAGCACAAGCGGGTCTCCCCGGCGGAGGACCGCTACCTGATGACGGTCATCGCCACCGCGTCCAACCCGCAGTTCTCGGTGAGCCGGATCGACATCGACCGCGGCGGCCGCACCTACACCCTCGACACCCTGCGGGACCTGCGCGCCGAATACGGCGACGTGGACCTGTTCTTCATCACCGGCGCCGACGCGCTGGCGCAGATCTTCTCCTGGCGGGACGCCCAGGAACTCTTCTCCATGGCCCACTTCATCGGAGTGACCAGGCCGGGTCACCCCCTGTCGGACCCCGGCATCCCCAACGGCGGGGTGTCCCTGGTCGAGGTGCCGGCGCTGGCCATCTCGTCCACCGAGATCAGGGACCGGGTGGCGCAGGGCGAACCCGTCTGGTACCTGGTGCCCGACGGTGTGGTGCGCTACATCAACAAGCGGAATCTGTACCGGGACGCCGGGTAGCGATCGCTCGCGGTACTCGATTACTGATCTGGAGGGGTTCTGCGTGAGCGGCGACCAGGAGCACTACGGCCAGGACCCCTACGCGGGCGGCTACCAGCAGCAGGGCTACGACCCGTACGCCCCGGCACAGCAGGGCTACGACCCGGCGTACCACCAGGGCCAGCAGCCCTACGCCCCGTACCCCGACCAGCAGCAGTACCCGCAGCAGGGGTACGCCCAGCAGCCGTACCCCCAGGAGTACCCGCAGCAGGGCTACCCGGGCCAGGGCGGCTACCAGACGTACCAGCAGCCGGGCTACCAGGACCCGGCCGCCTACCCGCAGCCGCCCTACGGCGAGCAGCACCACCAGGTCCCGCAGCCGCGCCAGGAGGAGCCGCCGGGCGGCCCGCGAAACGAACCCCAGCAGCCGCCGCGCCGTGACGAGGAGGCGCCCCGGGAGTTCCACACCGAGCAGTTCGCCTTTGTCGAGGACGAGGACGAGCAGGCCGAAGACGTCATCGACTGGCTGAAGTTCTCCGAGTCCCGCACCGAGCGTCGCGACGAGCGCAAGCGGCGCGGCCGTACCCGGGTGGTCGCGCTGGCCGTGCTGCTGGTGCTTGCGCTGCTCGGCGGCGTCGGCTACCTGTGGCAGACCGGAAAGCTGCCGGGGCTGGGCAAGGGCGCCGCCGCCGCGCAGGCCGGCGGCGTCCAGAAGCGCGACGTCATCGTGGTGCACCTGCGACAGGTCGACAGCAACGCCAGCTCCACCGCGCTGCTGGTGGGCAACGAGACCACCGGCAACGGCACCACCGTCCTGCTGCCCAACTCCCTTTCCGTCAACCCCGACGGCAACGGCAGCACCACGCTCGGCAAGGCGGTGGTGGACCAGGGCGCGGGACCCACCCGGGACGCGCTGGGCGCCCTGCTGGGCGCCAACATCCAGGGCACCTGGCGGCTGGACACGCCCTATCTGGAGATCCTGGTCGACGCCGTCGGCGACATCACGGTGAACACCGACGCCACCGTCACCTCGGGCGGCAAGACCGTGGTGACCGCGGGCCAGCAGCAGGACCTCAACGGCCAGGCGGCGGTCGCCTACGCCAGCTACCGGGGTCCGGGCGAGTCGCAGGACAAGCAGCTGAACAGGTTCGGGCAGGTCATGCAGGCGGTGCTGATGAAGCTGCCGAGCGACGCCGCCACCGCCACCAAGATCATCGACAGTCTCGGCGCCATCCCCGACCCCTCGCTCACCGACGCCCAACTCGGCGCCACCCTGGCGCACCTCGCCGACCAGGAGAAGTCCGGCCACTACAGCACCACCGTGCTGCCGGTGCAGCCGGACGGCACGCTCAGCCAGCAGGCCACCAACAGCGTGGTCAAGGACGTGCTCGGCGGCACCGTGAAGAACACCGGCTCCAGCGGCATCCCGCGGGTCGCGGTGCGCGACGCCACCGGCACCAAGAAGGCGGCGTCCTCGGCCCAGGTCGCGGTGGTCAACTCCGGCTACACCTACGTGGACGGCGGCACCGCCTCCCCGCAGGCCAGGTCGCAGGTGGTCTACGGCGCCGACAACCAGGCGCAGGCCGCCAAGGAACTGGCCAAGACCCTCGGGCTGCCGGACAGCGCGGTCACCAAGGGGCAGGGCGCCAACAACGCGGACATCACGGTCGTACTGGGCGGTGACTACAAGGGGTGAGCGCGGTCGGCGAGAAACCGGAGGCGGGGCGGCCACCGGGGCATGAGACCCTGGAGGGGTACCCGTTCCCGACCGGAAAGCATGGCTTGTGACCGCCACGGACCGCTCCATCGAGCTGATCAGCGCCGCCGCCCAGGCCGCGGCCGACAAGCTCGCGCACGACATCATCGCGTACGACGTCAGCGACGTACTCGCCATCACGGACGCGTTCCTGCTCGCCTCCGCGCCCAATGACCGGCAGGTCAAAGCGATCGTCGACGAGGTCGAGGAGCGGTTGCACAAGGAGCTGGGCGCCAAGCCGGTGCGTCGCGAGGGCGAGCGCGAGGGCCGCTGGGTGCTGCTCGACTACGTCGACATCGTGGTGCACGTCCAGCACGCCGAGGAGCGGGTCTTCTACGCGCTGGAGCGGCTGTGGAAGGACTGCCCGGAGATCGAGCTGCCCAAGGACGCGGTGGCGACCCGGGGCAAGGCCGCGGAGTACGCCAGGCAGCACGGTGCCGAGGCGGACGGAGAGCTGAGCTGAGCACGCCGCCCCAGCCGCCGGTGAACGGCGCGACGCAGCAGGGTACGGCCGAGCGGGAGCCCGGCCGTAAGAACGGCCGTGGCCGTCGCGTCGTGCTGTGGCGGCACGGCCAGACCGCCTGGAACCTGGAGCGCCGCTTCCAGGGCTCCACCGACATCCCGCTGACCGACACCGGCGTCGCCCAGGCGCGCCGGGCGGCCCGGCTGCTCGCCGCGCTCAGGCCGGACGCGGTGATCTCCTCCGACCTGCGGCGGGCCGCGGCCACCGCGGCCGAGCTGTCCGCCGTCACCGGCCTTCAGCCCACGTACTACGAGGAGCTGCGGGAGACCTACGCGGGCGCCTGGCAGGGCCTGACCAGCGCCGAGATCATGGCGCGGTACGGCGAGCAGTACCTGGCCTGGAAGCGCGGGGAGCCGGTGCGCCGCGGCGGCGGCGAGCTGGAGACCGAGGTCGCCGACCGGGCGGCGCCGGTGGTGCTGCGCGAGGTGGACAAGCTGCCGGAGGACGGCACGCTGCTGGTCGTCAGCCACGGCGGCGCGATCCGGGTCACCATCGGCCGCCTGCTGGGGCTGGAACCGGCGCACTGGGAGTCGCTCGGCGGACTGTCCAACTGCTGCTGGTCGGTGCTCGGCCACGGCGCCCGCGGCTGGCGGCTGCTGGAGCACAACGCGGGCACCCTGCCGCAGCCGGTGCTGGGTGACGACGTCTGACCGTCGATTTCGCGAATCAGCAGGTCACACGCTAAGCTTCTACTCGTTCCCGGCAAGGAGACGAACCGAGAACAGCGGGGCTATAGCTCAGTTGGTAGAGCGCTTGCATGGCATGCAAGAGGTCAGGAGTTCAATTCTCCTTAGCTCCACGGCAAACGGACCACCTTCGGGTGGTCCGTTTTGTTTCGGGTACGGAGGTTTGGGCGCTCTGCTCCCGAACCCTCTCCGGGGCTCCGCCCCTGCCCCCTCTTCCTGCGGTTCTGCCTCCAACTCCCCGTTCCCTCAGCCCTCGTGGGTGGCCCTCTCGCGTTCCGCCCGCAGTGGTGAACCTCAACTGGCGCCGTGCGCCGCGGCGTTGGCACGGCTGGTGCCGCTCGTCTTCGTGATCACCGGTGCCGCCTGCGCGCTCGCCGGGGCGCCGCTCAGTGGTCGGCGTAGGCCTGGTCCTGCGTCGTCCCACGCGACTGCGCCGGAATGACCGCGCGAGGGGCCCCGCGCCGGGGCCGCAGCGCCCGTACCGCCTGGGTCCCGGCGACCGCCAGGAACGTCAGGCCGATCAGCGGATAGACCGCGGACAGCAGCATCTGCCCGGCGTTCTGGTGCAGTTCGAAGCGCCGCCCGGGGGTGTGCGGCACCGCCCACAGCAGGAAGGAGCAGAACAGCACCCCGGTCAGCGCCGCCCCGGCCCGCCACCGCGGGTCGCGCCGCCGCAGCGCCTCCGAGCCGAGCAGCAGCACCATCGGTACGCACCACACCCAGTGGTGCGACCACGACACCGGAGAGACCAGCAGCGCCGTCACCGCGCAGGCGCAGGCCGCCCAGGCCGTACCGGACGGCAGCCGGTCCCCGGCCAGCGCCGCCGCCACCGCGACCGCCAGCCCCAGCACGCCGACGACCGCCGCCGCGACCAGCCAGGACCCGCCCGGGTCCGCGGTGTGCAGCAGACGGGCGAGCACACCGCGCACCGACTGGTTGGCGGTCTCCTCGGCGTGGCCGACCCGGTCGGCGGCGAAGACCATCCGGGTCCAGAAGTCGTGCGAGTCCCGGGGCAGCGCCACCGCGGCGACGGCCACGGTCACCGCGAAGGCGCCCGCCGCCACCGCGGCCCGGCGCAGCGCCGGGTTCCACACCGTGCCGCCGCGGCGCAGCCGCCGCCAGCCCTGGGCGGCGCCCACCAGCGCCAGGTAGACGGCGAACAGCGCCGGGGTCAGCTTGATCCCGGCGGCGATCCCGATCCCGGCCCCGGCCCAGCGATGGCCGGTCCGCCGGGTCAGGTCCCACAGCACCAGCACCGCCAGCAGCAGGTTGATCTGCCCGTACCGCAGCGTCGTCCACACCGGCTCGCACCACACCGCCACGGCGCTGATCGCCAGCGTCGCCGCGGCGTGCGGCACCCGGTGCGGCCGTCCGACCAGGCGCAGCGACAGATGGACGACGGCCACCAGCAGTCCGAGGTTGGCCGCGGTGGCCACGGTCCGCATCGCTGGGACCTCGAGCCAGCTCAGCGGGGCGAAGAGGATCGCGGCGAACGGCGGGTAGGTGTTCGGCAGCTTGGCCTCGGTGGCCACCATCGTGTACAGGTCGCGGCCGGTGCGCATGGTCCAGCCCTCGGCCCGGTACACCATGAGGTCGATCATGGAGACGTGCGCGGCGCGCTGCGCGATCCACAGGCCGGTGAACGACACCAGGCAGGCGAGCGCGGCGAGCGTGGTCGGCCGCCGCGCGACGAGGGCCCGGACCGCGCCGGTACGCGGGTCGCTGATCGGCTGCGTCGCGGTCACGGTGGTTGGCTCCTGTGGTCCGGGGGCTTGGCTCGGCCCGTCCGGTGGTCCGGGTCGTCGTTCGGGCGGCGCGGAAGCCCGACAGTACCCGCTGCCGGATGCGCGCAGCAGAGCGCGCCCGGCGGGCACGGAGGCACCCGCGGTATCGATTTGGCGAAACGCCCCCCGCACCGTGTAATGTTTACGGAGTCGCCGGGGGTTCCCGGCGCAGAGCAAGACCTGGGGCTATAGCTCAGTTGGTAGAGCGCTTGCATGGCATGCAAGAGGTCAGGGGTTCAATTCCCCTTAGCTCCACGAGTACGAGGGCGACCCGAGTCCGCGAACAGCGCGGAGCGGGTCGCCTTCGTCGTTTCCGTACCGTCTTCCCGCGCGCCGCGGCGGGCTGAACCCCCGCACCCCTCGTCGGGCGCGCCGGGGTTGGAGTGGCTGACGGGCGTCACGTCCGGGCCGGGCGCCGCCTGCTGTGGCCCGCGGGGGCGGCGCCTGACCGGTGCGCCCCGCCGGGCGGCCCGTACCGTCAGCGCCGCGCCCACCATCAGCAGGCACACCGCGTAGCAGACGATCACCCAACCCGCCGCCCCCCGCCCCGACTTCAGGCCGTGCACCACGGCGGCGAACCACGCCGGATATCCGCACCCGTGCAGCACCCGCCAGCGCACCGGTCGGCCGCGCGCCGCGAACGCCCCGCGCAGCACGCCGGTGGCCGCCGCCACCAGCAGCGGGTACCCGGCGAGCGTGCCCAGGCCGACCAGCAGCGCCCGGCCGCCCAGCCCGGCCGGGACCAGCGCGGCTACGGGCGTGGCGTGCCGCTCGGCGACCTTGACGGCGATGTGCAGCCCGAGGAGGCCCAGACAGACCACCGTGGCCGCCCGGTGCGCGGCCTGCGCCAACAGCCGCTGACGCGGGCCGAGGAAGCGGCTGTCGGTACTGACCAGCCCCCACACCACGGTCGCGGTCAGGGACAGCAGCGCGCCGACGCCCGCGTAGGCGTCCAGCCAGTGGCGTGTGCCGGGGAGTGCGAGCAGCAGGGCCGCCGCCGGAGCGGTACATCCCGCGAGCGCGATGTACCGCCTGGGTAAGCCGATCGGTCCGGTCGCGCCGCGGGCCGGTGACGGTCGTCGGCGGTGTCGATGCGTGGGCATGGTGAATCTCTACGCGAACTCACCCCGCGCGGGGGGAAGTTGCGGTAAAAGAGGTCGGCCGTCGGGTCGCGCTGCTAGCGTCGGTGCGTTGGACTCGCGGACGACCGCTCGAAGCCCGAACGCCGTCAACTGCCGTGCCTGTTCCGGCTTTGCGGTCCGCCTCCCTCCACCGCATGTCAACGGCGCATTGCAACTTCCCGGCCATTACGCCCACTTGACCATTTCTTGACGCAATCATTCCCCTGACGTGAACAGATCAGCGACAGAGTTTGGCCTTACGGCATGCGGATCACCGCTATTCGGTGAACGCGCTCCGGGTCACGCGAGCATGCCGCGACCTTTCGTGTCTCTTTGGGGGTTTCATGAATCTTGTTCGTCACAGAACGCGCGCCGGTCTGGCGGCGGCGGCGACGCTGCCGCTGGTGGCCGGCGCTCTGGCTATCGGCGTGCCCACCGCCCAGGCCGAGTCCGTCAACCGGCAGGTGCTGACCACCACCAAGCCGCTGTGGGCGACCGCGCGGGCCGACCACGGCACCGCAGCCGGGTCGACCACCGTCAACGCCCGTGTGTACCTCGCCGGTAAGGACGCCCAGGGCCTGGCCTCCTACGCGCAGGAGGTCTCCGACCCCTCCTCGCCCAACTACGGCAAGTACCTGTCGCCGAAGCAGGTGCAGGACCGTTTCGGCACGACGAAGCAGCAGATAGCCGAGGTCACCGCCTGGCTGAAGGACTCAGGCCTGACGGTGACCGGTGCCAACCAGCACTACGTCGCGGTGAGCGGCGACAAGGCCGCGGTGGAGAAGGCCTTCAACACCGAGCTGCGCAACTACTCCAAGGACGGCCACCTCTACCACGCCCCCGCCCAGGCCGCCTCCGTACCGGCCTCGCTGCACGGCGCGGTGCTCACCATCACCGGCCTGGACAACGCCCCCAAGCAGTCCCGGCACGACGAGCTGCCCCCGCCGGAGGCCGTCGCCCGGCAGGCGGGTCCGTTCTCCTCGTACTACGGCTCCAACGTCGCCAGGAACCTGCCCAAGGCGTACGGCGGTTCGGCGCCCTACGTCGTCAAGGGCTACACCGGCAGGCAGCTGCGTGCCGCCTACGGCGCCAAGGGCTACACCGGCAAGGGCGTGACCGTCGCCATCACCGACGCCTTCGCCTCGCCGTACATCGCCAAGGACGCCTCCGAGTACGCCAAGCGCAACGGTGACGCGGCCTACAAGAACGGCCAGTTGACCCAGGTGCTGCCGAGCGCCTACAACAACATCGACTCCTGCAAGGCCGCCGGCTGGTACGGCGAGGAGACGCTGGACGTCGAGGCGGTGCACGCGGTCGCCCCCGGCGCCGACATCGTCTACGTGGGCGCCGCCTCGTGCAACGACCCCGACCTGATGGACAGCCTGAACAAGGTGGTCGACAACCGCCTCGCCGACATCGTCTCCAACTCCTGGAGCGACGTCGAGGCCAACGAGACCCCGGACGTGGCCGCCGCCTACGATCAGATCTTCCAGCAGGGCGCGGTCGAGGGCATCGGCTTCTACTTCTCCTCCGGTGACAACGGCGACGAACTCGCCAACACCGGCACCAAGCAGATCGACACCCCGGCCAACTCCGCCTGGGTGACCGCGGTCGGCGGCACCTCGCTGTCCGTCGGCAAGGGCGACAAGTACCAGTGGGAGACCGGCTGGGGCACCACCAAGGCCACGCTCTCCGCGGACGGCAAGAACTGGTCCTCGCTGCCCGGCGACTACCTCTACGGCGCCGGTGGCGGCACCAGCAAGATCACCCCGCAGCCGTTCTACCAGCGCGGTGTCGTCCCCGACGCGCTGAGCAAGCAGAACGGTGCCACCCCGCAGCGCGTGGTCCCGGACATCGCGGCGGTCGCCGACCCGACCACCGGCTTCCTGGTCGGCCAGTCGCAGACCTTCCCCGACAAGTCGGTGCGGTACAGCGAGTACCGCATCGGCGGCACCTCGCTGGCCGCGCCGGTGATCTCCGCGATCCAGGCGCTCGCCCAGCAGGCCCGCGGCGGTGTGCCGATCGGCTTCGCCAACCCGGCCATCTACGACCGGTACGGCACCGCGGCGTACCACGACGTGACCGACCACCCGCTCGGCCAGGGCCAGTCCCTCGCTGACGTGCGCGTCGACTTCAAGAACGGCTTCGACGCCAAGGGCGGTTACACCACCTCGCTGCGCACCCTGGGCCACGACAGCTCGCTGAACGCGACGATCGGCTTCGACAACGTCACCGGCGTCGGCAGCCCCGGCGCGGACTACGTGCTCTCGTACCGCGCGCGCCACTGAGCGACAGCGGACAGGCACGAGGCGTAGGGGCCCGCACCGGTATCCCGGTGCGGGCCCTTCCGGCGCTGGGGTACCCTGAGCCCATGCGTGCCGTACGCCTTCTGCTTAGCCAGCCGCGCTGACGAGGAACCAGTCAGTGCGGCGTCCCCTCCTGTGCGAGGGGTTTTTTCGTTTCCGGACCCGGCCGGTAGCACGGTCCGGGCGAGACGATCCGAAGGCAGACCGGGCGTACGCCTGTCATGACATCGATGGAGCTTCGAGGGACATGAGCGAGACCACCCCCGCCGCCGAGGCGGCCGCGCCGCACCGCTACACCGCCCAGCTGGCCGCCGACATCGAGGCACGCTGGCAGGACTTCTGGGAGCGCGAGGGCACCTTCGACGCCCCCAACCCGGGCGGCGGCGACCTCGGCGGTCCGGCGGAGGCCACCGACCGGCCCAAGAAGTTCATCATGGACATGTTCCCGTACCCGTCCGGTGCGGGACTGCACGTCGGCCACCCGCTGGGCTACATCGCCACCGACGTCTTCGCCCGCTTCCACCGCATGACCGGCCACAACGTGCTGCACACGCTGGGCTTCGACGCCTTCGGCCTGCCCGCGGAGCAGTACGCGGTGCAGACCGGCACCCACCCGAGGGTCACCACCGAGGCCAACATGGCCACCATGAAGGCCCAGCTGCGCCGCCTGGGCCTGGGCCACGACAAGCGCCGCTCCTTCGCCACCATCGATCCCGAGTACTACAAGTGGACTCAGTGGATCTTCCTGCAGATCTTCAACTCCTGGTACGACCCGGAGGCGCGCAGGGCCCGTCCCGTCGGCGAACTGGTCGAGCAGTTCGCCTCCGGCGCCCGCACGACCCCCGACGGCCGCCCCTGGGACGAGCTGTCCGCCGTCGAGCGCGCCGACATCCTCAGCGGCTACCGGCTGGCCTACGCCTCCGACTCGCCGGTCAACTGGTGCCCGGGCCTGGGCACCGTGCTGGCCAACGAGGAGGTCACCGCGGACGGCCGCTCCGAGCGCGGCAACTTCCCGGTGTTCAAGGCCAAGCTGCGCCAGTGGATGATGCGCATCACCGCGTACGGCGACCGGCTGCTGGAGGACCTGGACGCGCTGGACTGGCCCGAGGCCATCAAGCTCCAGCAGCGCAACTGGATCGGGCGCTCCGAGGGCGCCCGGGTGGACTTCCCGGTCAGCTTCGACGGCGACGCCAAGGTCACCGTCTTCACCACCCGGCCCGACACCCTGTTCGGCGCCACCTACATGGTGCTGGCGCCTGAACATGAGCTGGTGGACAAGATCGTCCCGGCCAGCTGGCCCGAGGGCACCCCCGCGGCGTGGACCGGCGGGCACACCAGCCCGGCCGAGGCGGTCGCGGAGTACCGCAAGCAGGCCGCCGCCAAGTCGGACCTGGAGCGGCAGGCCGAGGCCAAGGAGAAGACCGGCATCTTCACCGGCGCCTACGCGGTCAACCCGGTCAGCGGCGAGAACGTCCCGGTCTTCATCGCCGACTACGTGCTGATGGGCTACGGCACCGGCGCCATCATGGCCGTACCGGCGCACGACACCCGTGACTTCGCGTTCGCCCGCGCCTTCGAGCTGCCGATGCGCTGCGTGGTGCAGCCCTCCGACG
The DNA here is from genome assembly GCA_037034305.1 of Streptomyces sp. PLK1-5. Classification (GTDB taxonomy): domain Bacteria; phylum Actinomycetota; class Actinomycetes; order Streptomycetales; family Streptomycetaceae; genus Streptantibioticus_A. Next base: position 127,959 of record JBAGJY010000004.1, read on the forward strand.
GCCGCGGCACGGACCCGTCGGCATGGCAGGACGCCTTCGACTCCTACGACGCGCGGATCATCGACTCCGCGAACGCCGAGGTCTCACTGGACGGCCTGCTGGTCCCCGAGGCCAAGGCGAAGATCACCGAGTGGCTGGCGGCCCGCGGCATCGGCGAGGGCACCGTCAACTTCCGGCTGCGCGACTGGCTGTTCAGCCGCCAGCGCTACTGGGGCGAGCCGTTCCCGATCGTCTACGACGAGGACGGCGTGGCGCACCCGCTGCCCGATTCCATGCTGCCGGTCGAACTGCCCGAGATCGACGACTACGCGCCGCGCACCTTCGACCCGGACGACGCCGACACCGAGCCGGAGACCCCGCTGTCCCGCAACGAGGACTGGGTCAACGTCGAGTTGGACCTGGGCGACGGACCGAAGACCTACCGCCGCGAGACCAACACCATGCCGAACTGGGCCGGTTCGTGCTGGTACGAGCTGCGCTACCTGGACCCGCACAACAGCGAGCGCCTGGTGGACCCGGCCGCCGAGGCCTACTGGATGGGCCCGCGCGACGGCCAGCCCGCGGGCGGCGTCGACCTGTACGTGGGCGGCGCCGAGCACGCCGTACTGCACCTGCTCTACGCCCGCTTCTGGCACAAGGTGCTGTTCGACCTGGGGCACATCTCCTCGTACGAGCCGTTCCACAAGCTGTACAACCAGGGCATGATCCAGGCCTACGTCTACCGGGACAGCCGCGGCTTCCCGGTCCCGGCGGCCGAGGTCGAGGAGCGCGACGGCGGCTACTTCCACGACGGCGAGCCGGTCAGGCGCGAGCTGGGCAAGATGGGCAAGTCCCTGAAGAACGCCGTCACTCCGGACGAGATCTGCGCCGAGTACGGTGCCGACACGCTGCGCCTGTACGAGATGGCGATGGGTCCGCTGGACGTGTCCCGGCCGTGGGACACCCGGGCGGTCGTCGGCTCCTACCGCTTCCTGCAGCGGCTGTGGCGCAACGTGGTGGACGAGGCCACCGGCGAGGTCACCGTCGTGGACGAGGAGCCGGACGAGGAGACGCTGCGCGCGCTGCACAAGGCGATCGACGGCATCCGCGGCGACATGGCGGGCCTGCGCTTCAACACCGCCATCGCCAAGGCCACCGAGCTGAACAACCACCTGACCAAGCTGCCGCGGGTGCCGCGCACCGTGGCCGAGCGGATGGTGCTGCTGGTCGCGCCGCTGGCCCCGCACATCGCCGAGGAACTGTGGCGCAGGCTCGGCCGCACCGAGTCGCTGGCCCACGCCGACTACCCGGTCGCCGACCCGGCATATGTTCAGGACGAGACGGTCACCTGTGTCGTCCAGGTCAAGGGCAAGGTCAGGGCGCGCCTGCAGGTGCCGCCCGCCATCGGCGAGGCCGAGCTGGAGAAGCTGGCACTGGCCGACGAGGCGGTGCGGGCGGCGCTGGGCGGCGCGGGCATCCGCAAGGTCATCGTCCGGGCACCGAAGCTGGTGAACGTCGTTCCCGCGTGACGCCGCGCCCCCTAGGGGCCGGCTCGGGGCCGGTTGCGGGTTCTGCTGGAGCCCGCGACCGGCCCCGGCCGTCTACCGTGGAGACAACCGGCTCGGTGTGGTGTTTCGGCATGGTGTGAGAGGGAGCGTCCATGGTCGCCGTTTTCGGGGTACTCGCGCTGGTCCTGCTGGCGGCCGTGGTGCTCGGCGTGGTCACCACGGTCAAGACCGTCCGGGCGGTGCGCCGCGGGGTGGAGCGCACCAGCGCCCAGGCCCGCCGGGTCGTCGAGGAGACCACGCTCAAGGCGAAGAAGTACGGCCAGCCGGGCGTCCTCGGCGAGTTGGCGTCGCTACGGCTGGAACTGCGCGAGTCCATGATCGGAACCCGCGAGGCGCTGGAGGCGGGCGTCGGGGACGACCCGGCGCTGCGCGAGGCGCTGTCGCTGCTGAATCGGCTGCGCGAGCACGCGCACGCCCTGGACGACGAGTTGCGGCTGCTGGAGCGTGAGCCCGACAAGGGCCGTGTCACCGCCCGCCTGCCGGAGCTGCGCCAGCGCACCGAACGCGTCACCCACTGCGCCGACTCACTTCGCTGGGCGGCGCAGGACCGTGCCCGGCAGTTCGGCGAGGACGAACTCGCCGCGCTGGGGCGGCAGATCGAGGTCGAGGCGGGCGCGCTGCGGCACTGGGTGCCGACCGAGGTCGAGGCCCCGGCACGGTCGGAACCGGGCCGGATCCGGTCGCGCGATCGCCGCTGAGCTGGTGGTCAAGGCCGCCGCGGGCCGGGTAGCGGTGTTGTTGCCACAGGGTTGACGGGTAGGGTCCCGCTCATGCCAGCCCATGTCGCCATCGTCACCGACTCCACGGCCTACCTGCCGCCGGAGGAGCTGACCAGCCATCACATCACGGTCGTTCCGCTCACCGTGATCGTGGACGGCGAGGCACTGGAGGAGGGCACCGAGGGCTCCGCCCGCACGGTCGCCACCGCGTTGCGGCGCCGCCGACCGGTGACCACCTCACGGCCGGGCCCCGAGCGGTTCGCCGCGGCGTACCGGGCGGCTGCCGACGCGGGGGCCAGCGCGGTGGTCTCCCTCCACCTGTCGGCCGAGTTCTCCGGTACGTACGACGCGGCGCGTGTGGCCGCCGAGACGGCGCCGGTTCCGGTACGGGTGGTGGACACCGGCATGGTGGCGATGGCGCTGGGCTTCCCGGTGCTCGCGGCGGCCGAGGCGGCGCGCTCCGGTGGCACGGTGGACGACGTCGTGGCGGCGGCGGACAAGCGCGCCGCGGGCACCTCAGCCTACTTCTACGTGGACACCCTCGACTACCTGCGGCGCGGCGGCCGGATCGGCGCGGCCCAGGCCCTGCTGGGCTCGGCGCTGGCGGTCAAGCCGCTGTTGCAGCTCGCGGAAGGCCGGATCCAGCTGCTGGAGAAGGTGCGCACCGCATCGCGGGCCATCGCACGGCTGGAGGAGGTCGTCGCCGAGCGGGCGGGCCAGGCGACGGTGGACATCGCCGTCCACCACCTTGCCGCCGCGGACCGCGCCGAGGCGCTGGCGGAACGCCTCCGGGCACGGGTGCCGGGGGTGGCGGAACTGCATGTGAGCGAGGTCGGCGCGGTCATCGGGGCGCACACCGGGCCGGGGTTGCTGGGGGCGGTCGTCTCGCCGCGGTGAGCGCGCTGTCGCGGTTCGACGGTGCGTTGCCGTTCGCGCGGTCGGGCCGCTGGAGCCGGGCGCGGGTCGGCCGGGGTTTCCGGCCGTGGTGGTGTGCCACCCGCGGCTGACGGGGCTGAACGCGCCCCACACAGACGCCACTTCACCCCGTCGGGTGGCGAAGTTATCCACAACTAGCTGGTAATCCACGGGATTCGGTGGGTCTCAGCGGGATTCGCGCGGCGTGCCTACCGTCAGTCGGCATGGGAACGCACACCGCAACTGCCAGTCGCCGCAGCGACATCGACACCGTCGCCCGAGCGCGTGCGGACGCGCTGTTCGACCGGCCCCCACCGGTCGGGGAACCGGCGGTCGCCGATCCGGCCCCGCAGCCCGCTCCCGCACACCCCGACGGCCCGACGCGTCGCGCGTCGTGGCGGACCGCCGTCATCGAAAGGCTCCCGGTGTGGGTGCAGTTGAGATGCGGTATGGAACTGCGCACCGTCGCCGCCCTGGCCGGGGTGCTCGCGCTGGCCGCCGTCTTCGCGGTGCACCACTTCTGGGCCGTCAGGCCGCGCACGGTGCAGCCGCCGCCGGTCGCGCGGGCCGTCACCTCCCCGGTGGGGCAGGTGACCGGCGGCTCGGCGATGCCGACGGCGCGCCCCTCCGCCGCCGCCGCGGAGGTGGTGGTCGACGTCGCGGGGAAGGTTCGCGCCCCCGGGGTGCGCCGCCTCCCGGCCGGGTCACGTGTCACCGACGCGCTGAAGGCGGCGGGCGGCCCGCTGCCGGGCACCGACACCAGCGGCCTCAACCTGGCCCGGCCGCTCACGGACGGGGAGCAGGTCGTGGTCGGCCAGCCCGTGCCGCCCGCCGAGGCCGCGGGTGCCCGAAGCGGCGGCGCGGCGCAGGCGGCGGGCACGGCAGGCGGCACGGGCGGTCCGCTCAGCCTCAACACCGCCACGGCGGAGCAACTCGACGCCCTCCCCGGCGTCGGCCCGGTGCTCGCCCGCCGCATCGTCGAATACCGCACCGAGCACGGCGGATTCACCTCCGTCAGCCAACTCCGCCAGGTCACCGGGGTGGGGGAGCGTCGCTTCCAGGAACTCCAGCCGTTGGTGCGGCCATGAACACGGCACGGCCCTCCCCGTCCCCACCACCGCCGGGCCGAACGGCGCGCCCGCGGCGACCGGCCGCGCGGCCCGCGCCCACCGGTGGGCCCGCGGCACGGCAGGACGGGCCGCCCGACCTGCGCCTGGTGCCGCCCGCGCTGGCGACCTGGCTGGCCGCCGTCATCACGCTGAACGCCCCGGGCCGCTGGGTCGCCGTCGGCGCCGGGGTCTGCCTGCTGGCCGCCCTCGCCCTGTGCGTCGTACACCGCACGGGCACCGGTCGGCTGACCGGCACGTCCGCCCGGCTCGGCACCGCCGCCGTGGCGGCGGCGACGCTGCTGTGCGCCTGTGCCGCCGCGGGCGTGGCCGCACTGGGCGTGCTGGGCCTGCAACGGGGACCGTTACCGGCGCTCGCCGCCCAACACGCCCGGGCCACCGTCGAGTTGAGGCTCACCGCTGACCCGCGTGCGGTAGCGCCCCGGGTGCGTGGTTCGTCCCCGGCCCCGCCGTCCGTCATCGCGGAGGCCGAAGCGCTACGTGTCACCTCCCGGGGCGTCACCACGGCCGTGCACACCCCCGTGCTCCTGGTCGCCCAGCCCGGCGACAGCGCCCAGGAGTGGCTGGGTCTGCTGCCATCCACCGGCCTCACCCTGGACGGCCGACTGGCCCCCACCACCCGCCAGGCCGACCGCAGCGCCGCCGTCCTCCAGGTGCACGGCCCACCGGCCGTCACCCGGCAGCCGTCCGCGGTGCAGCGCCTGGCCGGAACGCTGCGCTCCGGGCTGCGGCGGGCGACCGACCAACTGCACCCGGACGCCCGGGCGTTGCTCCCCGGCTTCGTGGTGGGAGACACCTCCCGGGTGCCGCCGGATCTCCAGGAGGCGTTCGCCGAGACCGACCTGACCCATCTGCTCGCGGTCAGCGGTTCCAACCTGACGGTGATCCTCTCTCTGTTGATCGGTCCCGCCTCCCTGGCGGCACGCGCGGAACGCCGCGGGATCGCCGCCCGGCTCGGCCTGCCGCTGCGGCTCACCGCGGTGCTCGGCGGGGCGCTGACCATCGGCTTCGTGGTGCTGTGCCGCCCGGACCCGAGTGTGCTGCGAGCCGCCGTGTGCGGTCTGATCACACTCCTGGCGATCGCCACCGGGCGACGGCGCACCCTGCTGCCCGCGCTCGCCGCCGCCGTCATCGCCCTGGTCCTCTACGACCCGTGGCTGGCACGCTCCTACGGCTTCGCCCTGTCGGTGTTGGCCACGGCCGGGCTGCTGACCCTCGCCCCGGGCTGGAGCGCCGCGCTGCGGCGGCGCGGTGTTCCGGCCCATCTGGCGGAAGCCGTGGCAGCCGCCGCGGCCGCGCAGGTGCTGTGCGCACCGCTGGTCGCCGTGCTCGCCGCGCACATCAGCCTGGTCGCCATCCCGTGCAACCTGCTGGCCGAACTGGCGGTGCCCCCGGCGACCGTGCTGGGTTTCGCCGCGCTGACGGCGGCGCCGGTGTCGGTGTTCGCCGCCAAGTGCCTGGCCTGGGTGGCCGGTTGGCCGGTGGTGTGGGTGGCGATGGTCGCCCGCGAGGGCGCGGCACTGCCGGGGGCGGCGCTGGACTGGCCCGGCGGCTGGACGGGTGGACTGCTGCTGGCGGCGGTGACCGCCGTGCTGCTGTCACTGGCCCGGCGCCTCGCCCGCCATCCGTGGTTCTGCGCGGCGCTGGCGGCGCTGCTGCTGGTCGCGGTGCTGGCGCCCGCCCCGCTCACCCGGCTGGTCACCGGCTGGCCGCCCGCGGGCTGGCGGATGGCGGCGTGCGACGTCGGGCAGGGGGACGCGCTGGTGCTCAACTCCGGTGACGGGGACGGCTCCGCGGTGGTCGTCGACACCGGCCCCGAGCCGATGCTGGCCGACCGGTGCCTGAAGTCGCTGGGGGTGACCACCATTCCGCTGCTGGTCCTCACGCACTTCCACGCCGACCATGTCGCCGGGCTCCCCGGTGTCCTGGCCGGACGCAGCGTGGGCGCGATCGAGACCACGAGCGTGGACACGCCGCCCGGCGAGGCCGCCTCCGTGCGCCGCCGTGCCGCCGCGGCGCACATTCCGGTATTGCGGGCGACGGAAGGTGAGCGGCGCCAACTAGGCCGACTGGACTGGCAGATCCTCTGGCCGCCAGCAGCTCAGGCGGCCCTGCCGGACGCCGACCCGAACGACTCCAGCGTCACCCTGCTGGTCAGAACCGCGGGGCTCACCCTGATACTCCTGGGCGACCTGGAACCCCCGGCCCAGCGAGAACTGCTGGCCCGGCACCCCGACCTGCCACCGGTCGACGTCCTCAAGGTCGCCCACCACGGCTCCTCCCACCAGGACCCCGCCCTCCTGGCCCGGCTCCACCCCCGCCTCGGCGTGATCTCCTGCGGCAAGGGCAACACCTACGGCCACCCGTCCGCGCGCACCCTGCAGACCCTCCACGCGGAAGGCGCGACGGTCCTGCGCACCGACACCGACGGCCCGATCGCCATCACCGGCGGCGACGGGGAGGGGGTGAGCGCCAGACTTGTAAAGGAACCTTTATAAAGATAGCTTTAGATGCATGCCCGAGTCCTCCGCTCCGCGTCCCGACAGCACCGTCCACCTCAGCGACCCCCGCGCGCTGCGCGCCTACGCCCATCCGACCCGGATGAGGCTCGTCGGCCTGCTGCGCGGCCAGGGCCCGCTCACCGCCACCCAGGCAGCCGAGCTGACGGGGGAGTCCGTCGCCAGTTGCTCGTACCACCTGCGCATGCTCGCCAAGTACGGGCTGGTGGAGACGGCCGAGGGCGGCCAGGGCCGGGAGAAGCCCTGGCGGGCGACCGCGCGCTTCACCAGCTGGCCGAACAGCTCCGCGGACGTGGCCGTCGCCGAGGCGTCCGACGCGCTCAGCCTCGCCGTCGCCGAGCGGTACTTCGAGCTGATGACGAAGCGGCTGGAGGCGCGCGGCGGCGACACCCGCGAATGGCGGGAAGCCGAGCGGACCAGCGACACCCAGCTGTACCTGACAGCCGCCGAACTGACCGAACTGGAGGAGCGAATGGACGAGTTGCTACGGCCGTACGCCGACCGGCTGGCGCATCCCGACCGCCGTCCGGACGGCGCCCGCCTGGTCACACTGATCCGCGCGGCCATCGCGTCGTCGCCCGACCCCGCCAAGCGGCCGCGATGAGGATCCCCGCGTTACTGCGCCAGGCCGCCTTCCGCCGCTACTGGACCGGCCACAGCGTCTCGCTCGTCGGCGACCAGGTCTCCCAGATCGCTGTTCCGCTCACCGCCGTCCTCGTTCTGCACGCCGACGCGGCGCGGATGGGGTGGCTGCTGACCGCTGAACTGCTGCCCGCGCTGCTGTTCTCACTGCCTCTCGGCGCATGGGTGGACGGCCGTACCCACCGTCGGCACCTCATGATCACCGCTGACTTGGGCCGCGCCCTGCTGCTGGCCTCGCTGCCGATCGGATACGCCTTCGCAAGCCTGGGCCTCGGCCAGCTCTACGGGGTGGCGTTCGGGCTCGGCACGCTCGCGGCGCTGTTCGACGTGTGCGACGCGGCACTGTTCCCCACGCTCGTCCCCACCGCCGAATACATCAGGGCCAACTCGCTGCTCAACGGCAGCCGCGCCATGGCCAACGTGGTCGGCCCCAGCCTCGGCGGCTTCGTCGTGCAGGTCTGCGCCGCGCCGATCGCCCTGCTCGTGGACGCCTTCTCCTATCTCGTGTCCGCGGTCTCGCTGGTCAGGATCGACCCGGTGGAGCGGCCTTGCGACCGCTCGCACCGTGGGCAACTGACCGCGGGCGCACGGTGGATAGCCGGGCATCGCGTCATGCGCGCCACCCTCGCCGCCGTCGCGACGCTCAACTTCTTCAACTTCGTGCTCTTCGCGTTGTTCGCGCTGTATGCGACGGTCGACCTGCACCTGCAACCGGGCATGCTCGGCGCGGTGTTGGGCGCCGGAGCGGTGGGCGGCGTCGTCGGCTCGCTGGTCACCGGCCGCCTGGTGGACCGGACAGGCATCGGACCCGGGGTGGTGGTCGGGTGTGTGGCGTTCCCGGCGCCGCTGCTGCTCGTGCCGCTCGCCGGTGGTCCGAGACCGCTGGTGCTCGCGCTGCTGTTCCTCGCCGAGTTCGGCTCGGGGTTCGGGGTGATGGTGCTGGACATCAGCATGGGTGCGCTGCGTGCCGCAGTCGTACCGGAACACCTGCGCTCCAGCGTCATGGGCGCCTACCGTGCGCTCAACTACGGGGTGCGGCCACTCGGTTCGATGCTCGCCGGAGCCCTCGGCACCGTCCTCGGGCTGCGCGCCACGATCTGGATCGGCGCGCTCGGCGCCCTGGCGTCCGTGCTCTGGCTGCTGCCGTCCCCGGTGCCGGGGTTGCGGGCCCTGCCCGAACCGGAAGAGGAGCCCCCGGCGGCCGTCCGTGCCGTGGTGTGAGGCCGCCGGGGGTGGCGGGCGCCATGCGGGTCGGGCGGGGGCCGCCGCCCGAGGCCGCCTACTCCTCCTCGCGCCAGCCGTCGTACTCCTCGGCGAGGGCGTCGAGGGCGGAGGCGTCGAGGTCCCCTTCGCTGTCCTCGATGACGACCAGCCACTGGGCGTCCTCGGCGTCGTCCTCGCCCGCCAGCGCTTCCCTGACCAGCTGCGGCTCCTGCTCAAGGCCGAAGCGCTCCGCCGCCTCTTCGGCCACCTCCTCCGCCGCGTCGCGGTCGGGGAGCACCAACACATGTCGAACAATGCTCACGGCCCACATTCTCGGGTACGGCCACGGTGGGGCTTCCGGCAGGTGCGGGGCGGACTGTCAGTGCCCCGTGGGATGCTGGACGGCGATGGCAAAGAAGACGTCGACCGATGACCCGCTCGCCCCCGTGACGCTCGCCGTGGGACAGGAGGACCTGCTGATCGACCGTGCCGTGGCACAGGTCGTGGCGGCCGCCCGAGCCGCCGACCCCGACACCGACGTCCGGGAGCTGGCCCCGGACGCGCTCCAGCCGGGCACGCTCGCCGAGTTGGTCAGCCCGTCGCTGTTCGCGGAGCGCAAGGTCGTCGTGGTGCGCGCGGCGCAGGATCTGTCGGCGGACACGGTCAAGGACGTCAAGGCGTATCTCGACGCGCCCGCCGAGGAGATCACGCTGGTCCTGGTGCACGCGGGCGGCGCCAAGGGCAAGGGGCTGCTGGACGCCGCCCGCAAGGCCGGGGCGCGGGAGGTCGGCTGCCCGAAGATGACCAAGCCCGCCGACCGGTTGGCCTTCGTACGCGGTGAGTTCCGCACCGCCGGGCGGTCCGCGACGCCGGAGGCGTGCCAGTCGCTCGTCGACGCCATCGGCAGCGACCTGCGCGAACTCGCCTCGGCCTGTGCGCAACTGGCCGCCGACGTGGACGGCACGATCGACGACGCGGTGGTCGCCCGCTACTACACCGGACGCGCCGAGGCCACCGGTTTCGAGGTCGCCGACCTCGCCGTCACCGGCCGTACGGCGGAAGCGCTGGAGCGGCTGCGGTGGGCGCTGGCGGTGGGCCAGCCGCTGCCGGGCATCACCTTCGCACTCGCCTCCGGGGTCCGGGCGATCGGCAAGCTGGCCACCGCCCCGCGCGGCGCCCGCCCCGGCGATCTGGCCCGGGAGCTGGGCATGCCGCCGTGGAAGATCGACCGGGTGCGGCAGCAGATGCGCGGCTGGTCGGGCGACGGAGTGGCCGCCGCGCTACAGGCGGTCGCCGAGGCCGACGCGGCCGTCAAGGGCGCGAGCGCCGACCCGGCGTACGCGCTGGAGAAGGCGGTCGTCACCATCGCCCGCGCCGCTCGCTCCCGCCGTTAGCCGACACGGCCCAGGGCAGCGCGAAGGCCCCGCCGCCGTCGGGGAATGACGGCGGCGGGGCCTTCGGTCGTACTGAGTGGTGCGCCGCACCCGCGTGGCGAACGCAGGCCGCGTGCGGCGCGTGCCGCTGTGAAGCGGAGGGGTGTCGGCGCGGAGCGGTTGAGAGGGTCCGCTGGATCCTTGCCGACTCAAACAGGCGTGGGCTCAGCCCTTGAGCGCGTCGACCTTCTTGGCCAGCGCCGACTTCTTGTTGGCGGCGGCGTTCTTGTGGATGACGCCCTTGCTGACGGCCTTGTCGAGCTTCTTGGACGCCTCGCGGGCGGCGACGGTGGCCTTCTCCAGGTCACCGGCGGCCACGGCCTCACGGGTGCGACGGATCGCGGTCTTCAGCGCCGACTTGACGGCCTTGTTCCGCTGACGAGCCTTCTCGTTCGTCTTGATCCGCTTCAACTGGGACTTGATGTTCGCCACGAATGAGCCTTTTCAGGTTTGACTGAGTGAATCGACTGAGCGCCTCGGGTTAGAGGGCACGAGGCGCAGTGGTCCAGGCTACCAGCAGGGCCATACGGCTCCCAAACCGCTGTCCGCCCGTCGTGCATGGGACTATGGAGAGCAACGTATCGATCCGCCCACAGACGTCGACGATGAGTCGAGAATCAGGACCCTGCGTGCCCGCGACCCCAACCCACGTGCCGGAGCCGAGCCGTACCGACCCGGCGCTGATCCGCAACTTCTGCATCATCGCGCACATCGACCACGGCAAGTCGACCCTCGCCGACCGGATGCTCCAGCTCACCGGCGTCGTCGAGCAGCGGCAGATGCGCGCCCAGTACCTGGACCGGATGGACATCGAGCGTGAGCGCGGCATCACGATCAAGTCCCAGGCGGTCCGGCTGCCGTGGGCCCCGACCACCGGTGACGGTACGGGCACCACGCACGTCCTCAACATGATCGACACGCCCGGCCACGTCGACTTCACCTACGAGGTCTCCCGCTCGCTCGCCGCGTGCGAGGGCACCATCCTGCTGGTGGACGCCGCCCAGGGCATCGAGGCGCAGACCCTCGCCAACCTCTACCTGGCGCTGGAGAACGACCTCACGATCATCCCGGTGCTCAACAAGATCGACCTGCCCGCCGCCCAGCCGGAGAAGTACGCCGCCGAGCTGGCGCACATCATCGGCTGCGACCCCGCCGACGTGCTCAAGGTCAGCGCCAAGACCGGCGAGGGCGTGGCCGAGCTGCTGGACAAGGTGGTCGCCGAGGTTCCGGCGCCGGTCGGCACCGCAAACGCACCGGCCCGCGCGATGATCTTCGACTCGGTGTACGACTCGTACCGCGGTGTCGTCACCTATGTGAAGGTCGTCGACGGCAAGCTGTCCAAGCGTGAGCGCATCCAGATGATGTCCACCGGCGCCGCCCACGAGTTGCTGGAGATCGGCGTCTCCTCGCCGGAGATGACGGCCGCCGACGGGCTCAGCGTCGGCGAGGTGGGATATCTGATCACCGGCGTCAAGGACGTCCGGCAGTCCAAGGTCGGTGACACCGTCACCCAGCTGAACAAGGGAGCCACCGAGCCCCTGGGCGGCTACAAGGACCCCAAGCCGATGGTCTTCTCGGGCCTGTACCCGTTGGACGGCTCGGACTACCCGGAACTGCGCGACGCCCTGGACAAGCTCCAGCTCAACGACGCCGCCCTGGTCTACGAGCCGGAGACCTCGGCCGCGCTCGGCTTCGGCTTCCGGGTCGGCTTCCTCGGGTTGCTGCACCTGGACGTGATCCGGGAGCGCCTGGAGCGCGAGTTCGGCCTCGACCTGATCGCCACCGCGCCCAACGTGGTCTACCGGGTGATCATGGAGGACGGCACCGAGCACACGGTGACCAACCCGAGCGAGTTCCCGACCGGCAAGATCGCCGAGGTCTACGAGCCGGTGGTGCGCGCCACCGTGCTGGCGCCCAGTGAGTTCGTCGGCTCGATCATGGAGCTGTGCCAGACCCGGCGCGGCAGCCTGCTCGGCATGGACTACCTGTCCGAGGACCGGGTGGAGCTGCGCTACACGCTGCCGCTCGCGGAGATCGTCTTCGACTTCTTCGACCAGCTGAAGTCCAAGACCCGCGGCTACGCCTCGCTGGACTACGAGCCCACCGGTGAGCAGACGTCCGAGCTGGTCAAGGTGGACATCCTGCTGCACGGCGACAAGGTGGACGCCTTCTCCGCGATCCTGCACAAGGACAAGGCGTACGCGTACGGCGTGCGGATGGCGGGCAAGCTGCGCGAGCTGATCCCGCGGCAGCAGTTCGAGGTGCCGATCCAGGCCGCCATCGGCAGCCGGGTCATCGCCCGTGAGACGGTGCGCGCGATCCGCAAGGACGTGCTCGCCAAGTGCTACGGCGGTGACATCTCGCGCAAGCGCAAGCTGCTGGAGAAGCAGAAGGAAGGCAAGAAGCGGATGAAGATGGTCGGCGCCGTCGAGGTGCCGCAGGAGGCCTTCATCGCCGCGCTGTCCACCGACGAGGGCGACGCCAAGGCCAAGAAGTAGCCCTCCGCCAGGGCCTGTCCGGTCCCGCACGGCACCGGACGGGCCCTTGTTCCCACTCGTACGCCGTATTCGTACCGTAACGGTCGGGCCGCCCGGCCGTTACGCACGGTGGCAGCGGCGCGACAGCGCGGCGCGAGAGAAGGGACTGCACTGTGACTGACTCCTCGGTTGCCAAGCGGGCGATCTTCGTGGCGGCGGCCTCAGCGCTGGCAGTCGGGGCGGCATCGCCGTTGGCGTTCGCCGACGACCCCAACCGCTTCGACGCAGGCCATCTGAACCTGAACAACGGCGCGTCCTGCGCCACCCAGGACGTCACCCAGGTCGGTTGGACACTGCTGTCCACCGGTCGGCTCCCGAAGGCGTTCAACGACACCAGGGTCACCCGCGGCAGCGACGCGGTGAACGAGTTGTGCCACGCCGTCGACTCCCCGCCGCCCGGCCAGGCGTCCGGCCCCAACCACCAGCCGCAGGGGCTGTTCGCCCTCGCCCAGCACCGGACCCAGGGCCTGCGCCACCACCTGCCGCAGGGCGCCGCCCAGCGGGTGTCCAAGCGCCTGCTGGGCGGGCTGCCCGCCGGCGGGCTCACCATCAGCCGCCACTGATCCGTGGCCGAGGGCCCGGCGCCGACGCGCCGGGCCCTCAGCCGCGTCCCGGCCCGGTCCTTTCGGCAGGCTGTTTCTCCGCGCTGGCCCGTTTTAACGGGTTGGCGCTACTTAATGGCACCGGCCCCATTTTCCGTGCATCCAGCACCTATCTCGATGGTCACGGATTGAATGAAGCATCCCGTAGACCCTTACGTGCCGGGTGCCTGGCGTCTAACCTGATCCCTGCTTGAAGGTTACCGATGAGTCACAAGCAATGACCTGGCATTGACGCGGGCCCCGGAGGTTGTCGTGACCGAAACACAGACATCGATTGAGAGTCGGCCGCCGTCGGTGGCCCATCTCTTCCTCCAGCGGGTCGAGGCCACCCCGGATACCGAGGCCTACCGCTATCCGGTGCCGAATCCGGACGGCGGCCCGGAGCAGTGGCGCTCGCTGAGCTGGGCGCAGGCCGCGCAGCGGGTGCACGCCATCGCGGCCGGGCTGATCGACCTGGGGGTGCACCCCGAGGAGCGGGTCGCCATCGCCTCCAACACCCGGATCGACTGGATACTGGCCGACCTCGGGGTACTGTGCGCGGGCGCCGCCACCACCACCATCTACCCCAGCACCAACTCCGACGAGTCCGGCTTCATCCTCGCCGACTCCGGCAGCCGGGTACTGATCGCGGAGGACGCCGCCCAGCTGGCCAAGGCGCGTGAACGCCGGGCGGAACTACCCGAGTTGACCCATGTCGTGGTCATCGACCCCGCGGGCGTGCCGGACGGGGACGGCGACTGGGTACTCACCCTTGAGGAGCTGGAGCGGCGCGGCGCCGCCTACCTGGACAAGCACCCGGAGGCCGTCAGGAAGGCGGTCGACGGGATCACCGCCGAGCAGCTCGCCACCCTCATCTACACCTCGGGCACCACCGGCCGTCCCAAGGGCGTGCGCCTGGCGCAGGACGCCTGGTCGTACATGGCCAAGGCCATCGCCTCCACCGGCCTGCTCGGCGCGGAGGACGTGCAGTACCTGTGGCTGCCGCTGGCGCACGTGTTCGGCAAGGTGCTCACCGCGGGCCACATCGAGCTGGGCCACGTGATCGCGGTGGACGGTCGGGTGGACAAGATCATCGACAATCTGCCGCTGGTCCAGCCGACCTACATGGCGGCCGTGCCGCGCATCTTCGAGAAGGTCTACAACGGTGTGGCGGCCAAGGCCCGCGCGGGCGGCGCCGCCAAGTACAAGATCTTCCAGTGGGCCGCCGGGGTCGCCCGCGAGTACGCCAGGACGTCCCAGGAGAACCGCCGCGCGAGCGGCAACCCCTCGGTGCCCTTCGGCCTGGCCGCCAAGCACGCGGTCGCCGACAAGCTGGTCTACGCCAAGATCCGGGAGGCCTTCGGCGGACGCCTGCGGGCCTGTGTCTCCGGCTCGGCCGCGCTCGCCCCGGAGATCGGCTACTTCTTCTCCGGCGCGGGCATCCACATCCTGGAGGGCTACGGCCTCACCGAGTCCAGCGCCGCCAGCTTCGTCAACCCGGGCGAGAACTACCGCACCGGAACCGTCGGCAAGCCGCTGCCCGGCACCGAGGTGCGGATCGCGGAGGACGGCGAGATCCTGCTGCGCGGCCCGGGCATCATGCAGGGCTACCACGGCCTGCCGGACAAGACCGAGGAGGTGCTGGAACCGGACGGCTGGTTCCACACCGGTGACATCGGCGAGCTTTCCGACGACGGCTTCCTGCGGATCACCGACCGCAAGAAGGACCTGATCAAGACCTCCGGCGGCAAGTACATCTCGCCCGCCGAGGTGGAGGGCCAGTTCAAGGCGGTCTGTCCGTTCGTGAGCAACGTGCTGGTGATCGGCGCCAACCGCAACTTCTGCACCGCGCTGGTCGCACTCGACGAGCCCACGATCATGGACTGGGCCAAGGACCACGACCTGGCGGGCCGCGGCTACGCGGAGGTGGTCGCCGCCCCGCAGACCAGGGAACTGGTCGAGGGCTACGTCACCCGGATCAACGAGAGCCTGCAGCGCTGGCAGACGATCAAGAAATTCCGGCTGCTGCCGCGCGACCTGACCGTCGAGCACGGCGAGCTGACCCCCAGCCTGAAGCTCAAGCGGCCCGTGGTGGAGCGGGAGTTCAAGAACCTCATCGACGAGATGTACGAGGGCTCCCGAGAGGCGTAGCCGGGGGACGCCCGCGTCCCCCGGCGCGGCCTGACCCACCCACGTGACGGCCGCGGCTCGGGCGCTGCCGGGGGCGCCCGACTCCGCCGCGGACGGGGTCGAGCCGCCATACGGGACAATGTCCGTATGCCATCCGCACTGCCCGACGGCGAACCCGTACCGCACGACGGCTCGCTGCCCGCCCACGCCCTCGCGGGCGCGGCCGACCGGCCGCTGGGCTTCTACCTGCACGTGCCCTACTGCGCCACCCGCTGCGGGTACTGCGACTTCAACACCTACACGGCGAGCGAGCTGCGCGGTTCCGGCGGTGCGCTCGCCTCGCGGGACAACTACGCGCGGACGCTGGTCGAAGAGGTCAGGCTGGCCCGCAAGGTGCTGGGCGACGACCCGCGTCAGGTGGAGACGGTGTTCGTCGGCGGCGGCACCCCGACCCTGCTGCGCGCCGCCGACCTCGGGCGGATGCTGGCCGCGATCCGCGAGGAGTTCGGGCTGGCGGACGGTGCCGAGATCACCACGGAGGCCAATCCGGAATCCGTGGATCCGGCGTATCTGGCGGAGCTGCGGGCGAGCGGCTTCAACCGGGTCTCGTTCGGCATGCAGAGCGCCCGGCAGCACGTGCTGCAGATCCTGGACCGCACCCACACCCCGGGACGGCCCGAGGCATGCGTCGCAGAGGCACGGGCGGCCGGATTCGGGCACGTCAACCTCGACCTGATCTACGGCACCCCCGGTGAGAGCGACGAGGACTGGCAGGCGTCACTGGACGCGGCGATAGCGGCCGGTCCTGATCATGTGTCCGCCTACGCGCTGATCGTCGAGGAGGGCACCCAGCTGGCCCGGCGGATCCGCCGCGGCGAGGTCCCGATGACCGACGACGACGTGCACGCCGACCGCTACCTGATGGCCGAGGAAGCGCTTTCTCGTGCCGGGTTCGGCTGGTACGAGGTGTCGAACTGGGCGACCTCGCAGCCCGGCCGCTGCCGCCACAACGAGCTGTACTGGCGCGGCGCCGACTGGTGGGGCGCCGGGCCCGGCGCCCACAGCCACGTGGGCGGCGTGCGGTGGTGGAACGTCAAGCACCCGGGCGCGTACGCGCAGGCGCTGGCCGAGGGGCGGTCGCCGGGGGCCGGGCGCGAGATCCTGTCGGCGCAGGACCGCCGGGTGGAGCGGATCCTGCTGGAGCTGCGGCTCGCCGACGGCTGCCCGCTGGAGCTGCTGGCCCCGGCGGGGGCGCGCGCGGCGGCCCGGCACGTCTCCGACGGCCTGCTGGAGGCCGGACCGTACGAGGCGGGCCGAGCGGTGCTCACCCTGCGCGGGAGGCTGCTGGCGGACGCGGTGGTGCGGGACCTGGTGGACTGATCATCCGATGGAGTGAAGCCGTGCGCATCGGGGGTTCGTCCGCCTAACCTGGCCATACGCTGTCGCGCGTAAGCGCGGCGGATCGGGATGTGGAGGACCACGGAGATGACCGCTGTGGAAGAGCGACGGATGGCCGAAGCGGCGGAGTTCTTCGCGAACTTCGAACCGCCTGAGGGCTTCAAGGTCGAGCTGCTGCGGGGGGAAATCGTGATGATGGCGGGGCCGGACTGGGTCCACAACACGATTGTCCAGTTGGTTCAGGACCAGATCCCCTTTGGCCGCTGGCACCGTGTCCAAACACAGGACGTCGCGATCCCCGCAGAGACGAGCGAGCCGCAGCCTGACTTGGTCGTTGTCGAGCGCGGTGCCTTCGAGGGTCCCGGTCGCCTCGTCCCCGCATCGGTGGTCACGATGGTCGTGGAGGTCGTCTCCAAGACCAGCGCCGACCGTGACTACAAGCTCAAGCGCTCGATGTACGCGGCAGGGCGGATCCCGGCCTACCTGATCGTCGATCCGTTCACCGCTCAGTGTGTCCTGCTCACCGACCCGTCGGGCGTTGGTGACGACGCGGACTACCGTGGGCAGCACACCAGCAAGTTCGGTGAGCCAGTACGCATCGAGGCTCTTGAACTGACGCTGGAGACCGAGGGGTTCCAGCGCCTCAGCTGACGCCCACCGTCACAAAATCGATCAACTCCTCCACCCTCCCCAGCAGTTCCGGCTGAAGATCCTTGTACGACCGAACCGAGCCCAGGATCCGCTGCCACGCCGCACCCGTGTTCTGCGGCCAGCCCAAGGCCCGGCACACGCCCGTCTTCCAGTCCTGGCCGTGCGGGATCCTCGGCCAGTCGGCGATGCCGACGGACGACGGCTTCACCGACTCCCACACGTCGATGTACGGGTGGCCGACCACCAGGACGTCGGCGCCGCTCACCTGTTCCGCGATGCGGGACTCCTTGGAGCCCGGCACCAGGTGGTCCACCAGCACACCCAGCCGGGCGTCGGGGCCGGGCGCGAACTCCTCGACGATCGACGGGAGATCGTCGATTCCCTCCAGGTACTCCACCACCACGCCCTCGACGCGCAGGTCATCGCCCCACACCCGCTCCACCAACTCGGCGTCGTGGCGCCCCTCCACATAGATGCGCCCCGCCCGGGCCACCCGCGCCCTGGCGCCCGGAACCGCTATCGAACCGGAAGCCGTCAGCCTGGGCCCGCGAGGCGCCGCCACGGTGGCCGGGCGGACCAGGGTCACCACCTTGCCGTCCAGCAGGAAGCCGCGCGGTTCCATGGGGAAGACCCGGTGCTTGCCGAAGCGGTCCTCCAGGGTCACCGTGTGGCCCTGCGCGGTCTTCTCGCAGCGCACCACCGCACCGCAGAAGCCGGTGGCGACCTCCTCCACCACCAGGTCCGGCTCCGCCGCCACCTCGGGCGCGGGCTTGCTCCGCTTCCACGGCGGGGTCAGATCCGGGCCATAACTCCTGCTGCGCATGGGCCAGATGGTATCCGCGCCCGGTCACGGCCTCCCGAAACGCCGGGCCAGCGCGTCGCGTTGCTGACGAACGAACCGGGCGTCGACCGTCGCGCCGTGCCCGGGAACGTACAACGCCGTCTCACCGCCCAACTCCAGGAGCCGGTCCAGCGTTCGCGGCCACTCCCGCGGCACCGCGTCCGGCCCGGCCTGCGGCTCGCCGGACTCCTCCACCAGGTCGCCGCAGAAGACCACGCTCGGGGTGCCAGGGATGACCACCACCAGGTCATGGTCGGTGTGCCCGCGCCCGGGGTGGACGAGCAGCACCTCGCGGTCGCCCAGATCGACCTCGTACCATTTGTCCACCAGATGGCCGGGGCGCACCAGCGCCGCACTCGCCTCGGTGGCCTCCGCGGGGTCCGTCCCGTGCCGTACCGCGTCCGCCCGCAGCGCCTCGCGCTCCCGTTCCAGATAGCCGTCCAGCGCCATGTCCCCGTACACCCGCGCACCGGGGAAGGCGGCGGTGCCGAAGACGTGGTCGAAGTGGCCGTGGGTGAGCGCCACATGGCTCACCGGGCGCCCGGTCAGCTCCTTCACCTGCCGGTTCAGCTCCGCGCCGGTGCGCACCGTGGCCCCGGTGTCGACCACCAGCACGTCGTCGGTGCCCACCACCACGCCGACCGTCACATCGAGGAACGGCAGCCGCCGCCGGGCGACACCCGGTGCCAGCCGTTCCCAGACCTCGCCGCCCGCGGCCGCGCGCGACGCGTTGCCCTCCGCGTTATCCACAGGGACGACGCTATCGGCGGGCGCCGCACGGCGCGCGCGGTACCGTGGCTGACCGGCTGTACCGGCGGGTTGTAACGGCAGGCCGCGGCGTCGTGGGGGCACACCCTTGCCGCGCCCTGACTACTCGGCCGTACACTGGCTGCGGGATTTCTGGCACTCGTGGCTGATGAGTGCCAGGGGGAAGTAGCTGAAGGACCGAACGGCCCACAACGGGACCACTGCTTGGAGGTGTGCGCGATGCTCAGCGAACGCAGACTCGAAGTGCTGCGCGCCATCGTCCAGGACTACGTGGGCACGGAGGAGCCGGTCGGCTCGAAGGCGCTCACCGAGCGTCATCGGCTGGGCGTCTCACCGGCCACGGTGCGCAACGACATGGCGGTGCTGGAGGAAGAGGGCTTCATCCACCAGCCGTACACCAGCGCGGGACGGATCCCCACCGACAAGGGTTACCGCCTCTTCGTGGACAAGCTCGCCGGGGTCAAGCCGTTGACCGCCGCCGAGCGCCGGGCGATCCAGAACTTCCTGGACGGCGCGGTGGACCTCGACGACGTGGTGGCGCGCACGGTGCGCCTGCTGGCCCAGCTGACCCGGCAGGTCGCGGTGGTCCAGTACCCGTCGCTGACCCGGTCCACCGTGCGCCATGTGGAACTGCTCTCGCTCGCCCCGGCACGGGTGATGCTGGTGCTGATCACGGACACCGGGCGGGTCGAGCAGCGGCTGGTGGACTGCCCGGCGCCGGTCGGCGAGACGGTGCTGGCGGACCTGCGGGCCCGGCTGAACAGCCGGGTGGTGGGCCGCCGCTTCGCGGACGTGCCGTCGCTGGTGCAGGACCTGGCCGAGTCCTTCGAGCACGACGACCGCCCCACGGTCTCCACCGTCCTCGCCACGCTCCTGGAGACGCTGGTCGAGGAGACCGAGGAGCGGATCATGCTCGGTGGCACCGCGAACCTGACGCGCTTCAACCACGACTTCCCCCTGACGATCCGCCCGGTCCTGGAGGCCCTGGAGGAGCAGGTGGTACTGCTCAAGCTGCTCGGTGAGGTCAAGGACTCCGGTGTGACCGTACGCATCGGCCATGAGAACGCCCATGAGGGCCTGAGTTCCACGTCCGTCGTCGCGATGGGCTACGGTTCCGGCGACGAGGCGGTCGCCAGGCTAGGCGTGGTCGGCCCGACCCGCATGGACTACCCCGGAACGATGGGAGCGGTACGCGCAGTGGCGAGGTACGTCGGACAGATCCTGGCGGAGTCGTAAGTGGCCACGGACTATTACGCGGTCCTGGGCGTACGGCGTGACGCCAGCCAGGACGAGATCAAGAAGGCGTTCCGCCGTCTCGCTCGCGAGCTGCACCCGGACGTCAACCCTGACCCGAAGACCCAGGAGCGGTTCAAGGAGATCAACGCCGCTTACGAGGTCCTCTCCGACCCGCAGAAGAAGCAGGTCTACGACCTGGGCGGGGACCCGCTGTCGGCGTCCGGCGCCGGTGCGGGCGGAGCGGGTGGCTTCGGCGCGGGCTTCGGCAACTTCAGCGACATCATGGACGCCTTCTTCGGCCAGGCGTCGCAGCGCGGCCCGCGGTCGCGGACCCGGCGTGGTCAGGACGCGATGATCCGGCTCGAGATCGAGCTGGACGAGGCCGCGTTCGGCACCACCAAGGAGATCCAGGTGGACACCGCCGTCACCTGCACCACGTGCAGCGGTGAGGGCGCGGCGCCGGGCACCTCGGCGCAGACCTGTGACATGTGCCGCGGTCGCGGTGAGGTCTCCCAGGTCACCCGGTCCTTCCTGGGCCAGGTCATGACGTCCCGGCCGTGCCCGCAGTGCCAGGGGTTCGGCACGGTGGTGCCGACGCCGTGCCCGGAGTGCGCCGGGGACGGGCGGATCCGCTCGCGTCGAACGCTCACGGTCAAGATCCCGGCGGGTGTGGACAACGGCACCCGCATCCAGCTCGCCGGAGAGGGCGAGGTCGGCCCGGGCGGCGGCCCGGCCGGTGATCTCTACGTGGAGATCCGCGAACTGCCGCACTCGGTGTTCCAGCGGCGCGGCGACGACCTGCACTGCACGGTGACCATCCCGATGACGGCGGCGGCGCTCGGCACCAAGGTGCCGTTGGAGACGCTGGACGGGCTTGAGGAGGTCGACATCCGGCCCGGTACGCAGTCCGGGCAGTCGATTCCGCTGCACCAGCGGGGCATCACGCATCTGCGCGGCGGTGGCCGCGGTGACCTGGTGGTGCACGTGGAGGTGCAGACGCCGTCCAAGCTGGATCCGGAGCAGGAGGAACTGCTCCGGCGGCTCGCCGCCCTGCGGGGCGAGGAGCGGCCCGCAGGCCACTTCCAGCCGGGGCAGCAGGGGCTGTTCTCGCGGCTGAAGGACGCGTTCAACGGCCGCTGACGCGGCCGTTGGGGTGGTTTGGCTTTTCCGGGGGCTCCGCCCCCGGGCCCCTTTCCGGGGCTCCGCCCCTGGACCCCGGTTCCGGGGTGCGGCCTTGGGCCTCGGCTCAGCGGTGCGGCCCTGGGTCCCGGTTCGGGGTGCGGCACCGGAGCCCGGTTCGGGCTGCGCCTCTGCGTTCCGCTGCGGGAGCGCGGTCCCGGGCCTCGGCTGGGCGGTGCTGCCTTGGAGGCCGGTTCGGGGTGCGGGCCCCGGCTCCCGGTCCGGGTGCGGCTCCGACTCCGTTCCCGGTTCGGGCTGCGCCTCTGCGTTCCGATCCGGGAGTGCGGCCCGCGGGCCCCAGATCCCGGTTCGGGTCTGCGCCCCCGAACCCCGGTTCGAAGGTCCTTGCCTCGGCGCGCCCCTGGTCCCTGGCCCCCTTCCCGGGCCCTGCCCCCATACCCACGCGCCCCCCGCAGGGGGCTGTCACAGGCTCGTGACAGGATGTACTCATGGCCGCGTTGACCGAGCTCTCGCCACTGCCCGTTGTTCAGGCGCCGATGGCGGGGGGCCCGTCGTGTCCGCAGCTCGCCGCCGCGGTGAGTGAGGCGGGGGGGCTGGGGTTCCTCGCGGCCGGGTACAAAACTCCCGAGGCCATGTACCAGGAGATCAAGACGCTGCGGACGCTGACCTCGCGGCCGTTCGGGGTCAACCTCTTCATGCCGCAGCCGAACACCGCCGATCCAGCGGCCGTTGAGGTGTACCGGGAGCAACTCGCCGGTGAGGCAAGCTGGTACGACACTCCGCTCGGCGACACCGACGTGGGCACCGACGACGCCTTCGACGCGAAGGTGGCAGTGCTCACGGACGATCCCGTTCCGGTGGTCAGCTTCACCTTCGGCTGCCCCAGCCGCGCCGTGGTCGACCGGCTCGCCCGGGTCGGTACGTACACCGTGGTCACCGTCACCTCGGTCGCCGAGGCGCAGGCGGCGCAGTGGGCGGGCGCCGACGCGGTGAGCGTGCAGGGCATCGAGGCGGGCGGCCACCAGGGCACGCACCGGGACGACCCGCAACTGGACGGCGCCGGTGCCGGGCTGCTGTCGCTGATCCCGGCCGTCCGCGAGGCGGTCCAGCTGCCCGTCATCGCCGCGGGCGGCATCATGCGCGGCAGCCAGATCGCCGCGGTGCTGGCCGCGGGCGCCAGCGCGGCCCAGCTCGGCACCGCCTTCCTGGCCTGCCCGGAATCGGGCGCCAACGTGCTGCACAAGCGCGCGCTGACCGACCCCATGTTCACCCACACCGAGCTGACCCGGGCGTTCTCCGGCCGTCCGGCCCGTGGCCTGGTCAACCGCTTCATGCGCGAGCACGGCCCGTACGCCCCGCCCGCCTACCCGCAGGTGCACTACCTGACCGCCGGGCTACGCAAGGCCGCTGCCGCCGCGGGTGACCCGCAGGCCATGAACCTGTGGGCCGGGCAGGGCCACCGGCTGGCCCGCGAACTGCCCGCCGCCCGCTTGGTGGACGTGCTCGGCGCCGAACTCGAAGCCGCCCGCGAGCAGTTGCTGAAGGGCCTTCGATGACCGCCCCCGTCTTCCTGGTGGAACCAGGCGAGTTGACCGGTGACCGGCTGACGCTCACCGGCCCCGAGGGCCGTCACGCGGTCTCGGTGCGGCGGCTGCGGGTCGGTGAGGAGATCGTGCTGACCGACGGCGAGGGCACCGGAGCCTACGGCACGGTGGCCGCCGTCGAGGGCAAGGACCGGCTGGAGGTCGCGGTCACCCGGACCCGTACCGAATCAGCGCCCAACCCGAGGATCACCGTCGTCCAGGCGCTGCCGAAGGGTGACCGGGGCGAGTTGGCGGTCGAGACGATGACCGAGACCGGGGTCGACGCGGTGGTGCCGTGGGCCGCTTCCCGCTGCGTCACGCAGTGGAAGGGCGAACGCGGCGCCAAGTCGCTGGCGAAGTGGCGGGCCACCGCGCGTGAGGCGGGCAAGCAGGCCAGAAGGCTGCGAATGCCCGCGGTCCACGACCTTATGACGACCCGTCAGGTCGTCGAGCTGCTCTCCGACGCCGCCTTCGCCGCCGTACTGCACGAGGAGGGCAGCGCTCCGCTGGCCACCGCACCGCTGCCCGCCGAGGGCGACATCGTGCTGGTGGTCGGCCCGGAAGGCGGTGTCTCGCCCGAGGAGCTGGACGCCTTCGCGGCGGCGGGCGCCAAGCCGTACCGGCTCGGCCCGACGGTGCTGCGCACCTCCACGGCGGGTGTGGCCGCCACCGCGCTGCTGCTGGGGCGTACCGGCCGCTGGGCCTGAGGGTGATGCGGAAGAGGTTTTCCAGGCGCCGACCCGCTGGTAAAAGCCCAGTATTAGTGTGGCCGGTGTGACGCAGCCTTCGTACCTCAGGTATCCGCATCCGCACGGCGATCTGATCACCTTCACAGCCGAGGACGACGTCTGGGCGGCGCCGCTCGACGGTGGTCGGGCCTGGCGGGTCAGCGCGGACAACATGCCCGTACGTCATCCGTGTGTCTCGCCGAACGGCGAGCACATCGCGTTCACCTCCACGCGTGACGGCGCGCCCGAGGTGTGTGTGGCACCGGTGGACGGCGGGCCGGTCAACCGGCTGACGTACTGGGGGAGTTCGCGGACCGCGGTGTGCGGTTGGACACCGGACGGCGAGATCATCGCCACCAGCGCCTACGGGCAGGCGTCGCTGCGCCGCACCTGGGCCTGGGCCGTCCCGGTCGACGGCGGTCCGGCACGCCGCCTGCCGTTCGGCCCGGTCGGCGCCGTCGCCCACGGTCCGGGGGCCGCGGTGCTGCTGCAGTCCGTGACCATGGGCCGGGACGCCGCCGCCTGGAAGCGCTACCGGGGCGGCACGGCGGGCAAGTTGTGGCTGGACGCCGACGGCGACGGGCAGTTCCGGCGGATCCTCGCCGAGTTGGACGGCAACCTCGAATGCCCGATGTGGGTGGGCGACCGGATCGCGTTCCTGTCCGACCACGAAGGCACCGGAGCCGTCTACTCCAGCCTGCCCGACGGCTCCGACCTGCGGCGGCACACCCCGCTCGACGGGTACTACGCCCGGCAGGCGGCCACCGACGGCACCCGCGTCGCCTACAGCAGCGCCGGTCGACTCCACCTGCTGGACGACCTGTTGAGCGGCACCGAGCCGCGTGCGCTGACCATCCGGCTCGGCGGCCAGCGCACCGACCTGCGCCCGCATCCGATCCGCGCCGCCCACCACCTGTCCGACGCGTTCCCCGACCACACCGGCCGCGGCAGTGCCGTGGAGGTGCGCGGCACGATCCACTGGCTGACCCACCGCGAGGGACCGGCCCGGGCGCTCGCCGCCGAGCCAGGGGTGCGCGCCCGGCTGCCCCGTACCTTCCGGGTGGGTGGCGAGGGCGCACCGCAGGTGGCCTGGGTGACCGACGCGGAGGGCGAGGACGCCCTGGAGTTCGCGCCCGCCACCGGCCTGCCGCCCGGCGGCAGGCCGCGCCGACTGGCCGCGGGCCGCCTCGGCCGGGTCCTGGAACTCGTCGTCTCCCCGGACGGCCGACACGTCGCGGTCGCCTCGCACGACGGGCGGGTGCTGCTGGTGCAGCGGGAGACCGGCGAGGTGCGGGAGGTGTCGACCAGCGAGTACGGCGACGCCAGCGGCCTGGCGTTCTCGCCCGACTCCGGCTGGCTCGCCTGGTCGCAGCCGGGGCCCGACCCGTTGCGGCAGCTCAGGATCGCCAACACCAGCACGCTCGCCGCCGCCGACGCGACACCGCTGCGCTTCAACGACTTCGCGCCCGCGTTCACTTCGGACGGCAAGCATCTGGCGTTCCTGTCCGAGCGGGCCTTCGACCCGGTCTATGACGCGCATGTCTTCGACCTGTCGTTCCCCAACGCCTGCCGCCCGCACCTGATCACGCTCGCCGCCGACACACCGTCCCCGTTCGGTCCGCAGCGCCACGGGCGTCCGCTGGGCGCACCGTCCGAGGAGAAGCCGGACGGCGACAGGCACGAGGCGGAGGGCGCGAGCGGCGAGGAGCAGCGGGCGCCGGTCACCCGGGTCGATCTGGAGGGCCTGGCCGACCGGATCGTGCCGTTCCCGGTGGAGGCCGCCCGCTACTCGGGGCTGCGCACCGCCAAGGACGGCGTGCTGTGGCTGCGGCATCCGCTCTCCGGGGTGCTCGGCTCGGCGCTGGCCACGCCGCAGGCCCAGCCGCCCGCCACCACGTTGGAGCGCTACGACCTGCACCGGCTGCGCCTGGACGAACTCGCCGACGACGTCGAGGACTTCGCGGTCACCGGGGACGGCGAGCGGCTGCTGCTGATCTGCGGCGGCAAGCTGCGGCTGGTCCCGTCCGACAGCAAGGCGTCCGACGACGAGGACGGCGACAGCAGCGTCACCGTCGACCTGTCGCGGGTACGGGTCACCGTCGATCCGGCGGCCGAGTGGCGCCAGATGTACGCGGAGGCCGGCCGGCTGATGCGCGACCACTTCTGGCGCCCGGACATGGCGGGGGTGGACTGGGACGGCGTGCTGGACCGCTACCGCCCCGTGCTGGACCGCGTCGCCACCCACGACGACCTGGTCGACCTGCTCTGGGAGGTGCACGGCGAACTGGGCACCTCGCACGCCTACGTCTCGCCGCCCGGCGGACACGGTGACGCACTCAGCCGCCAGGGCCTGCTCGGCGCCGACATCTCCCGTGACCCGCACGGCGTGTGGCGGATCGACCGGGTGCTGCCCTCGGAGACCTCCGACCCGGCGGCCCGCTCGCCGCTGGCGGCGCCGGGCGTCGCGGTACGCGCGGGCGACGGCGTGCTGGCGGTCAACGGCCACCCGGTGGACCCGCTGACCGGCCCGGGGCCGCTGCTGATCGGCACCGCGGGCAAACCGGTCGAACTGACCGTCGCCCCCGCCAACTCCGGTACCGGTGAGACCCGTTCGGTCGTCGTGGTGCCGATCGCCGACGAGGAGCCGCTGCGCTACCACGACTGGGTGGCGGACCGCCGCGCCCACGTCCACCGGCAGACCGGCGGACGCCTCGGCTATCTGCACGTACCGGACATGGTCGGCTCCGGCTGGGCGCAACTCCACCGCGACCTGCGGGTCGAGGTGACCCGCGAGGGGCTGGTGGTCGACCTGCGGGAGAACCGCGGCGGCCACACCTCGCAGCTGGTGGTGGAGAAGCTGGCCCGCCGGATCGTCGGTTGGGACGTACCGCGCGGAGTACGGCCGTCCAGCTATCCGCTGGACGCGCCGCGCGGCCCGGTGGTGGCCATCGCCAACGAGCACTCCGGCTCCGACGGCGACATCGTCAACGCCGCCATCAAGGCCCTGGGCATCGGCCCGGTGGTCGGCACCCGCACCTGGGGAGGGGTGGTCGGCATCGACTCGCGCTACGAGCTGGTGGACGGCACCGCGGTCACCCAGCCCAAGTACGCGATCTGGCTTGACGGATACGGCTGGGACGTGGAGAACCACGGCGTGGACCCCGACGTCGAGGTGGTCGCCACCCCGCAGGACTGGGTGGCGGGCCGCGATCCGCAACTGGACACCGCCATCGCACTCGCGCTGGAGGCGCTGGCCGCCAACCCCGCGAAGACGCCACCGGCGATCCCGTAGGCCCGGCGCACCACCATCCCTACGGGGCGCGCCCGGTAGCATGCGCCCCGTAGGTCACACACCCCGAGGGAGACGCATCCGTGCCGGGAGAACCGCAGGCGGACTGCCTGTTCTGCAAGATCGTGAGCGGGGACGTGCCCGCGACCATCGTCCGGGAGACCGAGACGACGGTCGCGTTCCGCGACATCAACCCGCAGGCCCCCACGCACGTGCTGGTCATCCCCAAGGCGCACTACCAGGACGCGGCCAGCCTCGCGGCCGGGGCCCCGGAACTGTGCGCGGACATACTGCGTGAGGCGGGCGCGGTCGCCGCCGACGACAAGGTGGACGGCACCGGCTACCGCATCGTCTTCAACACCGGCTCCGGCGCGGGCCAGACGGTCTGGCACGCCCACGCCCACGTACTCGGCGGCCGCGGCTTCAACTGGCCGCCCGGATAAGCCCGCCCGCCAGACCTGTGTCGCAACGAGAACTGATCGTCCTGGGCACCGCCAGCCAGGTGCCCACCCGGCACCGCAACCACAACGGCTACGTGCTGCGCTGGGACGGCGAAGGCATCCTGTTCGACCCCGGCGAAGGCACTCAGCGGCAGATGCTGCACGCCGGGGTCGCCGCGCACGACCTCACCCGGATCTGCGTCACCCACTTCCACGGTGACCACTGCCTGGGCCTCGCCGGGGTCATCCAGCGCATCAACCTCGACCGCGTCCCGCACCCGGTCACCGCCTACTACCCGGCCAGCGGGCAGCGGTTCTTCGAACGGCTGCGGTACGCCACCGCGTACCGGGAGACGGTGCGGCTGCGTGAGCAACCCGTCGAGCACGGCGGCGAGTTGGCCAGTACCCAGGGCTTCACGCTGTACGCGCGCGGGCTGGACCATCCCGTGGAGTCCTTCGGCTACCGCCTGGTGGAGCCGGACAGCCGCCGGATGCTGCCTGAACGGCTGGCCGAGTTGGGCATCCGGGGGCCGGACATCGGGCGGTTGCAGCGCGAGGGCGAACTGCGCGGAGTGCTGCTGGAGGACGTCAGCGAGCCATGGCGCGGACAGCGGTTCGCGTTCGTGATGGACACGCGGCTGTGCAACGCGGTCTTCGCCCTGGCCGAGGACTGCGATCTGCTGGTCATCGAGTCGACGTTCCTCGACGAGGACGAGCCGTTGGCCACCGAGCACGGTCACCTGACGGTAGGTCAGGCCGCCCGGGTCGCCGCGTACTGCGGGGTGCGGCACCTCGTGCTCACCCACTTCTCGCAGCGGTACCCGGATCCCGCGGTCTTCGCCCAGCAGGCAAGGGCCGCCGGTTTCACCGGCGAGCTGACGATCGCCCGGGACCTGGACCGAATCCCCCTCCCGAAGCGGAGGTAGCGCCTGCGCGGTTCGCATGGTTGCGGCGGGTTCGGCACCGCCGGTCCGGCCTGTCGTGGTTGCTCACCGCTGCGGCGGATTCTTCCTGGGGGCTACGCCCCCAAACCCCCGGGAGGTCTTGGGCCGCGCCCCAAAAAATCCCGCCGCGATGGCGAGCAACCACGAAGGCGGAGCCCGGCGGTGCCGAACCTCCGCCCCCCATCCTCATTCGAACCCGTCAGAGTCCCTTACGCGTCCGCGACCGATTCCTCGTCCGAGGAGTCGGCCAGGTGCCAGTGCAGGTCCCGGATGCCGGGTTCCAGGGAGAGTCGGGAGACGAGTTGCTCCAGGCCGCGGGCCGGGTCGCCGCTGACGTTGACCACCGCCTGGAGTCGGGTGGACTCCGGCTGGTCGCGCCGGGCCCGCAGCGCGGTGGGGGCGAGCCCCACCGCGCCGAGCGCCTGGAGCAGCAGCGCGCGGATGTGCGTCTCGTCGCGCCGGTCGCAGACCAGGTGCACGGTGGCGTGCGCCGGACCGGTGTCCGGGTCGTCCTGCGGCACCCGGTCGATCAGCCGCCCGGCGGGCCGCAGCAGCAGATGGACACCGACGACGGCCAGCGTCCCCAGCACGGCCAGCGACAGTCGGCCGGAGGCGGCCAGCACCCCGACCGCCGCCGAACACCACAGCGTGGCCGCGGTGTTCAGCCCTCGTACGCTCGCGCCCTCGCGCAGGATCACGCCACCGCCGAGGAAGCCGATGCCGGAGACCACATAGGAGGCCACCCGGGTCGGGCTGCCGGTGTCCCCGGCCGCCACGCTGTACAGCACGAACAGCGTGGCGCCGGTCGCGACCAGCGCGTTCGTCCGCAGCCCGGCCATCCGGGCGCGCCACTGCCGCTCGACGCCGATCAGTGCGCCGCAGCCCAGGCCGGTGATGAGCCGGACGACGAAGTCCGCGGTGGACAGGGTGTGCATGGGCGCACCTCCTCGAAAAAGCGGCGGGACGGTGACCGGCCCGCTCGGAACGACGGTTGCGTACTCGCGCGAATATATCTACGGCACATTACGATGACGGAATGCCTGCGAAGCCCCTGCCCAAGGCCGAACTTCACCTGCACATCGAAGGAACCCTCGAACCGGAGTTGGCATTCGCCCTCGCCGAACGCAACGGTGTCGACCTGCCCTACGCCACCGCCGAGGAGCTGCGCCGCGCGTACTCCTTCCAGGACCTGCAGTCCTTCCTCGATCTGTACTACGCGTTGATGGCGGTACTGCGAACCGAGGACGACTTCGCGGAACTGGCCGACGGCTATCTGGCCCGCGCCGCCGCGCAGGGGGTGCGGCACGCCGAGATCTTCTTCGACCCGCAGGCGCACACCGCGCGCGGGGTGCCGATCGGCACGGTCATCGACGGCCTCGCCCGCGCGCTGGACGACAGCGAGACGCGGTACGGCATCAGCACCCGGTTGATCATGTGCTTCCTGCGTGACGAGTCCGAGCAGTCCGCCCTGGAGACCTTCGAGGCGGCCAGGCCGTATCTGCACCGCCTGTGCGGGGTCGGGCTGGACTCCGCGGAGGTCGGCAACCCGCCGTCGAAGTTCCGCGAGGTCTTCAGGCGCGCGGCGCGGGCCGGACTGCACCGGGTGGCGCACGCGGGCGAGGAGGGACCGGCCGCGTACATCACCGAGGCACTCGACGTCCTCGGCGTGGAGCGGATCGACCACGGGCTGCGCTGCCTGGAGGACCCGGCGCTGGTCGAGCGGCTGGCCCGGGACCGGGTTCCGCTGACGGTGTGCCCGCTGTCCAACGTGCGGCTGCGCTGCGTCGACCGGCTGGCCGACCATCCGCTGCCCGCGATGCTGGACGCCGGGCTGCTGGTCACCGTCAACTCCGATGACCCGTCGTACTTCGGCGGCTACGTGGACGACAACTTCACCGCGATCCGCGAGGCGCTGGACCTCGACGACGAGACGCTGCGGCTGCTGGCCGCCAACTCCTTCCAGGCGGCGTTCCTGGACGACCAGACCAGGCTCAACCACCTGGCGGAGGTGGCCTCGTACACCTTCGACCGGTGACCGCGGCCGTTCCGGAACCCGAACTGCCGTCACTCAGCGTGTAGTTCATGTAGCGTTCCGCTCATGTTCATTCGTGATGCGGGCACCGTATGAAGATCCTGGTCGCCGACCTGGACGGCACACTCCTCGGCGGCAGTGAGGACGACCGGCGCCTGCTGCGCGCCGCGTTGGACCGCCATCCGGACGTCACGGTGGTCTTCGCCACCGGCCGCGGACTGCCCTCGGTGCGGGCCGCGTTGCGCGACCCGCTGCTGCCCCGGCCGCGGTGGATCATCGCCGACGTCGGAGCGAGCGTCATCGACGGCGCCGACCTGACCCCGGTCGGCGCGCTGCAGCGGCGGCTGCGGGTCGGCTGGCCCGGGGCCGAACGGGTACGCGCCGCGTTGGACCGCTTCCCGGAACTGGTCTACCAGGACGGGGTCACACAGGACGCCCGCTGCTCGTACTTCCTGGCCCCCGAGCGGCTGACGCCGCGGATCACCGACGCGGTACGGGAGTTGGGCTGCGGCTGGCTGTACTCGGCGGACCGCTACTTCGACGTGCTGCCGCCGGGCGTGGACAAGGGCGCCGCGCTCACGGCGCTGGCCGGTGAACAGCGCTGGCCGATGGGCTCGGTACTGGTCGCGGGAGACTCCCTCAACGACCTGTCGCTGTTCCGGCTCGGCAGCCGCGGCGTGATCGTCGGCAACGCCGAGCCCGCTTTGCGCGCGGCGGTCCCGGCGGACGGCGCCGTGCTGTGCTCCGACCGGCCGGGAGCCGCCGGAGTGCTGGCGGGGCTGGAGGAACTCGGCTGGGTGGAGCGCCGGTATCCACTGGTCGTCGGCTACCACCGGCCCCCGGTGCACTGGACGCCCGACGGCTGGCGGCAGCCGTCGAGCCCCAACG
This sequence comes from Streptomyces sp. PLK1-5, assembly GCA_037034305.1. Classification (GTDB taxonomy): domain Bacteria; phylum Actinomycetota; class Actinomycetes; order Streptomycetales; family Streptomycetaceae; genus Streptantibioticus_A. The sequence goes on from JBAGJY010000004.1 coordinate 159,250, forward strand.
GCATCCTGCCCACCCTGCGCAGCGCACTGGCCGGCAACCCGCGCGCGGTGTGGGCGACGGCCGCGGTCCTCGACGGCGACGACACGCCCGTCCTCGACGGCCACGACAGCGGGATGCCGCTTGCCTTCCTGCGGCTGCGGCCCGAGAAGTGGACGGGATACTTCCACCGCGCCTGCAAGGAGACGCTGTGGCCGGTGCTGATGTCACAGCCCGACCGGCTACGCCTCGACCCGGACGCCTGGGACTGCTACCGCGAGGTCAACGCGCGCTTCGCCGAGCACATCAGCAACCACGCCACCGCGGGCGCGACCGTCTGGCTGCACGACTACAACCTGTGGCTGGTACCCGGACTGCTGCGCGGCGCCCGGCCCGACCTGCGGCTCGGGCTGTTCCACCACACCGCGTTCCCACCGCCCGGGGTCTTCGCCCGGCTCCCCACCGCCGCCGAGGTGCGGGCCTCCCTCGGCTGCCTGGACTGGGCCGGGTTCCACACCGCCGACTTCGCGGAGAACTTCCGCCAGACCCTGGCGGGCGTGCCCAGCCCGCCTCGGCTCGGTGTGCATCCGCTGGGCATCGACCGTGCCGCCATCGAGACGCTGGCCCGCGCCCGCAGGCCGCAACACCACGCGCGGGGCGGCCCGTTGGTGCTCTCCGTCGAGCGGCTGGACTACGCCAAGGCGCCGGTGCAGAAGGTCGAGGCGGTCGCCGCGCTGCTGGACCGCTGCCCGCAACTGCGCGGCCGACTGCGGTTCCGGCTGGTGTGCCCGCCCCCGGAACCCGGCATCACCGCCTACGACGCCACCCGGGCGACCCTCGAACGCCGCGTCGAGGAGGTCAACGACGCCTGGCGTACGGCCGGTTGGCGGCCCGTGGAGTACCTGCCGCACAACCTGCCGTTCACCGAGGTGGTCGACCACTACCTCGCCGCCGACGTGTTCTGGGTGACCTCCTTACGGGACGGCATGAACCTCGCCGCCAAGGAGTTCGTCGCCGCCCAGGCCGCCTGCGGGCTGAGCGGTGTGCTGGTGCTCTCCCGGCACACCGGCGCCGCCGTGCGGCTGGGCGGCGCGGCACTTCTCACCGACCCGGGCTCACCCGGGGACCTCGTCGACGTCCTCCACCAGGCGGTCACCCTGGCGCCCGCGCAGCGCCGCGCCCGCCTGGCCCGCCTCGCCCGGCTCCTCGGGCACGAGCACCCCGCGCAGTGGGCGGCGCGGATCATCAGCGCCATCCAGGAGCACGAACCGGACCGTCGCACGGGGTCACCCGATGCCCGCGCGGTCCAGGATGCGGGCGGCCACCGCCACCGAGTCCACCAGCGGGTGCATGGCCATGGCGCGCAGCGCGGCGGTACGTGAACCGGTCCGCGCCGCCTCGAGGGTGGCCCGCTCGACCGCCTTCACCGACAGCATCAGCCCCGCCTGGTGGGTGTCCGGTGCGGTGACCGGCAGCGGGCGTACACCGTCCGCGTCGACCACGCACGGCACCTCGACCACGGCGTCGGCGTCCAGCACCGCGACCGTCCCGGCGTTCGGCACGTTGAGGATCAGCGTGGCGCGCTCGTCATGGGCGATCGCCCGCATCAGGGCGAGTGCCACCCGGTCGTAGCCGCCGCCCTCCAGGTCCTCGGCGTCCCGCTCCCAACCGCCGGACGCCGCGCGGCTCGCGGCGCCGTAGGTCACCTCGCGCTCCAGGCGGGTGCGCTCCCACAACTCGGGCGCGTTGGCGGGCTCGGCCGCCGCGCGCTCGAAGAACTCGGCCTGCTGGCGCTCCAGGAACTCACCGCGGGTCCTCTCGGCGGAACGCAGCGCGTCGATCGCCTCCCGGGTGAAGTAGTAGTAGTGCAGGTACTCGTTGGGGATCGCCCCCAGGGTGCTCAGCCACTCCGGGCCGAACAGCCGGCCCTCCTCGAACGACGCCAACGCGTCCGGGTCGGCCAGCAGTCCGGGCAGCAGGTCCCGTCCGCCGGACTCCAACCGGCGCAGCCAGCCGAGGTGGTTGAGGCCGACGTAGTCGTAGTGCACCGTGTCCGGGTCGGCCCCCGCCGCCCGCGCCGCCCGCCGTACCAGGCCCACCGGTGAGTCGCAGATGCCGATCACCCGCGGTCCCAGCACACGGTGCATCGCCTCCGTCACCATCCCCGCCGGATTGGTGAAGTTGATCACCCAGGCGTCCGGCGCCACCGCCCGCACCCGCTCGGCGATGTGCACCGCCGCGGGCAGTATCCGCAGCCCGTAGAGCACCCCGCCCGCGCCCACCGTCTCCTGGCCGAGCACCCCCTCGGCCAGCGGGATCCGCTCGTCGCGCACCCGGCCCGCCATACCGCCCATCCGGATCGCGGAGAAGACGAAGTCCGCGCCGCGCAGCGCGTCGTCCAGGTTCTGGGCGATCCGCACGATGGGCGCGCCGGGCGCGCTGTGCGCCTGTGCGGCCAGTACGCAGGCGATCACCGACAGCCGCTGGTGGTCGGTGTCGTACAGCACCAACTCCTTGACCGCGCCCGGCGATCCCGGCTCGGCGAACAGGGACCGGTACACCAGCGGTACGCGGAAACCGCCACCACCGAGAATCGTCAGCCGCATGCTGCCTCCTCCTTCGGCCCGCCTTCTTCCGTCCCCGAGGTGGGGCTGCGGGTGAGTATGTCGTCCGCGGGCGGGCGGCCACGGGCGCGACGCACGGCTCCGCCTGTTCGCTCGCGGACCCGGGTGGCCGTGGGGCCGCCTCGTAGGTCCCGTAATGCCGCCTTCACCGCGTAGCCCGTTCCTCTGCGGCACAGTGTGCAGCACGCGATCACGCGCACGCCGGAAGGAGCCACTGGTGACAGACCGAACCGTCCTCGACCCGCTCGCCGCGGTCCGCACCCCGGCCGACCCCGCGACCGACGTGTATCTGACCGGAACCGTCTTCCTGGACATCATCTTCACCGGCCTGGACAGCGCCCCGGTGCGCGGCACCGAGTCCTGGGCCCGGGGCATGGGCTCCAGCCCCGGTGGCGTGGCCAACATGGCCACCGCGCTCGCCCGGCTGGGCCTGCGCACCTCGCTGGCGGCGGCGTTCGGCGACGACATGTACGGCGACTACTGCTGGGAGAGCCTGGAGCGGGACGAGGGCATCGACCTGTCGCTGTCCCGCCGGGTGCCCGGCTGGCACTCGCCGGTCACCGTCTCCATGGCGTACGAGGGCGAACGCACCATGGTCAGCCACGGTCATGAGGCACCGCCCCCGGAGGAGCCCGCGCCGGTGTGCCCGCCGCCCGCCCGCGCCTGCGTGGCGTCGCTGAGCCCCGGATGCCGGGAGGAGTGGATCGGGCACGCGGCCCGGCACGGCAGCCGGATCTTCGCCGACGTCGGCTGGGACGACTCCGGGCGCTGGGACCCGGGCGACCTCGCCGACCTGCGGTACTGCGAGGCGTTCCTGCCCAACGCGGCCGAGGCGATGCGCTACACCCGCACCGAGTGCCCGCGACTGGCCGCCCGCAAGCTCGCCGAACTGGTGCCACTGGCCGTCGTCACTTTGGGCGAACAGGGGGCGTACGCGGTTGACTCGGCGAGCGGTGAGGCCGCGGAGGTGCCCGCGCTCACCGTGGACGCCCTGGACCCGACCGGTGCCGGTGACGTGTTCGTCGCGGGGTTCATCACCGGCACGCTCGCCAACTGGCCGCTGGTCGACCGGCTCGCCTTCGCCAGCCTGACTGCGGCCCTGTCCGTCCAGGAGTTCGGCGGCTCGCTCTCCGCCCCCGGCTGGATCGAGATCGCCGCCTGGTGGCAGCACGCCAAGCACTACGACGACCAGGACCGCACCGCGCTGCGCCGGTACGCCTTCCTCAACGACCTGCTGCCCACCGCCGCCCGCCCCTGGCCGCTGCGCCGCGCGGTACCGACCATCGGCTTCCGGCGGCCCTGACCGTGGAAAACCTCTCGGGCCTGACCGTGGCGCGTCGTACCCTTGAACCCCAGGCCCTCACAGGCGTTGTCGAGAACGGAAGCGGGACCAGTAGGCCGCAGAGCCTCGCCCATGACACAGACACCCACGCAGCAGCAACCGCAGGCGCGCGCACACTTCGTCGTACCGGCCAAGCACCCCATGGTCACCGTCCTGGGATCGGGTGATTCGCTGCTGCGCGTGATCGAGCGGGCGTTCCCCACCGTGGACATCCATGTCCGTGGCAACGAGATCAGCGCTGCCGGAGACGCGGCGGAAGTCGCCCTGGTGCAGCGCCTTTTCGACGAGATGATGCTGGTGCTGCGCACCGGCGCGCCGATGACGGAGGACGCAGTGGAGCGGTCGATCGCCATGCTCCGGCAGGACAGCGGACCGGACGGGCTGGAGGAGACCCCCGCCCAGGTCCTCACCCAGAACATCCTCTCCAGCCGCGGCCGCACCATCCGCCCCAAGACGCTCAACCAGAAGCGGTACGTCGACGCGATCGACAAGCACACCATCGTCTTCGGCATCGGCCCGGCCGGTACCGGCAAGACCTATCTGGCGATGGCCAAGGCCGTCCAGGCGCTCCAGTCCAAGCAGGTCAACCGGATCATCCTCACCCGGCCCGCCGTGGAGGCGGGCGAGCGGCTCGGCTTCCTGCCCGGCACGCTGTACGAGAAGATCGACCCGTACCTGCGCCCGCTGTACGACGCGCTGCACGACATGATCGACCCCGACTCGATCCCCCGGCTGATGGCGAACGGCACCATCGAGGTCGCCCCGCTCGCCTACATGCGCGGCCGCACCCTCAACGACGCCTTCATCATCCTCGACGAGGCGCAGAACACCTCCGCCGAGCAGATGAAGATGTTCCTGACCCGCCTGGGCTTCGACTCCAAGATCGTCATCACCGGTGACATCACCCAGGTCGACCTGCCCGGCGGCACCAAGAGCGGACTGCGGCAGGTCGTGGAGATCCTGGACGGCGTCCAGGACGTCCACTTCGCCCGGCTCACCAGCACCGACGTGGTACGCCACAAGCTGGTCGGCCGGATCGTGGACGCCTACGAGGCCTATGACAACCGCAACGGCGGCCATACCGGCGGCCGCCGCGCCAGCAAGGGAAAGTAAAAGACACCGCACATGGCGATCGACGTCAACAACGAGTCCGGCTGGCAGATCGACGAGCAGTCGGTGCTCGAAGTCGCCCGTTACGCACTCCAGCGCATGCGCATCCACCCCATGTCAGAGCTCTCGATCATCGTCGTGGACGCCGACGCCATGGAACAGCTGCACATCCAGTGGATGGACCTGCCGGGCCCCACCGATGTGATGTCCTTCCCGATGGACGAGCTGCGTCCGCCGGGCAAGGACGACGAGGAGCCGCCGCAGGGCCTGCTCGGTGACATCGTGCTGTGCCCCGAGGTCGCCAAGAAGCAGGGCGAGCAGGCACCCACCCAGCACTCGATGGACGAGGAGCTGCAACTGCTCACCGTGCACGGCGTGCTGCACCTGCTCGGCTACGACCACGAGGAGCCGGGGGAGAAGGCCGAGATGTTCGGCCTACAGAAGGCGATCCTGGACGACTGGCGCGCCGAGCGCGGCGTCGAAGGGCCCTCCCCGGCCCCCACCACCCACTGACCGCCGTGATCATCGCAAGTGTCCTGCTCGTCGTCATCGCCTGGCTCGCCGCCTGCGCCGAGGCGGGCCTGGCCCGCACCTCGCGGTTCCGCGCCGAGGAGGCGGCCAGGGCGGGTCGGCGCGGCAGCGCCAGACTGCTGGCGGTCGCCTCCGACCCCACTCGCTACCTCAATGTGGCGCTGCTGGTGCGGGTCGGCTGCGAGATGGCCGCCGCGGCCCTGATCACCGTGGTCTGCCTGCGCTCCTTCGACCGGACCTGGCAGGCGCTGACGGTGGCCATCGGGGTGATGGTGCTGGTCAGCTATGTCGCGGTGGGCGTCTCACCGCGCACCATCGGCCGCCAGCACCCGCTGAACACGGCCACCGCCGCCGCGTACGTCCTGCTGCCGCTGGCGCGGATCATGGGACCGGTGCCCAAGCTGCTCATCCTGATCGGTAACGCGCTCACTCCCGGCAGGGGTTTCCGGCAGGGGCCGTTCGCCTCCGAGGCGGAGCTGCGCGCCCTGGTCGACCTCGCGGAGCAGGACTCGCTGATCGAGGACGAGGAGCGCCGCATGGTGCACTCGGTCTTCGAACTCGGTGACACGATCGTGCGCGAGGTGATGGTGCCGCGCACCGACCTGATCATGATCGAGCGGACCAAGACGATCCGGCAGGCGCTCACCCTCGCGCTGCGCAGTGGCTTCTCGCGCATCCCGGTCACCGGTGAGAACGAGGACGACGTGGTCGGCATGGTCTACCTCAAGGACCTGGCGCGGCGTGTGCACATCAACCGCGAGTCGGAGAACGACCCGGTCACCACGGTCATGCGGCCCGCCACGTTCGTACCCGACACCAAGAACGCGGGCGACCTGCTGCGCGAGATGCAGCGGGACCGCAACCATGTCGCGGTCGTCATCGACGAGTACGGCGGCACCGCCGGGATCGTCACCATCGAGGACATCCTCGAAGAGATCGTCGGCGAGATCACCGACGAGTACGACCGTGAACTGCCGCCGGTCGTCGACCTCGGCGACGGCAGTTTCCGGGTCACCTCCCGGCTGGACATCGGCGACCTCGGCGAGCTGTACGGGGTGAAGCTGGACGACGAGGACGTGGAGACCGTCGGCGGTCTGCTGGCCAAGGCCCTCGGCCGGGTGCCGATCCCCGGCGCCACGGCGCTCGTTGAGCTTCCCGAGGAGGCCGGCGCGCCCGGGGCACTGCGCCTCACGGCGGAGTCACCGTCCGGGCGGCGCAACCGGATCGGCACCGTTCTGGTCGAGCCCGCGCAGGTCGCGACGGGTTCGCCGGAGTAGGCGGGCGCGCGGGGTCCGGCTGACCCACGCCCACCCGCCGTCACCGCCCCTCCTCACCGGCGCCGTAGCCCCAGTGCCGTGGCGACCGCCACCGCCGCGACGATCGCGGCGTCCACGCCGAGGCCCAGCCGGACACCGTCCAGCAGGTTGGCGCGGGACGCCGCCAGCGCCCCGAGCAGCGGGATGCCGATCGTCATGCCCAACTGCTGGGAGCTGGTCACCAGTCCGGTCGCCAACCCCTGCTCGTGGTCCGGCAGTCCTGAGGTGGCGGTGACGCCGTACGAGACGATCACCCACATGTGGCCGACACACGAGATCGTCACCGCGGCCAGCGCCAGCCACGTACCGTACGAACCGCCGCCCAGGAAGACCAGCGTCGCCGTCACCACCGCCTGCAGCAGCAGACCGCCCACCAGTGTCCTGCGCACCCCGAACCGGCCCACCACGCGCGCCGCCGTCGAGCCGGTCACCGCGGCGCCGAGCCCCTGTACACCGAAGACCAGACCGGTCTGGAACGCGTTCAGCCCGCGGACCTCCTGCAGGTACAGGGTGAGCAGGAAGACCACCGTGCTCATCATCGAGAACGTGGTGATCCCGGCCAGGTTGCCCCACGCCACCGACGGGCGGCGCAGCATCCGCAGCGAGACCATCGGCTCGACCACCCGCGACTCGACCAGCAAGAACGCGCCCAGCAGTGCCACACCCGCCACCAGCGCCACGATCACGTCGGCGCCGCCGAAGCCGCGCTGCGAGGCGGTGGACAGCGCGTAGATCAGCGCCAGCAGGGCGCCGGTGACGGTCACCGCGCCGGGCACGTCGATGCGCTGCCCGACGGTGTTCCTCGACTCGGTGAGCAGTCCGGGGGCGGCGGCCAGCACCAGCACCCCGGCGGCGCCCAGCAGGCCCATCGTGGAGCGCCAGCCGAACGTGTCCGTCAGCGTGCCGCCGAGCACCATGCCGACGGTGAAGCCCAGCGACATCAGGGTGCCGCTGATGCCCAACGCCCGTTCGCGCTGCGGCCCTTCGGGGAACGTGGTGGTCAGCAGCGACATCCCGGTCGGCACGATCACCGCGGCGCCCAGCCCCTGCACCGCCCGGCCGAGCAGGAACACCGCCGGATCCCAGGCCAGGGTGGCCAGTACCGACGCCGCGGTGAACACCGCGAGCCCGGTGAGGAACAGCCTGCGCCGCCCGAACAGGTCGGCGATCCGGCCGAACAGCAGCAGGAAACCGCCGGACGGCAGGGCGAACGCGGTGACCGCCCACTGCAGGTTGGCCTGGCTCATGCCCAGGTCCCTGCCGAGCACCGGTAGCGCCACGTTCAGGATGGAGAAGTCCAGCGCGATCATGAACTGGGCCGCGCACAGGACGAACAGGACCAGTCTGGCGCGGGTGGTCAGCCGCGCGGGTGCGTTGACCGCGGTACCGGTAGGGGGAGTTGAGGTGTCGATCGCCATGCCGTCAAGCCTCCGGTGATCCGGAAGGCCGTGGGGAGCGCCGGATTATGCTGGTGGCTGGACCACCAGGCAGCGCCGATCAGGGGGAACACGCGTGGAACAGCCGGTCAAGTCCGTCCGATCACCGCGCCGTCAGGAACTGCGGGAGTTCCTGATGAACCGCCGGGCCAGGGTCACTCCGGCGCAGGCCGGGCTGCCGGACGGCGGAGCGCGCCGCCGCACCCCCGGGCTGCGCCGCGAGGAGGTCGCGGTGCTCGCCGGGGTCGGTGCCTCCTGGTACCAGTGGCTGGAGCAGGGCCGGGACATCTCGGTCTCGTCCCAGGTGCTGGACTCGGTCGCCCGGGTGCTGCGGCTCAACGACGCCGAGCGGCGCCACCTCTACGTACTCGCCGGACTCAACCCCCCGCTGCCGCGCGCCGAGTCGCGCGAGGTCTCCTGCGAGGGGATGAAGCGGCTGATCGACGCGTGGATGCCGTTCCCGGCCCACGTCATGGACGCGTACTGGAACATCATCGCCTTCAACGAGGCGGCCGGACTTACCTTCGGCTTCGCCGAGAACGACACCAACTGCCTGGTCAGCTTCTTCACCAACCAGGTCTACCGCAGCCGCGCCAACACCGGCGGCGCCATCGCCGCCTCGATCGTCGCCCAGTACCGGGCCGCCGCCTCCGAGCACCCGGACGACCCGGGGTTCCGCGCGGTGGTGGACGAACTGGCCAGTGTGTGCGACGAGTTCGCGCGGCTGTGGGCGCGCGGCGACGTACAGCCCAGTGGGCAGGTGGTGAAGGAGATCGTGCACCCGGTGGTCGGCTCGCTGTGCTTTGAGAGCACCCAACTGCGGATTCCGGCCCGGCCGGACCTGACCATCGTGATGCACAATCCGGTGCCCGGCACGCGGACCGCCGAGAAGCTGGAGCGGCTGACCGCGCCGGAGGGGCGCCGGGAGACCATCCACCCGGTGGCCAGCTGAACCTCCGCCGTATGCTCGCTCCATGAGCGACGCAGCAGCCATCGATCCCGAGGACCGCAAGATCATCACGCTGGCCCGCTCGGTGCGCGCCCGCAACGGTGTGCCCGAGGGCGCGGCGGTACGGGACGAGACGGGCCGTACGTATGTCGCCGGGACGGTGGAGCTGGCCTCGCTGAAGCTGAGCGCGCTGGCCACCGCCATCGCGATGGCGGTCGCCAGCGGGGCGAAGTCCCTGGAGGCCGCGGCCGTGGTCAGCGAGGCGGAGGCCGTCCCGGCCGAGGACCAGGCGATCGTCCGCGACCTGGGCGGCTCCGGCATCCCCGTCTTCCTGGCGGCGGCGGACGGCACCGTGCGCACCCGCCTGGAGGTGTGAGGCACACGATCCGGGCCGCCCGAAGGCCGTCCGGCGCCGTGCCGGCGAACGGCCGGGGAGGCGCGCTGCGGCGGTGCCGTGGCGACCGCGAGCGGTGTCGGCAGACCCACTGCCGCCCATCAGGGACAATGGGCGGCATGAGCGTTCCCACAGATTCCCCGCAGAACTCCCACCGGGCCGGTTTCGCCTGCTTCGTCGGCCGGCCCAACGCGGGAAAGTCCACCCTCACGAACGCTCTGGTCGGCCAGAAGGTGGCGATCACCTCCAACCGCCCGCAGACCACCCGGCACACCGTGCGCGGCATCGTGCACCGCCCGGACGCCCAGCTCGTGCTGGTGGACACCCCCGGGCTGCACAAGCCGCGCACGCTGCTCGGCGAACGGCTCAACGACGTGGTGCGGACCACCTGGTCCGAGGTCGACGTGATCGGCTTCTGCCTGCCCGCCGACCAGAAGCTCGGCCCCGGTGACCGGTTCATCGCCAAGGAACTGGCGGAGATCAAGAAGACCCCCAAGGTCGCCATCGTCACCAAGACCGACCTGGTCGAGCCCGAGCAGCTCGCCGCCCAGCTGATCGCCGTCGACCAGCTCGGCAGGGAACTGGGCATCGAGTGGGCGCAGATCGTTCCGGTCTCGGCGGTGGCCGCGGAGAAGGAAGCGGGACGCGGTCCCTCGGTTGAGGGCGGTGGCGGTCGAGGGGCTGGCCAGGTGTCGCTCCTCGCCGACCTGCTGGTCCCGCTGCTCCCGGAGGGCCCCACGCTCTACCCGGAGGGCGACCTCACCGACGAGCCCGAGCAGGTCATGGTCGCCGAGCTGATCCGCGAGGCGGCCCTGGAGGGCGTGCGGGACGAGCTGCCGCACTCGATCGCGGTCGTCGTCGAGGAGATGCTGCCGCGCGAGGGCCGCCCGGAGAGCAAGCCGCTGGTCGATGTGCACGCCAACATCTACATCGAACGCCCAAGCCAGAAGGGCATCATCATCGGCCCCAAGGGCGCCCGCCTGAAGGAGGTCGGCACCAAGGCCCGCAAGCACATCGAGGCGCTCCTCGGGACACCCGTCTTCCTGGACCTGCATGTGAAGGTCGCCAAGGACTGGCAGCGGGACCCCAAGCAGCTGCGGAAGCTGGGCTTTTGAGCCCAACCGCCGCGGCCGGGGGCTGGAGGGGACCGGTTGCCTGGGCGCGCGGCGGCGCGAAGGCGCCTACCCCGGTTCGCCCAACACCCTTGTGATCAGCTCGCGTTGGGGCGCGGACAGCTCGGGGTCGGCGCAGTACGCCGTGACGCCGTCCACGTCGAGTTCGTAGCTGAAACCGTCCGGCACCCCCCGCGGACGCTCCGGCCGCCCGTCCGCGAGGGCGGCCAGGGCCAAGGACCGCAGCCGCGCCTCGTCGGGGCGGCCGGTGGTGTCCAGCTCCGCCCACCGGGTGATCGCGGCGAAGCCGCCGGTCCTCGTCACCACTATCCGCATGCTCTAGGCCTACCCCTGCGACGAGGAGGGCGCACCCTCGGGCGCCGCCTGCCGGGGGAGTGTCGCGCTGGCCGCCACACCGACCTGGGACCAGGCCTTGACCACCGCCTGGTGCTCCTCCCCGTCCCCGTACCGGGCGTGCGCCGCCGCCGCGGTGGCCCTGGCGAAGGCGGCGAAGTCGGCGTCCGAGGAGAGCTGGCCGCCGGTCAGGGTGTCGTACCAGATCCGTCCGGCGCGCTCCCAGCTGTGCCCGCCGAGCGCGACGGCGACCAGGTAGAAGGCGTGGTTGGGAATGCCGGAGTTGATGTGCACGCCGCCGTTGTCCTGCGAGGTGGTGACGTAGCCGTCCATGGTGGCGGGCTGCGGGTCCTTGCCGAGTGCCGGGTCGTCGTAGGCGGTCCCCGGCGCCTTCATGGAGCGCAGCGCGACGCCGTGGATCCCGGGCACCAGGACGTCCGCGCCGATCAGCCAGTCGGCCTGGTCGCTGGTCTGTCCGAGCGCGTACTGCTTGATGATCGAGCCGAAGACGTCGGACACCGACTCGTTGAGCGCCCCGGACTGCCCGAAGTACTGGAGGTTCGCCGAGTACTGGGTGACGCCGTGCGTCAGCTCGTGCCCGATCACGTCGACGGAGCCGGTGAAGTCCTGGAAGATCCGCCCGTCGCCGTCGCCGAAGACCATCTGCCTGCCGTCCCAGAAGGCGTTGTTGTAGTTCCGCCCGTAGTGGACGCTGGCGTTCAGCGGCAGGCCCCGGCCGTCGATGGAGTGCCGCCGGTACGCCCGGAGGTACAGCTCGAAGGTGGCGCCGAGACCGTCGTAGGCGTGGTTGACCGGCTGGTCCTGCACCGGGCTCGCGCCCTCCGCGCGCACCCTGGTACCGGGCAGCGTCTGCTCGTGCCCGGCGTCGTAGATGGTGCGCTCCGGCCGGTCGCTGACCGCCCCGGCGGCGGGCTCGACGGGCGCCGGGACGCCCATCCGGCGCCGGGTGCGGTGTGCGGCGTCCAGTTCCAGGGTGTACCGCGCCGGAAGGTGCACTGCGGGATCCTCGTGCCGGGCGAGGGACTCCAGCAGGTGCGGCGGGACGATCGGGCAGAAGACGGGACGGTGAGCAGGCGCGTGGGTCATGCCCCGCAATCTGGCATCGCGTAGCGGAGTTGTCACGGTACGTGCCCGTAATTGACGAGAACGAGTGGAGAATTCGGGTTTGCGACGTGTTGGCCCGGCGTCTTGCATACTGAGAGGAACGGGCTTCTCCCGTGCGCCGTGGGGCCTGCCGGGCTAGGCTTCCCACACCATGCGTTTCGGGCTGCTTCTTCTTAGCTGCCGCGGCGAGGGCCTGTAGTCGAGGCCGACCCCCTCCCCGCGGAGATCGGTGATGCGCGAATCCCGCCCCGTCGGCCGCCCGAGCCAAAAGGACTCTGGAGCCTCACAGCATGAGCAGCACCCCCAACAGCGTCGGCGGGCCCACGCCCATCACCGCCGCCACGGTCCGCCAGCGCCCGTCCGGGATGCCGATCCACCGGTACCGCCCGTACGAGGCGGTGCGGATCCCCGACCGCACCTGGCCTGAGCAGCGGATCACCAAGGCGCCCCGCTGGCTTTCCACCGACCTGCGGGACGGCAACCAGGCGCTGATCGACCCGATGTCCCCGGCCCGTAAGAGGGCGATGTTCGACCTGCTGGTCGGCATGGGCTACAAGGAGATCGAGGTCGGCTTCCCGTCCTCCGGAGAGACCGACTTCGCGTTCGTGCGCTCGATCATCGAGGAGGGCGCGATCCCGGAGGACGTGACGATCTCCGTCCTGACCCAGGCGCGCGAGGAACTGATCGAGCGCACCGTCGAGTCACTGCGCGGCGCTCCGCGCGCCACCGTGCACCTGTACAACGCGACCGCGCCGCTGTTCCGCCGGGTGGTGTTCCGCGGCGGGCGCGAGGAGACCAGGCAGATCGCGGTGGACGGCACCCGGCTGGTGATGGAGTACGCCGACAAGATCCTCGGCGACCAGACGGTCTTCGGCTACCAGTACAGCCCGGAGATCTTCACCGACACCGAACTGGACTTCGCGCTGGAGGTCTGCGAGGCGGTGATGGACGTCTGGCAGCCGCAGGAGGGCCGCGAGATCATCCTCAACCTGCCCGCCACCGTGGAGCGTTCGACGCCCAGCACGCACGCCGACCGCTTCGAGTGGATGTCGCGGAACCTGACCCGCCGCGAGTACGTCTGCCTGTCGGTGCATCCGCACAACGACCGCGGCACCGCGGTCGCCGCCGCCGAACTGGCCATCATGGCCGGGGCCGACCGCATCGAGGGCTGCCTGTTCGGCCAGGGCGAGCGCACCGGCAACGTCGACCTGGTCACCCTGGGAATGAACCTGTTCTCCCAGGGAGTCGACCCGCAGATCGACTTCTCCCGGATCGACGACATCCGCCGCACCGCCGAGTACTGCAACCAGATGGAGGTCCACCCGCGCCACCCCTACGCGGGCGACCTGGTCTACACCGCCTTCTCCGGCTCCCACCAGGACGCCATCAAGAAGGGCTTCGAGGCGCTGGAGGCGGACGCGGCGGCGCAGGGCAGGTCCGTGGACGAGATCGAGTGGGCGGTTCCCTACCTGCCCATCGACCCCAAGGACGTCGGCCGTTCCTACGAGGCCGTGATCCGGGTCAACTCCCAGTCCGGCAAGGGCGGTGTCGCCTACGTCCTGAAGAACGACCACAAGCTGGACCTGCCGCGCCGGATGCAGATCGAGTTCTCGAAGATCATCCAGAACAAGACCGACGCCGAGGGCGGCGAGGTCACCCCGGCCGAGATCTGGGCGGTCTTCCAGGACGAGTACCTGCCGACGCCGGACAACGCCTGGGGCCGGATCGCGCTGCGCTCCGCGCAGACCTCGACCACCAACGACGGCGGCGACGCGCTCACCGTCGAGGCGGTGGTGGACGGCGCCGAGACCGTGCTGACCGGCACCGGCAACGGCCCGCTGGCCGCGTTCGTCGACGCGCTGGCCGCCACCGGCGTGGACGTACGGGTGCTGGACTACGCCGAGCACGCGCAGACCGAGGGCGCGGCCGCCCAGGCCGCCTCCTACGTGGAGTGCGCGATCGACGGCAAGGTGCTGTGGGGCGTCGGCATCGACGCCAACATCGTGCGCGCCTCGATCAAGGCCGTGGTCTCCGCGGTCAACCGGGCGTACCGCGACTGACCCGACGGGCGACCCACCCGGTCCCGGTCGCCGACGCGGCGGCCGGGACCGCGTTTTCGCCCTTCGCGTGACCGGATGTGTACGCGGTACTGACTGCACGTCACGTGTGTGGCTAACATCACTCCAACACGGCGCCGTTGCCGGAGCGTTACCACTACGCCGAGCCGCGCTGCCTCCGGTGCCCGTGCCGTGGAACGCGATCGGACGTCGCGGAAGTTCGCATGTGCCAGGACGAGCCGCCGGAGGGTGCATCGTGGGTCTGCCATCGCCGGAACCGCGCTGTCGAAGCCGATTTCCCTGGGGGGTGCGCACCGTCTGGCACACCGAGGGCGACGGTGAGTTCTACTGTCCCGACTGCGGCGGTGACCGCAACTACTGCCGCCGCACCGGGGTACGGCGGTTCACCGTGCTGGGCGTCCCGCTGCTGACCCGCGGACCGGCGGGCACCATCGCCGAGTGCGGCGTGTGCCACCGCCGGTACGGGCTCGACGTGCTGGACGCGCCCACCAGCAGCCGGTTCGCCGCGATGCTGCGGGACGCGGTGCACACCATCGCCCTCGCGGTGCTCACCGCGGGTGGCGCCGGATCGCGGCAGGCCCGGCAGGCCGCGCTGGAGGCGGTGCGCGAGGCCGGGTTCAGCGACTGCACCGAGGACCAGCTGATCGGTCTGCTGGCCGCGCTCGCCGCCGACGAGGGGCGGCTGCCCGGCTCGTACGACTCGCTGGCGGGCGCCCTGGACGGCTGCGGGACCTGGCTGTCGATCGAACTGCACGAGGCCCTGGAGCCGCTCACCAGGCACCTCGCGCCGCAGGGCAGGGAGCGGGTGCTGCTGCAGGGCGCCCGCATCGCGCTCGCCGACGGCCCGTACCTGCCCGCGGAGCGGGAGGTGCTGGGCGCCGTGGGCCGCTCGCTGCGGCTGCCCGCGGAGGACACCGACCGGCTACTGGAGGCGGCCGCCCGTACCCCTTCGTAGGCGACAATGGCCTCATGCTGCGTTCTTGCGGGGAACACTCCATCCGACCGCGGTCCCGCCGCGGGCCGCGTCCGCGGCCGGGCACCCGGGGCGGCGGGCGATGAGTCTGTTCCGCGACGACGGCGTGGTCCTGCGCACCCAGAAGCTGGGGGAGGCGGACCGGATCGTCACCATCCTCACCCGGCGCCAGGGCCGGGTGCGCGCGGTGGCCCGGGGAGTACGGCGCACCAAGTCGAAGTTCGGCGCCCGGCTGGAGCCGTTCTCCCATGTCGACGTGCAGTTCTTCGCCCGCGGTGGGGAACTGGTGGGCCGCGGGCTGCCGTTGTGCACCCAGGTCGAGTCGATCGCCGCCTACGGCAGCGACATCGTCACCGACTACGCCCGCTACACCGCCGGTACCGCGATGCTGGAGACCGCCGAGCGGTTCACCGATCACGAGGGTGAACCCGCCGTGCAGCAGTACCTGCTGCTGGTCGGGGGCCTGCGTACGCTGGCCGCCGGGACGCACGACCCACGGCTGGTGCTGGACGCCTTCCTGCTGCGGTCGCTCGCGGTCAACGGCTACGCGCCCAGCTTCGAGGCCTGCGCCAAATGCGGACTGCCCGGCCCGAACCGGTTCTTCTCGGTCGCATCGGGCGGAGTGGTGTGCGGCCAGTGCCGGGTGCCCGGCAGCGTCGTACCCTCTCCGGAGTCGCTGGAACTGCTGGGCGCGCTGCTCACCGGGGACTGGGAGACCGCGGACGCCTGCGAGGAGCGCCACTCCCGGGAGGGCAGCGGGATCGTCGCCGCGTACCTGCAGTGGCACCTGGAGCGGGGGCTGCGTTCGCTGCGGTTCGTGGACAGCGGCGGCGCGGGCGTGGGGCGAAGCCCGCAGAACTTCTAGAACAGGAAAGTAGGGAACAACGCACATGGCACGTCGTGGGATCCTCGGCCGGGGCCGACGCGAGTACCAGACGCCGGAGCCGCACCCGTCGGGCGCCCGGCCGCCGAAGATCCCTGGCGAACTGGTGCCCAACCATGTCGCGATCGTCATGGACGGCAACGGCCGCTGGGCGAAGCAGCGCGGCCTGCCGCGCACCGAGGGCCACAAGGTCGGCGAGGGCGTCGTGCTCGACGTGCTCAGGGGCTGCATCGAGATGGGCGTCAAGAACCTGTCGCTGTACGCCTTCTCCACCGAGAACTGGAAGCGGTCGCCGGAGGAGGTCCGCTTCCTGATGAACTTCAACCGCGACGTGATCCGGCGCCGTCGCGACGAGATGGACGCGATGGGCATTCGCATCCGGTGGACCGGGCGGATGCCGAAGCTGTGGAAGTCCGTGGTCCAGGAGCTCCAGGTCGCCCAGGAGCAGACCAAGGACAACGACGTGATGACGCTGTACTTCTGCGTCAACTACGGCGGCCGGGCGGAGATCGCGGACGCGGCGGCGAAGCTGGCGGCGGACGTCAAGGCGGGCCGCCTCGACCCGGCCAAGGTCAACGAGAAGACTCTGGCCAAGTACATGTACTACCCGGACATGCCGGACGTCGACCTGTTCGTCCGTCCGTCCGGTGAGCAGCGCACCTCCAACTACCTGATCTGGCAGAGCGCTTACGCGGAGATGGTGTTCCAGGACGTTCTCTGGCCGGATTTCGATCGCCGCGACCTGTGGCGGGCGTGCCTGGAGTACGCCTCCCGTGACCGGCGCTTCGGTGGCGCGTTGCCGAACCCGTAAGCGGGTCCGGCGCGCCTACCGGGAGCTTCGGGGGGCCTCGCCCCCGGAGCGTCCCGCCGCGCACTCCGCGCAGGTGCCGAAGATCTCGATGGTGTGGTCCACGTCCACATAGCCGTGCTCGGCGGCGATCGCGTCAGCCCACTTCTCGACCGCGGGACCCTCGACCTCGACGGCCTTGCCGCAGCCCCGGCAGACCAGGTGGTGATGGTGGCCACTGCTGCACCGGCGGTAGACGGCCTCGCCGTCACTGGTGCGCAGCACGTCCACCTCGCCCGCGTCGGCGAGCGACTGCAGCGTGCGGTAGACGGTGGTCAGGCCCACCGAGTCGCCGCGGTGCCGCAGCAGATCGTGCAGTTCCTGGGCGCTGCGGAACTCGTCGACCTCCGCGAGGGCGGCCGACACGGCAGCGCGCTGGCGGGTGGCGCGTCCCTGGACGGGGGGGTTGGCGGTGGCCACGGTCTCGTCCTCCTCGTTCCGGCTCGCTCCCATTGTGCCAGTGCCGGATGATCGTAAAGCGAATCCGATTTGGTCAGGAGGCCTCGGGCGCCGGTAACCTGAGTTATTCGCTGGGCCGCAGCGGATCCCACTTGACCGCTTCGTCGTAATGAAGAGAGCACCGTGGCCGCCGACAAGATCGACACCATCGTCAGCCTGAGCAAGCGCCGTGGCTTCGTCTACCCCTGCTCCGAGATCTACGGTGGCCAGCGCGCCGCCTGGGACTACGGACCACTGGGCGTGGAGCTCAAGGAGAACATCAAGCGCCAGTGGTGGCGCTCCATGGTCACCTCGCGCGACGACGTGGTCGGTATCGACTCGTCGGTGATCCTGGCCCGTGAGGTCTGGGAGGCGTCCGGGCACGTGGCGACCTTCACCGACCCGTTGACCGAGTGCACCTCCTGCCACAAGCGCTTCCGCGCCGACCACCTGGAGGAGGCGTACGAGGCCAAGCACGGCCGGATGCCCGCGGGCGGCCTGGCCGACATCAACTGCCCCAACTGCGGCAACAAGGGCGGTTTCACCGAGCCCAAGCAGTTCTCCGGCCTGCTCTCCACCCACCTCGGCCCGACCCAGGACTCCGGCTCGGTGGCCTATCTGCGGCCGGAGACCGCGCAGGGCATCTTCACCAACTTCGCGGCCGTCCAGCAGACCTCGCGCAAGAAGCCGCCGTTCGGCATCGCCCAGGTCGGCAAGTCCTTCCGCAACGAGATCACTCCGGGCAACTTCATCTTCCGCACCCGCGAGTTCGAGCAGATGGAGATGGAGTTCTTCGTCAAGCCGGGCGAGGACGAGAAGTGGCACGAGTACTGGATGGACCAGCGCTGGAACTGGTACCGCGACCTCGGCATCCGCGAGGAGAACATCCGCTGGTACGAGCACCCGAAGGAGAAGCTCTCCCACTACTCCAAGCGCACCGCTGACATCGAGTACCGCTTCAACTTCGGCGGCACCGAGTTCTCCGAGCTGGAGGGTGTGGCCAACCGCACCGACTACGACCTGGGCGCGCACTCCAAGGCCTCCGGCCAGGACCTGTCGTACTTCGACCAGGAGGCGGGCGAGCGCTGGACCCCGTACGTGATCGAGCCCGCGGCCGGTGTCAACCGCGCCATGCTCGCCTTCATGCTCGACGCCTACAACGAGGACGAGGCGCCCAACGCCAAGGGCCAGATGGAGAAGCGCACCGTGATGCGCCTCGACCCGCGCCTCGCCCCGGTCAAGGTCGCCGTGCTGCCGCTGTCCCGCAACCCGCAGCTGTCGCCCAAGGCCAAGGGCCTCGCCGCGGACCTGCGGAAGAACTGGAACATCGAGTTCGATGACGCGGGCGCCATCGGCCGCCGCTACCGCCGCCAGGACGAGATCGGCACCCCGTTCTGCGTCACGGTCGACTTCGACACCCTGGACGACAACGCGGTGACGGTGCGCGAGCGCGACACCATGAAGCAGGAGCGGGTCTCGCTGGACCAGGTACAGGCCTACCTGGGCGGCCGTCTGCTCGGCTGCTGACGCGTACGGCGAGGGGCCGCGGGCTTGGTGACGCCAAGCCCGCGGCCCCTCGCCGTTTTGCCGTGTCAGTCCAGCAGCCGGTCGACGATCCGCTCCAGCGCCGCCAGGTCCTGCGGCGGCAGGGCGAGCAGCGCCTCGGGCGGGGTGTCGAGTATGCGGTCGGCCTCCTCGGCCGCGGCCTTGCCCTGCGGCGTGATGTGCACCAGCTTGGAGCGGCGGTCCGCCGGGTTGGCGGTGCGCTCCACCAGGCCGCGCCTGGCCAGGTCGTCCACGATCAAGGTGGCGTAGGGCGCGTCGATCATCATGTAGTCGGCCAGCGAGCGCAGGGTGTGCGGCTGGCTGGCGATCCGCCGCAGCGCCTTGACCCGGTTGAAGCTCATGCCCAGCGCCTCGGAGACCTCCTTGCGGCGGTCGTGCTGCTCCAGCAGCAGCACCCGTAGCTCGTGCCAGACCCGGGTGGCGGTCGCTACCTTCTCGTCCATCACGCCCTCACCGGCATCCTGATCTCGTCGGCCTGCAGCCGGTCCGCCGCACGGTCGGCCGTGCCGCGCGCCCAGCGGCCGGAGGTGATGCTACCGATCACGAAGACGGCCGCTCCGCACCCGGCGATGATCCACCAGGCGGTCCTGCTGGCCGCGACGAAGCCGCCCCCGTAGCCGCCCGCCGCACCGGAGGCCATCACCGAACCGATGACGGCCACCCCGAGGGAGGCCCCGACCTGGCGGCTGGTGGAGGCGACGGCCGCCGCCACACCCGCCTGGGAGCGCGGCATGCCGGACACCGCGGTGTTGGTGATCGGCGCGTTGAGCAGCCCGAAGCCGATGCCGAACGCGACATAGGCGCCGATCACCAGGCCCAGCGAGACCGTCGCGGAGAACAGCAGCGCCATCGCCACCCCGCTGACGCACATCGCCCCTCCGGCCGCCAGCAGCGGCAGCCGGGGTCCCCGGGCGCCGACGATCCGGCCGGAGAGCGGGGCGAAGAACAGCGACATGGTGGCCATCGGCAGCATCATCAACCCCGCGTGCAGCGCGTCAAGATGGCGCAGATCCTGCAGGTAGAGGGTGTTGAGGAAGAGGAACCCGCCCAGCGCGGCGAAGCCGCAGACCGCTATCACGGTCGCGCCGGAGAACGGCGCGCTACGGAAGAACCGCAGGTCCAGCAGGGGCTCGCTGCGCCGCGGCTCGTACCAGAGCAGACCGGCGAGGGAGGCGACGCTGGTCAGCAGGCAGCCGACGATCAGCGGGTTGCCGATGCCCTTGCCGGGCGTCTCGATGATCGCGTAGGTCACCGCGGCGAGCAGCAGGATCATCAGCAGTTGGCCGACCGGATCCACCCGACGCGGCTTGGGAGCGCGCGACTCCGGCACGAACACCCGGGTCAGGACGAGTGCCAGCAGGCCTATCGGGACGTTGAGCCAGAAGATCGCCCGCCAGCCGGTGGACTCCACCAGCAGCCCGCCGATCACCGGCCCCGCCGACATGCTGATGCCGACCACGCCGCCCCACACACCGATGGCGCGGGCGCGCTCCTTCGGCTCGGTGAAGACGTTGGTGATGATCGACATCGCCACGGGGTTGAGCATCGAGCCGCCCACCGCCTGGAGCATCCGGAACCCCACCAGCCAGGGCAGCCCCGGCGCGAGGCTGCACAGCAGCGAGGCGAGGGTGAAGACGGCCAGCCCCACCTGGAAGGTGCGGCGGCGGCCGATCCGGTCGGCGGTCGAGCCGGAGAGCATCAGGAGGCTGGCGAGCACCAGCGTGTAGGCGTCGATCGTCCACTGCAGGCCGGACACCGTGGTGTGCAACTCCCGCTGCATCGAGGGCAGCGCGACGTTGAGCACGGTGTTGTCGAGGCTCACCATCAGCAGGGACATGCAGCAGATCGCCAGCACGAGGAAGCGTCGTCGTCGGCTCAGCTCTGGCACGGGCACTCCGAAACTTGGTTGTACATGTGTAACTATTCATATCGTACAACTACTTTCCCGGAGTGACCAAGCGCGTCGGCCGTGCGCCGCACCACGCCGCGAGCCCACACGGCGGTACCGCGTCGCGGACCCGGTGCCCGCGGACGCTGACCGTCGGTCCGGCTCACTCCAGCCGGGACCTGGTCTCCATGAGGGCGAAGCCCAGCAGGTTCAGCCCCTGCCACCGGGCCGGGTCCGCGGCGCGCTCGTCGTCCGCCGCCAGCCCGATGCCCCAGACCCGGTCCAGCGGACTGGCCTCCACCAGTACCCGCGACCCGGTGCCCAGCAGGAAGTCGCGCAGCGCCGGATGCTGCCCGAACTTGGCGACGTTCCCCTCGACCACCAGGTCCCAGCGGTGCCGGGCCCACAACTCCTCGTCGAAGCCGCGCACCTGGCGGCCGAGCGCCTTGGCCTGGTTGGGATGCCCGGCGGCCAACACCTGGGCCGCGGACCGCTCGTCCCCGAACAGCCGGGCCTTGCCCGCCATCATCCAGTGCTCGGCCGTCGGATACCGGACGCCGTCCACGGTGAACGGCGCGGGCCACCACTGGCTCAGGCACGATGGCCCGACGCTCCCGTCCGGCCTGGGCCGATGGCCCCAGAACATCAGGTACCTGGGCCTCGTCCCACCGGCCACCAGCGCGGCCAGCGCCTCCCGGTCCCGTACCTCGTGGACGTGACTGATCCGTTGCGTTCCCCTCATGCGGTAGATCTTGGCAGGGCACTATGACAACGGGCCCGCGGATTACGGCGATCACCCCCGTACCGCCGTTGTCCGCGGGCCCGCACCCCGCCGTCACCGCACGTGACGCGGTAGCCGCAGGCTCAGCGCGACCGCCGCCGCGCCGCCCGCCACCTGCACCAGGAGCGCCGTCACCAGCGCGTCCCGCATGCCGACCGAGGACGCCAGCGACAGGAACAAGGTGCCCAGCGTGGCCACCCCGAGCGCCAGCGAGGACTGCTGGGTGGTCACCATCACGCCGCTGCCCACCCCGGCGCGGTCCGCCGGAACCTCCGACAGCACGATCCGGAACACCGTGCTCATCGCCAGCCCCTGGCCGAAGCCCAGCACCGCCATCCCGGGCGCGAACTCCAGCGGACCCATGTGCGGCCACAGCGCCAGCGCCGTCGCCACCACGACCAGCAGCCCGATGCCCTGCACCGTCAGACCCGTGGTCACCACCCGGCGCCCGTAGCGCACCACCAGCCGCGGTGCGAGCAGGGAGGCGGCGAAGAACGCCACCGCCATCGGCGCCAGCGCGGTGCCCGCCGCCACCGGACCCAGCCGCAGTCCCTGCTGGAGCCCTACCGCCATCACGAACATGAAGCCGCCGAAGCCGGTGAAGAACGGCAGCGCCACCAGCAGACCGCTGCGCATCCCGTGGTTGCCCAGCAGCGACGGCGGAACCAGCGGGTCCGCGCCGGAGGCCTCGGCACGCCGCTCCGCCAGCCAGAACCCGGCCGCCGCGAACGGCGCCGCGGCCAGCAGCAGCCAGCACCACAGCGGCCAGCCGACCGCCCTGCCCTCCATCAGCGGCACCAGCAGCGCCAGCAGCGTCGCGGCCAGCAGCAGCGTGCCCCTGCCGTCGATCCGCGCGGGCTTGGCCGAGCGGGTCTCCGGGACCGTGCGCAGCGCCAGCGCCATCGCCACGGCCGCCACGGGGACGTTCACCAGGAAGATCGAGCGCCAGCCGGTGCCCGCGAGGTCGGCGGCGACCAGCCAGCCGCCCAGTACCTGCCCGGCCACCGCCGCTATGCCGCCGGTCGCGCCGTACAGGCCGAGCGCCCGGCCGCGCCGCGCGCCGGTGGTGGTGGACTGGATGGTGGCCAGCACCTGCGGCAGCATCATCGCGGACGCCGCGCCCTGGGCGACCCGTGCGCCCACCAGCGTCCAGGCGTTCGGCGCCAGTCCGCAGGCCAGCGAGGTGAGCGCGAACAGCGCGGTGCCGACGAGGAACAGCCGCCGCCGTCCGATCATGTCGCCGAGCCGTCCGCCCAGCACCAGCAGCACCGCGTACGCCACGCCGTAGCCCGCCGCGACCATCTCCAGCAGTGCCGGGCCGGTGCGCAGATCGCGCTCGATGGTGGGCAGTGCGACGTTGACGATAAAGAAGTCGATCATGGGGAGTGCCGCGCCGAGCAGCAGGGTGAGCAAGCCGAGCGGGCTGAGCACCGGGGACGCGGCGGAGTCCGGGCCGGTCAGGCGGCGGACGGTCGGCCGGACCGTGGCCCGGGAGGGCTGGAGTTCGGTCTGTGCGGTCTTCGTGTTCACGGCCACCACGATGCTGGCTGGCTTAAAGGGGTACCAGAGTGTGGTTATCCAGGTATTGGAAGCACCTGGCAACCCCATGAGGAGTGCGGCACCCTGGTCGCATGAGCGCGAGCACCGATGTACGCCGACGCGAACTGGCCGACTTCCTGCGCAGCCGCCGCGAGCGGATCACCCCCGACCAGGTGGGGCTGCCCGCGGGTTCCCGGCGGCGCACCCCGGGTCTGCGGCGCGAGGAGGTGGCGCAGCTGTCCGCGGTCGGCGTCACCTGGTACACGTGGCTTGAACAGGCTCGCGACATCCAGGTCTCGGCGCAGGTGCTGGACGCGGTGGCCCGTACGCTCATGCTCGACCCGGGCGAGCGCGCCCACCTGTTCACCCTGGCCGGGGTCTCGGACCCGGTGCGCAGCAAGGACTGCCCCACGGTGACGCCCTCGGTGCGGGCCGCCATGGAGCAGCTGGAGCCGCTGCCCGCCTGCGTGATGAACGGGCGGTACGACATCCTCGCGTACAACCGCGTCTACGGGCGGCTGGTGGCCGACCTCGACGCGTTGCCGCCGGAGGACCGCAACGTGATGTGGCTGGTGTTCACCGACCCCGCCTGGCGCGAGGCGGTGGTCGACCGGGACGAGGTGATGCGCCGCTGCACCGCCCAGTTCCGCGCCGGGATGGGTGAGCACGTGGCCGAGCCGGTCTGGACGCACCTGGTCAAGCGGTTGGAGCGGGCGTCGGAGGAGTTCCGGGACATCTGGCGGGAGCACGAGGTCGCCCCGCCCTCCAACCGGCCCAAGCGCTTCCTCAACAGCCGGGTCGGGCTGCTGAACATGGAGCACACGAGCATGTGGCTGCGCCCGCGCAGCGGCACCCGCATGGTGGTCTACACCCCGCTGGACGAGGAGACCCGCGTCCGGCTCGGTCAGCTGCGCGAGTTGGCGGTCGCGGAGGGGGAGCGGCGGGAGCGGGTGCCGGTGACGGTCTGAGCGGCGCCGCTGCGGCGGTGGGGGACAATGGGAGATCGCCCGTACCGTCCGCCGCCCGAAGGAAAGCCCGCCGCGATGACGAACCTGCAGATCGGCCCGCACACCGTGTCGCCGCCCGTGGTGCTCGCACCGATGGCCGGGATCACCAACGCGCCGTTCCGCACGCTGTGCCGGGAATTCGCCGAAGGCGAGGGCTGGGAGTCGGGGGGCCCGCGGCGCCAGCCGCCGATGTCACCGGCCCCCGGAAAACGCAGCTCCGGCGGCAAGGGGCTGTTCGTCTCCGAGATGATCACCACTCGGGCGCTGGTCGAGCGGAACGACAAGACCATGCAGCTGATCCACTTCGACGAGTCCGAGCGCCCGCGCTCCATCCAGCTGTACGGCGTCGACCCGGTGACCGTCGGCAAGGCGGTCCGCATGATCGTGGACGAGGACCTCGCCGACCACATCGACCTCAACTTCGGCTGCCCGGTGCCCAAGGTGACCCGCAAGGGCGGCGGTTCGGCGCTGCCGTTCAAGCGGCACCTGCTGCGCGCGATCCTGCGGGAGGCGGTGGGCAACGCCGGGGAGCTGCCGGTGACGATCAAGATGCGCAAGGGCATCGACGACGACCACCTCACCTACCTCGACGCCGGGCGCATCGCCGTCGAGGAGGGCGTCACGGCGGTCGCGCTGCACGGCCGTACCGCGGCGCAGCACTACGGCGGGACCGCCGACTGGTCGGCCATCGCCCGGCTGAAGGAGGCCGTGCCGGAGATTCCGGTGCTGGGCAACGGCGACATCTGGTGCGCCGAGGACGCGGTGCGGATGATGCGCGAGACCGGCTGCGACGGTGTGGTGGTCGGCCGCGGCTGCCTGGGGCGGCCGTGGCTGTTCGGCGACCTGGTGGCCGCCTTCGAGGGCGGGGGAGACAGCGCCCGGCCCTCGTTCCGGGAGGTCGCGGGGGTCATGCGGCGGCACGCCGAACTGCTCGCCGAGTGGCTGGGCGACGAGGCGCGTGGCGTCATCGACTTCCGAAAGCACGTCGCCTGGTACACCAAGGGGTTCTCGGTGGGGTCGCAGATGCGCCAGCGGCTGGCCATGTCGTCCTCGCTGGCCGAACTGGACGAGCATCTGAGCGGGCTGGACCTGGACCAGTCGTGGCCGGAGGGCGCCGAGGGGCCGCGCGGGCGCACCGCTGGCACCAAGCGGGTGGTCCTACCGGACGGCTGGCTCAAGGACCCGTACGACTGCGCGGTGGTGGGCGCCGACGCCGAGTTGGACACTTCCGGCGGTTGAGTGTTTCCGGCGCGCTTCGGGCGTCCAGCATGTGAGATGAGTGCCGTGGCGGGCGCGTGATTCTCGCCACGCATGATTAGTCACCTGCTCATATGAGCACCACGAAGGCGTGGCATTGGGTGCCGTCACCTCTCCAATTCATGGCACCGGGTGTCACGGCTGCTGGCTTCAGCGACTTTATGCAACCGTCACTGTCTGTGTTCGTTCGCGCGTCAAACCCGCGACTTTCGCGCTCATGTGTTCAGGTCCTAAACGCGGATGAGCGATCGAGGGACCGGCGTGGATCGCAGGCTGGATGCGCCATTCCGCTTTCGATCTGCTGGCAGACGGGTGGTTACGCCCGTATGACGTGTCCGTGGACGCACTGCGCTGCCTTGGAGATGGGTACGCTCCCCGCCGTCAGGGCACACCCCCGTGGGCGAGGAGTCGGTCCCGTGTCGGAACAGCAAACACCCCGGAAGTTCGTCTACGACTTCACTGAGGGCAACAAGGACCTGAAGGACCTGCTCGGTGGCAAGGGCGCCAACCTCGCCGAGATGACCAATCTCGGTCTGCCGGTCCCTCCCGGCTTCACCATCACCACCGAGGCCTGCAAGGTCTACCTGGAATCCGGCAGCGAGCCCGCCGAGATGCGCGACGAGGTGAGCGCTCACCTCGCCGCCCTCGAACAGCGCATGGGCAAGCGCCTCGGCCAGAGCGACAACCCGCTGCTGGTCTCCGTGCGCTCCGGCGCGAAGTTCTCCATGCCCGGGATGATGGACACCGTCCTCAACATCGGCCTGTCCGACGCCTCGGTGTCCGGTCTCGCCGACCAGGCGGGCGACGAGCGGTTCGCCTGGGACTCCTACCGCCGCCTTGTCCAGATGTTCGGCAAGACGGTGCTGGGCGTCGACGGCGACCTGTTCGAGGAGGCACTGGACGAGGCCAAGCAGGCCAAGGGCGCCAGCAGCGACCTCGGCCTGGACGCGGCCGACCTGCGGCAACTGGTCGAGGACTTCAAGCAGATCGTGCTCAAGGAGGCGGGCCGGGAGTTCCCGCAGGACCCGCGCGAGCAGATGGACCTCGCCATAAGGGCGGTCTTCGACTCGTGGAACGGCGAGCGCGCCAAGCTCTACCGCCGCCAGGAGCGCATCCCGCACGACCTCGGCACCGCGGTCAACGTCTGCTCCATGGTCTTCGGCAACCTCGGCCCCGACTCCGGCACCGGTGTGGCCTTCACCCGCGACCCGGCCAGCGGCCAGCAGGGCGTCTACGGCGACTACCTGCAGAACGCCCAGGGCGAGGACGTCGTGGCGGGCATCCGCAACACCGTGCCGCTCGCCGACCTGGAGCGCATCGACAAGCCGTCGTACGACGAGCTGATGCAGATCATGGAGACGCTCGAGACGCACTACAAGGACCTGTGCGACATCGAGTTCACCATCGAGCGCGGCAAGTTGTGGATGCTCCAGACCCGCGTCGGCAAGCGCACCGCCGCCGCCGCGTTCCGGATCGCCACCCAACTGGTCGACCAGGGACTCATCGACGAGGCCGAGGCGCTCCAGCGGGTCAACGGGGCACAGCTCGCCCAGCTGATGTTCCCGCGCTTCGACGAGCGCGCCACCGCCGAACTGCTCGGCCGGGGCATCGCCGCCTCGCCGGGCGCGGCGGTCGGCAAGGCCGTCTTCGACTCCTACACCGCCGTCAAGTGGTCCCGTTCCGGCGAGAAGGTCATCCTGATCCGCCGCGAGACCAACCCCGACGACCTCAACGGCATGATCGCCGCCGAGGGCATCCTGACCTCGCGCGGCGGCAAGACCTCGCACGCGGCCGTGGTCGCCCGCGGCATGGGCAAGACCTGTGTGTGCGGCGCCGAGGAACTCGAAGTCGACACCAAGCGGCGGCGGTTGACCGCGCCCGGCGGCGTGGTGGTCGAGGAGGGCGACCTGGTCTCCATCGACGGCTCCACCGGCAAGGTCTACCTGGGCGAGGTACCGGTCGTACCCAGCCCGGTGGTGGAGTACTTCGAAGGCCGGATGCACGCGGGCGCCGACGACGCCGACGAACTCGTGCAGGCCGTGCACCGCGTCATGGCCTACGCGGACCGGGTACGCCGCCTTCGAGTACGCGCCAACGCGGACAACGCCGAGGACGCCGCCCGAGCCCGGCGGTTCGGCGCCCAGGGCATCGGGCTGTGCCGCACCGAGCACATGTTCCTCGGCGACCGCCGCGAACTGGTCGAGCGGCTGATCCTCGCCGACCACGACGAGGAGCGGGCCAGCGCCCTCGACGCCCTGCTGCCGCTGCAACGCCAGGACTTCATCGACCTGTTCGAGGCGATGGACGGACTGCCGGTCACCGTACGGCTGTTGGACCCGCCGCTGCACGAGTTCCTGCCCGACATCACCGACCTGTCGGTACGGGTGGCGCTCGCCGAGTCGCGCAAGGAGCCGCACGAGAACGACCTGCGACTGCTCCAGGCCGTCCACCGGCTGCACGAGCAGAACCCGATGCTCGGCCTGCGCGGCGTACGGCTCGGACTGGTCATCCCCGGCCTGTTCACCATGCAGGTACGGGCCATCGCCGAGGCCGCGGCCGAGCGGCGCGAGCTGGGCGGCGACCCGCGCGCGGAGATCATGATCCCGCTGGTGGGCACGGTGCAGGAGCTGGAACTGGTCCGCGAGGAGGCCGAGAAGGTCATCGCGGAGATCGAGGCCCGGCACGGCGTCGAACTCGGCCTGAAGCTCGGCACGATGATCGAGCTGCCGCGTGCCGCGCTCACCGCCGGGCAGATCGCGGAGGCCGCCGAGTTCTTCTCCTTCGGCACCAACGACCTCACCCAGACCGTGTGGGGCTTCTCCCGCGACGACGTGGAGGCCAGCTTCTTCACCGCGTACCTGGAGAGGGGCATCTTCGGCGTCAGCCCGTTCGAGACCATCGACCGAGACGGCGTGGGCTCCCTGGTGAAGCACGCGGTCGAGGCGGGCCGGGCCACCCGCCCGGACCTCAAGCTGGGCGTGTGCGGCGAGCACGGCGGCGACCCGGAGTCCGTCCACTTCTTCCACGAGGTGGGACTGGACTACGTCTCCTGCTCACCGTTCCGCATCCCCGTCGCCCGCCTGGAGTCGGGCCGCGCCGCATCGCGCGGCGCGGGCAGCGACAACCGCTGAGCGCTCCCGCGTCCCTTCAGGGGCGCGGCCGAACCGCGGCGGACTTCGCCGGACCTGCTTGGACCTTTTCCGGAAAACCCTCACCGGGGGAGCGGCGCCTTTGTGCGGAAGGCGCCGCTCCCCCACTTTTTGTTCGCTCGCCGCCGGACGCTTGACCCTGTGTCGACACTCCTCGTCGCGCGGTCGCTCCTTCGTCGCTCCCTCCTCCTCGTCGCTCCCTCCTCCTCGTCGCTCCCTCCTCCTCGTCGCTTTCGACACAGGCGCGTCCTTTGGCTCGCTCACCTTGCCGGAAGCGGGGCTGGGCCCTGGGCTCCTTCACGGGTGGCGTACCCCATACATCACCTCTCGTATGGTTTTGCGGTGTATGCGATGGGAAGCGGTGTGTCAGGAGGTGGGGTGAGCGCAATGCCGGTCCTGGTGGGGTGGGGACGGGCGGGGGTGGCGGTGGCTGCCGTCATCGCGGTGCTCGCCGGTTGTGGTGGCCCGCCGCACGCCTCCGACGTGCGGCGGGCTCCCGGCCAGCGGGTTGCCGGTGTCGACTGCCTGCGGGCCAGATGCCTGGCCCTGAGCTACGACGACGGCCCCTCCCGGTACACCGCACCGCTGCTGCGGGTGCTGGAGCGGCGGCACACCACCGCCACGTTCTTCCTGATCGGACGGCAGGTGCACGGCTACCGGCAGGACGTACGACGCGAGGACCGGGACGGCGACGCCATCGGGGACCACACGGTCAGCCACCCCGACCTCACCCGGCTGTCGTCCGCCCGGGCCAGGTACCAGATCACCAGGGCGGCACGGCAGATCGCGGCGGCCGACGGCCTCACCCCGACCATGCTCCGGCCGCCGTACGGCGCGCAGGACGCGCGGATACGGGCGCTGGCGCGGGCCGCCGGGCTGTCCGTGGTGATGTGGAACGACGACCCCCGCGACTGGCAGGTACAGGACGCCCCGGTCATCGAACAAAGGGTGCTGGAGCAGGCCCGGCGCGGCGGGATCGTGGAACTGCACGACCGCTACGCCGCCACGGTCGCGGCGACCCCGTACCTCATCGACGCGCTGCGCGCCGATGGCTACACCCTCGTCACGATCCCCCAACTCTTCGCCCACCGCGGAGGCATGCGGGCGGGGGCCGTGTACTTCCACGGACTGTAAGGCGAGTTGGTGGTGCCGGGCACTTGCCCGACACCACCCAGGGCGCTAGCCGAGGCGGAAGCGCAACCTGCAGATGACCGCGTCGGTGTCCCTGCGGACCGCGTGGGCCAGGACCGCGCCGCGCTGGTTCTGCAGCAGCCGCTGCCACACGTGCGCGGGCTCGACCTCCGGGATCATCACGGTGATCCGGGTGCCGGGGCGCTCGGCGGCCAGGTCGCGGATCAACTGGGTCACCGGGCGGCCCAACGCCCGCCGCGGACAGGGCAGTTCGACCAGCGGCACGCCCGGGTTCCACAGGTCCCAGTCGCGGCGCAGCGACTCCGCGTGCGCCTGGTCCTCGGGGTCGGAGGCGGTGACCGTCACCGCCATCACCTCGTCGCCGAGCGAGGACGCCGCGGTCAGCGCCTCACTGGTCAGCCGGGACAGCGTGGACACCGGCACGATCACCAACGACCGGTCGCGGTGCGGCGGTTCGGGTACCCGGCCCAGGCCCAGCGTCTCGCCGATCCGGGTGTACGTCAGGTGGATCCGCTCGAAGAGCAGCACGAGCAGCGGCAGGGCGACCACGATGATCCAGGCGCCCTCGGTGAACTTCGTCGCCGTGACGATGACCGCCGCGACACCGGTCAGCACCGCGCCGAAGGCGTTGAGCGCGGCCTTGGCCGCCCAGCCGGAGGACCGCTCCGCACGCCAGTGGATCACCATGCCCACCTGGCAGATGGTGAAGCCGACGAAGACGCCGATGGAGAACAGCGGCACGATCGTGTTCGTGTCGCCACCGGAGAACACCAGCAGCGCCGCCGACACCGCCGCCAGCGCCAGCACACCGTGCCGGTGCACCTGCCGGTCGGCCTTGAGCGCGAAGACGTGCGGCAGGTGGTTGTCCCGGGCCAGCAGCGCCATGAGCACCGGCAGCCCGCCGAACGAGGTGTTGGCGGCCAGCGCCAGCAGCACCATCGTGGCGAACTGTACGACGTAGAAGGCCCAGTTGTGGCCCAGCGAGGCGTCCGCGAGCTGGGCGAGGACGGTCACGCCCTCGACCGGCTGGAGGTGGAAGCGGCCGATCAGCACCGACAGGCCGATCAGCATGACGCCCAGCAGCGCCCCCAGCGCCACTTCGGTGCGCTGCGCCCGCTTCACACCCGGGGTACGGAAGGACGGTACGGCGTTGGCGATCGCCTCCACACCGGTCAGCGCGGAGCATCCGGCGGAGAACGCCTTCAGCAGCAGCAGCGCGCCCACGGTGGTGGCGTTGGCGGCCAGCACGGAGCTGTGCCCGGTGGCGGTCACCGTGCTCGCGGGGTGGTCGCGGAACAGGCCCACCACTATGAGTGCCAGGATCGAGCCGACGAAGACGACGGTCGGCACCATGAAAATCCGCGCCGACTCGGCGATGCCGCGCAGATTGACCGCGGTGACCACGACGAGCACCGTGAGGCACAGCCACAGCCGGTCGCCGTAGAGCGCGGGGAAGGCTGAGGTGAGCGCGGCGACACCGGCGGTGACCGAGACCGCCACGTTGAGCACGTAGTCCAGGATCAGCGAGGCCGCGGCCACCAGGCTGGTGCGGCGGCCCAGATGGGTCCTGGCGACCGCGTAGGAGCCGCCGCCGTTCGGGAAAGCGGCGATGACCTGGCGGTACGAGGCGACCAGCACCGCGAGCAGGGCGGCGATCGCCAGGGTCACCGGGAGCGTGTAGCCCAGGCCGTGCGCTCCGGCCGCGGCCAGCACCAGCACGATCGACTCCGGGCCGTAGGCCACGGAGGCCATCGCGTCCAGCGAGAGGGCGGCCAGGCCGCCCAGGGCGGTCAGCTTGTGGCGGTCGCCGGTATCAGGGGGCTGCTCACGCGTCGTGGCGGCGTCTGTGGGCTGCGGCGTTGTTGTGGACATGCGGTGCGGTACCTCCGTGCGGGAGTCCTCAGAATTCCCGCACGCCGGGGCGCGTCCCGCTTCCCTAGCGCCGTCTTTGCACCCAACACCACTTCCCTGACGGGATCTTTACGCGGTTCGCCCACCCGTCCACCCGCCCCACGATCAACCGCGCGCACCGGCCAGCAATCGGCCGACGGCAGACGGGCGGGCCGGTGGGCGCATTCCGAAGCTGACGGCAACGGGAGGGCGAGTGCGCTCAAATCCCGTACCTGACGCCAGTCAACTGCTCCGACGCCGCCCAAAGCCGCTCCGCCGCAACGTCGTTGCGGGTCCACGGCGCCCGCCAGGAGACGCCCGGCGCACCGCGGAACGCCAGGATCCGGGGCCCGAAGAACGCGTCCCCGCGCACCCCCGCCGCCGTGGCGGCGTACAGCGTCGGCAGCGCCCCCGCCTCCGGCCGCTGCGCGACGATGTTGCCGAGCCGGACCAGACCGGTCTGGAGGTTGGTGTCCGCGTAACCGGGATGCGCCGCGGCGGCGACCACGTCCATCCCGGCCGCCCGCAGCCTGCGGGAGAGTTCGTGGACGAACAGCAGGTTGGCGGCCTTTGACCGCCCGTAGGCCACCCAGCGCCCGTATCTGCGTTCGCTGTTGAGATCACCGGGGTCGATGTTGGCGATGGCGTGCATCACGCTGGAGACGCTCACCACCCGCGCCCCGGGTGTGCCCGACAGCTTCGGCAGCAGCAGACCGGTCAGCGCGAAGTGCCCGAGGTGGTTGACACCGAACTGCGTCTCGAAACCGTCCGCCGTCCTGGCGTACGGCACCGCCATCACACCCGCGTTGTTGACCAGCAGGTCGAGCCGTTCGCCGGGAAAGCCGTCGGCGAACGCCCGCACCGTCGCGAGGTCCGCGAGGTCCAGATGGCGGTAGCCGACCCGTGCCGACGGCACCTCGTGGACCAGCCGCTCGACCGCCGCCTGACCGCGCCGCTCGTCGCGGCAGGCGAGCACGACGTGTGCGCCGTGCCGGGCCAGTTCCCGCGCCACGCAGTAGCCGAGGCCGCTGTTGGCACCGGTGACCACCGCGGTGCGGCCGGTCTGGTCGGGTATGTCGTTCGCGGTCCAGCCCATCACACCAGCCCATTCGTCGCTCGGTTCCGGCGGGCCCCTACCCTGTCTCGCCAAGATCAGCCTAGGACCGGGCCGATCACTCGTCGATCCCGGAGCGCTCCACTCCGGCGACGATGAAGCGCTGAAGCACCACGAAGACCACCAGCAGCGGCATGATCGACACCGCCGCCGCGGCGAACATCTCGTGCAGGTTGACCGTCTGCCCGGTGTTGAACGTGGCCAGTGCCACCTGAACCGTCCACGACTGCTGGTCCTGGCCGATGACCAGCGGCCACAGGAACGCGTTCCACGAGCCGATGAAGACGATCGTGCCGACCGCGGCGAAGACCGGTGCCGAGTTGGGCACGACGACCCGCCAGTAGGTACGCCAGTAGTCGAGCCCGTCCACCCGCGCCGCGTCCTCCAACTCCCGCGGGAAACCCAGGAAGTACTGCCGGAAGACGAACGCGGCGAACGCGCTGAACAGGGTGGGCACGATCAGTCCGCGCAGCGTCGAGACCCAGCCGAGCGTCGAGACCAGCACGAAGCTGGGGACGAAGGTGACGGCGGACGGGATCATGAGGGTGCCGAGGATCCCGTAGAAGACCTGGTTGGCCCACGGGTAGGGGATGCGGGCCAGGCCGTACCCGGCCAGCGAGGCCAGCAGCAGCGTCCCGGCGGTGGTGGCCACCGCGATCCGGGTGGAGTTCCACAGCGCGTGCAGCATCGGCACCGAGGGATCGTCGAACAGCTCCCGGACGTTGCCCCAGTGCACATGGCTGGGGAAGAACGTCCAGTTGGCCGCCGTGATGTCGGACTCGCTGGCCAGGCCGTTGCGTACCAGCAGGTAGAACGGGATCAGGAACAGCACGGCCAGCGCGACCAGGATGACCAGCCGCAGCGCCCGCGCGAAGGCGCGCAACCCGTCGCCCATCACGCCTCCCTGCGGCCGAGGCCGAACCAGCGTGCCTGCGCCACCGTGACCACCGCGACGACCAGTGCGAGCACCACCGCGCCCGCGCTGCCCAGCCCGAGGTCCTGGCCCTGCCCGAGCGCCACGTAGTACAGGTAGACCAGCGGCGGCCGGGCGTACGGCGGATAGCCTCGGGCAGTGGACAGCAGGTTGTAGAACTCGTCGAACGCCTGGAACGCGTTGATCACCAGCAGCAGTACCACCGCCACCGAAGTGGCCCGCAGCTGCGGGAAGGTGATGTACCGGAAGACCTGCCAGCCGGGCCGGGCGCCGTCCACCGCCGCCGCCTCGTACAGCGTGCCCGGGATGCGCTGCAACCCGGCCAGGAACAGCACCAGGTAGAAACCGGCCTGCAGCCACAGCCGTACGGTGACGATCACCGCCCAGTACCAGGGCGGTCGGGTGGTCGACAGCCAGGCCACCTGGTCCGTGCCGAACCAGCCGAGCACGGTGTTCGCCAGCCCGAACCGCACCCCGTTGAAGATCGACAGCTTCCAGATCAGCGAGGCGACGACATACGAGCAGGCGGTCGGCAGGAAGAACACCGAGCGGAAGAACGCCCGGGCGAACCGCAGCCGGTTGACCATCAGCGCCAGCGCCAGCGAGAGCGCGTACGTCGCCGGGACGATGAACAGCGAGAACACCGCGAAGGTGGCCAGGCTGGAGGTGAAGGCGGAATCCGACAGTATCGCGGTGTAGTTGGCGAACCCGACAAAGTGGGTGGGCGTCACCGTGTTGTGCGCGGCGAAGAAGCTGAGCCCGATGCTCCACAGCAGCGGCACGTAGCCGAACACGATCAGCCCGATCACGAACGGCCCGGTGAACACCCAGAACCACAGATAGCGCCGCTGTGGTCCGAGCAGCCTGGACGGCATCCGCTCAGCCCGTCTTGCGGCGCACGCGCTGGAGGTCGGCGTTGACCGTCGCCACCGCCGACCTCACCTGCGCCGCCGGGTCGGCGCCGTCCTTGATGATCCGGCTGACCGCGTCCGCCAGCGCCACCTGCGACCTGGGCGTCCACAGCAGCGGAAGCGCGTGCCCGTGGTCGGTGCTGAACCGTACGGCGTCGGCCGCCGCGCCCGAGCGCAGCTTCGCCGCCCTCTTCGCCAGCGACAACCGGGCCGGGATGTGGAATCCGTAGGAGAGCGCGAAGTCCTCCTGGTAGTCGGTGCGCTCCACCCACAACCACTTCGCGTAGGCCTTGGCCGCGTCGATGTGCCCGCCGCGCGCGCTGACCGCCGAGGCGTAGGCGCCCACCGGCACGGCGGGGCTTCCGGCGGTGCCGTCCGGGGGGAACGGCAGCACACCGAAGTCGTCGCCGAGCGCCTTGCTGATCTGCGGCAGCGCCCACAGGCCCGTCCACTGCATGGCGGTCAGCCCCTGGGTGAACGCCGCCGGGTCGGACCAGTCCGCGGGCGCGCCGAGCAGCAGTGATCCGGCGGCGTACAGGGTGCGCAGCTTGCCCAGGGTTCGGGCGGCGGCCGGGTCGTCGAAACCGGCCCTGCCGCCGTCGGTGACCAGCGGCAGCCCGGCGGCGAGCAGCGGGAGGCCGCCCTGGCCGAGCACACCGGCGCCGCCGTCGTTGCCGAGGAACAGGCCCTTGGTGTCCTTGCCGGTCAGCGCGTGGGCGGCGGCCACCAACTCGTCCAGTGTGCGCGGCGGTTGGACGCCCGCCTTCGCCAGCATGCTCTTGCGGTAGTACAGCAGTTGCATGTCGATGACCTGCGGAATGCCGTAGACCCTGCCCTGGTACGTCTTCGGCTCCAGCACCGCGGGGTTGAAGTCGGCCCGGACGTCCTTGATCTGGTCGGTGAGGTCGACCACCTGGCCGCCCTGGATCTGGTCGATGGACGGCCCGTTGTCCTCGAAGACATCGGGACCGGCATCGGTGAGCAGCGCGGCGGCGGTCTGCTGGTCGTAGTCACCCGGCCGCCACTGGACGGTGACCCTGGCCGGGCGGTACGCGGCGGCGTACCGGCGTACGGCCTTCTCGGTGCCCGGCTCGCCGTACTGGTGGTACCACTGCGACAGTCCGGGACCACCGCCCGAACCACCACCGCCGCGGCCGGTGTTCGACCCGCAGGCGGCGAGCGTGCCGGTCAGTGCCAGGCCGCCGCCGAGCCCGAGCAGCCGGCGGCGGGAGAGCGCGGGTAACGTGCTGTGCTGCGGCTGCGACATGGTCTAGAAGTATCGCCTGGTTGCGTGTAACACGCATTGCGAACGCGTGAATTGGGCCGGTGTCGTTCCACCGCGAGGGCGCTCAGGTCAGTCCGGGGATTCGGCCGCGGGAGACCAGATGCTGACGACGCCCGGCACCTCGGACAGCTCCGAGACCAGATGATGGACCTCGCCCCGGCCCTCGATGGACAGCCGCACCTCGGAGGTGCCGGTGGGC
Organism: Streptomyces sp. PLK1-5; assembly: GCA_037034305.1. Lineage (GTDB taxonomy): Bacteria > Actinomycetota > Actinomycetes > Streptomycetales > Streptomycetaceae > Streptantibioticus_A. The sequence goes on from JBAGJY010000004.1 coordinate 195,410, forward strand.
CGTTCGCGCTCCTCCTCGCGCTCCAGCCAGGCGGCGTGCTCCACCCGTACGTCCACCACCTGGAAGCCCGCTCCGGTGCACCGCTCCAGGACGCGCGGCAGCACGCCGCCGCCGGGGCGGTAGGAGAGCAGCAGCTCGGCGTGTCCCGCCGCGGAGACGGCCGGTATGCGGCGGGTTATCAGCGGATAGCCGCGGATCACCAGGAAGTGCCCGAACGTCGCGGCGGCCGCCAGCAGCGGCAGCCCGCCGCCGCAGGCCATGCCCACGCCACAGGTCAGCCAGATGGTGGCCGCGGTGGTCAGGCCGCGCACCGTGTTGCGGTGGACGAAGATGATCCCGCCGCCGATGAAGCCGATGCCGGAGATGATCTGCGCGGCCACCCGCGAGGGGTCGAAGGAGATGTGGCTGAGCGCGAGCACGCTGTTGAAGCCGTGCTGGGAGACCTCCATGAACAGCGCGCTGCCCACCCCGACCAGGGTGTGGGTCCGCAGCCCGGCGCTCTTCTGCTGGATCGCCCGCTCCAGGCCGATCAGCGTGGAGAGCACGAGCGCGAGCCCCAGCTCGGCGAGCTGCCGCAGGCCCTGTCCGGCGGCCGGATCCCACAGCGGCAACGCGATCGTCCGCATCGGACACCTCCCAACCGAGAATGTCCAGTCGAGCCTATCCCCAGGGGCTGACAATCGGTCAGTCAGTCAACTCAAATGGGGCGCACACGGTGATGCCCGTCCGGGTACGTCTGGGTTGAGGTGATATGCCGGGTATGGGTGGGCTGGGTCATGGAAGTAGGGAAAGCTGACTGCAAAGTGGAGTAAACCAATCCGAACGGATTTCCGTCTCTTCTCTTGAGAAGGACTGCCCGAAGCCTGAAGAGAGAGCGACGACCGTGGGACTCACGTCCAAAGTGTTCTTCATAGTGCTGCTGATCATCGCGGTAGCGGTGGTCGCCGCCGCGCTATGGCTGTGGCCGCGCGCCGCCAGACGGGGTCCGGCGCCGTGGCTCGGTCGGCTCGGGCTGATCGCCGCGACGCAGGTCGCCATCCTGGGCGTCGTTCTCGTCGCCGCCAACAACAACTTCGGGTTCTACTCCTCGTGGAACGACCTGCTCGGCAACCCCGAGGGCCAGCAGCTCGTGGACGCGGGTCACACCAACGACGGCCGCCCGGTCAGCCTGGTCGTCAAGGGCAGGACCGACGCCGGGCTCAAGGGCGGCAAGACCAAGGCCGGTGAGGTCGAGGAGGTCACCTTCCGCGGTCCGTCCTCCGGGCTGACCACCGACGGCTTCGTCTACCTGCCGCCGCAGTACTTCCAAAAGGGCCACGAGAAGGACAAGTTCCCGGTCGTCGTCGCCCTCACCGGCTACCCGGGCGTGGCGAAGAACCTCATCACCGGCCTGAAGATCCCGCGCACCGTCTCCGACGACATCGTGGCCAAGAGGATCAAGCCGACGATCTACGTGATGGTGCGGCCCGCCATCGTTCCCGGCCGGGACACCAACTGCACCGACGTCCCCGGCGGCCCGCAGGCGCTGACCTTCTTCAACCAGGACCTGCCGATGGCGATCTCCAGCCAGTACCGCACCAGCGACGCCCCCGGCACCTGGGGCGCCGTCGGCGACTCCACCGGCGGCTACTGCGCGATCAAGTTCCCCATGACCAACCCCACCCGCTACGGCGCGGGCGCCAGCCTGTCCGGTGACTACTTCGCCCGGCAGGACCACGACACCGGCGACCTCTACGCGGGCAGCGCCCAGGTCAAGCGGGAGAACGACCTGATCTGGCGGATGGAGCACCTGCCCGCGCCGCCGGTCTCGCTCCTGCTGACCAGCAGCAAGAAGGGCGAGGACAACTACGGTCCCACCATGAGGTTCGCCTCAAAGGCCAAGGCGCCCACCAGGATCGACACGCTGATCCGCGACGAGGGCGGCCACAACTTCAAGACCTGGCGCGCCGAGTACCCGGAGGTCATCCTCTGGCTGGACAAGCAGCTTTCGGCGCGCGCCCAGCAGTCGTAGCGGCGGCGGTTTTCTACGGACAGCCCGAGGGCCTGTCCGCGGTGAATTCGTGGACAGGCCCTCAGTCTGTCAGGCGTGGCTAGTCCGCTTAATGCGTGATTGCTTATGCGGTACGCGTCACAAAGTCGGGGACCCCCAGCCGCCGGCGGAAAGCCAGCGGCCAGGGAGCTCCCAGGATGACGGTCAGTGGTTGGCCGCGCCGTTCCCGGACAGCACCGGGATGTTGTCCAGGATGTGCGACAGCGGGGCGTCGCCCTGGCTGAAGCTGGAGTTCTCCGTGCACATCTGGCTGCCGTTCTGGTTGATGATGTCCTGCAGCTGGACGTTGATCGGGATGAGGTTGATGATCGGCACGTTGGCCTGGATGTTCCGGATCGGGATGGCGATGCAGGGCTTGTTCAGCGTGCCCTGGACCAGGCCGATCTGCGGGCTCATGTAGCCGCCGGTCGTCGTGTTCCCGTACCTCTGCTCCGAGCCGTTGCCGTTGGCGGAGTTGGGGCCGTGGTCGTCGCCGATGGCCATCGCCGGCGCGGCAGAGACACCAACGATGGAAGTGACCACCGCAGCTGTAGCGAGAATCTTCTTGATCACGCGAGTTTTTCCTTCCGATCCTGGAGCGCCCCACTACCGGAGCAGACTGCACAACTCCCGCCGCAAGGAGAAGTTCCTATCGTTCACCCGCCCGGCGCAATTTCATGCGCCACCGGAGTGTGCAATTCGCGTAATGGAAACCGCTGCTGTGTTCGTGCTCCGCACGCATTCCGGCACGCCGCCGCGACGCACCGGGCGCCGTCGGGACAGCGCGCCCCGGGACGGCGGGCGGTGCTGAGCGTAGGATTCCCGGGTGGCGTCTGAGGCAGAGGAACCCGAGGAGCCGCTGGTCACCATCGCACCGTACGCGCCGCCACCGCCGGATCCGCTGGACCGGCCGTGGGTCGGGCCGATGTTCGTCATCGGCGTTCCGGTGGCCCTGGCGGTGGTCGTTTTCCTCTTCCTGCTGCTTCGGTGAGTGCTCCGCCGGGAGTGCGGCGATGTGCCGTCGCTCGTCCGCGGCTGGTCGCGCGGTTCCCCGCTTCCCTTCAGTGCGCTGCGGAGGCGCGGCGGGCTGCGCCCGACCCACCTACCGCCCCGTTCGCCGCGCGCAGCGCCGCCGCGACTCCGCCATCCCTGGGACCGAGCAGGCTCGGATCCGGGCGTACGAGCACGTTGTAGGCAGCCTTCGCCGCCGCCGCCACCTCCCGCACCCCGCCGTAGTACCAGGTGGCGTCGTGCGCCTCGTCCACGCCCACGCCGTACCCGGAGATGCCCGCCGCCCGGCACAGATCCAGCGCGCGGCGGATGTGGAAGGACTGGCTCACCAGGATCGCCCGGTCCACCCCGAAGATCCGCTTGGCCCGGGCGCAGGAGTCCCAGGTGTCGAAGCCCGCGTAGTCGAGCACCACACGGTCGGCCGGGACGCCGTGCCGGACCAGGTAGCCGCGCATCGCGCCGGGCTCGTTGTAGTCGTCGCGGCTGTTGTCGCCGGTCACCAGCAGGACGTTGACCTTGTGGTCCTGGTACAACCGCGCGGCGGCGGCCAATCGGTGGGCGAGGTACGGCGACGGGATGCCGTTCACCAGGCCCGCGCCGAAGACCACGGCGACGGGCGCTGCCGGGACGTCGGCGACGTCCCGCACCCGGGGATCGGCCGCCGTGTACATCCATGTGGCGGGCAGCAGCGCCAACGTGCCGGCCGCCGCCGCCAGTTGGACGGTGCGCCGCCAGCCCCCGCGCGTCCTCGGCAGCAGCGCGCGTATGCGTTCACGCATCCCCGTCGACCCCCCGTTGTCGTCGTTCACCGCAGATCACCGACGCCGCGGCAGCACGGGTTGGTTCCCCGGTGGCATGATGGCCGATCATGGACGTCGGCCGCCTGCCCCTGTTCGTGTACGGCACGCTGCGTACCGGCGAGGCCAACCACGGACTGCTGCTCGGCCGCACCGCCGCCGAGACGCCCGCCGTACTCACCGGCGCGCTGCTGTACGAGGGACCCGGCTATCCGTACGCCGTGGACGCGCCGGGCGGCGGTGAGGTCCACGGTGAGCTGATCGATCCGCTGCCCGAGGCGTACGAGGCGGTGCTGGCGGATCTGGACCGCCTTGAGGAGTACGTGCCGGGCACCCCCGGCAACCTCTACGAGCGCGTCGCCCGCGAGGTCCGCGTGGCCGCCGGGCGGCGCCCGGCCTGGGTCTACCTGGCAGGTGCGGCGACGGCCCGCGCTCTGCGGACCGACGGCGTCCGTATCCGGGGCGGTGACTGGCGGCTGCGGTAGCCCACCAAGGTGCTGAACCCGGCGGGCCCCCAACTCCGGGACCGGGCACGGTCCTTCCGACGATACGTCGGCGCAACGCCGATGCAATTCACCGTCGGCAGACTTGGCGCATGACGGATGTGACGCCCGAGCCCGAGTCCGGTTCCGACTTCGACTTTGATTTCGATGGTGTGTTCGACAGTACGGCGCAGCTCATGTCCCTGGTCTCCCGGCAGCTCAGCGCGCAGCTGACCCGGATAGCCCCACCAGCCCGGCATCCCGCCGGGACCGCGCGGGCCCGGCCCGCCGCCTGACGAGGCCGGATCCCGTCCGGCGCGGAGACGCAAGGGCGCGGCTGTCAGTGGCTGCGGCTACCGTCGCAGTATGGACTGGAACCACCCACTGGCGGCCACCAGTGACGCGCCGTACGACGAAGCGGCCACCGAGCGCTGGGTGCCCGAGCCGGACAAGCGGCCGGGCCGCACCGCGTTCCAGCGTGACCGCGCCAGGGTGCTGCACTCCGCCGCGCTGCGCCGGCTCGCGGGCAAGACCCAGGTGGTCGACCCGGCCGCGGCGACGCCCGAGGTGAACACCAGTCCGCGCACCCGGCTGACGCACTCCCTTGAATGCGCCCAGGTGGGGCGGGAGTTGGGGGCGGCGCTGGGCTGCGACGCCGATCTGGTGGAAACCGCCTGTCTGGCACACGATCTCGGCCATCCGCCGTTCGGTCACAACGGTGAGCAGGTGCTCGCCGAAGTGGCCAAGGAGTGCGGGGGGTTCGAGGGCAACGCGCAGTCGCTGCGGCTGCTGACCCGCATAGAGCCCAAGCGGTTCACCACCGACGGCGCGGGCAGCGTCTGCAGCGTCGGCCTCAACCTCACCCGGGCCGCGCTGGACGCCGCCACCAAGTACCCCTGGGGACAGGGCGGCCACCCCACGGACCCGGCGTCCCCCAAGTTCGGGGTGTACGAGGACGACGAGCCGGTGTTCGAATGGCTGCGGGCGGGCGCCCCGTCCGGCCGCCGGTGCTTCGAGGCGCAGGTCATGGACTGGTCGGACGATGTCGCCTACTCCGTGCACGATGTGGAGGACGGCCTGATGGCCGGGCACCTCGACCCGAACCTGCTGCTCGCCGAGCCCGAGCGGCAGGAGATCTACGCGGTCGCCCGGGGCCGCTACGCGCGCAACGCGGAACCGGAGGAGTTGGCGCAGGCGCTGGACCGGCTGCTGGAGCAGCAGTGGTGGCCGCACGGCTACGACGGTTCCGCCCTCGCGCAGGCCCGGTTGAAGGACGCCACCTCGCAGCTGATCGGCCGCTTCTGCCTGGCCGCCGAGCGGGCCACCCGGGACGCCTACGGTCCCGGGCGCCTCACCCGCTACGCGGCGCAGCTCGTCGTGCCCCGGAGCGTACGGCTGGAGTGCGCCGTGCTGAAGGCGGTGGCCGACCGGTATGTGATGCAACGCGCCGACCAGGCCAGACGGCGAGCCGAACAGCGGGTCGTCATCGCGGAGTTGGCCGACGCGCTGGCGGCCAGGGCGCCCGAGGGCCTGGACCCCCAGTTCCGCGGCATGTACGAGGCGGCGCGCGATGACCGCGCCCGCCTCAGGGTGGTCATCGACCAGATCGCGTCCCTGACGGACATGGCCGCCCTCACCCTCCACCACCGCCTGACCACGTAGCGCCTTCGGGGGCAGCGGGATCTCCGGCGGAGCCCGTGGTCGCGGCCTGTGCCGCCCACGGGCACAACTCCCCGCCGCAGCGGCACACAAGCGGTACGTCGCGGCCCGGCGCGGTCAAATCCCCCCGCACCCCGCAAAGCCCCCGGCCGCGCCGCGCGAAGGAAAACGAACGGTGGCCGGGGGGTGACCAGCACCCCTCGGCCCCTGCACCATGGAGATCACAGGCCAAGCTCCCCCACGGTGCGGCGCCCTTCACGGGGGCCGTGCCGTGCGGGACGCTCCCTGAGGACGGATTCGCCGGGGGATTCCGCGCGAGGAGGCGCACAGTGGTCGACGCACATCAGACGTTCGTCATCGTCGGAGCCGGGCTGGCCGGCGCGAAGGCAGCCGAGACCCTCCGGGCCGAGGGCTTCACCGGCCGGGTGATCCTCATCGGCGACGAACGCGACCACCCCTATGAACGCCCCCCACTGTCCAAGGGCTATCTGCTGGGCAAGGACGACCGCGACTCGGTCTTCGTCCACGAACCCGCCTGGTACGCCAGCGCGGACATCGAACTGCACCTGGGTCAGCCGGTCGTCCACCTCGACCGGGTCGCCAAGACCGTCACCCTCGGCGACGGCACCGCGCTGGCATACGACAAGCTGCTGCTCACCACCGGTGCCGAGCCCCGGCGGCTGCACATTCCCGGCACGGACCTCGCGGGCGTCCACCACCTGCGCCGCCTGGCGCACGCCGAACGGCTGCGCGGCGTGCTCACCTCGCTCGGCCGGGACAACGGCCATCTGGTGATCGCGGGCGCGGGCTGGATCGGCCTTGAGGTGGCGGCCGCCGCCCGTGAGTACGGCGCCGAGGTGACCATCGTCGAGCCCGAGTCGACCCCGCTGTACGCCGCCCTGGGCCCCGAACTCGGCGGGGTGTTCGCCGACCTGCACCGCGAGCACGGCGTCCGGTTCCACTTCGGCGCGAGGCTGACCGAGATCGTCGGCCAGGACGGCATGGTGCTGGCCGCCCGCACCGACGACGGCGAGGAGCACCCGGCGCACGACGTGCTCGCCGCGATCGGCGCCGCACCGCGCACCGCGCTCGGTGAGGCGGCCGGGCTCACGCTCGCCGCCCGTGCCGACGGCGGCGGCATCGCGGTGGACGCCGCGCTGCGCACCTCGGACCCGGACATCTACGCGGCGGGAGACTGCGCCGCCGCCCAACACCCCATGCTGGGGCTGCGGCTGCGGGTGGAGCACTGGGCGAACGCGCTGAACGGTGGCCCCGCGGCGGCCCGCTCGATGCTGGGGCAGGAGGTGTCGTACGACCGGGTGCCGTACTTCTTCTCCGACCAGTACGACCTGGGCATGGAGTTCTCCGGGCACGTGGCGCCGGGCAGTTACGACCAGGTGGTGTGCCGTGGCGATGTCGGCAAGCGGGAGTTCGTCGCCTTCTGGCTGGGGCAGCGCGGCGAGGGCTTCCGGGTGCAGGCCGCGATGAACGTGAACGTCTGGGATGTGACGGACACCCTGCAGGAGCTGATCCGCTCCGGCCGTACCGTCGACCCGGAGCGGCTGGCCGACCCGGGCGTGCCGCTGGAGTCCTTCGTGCAGTGATCGTCCGGGAGGAGGGCCCGGCCCCCGGCGCCGGTCAGCGCGCCCGTCGCCCCCGCCGTCAGCCAAGGAGTGCTGGACGACGCTGTCAGATCTCGACCGTAGAATTCTGTCGTGGCGGGCAGGATCCGGGATGAGGATGTGAAGGCGGTTCGGGACGCGGTCCCGATCGACGCCGTGGTGTCCGAGTACCTTCAACTCCGTCCGGCGGGCGGCGGCAACCTCAAAGGGCTATGTCCCTTTCACGATGAGAAGTCCCCTTCTTTTCAGGTGAGTCCAAGTAAGGGGCTTTTCTACTGCTTCGGCTGCCAGGAGGGCGGTGACACCCTCGACTTCGTCATGAAGCTCGACCACCTCTCCTTCGCCGAGACGGTCGAGCGGCTGGCCGCCCAGGCCGGAATCACCCTGCGGTACGACGAGGGCGGCTACACCCCCGGCCGCCAGCAGGGCGAGCGCACCCGGCTGCTGGAGGCGCACAAGGTCGCCGCCCAGTTCTACGTCGACCAGCTGGGCGGCGCCGAGGCCGAGATCGGCCGCAGGTTCCTCGCCGAGCGCGGCTTCGACCAGACCTCGGCCAGCCACTTCGGCGTCGGCTACGCCCCCGCGGGCTGGGACCACCTGGTGCGCTACCTGCGCGGCAAGGGTTTCTCCGACAAGGAGCTGCTGCTCTCCGGGCTGGCCAGCGACGGCCGCCGCGGCCCCATCGACCGGTTCCGCGGCAGGCTGATCTGGCCGATCCGCGACATCACCGGCGAGGTGATCGGCTTCGGCGCCCGCAAGCTGCGCGAGGACGACAACGGGCCGAAGTACCTCAACACCCCCGAGACCCCGCTGTACAAGAAGTCCCACGTCCTCTACGGGATCGACCTGGCCAAGAAGGACATCGGCCGGACCGGCCGCGCGGTGGTGGTCGAGGGCTACACCGACGTCATGGCCTGCCACCTCGCGGGCGTCACCACCGCCATCGCCACCTGCGGCACCGCCTTCGGCGAGGACCACATCAAGATCCTGCGCCGGGTGCTGATGGACAACTCCGGCTCGCAGGTGGTCTTCACCTTCGACGGGGACGCCGCCGGTCAGCGCGCCGCGCTGCGCGCCTTCGAGGACGACCAGAAGTTCGCCGCCCGCACCTCCATCGCGGTCAGCCCCGGTGGCATGGACCCGTGCGAGCTGCGGCTGGCCGAGGGCGACGGCGCGGTACGCAACCTGGTGGACCAGGCGCTGCCGCTGTTCGACTTCGCCATCCGGTCCACCGTCGCCCGGCACAACCTGGACACCGCCGAGGGACGCGCGGCGGCGCTGGAGGAGGCCGCGCCCATCGTCGCCGGCATCAAGGACGCCGCCATCCAGCACGAGTACGCCGTCCAACTCGCCGGAATGCTGGGCATCCTGGAGGTGGACTTCGTGGTCCGCCGGGTCAGCCAACTCGCCCGCTGGCAGCGCGAACGCGGACGCCAGCCGGACCGCCAGCGTCCCGCCGCTCGTACCGCGCCCGCCGGGCCGCAGCCCGCGGCGCGGCCCACCGGCCCCCGCCTCGACCTGCGCAGCCCGCACCACCGGGTGGAGCGCGAACTGCTCAAACTCGCGCTGCAGCACCCGCAGTTGGTCTCCCCGGCGTTCGACGCCTACGGCGAGGACGAGTTCACCGCGGCGCCCTACGCCGCGGTCCGCCGGGCCATCGCCGAGGCCGGGGGAGTGGCGGCGGCCGATGGCGACTACCTCACCCGGGTCAGGGACGCGGTCCCCGACGACTCGGTGCGCACGATGGTCACCGAACTGGCCGTCGAGCCGGTGATGCACAAGGCGCCCGACATCTACGCCGGTCAGGTGCTGGTCGGCGTGCGGCTGGCGGCGGTCAGACGGCGGGAGAGCGAACTGCGCGCCAACCTCGCCCGGCTCGGCCCGCGGGCCGACGCGGCCCAGACCGGCGCCGTGCAGAACGAGCTGTGGGCGTTGCAGCAGTACGGCAACCGGCTGCGAGACCAGGGCGCCGCGGGTCTGTGAATCGTAGCCGCGCGAACGCCGCGGGTAACGAGACCCGAAGAAACTGACCGCACACCCCTCGTAGTCGAGGCGTCTCGTACCGCACACTGGGTCCGGTGCCTGAGTCCTCGGAGCGCGGAACGCCGAATCCCCCCGGCCGTCCGCTCACGGTGCACTCCCGGACGGACAGCGGCGTGGCCGCGACCGTTCCACTGCCGCACGCCTCCGAGTCCGTGACCGCGCTCAGTGTGGAGGCCGTTCCTGTGCAGACGCAGATCCTCGCCCCCCAAGCCGACAGTGCCGTCGAACTCGTCCCCGTGGAACCGCCATTGGAGCCCGCGCTTGAGCGGGTGCCCGCGCAGAGCCATGCGGCAGTGCACCCCGAGACCGAACCGCTGGTCGACGACAGCGAAGAACCGGAGCCGGAACCTGCTCATCCGGCCGAGGTCTCCGGGCCGTCGGCCGATCTGTTCCGCCAGTACCTCCGGGAGATCGGCCGCATCCCGCTGCTGACCGCCGAAGAGGAAGTGGAGTTGGCCCGCAGGGTCGAGGCCGGACTGTTCGCCGAGGAGAAGCTGAGCGGCGCCGCCGACCTGGACTCCCGGCTGGCCGGCGACCTCGACCAGCTCGTGGTGCAGGGCCGAATGGCCAAACGCCGCCTGATAGAGGCGAATCTGCGGCTGGTCGTCTCCGTGGCCAAGCGCTACGTGGGACGCGGGCTGACCATGCTCGACCTCGTCCAGGAGGGAAACCTCGGTCTGATCAGAGCGGTTGAGAAGTTCGACTACGCGCGTGGCTACAAGTTCTCCACCTACGCGACCTGGTGGATCCGCCAGGCCATGAGCCGCGCCCTGGCGGACCAGGCGCGCACCATACGGGTCCCCGTCCACGTGGTCGAGCTGATCAACCGGGTGGTGCGGGTCCAGCGCCGCCTGCTCCAGGAACGCGGCTTCGAGCCCGCCACCGCCGACGTCGCCGCCCATCTCGACCTCACCGAGGAGCGGGTCACAGAGGTGCTGCGGCTCGCCCAGGAGCCGGTCTCGCTGCACGCGCCGGTCGGCGAGGAGGACGACGTGGCGCTCGGCGACCTCATCGAGGACGGCGACGCGGCGTCCCCCGTGGAGTCCGCCGCCTTCCTGCTGCTGCGCGAGCACCTGGAGGCCGTGCTGTCCACGCTCGGCGAACGCGAGCGCAAGGTCGTGCAGTTGCGCTACGGACTGGTCGACGGCCGCCCGCGCACCCTGGAGGAGATCGGCAGGATCTTCGGTGTGACCCGCGAGCGGATACGCCAGATCGAGTCCAAGACCCTCAACAAGCTACGCGACCACGCCTTCGCCGACCAGCTGCGGGGATACCTGGACTGAGAAGCGCCCTGAAGGGGCGCGGGGAACTGCGCGACCAGCCACAACGGCGCCGCGGATGACCGACTTACATCGCCGCTCTCCCAGCGGAGCGCTCAAAGCGCCGCGAACGCCCCCGGATGGGTCTGGTCCCGTACCGCCCGGTACTGCTGCCGCACGGACGAGCCGACCGCCAGGTCCTCCGCACCGGGTTCGGCCACCCGGCTCCCGGAGAGCACCGCGGACTCCCAGTGCGGCGGCTCCTGCGGCGACACCGACCCCTGCTGGGTGCCCAGCGCCCAGGCCGCCTGCCGGGCCGCGCCCAGCGCCGCGTAGTCGGCGGGCGGCGGCACCACCACCGGCACCCCGAACAGGCCGGGCGCCATCGCCTGCACGGCGGGCAGCTCACCGGCGGGGCCGAGCAGGAACACCCGGCGCACCGCGACCCCGCGCCCGCGCAGCACGTCCAGCGCGTCAGCCAGCCCGCACAGCATTCCCTCGAACGCGGCCCTCGCGAGGTGCTCCGGCTTCATGCTTTCGCGTCGCAGCCCGGCCAACAGCCCGGCGGTGTGCGGCAGTTGCGGGGTCCGCTCACCCTCCAGGTACGGCAGCAGCACCAGCCCGTACGAACCCGGCGTGGAGCGCAGCGCCAGCTCCGACAGGCCGGACAGGTCGGTGCCCAGCAGATCGGTGGCGCCGCGCAGCACCCGTACCGCGTTGCGGGTCTGCACCACGGGCAGGTGGTGGCCGGTCGCGTCGGCGAGCGAGGTGATCAGGCCCGAGGGGTCGATCAGCGCCTCGTGGTGCACCGCGAAGACCGTGCCGGAGGCGCCCAGCGCCACCACCGCGTCGCCCGGGCCGAGGCCCAGGCCGAGTGCGGCGGCCATGTTCTCCCCGGTGCCAGCGGAGATCAGCAGGCCCTCGGGGGTGTGCCCGGCGGGCTCCGCGGGGGCCAGTACCTCGGGTAGCCGTACCCGGTGGCCGAGCGCCAGCTCCACCAGGTCGGTGCGGTAGCCGCCGGTGGCCGCCGACCAGTAGCCGGTGCTGGAGGCGTCACCCCGGTCGGTGATCCGGCGCGCGGGGCGGCCCAGCAGCTGCCACACCAGCCAGTCGTGCGGAAGCAGTACCTCCGCCGTGCGCTGCGCCGAGGCGGGCTCGTGCTGGGCGAGCCAGCGCAGCTTGGAGACCGGATAGGCGGCCTCGGGTACCGAGCCGATCGCCTCGGCCCAGCCCGCGGGTCCGCCCAGCGCCTCGGTGAGGTCAGCCGCCGCGACCTGCGCCCGCCGGTCGTTGCGCAGCAGTACCGGGCGGACCAGCACCCCGCCCGCGTCCAGGGCGACCAGCCCGTGCTGCTGGCCGGAGACGCCGATCGCCTGCACGCCTTCGAGCAGCCCGTCCTTGGCCGCCTCGCCCAGCGAGAGCAGCCAGGCCTGCGGGTCGCCCTCGGTCTGCTTGCCGTCTGACTCGGTGGGGTGCGGGGCGTACCCCTGCCGCAGCACGGCACCCGTGTCGGTGTCACATACGACGACGGTGGTTCCTGCGGTCGAACTGTCCAAACCGGCGACTATCCCCATAGGGCCAGATCATGCCGTATCCCCGGATCAGGTGTTGCTGGTGCCCCAGTCGTCCTCGTCCGCCGTGCGCTGCTCGCGCAGCGACCGCAGCCGCGCGGTCACCGAGGCGGGCAGCCGCCCGTCGATCCGGTGGGTGACCGCGTCGGCGGCCTTGCCCACCAGCTCCAGGCTCTGCTGGCCCGCGGACTCCACCGTGTTCCGCACCGCGGGGTTCTGCGCGATGTGCTGGGCGGTCTTGCGCAACTGTTCGTACCGGTCCCGCCCGGCGCGCGCGCCCAGCACATAGCCCACGGCGGCTCCGGCGATGAACGTCAGCCGATAGCGCATTGCTCCACCCTTCCCTCGTTCTGGCGTACCTGGTGCGCTTCGCCAGCATGCATCCGTTCGACACCCGGCGGCTACCCGCTGTAGCCGCATGGCAACCCCGGCGATACCGGTTGGCGGAGCACCCCCCTGCTTGCGCTAATGTATGTGTCGCAGCGAGCGCACGCCGCCGGGGAGGCCCGGATGTGGGTGCGTTCGAGGCACACAGAGCATTCCTCCGTAGCTCAATTGGCAGAGCATTCGGCTGTTAACCGAAGGGTTACTGGTTCGAGTCCAGTCGGGGGAGCTCGGTCCCCTGTAGCTCAATTGGCAGAGCAGCCGGCTGTTAACCGGCAGGTTACTGGTTCGAGTCCAGTCGGGGGAGCACAGCACAAGGACCCCACTTCGGGGTCCTTTTTGTATGGTTGGGAACCGATCCCCGGCGGGTGAAGTCCTCCCAGTCGTGCGTGTGTGACCCGTGAGGGCGACAGATCGTATGAGCGGCTATGCTGCGGCAGACGATGTGCACGGCAAAGCACGGCACGCCGTACGGGGCGTTAGCTCAGCCGGTTAGAGCAGCGGACTCATAATCCGTCGGTCGTGGGTTCGAGTCCCACACGCCCCACCAGCGTCCACCCTCGCAGGATCGTTTTCACCTGCGGGGATGGCGCGCCGATGCGTCCCCCGGATGGCCCCGGGGGACGCTCGAAGATCATTAGCTCGGCCGCCGCTCGGACGAAGCAAGCGATCACAGTCCAGCCCTCCGACGGCGTAACCGTGGCAAGCCACCCGGACGGACGCGTGGGCGTCACGAGTCCACACAGCGAAAGGCCCCGCCCGCGCGCCTCGGGGGAAAACGCACAGACGGGCCCGCTGCTGATTCTCAGTCGGTCTTCGAGCTCAGGCCATGGGCCGCGACGTGGACAGTGCCGGTGCTCGGGTCAGTCACCATCGCGAAGCCGTCGCACCAGCGGTACGGCTGTCGGCCCCAGCGGCTACGCGGAGGCCGGCAGTACCGGTTCGCCTCCTGAGCCGCGCGATAGGCGTCCAGCACCCCCGCATACTGCGGGTCGGTCCACTCGCTCATGTTGCCCTCCCGTGTTCCCTCCAACGACGTTACGGCGTGGGGGAACTGGCCGACAGCGAATCGGTCAGTTCGGCCCGCTCGGGGCGCAGCTCTCCGTGCACGATCCCTCGGGGCCGCCGGGGGAGTGCTGGCAGGATGCGGCCACCAGGATGGACGGGTCGCCGGGCGCCAGCCACAGCATCAGGTCCGGCTCGTACCCGGCCTCGGCGATGGCCTCTTGGGTGCGCTCCAGCGCTCCGGGGGTGCAGCAGGACGGGTCCGGTGGCTCTGGCACGTGGTGGATGAATCCGCCGATCTACCCGCACATGCCGTCGCGCGCGGATGCGGTGAGCTCAGTGGGCAGGTCCACTTCGAGGCGGATCAATTCCGGGGTCTCGTCAGTGCGCGGATCGCAGCCGGTTGCCGCGGCGAGTCGCCCGGCGAGAACGGAAGCGCGTGAATCCTGGGAGCGCACAAGTATCCCCTGTGAGTACGTGATCACGTATCGTAGTGCTACTTAAGTAGGTTGGACCTGATGCAGTAGCTTGTCAATGTCGACGAACGCACTGCCCGCCCCTTGCGGGGCACCACGGAGAGTCCATGGCACGAGAGGCGCCCTACCTCGCAGTCGCTGACGCCCTACGCGCCCGAATCAAGGCCGGAGAATGGGCTGTTGGTGAAAAGCTGCCGTCGCGAGCCCAGTTGGCCGAGGAATACGGCGTCGGGCGGAACGTCACTCAACGAGCGATGGACCGACTCATCGTCGAGGGCATCCTCGAAGGCCGAGCTGGATCCGGCACATACGTCCGTCTACCTCGCGAACGCATGCGTATGGTCCGGTCCCGTCACCGCGAACGGCGCGGCTCACCGTTCCGTGCGGACATGAAGGAGCACGGGCGCCGCGGTACGTGGGAGTCCCGCAGTGACGCCCGAACCCCGGCGCCGGAGCACATCGCCGAACGCCTGGCCATCGCGCCCGGTGATCTCTGCGTGGTCACCCGATACGAGTTCCTCGCCGACGGGCAGCCGGTCCAACTCTCCGAGTCGTGGGAGCCGATGGCCATCACCGGCGACACCCCGATCGTGCTGCCAGAGCTCGGACCGCTCGCCGGTGCCGGGGTCGTCGAGCGCATGCGGTCCATCGGCATCGTTGTCGACACCGCCGTCGAAGTGCCGCGCCCGGCCCGTGCTACGCGGGAGCAGGCCAACTTGTTGGGCATCGCGCTCGGCGACCTCGTCATGGAGATCGAGCGCACCTACTACGACACCGACGGCCGCCCGGTCGAGACCGCGGACATCACCGTGCCGGACGTGCGGTGGGAAGTCGCCTACGAGATCGGGATACACCAAGGCTGACCCCAGCGTGACGAAAGCGCCCCCGCGGTATGGCGTGTTGTCAGCGGATCGGGCCCAGGACGGCGGTGTAGTCCTCTCCGCCGTACAGGGACTCATAGCGGATCTCGAGTGTGAGACGCCGATTGATCAGGTCCTCCAATTCGGCGTGGCTCTGCGGGTCGTAGCTTGCGACACTCAACAAGTACTGTTCGTAGTCGGTGGCGATGACCTCGCCTTGGTTGAAGGTCACGGCGGAAGGGCGCGCCGACAGGCGGTCGCGGACGTGGTCGACACTGGGGGCGTTCCAGGCGCCGATCACCTCGTCGTCGACGATGAGCGTGCTGTCGACGATGAGCGCAGGCCCGAGTCCTGAGTTGACGAGCCGGATCCCCGCTCTGCCTCCGGTCGGCCAGCCGCGGTGTAGTTGGAGTATCGGGCGCACCGAATGGCGGTTGTGTTGCCGCGTGGCGTGCGCCTGGTAGACCGGGACGACCAGCGACGCGACAGCGATCACGACCGCGCATATCGCGGTGACAGTCTCTGCGTGCATCCCATCCTCCTGAGAAGTCCGCTCGCGTAGAAGGTATCCGCACGGACGCGGTGGAGCCGGTAAACCGCTGGCGGCGGGCCGTGGGTGGCTGCGATCATGATCGGTATGACCGCCACCTTCGTTCTCGTGCACGGACAGAACAGCAACGCCTCCGCGTGGAGCGCCGTGCAGCGGGAGTTGGGGCTGCTCGGCCATCGCACGGTGGCCGTCGACCTGCCGGGGCACGGCCCCGAGGCGCCCTTCCTGCCTGCCTACCAGGCGCCGCAGGATCTGGCCGCGCTCGGTCGGGAGCCGTCCGCGCTGGCCTCGGTGACGCTGGCGGACAACGTGGAGCGGGTCACCGGGGCGGTGCGCCGGGTCGCGGAGCACGGGCCGGTGGTGCTGGTCGGGCACAGCCTCGGCGGGCTGACGATCAGCGGGGTCGCGGCGGTGGTGCCGGAGTTGATCGACCGGCTGGTCTACGTCTCCGCCTGGTGCTGCGTGCAACTGTCGGCGGGGGAGTACGCGCAGGCGCCGGAGAACGCCGACAGCGCGCTCGCCGCGACCTCGGGGTTGCTGGTCGGCGACCCGACGAAGATCGGCGCGCTGCGGCTCAACTGGCGTACGTCCGACGCCGCGACGCTCGCCGCGCTCAAGGAGGCGGTGCTGGCCGACGGCACCGAGCAGGAGTTCCTGGCGTATCTCAACACCCTTGAGCCCGACGAGTCGTTGGCCGTGGTCTCGACCGACGCTCGGGTGGACGCCGCCACATGGGGCCGGGTACCGCGCTCCTACGTACGCCTCACGGCTGACCGGAGCATTCCGGTGGCGTTGCAGGACCGCTTCATCAAGGAGGCGGACGCGCTCACCGAGGACAACCGGTTCGATGTGCACTCGATCGACAGCGGGCATGTCAGGGCCCTGCTGCGTGGGAGCGAACTCGCCGCGATCCTGGACGAGTTGGGGCGCCGCTGCCCATGACCGGCGCGGCGCCCCGCCCGTCTCAACCGCCCAGCAGCACCGGCAGCGAGCGGTGCCCGTTGGAGATGAACGACGGAACGGTCTCCAACTCCTCGGCTGGGACGGCCAGTCGGGCATCGGGGAACCGCTCGAACAGCGCCGGAAGCGCGACGGCCGCCTCCAGCCGGGCCAGCGGAGCGCCCAGGCAGAAGTGCACACCATGGCCGAACGCCAGATGCTCCTTGTCGGCGCGGGTGACGTCGAACTCGTCGGCTCGCTCACCGTGGTGGCCCGCCGCCTGGTAGTTGGCCAGGATCGGCTCGCCCTTGGCGATCCGCACCCCCTCCAGTTCCATGTCCTCCACCGCGTAGCGCAGCGGAAGGTGCGCCACCGGAGCGCGGTACCGCAGCGCCTCCTCGATCACGTCGTCCCAGGAGGCCCGGCCGGAGCGGACCAGCGCCAGTTGCTCGGGGTGGGTGAGCAGGGCGTGGATGGCGTTGTCGATGAGGTTGACGGTGGTCTCGTGCCCGGCGCCGAGCACCAGGAGCAGGGTGTCGACCAGTTCGTCCTCGCTGAGCCGGGTGCCGTCGTCCTCGTTGCGGGTGGCGATCAGCACACTGGTCATGTCGTCGCCCGGCTCCGAGCGCTTGATCTCCACCAGTTCGCGCAGGGTCTGGTACATCAGCTGGTAGTTGGCAGCCGCCTGCTCGGGGGTGTTCGCGGTGGCGAACACCCCGTCCACCGCCCTGCGCAGCGCCTCGTGCTGGTGGTCGGGGACGCCGAACAGCTCGCAGATCACCTGGATCGGGATCGGGTACGCGAACTCCTCGCGCAGATCGGCGGGTTCGCCGTCCGGCACCGCGGCCAGCCGCTCCAGCAGCCCCTCGGTGATCTCCTGGATCCGCGGACGCAGCGCGGCGGTACGGCGCGCGGTGAACGCCGGGGCGACCAGCTTGCGCAGCCGCCGGTGGTCGTCGCCGTACGCGGTGAACATGTTCGTCACCGCGACCCAGGTGAACAGCTGCCAGTCCGGCGGGATCTCACCGGCGACGAAGGCCGGCCAGTGCTGGTGGGAGTCCTTGGAGACCCGCGGATCGGTGAGCAACTGCTTGAGCAGGTCGATGCGGCCTACTGACCACGCCACCACCTTACCAGGAAGCTCCACCCGCGTCGCCGGTCCCTGCTGGGCGAGCCTGGCTGCTTCCGCGGCGATGTCGCGTCCTGCCGGGTCGAGGACATGGGGGGCGATGACATGGGGCTGGCGGTCCAACGACGGTCTCCAGGGGTCTCGTCGGAAAGGGCGGGCGGCGAAGCCGGTACGGCCGCCGGGATCGGGCCGGGCACGGCGGGCGTCGAGCGCTGCGCCGGTACCGCCGGGGGCAGTGGCGCCGCCACCGGCGGGAAGCGCACCGGCAGCGCGGTGAGCGCCCGCTGGAAGGGGCCGGGCCGCCACTCCAACGCTTCGGCGGGAACGGCCAGTTCGAGATCGGGCAGCCGGTCGAGCAGGCGCTCCATGGCGACCGCGGCGATGATCCGCGCCTCACGCCGGGCCGGGCAGGAGTGCGGTCCGGCGCTCCACGAGAGGTGCGCGCGGTTGCCGGAGCGGTGGTCGGTGGCGAGCGTGGGGTCGGTGGTCGCGGCGGCGAAGCTGATGACCACCGGTTCGCCCTCGCGCAGCGGGTATCCGGCGACCTCGGTGTCGTAGAACGGGTAGTGCACGCCGTAGTTGGCCATCGGAGGGTCGGTCCACAGCACCTCGTCGAGCGCGTCCTCCACCGGTAGACCGCCGCCGCCCAGGTTTCCGGCGAACCGGTCGTCGGCGAGCAGCAGCCGAAGGCCGTTGGCGATCAGGTTGTGCATCGGCTCGTTGCCCGCGCCCATCAGCACGACGAGCTGGTGGATCATCTCCTCGTCGGTCAACCGCGCCTCGTGCGCCATCAGCCAGGAGATCAGATCCGCGCCCGGCTGCTTCCGCTTCTGCGCGACCAGGGTGATCAGGGTCTCGGTGAGCAGCGCGTCCGCCTTCTCCGCGTCCACCCCGTCGAAGATCCCCTTGTGGCCTTCCATCATTCGCTCGCCCAGGTCCGGAGGGCAGCCGAAGATCTGGTTCATCACCAACTGGGGCAGTACCCGGGCGTAGTCGGCGAGCAGATCCGCCTGTCCGGTCGGACCGAAGCGGTCGATGACGGCGTCGGCGCTGCGTTCCACATAACCGCGCAGCGCATGCGGGTCGATCTTCGCCAACGCGTCGTCGATGGCACCGCGCAGCCGCTGGTGCCGATCGCCCTCCGCGTAGAGGGCGTTGGGCCGCCAGCTCATCATCGGCACCACCGGGTTGTCCGGCGACACCCGCCCGTCGGCCAGCGCCCGCCAGCGCCGGGCGTCCTTGCCGAACGTCTCGGTGCTGCGCAGCACGTGCAGCGCCGCGTGGTAGCCGACGACCAGCGTGGCGTCCACGCCGGGCGCCAACTCCACCGGCGCCAGCGGGCCCTGGGCGCGCAGCCGGTCGTAGACGCTGCCGGGGTCGCGGGCGAAGTCCGCGCCGTACAGCGGGGTGGCGCCGGACCCGGTGGGATACGCGGGGTAGCTGGACTGCCGGGGCTGGTGCGCCGGGCAGCCGGGGGGCGGAAGGGCGTCGTCCGGGGGACGGTTGGTCACGCGCTCTCCTGGCGGTTGCGGGAGTACAGGTACTGGACGAGCGAGATCAGTGCTTCGGTGGACGACCTGCGGTCGCGGGCGTCGCAGGTGACCAGCGGGGTCTCGGGCAGCAGGTCGAGCGCCTCGCGCAACTCCTCCTCGGCGTACACCGGCGCGCCGTCGAAGTGGTTGACGGCGACCGCGTACGGCACGCCGTGCTCCTCCAGCAGGCCCATCACGTCGAAGGAGTGCTCAAGGCGCCGGGTGTCGGCGAGCACCAGGGCGCCCAGCGCGCCGTAGGTCATGTCGCGCCACAGCTGGGTGAAGCGCCGCTGGCCCGGGGCGCCGAACAGGTACAGCACCAGGTGGTCGTTGAGGGTGAGCCGGCCGAAGTCCATGGCGACCGTGGTGGTGGTCTTGTCCGGGACGCCCGCCAGGTCGTCGGTGAGCGCGCCGGCCTGGGTCATCGTCTCCTCGGTGCGCAGCGGCCGGATCTCCGACAGGGTGCCCACGAAGGTGGTCTTGCCCACGGCGAAGTGCCCGACGACGAGGAGCTTGACGGCGGTCCGCACCGTCTCGGGCAGATAGACGCCGTCAGAGGCGAGCACGGAGCCCATCGAGGACCTCCTGGAGGATCTCGGGTTCGGGGAGTTCGGCGGACGGTATGGGGGAGCGGGTGACGATGTGGCCGCTGTCCACCAGGTCGCTGAGCAGCACCTTGGTGACGCTCACCGGGATCCGCAGATGTCCCGCCACCTCGGCGACGGACAGCGAGCCACCCCGGCACAGTTCCATGACGCGGCGTTTCTCCGGGCTTAAGCCGCTGGTCGCACCGCCCGCGGCGATCACCAGGGTGACCAGGTCGAGGGTGTTGCGGGTCGGGTGGGCGCGTCCGCCGGTGATGACGTACGGCCGCACCAGTCCCCGTCGCTTGCCCGGCGAGGTCATGCGGTCCTGCCGACGTCCTGCCGCGGCGGGCTGGTCAACTCCTTGCCCAGTCGGTCGACCAGCTTGTGCATGCGGAACGTGACCGCCTCCATGTCCACGTCGGCGGCGGCGGACACCGCGAGGTACGCGCCGGGACCGGCCGCCACCAGGAAGACGAACCCGTCCACGAACTCGATCAGCGTCTGCCGCCAGGGGGTCTGCGGGTCGTCGCAGAACTCGGCGGTGGAGCGGCTGATCGACTGGAGCCCGGCCAGCGCGGCGGCCTGCCGCTCCGCCTCGTCCCGGCTGATGCCCTGGGAGTGCGCCCGCAGCATCCCGTCGGCGGAGAGCAGGATCGCGTGCCGGGCGCCGGGGACGGCCAGTGCGTCGTCCAGCATCCAGCCGAGCCGGTCGTTGGAGGTCTCGTGCAGTCCGTTCATGTGTGGGGATTCCCTTCGTGGTCCGATGAGGAGGCACGGCCGGACCGGGTGCCGCGGGCGAACGCCCCGATGATCGCGGCGGCGTCCTGCGCCGAGCGGCCCTGCGGGGTCTCGGGCGTCGGCGGCTCGGCCGCCGCGGCGGGTTCCGCCAGCGGCTGCCTGCGGCGGCGCTTGGGCAGGCCGCCCGCGGTCGAGGCGTAGACGGGGGTCGCCTCGGCGCCCGACGGGTGCGGATCGCCGGTTTCCGCGACGCGCTCGGGGAGCGCCACCGGGCGCTTCGGCGCCGCGTGCCGGGCGGTGGACGGCGGGCGGGTGCGCACCGAGGCGGGGCCGTCGTCGTGCGCCTGGGTGAGCAGCGCGCTGGGCAGGAAGACCACCGCCCGCACCCCGCCGTACGGGGAGCGGGTGTCGACGGAGACGCTGAACCCGTAGCGCGCGGCGAGCACGCCGATGGCGGCGAAGCCGAACTGCGGCGGGTCGCCGAGCCGGGTGATGTCCACGCTCTGCCCGCCACCGGTGAGCAGCTCGGTGGCGCGCCGGATCTCCTGCTCGATCAGGCCGACACCGGCGTCGTCGATGACGATGGCGGTGCCGTTGTGCGCGGGTTGCAGGTTGACCTGCACGGTGGTGTTGGGCTGCGAGTGCCGGGCGGCGTTGTCGAGCAGTTCCGCGACGGTGAGCACGACCGGCTCGACGGCCCGGCTGACCACGGCGATGTCGACCTGGGCGTGCACCTCGACCCGGCGGTAGTCGCGGATCCGGGAGGTGGCGCCGCGCACCACGTCCTCCAGCGAGGAGGCGGCGCGCTGACGGCCCGGCCAGGAGCCGCACAGTACGGAGATGGCCTGCGCGCGGCGGCCGAACTGGGAGTTGGTGTGGTCGATCGCCAACAGGTCCTGGAGCACGTCGGGGTTGTCGTGTCGCTCCTGCATCTCGGAGATGGCCAGCTGCTGTTCGTTGGCGAGGCCCTGCAGGGCGCGCATCGAGGCCATCAGCGCGGCCTTCGCCGACTGGTCGGCGCGTGCCTGCGCGGTCTGCGCGGCCCGGCTGAACAGGTCGGACACCGTCTTCAGGCTGTTCGCGTAGTCGGACCCGGCGAGGTGTGCGTGCAGCAGTCCGGGCGCTCCGGCAGGCTGGTGCGGTCCGGCCTCCACGAGCGCGGGGAGTCTGACGGCGGCCAGATGGCGGACTTCCTCGTCACGGGAGCGCACGCTGTCTTCCAGCGAGGCGACGGTTCGGCGCAACCGGGCGCTGATCTGCCGTTGGCGTATCAGCAGGACCACGACGGCCAGCGCACCGGCCAGGAGGCACCAGGACACCGCCTCCGGTATGTGTCGTGTCATCAGATCCTCGGGACGGGGGCGGGGGATCACGGCCTGTGCCGCGGATCTTACCCAAGGCCACCGCACGCTTGAGCGAGAAGCGAATGGTCAACCGGCTTATCACTCACGGCATTTGGGGCGCGATAGGGGTGGTCAGGGGTGGGGTAGGGGCGGGTCCCCCGTCGCCGTCCGCGACTGACCTGCGACTTCCTGTACTGGTCAGCCGCCGGTCATACGTCGGCAGCAGAATATTTCGGTGACCGATGTAACCTGGACGTGTCGGACACCACGTCGCGAGGAGGAGCCAATGAGCGGCCCGCTGACCCCGGCGCCGCCGCGCCGCCGTACCTGGCCAGCGTTCCTGCTCCACGAACACCCCCGGCCGGACCGCATACGCAACCGGCCCGGCGCGTGGTGGCTGGCGGTCGCCACCGTCTGCTTCGGCGCCTTCATGGGCCAGCTCGACGCCAGCATCGTCACCTTGACCTACGGCAGTCTGCGCACCGAGTTCCGCGCACCGCTGGCCGCGGTCGAATGGGTCTCGCTGGCCTATCTGCTCGCCTTGGTCGCCCTGCTGGTGCCGATGGGCCGACTCGCCGACGCGCACGGGCGCAAGCTGCTCTACCTCTACGGGTTCGTGGTGTTCACCGCCGCCTCCGCGGCCTGCGGACTGGCGCCCGCGCTCGGCGCCCTCATCGGCTTCCGCGTGTTGCAGGCGGTGGGCGCGGCCATGATGCAGGCCAACAGCGTGGCGCTGGTGGCCACCAGCGCGCCGCGCGACCGGATGCGGACCGCGCTGGGCGTCCAGGCGGCCGCCCAGGCACTCGGCCTGGCGCTCGGCCCCACCGTCGGCGGCGCTCTGGTCTCCACCCTCGGCTGGCGCTGGGTGTTCGGCATCAACGTGCCGATCGGCGTGGTGGCGCTGGTCGCCGGACGCTATCTGCTGCCCAGGACCCGCAGCCGCAACCGGGTGCGCGGATTCGACTGGCCGGGGCTCGCGCTGCTGGCGCTCGCCACCACCGCCGGGCTGCTCGCTGTCTCCGCCGCCTCCGGACTCGCCGTGCCCGGCTGGGGCGCGGCCGTGCTGCTCGCTGTCGCGCTCGCCGCGGGCTGGGGCTTCGTCGTACGGCAGGAGCGGGCCGCCGCACCGCTGCTCGACCTGGCGCTGCTGCGGCTGCGGGCGGTGGCGGCCGGGCTGGTCGGGGCGCTGTGCGGCTATCTGGTGCTGTTCGGGCCGCTGGTCCTGGTGCCGGTGGTGCTGACCGGCGCGGGCTCCTCCGAACTGGCGGCCGGGCTGGTGCTGACCGCGCTGCCCGCCGGGTTCGCGGTGGCGGCCACCGCCGCGGACCGGCTGCTGCCGCGCGGGATGAGCGACCGCGGACGCTGCGTCGTGGGCGCCGCACTGTGCGCCGCCGCCCTGGGGGCGCTGCTGGCCGTGCCGTTGAACGAGGTGTGGCTCGCGCCGCTGCTGGCGGTGCTCGGGGTTGGCCTGGGCGTCTTCACGCCCGCCAACAACACGCTGATCATGGGGGCGGTGCCCAGCAGTTCCTCCGGTACGGGGGGTGGCCTGGTCAACATGGCGCGTGGGCTCGGTACCGCGCTCGGGGTGGCGTTGGTGACCCTCGCGCTGCACCTGTCCGCGCGGTACGGGGCGCGGCTGGCCGTCGTGGTTCTGCTGGTGGCCGCGGCGCTGGTGGTGGCGGCGGCCTGGTTCAGCCCCCGGCGAGCCGCGGGCCAAAGCGACTAGGGTCTAGTCATGCCGCCCCAGCCCCGATCCCCTGAGCCGGGCGCCGTGACCCCGGCGCCCGGTCAGGACGCCCGGCTGCTCACCGAGGCCGTCACCCGGTTGCGGCGGGCGCTGCGGGCGTCGATACGCACCGACTACCCGTGGGAGCAACTGCCCATGGCGCAGGTCGAGTTGCTGCAGGTGCTGGCCGAGCACTCGCCCGCGCGGATCGGTGATCTGGCGGCCCGGCAGCGGCTCGCCACGAGTACGGTCTCCGGCCTGATAGGCCAGATGATCAACGCGGGCCTGGTGGCCCGCGCGGTGGATCCCGCCGACCGGCGGGCCTCCGCGGTGACCCTCACCGACGCGGGCCGCGCCCAGCTGGCGGCGTGGGCCGAGGCACATGAGCGGCGGTTGGACGCCGCGTTGGGGGCACTGGACGAGGGGGAGCGGGAGGCCGTACGGTCGGCGCTTCCCGCGCTGTTCCGCTTGGCGGGCGTGCTGGAGGGGCGCTAGGGGGTTGCGGTGCCCTCCCTCCCGCCCGTTGCCGTTGCGCACCTTCGTGCGGGGGTCTGTGCGCGGTGCGCTGCGGGCTTGTCGTGGGGTTCGTGCCCACCCGCCCGCCCGTTACTGTCTGCCGCTGCGCTGCGTTGTGGGTGGGTCGGGGCCGCGGGGACACCCCGCCACGTCCCCTTCCGCCGTCCTCCGCGCTGCGGCCCACCCCGCTGGACCCGCAGCGCGGCAACGCACGCAAGGGGGTGTGCCGGGGTGTCCCCGCAGCGACCCCGCGAAGCACCCGCAGCCGAGGACGCGGGCGGAGCGAGGAGTCACCCCGGCGCGCCCCCGCCCCCAAGACGGCGGAGCGCACCGGCACGCAAACGGCCGAGGGCAATCGGGCGGGCGGGTGGGCACGATCCCCACGAAACGCACCCGCAGCGCACCGCGCACAGCCCCCCGCACGGAGGCGCGCACCAGCAACGGGTGGGCGGGAGGGCACCAACCCCCAACCGCCCAGCGCGAGCGTCCGTCAAAGGGGGGCCCGAGCCAGCCGCGGCGTGGTGAGGAACCCCTCCGTCGCCGCGTTCGCGACAGCGATCCGCGGCAGCTCCGTCGCCCGCTCGTACAGCAGGAACCGCGGCTGCCACCGTGGATGGAACGCCGCGTTCACCCGCTGCACCGACTCCAAGCGCCGCCTGCGGGCCAGCAGTTGGACGATGCCCCGGTGCACCCGGAACACCCACCCGGTTCCCGGGCCTCCCTGTTCCGCCGCGGTGTGGAACACCGTGAAGTTCAGCGACACCCGCTCAAGTCCGGCCACCGGCGCCGCCCCCGCCCGGGCCCGTAGCAGCAGTTCCGCGATCATGTACGGCACCAGCTCCCCGGACGACTCGCGGTCCCGCCGCATCAGGTCCAGCGCCAGCCCGGTGCGCCCCCAGGGCGTGAGGCTGAGCAGCGCACAGGTGCGGTCATGCGGATCGCGGCACTCGACCAGCACGCACTCCCCGTCCGCCGCGCCGCCCAACCGCCCCAGCGCCATGGTGAACAGCCGGTCCGACGTGCCGTGCCGCCAGGCGTCCGCCAGATGCACCAGGTGCGCCATCTCGGCGCCGGGAATGTCCCGGTGCCGCCGCACCACGACCGTGTAACCCGCCGCCTGGATCAGCTCGTACGCCCGCCGCAGCGGCCGTATCGCATCGCCGTCGAGGCTGAACCCGGCGACGCCCACCACCGCTTCGTCGCCGAACGCGAGCACCTTCAGCCCGTACCGCTCGTACGCCGCGGCAGCCGCCTCGCCCGCCCCGGTCACCGCCGGAACCCAGGCGTGGGTACGGGCCACCTTCAGCCACGCCTCGATCGCCTGCGGCCAGCCGCGCGGATCGCCGACCGGATCCCCGTAGGCCATCGCGACGCCGTTGGCCACCCGGTAGAGCACCGCCGCGTCGTAACTCGCCGACCAGCTGGCCGACTTGTCGTGCCGCAGCGCGAAGTAGCCGAGCGAGTCACGGTCGCCGAACTCCTCCAGCAGTGTGCGCAGCCGCAGTTCGTCCTCCGGCAGCAGCCGGGCCCGGCCGCGCGGCGAGCGGAAGAAGGCCCGTAGCACCTGGAGGAAGAACGCCACGCTGATCACGTTGATCAGCAGGTCGGTCCAGCCGGGAACGCTGATCTCCGGCAGGTTCACCAGCGTGGAGACGGTGAAGATCCGCAGCACCGCATAGCGGAAGCAGGCCGCCCAGTCCGCGGTCGGCGGATGGTCGGTCTGGTGCACCAGCACCGTGCCGAGCCCCGCCGCCACCACTCCGCCGAGCACCAGATACGCCAGCCCCCGCGCGATGTTGCCGCGCTCCCCGCGCACCCGGCAGACCGGCTCGGCGATCAGCAGGGCGAGCGCTACCACGGTGGTGATCCCGGCCGACCCCCAGTTGAACGGATGCGCCCGGACTTCGGGCAGCACCCCCAACGCCAGCCAGTACAAAGCCGCGTTGCCGGTGGACAGCACCAGCGCCACGATCCAGGCGGCCCGCTTGCGGCGCCGCAGCATCACCGCGAGCAGGGCGGCCAGCACCGCCGCGGTGAAGCCCGCGGTCACCAGGAACGGGGTGAAGAAGTCCCCGCTGTTGGCCCGGTGCACCCGATTGCGGAACGGCGCGATCAGGCCCGCCACGACATCGAAGGTGGCCGCCAGCCGCAGGTACCAGACCACCGCCGTGGCACACGGCGAACTCAGCGGGCGCACCCAGCGCTCCGGCCTGGACGGCCCCAGATCAGCCGTGGACGGCCGGGTGGGCAGCGCCTTGCGCACCATCTCGGCCGCCCTGACCTGCGGGCGCTCCAGATGCGGCGCACCGGCCAGCGCGTCGTACAGCCGGGTGCGCACCGCGTCCAGCCGCCGGTGCAGCCGGGCGTCCCGCCGTTCCGCGCGGGCCAGTCGGCGCGGTCGGGAGTAGTAGCGCCAGCGCGCCCATGGGCTGGTCGGCCGGGCCAGCCGGATGGCGCCGATCACCGCCAGCGGCGGCAGCGGCACGCCCAGCAGTCCGGTCCACACCTTGCCCTTGAGCAGGCAGATCACCACGAACACCAGCAGTACCGCCACGGTGCTGAGGTTGCTGACGGCCTGTGGGCCGGTGAACCCGGTGAACGGCACCCAGCCGAGCAGCAGCATGACGATCATCGCGACGGTGAGGATCACCGCGTCGACTGACTTGCGGCCCTCCTCGCTCCAGTACACGTCCTCCAGGTGCAGCACCAGCGCGAACTCGTCGAGCACCAGGCCGCAGCCGACACCGAAGACGACCGCCAGCACGTTGCGGGCCAGCGTCGAGTCCGGGCGGACGGTGAACGCGCCGACGCCGCCGAGCAGCATCATCGCCTGGCCGAAGACCACATGGTGGATGTGCAGTCCGCCCGGCGCCACGTTCCCCGGCCACCAGCGCACCCCGCGCCGGATCATCCGCACGCTGAACCGGATGAACACGAACGAGCCGACCAGACCGGTCAGCAGCAGGAACAGCGGCTGCCGCCCGGTCCGTACGATCCGGAAGGTGTAGGTGTGCACCAACCACTGCCACATGGTTCCGTACCATCTCCCGTCCTGCCCGCGCGGCGCGAGCAGGCACCGTACGCCGGGGCCGTCCGGCGCGTCCAACCCGTTCGGGCGGGGCTACTTCGTGCTGGTGAGACGGGCGTAGACGACCACGTTGCCGGTGTAGCTGTGGGTCTTCTTGGAGAAGCCGCCGCCGCACGTGATCAGGCGGATCTCGGGGGCCGGGGTGCCGCCGTAGACCTTCTCGGTGGGGAAGCTCTCCTTCGCGTACACCTCGATGCCGTAGATGGTGAACACCGCGGTGCGGTGGTCGGCGCGGGCCACCTCGACGGTGTTGCCCTTGTGCAGCGAGCCGAGGTTGTAGAACACCGCGGGGCCCGCCATGGTGTCGACATGTCCGGCCAGTACCGCGGCGCCCCGGGCGCCGGGGGTGGCGCTGCCGGTGTACCAGCCCGCCAGGTTGCGGTCGCTGTCCGGCGGCACCTGGAGCTGCTGGTCGGCGCCGACGCCGAGGTTCATCAGCGGCGCGTCCACATGGATGGCCGGGATGCGGACCCGGCGTGGCGCGGAGTCCGGCATCGGCGGGACCGCCGGTGTCGCGGGACCGCCACCGTGCCGCCCCGGGGGCAGGCCGTCGGACGCCTTGGGGGCGGGCGGCTGGCTCGACTGCGATCCGTCGTGCATCAGCCACGCGCCCGCCAGCAGCGCCAGCAGCGCCATGGCGACGGCCGGTTTCGACGGGGCGCGACGCGACTGCCCGCGGCCGGGCTCGGGGGGTCTTGGGGGCTCGAAGTCCTGGGAGCGTTCCATGGCGACCTCCGTGAATGGTTGCCTTGTCGGAATGTTCCAGGGTCCGGTGCGGGAATCCGACATCTGACCCGTTATCTGACAGGGGATCACACAATCTGCCGAATGGCGCGCGTCGGACATACGCGAAACCCGTACGGAGCACGCCGGATCCGGGTCGCCGGCGTGACGCCTTCGGCGAGGCCGCGGCCAAAGCGCCGCCACCCGTGCCGGTTTGGCGACGACGCATGAACAGGCCGGTTACGGGCATGTGGTCATGGCAACCGCGGCCACTGGGTGTCGCGTCTGTGGGGGTGTGGCCGCTTTTCCGCGGCCACGCGCGACGAAGAGACGAAGGCAGGACAGCAACATGGGTATCGTCGGCTGGATCGTACTGGGACTGTTCGCCGGGGCGATAGCCAAGATCCTGCTGCCCGGACGCGATCCGGGCGGCCTCGTGGGCACCACGCTCACCGGTATCGCGGGCGCGTTCCTCGGCGGCTGGCTTTCCGCCAAGTTCCTGCACCGCGCCATCCCGCACCAGTTCTTCGACCTCAAGACCTGGGTGGCCGCGATCGCGGGCTCCCTCGTCCTGCTCATCGCCTACCGGCTCGTCTTCGGCAACTCCCGGTAGGGGGTGCGCCGCCGGGGTGGCCCTGCCTGGAGGCGCTCAGGCCTCCAGGCCCAGCATGTGCCGCAGGATGTCCCGAAGGGACGTCCGCTCCGCGGCGGACAGCCGTGCCAGGGGTTCTCGGGCGAACTCCAGCGAGGAGCGCAACCGCTCGTACGTCTCGCTGCCCGCCGCCGTCGCCGCGGCCAGCTTGACCCGCCGGTCGGCCGGGTCCGGGCGGCGCTCCACCAGGCCGCGGGCCTCCAGTCGGTCCACGATTCCGGTGATGTTCGACGGCTCGCACTTGAGCTGTTCCGCTATCCGCCGCATCGGCAGCGGTTCGAGGGTGAGCAGCCCCAGCACCCGGGCCTGCGCGCCGGTGAGCTGGTGCCTGCCCGCCGCGGCGTCGTACTCCGAGTGGTAGCGGGAGACGACGGTGCCGATGAGGTCGACGACCTCCCGGGTCAGGGGATCGATACGTGCTGCCATGGCACCAGGGTACCCATTTGCTTGACAACATGAAATATCAAGGCGCATGGTTTATTCAGAACCTGAACCTTTGCCATGGCCGCCACGTCATGGCGGAAGGAGAGCATCCTCGCCATGTCCGCACTGCCCACCACCAGCCGTGAATGGCACCTGACCGCCCGCCCGCAGGGCTGGCCGAAGCCCACCGACTTCGCGCTGCGCGAGACCGCGGTCCCCGCGCTCGCCCCCGGCCAGGTGCTGGTGCGCAACCTCTACATGTCGGTCGACCCGTACATGCGCGGCCGGATGAACGACGTCAAGTCCTACGTACCGCCGTTCCAGCTCGACCAGCCGATGGAAGGCGGAGCGGTCGGCGTCGTGATCGCCTCCGAGGCCGAGGGCCTCAAGGTCGGCGACCACCTGCTGCACGGTCTCGGCTGGCGCGAGTACGCGGTGCTGGACGGCAAGCACGCCACCACCGTCGACCCGGACGCCGCGCCGCTGTCCAAGTACCTCGGCGTGCTGGGCATGCCGGGGCTGACCGCCTACGCCGGTCTGCTGCGCGTCGCCGCCTTCAAGGAGGGCGACGCGGTCTTCGTCTCCGGCGCCGCCGGTGCGGTGGGCAGCCTGGTCGGCCAGATCGCCAGGCTCAAGGGCGCCTCCCGGGTCATCGGCTCTGCCGGGTCGGACGAGAAGGTCAAGGCGCTGGTGGACGAGTACGGTTTCGACGCGGCGTTCAACTACAAGAGCGGCCCGGTCGCCGAGCAGCTCAAGCAGGCGGCTCCGAACGGCATCGACGTGTACTTCGACAACGTCGGCGGCGAGCACCTGGAGGCCGCGATCAGCTCGCTCAACGTGCACGGCCGTGCCGCCATCTGCGGCATGATCGCGCAGTACAACGCGACCGAGCCGCCCGCCGCCCCGCGCAACCTGGCGCTGGTCATCGGCAAGCGGCTGCGCCTGGAGGGGCTGCTGGTCGCCGACCACGGCGACCTGAAGGACCAGTTCGTCGAGGAGGTCGGCGGCTGGATCCGGGAGGGCAGGGTGCACTCCCCGGAGACCGTGGTCAACGGCATCGACAACGCCGTGGAGGCGTTCCTCGGCATGCTGCGCGGTGAGAACACCGGGAAGATGGTCGTCGAGTTCTGAGCCCTTCCGGCGGACCGTGCCCGCTCGCGGACCGTGCCCGCTCGCGGGCCGGGTTCGCCCTGGGGGCGGGGGCTCGCCCCCGTAAGGCGCCCGCCGCCATGGCGGTCAGCCCCGCGGCGGACTTCGGCGGCGCCGGGCGACCGGAACCGTACGAGAGCCCGAAGATCCGCCGGACAGGCCCTAAGCTCATCACCAGACCGCCGCGACCCCGGGCGCGAGTCGCGGCGCACCACCAGGAGGATGTTGCGCATGTCCATCCAGTCCATCGACGTGGCCTACACCGCCGTGGCGACCGCGGAGAACGGCCGGGACGGCCGGGTCTCCAGCGACGACGGCAAGCTCGACGTCGTGGTCAACCCGCCCAAGGAGATGGGCGGCAGCGGCGCCGGGACCAACCCGGAGCAGTTGTTCGCCGCCGGGTACAGCGCCTGCTTCCAGGGCGCGCTCGGCGTGGTCGCCCGCCAGGAGAAGGCGGACATCTCCGGCTCGACGGTGACCGCGAAGGTCGGCATCGGCAAGAGCGCGGCCGGAGGCTTCGGCCTCAAGGTCGACATCTCGGCCTCCATTCCGAACGTCGACACCGAGACCGCAAGGTCGCTGGTGGAGAAGGCACACCAGGTGTGCCCGTACTCCAACGCGACGCGCGGCAACATCGAGGTGACGCTGTCCGTCGACTGACGGTCAACCCGCTTCACAGGTAAGGGGCGTGCTCCATGGAGCACGCCCCTTACACGTGCGACGGTGCGCGCTGGTGCGGGACTTCGCCCCGCGCCCGCGGCCAAGGTGGCCGGGATCGTCACAAGTGTGTCCTTGCGGCCATTTCCCGGGTGCGGTGAGCATGGACGGGTGACCCAGCGCCGCGTCGTCTTTCTCGTCTATCCGGGCTTCCAGGTACTGGACCTGACGGGTCCGCACGAGGTGTTCGGGCAGGCGGGGGGCTATGCGGTCGAAATCGTCGCTCCGGGGGAGGGGGCGGTGCGGGCCAGCCACGGTGTCGAGGTCGTGCCCACCGGGAGCGTCCAGCGGTGCGGGGGACCGCTGGACACCCTGGTGGTGGTCGGCGGCCCCGGATACCGGCAGGCCGCGGATGACGCCGTGCTCATCGAGTGGCTGAAGGACGCCGCGGAGCGCGCCCGCCGCGTCGCCTCCGTGTGCACCGGCGCGTTCCCGCTCGCCCGGGCCGGGCTGCTGGACGGACGGCGCGCCGTCACCCACTGGGGGCACTGCGAGGCGCTGGCCCGCGAGTACCCGCAGGTGACGGTCGTCCCGGACCACATCTTCGTACGCGACGGTGCCGTCTGGACCTCGGCCGGAGTGACCGCGGGTATGGACCTGGCGCTCGCCATGGTCGAGGAGGACCACGGTCCCGAGGTTTCCCGGACCATCGCCCGGCAGCTGGTGATGTTCGTCCAACGCCCGGGCGGCCAGGCCCAGTTCAGCACCCAGCTCGCCGCGCAGCGGCCGACCCGGGAGCCGCTGCGCGAGCTCCAGGCCTGGGTCGTGGACCATCTCGCCGACGACCTGACGATCCGCGTGCTGGCGGAGCGGGCCGGTATGAGCGAACGCAACTTCACCCGGGTCTTCCGCGCCGAGACCGGCCGCACCCCGGCCTCCTACGTGGAGACCGTGCGCGTCGAGGCGGCCCGCGCCCTGCTGGAGACCACCGGCATCACCGTCGACGCGATAGCCAGGGCCTGCGGCTTCGGCACCGCCGAGACCCTGCACCGCCGATTCAAGCGCACCCTCGGCGTCACGCCGGGCCAGTACCGCCACCACTTCTCCACCGCCCGCTGAACCAGCGCACGCCCAAGGAGCAGCCCATGCGCATCGTCATCCCGGTCTTCGACGGCTTCACCGCGCTCGACGCCATCGGCCCGTACGAGGTGCTGCACGCACTGCCGGGCGCGCAGGTGGTCTTCGCCGCCGAGCGGCCCGGGCCGGTACGTCCCGACCCGGGCACTCCCGCGCTGCTCGCGGAGGCCGCGCTGGCCGACGTGGACTCCTGCGACGTCCTGCTGGTCCCCGGCGGTCCCGGCGCCCGCCGCCGGGTCGACGACGAACCGCTGCTGGAGCAGATCCGCCGACTGCACGGCCTGGCGCGGTGGACCACGTCGGTGTGCACCGGCTCGCTGCTGCTGGCCGCCGCCGGGCTGTTGAACGGGCTGGAGGCCACCACCCACTGGAGCGCGGCGGCCGTCCTGGAGTCCTACGGCGCCACGTACACCCCGCGGCGCACCGTCTTCCAGGGCCGGATCGTCACCGCCGCCGGGGTCTCGTCGGGCATCGACATGGCCCTGGCCCTGGTGGAGCGCATCGCGGACCGTACCCACGCCGAGGCGTTGCAACTGCTCATCGAGTACGACCCGCAGCCGCCGTTCGACGCGGGCGCGCCGGACAAGGCCCCGCAGGCCGCCAAGGACCTGCTGGCCGCGTGGCGCCCGTACACCGCTACCCGCTGAACGCCCAGCCGGTCCACCGGTCGACGGTGACGACGGTGACCGGGCCCTGCGGCAACCGGCCCTCGTACTGCGGGTACTTGGCGGCCAGCCGCTGGACGGGCTCGGTGCGGTCCTCGCCCTCGGCCAGCACCCGGGCGGTGCCGTCCGCCCTCACCCACCACAGGCGGCGCCACTCCTCCTCGTAGTGGTCCACCAGCAGCGAGACGCGGGCGGTGGCGCGGATGTTGCGCAGCCGCCGCAGGTCCTGACCGCGTTTGGGCTTGTGGTCGACCGCCATGAACACCGTAGGGCCGACGGCCGCGAAGACCGCCGGGACCAGATGAGGCAGGCCCCGCTCGTCGACCGTGGCCAGCCGCAGCACCCTGGCGGCGGCGAACCGGCGCCGCGCCTCGTCCTCGGGCAGTCGCATGCCGCGAGGCTACCCGGCGCCCGCCCGCCCGATCAGCTCCTGGTCACCCCGGCGTAGCCGAGCCGGGCGAGCTGCGCCTGCCCCTGCGCGCTGGGATGGAACCAGTCCCAGGCGCTCAACTCGCCCGCGCCGAAGGCGTACTGGAAGACCGCGCCACCGTCGTACCGGCACAGCGGGTACCGTCCGCACACCTCGCCCAGCACGCTGTTGTACGCCACCACCCGGTCGCGTACCGCGGCGCGGCGGGCCGTCGCGTCCGGGCCGGTGTCCACCGCGTCGGCCAGCATCGACGGGCAGACACCCAGCTTCCAGATCTCCTGGCCCGTCGTGCTGCGCCGCCCGACGGACCACAGCCGCAGCAGGTCCGGGACGCTGGAGACGTAGACCTCGGTCTTCGGTGAGGTGCGGCGCAGTTCCTCCATGGCGGCGGTGAACTGGTTCCGGAAGTCGGCGACCTCAGTCATGGCGTCCGCCGAGCGGGCGCAGGCGTCGTTGGCTCCCATCAGTACCGTCACCAACTGGGGCCGCTGGCGCGCCGCCTGGGCCATCTGGTCGCGCAGTTGGGCCATCCGCGCCCCGGTCCGCGCGAAGTTCCATCCGCCGCCGGAGGAACCCCGCAGCCTTCCGGCCAGGCTGTCCACATCGGAGCGGGTGCCGGTGGCCCAGGAGACCTCCGGGCAGTCGGCCAGCAGTGAACAGGCGTCGAATCCACGGGTTATGGAGTCGCCGAGGGCGGCCACCGACCGGGGGTGCGGGTTCCACACGGGGGACGGCGGGCGTGGCGGCGAAGCCGTGCCGCCGGGCGTGTGCGGTGCTCCTGAGCTGCCCGTTCCGCAACCGGTGAGCAGCAGGGCGGCGACGGCGAGTACGGCCGTGACGCCGCGTCCGGCCCGCCGCCCGCGTGTCCTGCCGCGACCTTGGGCCTCTCGCATCGTTGTCCTCTCGGATGACCGGGTGATATCTGTCTGAGCCCGACGGTACGTCACCCTCGGAAGGACGGTGCACGGTAGCTTTTCCCTGACGGCTCGACCGGGCCGAGCCCGGCTCGGTGGCGAAGAGGTGGTCGACAGAGGTTTGGGTGCGAACGATCAGTTCTTGTCCCGTTTGCTAAAAATGGTGCAGAATGTCTGGTGCTGTCGCTGTTGCGGAGCCATCAGATCGGGCGCGAGGCCGCTGGGGAAGGCGAACCTCGTCCCACACTGGAGGTCCCGGTGACGACACGTGGAGTTCTTTACGTGCACTCCGCACCCCGCGCGCTGTGCCCGCATGTTGAGTGGGCCGTCGCGGGTGTGCTCGGTGCGCGCGTCAGCCTTGACTGGATCCGTCAGCCCGCCGCGCCCGGCACTTGGCGAGCCGAGTTCTCCTGGCACGGCGACCCGGGTACGGCCTCGAAGCTCGCCTCGGCGCTACGCGGTTGGCATCTGCTGCGCTTCGAGGTGACCGCCGAGCCGTGCGCCACCGCCGAGGGCGAGCGGTACAGCAGCACGCCTGAGCTGGGCATCTTCCACGCGGTCACCGGAATGCACGGCGACATCCTCATCCCCGAGGACCGGCTGCGCGCCGCACTGGCCAGGTCGATGCGGGGTGAGGCGGACCTGGAGGCCGAGGTCGCCAAACTGCTCGGCAAGCCGTGGGACGACGAGTTGGAGCCGTTCCGGTACGCGGGCGAGGGCGCGCCGGTGCGCTGGCTGCACCAGGTGGTCTGACCACCTGGCTACGTCGTTGACCGCGCCCCGGCCGCAGGCCGTAACGTGATCAACATGGCTGACTCGATTTCAGTAGCGGTACTGGGTACCGGCACGATGGGCGCGCCCATGGCGCGCAACCTGCTCAGGGCCGGGCACACCGTACGGGTGTGGAACCGCACCCGCTCGCGCGCCGAGCCGCTCGCCGCGGACGGCGCCTACGTGGCCGATGACCCGGCCGACGCCGTGCGGGGGGTGGACGCCGTGGTGACCATCCTCTTGGACGGCCCCAGCGTGCTCGCCGCGATGCGGGACGCCGCGCCCGGGCTCCGGCGCGGCGCGGTGTGGTTGCAGTCGAGCACCGTGGGCCCCGCGGCGCTGGCGCAGCTGGCCGAATTCGCGGTGGAACGTGGGGTGTACTTCGTGGACTGCCCGGTCCTGGGCACCAAGGCCCCTGCGGAGCAGGCCCAGTTGCAGGTGCTGGCGGCCGGGCCGCAGGCGGCTCGTCCCGTCGCGGACCGGGTCTTCGACGCGATCGGCAGCCGTACGAACTGGCTCGGCGAGGACGGCGCCGAGGGAGCGGCGAGCAAGCTGAAGCTGGTCTTCAACAACTGGGTGCTCACCGTGATCAACGGCACCGCGGAGACGCTGGCGCTCGCCAAGGGCCTGGGGGTCGACCCGCACCAGTTCCTGAGCGCGCTGGAGGGCACCCAGCTGGATTCGGGCTACCTGCGCATGAAGGGCAAGGCCATCCTGGACGGGGACTACACGCCCAGCTTCACGGTGTCGGCGGGCCTCAAGGACGCCTCCCTGATCACGCAGGCCGCCGAAGAGGCCGGTGTACGGCTGGACTTGGCCCCCGCCGGAGTCGAGCGGCTGCGCCGCGCGCAGGCACAGGGCCACGGCGACAAGGACGGCGCGGCGTCGTACCTGGCGAGCTTCGAGAAGTAGCCGCGCGGTCCCCGCGAACGGGGTCCAGGGGCGAAGCCCCGGAAAGCGGGGTTCTGGGGGCGAAGCCCCCAGAACAGCCCCTTACCCCAGCAACCGATCGAGAGCGCGCCGCGTGCGCGTCGCCGCCTGACGATCGCCGAAAAGCTGAATCGCCTGGTTCAACCCCATGTAGAGACCGATGAGTTCGAACGCGAGCTGCCGTGGGTCAGCGTCCCGGGGCAACTCGCCTGCCCGTACCGCGATTCGCAGGTCCACCACCAGGCGCCGCCGCCAGATGCTGAACAGCCGGGCGATGGCCTCCCGCACCGGCCCCTCGCGGCCGTCGAACTCCACGGCCACCGTGGTGAACAGGCAGCCGCCGGGGAACGCCGTCCGCTCCCGCTCCAGATAGCTGATCCACCGCTCGCACACCGCGCGCAGTCGGGTCAGCCCCGGCCTGGAGTCGGCGGCCGGTTCCCACACCGAGGCGGTGAAGATGGCCGACGCCCTTTCCAGCGCGGCCAGTTGCAGCGCCTCCTTGCTGCCGAAGTGACCGAGCAGTCCGGACTTGCTGATGCCGAGGTCGGCGGCGAGCCGCCCGATCGTCAGCCCCTCCAGACCCTCCACCGAGGCGAGCGCGACGCTGCGCTCCACGATCCGGTCCCGCGTCCTGCGGGCTTCGGCAAAGGAATTGCGCGGGCTCATGTGCCGCATGGTATCCGCCAACCCATTTAACTTCCGATCGGTCGGTCGCTATAGTCTGCGCAAACGATCACCGAAGCAGGGGGTAGACAACGTGACCGGAACCCGTATCGCCGCCGTGGGCCACTACCAGCCCTCCCGTGTCCTCAGCAACCACGATCTGGCGGAGATGGTCGCCACCAGTGACGAATGGATCCGGCAGCGCACCGGCATCGACAGCCGCCGGATCGCGGACGGGGAATCGGTCACCGACCTCGCCGCGGCGGCCGGTGGCAAGGCGCTGGCCGCCGCGGGCCTGCGGCCGGACGAGATCGGTCTGGTCACCGTCGCCACCTGTACCGCGATCGACCGTTGCCCGAGCATCGCCGCGCAGGTCGCAGGCCGACTCGGGGTGCCGGGCGCGGTGGCGTTCGACCTCAACAACGGCTGCGCGGGCTTCGGGACGGCGCTGGCCACCGCGGACCACTCGGTACGGGCGGGGGCGGCCCGGCACGCGCTGGTGATCGGGGCCGAGAAGATGTCCGACGTCACCGACTGGACGGACCGCGGCACCTGCGTGCTGCTCGGCGACGGTGCGGGGGCGGCTGTGATCAGCCGGGCCGGGGAGGTCGGCATCGGGCCGGTCGTCTGGGGCTCCGATCCGAGCCGCGCGGACGCGGTGCGGCTGGTCGGCGAGTGGCAGCCGCGGTTCCGGCAGGAAGGGCAGACGGTCTTCCGGTGGGCCACCACCGAGTTGGCGCCCATCGCCCAAGAGGCCTGCCGCCGGGCTGGCTTCAGCCCGGCGGAACTGGCGGGCGTAGTCACCCACCAGGCCAACCTGCGCATCATCGAGGCGGTGGTACGGCAACTGGGCCTACGGGAAGGGGCGGTTGTCGCCCGTGATGTGGTGGACTCCGGCAACACCTCCGCGGCATCCATCCCGTTGGCACTGTCGAAGCTCGTGGAGCGCGGCGAACTACCGCCCGGCGCACCGGTGCTACTGCTCGCCTTCGGCGGAGGCCTGTCGTGGACGGCCCAGGTCGTCAGGTGCCCGTAGGCGCGCTCCGGTGGCGCCCCGAAGGGGCGCGGGGAACTGCGCGACCAGCCGCGACGGCGCCGCGGACGAAAGACCAACGAGGGCAGACGCACTCCCAGCGGAGCGCTCAGCGTCACAGTGGGATGTTGCCGTGGGCGCCGCGGCGGGCTGGGGCCTCGTGGATGGCCTGGGCGATCGCCGAGCGGGTCGTGTCGGGGGAGATCACCTCGTCCACGACGCCCAGTTCGATCGCCTTGGGCAGGCCGCCCGCCACGATCTCGTGCTCCGCGGCCAGTTCGAGCTCGATCTGTTCCTTCAGCTCCTCGGGCACCTGGGCGAGCCGCCTGCGGTGCAGGATCCGCACCGCGGCCAGTGCACCCATCACCGCGACCTGGGCCTGCGGCCAGGCCAGCACCCTGGTCGCGCCGAGGGCGCGGGCGTTCATCGCGATGTACGCGCCCCCGTACGCCTTACGGGTGACCAGGGTGACCCGCGGCACCACGCTCTCCCCGAACGCGTGCAGCAGCTTCGCGCCGCGGCGCACCACACCGTCCCACTCCTGGCCGACGCCCGGCAGATAGCCGGGCACGTCCACCAGCACCACCAGCGGCACCCCGAACGCGTCACACATCCGCACGAAGCGCGCCGCCTTCTCCGCGGACAGCGAGTCCAGGCAACCGCCCAGCCGCAGTGGGTTGTTGGCGACCACACCCACCGCCTGGCCGCCCAGCCGCCCCAGTGAGGTGACGATGTTCGGCGCCCACTTCGGGTGCAGCTCCAGGCCGGGGGTGTCCAACACCCCGTCCACCAGCGGCCGTACGTCGTAGGCGCGCCGCGCCGACTCCGGCAGCAGCCCGCCCAGCTCCCGGTCCTCAACCTGGTCGAGCCGCAACTCGGTGGTGCCGCCGAGCAGTTCGGCCAGCAGACGGGCGCTGTCCAGCGCGTCCCGCTCGGACTCGGCGAGCACGTGCACCACGCCCGAGCGGCGGCCGTGCGGTTCCGGGCCGCCCAGCCGCGCCATGTCGACGCTCTCCCCGGTGACCGTGCGCACCACGTCGGGGCCGGTGACGAAGATCCGGCCGTCCGGCGCCAGCACCACCACATCGGTCAGCGCGGGCCCGTACGCCGCGCCGCCCGCCGCCGGGCCCAGCACCACCGAGATCTGCGGAATCCGGCCGGAGGCCAGGATCATCGCGTGGAAGACCCGCCCGACCGCGTCCAGCGAGCCGACGCCCTCCTGGAGCCGGGCGCCGCCCGAGTGGTAGACACCGATGATCGGGCAGTTCTCGGCCACCGCCCGGTCGTAGGCGCGGACCACATGGTCACAGCCCTCGGCGCCCATGGCACCGCCCTGCACCGTCGGGTCGCAGGCGAACGCCACCGCCTTCGCCCCGTTCACCGTGCCGATCGCGGTGAGCGTGCCGGACTCGTCGTAGGCCGAGACCTCCTGGTAGCCCTCGGCATCGAGCAAGGCCCGCAGACGCAGCCGCGGATTGCGCGGATCAGTGTCGCGGGCCTCGCTGGCCATCCGATGGCCTCCTCGGGTCAGGGTGCGGACGGGACCCGGCGTCGCCGCCGGGCCGTCCGGTCCTGCCGATCAGCTCGTGCGGAACGCCAGGACGACGTTGAGACCGCCGAAGCCGAACGAGTCATTGAGCGCGGCGATGCTGCCCTCCGGCAGGGCCCGCGGCTCAGCGCGCACGATGTCCGCGTCGACCTCGGGGTCGAGGTTGTCCACATTGATCGTCGGCGGAGCCAGGCGGTTGTGCAACGCGAGGACGGTGGCCACCGTCTCCACACCGCCCGCACCACCGAGCAGATGGCCGGTCATCGACTTCGTGGCGGAGACCGCCATGTGGTCGACGTCGTCGCCGAAGACCGAGCGCAGCGCCCGCAGCTCACCGACGTCACCCAGCGGCGTCGAGGTGGCGTGCGCGTTGACGTGCACGATCTCCGCGGGCTTCAGGTCGGAGTTGTCCATCAGGTTGGCGAACGCGTCGGCGATGCCGCGGCCGGTGGGCTCCGGCTGCGCGATGTGGTGGGCGTCGGCCGAGATGCCCTGGCCGATCGCCTCGCAGTACACCCGGGCGCCGCGCCTGGCGGCGTGCTCGGCGGACTCCAGGACGACGATGCCCGAGCCCTCGCCCAGCACGAAGCCGTCGCGGGCCACGTCGTAGGGGCGGGAGGCGCCCTGCGGGTCGTCGTTGTTCTTGGACATCGCCATCATGTTGGCGAACGCGGCGATCGGCAGCGGGTGCACCGCGGCCTCCGTGCCGCCCGCCACGACCACGTCGGCGCGGCCGGTGCGGATCATCTCGATCGCGTAGCCGATCGCCTCGGCGCCCGAGGCACAGGCGCTGACCGGGGTGTGGGTACCGGCACGGGCGTTCAGTTCGATGCTGACGTTGGCCGACGGGCTGTTCGGCATCAGCATCGGCACGGTGTGCGGGGACACCTTGCGGAAGCCCTGCTCACGCAGGATGTCGTACTGGCCGAGCAGGGTGGTGACACCGCCGATGCCGGAGGCCACCACGGTGCCCAGGCGGTCCGGGTCGACGGAGGGGTCGTCGCCCGCCTTGGCGGAGAAACCGGCGTCCGCCCACGCCTCACGCGCCGCGATCAGCGCGAACTGCGCGGAACGGTCCAGCTTGCGGGCGAGCGGCCGGGCGAGGATCTCGCTGGGCTCCACGGCGATCTCCGCCGCGATGCGGACCGGAAGGTCGGCGGCCCACTCCTGCTTCAGGGGCGCCGCGCCGGAGCGTCCGGCGAGCAGCGCCTCCCAGGTCGATGCGCTGTCGCCACCCAGGGGTGTGGTTGCGCCGATACCGGTGACGACCACGGTGCGATTGGTCGGGTTCACTGGAATTCTTGTCTCCACGTATCGAGGGTGAAGGCAACGCGGGCGCCACCCCGGTCGGGTGGCGACAGACGCGTCAACCTGCGGTCAATCAGGCCTGGTGGTCCAGGATGTACTTGGCGGCGTCGCCGACCGTCTTGAGGTTCTTGACGTCGTCGTCCGGGATCTTGACGTCGAAGCGCTCCTCGGCGGCGACGACGACCTCGACCATGGACAGCGAGTCGACGTCCAGGTCGTCGGTGAAGGACTTGTCCAGCTGGACGTCCTCGACCGGGATACCGGCGATCTCGTTGACGATCTCGGCGAGACCGGCGACGATCTCTTCCTGAGTGGCGGCCATCTGTGGCGCTCCTTCGATCTTCTACGGTGGTGATGACACGGGCTCGCGGAGTGCGAGACCGCGGGGATCTTGCCTAGGGGAGGGTAACGACAGCGGCTGCGTACACCAGACCCGCCCCGAACCCGATGACGAGCGCGGTGTCGCCGCTCTTGGCCTGGCCGGTCGCCAACAGCCGCTCCATGGCGAGCGGGATGGAGGCCGACGAGGTGTTGCCGGTGGTCTCGATGTCGCGGGCGACCGCGACGTGCTCCGGCAGCTTGAGTGCCTTGATCATCGAGTCGATGATCCGCATGTTGGCCTGGTGCGGGATGAACGCGTCCAGCTCATCCGCGGTGATACCGGCCGCGTCCAGCGCCTCCTGGGCGACCTTGGCCATCTCGTAGACCGCCCAGCGGAAGACCGCCTGGCCCTCCTGGGTGATCGCCGGGAAGCGGATGTCCTCCGGGTTGGCGGCCCGGTACACGTCCCACGGCAGGGTCTGCTTGATGGTCTCGGCCTTGTCGCCCTCCGAGCCCCACACCGTCGGGCCGATGGCGGGCACGTCCGACGGGCCGACCACGACCGCGCCCGCGCCGTCGCCGAAGAGGAAGGCGGTGGCCCGGTCCTCCTTGTCGGTCAGGTCGCTGAGCCGCTCCACGCCGATGACCAGGACGTACTTCGCCGAGCCCTCGGTCACCATGCCCTTGGCCAGCGTCAGCCCGTAGGTGAACCCGGCGCAGCCAGCGGAGATGTCGAACGCCGGGGGCTTGCCCGCACCGAGCCGGTGCGCGATCTCGGTGGCGATCGCCGGGGTCTGCTTGAAGTGCGACACCGTGGCGACCAGCACCGCGTCGACGTCCTCGGCGGTCAGACCGGCGTCCGCTATGGCCTTGCCCGCGGCCTCGACCGACATCTCGGCGACGGTCTCCTGCGGGCCCGCCCAGTGCCGGGTGGCGATGCCGGAGCGGGTGCGGATCCACTCGTCGGAGGAGTCGATGTACTTGAGGATCTCCTCGTTCGGCACCACGCGGGTCGGGCGGTAGCCGCCGACGCCGAGGATGCGGGCGTACGGCGCGCCCTTGCTCGGCTTGATCTTCGCGGTCATGCTGTGGGGCTCCTCGTCGGTTGGCCGATGTCCTGTCGGCTCGTCAGGTTCATTCGGCCGCGGGGTGGATGCGCAGCAGCGGCTGCCCGGGGGCGACCGGGTCGCCGTCCTCGACCAGCCATTCCACGACGGTGCCGCCGTGCTCGGCGGTGACCGCCTGCCGATCGCGGTTGTTGGCGACGTGCGCCACCGTAGCGCCCGGCTCAAGTACATCACCGGCCTTCACCGTGCCGGTGTCCACGGTGCCCTTGAACGGGGCCACCGCCAGCCGCCAGGTCGGGCCGTGCTCCAGCGGGTTGCCAGCCGGGTCACCGTGCTCCGCGATGATCTCGCGGGCCGCGTCGATGTCGTCGGGGGTCTTCAGCGCCAGCGTCCTGACACCCGGCAGCGCCCGCTTGGCCAGACCGGTGAGGGTGCCCGCGGGGGAGACCTCGATCAGCGCGGTGACACCGAGCGCCTTGAAGGTCTCCATGCACAGGTCCCAGCGGACCGGACCGGCGACCTGCCTGACCAGACGGCGGATGATCTCCGCGCCGCTGTGCACCACCTGGCCGTCGGCGTTGGAGACGTACCGGGTACGCGGGTCGCGCACCGACACACCGGGCACCAGGGACTCCAGCGTGGCGACCGCGGGGGCCATGTGGTGGGTGTGGAACGCGCCCGCCACCTGAAGCGGGCGCACCCGGGAGCCCTCGGGCTTGTCCTCGGCGAGCGCCGCGAGTTGCTCCATCGTTCCGGCGGCGACGATCTGCCCGGCGCCGTTCATGTTGGCGGGGGTGAGGCCGTGCGACTCCAGCTTGGCGACCACGTCCTGCGGGTCGCCGCCGAGCACCGCGGACATCCCGGTCTCGGTGACCGACGCGGCCTGCGCCATGGCCAGGCCGCGCTGACGCACCAGCACCATGGCGGACTCGGCGGTGATCACACCGGCACCGGCGGCGGCGGTGATCTCGCCCACGCTGTGTCCGGCGACCGCGCTGACCAGGCGGCGCCCGTCGACCGGGTGCGGGAAGACCGAGAGGGCGGAGACCAGACCGGCGGCCACCAGCAGCGGCTGCGCCACGGCGGTGTCGCGGATCTCGTCCGCGGTGCCCTTGGTGCCGTAGTGCACGAGGTCGAGTCCGGCGACCGCGGACCACCAGTTCAACCGGTCGGCCACGCCCGGGAGTTCGAGCCAGGGACTGAGGAAGCCAGGCGTCTGGGCGCCCTGGCCGGGAGCTACGAGTACGAGCACCTTCACACTCTCTCTCGCGTCAGGTGGTCACCGCCGGTGAGGACAGGGACCAAGAACGGTCAGGCGATTTGTGGGTGTCCCACAAAAGCTCAATCCTGCTGATCCCCGCTCGAGAGTCGCCCGAGGATCAGGGCGATCCGCAGGGTGAACGCGGAGCGTACATCGGAGGGTGACCATCCCGTGACATCCGTCACACGTCGCAGCCGGTAGCGGACGGTATTGGGATGAACGAACAACATCCGGGCGGCGCCCTCCAGCGATGACGCCTGCTCCAGATAGACGCTGAGCGTCTCCAGCAGCGCGGAGCCCGCTTCCTCCAGCGGTCTGTAGATCTCCTCCACCAGCTGTTCCCGGGCCGCGGGATCGCCCGCCATCGCCCGCTCCGGCAGCAGGTCGTCCGCGAGCACCGGCCTCGGGGCGTCCGGCCAGGCCGCGCACGCCTTGAGCCCGGCGGCGGCGGCCTGCGCGGAACGGGTGGCGGCCAGCAGGTCGCCCACCACGGGACCGGCCACCACCGGGCCGGCGGCGAACGGGCCGATGAGGTCCTTGGCGGTACGGATCGGGTCGTCGGAGCCGCCCGCGACGACCACCAGGCGGTGCCCCAGCACCCCGGTCAGCACCTGCAGCTTGGCGTGCCGGGCGGCCCGGCGGATCGCGTCCACCGTCAACTCGCTGTCGCCGTCGGGCGCGGTGCCGAGTACCACGACCACCCGGTCGGGTGAGTTCCAGCCGAGCGCGGCGGCCCGGGACAGCACTCCCTCGTCCGCCTCACCGGACAGCACCGCGTTGACGACCAGCGACTCCAGCCGGGCGTCCCAGGCGCCGCGCGCCTCAGCGGCCTGGGCGTAGACCTGGGCGGTGGCGAACGCGATCTCCCGTGCGTAGACCAGCAGCGCCTCACGCAGCACGGACTCGTCGCCGGGGGCGGCGACCTCGTCGATCGCCGCCTCCATCACCTCGATGGTGGTGCGCACCATCTCCACGGTCTGCCGCAGCGAGATCGCCCGGGTCAGCTCGCGCGGCGCGGTGCCGAACACATCGGTGCTGATGGCCTGCGGCGCTTCGGGGTGCCGGAACCACTCGGTGAACGCGGCGATACCGGCCTGGGCGACCAGACCGATCCAGGAACGGTTCTCCGGCGGCATCGCGCGGTACCACGGCAACTGCTCGTCCATGCGCGCGATCGCCGCGGCCGACAGCCTGCCGGAGGACTGCTCCAGGCGGCGCAGGGTGGCGCTGTGCGGGTGTTCGCTCCGCCGGGACTTCGGGGAATGCGGGGAATGCGTGGACTCGGGCACGGGACAAGCCTGCCTTATCGCCTGCGGCGAGCGGAAAGGGGTGGGTGATCGCCTCTGGCGGGGTGACTTGCGTGGCGGTGCGCACGGTACGGCTTGCGCCGGGGCGGCCTGGGTTTGCGGTGCAGGGCCCTGCCGGGCTTGTGGCGTGGGTTGGGGTGCGTTGGCGTGTGCGGCCTGCGTTGCGCCTGCGGCGGGCTTTTCCCGCCCGGCCGCCCCTTGCGGTCG
Source organism: Streptomyces sp. PLK1-5 (assembly GCA_037034305.1). GTDB lineage: Bacteria > Actinomycetota > Actinomycetes > Streptomycetales > Streptomycetaceae > Streptantibioticus_A. Next base: position 239,923 of record JBAGJY010000004.1, read on the forward strand.
GGGGCTTGCGCCCCGGGCGGGGGTGGGGGGGCTGCTCGGGTTGGGGTGCGTTGTCGGCTGCGGCTGCGCGGGGCTTTCCCGCCCGCCCCTTTCGCTTAGCTGCTGGAGACGGAAAGGGGTGGGTGGGTGGGAAAAGCCCGCCGCAGGCGAAAAAGGGCGGGCGGGTGGGAGAGGAGCGCATGCCGCAACCGGAGGGGCGTACCGTGGGGCGGGTGGCAGAGGTCTGGCGGGCGGGGCAGCGGTACCCCGGTGGGGACGCCGCGCAGGGGATCGAGACGTGGCACGCCTTCTCGTTCAGCGGCCATTACGACCCGAAGAACGCGTTCTTCGGGCTCCTGCTCGCGTGCAACGAGGAACACCTCGCCCCCAACGCCGGTTTCGCCCAACACCCGCACCGCGACGTGGAGATCGTCACCTGGGTCATCGAGGGTGAGCTGTGCCACGAGGACGACGCGGGGCACCGCGCCCTCGTCCGCGAAGGCGAGATCCAACGCCTGAGCGCGGGCTCAGGCGTCCAGCACAGCGAGCGCAACGCCTCCCCGGACAGACCGCTCAGGTTCCTCCAGATGTGGCTGCACCCGGCCGAGTTCGGCACTCCGCCCGCGTACACGATCACCCGCGGCCAGGACGTGAGCCCGCTGCGCCAGCCCGGCGCGCGGCTCACCGTGCACACCGCAACCGCCCGGCTGCCCGACGCCCCGTTCGTGTACGTACACCTGCTGCGCGGGCGACTCCGGCTGGACGGCGAGACGTTGGGACCCGGGGACGCGGCGCGCATCCGGGACGCGGCCGGGCTCACCGCGTACTGCGACGGCCCGGCCGAGTACCTGGTCTGGGCGATGCGCGGCGAGCCGAGCTACGGCTGAGCGGCACCCGCGGGGCCGGTCAACCCAGTTCCGCCAGTACGGCGTCCGTCAGCGCGGGCCACAGCGGATGCGCCCACTCGCCGAAGTCCCGGTCGGTGAGGCAGACGCACGCCGCGCCCGCCACCGGGTCCACCCACAGGAACGTCCCGGACTGCCCGAAGTGGCCGAAGGTGCGCGGCGAGGACGAACCGCCCGTCCAGTGTGGGGACTTGTGGTTCCGGATCTCGAAGCCGAGGCCCCAGTCGTTGGGGTTCTGGTGCCCGTACCCGGGAAGTACGCCCTTCAGGCCGGGGTAGACGACGGCCGTCGCCGCCGTGTGCGTCTGCGACGCGATCAGCCGCGGGCAGAGCAGTTCGGCGGCGAACCGGGCCAGGTCGTCCACCGTGGAGACCGCGCCCCACGCCGGTGAGGCGGTCAGCTCGGTCGCGGCCATGCCCAGCGGCTCCAGCACCGCCTCGCGCAGATAGTCCCCGAACGGGATGTCGGTGGCCTTGGCGATGTGGTCGGCCAGCACCTCGAAGCCAGCGTTGGAGTACAGCCGACGGGTGCCCGGCGCGGCCAGCACCTGCTGCTCGTTGAAGGCCAGCCCTGAGGCGTGCGCCAGCAGATGCCGTACCGTCGCCCCCTGCGGGCCCGCGGGCTCGTCCAGCTCGACCGCGCCTTCCTCGACCGCGACCAGCGCCGCGTACGCGGTGAGCGGCTTGGTGACCGAGGCGAGCCGGAAGCGGTGCCCCGTCGGCCCGTACGACCCGGCGACCCGGCCGTCCGCCCGGACCACGGCCGCCGCCGCGCTGGGCACCGGCCAGTTCTCCATCAACCGCAGACTCTCCATGACGGCGAGCGTACTTGCCCACCCCGACGACCAGCCGACCGGCTCGGTCGGGCCGAGGTTGCCTAGAGTGCACTCAAAGTCTCTAGCGTGGACGGCGTCGGGAGATCGAGCAGGCGGTAGCCGGAGGGGTGGTACGGCATGACGGTCGTGGAAGCCGAACGCAAGGCGCTGGCCAGCTGTCTCGAGGTGATGGTCAGGACCCGCCCGCAGGGCCACGACCGCTACACGATCAGCGAGGTCGCCGCCTACACCGGGCTGAGCGCCCACACCCTGCGCTGGTACGAGCGGATCGGCCTGATGCCGGACGTCGACCGCTCACACACCGGGCAGCGCCGCTACACCGACCGTGACCTGGACTGGCTGGATTTCGTCGGCAAGCTGCGGCTTACCGGGATGCCTGTCGCGGACATGGTCCGCTACGCCGAGCTGGTGCGCGAGGGCGACCACACCTATCCCGAGCGGCTGGAACTGCTGGTGGCGCACCGCGAGGACGTGCGCCGCCGGATCACGGAGCTGCGCGACACCCTCGACGTTCTCGACTACAAGATCGACTTGTATGCGGGCGCCAAACCGGCGCCGGAGAGGCACTGAAGTTCCATGAGCATCGAGAAGATCAGCACGGTGGCGCTGGGCGGAAACGGCCCGCGGGTCGGTGTCCAGGGCCTCGGCTGCATGGGCATGAGCGAGTTCTACGGTGACACCGACGAGGCCGCGGCGCGGGACGCGCTGGACGCGGCGCTGGAGGCGGGCGTCACCCTGTTCGACACCGCCGACGTCTACGGGGCCGGCGCGAACGAGGAGTTCATCGCCCCGTTCGTGAAGGCGCACCGCGACGAGATCACCCTGGCCACCAAGTTCGCCATCGTCCGCAAGGCGGACGATCCGCACTACCGCGGCATTCGCAACGACCGCGCGTACGTCCGCCAGGCCGTCGAGGGCAGCCTGCGCCGCCTGGGCGTCGACGTGATCGACCTGTACTACATGCACCGCCGTGACCCGCGGGTGCCGCTGGCCGAATCGGTGGGCGCCATGGCCGAGTTGGTGACCGAGGGCAAGGTGAGGCATCTGGGGCTGTCCGAGGTGACCGGCGCCGAACTGCGCGAGGCGCACGCGGTGCACCCGATCGCCGCGCTCCAGTCGGAGTGGTCGCTGTTCAGCCGGGACGTGGAGAGGTCGGCGGTGCCCGCCGCCGCCGAGCTGGGCGTGGCGTTCGTACCGTACTCCCCGCTCGGCCGGGGCTTCCTCACCGGCGCGTTCGCGGACGCCTCCAAGGAGCTGTCCGGTGACGACTTCCGGCAGTTCCAGCCGCGCTTCACCGGCGACAACGCCAAGGCCAACGCCGCGCTGCTGGAGCCGGTGCGCCGGATCGCCGCCGCACACGGCGCGACGCCGGGGCAGATCGCGCTGGCCTGGGTGCAGCAGCGGGCGCGGGTGTGGAACCTGGCGGTGGTGCCGATCCCGGGCACCCGCAAGCGGTCCCGGGTGCTGGAGAACACCGCCGCGACCCGGATCACGCTCAGCGCCGAGGAACTGGCGCTGCTGGAGCCGATCGCGCAGAAGGTCGCGGGTGACCGCTACCCGGACATGTCCTCCACCTCCGCGGCGCGCGAGTAGCCAACAGACGGAAAGCGGAAGGGCGTTGGGGGACCCCCGGCGCCCTTCCGCTGTCGCGTGTCCGCGTGCGGGTCAGGCCGCCTCGGCGCCCGCCCGGCACGAGGCGTCGCTCGTGGCGCAGCTCACGGACTCGTACTGGCCCAACGCTATGTGGGTGAAGTTCTTCAGGCTCTCCGTGCCGGTGGCGAAGTACCCGGTGTGCTGCTGCGCGCCCATCGCGGAGATCACCCGGGCGCCGAACGAGCTGGAGACCGGGTCGGTGCCGTGGCCGATACCGGCGACCTCCAGATACGGAACGTCCTGGATCCAGTCGGTGTCGTCGCGTGCCGCCCACACCCGGGCCCGGGTGTGCAGCCCGGCTACGTTGTCCGCGCGCATGCCGGGGCTGCCGTAGACGGTGATGTCGGTCACCTTCTGCTGCGGCAGCCGGGCGGCGGCCACCCCGCAGGTCACCGAACCGTAGGAGTGGCAGAACAGCTGGACGCTGGTGTTCTGCGGCAGCGCCCGGACCATGTTGTTGAGCCGGACCGCCCCGGCCTCGGCCATGGTGCCGGTGGAGGCGTCCAGGCCGACGCCCTCCGGGGTGGTGTAGTCCGCCCAGGCGATGACCGCGGTCCGCGCCGACGGCTCGGTGGCCCGCTCGGCGTTGTAGAGCGCCTCGGCCATCCCGTCGGGGGTGGAGTAGGGCTTGACGGTCTTCTCGAACGAGAGGATGTCGGTGTCCACGCCGGGCACCACCACGGCGGTGCGCTGCGCCGTGTCGAGGTCACCGAAGACCTCGGCCACCCGGCCGCGACCGCTCGGGTCGAAGGCGAGGATCTGCCGCCCGGGATCGCGCAGCGAGTCGAAGCGGTGCGCGAGCTGGAGCGCGGACTGGCGGCCCTCGGCGGTCAGGTCGCTGGCCTTGGAGCGCTGGACCTGCCACTGCTCGGCCTCGCCGAGCGCCTGCTGGTTGGCCCGGTAGCGCAGTTCCACGGGCGCGCCGTTGAGGTTGCCGACGACCAGCGGGTAGCGGTCAGCCAGTTGCCGTGCCTGCGCGCTGCTCAACGAGGCGAAGAACCGGGAGATGGTCGCCGCGCTGGCGGTGTCCGGGTTCGGCAGCCGGCGCCCGGCCACCGAGCCGTGCAGCCACGCGGACACCGCGGCGGCGCGCGGATCCTGCGGTGGCTTCTGGTGGCGCATGGCGGTCCAGCCACTCGTCGCCAGCAGCACGAAGACGACCATCACGGCCAACGCCGCTCGCCCCGGTGACGTCAGGTCCTGCGCGATGACGCGCAGCCAGTACCAGCCGAGGGATCGAGGGGAGGAGGGAGCGCCGGCGCGCTCGTCGAAGAGATTCACCGGGGGCCACGATAGGAGAAAGACGGCCCGGACCGTGAATACGGTGACTCAGATCACGTTTATATCGGCCACAAGCGGCCGTTAGTGGCACAGGGGTGACAGGTCCTCAGCCGGAGTGTGATGCTACGCACTCCGCGCGCGCCATCCGCCGGTGAGTGCCGGACCGATCGTGTTGATGTGTTCTTCGACACTGCGCCGCATCTGCTCGACGCTGTCGTCGGCGCACTTCCCCCAGTGCCCGGACGCCGCCCGGATCACCCCGCTGAACGCCGCCACCAGTACCCGTGGCCGCAGGTCCCGCACCGGGTCCAGGCCCTCGCGCAGGGCGATCTCGGCGACCAGCCGCTGCTCCAGGTCGGCCTGCCGCCGCATTCGTGCGGCCAGCAGCGCGGGGGTGGTCTCGACCACCTGGCACATCCGCATGTACAGGTCGAGCGGCACCACCTCGTGGATCGCGGTGCTGACGTCGTCCCACGTGCCCAGCACCGCGTTGCGCAGCGCCTCCAACGGGGGCTCGGCGGCCGGTCGTTCGCGCACCGCGGCCAGGAACCGGTGCTCGATCAGCTCCTCGACGGCGAGCGCGGCGTGCTCCTTGTTCTGGAAGTAGCGGAAGAAGGTGCGCTGCGAGACCTCCACCGACTCGGCGATCTCGTCCACCGTGGTGCCCTCGAACCCGCGGGTGGTGAACAGCTCCATGGCCGCCCGGATGAGGGCGTCGCGGGTGCGCTGCTTCTTGCGCTCCCGTAGGCCGGAGGCGCCCGGGGCGGGCTGTGTCGTCGCCGTGGTGCCTGCCATCCGCGGCCACCTCCTCTTGCTGTTGCGGCAGGTCACCATACCTGCGCTGCATCTGTCAGTTACCCGCAGGTGAACGCGTTTGTCAAATGTCAGCTGCTGACATAATCTCGCGCCCATGAGCCAAGCACCCCTTGCCACCGACCGACTGCCGGACCACATACCGGCGCCCAGAAGGTCGCTGCGCGGCCATCCCTGGCTGACCCTGTTCTCGGTCGCGATCGGCGTGATGATGGTGGCGCTGGACGCCACGATCGTCGCCGTCGCCAACCCGGCCATCCAGCAGCACCTCGGGGCCTCGCTCGCCGATGTGCAGTGGATCACCAACGGCTATCTGCTCGCGCTGGCCGTCGCGCTGATCACCGCGGGCAAGCTCGGCGACCGGTTCGGCCACCGCCAGACGTTCCTGATCGGCATCACCGGGTTCGCCCTCACCTCGGGCCTGATCGGCCTGTCCAGCAGCGTCGCCATGGTGATCGCGCTGCGCGTCTTCCAGGGCCTGTTCGGCGCGCTGCTCCAGCCCGCCGCGCTCGGCCTGCTGCGGGCCACCTTCCCGGCGGAGCGGCTCAACACCGCGATCGGCATCTGGGGCGCGGTCATCGGCGCCTCCACCGCCGCCGGGCCGATCATCGGCGGCCTGCTGGTGGAGCACGTCAACTGGCAGTCCGTGTTCTTCATCAACGTGCCGGTCGGTGCCATCGCGTTGGCGCTCGGCCTGCTGATCCTCAAGGACATGCGGGCGGAGAAGGCGCCCAAGTCCTTTGACGTGCCCGGAATCCTGCTGCTGTCGGCCGGGATGTTCTGCCTGATCTGGGGACTCATCAAGGCTCCCGCGTGGCACTGGAGCTCGTTGAGCACCTGGGTGTTCATCGGCGGGGCCGTGCTGCTGTTCGCGGTCTTCGCGCTGTGGGAGACCCGGTCGAGCGAACCGCTCATCCCGCTGGGGCTGTTCCGCTCGGTGCCGCTGTCGGCGGGCACCGTGCTGATGGTGCTGATGGCCTTCGCCTTCATGGGCGGGCTGTTCTTCGTGACGTTCTACCTGCAGAACGTGCACGGGATGAGCCCGGTCTCCAGCGGTGTGCACCTGTTGCCGCTCACCGCGATGATGATCGTCGCCTCTCCGGTGGCCGGTGCGCTGATCACCCGGTTCGGCCCGCGCATCCCGCTGGTCGGCGGCATGCTGTTCACCACCGCCGCCATGATCGGCATGTCCCGGCTGACCGCGGACAGCGGCACCGCCACCACCTCGCTGTGGTTCGCGCTGCTCGGCCTCGGACTCGCGCCGGTGATGGTGGGCGCCACCGAAGTCATCGTCGGCAACGCCCCGTTGGAGCTGTCCGGGGTGGCCGGTGGACTCCAGCAGGCCGCGATGCAGGTCGGCGGCTCGCTGGGCACCGCCGTGCTCGGCGCGGTGATGGCGGCCCGGGTGGACAACCAGCTGCCGGGCCACTGGTCCGCCGCGGGCCTGCCCGCGCTGCCGCCCGCGCAGGCGAAGCAGGCCGCGGACGCGGTCGCCGTCGGCGTGCCGCCGGTACCGCCGCACGCGCCCGCCCCTTTGGCCGAGACCATCACCCGGGTCGCGCACGAGACGTTCGTCTCCGGGATGGGGCTGTCGTTCACCGTGGCGGCGGTGGTCGCGGCGTGCGCCGCGGTGGTGGCCGTGTTCACCAAGCGCGGCGCCAACGCCTCCGGAGGCGGGGGCGTGCACATCTGACCGGCGCGGTCGGGCCGGCGCTCAAACGAATTCCGCCCATCCGCCCCTCGAAAGGGGCGGATGGGCGGGAATCAGTGGCTTACCCGCCGAACGGCGGTTACGCGTCGCCGCCCGCCGCGCCGGGGTCGGCCGCGGCCACGTCCAGCAACTGGTAGCGGTCGATGGCCTGCTTCAGCGCGGAGCGGTCGATCTTGCCCTCCTTGGCCAGCTCGGTCAGCACCCCGAGCACCACCGACTGCGCGTCGATGTGGAAGAAGCGCCGCGCCGCACCGCGGGTGTCGGCGAAGCCGAAGCCGTCCGCACCCAGCGACTGGTAGGTGCCCGGCACCCAGCGCGCGATCTGGTCCGGAACCGACCGCATCCAGTCGGAGACGGCCACGAACGGACCTTCGTGACCGGACAGCTTGGTCGTCACGTACGGAACGCGCTGCTCCTCCTCCGGGTGCAGCAGGTTGTACTCCTCAACGGTCACCGCGTCGCGGCGCAGCTCGTTCCACGAGGTGGCGGACCACACGTCGGCCTTGACGTTCCACTCCTCGGCGAGGATCCGCTGCGCCTCGACCGCCCACGGCACCGCGACACCGGACGCCAGGATCTGCGCCGGGATCGAACCGCCCTCGGCGGCCTTGTACCGGTACAGGCCCTTGAGGATGCCGTCGACGTCGACGTCCGCGGGCTCGGCGGGCTGCTGGATCGGCTCGTTGTAGACGGTGAGGTAGTAGAAGACGTCCTCACTGTCCGGGCCGTACATCCGGCGCAGACCGTCCTTGACGATGTGCGCGATCTCGAAGCCGAACGCCGGGTCGTACGCGACACACGCCGGGTTGGTGGAGGCCAGTAGCTGCGAGTGGCCGTCGGCGTGCTGCAGGCCCTCACCGGTCAGCGTGGTGCGACCGGCGGTCGCACCCAGTACGAAACCGCGCGCGAGCTGGTCGCCCATCTGCCAGAACTGGTCACCGGTGCGCTGGAACCCGAACATCGAGTAGAAGACGTACACCGGGATCATGTGCTCGCCGTGCGTGGCGTACGCCGAACCCGCGGCGATCAGCGAGGCGGTGCAGCCCGCCTCGGAGATGCCGTCGTGCAGCATCTGCCCGGTCGGCGACTCCTTGTACGCCAGCAGCAGCTCGCGGTCGACCGACTCGTAGGTCTGGCCCAGCGGGTTGTAGATCTTGGCGGACGGGAACAGCGAGTCCATGCCGAAGGTGCGGTACTCGTCCGGAGCGATCGGCACGAAGCGCTTGCCGATCTCCTTGTCCCGCATCAGGTCCTTCAGCAGCCGGACGAACGCCATGGTGGTGGCGATCGACTGCTGGCCGGAGCCCTTCTTGACGGCCGCGTACGCCTTGTCGTCCGGCAGGTTCAGCGGCTTGGCGCGCACCACGCGGGTGGGCACGTACCCGCCGCACTCCTTGCGGCGGTCGTGCATGTACTGGATCTCCTCGGAGTTCCGGCCCGGGTGGTAGTACGGCGGCAGGCCGGACTCCAGCTCCTTGTCGGAGATCGGCAGGTGCAGCCGGTCGCGGAACCGCTTGAGGTCCTCGACGGTCAGCTTCTTCATCTGGTGGGTCGCGTTGCGGCCCTCGAAGTTCGGGCCGAGCGTCCAGCCCTTGACGGTCTGCGCCAGGATGACGGTCGGCTGGCCCTTGTGCTCCTTGGCCGCCTTGTACGCCGCGTAGATCTTGCGGTGGTCGTGACCGCCACGGCCCAGGTGCAGGATCTGGTCGTCGGTCATGTTCTCGACCATCATGCGTAGCCGGTGGTCGCCGCCGAAGAAGTGCTCGCGGATGTACGCCCCGGTCTCGGTGGCGTACGTCTGGAACTGGCCGTCCGGCGTCGAGTTGAGCTTGTTGACCAGCACGCCGTCCCGGTCCTGCGCCAGCAGCGGGTCCCAACTGCGGTCCCAGACCAGCTTGATGACGTTCCAGCCGGCGCCGCGGAACTGCGACTCCAGTTCCTGGATGATCTTGCCGTTGCCGCGCACAGGGCCGTCGAGGCGCTGCAGGTTGCAGTTGACGACGAAGGTCAGGTTGTCCAGGCCCTCACGGGCGGCCAGGGACAGCTGGCCGAGCGACTCCGGCTCGTCCATCTCGCCGTCGCCGAGGAACGCCCACACGTGCGAGTCGGAGGTGTCGGCGATGCCGCGCGCCTCCAGGTAGCGGTTCATCCGCGCCTGGAAGATCGCGCCGAGCGGGCCGAGGCCCATCGAGACGGTCGGGAACTCCCAGAAGTCCGGCATCAGCCGCGGGTGCGGGTAGCTCGACAGACCGTGCGGGGCCTTGGACTTCTCCTGCCGGAACGCGTCCAGCTGCTGCTCGCTGAGCCGGTCCAGCAGATAGGCGCGCGCGTAGATGCCGGGGGAGGCGTGCCCCTGGAAGAAGATCTGGTCGCCGCCCCTGCCGTCGTCCTTGCCCCGGAAGAAGTGGTTGAAGCCCACGTCGTACAGCGAGGCCGAGGAGGCGAAGGTCGCGATGTGCCCGCCGACGCCGATGCCGGGGCGCTGCGCCCGGGAGACCATGACGGCGGCGTTCCACCGGGTCGCGTTCAGGATCTTGCGCTCGATCTCCTCGTTGCCGGGGAAGAACGGCTCGTCCTTGGTGGCGATGGTGTTGATGTAGTCCGTGCTGCGCATCTCCGGCACGGCGACACGCTTCTCGCGAGCGCGCTCGATGAGCCGCAGCATCAGGTAGCGGGCACGCTCACGGCCGCGTTCGTCGATGGCCGCGTCGAGCGAGTCGAGCCATTCCGCCGTCTCCTCGGGATCAAAGTCCGGGACCTGGCTGGGAAGGCCGCCAATGATGATCGGGTTGCGATCGGATCCGGAAGCCACGCTGTTCCTTCGCTACTAGGTAATGCTCTGCTGTGTCGCGCCGCCTCCATCGTGTACCGCGGCTGGAGATCCGTCATCTCTACTGAGTGGTAACTACCACCAGGTGAGACGGGTCGGGACCCGCGACGGTTGGCGCAGTGGCGCGCGAGCGCCTCCGGTACCGGGGTGGGAGGGGGTGTCTCCCATGCCCTTGAGGCTGTGGGGGAGTGCGACGGGCGGGCCAAATCGCAACTCTACGCCCAGTCGGGACGCGGTCGGACACCTGTCCCGGAAGCGGGCCCCCGTTCGGGCCGACACGGACCGGTGCGCCCTCCGAACGCCGCAACCCCGGCAAAACGCCGTGACGGGAGTCACAGACGGCGGTGCGATGTGAGGCGACACGTCAACGTTTGGGCGGGATCGGTAGCTGGGTACTTGCGCGATCCGCCCGCTGCGTGTGGACTACGGCCATCGCCCCGTACACGCGCGGGGCCGACAGACATCCCCAAGTCAGGAGGCAATCCGTGAGCGCGACCGCGGGCCACGCGGAGGAGCGGACCAACCCGGCGAGCCGGTTGGGTTTCGAGCCCGGACAGGTGGTCCAGGAGATCGGCTACGACGACGACGTCGATCGCGAGCTCCGTGAGGGCATCGAGGCCATCATCGGACAGGATCTTGTCGACGAGGACTACGACGACGTGGCCGACGCCGTCCTGCTGTGGTTCCGCGACGAGGACGGCGACCTTACGGACGCCCTGGTGGACACCATCGGTCTGATGGACGACGGCGGTGTGGTGTGGCTGATGACCCCCAAGACCGGCCGTGACGGTCACATCGAGCCCAGTGACATCAGCGAGGCGGCGCAGACCGCCGGCCTGTCCCAGGGCAAGAGCATCAGTGCCGCCAAGGACTGGACCGGCAGTCGGCTGGTGGCCCCCAAGCGCTGAGCGCCCCGCCACCGCACGACCCACCCCCGAACATCCCGCGCGCCCCCGCCAGCCCACCGGCTGACGGGGGCGCGACGCGTCCTGCCTCCGCGCCGCCGCCCGACGCCGCCCGCCGCCCGCCGCGCCGCCGCCCGCCGCGCCGCCGCCCGACGCCGCCCGCCGCGCCGCCGCCCGGGGACCAAGGCGCCGCGGGCGCCGACTCCCAGCAGTGCGAGACTGTCCGTGCCCGCTGTGCCACGAACGGCGCAACGGCACCGGTGAGACGCGCAAGCGAGATCGGAAGGGAAGCATCCATGGCCATTGAGGTCGGCTCCAAGGCCCCCGACTTCGAGCTGAAGAACCAGCACGGCGAGCTGGTCCGGCTCTCCGACTACAAGGGCGAGAAGAACGTCGTCCTGCTGTTCTACCCGTTCGCCTTCACCGGCGTGTGCACCGGCGAGCTGTGCGCCCTGCGCGACGAGCTGCCCAAGTTCGTCAACGACGACGTCCAGCTGCTCGCGGTCTCCAGCGACTCCCCGTTCAGCCTGCGGGTCTTCGCCGAGCAGGAGGGCCTGGAGTACCCGCTGCTGTCCGACTTCTGGCCGCACGGCGCCGCCAGCCGGGCGTACGGCGTCTTCGACGAGGAGAAGGGCTGCGCGGTGCGCGGCACCTTCGTCATCGACAAGGAGGGCGTGGTCCGCTGGACCGTCGTCAACGGGCTGCCGGACGCACGTGACCTGAACGAGTACACCAAGGCGCTCGCCGAGCTGTGACGTGTTCACGCGGCGTGCTTCGCGGCGCGCCGCGTGAGCGCTCCCCAGGAGGGGAACCGGTCACTAGGATCAGGGCGTTGATCCGGTTGTACGTACACGCACCAACGGGGGCAGCGCGCTCGACGTCCCCCTCGGAACACTGGGAGGACCCGTGGGAGTCAGCCTCAGCAAGGGCGGCAACGTCTCACTCAGCAAGGAGGCGCCGAACCTCACGGCGGTTCAGATCGCTCTCGGCTGGGACGCCCGGACCACCACCGGCGCGGACTTCGACCTGGACGCCAGCGCCCTGCTGACGAACGCGGCCGGAAGGGTCCTCAGCGACCAGCACTTCGTCTTCTACAACAACCTCAAGAGCCCGGACGGTTCGGTCGAGCACACCGGGGACAACCTCACCGGTGAGGGCGAGGGCGACGACGAGGTCATCAACGTCAACCTGGCGCTGGTGCCGCAGGAGGCGGACCGGATCGTCTTCCCGGTGTCCATCTACGACGCCGAGGACCGCCAGCAGAGCTTCGGCCAGGTGCGCAACGCCTACATCCGGGTGGTCAACCAGGCCGACAACCGCGAGTTGGCCCGCTACGACCTGACCGAGGACGCCTCCACCGAGACCGCGATGGTCTTCGGCGAGCTGTACCGCAACAGCGGCGAGTGGAAGTTCCGCGCCATCGGCCAGGGGTACGCGTCCGGGCTGCGCGGCATCGCCCAGGACTTCGGCGTCAACGTCTGACGCCACACCGTCCGGCGCCGCGCACCGCGCCACCGCGGCGCCGGTCCCGTGGCGGAACCAGGAAGCATCGGGGAGGAACGAACCACATGGGTGTCACGCTCGCCAAGGGGGGCAATGTCTCCCTCAGCAAGGAAGCGCCGAACCTCACGCACGTCATGATCGGCCTCGGCTGGGAGGCCAGGTCGACCACGGGCGCGGACTTCGACCTGGACGCCAGCGCCCTGCTGTGCTCCAGCGGCCGGGTGCTGGGCGACGAGTACTTCGTCTTCTACAACAACCTCAAAAGCCCGGAGGGTTCGGTCGAGCACACCGGCGACGAACTGGTCGGCGGCAGCGGCGGCGACGACGAGACGATACTCGTGGACCTCACCAAGGTCCCCGAGCGCGTCGACAAGGTGGTCTTCCCGGTGTCGATCTACGACGCCGAGGTGCGCTCGCAGGCCTTCGGGCAGGTGCGCAACGCCTACATCCGGGTGGTCAACCAGGCCGACGACCGCGAGTTGGCGCGCTACGACCTGACCGAGGACGCCTCCACCGAGACCGCGATGATCTTCGGTGAGCTCTACCGGTACGGCGGTGAGTGGAAGTTCCGCGCGGTGGGCCAGGGGTACGCGTCGGGGCTGCGCGGCATCGCCCTAGACTTTGGGGTCAACGTTTCGTAAAAGGGCGTGCAGCCGTCCGCGCCGGGGACCACCAAGGATTGGATTGCCAGTGCTCGTCAGAACGTTCGGCTGGTCACTCGCCATAACTGTCGCCGGGCTGGCGTTCGCCGGGATCCTGTGGGGATGGCAGGGACTCGCGGTCGTCGCGATCCTGTCGATCCTGGAGATCTCGCTCTCCTTCGACAACGCGGTGATCAACGCGGGCATCCTGCGGAAGATGAACGCCTTCTGGCAGCGGATCTTCCTCACCGTCGGCGTGCTGATCGCCGTCTTCGGCATGCGGCTGGTCTTCCCGGTCGTCATCGTCGCCATCACGGCCAAGATCGGCCCGATCGAAGCGGTCAAGGTGGCGGTGAACGATCCGAACCGCTACGAGCACCTGGTCACCAGCGCTCACCCGGCGATCGCCGCGTTCGGCGGTGTGTTCCTGCTGATGATCTTCCTGGACTTCCTCTTCGAGGACCGGGAGATCCACTGGCTGGCCTGGCTGGAGCGGCCGCTCGCCAGGGTCGGCAAGCTGGACACCCTCTCGGTCATCGTCGCCCTGGTCGCACTGCTGGTCGCCGCGACCACGGTGGCCACCTCGGTCCCGCTGCAGGGCGGTGGTACGGCCGACAAGTCGACCACGGTGCTGCTGGCCGGAGTCGCCGGACTCGTGACGTACCTGCTGGTGGGCGGCGTCTCCGGCTACTTCGAGGGGCGGCTTGAGGAGGACGGCGAGGCCGAGGACGGCGAGGCGTCGGCCGCACCCGCCCGGAAGGGCGGTGCCTCGGCGATCGGGCTGGCCGGTAAGGCCGCGCTGTTCATGTTCCTCTACCTGGAGGTCATCGACGCCTCGTTCTCCTTCGACGGCGTCATCGGCGCGTTCGCCATCACCAACGACATCTTCAAGATGGCGCTCGGCCTCGGCATCGGCGCGATGTACATCCGCTCGCTGACCGTCTTCCTGGTGCGCAAGGGCACGCTGGACGACTACGTGTACCTGGAGCACGGCGCGCACTACGCGATCGGCGCGCTCGCGATCATCCTGCTCGTGACCATCAGGTACGAGGTCAACGAGGTCATCACCGGTCTGGTGGGCGTCGTGCTGATCCTCGCCTCGTTCCTGTCCTCGGTGGTACGCAACCGTCGACTCGGGGAAGGCTCCGAACAGTTGGAGGAACAGGCGGAGATTCCCTCGGGGGTCTGAGCCTGGACGTTGGCCACGGCAGGGGAGGGCTACATGGCTGGCGTATGGCAGTTCCTGCGGGGCGGGGACAAGTCACCCCAGTTCGACATGGGGATCGCGCACACTGTCACGCTGACCAAGCGGAACCAGGCTGTCTCGCTCAACCACCAGGGTTCGGCCCACGGCAGCCTGCGGGTCAACCTCACCTGGTCGATGCGGACTTCGGACTTCAACGATCTGAACCGCGAGCGGGGCGGCCTGTTCCGCAAGCCTTTTGGTCTGTTCAAGCCGGAACTGGTGCAGGCCCAGGGGCCCGCGATGGTCAACGTCGACCTGGACCTCGCCTGTATGTACGAACTGGCGGATGGTAAGAAGGGCGTCGTCCAGCCGCTGGGCAACTTCCTGGGGTCCTTCAACGAGGCGCCGTACATCCAGCTCAGCGGTGACGACCGGTTCGGTTCGGGTTCCGGCGAGACGATACACATCAACCTCGACCACAAGGAGCAGTTTCGCAGGCTGCTGGTCTTCGTCTACATCTACGACGGCACCCCGGCCTTCGACCGCACCCACGCGGTCGTCACGCTCTACCCCAGCGCCGGCCCGAGCATCGAGATCGCCCTCAACGAGCGTGCCCCGGAGGCGCGTTCGTGTGCGGTGGTGCTGATCGAGAACAACAAGGGCGAGCTGACCGTGCGGCGCGAGGTGAAGTACGTCTACGGCTTCCAGTCCGAGCTGGACCGGCTCTACGGCTGGGGCCTGCAGTGGGGCCGCGGCTACAAGTCCAAGATCTGAACGCCTTTCGGCGGAGGTCCGTGGCCGGTCGCGGTGCACAACCGGCCGCGGCCCGCCGGAGATCTACCGTCCGCTTTGGAACTGCGGCCCCTGCGGCGGCAGGCTGATCGCCGGAACGGTCGGGGCCGCCGCCTGCTGAGCAACGGTGGCCTGCTGCGGATATCCGTACGCCGGATGCGGCGGATAGCCGTAACTGCTCTGCTGCACGGGGGCGGTTGAAGCCGCGGGCGGCGGGAAGCCATAGCCGCTGGGCTGTTGCGGATAGCCGTAGGACGGTTGCTGCGGATACCCATATCCACTCGCGTGGGCCGCGGCCGGTTGCTGCGGATAGCCGTACGAGGGCTGGGCGCTGGGCATGGGCGGCACCACGGGCGGCAACGGAACGCTGGGCTCCGCAGCCGCCGGAGCAACCGCTGGAGCAGCCGCCTCAGCGGTTGGCGGTGCCACCGCCGCAGCCGCCGCCGACGTGGCCGCCGGAACAGGGGCCTGCGCCGAGGACGGCGCGGCGGACGGCACCGCGCCCGTCGGCTCGGGCACCGCGGGCGCCGGAGCCTCCGCGTCGTCCACCGCGATGCCGAACTCCGTCGCCAGCCCCACCAGTCCGGTGGCGTATCCCTGACCCAGCGCGCGGAACTTCCACCCCGCACCGCGCCGGTACAGCTCACCGCAGATCATCGCGGTCTCCGAACCGGTGTCCGGCGCGATGTCGAAGGTTGCCACGGGCTCCGCGTCGTCCCCCGCCGCGAGGTCGAGGATCAGCAGCCGCAGCCCGGGAACGCTGCCGAAGACCCCGCCGTCCGCGGAAGCGGCCAGCACCACCCGGTCCACCGAGGCTTCCAGCCCGGTCAGTTCGACGTCGAGGCTGTCCGTCAGGCCGTGCCCGTCGCGCCGCTTGGGGCGGTGCCTGACCAGGCCGGACGGATGCCGGGGCTGGTTGTAGAAGACGAAGTCCGCGTCCGAGCGCACCCGTCCGTCGCCGCCCACCAGCAGCGCCGAGGCGTCCACATCGGGCACACCCGCGCCCGTGCTCCACCGCAGTACCGCCCGGACCGCGGACGCCTGAAGCGGGATGTTGGACCCCTTCACCATCGCGTGCGTCATACCGGTAATCCTGCCCTCCCGCCCCATGGCCGGACAACGCAGGGGGCATGCCGAACGCGGTTCCGGTGCAGGGTACGGCCGTTGGCGCGGGCCGGTCACCCGTTGATGCGAATCTGACGCCCAGTGGTCAAGACTCTGCCAAGAGACCGCGTGCGATGATCAACCACGCGTGGCAGGGCGGCGATCCGCGAACCACCGCACACCACTACCCGGGAGCTGTATGCGTCACCTTGCACCTGCCGCGCCACGCGGACGGAACCTCCTATTCCGGAACACTTCCGCGGACGGCTTCGCATGAGTACCGCCACCACCGTGTGGACCGGCCGGTGGGCCGCCGACCACCTCGGCGCCACGCTCACCGGATCACCGCAACTGCCCAGCCTGCTGGGCCTCGCGGTACGGCAGAACGACAAGCGCGCCCATCTGCTGGTCTCCAACGTCCTGGGCAAGTACGTACCGCAGCGGCCGGACGTGGTCTACCGAACCGGGCTGGCGCTGGGCCGCGAGGTGCTGGCGCTGCTCGGCGAGGCGGTCGCGTCGCACGCCGTGGTGCTCGGCTACGCGGAGGCCGCGGCCGGGCTCGGCCAGTGCGTGGCGGACGGCCTCGGGCACGTCCCGTATCTGCACTCGACACGGCGGCCGGTGCCCTCGGTCCCCGCGGTGGCCCGGTTCGAGGAGGAGCACAGCCACGCCGTCCGCCATCTGCTGCTGCCCGCCGACCCGCGACTGCTCGCCGGGGGCGGCCCGCTGGTCCTCGTGGACGACGAACTGACCACCGGGAACACCCTGCTCAACACCGTACGGGCACTGCACGCCCGCTATCCGCGCGACCACTACGTGGTGGCCGCGCTGGCCGACCTGCGCGACCCGCAGGCCCGCGCCCGGCTGCGGGGCCAGGCCGCCGAACTCGGCGTCCGGTTCGACGTGCTGGCCCTCGCCACCGGCGAAGTGCGGCTCCCGGCCGACGTGCTGGCCCGCGGCGCGCACCTGGTCCGCCGCCACGGCACGGCGCCGCCGGGACCGGCCACCGCGCCACCGGGCGCCGTGACGCGCGTCGACCTCGGCTGGCCGCCCGGACTGCCCGACGGCGCGCGGCACGGCTTCACACCCCGCCACCGGGCGCTGCTCGAAGCGGCGCTACCCGGCATGGCGAACCGCCTCGGCAGCGCACTGCCACCCGGCGCGCGCCGCGTCCTGGTGCTCGGCTGCGAGGAGTTGATGTACACCCCGCTACGGCTGGCGGCGGCGCTCGACGCCGGTAGCGACGGCGTGGAGGTGTACTTCTCCTCCACCACACGATCCCCGGCGCTCGCCGTCGACGACCCCGGCTACCCACTGCACACCCGTATCGCCTTCCCCACCCACGACGACCCGTTGGACGGTGCGGGTGAACGTTATGCCTACAACGTGGCGCCGAGCGCCCACGGTGTGCGACGCTTCGACGCGATCGCCGTCGTCGTGGACTCCGCGGGCGACACCCCTCGCCTGACGGCACCCGGCGGACTGCTGGCCCGGCTAGCCGCCCATACCGACCGGCTGCTGCTCGCCACCATCCCCTCGTACGTACCCGAACGGCACCACCACTGTCACCGGCACCCCACGGAAGCACACCCCCAACGGCAGGACCGGAACCATGCCCTGTGAACCCCTGCGCGGCCCGGCGTTCTCCAGCTACCCACCGGAGGAGGTCGGCTGGCTGCTCAAGGACCTGTCCGACGTGGCGCTTGAACAGCCGCTGGAGGAACGGGAGGAGGCGGTGCAAAACGGCGCGCACTACGCCGAGGCGCTGCCCGTGGAGTACCAACCGGGCGCCGAGTACCGCAAGTTGTTCCGCGGCGCGCTCGACCGGTCCGCGGATCGGATCGCCCGGGCCGTGGGCGTCGTCACCGAGACCGTACTGAGCGAGCGCTCACCGGCCCCCGTGCTGGTCTCGCTCGCCCGCGCCGGAACACCGGTCGGTGTGCTGATGCGCCGCTGGGCGCAGCAGGCGCACGGCCTGGAACTGCCGCACTACGCCGTGTCGATCGTGCGCGGCCGGGGGATCGACACCACCGCGCTGCGCTGGATCGCGGAACGACACGATCCGTCAGACGTGGTCTTCGTCGACGGCTGGACCGGCAAGGGCGCCATCTGCCGCGAACTCGACGCCGCGCTGGGCGAACTGCGGCGCTCCGCCCGACCCGAGGAGTTCGACCCGCGGCTCGCGGTGCTCGCCGACCCCGGCCACTGCGTGGACACCTTCGGCAGCCGCGAGGACTTCCTGATCCCCTCGGCCTGCCTGAACTCCACGGTGACCGGGCTGGTCTCGCGCACCGTGCTGCGCTCGGACCTGGTCGAGCCCGGCGAGTTCCACGGCGCCAAGTTCTACCGGGAGTTGGCGGGCGCGGACGCCTCCGGGCTCTTCCTCGACACCGTGACGAAGCGTTTCGGTGATGTGGTGGACACCGTCGCCACCGAGGTCAAGGAGGCGCGGACGCAGGACCGCGCCCCGACCTGGAGCGGCTGGGCCGCCGTCCAGCGGATCAGCGCGGAGTACGGCATCGGCGAGGCCAACCTGGTCAAGCCCGGAGTCGGCGAGGCCACCCGGGTGCTGCTGCGCCGGGTGCCCTGGCGGATCCTGGTACGGCGCGGCGCCGGGCCGGAGTTGGACCACATACGGCTGCTCGCCGACCAGCGCGGGGTCCCGGTCGAGGAGGTGGACGACGAGATCGGCCCCTACCGCTGCGTCGGCCTGGTGCATCCGAGGTTCACCGCGGGGGCGATCGGCGCGGACGGAAGAGCGGTGGTGCGCGGATGACGTTCACGCCCGGCGGTACGTTGATCGCGGCCGACCTCGACCGCACCCTCATCTACTCGGCGCAGGCGCTCGCCCTGGCCATGCCCGACGACCAGGCACCGCGGCTGCTGTGCGTGGAGGTGTGCCACGGCAGGCCGCTGAGCTACCTCACCGAGCGCGCGGCGGGGCTGCTGGCGGAACTGGCCGCGGTCACCGAGTTCGTCCCCGTGACCACCCGCACCCGGCAGCAGTACCGGCGGGTGCATCTGCCGGGCACCGAACCGCGGTTCGCGATCTGCGCCAACGGCGGCCACATCCTGGTCGACGGCCGGACCGACCGGGACTGGCACCACCAGGTGCGGCGCTCACTGGACTCGGCGTGCGCACCGCTCGGCGAGGTGCTGGACCAGCTGACCCGGGCCGCCGACCGGGACTGGCTGCACACCGTCCGGGTGGCCGAGGACCTGTTCGCGTACCTGGTGGTGGACCGACAGCGGCTGCCGGAGGGCTGGCTGAAGGAACTGTCCGCCTGGACCGAGACCCGCGGCTGGACCGTCTCGCTCCAGGGGCGCAAGCTCTACGCGGTGCCCAGGACGCTCACCAAGTCCGCCGCGCTGGCCGAGGTGGTGCGCCGCACCGGCGCGGGACGGGTACTGGCCGCCGGGGACTCGCTGCTCGACACCGAACTGCTGCTCGCCGCCGACCGGGGCTGGCGCCCCGGGCACGGCGAACTCGCCGACGCGGGCTGGCAGGCCCCGCACATCACCGCCCTCGACGCGGTCGGCGTGGCGGCGGGGGAGGGGATCCTGCGGCGGATGGCGGCGTGGGTCGAGGCGAGGGGGCTGTAGCGCAGCCCGCGGCCCGGAGGGGGTCCGCGAGGCTGAGCGGGCCTGAGCGGGGCTGCGGGCCGGAGCGGGCCGGGGCGGGTCCGCGGGCCTGAGCGGCATCCCCGAGTCCGCTTATGGCCGCACCACGCGGGAGCAGTTGGCCCTGCACCGCTCCACGCGTTCCGCGTTGGGCCGCTCGCTGGCCGCGATGAACTCCCGGGCCTGCTGCTCCGTGCGGCCACCGCGCAGATGCCTGCGCAGCAACCGCTCCTCGCGCAGCCGGAGCGGAGTGTCCACATACCACAGCGCGTCCAGCAGTTGGCGCACCTCGCGCCAGCCCTCGCCGTCATCGGCGAGGTAGTTGCCCTCGGTGATCACCAGCCGGGCGGTCGGCGGCACGACCAGCCCCGCCGCGACCGGCTCCTCAAGCCGCCGGTCGAAGTCCGGTACGTAGACCGGGTGTTGCGGCACGCTCCGCAGCCGCCGCAACACCTGCACATAGCCATGGACATCGAAGGTGTCCGGAGCACCCTTGCGCCCCCGCCGCCCCAGCCGGTCCAACTGCGCGGTGGACAGATGGAATCCATCCATCGGGACATATCCCACCGAATCCGGACCAAGCCTTCGGGTCGCGCCCCGCACCAGCCGTTCGGCCAACGTCGACTTGCCTGCCGCGGGCGCACCCGCGAGCCCCAACAGCGCCCTGCGGCCTGCCATGCTGGGCGCCAGGGCCACCGCCGCGTCGATCAAGCTGTCAGAAACGGTCGACATGGCGTAACCCTACGCAACGGTAATCACGACCGTGAACCACTGAGGAGCGTCTGGTGACCGAGACCAAGAACCCGCCGCTAACGCCGGAACTCTACGCCTACGTGCTGGAGCACAACCCGCCGCTCGACCCGGTCCAGCGTGAGCTGGTCGACATCACCCACACCCGGTTCGCCGACGACGCCGTCCTGCAGACCGCCGAGGAGCAGGGGCCGCTGCTGAGCTTCCTGGTACGGCTGATCGGCGCCCGGCAGATCGTCGAGGTCGGCACCTTCACCGGCTTCTCGACGCTGTCCATGGCCCGGGCGCTGCCCGAGGACGGCCGGATCATCGCCTGCGACGTCTCCGAGGAGTGGACCGCCGTGGGCCGCGAGGCCTGGGCCAAGGCGGGCGTCGCGGACCGCATCGACCTGCGGATCGCCCCCGCGCTGGACACCCTGCGCGCCCTGCCGGACGACGAGCCGTGGATCGACCTGTCGTTCCTCGACGCCGACAAGGAGAACTACCCGCTGTACTGGGAGGAGTTGGTGCGCCGCACCCGGCCCGGCGGCCTGGTGGTGGTGGACAACACGCTGCTGCACGGTGCGGTGGTGACCGACTCCCGCGGCGACGGCCGCGCCGCCGCGATCCGCGCCTTCAACGACCTCGTGCAGGCCGACGAGCGCGTCGAGGCGGTACTGCTCACTGTTGCGGACGGAGTGACGTTGGCCCGGAAGGTCGGTGCCTGACCTGGCGACCGGAGGCGGCAGCCTCGCGCGCCGCCGCCTCACGGGCGGCGCGCTCGGGGTTGCGCAGCTTCCAGTACGGGTTGTCGTGCGGCAGATGGCTGTGCACCCGCCCGTACATCCCGAACGTCATCAGCACCAGCCCGAAGACGAAGCTGAACAGCACGTTCGGCATACGGAACGCCAGGAAGTTGGCCTGGGTGTCCAGCAGCGCCAGGTTGACGAAGCCGCTGAGCACGAACAGCACGCCCAGCACCATGTTCAGCGTGGACGCGAAGTTGCGGCCGATGACCATCCCCACGAACAGCAGCGCCCCGATCACGATGGACAGCACACTGAGCGCGCCGTTCGAGTCCAGCCCGGCGACCTGCTGACCGTGCAGCGAGAAGAACCCGACGTGGTTGAGCAGGCCCAGAATCCCGAAGGCCACCAGCACGAGGCCCATCAGCCCCGCACCGATCCGGTACACCTGGCTGAGTCGGTGATCCACCGGCAGATGATCGTCCAGTTTCATGGCCCGGCTCCTTGGGGGATGCGGTTGCCAGCAGCGCTCACACCGCGTCCGCCGCGCTGTTCGCGCTCGTGCCGACTTCCAGCATCCGCCCATCCGGCCGCCGCGGCCAACTCAGCCGCAGCAGCCGCCTCCGCAGCAGCCGCCGCCCCCGCCGCCCTGGCCACTGGACGGGGCGGCCGCGGCGGCACCGGTCACCGCGACGGTGGAGAGCAGCTTGACCGTGTCGCCATGCCCGTCCGGGCAGGTCGCGGGCGCGGAGGACTCGGCCATCGGCCGGTTCAGCTCGAACGTGGTGCCACAGGCGCGGCAGCGGTACTCATAACGAGGCATGCCCGCAGGATAGCGGCGGTCACCCGGCTGCCCAGGGGCAGCCGGGTGGGTGCGGGGTCCCCGCCCGACGGGGGCGGGTCCGCTTCGCTCAGGGGGCGCGAGTCCGCTCACGGGCGCGGGCTCGCCTCGCGCAAGGGGCGCGGGCTCGCCTCGCGCAAGGGGCGCGGGTCCGCGGCGCTCAACGGGCGCGAGCCCGCTCCTCACGGATGTTGCCGACGACGCGTTCTGCCGTCTGCCGCACGGCCGCCATCTCGGTGAGGAACGCCCAGTAGTCCGGATGCCGTCCGGTGAGCCCGTCGACCGCGCGATCCAGCCGCTCCACCGCCTCGTCCAGCGGACGGGCGTGCCTGGGTTCGGGTGTCGTACGCCCCTGCATCGCCAGCCGCTGCGCGTCCCGCAGCACGAACCGCGTCCGCTCGATCTCCGCCCGCGGATCCCGGCTGACCTCGTTGAGCCGTCGCAGCCGGTCACCGGCCGCGGCGACCGCCGCGTCCGACTCGCCCAGCAGGTCCCGTACCGCGCTCAGCGCGGCGGTCGCCTCCGACCACCGCTGCCCGTTCCGCGCGGCCTGCGCCTCGGCCAGCTTCCGCTCGGCCTCCGCGACCGCGGCCGCCGCCCGGTCCGGCACCTGCTGGAGGTCCTGCCAGCAGGCGGCGCTGAACCTGCGGCGCAGCTCGCTCAGCGTGGGCCCGACCTGTGCGGCCCGGGTGGCCAGCGCCTGCGCCCGGGTGCGCAGCGAGACCAGCCGCTTGTCGATCTCCGCCGCGCGCTGCGGCAGCCGCTCCGCCTCGGCGCGGATCTCCTCGGCCGCCCGGCGGGTGTCGTCGGCCCGCCGGATCGTCCGCTGCACGCCGTGCGCCGCCGCGCCCTGGTTGAGCTTGGTCAACTCCGGCCCCAGCGCGGCCAGTCGGGCGGCCAGTTCGTCCCCGGCCAGGCCCGCGGCGCGTACCGCGTCCAGCGCGTTGGCCGCGGCCAGCAGCGACTGGCGGGCCCGCTCCACGGCGGGCGCCAGCCGGGCCAGCTCGTTCTCCGCCCGGGTCAGCACACCACTCAGGCCCTGCGCGAACCGGTCCAGCTCCGCCCGGGTCCGCAGGATGTCGTCCCTGGCCAGCGTGAAGGCGTTGCGCGCCCGCGTCGCGGCGGCCAGGTCCAGGTCGACGGCGTCCAGGTCATGCGCGTCGACCACCGCGATGTACCCGCTGCTGACCTGGTCGATCCGCCGCCCCAGGGACTCGAAGTCGGCGGCTGCCTTGCGCCCGGCCGGGCTGTGGTCGACCGCGGTGATCGTCTCTATGGCGATGCGCAGTTCGCGCTGGGCGCTGTCCAGCTCGTAGAACGCCTCGGCCGCGGCCTCCTTGGCCGCCTGCGCCTCGGCGCGATGGTTGTCCTCCCCGCGCCGCCACCACGAACGTGCCGTCGTCACATCCCTCTCCCGCTGGTCCGGCCGGGTACCGCCGACATCCTCCCACCCAAAACCGGCGGACACAGCGCCCGGGGCGTCTCGGCTCCCGCCGCGCGCGGTGACCGCATGGCCGCTGCGCGGGTCCGGCGGTACGTCGACGCGCGAAGGCTGGGCTGCCGCACCTGCCCGCTCGAGGACTCGGCGGCACCTGCCGGGAGCGCAGCCAGGTCCGGGTCCCGGTGACCATGCCGTTGCCGCTGCCGCTTCTAAGGGTGGGGCGACCGGTGGAGTCAGTGCCGATGACCCTGCCGGGGGGCTGTCCCCCGGCCCCGGATTTGTCGACCAGGGGCCCGGACAGGGTAACCTGTCCATCCCGCGCCGCTAGGACGCGAGGGCGCATAGCTCAGCGGTAGAGCGCTGCTCTTACAAAGCAGATGTCGGCGGTTCGAATCCGTCTGTGCCCACCAGCGACGAAGCCCCGAAGCGATCGCGCTTCGGGGCTTTTGGCCTCCCGAGATGGCATCGACGGCGACGGTGACCGGGGCGCTGGCAACTCTGGTGTCAGCCGCCGCTGAACGGCGCAAACCCTCAGCCTTCGGTGCTTGGTCGACCAACTCCTCGACCAGAGCGTCGAGAGCGCTGAGGCGAACCAGCGGCTCGCCGTGATCAGATCATGCGGGGCGCTCAGCGAAGCCCAGGTCCTCCGGGGGCATCCACGCCGCCGCGAGACTCGCTAGTCCGCGACTGTCGCTGAACCACCCTGCTCCGCTGTCGAGTCCGGTGTGAGGGCATGCATCCGTGGTGCCAAGCCGGCTCGTTGCCAACCGGCGTGCCTGAGCCGGGGCTCCCAATTGGCCCAAGTGGATACCTTCGACCTCATGACCAGTCAGATTTTGACGATTCTCGGCGTACTCATCGGCGCTCTCACGTCGTACCTTTCGACATCGGCCGCCGAGCGGGCCCGGCACCGTCGCGCGCTGGCCACCCGCTGGGACGAGCGCAAGCTTGACACCTACATCGAGTACGCCACGTGCGTCAAAGAGGTAGCTGGCCTGGCGAAGCGTGCCTACGAAGCACCGGATGGCTCCGACGGCCGCGAGCAGTTGCTCTCCGCGATGAACAAGGCCGAACAGAGGCGTTCGGCTCTCTTCGAAGCACTGATTCTGCTCGCGTCGCCAGCCGCGACCGAGGCGGCGAAGGTGGTGAACCCGATCCTGTGGCAGATGCTGGGAGCGGCACGCCGAAGGGAGTCGGCCCCGCAAGAGTTCAGTCTGATAGAGGAGCTAAACAACTATCACGAGCAAGCACGGTTGGACCTTGGTATCTCCATAGACAAACAAGAGCCGTGATGAGTCACTGTGAGAACCACACGTGAGCGACAATGGGCCTGTGACATCCACCGCCGACATCAACGGCCGCATACAGCCGCGAATTTAGACACGCAGCGCCAAGCGCCCTCGCGCCGGACAAGTCCATGAGTTCGGCCCCGGGCCGAACCTACAAGCCAGATGTCGGCGGTACGAATCCATCTGCGCCTACCAGCGACGAAGCCCCGAAGCGATCGCGCTTCGGGGCTTCGTCCTCCGCGGTTGGGGCGACCGTCGCTCCTGGCGGCGGCCGAGATGACTGGTCTGGTTGTCGCCCTTGTCTTCCGGCGCAAGGCGATTGGCGGCAGCCCTACGACTGGGGCGGGGATCCAGGCACTGCGCTGGACCACTCGCGAGGAGGTGCGCCGACTCGCCGACGAGGCCTATGCGATCCGTGTCCTGGACGCACTCGACACGGCGGTCCACGCTCGCCGTGCGTGCGCATGACGGCGTGAGGCCTGTCTAGGTCCTTGGCGGTCGGCCTCCTCATCGGCCGCCTTGCCCGCTAACGGCGCCTCGAAACAGAACGAAGGCCAGTTGAGGTACTGCCTGGCAGGCCAGGACGAATGACAGCCGCCCTGGGCTGGCCCCTGGCATGGCCAACACCGCGAACCCCAGTGCCACCCGCGCGAAGCCGTTAACTCGCCGTCGGCCACGCGAGGTTGGAAGCAGGAGTGCGTGGTGCACGGGCTTATAGCATCTCGCCCATGAGCGCAACGGTCGTCACAGTTGTACTGGCATTCGTAGGCTATCTCGCGACGTACATCAACAACTTGCGGCTGTCGCAACGGCAGGAACGGCTCTCGCGGGTGAACCGGCAGCTCAGCGACTTCTACGGGCCCCTGCTGGCGCTCACGGATGCCGGCACTCAAATATTCAACGCGTTCATGGAGCGGGCCACCACGCGCTCTGACGGGCGATCGCCGTTCGCCGCTGGTGGGGAACCCCCGACGTTGGAGGAACTGGCGGAGTGGCGGCTGTGGGTGAGCACGGTGTTCCTGCCGAACATCCAAGCCATGCGCGACATCGTGGTCACCAAGGCGGACCTCCTTGTTGAGTCGCATGTACCGCAAGTCTTGCTTGAGTTGAGTGCGCACGTCTCCGGGTACGAGATCACGGCCGCCAAATGGGCGGACGGCGACTTCACGCAGCATCTTTCCGTCGTGCCGTTTCCCGGCGAGGAGCTCACCAGGTACGCGCGAGCCAGTTTCACCCGGCTCAAGGAGGAGCAAGCCCGACTTCTGGGGCGCCGTGGAAGCGGAGGACGCAGTCGGCAACGGGGTAACGACACCACGCCCTGGGAGGGTTGGCGCCGCCTCGACCGGACCCGAGTCACAGCTCCGCTCGAATGACAACCCCGATGGCCATCTTCAACGGGCGTCACTAACGGGCCACCAACGGAGGTCACCAACGGACATCGGCGGCGCCGAACGATGGTGGATTCCGGCGGACGAAGCTGGGCCCGTAGCGCGCACCGTGCGCGAGTCGTGTGAACCCGTAAAGCCTCGTGCTGGCGGCCCGTGCCCGGTGGTGGCGGCTCACCGCCAGTGGGCGGGGCGGCTGACCGCCGCCGGAAGTTTTGTGCTGGTGTCGCCCTTGGCGGCGTTGAGTTGGGGCTGGGTCAGGAAGATGCTGCCGGTGAGGTCGGCGCCGTGCAGGCTGGCGTCACGGAAGTCCGCGCCGATGAGGTCGGCGGTCCTCAGGTCGGCGCCGGTCAGGTCGGCGGCTATCAGGTAGGCGCCGCGCAGGTTGGCACCGCGCAGGTTTGCGCCCTTGAGCTTGGCGCCGATCAGGTCCGCGCCACGGTGGTTCTTCTTGCGGCCGGGCACGCCCGCCCTTACCAGTTCGCTGGTGCGTAGCAGCAGGGCGTTGATGTCGGCGCGGTGCGCTGCCACGTCCAGCGCGGCGAGTTCCTCGGCGCTGCCCCGGGTGAGGCGGTCGGTGTCCTCCAGTGCGCGGCGCAGGTCGGCGTGCACGGTGCGGGCCTGCGGCAGGGTCAGCGCCTCGGTCAAGTACCAGAGCAGTTCGTGGAGTTGGCGCACCACCGGGAACACGTCGAACATCCGCCGCGCGGTGTGCGGGGCCTGCCGCCAGTCCTGACCGCCGAACGTGACCTGGGAGACCTTCTGCCCGGCGCCGAAGCAGTCGAAGACCGTGCAGCCGGAGAAGCCCTTGTCGCGCAGGCGGTTGTGGATGCCACAGCGGAAGTCGGTCTGGAGGTTCGTGCACGGCTGACCGGCGTCCTTGTTGACGGCGAAGTCGGCCGACCTGGCGAAGGGCAGCGCGACGCAGCACAGGGCGAAGCAGTTCGCACAGTCGGCCTGAAGGTCGATGGGGCGGGCTTCGGGCTGCTGGGTCAAGGCGAGTTCCGCTTTCCGTGGGCGCTGGATGCAACTCCATTCTCCCACGGCCCGACGTCCTCTAACCGATCGGTCAGAGAACTGACCGATCGGTTAGAGTGGGCGTTGTCAGTGGGCCTGCGCGAGGGAGGGGAACGTGATGGAGCGCACGACCTGCTGTGTGGTGGGGGGCGGCCCGGCGGGGATGATGCTCGGGCTGCTGCTGGCCAGGGCCGGTGTCGAGGTGACCGTGCTGGAGAAGCACCGGGACTTCCTGCGCGACTTCCGCGGGGACACCGTTCACCCGTCGACCCTGCGCCTGCTGGACGAGCTGGGCCTCGGCGAGCAGTTCGCGAAGCTGCCGTTCCGGAAGATGCGGGAGATGCGGATGCAGATCGGCGAGGCCACCGTCGTCGCCGCCGACCTACGGCACATTCCAGGCAGGCACCGGTACATCGCCATGGTCCCGCAGTGGGACTTCCTCAACCTGCTCGCAACCGCCGCCGCGCGGGAGCCCTCCTTCACCCTGCGGATGTGCACCGAGGTGACCGGACTGCGCACCGCGGGCGGCCGGGTGACGGGGGTGCGGTACGTCGACCAGGACGGCTCGCCCGGCGAGATGGCGGCGGCGCTCACGGTCGGCTGCGACGGGCGCCACTCGGTGGTGCGGCGCGAAGCCGGGCTGCGCTCGCGGGAGTTCGAGGTACCGATGGACGTGTGGCACGTCCGCGTGCCCACGCGGTTCGACAGCGTCAAGGACGGCAGGGTCTTCGCGAAGTTCGTCAACGGGCAGGCGGCGGTGACGATGGACCGGGTGGACTACTACCAGACCTCGTACCTGATCAAGAAGGGTCAGGACAAGGATCTGCGGGCCAATGACATCCAGTGGTTCAGGGACCGGCTGGGTGCGTTGTTCGGATGGGACCCGCAGGTCACAGCCGCGATCCGGTCCTGGGACGACGTCAAGCTGCTGGAGGTCTCGATGGGACGGCTGCCGCGCTGGTACCGGCCCGGCCTGCTGTGCATAGGCGACGCGGCGCACACCATGTCGCCGGTCGGCGGCGTCGGCGTCAACCTCGCGGTGCAGGACGCCGTGGCGACGGCCCGGATCCTGGCGGAGCCGTTGCGCCGTGGCGTCGTCGACGTGGACGACCTGGCGCGGGTACAGAAACGGCGCTGGCTGCCGATGGCCGTCACGCAGCAGTCGCAGCGCGGCGAGCACGAGATGCTGTTGCGGCCCGCGCTCGACGGCACATTGGACGGCGACCGGCTCCCGGCCCCGATGCGGGCGCTGCGGCGAGTACCGGCGCTGCGCACGGTGACCGGCTACCTCGGCGGGGTCGGGGTACGACCCGAGCGCGCGCCGGAGTTCGCGCGGGCCTGACGGGTGGTCAGTCGCGGCGGTCGATCGCGTTCAGGGTGAACGCCTCCAACTCGTCGGTGGCGGCGTCGAGATCGAGTTCCGGATGGGCGAGCCAGTGCGCGATCACTCCGTCGATCGCACCACCGATCGCCAGCGCCACGGTCCGAGGGTCGAACTCGCGTAGCTGGCCGGTGAGTTGGCCCCGGGAGAGCAGGGCGGCCAGCGACTGCCAGCGACCGCCGGTGTCATGGGAGCCCGGAGTCTTCAGCCGCGTACCGCCGTTGTCGTCCAGCAGCATCTCGGTGATCACCCGGACATGGCGCCGGTTGGCCTGCTGGTAGCCGATCATCGCGCGGACGTATGCCACGACGGCGGCCCGCGGGTCGGACTCGCGCTCCACGCGCTCGGTGACGTACGTGGAGAACCGCTCCAGTACGTACTCGAGCGTGGCCTGGGTGAGGTTGTCCTTGGACGAGAAGTGGTAGAGGACCGCGGCCTTGGAGAGTCCGGCCTCCTTGGCGATCGCCGACAGCGAGGTCGCCGGGTAACCGCGGGTGGAGATCAGGCCGATGGTGCACTCTATGAGCTGCTGACGTCGGGCTCGCTCGGTGAACGTCAGGCTGTCGGGGGCGGTGCTGTCGGCACTCCGGTGCGCAGTCATCTCATGCACCCTTGCCTTTCCTCTGCTTGTGCCGTGCCACCGGCCGACGCAAGACCGTACACCGCGGTGCGTGCGGTTGGCGATCCACGGGCGGTGCCGCCCGCGGGCCGGGCGTCGGGGCGTGGCGGGCCGGGCGTCAGGTGGCGGTGCCTGCCGTGATCGCGGTCAGCTCGGCCAGGGATTCGATGCGCCAGTCCGCGGCCGCGGCCTGCGGGGTGTCGGCCCACAGGTGGCCCCACGGGCCGCGACGGATGTGGGCGGCGCGCAGGCCAGCGGCCTGGGCGGGGGCGACGTCGACGGCGGGGTAGTCGCCGACGTAGACCGTGCGGTGCGGGGCGCGCCCGGCGAGGGCCACGACGCGGGCGAAGAACTCACCGTGCGGCTTGGCCACGCCCCATTCGCCGGAGGTGGCGATCGCGTCGGCGGGCAGGGCGAGGGCACGCAGCAACTCGGCTGCCCTGGCGGACTGGTTGCCCGCCACGAACACGCCGATCCGCTGCTCGCGCAGGGCGGCCAGGGTGGGGCGGACGTCCGGGTAGAGGTCGGTCTCGTCGAGGTGCTCGCCGCGTCCGGCGGCTTCGCGGGCCGCGTACTCGGCGGGCACGTCGATGCC
Source organism: Streptomyces sp. PLK1-5 (assembly GCA_037034305.1). Lineage (GTDB taxonomy): Bacteria > Actinomycetota > Actinomycetes > Streptomycetales > Streptomycetaceae > Streptantibioticus_A. Next base: position 269,725 of record JBAGJY010000004.1, read on the forward strand.
GGGGCGCAGCAGGCGCAGGGCGTCGGTGTTGTCACGGCCCTGTGCGACGACCGCTCCCATCAGCGCGGAGAGGGTGTGGCGGGGCACGCCCAGCCAGTCCGCCCAGGCGGCCCAGTAGCGGTCGTCGTGCACCAGGGTCTCGCCGATGTCGAAGACGACGGCTTCGATCATGTCGCCCAAGCGTATTGCCCTTCCGGCGGATTTGGGGGATTGGGGTGGTTGCGGCTTGCTTTTCGGCCTGCGTCGGGTGGGGGTGATCGCGGCTTGCCTTTCGGCTCGTGTCGGGTGGGGGTGGTTGCGGCTTGCTTTTCGGCTCGTGTCGGGTGGGGGTGGTTGCGGCTTGCTTTTCGGCTCGGGTCGGGTGGGGGTGGGCTGCGGTCTGTTCTTTGGCTTGCGCCGGGGTGTGGGGGTGTTGGGTTGCGGTCGGTTTGCCACCGCGGGCTTCGCCGCCGCGGGGCGCCGTTGCGGCGGGGAGGTTTCGGGGGCGGCAGCCCCCGGGCCCCCGCCCGTTCCGCACCCCCCGGGACGTGGGAAAATGGGGTCTTGAGGTGATCCCGGCACGATGCGCACGCTTCTGATCGACAACTACGACTCGTTCACCTACAACCTGGTGCACGGAATCGCCGCCGCTACCGGCCGGGAACCCGTTGTCATCCGCAATGACGATCCGCACTGGCGGATCGAACAGCTCGCGGAGTTCGACTGCGTGGTGATCTCCCCAGGACCCGGCACCCCGGAGCGCGCGGCGGACTTCGGCATCTGCCGTGAGGTCATCGAGCGGTGCGAGCTGCCGCTGCTCGGCATCTGCCTGGGCCACCAGGGCCTCGCCGCCTGCCTCGGCGGCACCGTCGAGCGCGCCCCGGAACCGCGGCACGGCCGCACCTCGCCGGTACTGCACACCGGAACCGGCATCTTCGACGGCATCCCCTCCCCGTTCCAGGTGGTCCGGTACCACTCGCTCACCGTCACCGCGCTGCCGGACGAACTGGAGGCCATCGCCCACACCCCGGACGGTGTGCTGATGAGCGTCCAGCACCGGCACCGGCCGATGTGGGGCCTGCAGTTCCACCCCGAGTCGATCTGCACCCAGTACGGCGACCGCCTGCTGCGCAACTTCGCCGAACTCGTGCGGCGGTACCACGCCCCCCGGACGCTCCCGGTGCCCGCGCCCCGACCGGCGGCCACCCCGCCCGCGCCGAGCGGGACCACCAGCTACGAACTGCTGGTGGAGTCGATACCCACCCGCTGGGACGACGAAGCCGCCTTCGACGCGGTCTTCCGCGACCGGCCGTACGCGTTCTGGCTGGACAGCAGCCGACCCGACGCCGGAACCGGACGGTTCTCGATCATGGGTGACGCCTCCGGACCGCTCGCCCGGGTGGCCACCGCCGACGTGTGGACCGGCACCCTGACCGTACGGTCCACCGCCGAGCCCGACGAGCACCTGGTCACCGGTGACTTCCTGGACTGGCTCGACCAGGATCTGCGCGCCACCCGGCTGGCCACCCCCGACGGACTGCCGCCGTGCGGCTTCGCGCTGGGCTGGGTCGGCTACCTCGGCTACGAGCTGAAGGCGCAGTGCGGCGGACGCAAGGCGCACCGCTCGGCCGAGCCCGACGCCGTGATGGTCTTCGCCGACCGGGCCGTGGTGCTGGACCACGCCACCGGCACCACCCATCTGCTGGCCCTCGCCCGTCCCGGCACGCCCGGCCCCGCGCGCGAATGGCTGTCCGAGACGGCGCGGCTGCTCGACGGGCTGACCGGCCGTACCCCCGCCCCCGTACCGCGGCCCGCAGCGCCGGAGGCCGTCCGGCTGCGCCACGACCGGGACCGCTACCTGGAGTTGATCGGCATCGCGCAGGAGGAGATCGCGGCCGGTGAGACCTACGAGGTGTGCCTGACCAACATGGTCGAGGTGGAGGCGGTGGCCGACCCCTGGCAGTCGTACCGGCTGTTGCGGCAGGCCTCCCCGGCGCCGTTCGGAGCGCTGTTGCAGTTCGACGGGGTGTCGGTGCTGAGCACTTCGCCGGAACGGTTCCTCAGCGTCACCGCCGACGGGCGCGCCGAGTCCCGCCCGATCAAGGGCACCCGGCCGCGCGGTGCGACCCCGGAGCAGGACGCCGCGCTCCGCCGTGACCTGGCCAGCGACGAGAAGGACCACTCCGAGAACCTGATGATCGTCGACTTGGTCCGCAACGACCTGGGCCGCTGCGCCGAGACCGGGTCGGTGCAGGCACGCGAGCTGTTCGAGGTCGAGACGTACGACACCGTGCACCAGTTGGTCAGCACGGTGAGGGCGCGGCTGCGGTCCGACCGCAGCGCCGTCGACTGCGTGCGCGCGGCGTTCCCCGGCGGGTCGATGACCGGCGCGCCCAAGATCCGCACCATGCGGATCATCGACCGGCTGGAGGAGGGCCCGCGCGGTGTGTACTCCGGCGCCATCGGCTACTTCTCGCTCACCGGCGCCGCCGACCTGAGCATCGTGATCCGCACCGCGGTGCTCACTCCCGGCCGGATCCGATACGGCACCGGCGGTGCCATCGTGGCGCTGTCCGACCCCGACGAGGAGTTCGAGGAGACCGCGGTCAAGGCCGCACCGCTGCTCGCGCTGACCGGCGGCGAGTTCCCGCAGCGCCACATGGCCCGCACCGCGCCGCACGGCCACGCCGCCGACTGACCGCGCCGGAAGCCGCCCAGCAGCGGCGCGGCCACGGCCGCCCGGTGAAACAGCCACCCGCACAGCCGCGTAAGCACGGCCGCCGTGCGCCGCCGCGCGTAGGGTCGATCCTGCCCCGGTCATCTCCTGAGGAGGCGTCACCTTGGCCACCCCGAAGATCGCGGACCAGTTCATCTCCGTCCTGTCGCAAGAGGGAGTCGAGCGGATCTACGGCGTGGTGGGGGACAGCCTCAACCCGTTGGTGGACGCCATCCGCCGCGCCGACGGCATCGACTGGGTGCACGTACGCAACGAGGAGGCCGCCGCCTTCGCCGCGGCGGCCGAGGCACAGATCACCGGGCGGCTCGCGGTGTGCGCCGGATCCTGCGGGCCCGGCAACACCCATCTGGTGCAGGGGCTGTACGACGCCCGGCGCAGCGCCGCCCCGGTGCTCGCCATCGCCTCGCACATCCCGTCCGGGCAGATCGGCACCGGCTACTTCCAGGAGACCCACCCGGAGAAACTGTTCGCGGAGGCCGCCGACTACTGCGAGTTGGTCTCCCAGCCGGAGCAGATGCCGCGCATCGTGCGCATCGCCGTCCAGCACGCGATCGCCACCCCCGGCGTCTCGGTCCTCGTGCTCCCCGGTGACATCGCCGACCGCCCCGCCGCCCACCCCACCGGGCGGCCGTCACCACCCGCCGCGCCCGGCGTCGTACACCCCGACGAGAACGCCGTGCGCACCCTGGCCGCGGCGCTCAACGAGGCCGAGAAGGTGGCGCTGTTCTGCGGGGCCGGGGTACGCGGCGCGCACGCCGAGGTGATGCGGCTCGCCGAGGCGGTCAAGGCGCCGGTCGGCCACACGCTGCGCGGCAAGGAGTGGATCCAGTACGACAACGCGTACGACGTCGGCATGATCGGGCTGCTGGGCTACGGCGCCTGCCATGAGGCGCTGCACGAGGCCGACCTGACGTTGATGCTGGGCACCGACTTCCCGTACGACGCGTTCCTGCCGCAGGCGCACACCGTCCAGATCGACCGGGACGCCCGCAAGCTGGGCAAGCGCACCGCGCTGGAACTCGCGGTGCACGGGGACGTCGGGGTCACACTGCGGGCGGTGCTGCCGCTGCTGGACGCCAAACGGGACCGGCGCTTCCTCGACGACATGCTGCGAAAGCACGAACGCGCCCTGACCAGGGTGGTCGGCGCCTACACCCGCAACGTCGAGCACCATCTGCCCATCCACCCCGAGTACGCGGCCAGCCTGCTGGACCAACTCGCCGCCGACGACGCGGTGTTCACCGTCGACACCGGAATGAACAACGTGTGGGCAGCGCGCTATCTCAGCCCCAACGGCCGCCGCCGGGTGATCGGCTCGTTCAGCCACGGCACGATGGCCAACGCGCTGGCGCACGCCATCGGCGCGGCCTTCGCCGCTCCCGGACGGCAGATCGTCTCGCTGTCCGGGGACGGCGGACTGAGCATGCTGCTCGGAGAGTTGATCACCGTCCGGCAGCACGATCTGAACATCAAGACCGTCGTCTTCAACAACTCCTCGCTGGGCATGGTGAAGTTGGAGATGATGGTGGACGGCCTGCCGAGCTACCAGACCGACCATCCGCCGGTCGACTACACCGCCATCGCCCGAGGCGTCGGCATCCCCGCGGTACGCGTGGAGCGGCCGGACGCCGTCCGTGACGCGCTCGGCGAGACGCTGGAGCGGCCGGGCCCGGCGCTGGTCGAGCTGATCACCGACCCCAACGCGCTGTCCATCCCGTCCCGCATCACCGCGGACCAGGTCAGGGGCTTCGCCCTGTCCGCGGGCCGCACCGTACTGGAGGGCGGGGTCGGCGCGATGCTGGAGATGGCCCGCTCCAACCTGCGCAACATCCCCCGCCCCTGAGTACCGGTAACGTTCCCGACTGGCGATACAGCACATGAACAGCACATTCGGGAGCACAGCGCGGTGAAGCGGCACAACGGGCGGAGCAGGTTCTACGGGGCGCTGGCGGGCGCGGTCACCCTGGCCGTGACCGCCAGCGGTTGCGGCGCGGCGCACTCCACAGCCGACTCGGCACCGCCCTCGGCCACCGTCGGCACCAGCGCGCCCAGCAGCGCACCGGCGGTGGACACGGCGGCATGGCGCAAGTGGGGTCTGGAACCGCTGCCCGCCGCGCCGCAGCCGCCCGCCGACAAGCCCGTCAAACTCTCGGCCACCGGCACCGTTCCGGTGTTCGCGCACATCCCCACCACCCAGAAGGTCGTCTTCCTCACCCTTGACGACGGAGCGGAGAAGGACCCGAAGTTCATCGAGATGATGCGCGACCTGAAGGTGCCGATCACGATGTTCCTGATGAACGACGCCATCAAGGACGACTACGGCTACTTCAAACCGCTGCAGGAGATGGGCAACCACATCCAGAACCACACCCTGCACCACCCGGCGATGAACACCGTCCCGCTGGCCCGCCAGAAGGAGGAGGTGTGCGGCGACCAGAAGATCCTCACCCACCAGTACGGCACCGCGCCGCTGCTGTTCCGGCCGCCGTACGGCGCGTACAACGCCAACACCAAGGCCGCGGTGGGCGAGTGCGGCCCCCGGGCGATCGTGTGGTGGCGCGAGTCGATGCAGATAAACGACATGCAGTACCAGGCGGGGGACCACAAGCTGCGCCCCGGCGACATCATCCTGGCCCACTTCCGCGGGCCCAAGGAACTCAAGGGCACCACCATGACCCAGATGTTCGCCAACCTCCTCAAGCGCGTCGAGGAACAGGGCTTCACGGTCGCCCGCCTGGAGGACTACGTCCAAGCGCCGTCGGCGTGACGCCCTGGTCAAGTTCCGCACCGGTCCGGGCGGTCAGCAGGGTGAACTGGGTGGACCTGCTGGTGGCCGGGGCGGTACTGGTCGGCCTGTACGTGGTGCTGCGGGTGGGCCGGGGCACGGCGGTGTCGTTCACGCCCAGCCGGACGGTCGCGGTCAGCACCGACCCGGCCAGCCTGCCGTACTACGCCGCGCGAAGCCTGCTGCGGATGTTCGCCGCGCTGCTGGTGTCCACCGTCTTCTCGCTGCTGTACGCCTACACCGCGGCCCGCAGCCGCCGACTCCAGCGGATCCTGATCCCGGCGCTGGACATCCTGCAGTCGGTGCCGGTGCTCGGCTTCCTGACCGTCGCCGTCACCGGTTTCACCGCCCTGTTCCCCGGTTCGCTGCTGGGCCTGGAGTGCGCGGCCGTCTTCGCGATCTTCACCTCGCAGGCATGGAACATGACGTTCGGCTTCTACCAGTCGCTGATCACCCTGCCGCGTGAACTCGACGAGGTGTCACGGTCGTTGGGGTTCACCCGCTGGATGCGGTTCTGGCGCATCGAGCTGCCGTCCGGCGCCATCGGGCTGGTGTGGAACGGCATGATGAGCTTCGGCGGCGGCTGGTTCTTCCTGGTCGCCTCCGAGGCGATCAGCGTCTCGCACCACAGCTACGCGCTGCCGGGCGTGGGCTCGTACGCCGGGGCGGCCATCGCCGAGGGCGACCTGGGCAAGGTCGGCTGGGCGGTGCTGACCATGGCGGTGATGGTGGTCGGCGTCAACTTCCTCTTCTGGCGTCCGCTGACCGCGTGGGTGGAGCGGTTCAAGAACGAGCAGGCGGAGGCCACCGAGGTACAGCGGTCCGTGGTGCTCGACCTGCTGCGCCGCTCGCACTGGCCCCGGCTGCTCGGCAGGGCACTGGCCCCCGCCGCCCGGGCGGCGGGCCGGGCGGGGCGGGTGTTCGGGGTGGACGACCGCCCGCTGGTGGTGCGCCCGGCCCGCCGCAGGGCGGGTGACCTCACCTTCGGCATCGGCGCGGCGGTGGTGATCGGCGGTGGCCTGTTCGACCTCGGCCGCTACCTCCAACAGCACACCGGGCTGGGGGTGTTCGGCACGCCGCTGCTGCTGGGGCTCGCCACACTGGGGCGGGTGCTGGTGCTGCTGGTGGTGGCCACGGTGGTGTGGGTACCGGTGGGCGTGCGGATCGGCTTCTCGCCCCGACTGGCCCGGATCGCCCAGCCGTTGGTGCAGATCCTCGCCAGCTTCCCGGCCAACTTCCTCTTCCCGCTGGCCACCTGGTTCTTCCTGCGGACCGGAGTGAGCCTGAACGTCGGCGGCGTCCTGCTGATGGCACTGGGCGCCCAGTGGTACATCCTGTTCAACACCATCGCCGGGGCCATGGCCATCCCCACCGATCTGCGCGAGGCGATGGACGACCTCGGGGTGCGCGGCTGGCAGCGCTGGCGGCGGCTGATCATCCCGGGCATCTTCCCGGCGTACGTCACCGGCGGCGTCACCGCCTCGGGCGGCGCCTGGAACGCCTCGATCGTCTCCGAGGTGGTCAGCTTCGGCGGCAGCACGCTGACCGCGACCGGCCTGGGCGCGTACATCGCGCGCGCGACCGCGGGTGGCGACTACCCGCATCTGCTGGCCGGGGTCGCGGTGATGAGCCTGTACGTCGTCGCCCTCAACCGGCTGTTGTGGCGGCGGCTGTACCGGCTGGCGGAGAGCCGTTACAGCATGGGGTGACCATGGAGGGGAGCGACACCGTACGTGAGGAGGCCGCGATGGCCGGGCCGAGCGCCCCTGGTGAGATCCTGCTGTCCGCCCGCGGGGTGACCAAGTCCTACGCGGGCGCCGACGGCGAACTGCCGGTGCTGGCCGGTGTCGACCTGGACGTACGGGACGGCGAGGTGGTGGCGCTGCTGGGCAAGTCGGGCTCCGGCAAGTCCACGCTGCTGCGTTGTCTGGCCGGGCTGATCCCGGTCAGCTCCGGCACCGTCGCCTACCGCGACCGGCCGCTGACCGGCACCAACCCCGGTACAGCGCTGGTGTTCCAGACCTTCGCGCTGCTGCCGTGGCTGACCGTGCGGCAGAACGTGGAACTAGGCCTCGAAGCCCGCGGGGTGCCGCCACGGGAGCGGGCCGAGGCCGCGATCAAGGCGATCGACCTGATCGGGCTGGACGGGTTCGAGTCGGCGTTCCCCAAGGAGCTGTCCGGCGGGATGCGGCAGCGGGTGGGGTTCGCGCGGGCGCTGGTGGTCGAGCCGGACGTGCTGATGATGGACGAGCCGTTCTCCGCCCTCGACGTGCTCACCGCGGAGAACCTGCGCGGCGAGCTGATGGAACTGTGGGAGTCGGGCCAGTTCCCGACCAGGGCGATCGTGCTCGTCACCCACAACATCGAGGAGGCGGTGCTGATGGCGGACCGGGTGGTGGTCCTCGGCACCCATCCCGGTACCCTGCGGGCCGCGTTCCCGGTCCCGCTGGAGCGGCCCCGCGATCGGCAGTCGGCGGCCTTCCAGGAGATGGTCGACACCCTGTACCAGACGATGACCGGCCGACCCCAGGACACACTGCGGCCGAGGGGCCCGCTGGCCGCGGAGCCGGGGGACGGGCGGCGCACCATCGCCACCGTGCCGCTGCCGCGGGCCAGCGTCGACGGACTGTCCGGGCTGGCCGGGATACTGGCCCAGCACGACGGACGCTGCGACCTGGCGGACCTCGCCGACGACCTGGGTCTGGCGGTGGACGATCTGCTGCCGCTGGTCGACGCGCTGGAGGCGCTGGGCATGGCGTTCGTACGGGACAACGACCTGCTGCTGACACCGCGCGGCACCGGGTTCGCCAACGCGGACGTGCGGCAGTCGAAGAAGATCTTCGCGGAGGCGGTGTGGGACGTGCCGCTGGTGCGGCTGATCGCCACCAGCGTGCGCAAGTCCGCCGACGGCCTGCTGCGCGACGGGTTCGTCCGCGACCTGCTGGCCCACCACTACACGAGCGAGCAGGTGGCCGGGCAACTGGAGACCGCCACCGACTGGGGGCGCTACGCGGAGTTGTACGAGTACGACGCGGGGCCACGCGAGTTCACTCGCGTGGGCGTTCTGTGAGGGTGCCCACCCGCCCACCCGCCCGCCCGATTGCCGTTGCGCTCGCTTGGGGGTGGGGCGGGGGCGTGCCGGGCTGACTCCTCGCTCCGCGCGCGTTGTCGGGTGCGGGTGATTGCTGGGGTCGCTGCGGGGACACCCCGGCACGCCCCCTCGCGTGGTGCCCCGCGGCAACGGCCGGTGGGTGGGGATTCCTGCGGCCTCGCGGCCGGTTGGGAGGCTTGCCGACTACGTCGGCCTGCGCATCGGGCGCAGGCCGACCGCCCTTGGCCAGCGCAGCGGGCGCGGCGCGGGGGACGGTTCGGTGGCCGAGGCGGCGTCGCCCGGGCCGGTACCGGACTCGCCGCCGGAACCGGCGACCACCACGACATCCTCCAACAGCACCCGAACGTGTTCGCCGGAGACGCGGTAGAAGATCCGGGTGCCGTCCCGGCGCGAGGTCACCAGCCCCGCGGTGCGCAGCTTCGCCAGATGCTGCGAGACCGCGGCGACATGGGCGCCGACCAGCTCCGCCAACTTGCCCACCGGCAGCTCCCGTTGGCTGAGCGCCCACAGCAGACGGAAGCGCGTCGGGTCGGCCACCGCCTTCAGTACCGCGACCGCTTCCTCGACCCCGTCGCCATACGGTCCGTCCGACCCCCGGTCATCCGATTCCCCTGACGAAGCTTGCGCGTCCATGCAAAGAGGTTAACCGGCCAACCCTGGACCTCACGCGGCGTGGTGGGCCAGCTCCTCGTGCGGATCGTGTGCACCGGCGCCCACGGGCGCGTGGTCGACGTGCACGGTGGCGCCCATGAGCCTGGGCACCGCGTGGAGCATCGCGTGTTCGGCCCGTACGGCCACGGCGTGCGCGGCGACCACGCTGAGGTCGGGGGCGACCACGATGTCGGCCTCGGCGCGCAGGGCGTGCCCGATCCAGCGCATCCGGACGGTGCCCACCGCCCGCACACCGTCTGCCCGGGCCAGCGCGGCCTCCGCCAGGTCGATCAGCGCCGGGTCGACCGAGTCCATCAGCCGCCGGTAGACCTCGCGTGCCGCGTCCCGCAGCACCAGCGCGATCGCCGCGGTGATCAGCAGACCCACCACCGGGTCGGCGAGCGGCCAGCCCAGCGCCGCGCCGCCCGCTCCGAGCAGCACCGCGAGCGAGGTGAAGCCGTCGGTGCGGGCGTGCAGCCCGTCGGCGACCAGGGCGGCGGAACCGATCCTGCGCCCGGTGCGCATCCGGTAGCGGGCCACCAGTTCGTTGCCCGCGAAGCCGATCAGCGCCGCCGCCACCACCGCGCCCGGATGCGCCATCGCCCGCGGATGGATCAGCCGTTCCACCGCCTGGTACCCGGCGAACAGCGAGGACGCGGCGATGGCCAGCACGATGGCGACGCCGGCGAGATCCTCGGCGCGCCCGTAGCCGTACGGGTAGCGGCGGTTCGCCGCCCGTCGCCCGAGGACGAAGGCGATGCCGAGCGGCACGGCCGTCAGGGCGTCGGCCGCGTTGTGCACGGTGTCCCCGAGCAGCGCCACCGAGCCGGAGAGGGCCACTGCCGCGGCCTGCAGCGCGGCGGTCAGCGACAGGACCGCCAGGGAGATCCACAGCGTGCGCATCCCCTCGGCGGAGGCCTCCATCGCCTGGTCGACCTTGTCGGTGCTCGCGTGCGAGTGCGGTCGCAGGAGATGTCCCAGGCGATGCCGTATGCCGGAGGCGTGGTGGTGCTGCTGCTCACTCATGGGCATCTCCCAGGGCATGGCGGTGGACACGAGGCGGTCCCATGCGCCATTGTGTGCGTATGGATGCACGCATGCAACTATCAGCTGCGCATGGTTCGCATCCGCGCAACCCGAGCGTGGACCAACTGGGCCGCGCGGCGACCGTGCTCGGGCTGCTGGGCGACCGCACCCGGCTGGCGCTGCTGCACTGTTTGTCGCAGGGTGAGGCGGACGTCAGCACACTCACCGAACGCTGCGGCGCCGCCCGTCCCGCGGTGAGCCAGCACCTGGCCAGACTGCGGCTGTCCGGCCTGGTCACCACCCGCAAGGAGGGCCGCCGGGTGATCTACGGCATGCCCGACGGCCACCTGCGGCGGCTGGTCACCGAGGCCCTGAACTTCGCCGACCACCAACTGGCCGGAACCCCACCCCACCCCTGACCAGCAACGGGCTGGCGGGCACACCCCACCCACCGGCCGTTGCCGCGGGGCACCACGCGAGGGGGCGTGCCGGGGTGTCCCCGCAGCGACCCCAGCTGCGGGGGCGTGCCGGGGTGTTCCCGCAGCGACCCCAGCAATCACCCGCACCCGACAACGCGTGCGGAGCGAGGAGCCACCCCGGCACGCCCCCGCCCCACCCCCAAGCGAGCGCAACGGCAATCGGGCGGGCGGGCACGAACCCCACCCCACAAACCCGCAGCGCAGGCCGCAACGGCCCCGCAAGGCCCGACAGCAACGGGCGGGCGGGTGGGCAGGGCACGAACCCCCAAGAACCGCCAGCGTGCAGCGCCCCCGTACGCCCACCGGAGTACCCCCGTCAGCCCCCGGGCGCAGTCCCGGGGGCGAGAGGTTCCGTCCGGTGGGGATCGTCGGGCGCGGCGCGGCCGCCTAGCGTGGTGCCGCAGCCGGACCCGTCCGGGCAGGCGCACGCCGACGAGGAAGCAGCATGATCGAAGCCACCGCACTCACCAAACGCTACGGACCCAAGACCGCGGTCGAGGACCTCAGCTTCCAGGTCAAACCCGGCGTGGTCACCGGCTTCCTCGGACCCAACGGAGCCGGGAAGTCCACCACCATGCGGATGCTGCTCGGCCTCGACACCCCCAGCTCCGGCAGCGCGCGGGTGAACGGCAAGAGCTACGCCGACCACGCGGCACCGCTGCACGAGGTCGGCGCCATGCTGGAGGCCCGGGCGATCCACACCGGGCGCACCGCCTTCAACCACCTGCTGGCACTCGCCGCCACGACCGGTATTCCGCGCTCGCGGGTGGACGAGGTGATCGAACTGGTCGGGCTCGCCAACGTGGCGCGCAAGCGCGCGGGCGGCTTCTCGCTCGGCATGGGCCAGCGGCTCGGCATCGCCAGCGCGCTGCTCGGCGACCCGGCGACGGTGATCCTGGACGAGCCGGTCAACGGTCTTGACCCCGAGGGTATTCTCTGGATCCGCAACCTGCTGAAGAGTCTCGCCGCCGAGGGGCGGACGGTCTTCGTCTCCTCGCACCTGATGAGCGAGATGGCGCTGACCGCCGAGCACCTGATCATCGTCGGCCGCGGTCGGCTGATCGCCGACACCTCGGTCGAGGAGTTCACCCGGCAGGCGTCCACCAACACCGTACGGGTCCGTACCCCCGACGCCGAGCGGCTGCGCGAGCGGCTGGCCGGGCCCGACGTGACGATCACCAGTGAGGAGGCCGGTGTGCTGACGGTCTCCGGGCTGAGCAGCGACCAGATCGGCATCATCGCCGCCGAGCACCAGGTGGTGCTGTACGAACTGGCCACCCAGCAGGCGTCGCTGGAAGAGGCGTTCATGGAACTGACCCGGGACGCGGTGGAGTACCAGGCGGTCCCCTCCGCCACCCGCACGAACGTGACCGAAGGAACCGCAGCATGACCACCTCCCACCCGTCGCCCACCGCCACCCTCAACGGTGGCCCTTCGGGCCGCAGCGCTGATTCCGCCCCCGCGCGCACCGGGAAGGTCACCCAGGGCCGGGTCCTTAACTCGGAGTGGATCAAGTTCCGTTCGCTGCGCTCCACTTACCTCACCCTGCTGATCGCGGTCGCCGCCATGATCGGCATCGCCCTGCTCGCCTGCTGGGCCGCCGCGAACCGCTGGAACCACCTGCCCATGGCCGAGCGGGCCGCCTTCGACGCGGCGGGCCGCAGCATCGACGGCTATGTCTTCGCGCAGCTCGCCATCGGCGTGCTCGGGGTGCTGGTGATCACCGGCGAGTACTCGACCGGCATGATCCGCGCCACCTTGTCGGCGGTGCCCAAGCGGCTTCCGGTGCTGTGGGCGAAGATGGCCGTGTTCGGCGGGGTGACGCTGGTGCTGGCCTCCGTCGCCTCGCTGCTGTCCTTCTTCGCCGGACAGTCGATGCTCGCCTCCCAGCACATCCAGACCACGCTGTCGGCGCCCGGTGTGCCCCGAGTGGTCTTCGGCACGGCGCTCTACCTCACCCTGGTCGGGCTGTTCGGTGTCGCCATGGGTGCGGTGACCCGGTCCACGCCGGGCGGCATCGCCAGCGTCTTCGGCATGCTGTTCGTGCTGCCGCTGATCCTGCACGCGCTGCCGTCCTCGTGGGTCGACAACATCGGCCCGTACCTGCCGAGCAACGCCGGGCAGGCGCTGACCGTGCTGCACGCCGAACCCCACCAGCTCGCGCCGTGGACCGGCGCGGGTCTGTTCGCCGGGTACGTGGCGGTGACCGTGGTGATCGCCGCGGTGCTGCTCAAGCGGCGGGATGCGTGACGAGGTACGACCACGTCGAGGGCCCCGGGGCGGAGTCGCCGCTCTGGGGCTCCGGCCTGCGGGCACTCGCTGACCGCCACCCGCTGATGGCGGACGCGGTGTCGGCGCTGGCGCTGGGCGTGCTTTCCACCGCGCCCGCGCATCTGGTCTTCGGCCGCCATCCGGTGCTGCTGTGCTACCAGTTCGGGCTGGTGCTTCCCCTGGTGTGGCGGCGCCGGGCGCCGGCCGCGGTCTTCGCGGTGGTCGCCGCGGTCGCCTTCGCGCAGTGGCTGTTCGCCGGGCAGGCGCTGCCCGGCGATGTCGCGTTGCTGGCCGCCCTGTACACGGTGGCCGCGCACTGCCCGCGCCGCCGCACCCTGGTCGCCTTCGCGGTGCTGGCGGCGGGCAACCTGCTGGCGGTCATCCGCTGGGCGGGATCGGAACACGGCGTCAAGTCGTTCGTCGGGCTGTGCGGGCTGGCACTGGCCGCCGGGACGATCGGCGCGAACATGCGCAACCGCCGCGCGTACCTGGCCGCGTTGGAGGACCGCGCGGCCCGGCTCGAGCGGGAACGCGACCAGCGGGCGCAGCTCGCGGTGGCGGGGGAGCGGGCCCGGATCGCCCGGGAGATGCACGACATCGTCACCCACAGCCTTTCGGTCATGGTGGCGCTCGCCGACGGCGCCGCCTTCGCCGCCGCGCGCGCCCCGGACAAGGCCGCCGCGGCCATGGAGCAGGTCTCCGGCACCGGGCGGCAGGCGCTCACCGACATGCGGCGCTTCCTCGGCGTCCTGCGCGCCGACGAACCCGACGCGTTGCGCCATCCGCAGCCCGGCATCGGCCAGTTGGACGGGCTGGCCGCCCAGGTCCGGGCGGTGGGACTGCCGGTACGGCTGCGGGTGGACGGCGATGTGGCGTCGGTACCGGCGGCGGCCCAGTTGACCGTGTACCGGCTGGTGCAGGAGGCGCTGACCAACACCCTCAAGCACGCCGCGGCCGGTGCCCGCGCCTCGGTCCGCGTAAGCTGCCCCGGCGACCGGGTGGAGGTCGAGGTGCGCGACGACGGCCAGCCCGTGCCGTCGTCGGGGGAGGGCGGGCACGGGATCGACGGGATGCGGGACCGGGTCGCCGCCTACGGTGGGCAGGTGGAGGCCGGGCCGCTGCCCGGCGGGGGCTGGCGGGTGGCCGCCTGCCTGAAGCTGGGGGACCCGGAACCGGTGAACGTGGAAGCCACGGAAGGGGAGTCGTGACGATCGGGGTGCTGCTCGTCGACGACCAGCCGCTGATGCGGGTGGCGTTCAACCTGGTGCTGGAGTCGCAGCCCGATCTGGCCGTGCTGGGCGAGGCCGGGGACGGTACGGAGGCGGTGCGGCTGGCCCGCCAACTGCGGCCGGACGTGGTGCTGATGGACGTACGGATGCCGGGCAAGGACGGCATCGAGGCGACCGAGGAGATCATCGCGGCCTGTCCGGACACCCGGGTGCTGATCCTGACCACCTTCGACCTTGACGAGTACGCCTTCGCCGGGCTGCGGGCGGGCGCCTCCGGCTTCCTGATCAAGAACGCGCTGCCGGAGGAACTGCTGGCCGCGATCCGCACGGTCGCCGCCGGTGACGCGGTGGTATCGCCCCGGGTGACCCGGCGGCTGCTGGAGACCTGCGCGCACCAACTGCCCACGCCCGACGGCCCGGTGGACTCCCGGCTCGACCGGCTGACCGCCCGCGAGCTGGAGATCCTCACCGAGGTGGCCAGGGGCAAGTCCAACGCGGAGATCGCCGCGGAACTCCACCTGGCGGAGGCCACCGTGAAGACCCACCTCAGCCGCGTCCTGGTCAAGCTCGAACTGCGGGACCGGGTGCAGGCGGTGGTCTTCGCCTACGAGACCCGGCTCATCAAGCCGTCCTGAACCACTTCCGCCAACCCGGACACGCACGGCAGTTGACCCGCTACGGTGGGTGTGCGAAAAACGAAGCGCTCGTCGGGGAATGGCGGAGCGAGGCGCGGGAGGGCCACATGGACAACACGCGAGCGGGCGGCGACGCCGCACAGCCGTACGACGACGATCCGGTCTGCCACCTCGACCGGCTGCTGGCCCGGGCGGGCAACGCGGCCGAGTTGGACCCGGTCCTGCTGCGGCGGCTGCGCGGCGCGTTGATGCACTGCGTGGACCTGCACTCGATGCGCTTCTCCAAGGGGCCGACGCGCACCCGCGGCCACCGCACCGTCAAGCACGTCTTCCTGCTGCCGGACGGCGGCAGCGAGACGCTGTGGGAGGTCGAGGACGACATCGGCGCCGCCGACGCGGTGGTGCGTGAGCTGTTCACCAGCCAGGCGGCGGTGGAGCAGCGGCTGCGGGAGCGGTTCGCCGACTCCGTCTTCCCCGAATTCGACTTCGGCCAGGGGCGGTTGATCGCGGAGGTCCACTTCGACGTGCTGCGCGACGGAAAGTGCGGCGGCGCGAGCTTCGTCGAGGCCCGGCGCGAGTACACCCAGGACGACTTCCCCGACACCGGCGGCATGACCGTGGATCCGGGGCCGCGGTGAGCTGAACTCCGCTGGGGTGCGGCGGTGTGCCGTCGCTTGTCTGCGGCGCCGTTGTCGCTGGTCGCGCGGGTTTCCCGCGCCCCTTCGGGCGGCTAGACCTCGACGGAGACCGGATCCTGCTCGCGCTCCCGGCGGAAGACGTAGGCGGCGACCGCTCCGGCGCCGAACAGCGCGATCAGCGAGACCACGGTGGCCAGCCAGGTGGCGCCGAACCACTTGCCGCCCACATAGCCCAGGCCCACGCCGTAGGCCGCCCAGGCCAGTCCGGCCAGCGCGGACCAGGGCAGGAACTCGGCCGGGCGGCGGTGCGCCGCGCCCGCGCCCAGGCTCACCACGGAGCGCCCGGCGGGCGCGAACCGGGCCAGCACCACCAGCGCACCGCCGCCGCGCAGCAGCACCTGGCCCAGCCGTTCCTGCGCGGAGGCCAGCCGACGGGACCGCTCAAGCCTGCGGTCCAGCCAGTCGCCGCCACGGTAGGCGAGCCGGTATGCCGCCAGGTCGCCCAGGCAGGACGCGGCGGACGCGCACAGCAGCAGTTCGACGACGTCCTGGACGTCCTTGGCCCCGTTGGAACTCGCGGTGCCCGCGGTGGCGGCGGATATCAGCAGCACCCCGCTGGGCAGCACCGGAAGGAAGACGTCGAGCAGCACCGACAGTCCGACGAGCAGGAGCGCCCATGGCGAGTCGACAAGTGAACCCACTCGATCGAGCACCGTCGTTTCTCCTGGTCCGCACTGACTGCCGGGGCGGGCGGTCTGCGCGCCACAGCCGTACAGCGTACGCGCGGGGCCCCGGGCGTGATCGCCCGGGGCCGCGTGACGTTGTTCTCATAAGGGACTCACAGCGACGGGTCGGTGCGCCGTGAGTGCCCCGGTTCGCCCGGTCAGGCGGCGGCGACCTCGGTGGTACGGGTGCGCCGGGAGGTGAACAGCGACTCCAGCGCCCAGGCGCCCGGTCCGGTGAAGACGATCAGCAGGAACACCCAGGAGTACAGCGCGGCGGGCTCGCCGCCGTTCTGCAGCGGCCACAGCGCCACCTTGGCGTGCACGGTGAAGTACGCGTAGGCCATCGAGCCGGAGCTGATCAGCGCCGCGACCCGGGACCCCAGGCCCAGTGCGACCAGGGCGCCGCCGACGAGCTGGATGACCGCCGCGTACCAGTACGGCCAGACGCCGGTGGCCACCGTGCCGCCGTGGGTGCCAGCGGCGCCGCCGAGTATGCCGAACAGTGAGGCGGCGCCGTGGCTGGCGAACATCACGCCGACCACGACCCGGAACAGCGCTAGGACGTGGGGCTTGGCGGTCTCGGTGAAGGGCATGGGTTCTCCTGCGGTCGGTGGGGGACGGAACCGAACAGGATTCGACATTAGGCGCTACTAACTAAATTCTGCAAGTTTCAAGTATGTTGCCTAAGTGCGATAATCCGCCACTACCGTGGGTCGGTGCCCGTCGCCGCCTCCTCCACCCTGCTCCCGGTGAACAACACGCTGGGCGTCGTACTGGCCGCACTGCTCATCATGGCGACCACCGTGGCGTTCCACGCCCGTTTCAAGGACGACCGGGAGAACTATCCGCGCGCCATAGCGCTCGCCGGACTGCGCGCGGTCGTCCAACTCGCCGCCGTCTCCCTGGTGATCGGCTCGGTGGTGCGCTATCTGCCCGCGCTGCTCGGCTTCGTCCTCGTGATGTACGCGGTCGCGTCCCGCACCGCCGGACGCCGCATCACCCGCAACCGCACCTGGTGGTGGGCGGCCGTGCCGGTGGCCGCGGGCGCGCTGCCGGTGGTCGCCCTGCTCGTCGTGGTCGGCCTGGTGCCGCTCAAGGGCGTGGCGCTCATCCCCGTCGCCGGAATCCTCATCGGCGGCGCGCTGACCGCCACCGTGCTGGCCGGGCAGCGAGCGTTGGACGAGTTGCGCACCCGGCACGGCGAGGTGGAGGCCGGGCTCGCGATCGGACTGCTGGACCGGGAGGCGCGGCTGGAGATCGCCCGCCCGGCCGCCGCCACCGCCCTCGTGCCCGGTTTGGACCAGACCAGGACGGTGGGCTTGGTCACGTTGCCCGGCGCCTTCGTCGGCATGCTCATCGGCGGCGCGTCGCCCCTGAAGGCGGGCGTGGTCCAGCTGTTCGTCCTGATCGCGCTGCTCGCCGTGCAGGCGGTGGCGGTGACGGTGGTACTGGAACTGGTGGCCCGCGGTCTGCTCACCCGGGACGGGACCGGCCGCTGACCGGTTAGGCTGGTTCCCAGCAGAAGGGGAGTAGCTCAACGCCGGACCGTCGACATACTGCCGGACCCACTGGGTTCCGGCCGGCGCCCGGAGGCGGGTACGTGAAGTACCGCGCCAGCGAGACCTTCGGCCGCAGTGTCCGACGCTGCCGTGCCGAAGCGACCCCTCCCCGAGGAAGCCCGGCGCGGCGCATGAGCGCCCTAGGAGCCTCCGCCCCGTGTTCAGCCTCACCGTCGCCGCGATCGTCTTCGGCGTCATCTTCCTCGCCGAACTGCCCGACAAGACCGCGCTCGCCAGCCTGGTGCTCGGCACCCGCTTCAAGGCCAGCCATGTCTTCTGCGGCATCGCCGCCGCCTTCACGGTCCACGTGGTGCTCGCCATCGCCGCGGGCAGCCTGCTCACCCTGCTGCCGCACCGCTGGGTGCAGGGCGTGGTCGGCGTGCTCTTCCTGGCGGGCGCGGCCATGATCCTCCGGCACGGGGACGAGGACGACGACGAGTCCGTCAACGCGCCGAAGGACCAGGGCTTCTGGCGGGTGGCGGGCAGCGGCTTCATGCTCATCCTGGTCGCCGAGTTCGGTGACCTCACCCAGATCATGACCGCCAACCTGGCCGCCCGCTACGGCAGTCCGCTCTCCGTCGGAATCGGCGCGGTACTGGCGCTGTGGACGGTGGCGGGGATCGGCATCGTCGGCGGCCGGGCACTGATGAAGCGGGTGCCGCTGCCGCTGATCACCAAGGCCGCGGCGGCGGTGATGGTGGTGATGGCCGGGTTCAGCCTCTACGAGGCGGTCACCGGCTGACGTACGGGGGCGGCGGCACACGGACGGGTGTGCCGCCGCCGTTCGGCCGAGATGCGCCGCTCAGCCGATCCAGAGGGTGAAGCCGCCGTCCTCGGCGGGTTCCACCCGTATCTGGTCCAGGGTGTCGATGTGCGCCGTCACGTCGAGTGCGGCGGCCCGCGGGCCCACGCCGACCACCCGCATACCGGCGGCCAGGCCCGCGGCGACGCCCGCCTGCGAGTCCTCGAAGACCACGCAGTCCGCGGGAGCGAAGCCCAGTTCGGCGGCGCCCTTCAAGAAGCCCTCGGGGTCGGGCTTGCTGGCGCTCACACACTCCGCGGTGATCCGCACCCGGGGCATCGGCAGCCGCGCTGCGGCCATCCGGGCCTGCGCCAGGCCCGCGTCGGCGGAGGTCACCAGGGCGTGCGGCAGGTCGCGCAGCGCGGCCAGGAAGGCGGGCGCGCCAGCTATCGGCACCACGCTCTCGGTGTCGGCGGTCTCCTGGGCCAGCATCCGGGCGTTGTCGGCGTGGTTGTCGGCCATCGGCCGCTCCGGCAGCAGCACGGCCATCGTCGCGTACCCCTGGCGGCCGTGCACGACCTTCATCACCTCGACGGGATCGAGCCCGTGCTCCCGCGCCCACTGCCGCCAGCAACGCTCCACCACCGCGTCGGAGTTGACCAGCGTGCCGTCCATGTCGAGCAGCGCGGCCTTGAACGCACCGATCGTTGTCGCCATGCCGAACTCCTGAGGTCGGGCGGAACGGGACAAGCGGCCCCGCTCGAAGGTCAGGGTGGGTTGCGAGCGGGGCCACTTTGTTTTCCTACGATACAAAATCCGGCCCGCGCCGCCAAACCGCCGGGGTCATGCCGGGTCGAAGGCGAGACCCGCGCGGCCCGGCGGTGCCCCCTGGCGGAAAGTCCAGTGGCCCCACCCGCCGGTCAGGGGAAGCGGGTGGAGCCACTTTGTTTCTCTACGATACAAAAGAGTGCCGGGTACCGGCAACACCGACGCTCAGCGGGGTTTGCCGCCGTCGCGGCCGGGCTCGGTGAGCGCGAGTACCGCGGCGGGCGGTGACGGCTTGGGCCGGCGCGGCTCCCGTACCCCAGCGGGCGGCGGTCCGCCCGGTCCACGGCGCAGTCCGGGACGCGACCGGCGGCGGGCCAGTAGCCGCACCAGTGCGAGCAGCGGGAGCACCGGCAGAACGAGCAGCAGTAACGGTCTTCTGGATCGGGTCATACGCCCACGGTGTGCCCTCGACCGGCACCGGCGAAAGGGTTACGAGGCCGACTCGTCCACGTACTGCAACAGCCCGTACGTAAAGTGCGCGATGTGGCGGACGCCGGTTGCCGGATCAGTGAAGGCGAGCCGCCAGCGGGTGGGGGCGTCGCCCTCCAGTGGCTGGGCGGGTGGGAAGGCGCGCGCCACCTCGTCGACCGTGCAGCACCATGACATGAGGTCGGCCGCCGTGCGCGGCACCGGGGCCGCGGCGCCGGGCGCCCGCACCAGCCACTCGTTCCACACCCGGCCGCCCGGCGCCACCATCACCTCGTACCGCAGATCCGGCCACAGCGGCAGCGGCCACAGCAGCGCGCGGCAGGTCAGATCACCGATCCGCCGGTTCTGCGCGGTCTCGGGGGGACCCAGAACGGCCAGGTAGCGGCGTTCGCCGTGCGGGAAGGTACGGGAGCGGATCATCGCCTGCCAGCGGCGGTGTGCCTCACGCAGGTCGGCGCGGGTCGCGCCGAGGGAGCGGAGGGCGTCTTCCACCAGGCCGGGCTGGTGGTCCGCCATTCGCCGCAGCAGGACCAGTTGGAACTGGTCGGGCCCGAAGTTTCCCACCCGCCCACCCTGCCACGATCCCGGGGTCTCGCGGCCCCCTGCGGTTCGCCCCTGCGGGGCGGGGTCTGCGGTGCGCGGGGTTGCGGTTGCTCTGTGCCGCCGATCCGCACCGTCGTGGTTTCCCGCCGTCGCGGCTCGGCGGTGCCCAAGCGGGCCCAGCCCCCGAGGGCTGCCCAGGCCCGTCCCCCCCGGCGCACCGTTCAAGAGGCGGCGTGGCGCCAAGCGGGTGAGGATGGGCAAAGCGCCCACAGCGGCAAAGCGCCCATAGCGGTAGTGCGAGGAGGCGTCGATGGCGCAGGATGACGCGGCAACCTTCTACGGATCCACTGCTCGCCCGGCCGAGGGGCCGGGCGACGGTCAGTCGCGACGGACCATCCTGGTGGCGATGAGCGCCCTGCTCATGGGCCTGCTGCTCGCCGCGCTCGACCAGACCATCGTCTCCACCGCGCTGCCCACCATCGTCAGCGACCTGGGCGGAATGCAGCACCTGTCCTGGGTGGTCACCGCGTACCTGCTCGCCTCCACCGCCGCCACCCCGCTGTGGGGCAAGCTCGGCGACCAGTACGGGCGCAAGAAGCTGTTCCAGGCGGCGATCGTCATCTTCCTGGCGGGTTCCGCGCTGTGCGGACTGTCGCGGAACATGGGCGAGTTGATCGCGTTCCGGGCGCTGCAGGGGCTGGGCGGCGGCGGGTTGATCGTGCTGTCGATGGCGATCGTCGGCGACATCGTGCCGCCCCGCGACCGAGGCCGCTACCAGGGGCTGTTCGGCGCGGTGTTCGGCGCCAGCAGCGTGCTGGGTCCGCTGCTCGGCGGGCTGTTCGTGGACCATCTCACGTGGCGCTGGGTCTTCTACATCAACCTGCCGATCGGCGTCGTGGCGCTCGCCGTCATCGCCGCCGTGCTGCACATCCCACGGCACCGCACCAGGCACGTCATCGACTACGCGGGCACCGCCGTCATCGCCGCGGTGGCGACCTGCCTGGTGCTGGTCGCCTCACTCGGCGGCACCACCTGGGCCTGGCGATCGCCGCAGATCATCGGGCTCGCGGTGTTCGGCGCAGTACTGCTGGGGGGCTTCGTCGCCATCGAGCGCAAGGCGGCGGAACCGGTACTTCCGCTGCGCCTGTTCCGCAGCAGCACGTTCGCGCTGTGCTCGGTCATCGGCTTCGTCGTGGGCTTCGCGATGTTCGGCACCATGACCTATCTGCCGACGTTCCTCCAGGTCGTCCACGGGGTCAGCCCCACGCTGTCCGGTGTGCACATGCTGCCGATGGTCTTCGGCCTGCTGCTCGCCTCCACCGCCTCCGGCCAGATCGTCAGCCGCACCGGCCACTACAAGGTGTTCCCCATCGCGGGCACCGCCGTGGTCATCGTCGGCCTGCTTCTGCTGCACCGGCTCACGGAGTTCAGCAGCACCCTGGCGATGAGCGTGGACTTCTTCGTCTTCGGCCTGGGCCTCGGCCTGGTGATGCAGGTGCTGGTGCTGGTGGTGCAGAACGCGGTCGGCTACGAGGACCTGGGCGTGGCCACCTCCGGCGCCACCTTCTTCCGGTCCATCGGCGCGTCGTTCGGGGTGGCGATCTTCGGTACCGTCTTCGCCAACGAGCTCGCCACGAAGCTGCGTTCGGCGCTGACCGGGAAGCCGTTGCCACCGGGCTTCAACCCCAGACTGCTGCAGTCCGACCCGCACAGCGTCAGCGCGCTGCCGACGGCCACCAGGGCGGCGGTACTGCACGCGTACTCCGGGGCGATCACCGACGTGTTCTGGTACGCGGTGCCGGTGGCCGCGGTCGCCTTCGTACTGGCGTTGTTCCTGAAGGAGCAGCCGCTGCGCGGCTCGGTGCGGGCTCCGGACGCCAGCGAGACCTACGCCTCCAACCCGGTCGAGCGGACCTCCCGGGAAGAGGTGGCCCGTGCTCTGTCCACGCTGGGTACCAGGGAGGGCCGCCGCGACCTCTACCAGCGGATCACCGACCTGGCCGGACTCGATCTGCATCCCGCCTCCAGCTGGCTGCTGCTGCGGATCAACCGCTACGGGTCGGCCGCGCCGCAACTGCTGGCGGAACGGACGACGATTCCGCCGCACATCGTCTACCAGGCCGCCGCGGAGACGGAGTTGCAGCGGCTGACCCGCCGTGAGGGCCTGGTGCTGGTGCTCACCTCCGACGGCCGCCGGGCCGCGGAACGGCTGGTGGACGCCCGCACCCAGGTGCTGGCCGAACTCCTCGGCGACTGGTGGGATCCCCGGCACACCACGGACGATCTGCACGACCTGCTCACGAGGTTGAGCGGGCAGTTGTGCGGCGACGACCGCGACCGGCCGCGCGGCCGGTCGCGGTCGCAGGAACGCGCGTCCTGAGCACGGGCGCCCGCGGCGGACTCACGGCGGTGCCGCGGCGACCGCCGTCCTACTGACGGGCGAGTGCGTTCGCCTCCGCCTGAGTCGCCACCGCGGGCGGCGAACCCGGAAGCGGCCTGCGGGCCGTCTCCGGCATGCACACCACCGCGACACCGCCGATCACGGCGGCGGCCATCATGTAGTACGCGGGCGTCATGGTGTTGCCGGTCGCGCTGATCAGCGCGGTGACCACCAGCGGCGTCGTACCGCCGAACAGCGACACGGAGATGTTGAAGCCGATGGACAGCGCACCGTAGCGGATCCGGGTCGGGAACAGCGCGGGCAGCGCCGCGGGCATCGCACCGGTGAAGCACACCAGCAGCAGGCCGAGCGCGGCCATGCCGACGTACACGCCCGCCAGGCTGCCCTGGCGGATCAACAGCAGTGCCGGGATGGACAGTACGAGAAAGCCCAGGCAGCCCACGCCGATGACCGGACGCCGCCCGAAGCGGTCGGAGAGCCTTCCGGCGAACGGCTGGACCGCCATCATCAGCACCATCACGACCAGCACCACCACCAGCCCGTGGCTGGCGTCGTAGTGCAACTGCCCGGTCAGGTAACTGGGCATGTACGACAGCAGCATGTAGTCGGTGACGTTGAAGACCAGCACCAGCGCCACGCACAGCAGCATCGCCCGCCACTGCCCGACGAGGATCTCCCGCAGTGTGCCCTTGCGCTTGGCGGACTGCTCGACCTGCTTGGCGCGGGCCTGCTGCTCCAACTTCGCGAACGCGGGCGTCTCTTCGAGCTTCAGCCGCAGGTAGAGGCCGATCAGTCCGAGCGGACCGGCGATCAGGAACGGAACCCGCCAGCCCCAGGAGAGCAGTTGGTCATGGCTGAGCAGCCCGGTCAGCGCGGCCACCATCCCCGCGCCCGCCACGTAGCCGACCAGCGTGCCGAACTCCAGCCAGCTGCCGAGGAATCCGCGCCGCCTGTCGGGCGAGTACTCGGCGATGAAGGTGGACGCGCCACCGTACTCACCGCCGGTGGAGAAGCCCTGCACCAGCCGCGCGGCGAGCAGCAGCACCGGCGCGCCGACGCCGATGGTGGCGTATGACGGGATCAGGCCGATGGCGAAGGTGCCCGCGGCCATCATGATCATGGTGATGGCCAGCACCTTCTGCCGACCGATCCGGTCGCCGAGCGGGCCGAAGACCATGCCGCCGACCGGGCGGACGAGGAAGGCCGCGGCGAACGCGCCGAAGGTGGACAGCAGCTGCGCGGAGGGGCTGCTGGAGGGGAAGAACACCTCACCGAGGGTGACCGCGATGTAGCTGTAGACACCGAAGTCGAACCACTCCATGGCGTTGCCCAGCGCGGCGGCGCTGACCGCGCGCTTGACCATCCGCTGGTCGACTACGGTCACGTCGGGGGCGCTGCGAGGGCGTGTGGCCGCTTCCGGGTTGGGATATCGGGTGGCCGTGGTCACGCTGACTGCCTGCTTCCTGTCTCGGGGCTCCGAGACAGGGCTGGATCGCGTGTCTCGGAAATGGCGGAACTTCGACCTTAGACAGTGCCGACAGGGCGGCGGATGAGCCGCCGTACGCTGTGATGTTTACGGAAACCCCGCTTCGAACTGCGGAAACGCCGAACGCGCGAGTGGCCGGATGATGATCTTTCGGTGAGCTTTGTCACCTCTTTATGTCGGGCATGACGGACATCGGTCGCGGTCGGTCAGCTGTATGTGACACGCAGTTCCTTGACCCCGTTGAGCCAGGCGGAGCGCAGCCGCCGCGGCTCGCCGACCAGCCGGATGTCCGGCGCGCTGTCGGCGATGGCGTTGAAGATCAGGTCGATCTCCAGCCGGGCGAGGTTGGCGCCCAGGCAGAAGTGCGGGCCCCCGCCGCCGAAGCCGAGGTGCGGATTGGGGTCGCGGATGACGTCGAACCGCTCGGGCGCGTCGAACACCTCGGGGTCGTTGTTGGCCGATGAGTAGAAGATGCCCACCCGCTGGCCGCGCTTGATCTCCTGGCCGCCGAGCACCGTGTCATGGGTGGCGGTGCGCTGGAACGACACCACGGGCGTGGCCCAGCGCACGATCTCGTCGGCGGCGGTCTTCGGCCGCTCGCCCTTGTACCGCTCCCACTGCTCGGGGTGGGTCAGCAGGGCGTGCATGCCATGGGTGATGGCGTTGCGGGTGGTCTCGTTTCCGGCCACCGCGAGCAGCAGCACGAAGAATCCGAACTCGTCGGTGCCCAGGTTGCCCTCGTCCTCGGCGGCGACCAGCGCGCTGACGATGTCCTTGGCCGGGCACTCCTTGCGGGCGGCGGCCAGGTTCATCGAGTACGAGATCAGCTCCAGCGCGGAGTCCCGGCCGATCTCCTCGGTGATGGCCAGCTCCGGATCGTCGTAGCCGATCATCTTGTTCGACCAGTCGAAGATCCTGGCCCGGTCCTCCTGCGGTACGCCGATGAGCTCGGCGATGGCCTGGAGCGGCAGCTCCACCGCGACGTCGGTGACGAAGTCCCCGCTGCCCGCCCGGGTGGCCCGGGCGACGATCCGGCGCGCCCGCTCGCGCAGCGCGTCCTCCAGGGCGCGTATCGCGCGCGGGGTGAAGCCGCGCTGGACGATCTGCCGGACCCGGGTGTGCTCCGGCGGGTCCATGTTCAGCATGATCAGCTTCTGCACGTCTATCTGGTCGCGGGTCATCGACTCGTTGAACCGGATGATGGCGGTGTTGAGGTTGGAGGAGAAGGTCTCGGGCCGGGTGGAGACCTCCTTGACGTCCTGGTGCCGGGTGACGACCCAGTAGCCGTCGTCGCCGAAGCCCGCGAGGTTGTGCGGCTGGGCGTTCCACCACACCGGCGCGGTGCCGCGCAGTTCGGCGAGTTCGGGCAGCGGGACCCGCTGGTGGTAGAGGTCGGGGTCGGTGAAGTCAAAGCCATCGGGCAGCGCGGGGCAGGGCATCGGCGACTCCGTAGCTGACGGCCCGTCAGATAGGCTGTAGAGGCTAGTGACGGCCGCGTCAACTGGCAAGGGACGCAACGCCATCCGTTACGCGCCATGGCCACTCGTTGGCCGCGAGACGCCCCCTTGCGCACCCGTACCGCGGGTAATACAACTGCGAGGAGAACTAGAACGCGTACTAGTTCCGCCGTGGGTTCCGGGCGCCGGGACGTCCGGAGCCGAGGAGAGGACGAGATTCATGGCCGCTGAACCCGTCATCGTCGAGGCAGTACGCACCCCCATCGGCAAGCGCGGTGGCGCGCTGGGCAACCTGCACCCCGCCTACCTGCTGGGCGAGACCTACCGCGAACTCCTGGCCCGCACCGGTATCCAGCCCGACTGTGTCGAGCAGATCGTCGGCGGAACCGTCACCCACGCCGGGGAGCAGTCGATGAACCCGGCCCGCAACGCCTGGCTGGCCATGGGTCTGCCGTACGAGACGGCGGCCACCACCGTGGACTGCCAGTGCGGCTCCTCCCAGCAGGCCAACCACATGGTCGCCAACATGATCGCCGCAGGCGTGATCGACATCGGCATCGGCTGCGGGGTGGAGGCGATGTCCCGGGTCCCGCTCGGCAGCGCGTCCAAGCACGGGCCCGGCAGGCCGTTCCCCGATGAGTGGAACGTCGACCTGCCCAACCAGTTCCAGGCCGCCGAACGCATCGCGAAACGGCGCGGGTTGACCCGCGAGCGGGTGGACGCGTTCGGCCTGCTGTCCCAGCGCCGGGCGGCCACCGCCTGGGCGGAGGAGCGCTTCAAGCGCGAGACCTATCCCGTCCAGGTACCGACGACCGAGGAGGAGCAGCTCGCGGGCGGCGGCATGTGGCGGCTGGTCGACCGGGACGAGGGCCTGCGCGACACCAGCGGGGAGGCGCTGGCGGGCCTCAAGCCGATCATGCCGAACGCGGTGCACACCGCCGGCAACTCCTCCCAGATCTCCGACGGCGCGGCGGCGGTGCTGTGGGCCAGCAAGCGGATGGCTCGGGCGCTACGGCTCAGGCCCCGGGCCAGGATCGTGGCCCAGGCCCTGGTCGGCGCCGATCCGCACTTCCACCTCGACGGCCCGATCGACGCCACCCGGGCCGTCCTCGGCAAGGCTGGCATGACGCTGCGCGACATCGACCTGGTCGAGATCAACGAGGCCTTCGCGTCCGTGGTGCTGTCCTGGGCCGAGGTCTTCGACGCCGACATGGACAAGGTCAACGTCAACGGCGGCGCGATCGCCCTGGGCCACCCGGTGGGTGCCACGGGGGCGCGGTTGATCACCACCGCGCTCCACGAACTGGAGCGCACCGACCGGGAGTTCGCCCTGATCACCATGTGCGCGGGCGGCGCACTGGCGACCGGGACGATCATCCAGCGGCTGTAACGACCTTGGGAGCGATATCAGCTCCCGGACCTGCCTGGCGGCCTGGGGCTCTGCGCGATCAGGACGCCGCTGAGGAGGAATGACGCCGGTCAGGCGGATCGCGGTCGCCGCAGTCTTGACCGGCGCGTCTTGGTCAGGGGGCGGACCGCAGTGGCGGTGCCTGCCACGTCATCGCGGGCGGCTGGAGTAGGGGCGAGGGCTCGGGTCCGGGGTCATCGGTGTCGACGACTCCGGCGGCCGTGTGGTCGAAGTCGGCGGGCCAGCGGGTGTGCTCGCTGGCCAGGGCGCCGGTCAGGCGCGCTTCGGCAAGGTTGGCGGTGCTCAGGTCGGTGCCGCGCAAGTCGGCCATGCGGAGGTCGGCGCGGTGGAAGACCGCGCCGTGGGCGTCGGCCTTACGCAGGTTTGCCTCGCGCAGGTCGGTCTCGGTGAAGTCGGCGTCACGCAAGTCGGTATCGACCAGCTTCGCGGCCCGTAGGTCGGCAAGAATGCAGCGAGCCCGGCGGAGAATCGCAGTCGTGAGGTCGGCGTGCCGCAGGTTGACCGAGACCAGGGACGCCTGGGTCAGATTGGCGTGGTACAGGCCCGCCGCCTCCAGGCAAGACCGGTCGAAGTTGACCTCGGGGAACCACAGTCCGTCGCAGTCGGCCCGGCGCAAGTCGGTGATGCTGAGATTGACCCAGGGCTGCTCCCGGTGCTGGCACAGCACGCCGAGCGCGGTCAGCGCCACCTGGGCGTCGGCGGCGCGGGTCTCCAGGGGGGCGATGTCGTTGATGGGTACGTCTGCCGCCGGTGATTCCGGCCCGGTGGGTGGCCAGGGCAGGTGTGTACGCAGATACGCGGCCTGGATGGAGATGATGGCTTCCCGGTCGCGGGCGGACTGCTCCGCGATCCGCCACAGCGCGTGCAACCCGCCGATGCGCACATCCAGCTTGTCGCTGCCGAGCTGGTCGACGGCCCGGCTGAATCGATCAGTGACGTAGCCCTCCTGGGTGGCGCGCAAACCGTCCTGGCTCACCCGCAGTTGCCGCCACGTGGCGTACGCGCCGAAGAGCACGACCAGGCCACCGACCACTTGCAGAAGCGTCGTACGGACATCGTTCACCGCCTTCAGCCGATCCTGCGCGGCGACGCTCGCCCCGGCGAGATCGTGGTCGACCACCACCCCCGGCAGTACGACGAATACCGTGCCCAGAATGACCAGCCCTGCCCCGGCCAGCAGACCTGCGGCTACACGACGCCTGACCAGCGAGTCGTGCCATGCTCGCCGCCCGCGGTCTGGTTCCCCCATCTCCATGGGCATGGGAGCCTAGGCGCCGCCCAGAAGACGATCAAGAGTGCTGTGCCACTGGCCCGTGACATGAGAACGGCCGTACGGGTTGGGTGAGTTGTGAGGCTTACCTGGGCCCGTGCGGCCTGTTCCCATCCTGCCCTGTCCGGCACCGCAGGGCCGCACCCTGTTCAGCGGTGCGGTCCGGCCGGGCCGCATGCACGACCAAACCGCCGTGCGCACCGAGGACATCGCCGAACAGTTCCACCGGCACCCCAAAGTCAAGGCCGAAGTCGACGAGGGCTACCGGGGGCTGGCCAACCAGTTCCCCGGCCAGGTCAGCGCCCCGCCGAAGAAAGCGAAGGACGACGCGCCGCTGGGCGAGCGCAACGCCTGGCGCGAGCAGCGACGCCGCCAGTCCTCCGCGCGGAACTACGTGGAGCACACCAACGCCGAGTACAAGCAGTGGCGGCCCCTGCAGCGGTTCACAGGCCGTCGCGAGACCT
Organism: Streptomyces sp. PLK1-5; assembly: GCA_037034305.1. Classification (GTDB taxonomy): domain Bacteria; phylum Actinomycetota; class Actinomycetes; order Streptomycetales; family Streptomycetaceae; genus Streptantibioticus_A. The sequence goes on from JBAGJY010000004.1 coordinate 298,600, forward strand.
ACGCCGAGACCCACCTCGCGATCGCCGCCCTGGTCTCTGACCGCTCGAACTGGTGCTCGCCCGGCAGGCCGCCTGCTGATCACCCACCAGCCAACCGCCAGGCCAACACGCCCCGAACCCAATCGCTCCCAAGGTTGTAAAAGGGACGGAACGGGCACGGTCAGGCGCTACGGCGGCGGGCCAGCAGGGCGGCCCGCCGCTCGTCGAACCGCCTGGCCTGGTCATCGAGGCCGCCCATGAACAGACCGATCTCCTCCTGCGCCCGCAGTCCCTCCGCGCCGAGCCCGGAGATCTCCATCACCTTCAGGTGACGCAGGACCGGCACCAGCACGTCGTCGTGGTGGATGCGCAGGTTGTATATCCCGCCGATGGCGATCTGCGCCGCCGCCCTCTCGAAGCCGGGCATCCCGTGACCAGGCATTCTGAAGCCGGTGACCACGTCCGCGATGGCCCGCATCGCCTGGTCGGGAGCGAGTACCAGGGCCGCCGCCAGCAGATTGCGGTAGAAGACCATGTGCAGGTTCTCGTCGGCGGCGATCTTGGAGAGCATCCGGTCACACACCGGGTCGCCCGCGTGGAGCCCGGTGTTGCGGTGCGAGATGCGGGTGGCCAGCTCCTGGAACGAGACGTAGGCCACGGAGTGAAGCACGCTGTGGCTGCTGTCCAACTCGTAGCCCGCCGACATGTGCTGCATCCGCAGACGCTCCAGCTCGACAGGGTCGACGGCCCGCGAGGTGAGCAGGTAGTCGCGCATCACCATGGCGTGCCGTCCCTCCTCGGCGGTCCACCGGTGGACCCACGTCCCCCAGGCGCCGTCCCGACCGAAGAGGGTGGCGATCTCATGGTGATAGCTGGGGAGATTGTCCTCGGTCAGCAGGTTGACCACCAAAGCGACGCGGCTGATGTCGGAGACCTTGGACTGCTCGCGGGACCAGGCCTCGCCGCCGAGCACACCGTCGAAGTTCCGGCCGTCGCTCCACGGCACGTACTCGTGCGGCATCCACTCCTTGGCGACCTTGAGATGCCGGTTGAGCTCGGTCTCCACCACCTCCTCCAGCGCGTGCAGCAGCTGGACGTCACTCCATGTCCGGGAAGTACGAAGTTGGGCGGTGGCAGGGGTCACAACGGCTCCAGGCGGGGAGGCAGCGCTTACGGCGCCGTAGGTTACGGCACCGTAGGTTGGGTCCGCGTAAGGGGGTGGCGGGTTAGTACCGGATCTCCGAGTTCCAGGTCTCCGCCCTGGTCACCCACTGTCCCTTCCGGCAACCGGAGCGCGACCACGGCGTGGCCGCGCCCCGTGTCGGCGGGGCTGGCGGAGGCTAGGGAGTACTCCTGTGCTGCCTGGCCATCTCGGGGCTCGGGATGAGCGGCCCACCACGGCGCGAGCTGCAAGCGCCGCTCATGGATGCCCCACCGCTGCCACGATCGACAGCACGCCGTGCACCTCCCGTAGGTGGCGGCGGGCCAGGACGCGATAGTCCACCTCCTTGCTCGGGTTGCGGTCCGAGCGCGCGGCCCGCTCGGCGGTCCTCAGTCGCGTGCACTCCTCGCACGCCTCCTCGTACGGCAGGGCCGGAGTGGTCACCGTGCGACCTCCGTACCGCGCGCCCTGACTCCGGCGAACCAACGGGGGATAGGCTCAAGCATGTTGACGCTCCTGTGCGGCGTTGACCATGCCCCGGGACCGTGACAGCGGTCGCCGGGGTCTTCGTGCGTGATGCGCGTTCCGTGATCGGATGCTTCCACAGCGTTTCCCTGCGCGCGTACGCTGAATAGCGGTTAGCTGGTGCCACAGATGAGCTGTCACCAAGGGGAGTTGTTGCCATGGGCCGTCGTAACGGCGCGGGCGGACCAGCTGCCACGTCCGGCGCGCTCTTCGGCGAAGTGCTGCGGGACGCCCGTGAACGGGCTGGTTGGAGCCAGGGCGATCTGGCCGCGAAGATCCCGTGCGACCGTTCGTTGATCACACGCGTGGAGGCGGGCACACGCGTACCGCAGGAGGACTTCGCCAAGAGGTGTGACGAACTACTGGGCACCGACGGGCTGTTACTCCGCCTGTGGCACCGCATCGACTGGTACCCGGCGGTGGAACACCCCGACTGGTTCAAACGGCGCGCGTGGATGGACGCGGTGGCGGTGGCGTTGCGGGAGTTCGCGACGCAGATCATCCCGGGTCTGTTACAGACGGAGGCATACGCGCGGGCCCTGTTTGCCCAGGTCGAAACCGACGAAGAGCTTGTGGAAGAACGTGTTTCGGCCCGCATGAGCCGACAACAGCGCCTGCTGACTGATGGCGGGCCGCTTCTGGTCGCCATCCTCGGCGAGAGCTGCATTCGGCAGGTGGTAGGAGGTCATGGCGTGATGCGCGAGCAATGCGCGCACCTGCTGGCCGTAGGCGAGCGGTCGAACGTCCGCGTCCAGTTGGCGCCGTTCGGGGACTCCAGCCTCGTGCTACCGAGGAGGCCCATGTCCCTGATCACCCTGCCAGACGGTCATGAGTGGGTTTATTCGGAGTCGTTGGACCGTGGGCACTTCAGTGACGATCCGGCAGTGATCGCGAGGCATGTGCGCACCTATGATCTGCTGCGGGCGGATGCCCTCTCGGTCCGTGAGTCTGCCGCTGTGATCAGAGAAGCGATGGAAGGGTACGGCAATGATGACGAGCATCGACCTCAGCGCGGCAGCGTGGCGCAAGTCCAGCTACAGCGACAACAACGGCGGCAACTGCATAGAAATAGCCCCCGGTTTCCTCGGCGTCGTCCCGGTGCGGGACAGTAAGGACCCGCACGGTCCGGCTCTGGTGTTCGGTGCGGACGCGTGGGCCGCGTTCGTGGCGGGGGTCAAGGCGGGCAACTTCCCGCCTGCCCGCTGACGTTCAGGATTCACCCGCCCACCCCGATTGACGTCGGCCGTGGTGCGGTCTCCGCTGCGCTGCGGGTGTCTTTACCCACCCACCCGCCCTTTTCGCAGTCACGCACGCGAGGGGGTGTGCCGGGGTGTCCCCGCAGCGACCCCGCGAAGCACCCGCAGACAACAACGCGGGTGGAGCGAGGAGTCACCCCGGCGCACCCCCGACCCACAACGCACCGTGCGCAACGGCACGAAACGGCCGACGGCAATCGGGTGGGCGGGTGGGCGGTAACCCCAAACGCCAGCGCGAGCGAACCCGCTACCCGCCCAACACCCCCTGGAACGCCTCGATGTTCCGCCGCCGGAACGTCATGAACGCCAGCCAGGAGCCGTCCGCGTAGTGCACCCGGAAGCGAGCCATGATCTGCAGGCGCGGTCGGCGTTCCACCCGGACGACCCAGTTCCGGGGAACCTCCCAGATCGGCGCGCCGTCCAGGCCGTTCACCAGCCCCACCCGCTGGTCGGTGACCCGCAGCACCACACCGCGCGAGACATCCGGGCAGGAGGCGGCGATGCTGCCGTGACCGCCGCCCTGCGCACCCACGTTCCGCGCCAGCGCGTTGCCGACCATAGCTCCGACGTTCACGCTCACTCCCCGCGCGTTCTTCACCGGAACGACGAGGGCGTAGGAGAGCAGATGCTCTCCGGGTGCGAGGTGACTTCTCGCGGCGCGCTCCCGCACGGACGCTCCAGGCGCGGACATCGGACTCCCCCTGCTCGATTCGAACGACGGGGAATCATAGCGTCGGCCGGTCCCCGCCGGTGAACGCCACCGGAGCCTCGAAGGCCGCGCGGCGGGTTGCACGTCGCAACGCCTTCAGGACCGGCGTGCCCAGCGTGAGGGTCAGTACGGCGGTCACCGCCGCCCGCGGCAGGTCCCAACCCATGGACGTCGCAAGGCAGTACGCGGCGAAGTGCGCGAGGTTCTCCGGAAGCGCGGCGCCCGGTACGTAGCCGATGCCCGTCGACAGGCCGCCGATGTAGGGCCAGCCCTGGAGGTTCATCACCGTGCCGTAGAGCAGCGAGGAGATCACCCCGTATCCGGCCAGCATCGTCAACTCGCCACGGCCTCGCGGCCTTTGCGGCAGCAGGCCGGAACCCATGCCCACCCAGCCCATGCTGAGCATCTGGAACGGCATCCACGGCCCGACCCCACCGGTCAGCAGCGCGGAGGCGAACATCGACACCGCGCCCAGCACGAAGCCGAAGCCCGGGCCGAGGACCCGGCCCGCCAGCACGATCAGGAAGAACATCGGCTCTATGCCCGCCGTACCCGCGCCCAGCGGGCGCAGCGCCGCGCCCGCCGCCGCGAGCACCCCGAGCATCGCGATCGCCTTGGCGTCCAGACCGCTGTCCGCGATCGAGGCCACCACCACGGCCAGCAGCAGCGGAAGCAGCCCGGCGAACAGCCACGGCGCGTCCGCGCTGTGCGCCAGCCCCGACCCGGGGTCGGCCAGCAGCGGCCAGCAGAACGCGGCGAGACCGACCAGCGACAGCAGCGCGAGCGCCGCCGCGGACCTCGGCCCGAGCCGGACCGGCCGCACACGGTCAGCGCGCCTCATGCCCGTGCCTCGTCCGTGAGCGCCGCGGCGACCTGTGGGACCGTCAGCCATGGCCCCGGCTGGAGGATCTTCGCCACCTGCGGAGCGAAGGCGGGCGAGGAGACCACCACCTCCGGGGTGCGGCCGTCGGCGACCACCTCGCCGTCGGCGAGGATCACCACCCGGTGCGCCAGCTCCGCCGCCAACTCCACGTCATGCGTGGCCAGTACGATCGCGTGGCCGTCCGCCGCGAGCGCCCGCAGCCGGGTCAGCAGGCGGGACTTGGCCGCGTAGTCCAGGCCCCGGGTCGGCTCGTCCAGCAGCAGTAGCGGCGGCCGGGCGGTCAGCACGACGGCCAGCGCGAGCGCCAGCCGCTGGCCCTCGGACAGATCACGTGGATGGGTGTCGTCCGGCACGCCCGGCAGCAGCTGTGTGACCAGCGCCCGGCAGCTGCCCGGGGCGGCGCCCGCGTCCTCGTCGGCGGCCGTGCACTCGGCCGCCACCGTGTCCGCGTACAGCAGGTCGCGCGGCTCCTGCGGCACCAGCCCGACCCGCCGCACCAGTTCACGCGGTGCCGTGCGGTGCGGCACCGCCCCGCCGACCCGTACGGTGCCGGAGGCGGGCTCGTGCAGACCGGTGAGCGTGCCCAACAGCGTTGACTTCCCCGCGCCGTTGCGGCCCATCAGCGCCACCGTCTCACCCGGCCGCACCGTCAGCTCCACCCCGCGCAGCGCCTCGATCCGGCCGCGCCGTACCGACAGCCCCGACACCTCGGCGACCGGTGCCGTCTTCTGCGGCGGGACCACCGGCGTCGGCCCGCGGTCCGCCAGCCGCTCCCGCAGCGGGCGGGCCGCCCGCCGGGCGTCCCGTACCGACAGCGGCAGCGGCGACCAGCCCGCCAGCCTGCCCAGGGCGACGACCGGCGGGAACACCGGGGACGCCGCCATGATCTCGGCCGGGTCCCCGGCCACCGGCGGCGCGCCCGGCTCGGCCAGCAGCACCACCTGGTCCGCGTACTGCACCACCCGCTCCAGCCGGTGCTCGGCGAGCAGCACCGTGGTGCCCAGGTCGTGCACCAGCCGCTGGAGCACCGCCAGCACCTCCTCGGCCGCGGCCGGGTCGAGGGCGGACGTGGGCTCGTCCAGCACCAGCACCTTCGGGTGCACGGTGAGCACCGACCCGATCGCCACCCGCTGCCGCTGGCCGCCGGAGAGCGTGCCGATCGGCCGGTCCCGCAGCTCCGCCAGGCCCAGCAGGTCCAGTGTCTCCTCCACCCGGCGCCGCATCACGTCGGACGGCAGCCCCAACGACTCCATCCCGTAGGCGAGTTCGTCCTCCACGGTGTCGGTGACGAAGTGCGCCAGCGGGTCCTGGCCCACCGTGCCCACCACGTCGGCGAGTTCACGCGGCCGGTGGGTGCGGGTGTCCCGGCCCGCCACGGTGACCCGGCCGTGCAGCGTCCCGCCGGTGAAGTGCGGCACCAGACCGCTGACCGCTCCCAGCAGCGTCGACTTGCCCACTCCGGACGGGCCGACCAGCAGGCACAGTTCGCCCTCCGGGACGGTCAGGTCGACATCCCGCAGCGCGGGCCGCGGCGCGCCCGGATAACTGACGGAGACGTTGTCGAAGCGGATCACCGCTCGGCTCCCTTCGAGTCGGGCCGCGCCTCGCGGCGCGGCGCCGGTGCCACGACCGCGGGCAGCAGGCCGAACAGCACCGCCGCCGCGGGCCACAGCGGCAGCGTCGGCGCGCTCAGCGGCACCACCGGCGGGTTCAGCGCGGCCGGGTCGCTGGCCGCGGCATGGATCAGCAGTGCGGCGACGGCCACCCCGGAGGCGGTGACCAGCCAGGCCCGGGCGCCCCAGCGGTCCGGCCGGTAGCGGGTGCGTACGTTGCGCCGTCCACCCAGCCACAGCCCGGCCAGCGCCGCCAACAGGCCCAGCGCCAGCACCGGCAGGCCGAGCCCCGCGCCCTGCGCCGCCAGCAGCCCGTACGTTCCCGCGCACACCCCGAGCAGTCCGCCCAGCGTCAGTGCCGCGGTCAACCGCCGCACCCGCGGCGGAACTTCGGCGGTGCGGCCGTAGCCGCGGGCGTCCATCGCCGCCGCCAGTGCCACCGAGCGCTCCAACGCGCCCTCCAGCACCGGCAGTCCCACCTGGAGCAGCGCCCTGAAGCCCCGGTCGGTGCGACCGCGCATCCGCCGTGCGGCGCGCAGCCGTTGCACGTCGGCCACCAGGTTCGGCGCGAACGTCATCGCCACCACCACCGCGACGCCCGCCTCGTACAGCGCCGCGGGCAGCGACTTGAGCAGCCGCGCCGGGTTGGCCAGCGCGTTCGCCGCGCCCACGCACACCAGCAAGGTGGCCAGCTTCAATCCGTCGCACAGCGCGAACACCACCTGCTCGGCCCGCACCGGACCGCCGAGCCGCACCCCCTGCGCCCAGTGCGGCAAGGGGACCTCCGGCAGCCGGAAGAGCACATGGGTGCCCGGAATCGGCGAGCCCAGCAGTACCGCGAACACCACCCGCAACGTCAGGACCAGCAGCCCGAGTTTGAGGAACGCGCCGTAGGAGCGGGCCCACGGAGCGTCGGTCCGGCGGGCCGCCACCACATAGCCCGCCACCGCGACCAGCAGCAGGAGCAGCAGCGGGTTGCTGGTGCGGGAGGCGGCCGTCGCCAGGCCCAGCGCCCACAGCCACCAGGCGCCCGCGTGCAGCGCGTTGGAGCGGGTGGCCGCGGGCTGCCGCAACCTCACCTCGACCGCCGCCGGGCCTGCCAGAAGGCGCCCGCGCCCAGTGCGACGACCACGGCGGCGCCCGCGAAAAGGCCGAGCGACGGGCCACCGCCGGACGGCTTGGGCCGCGCGGCGGCGGACGGTGCCGGACTGCTCCGCGGGCCGGAGCCGACCTGCTCACCGCAGCCCGACTGCGGGTATCCGGTGATCGCGCACACCAGACCGGCCGAGCTGTAGCGCAGCGGCTTGGCCACCGCCGCCAACGCGTCGGCGGCAGTGGCGTCCTGCGGAACCTGGGCACACGCGGTGTGCGCGGGCGGTGGGGTGGCGCCGTTCGGGGCGTCGGCCGCGGTGCCGAAGTCCAGTACCAGCGCGACCCGCTTCATGCCCGGCTTGGTCTCGGTGTTGGCGCAGATCGTGCCGAACCGCGCGCTGCCGCGCGGCTTCGCCGCGCTCGCCGAGTCCGCGCTGACCGCGAACCGCCAGCCCTCCACGTCGCCGTCGGACGGCTGGGCCATCGCGGGCCCGGTCCGCGCGTACGACCAGGAGTCGCCGTCCCGCTCCCAGAACGACCAGTACCGGTAGCCCTGCGCCTGCGCCGGGGGCGCGGCGAACAGCACCGCCGCCGCCAGCAGCGGCACGGCAAGCAGTCTGCGCATCAGAGCTGCTTCTTGCCGCGCATGCTGAACGCCCAGCCGATGCCGATGCCCGCGACCACACCGGCGCCCACGATCCACCACACCGAGCCGCCGTTGTCCTTGTGCTCGGCGGAAGACGACGGAGCCGTCGACTCCGTGGGCCGCGGGCCGGTGTTGACCAGTTGCTGCACCAGGTCGTTGCCCGCGAAGTCATGCGGGTTGGCACCGGTCGCGGCGGACGCCAGGACCAGCGAGCCCAGTGCGGCCGGGTCGCCCTTGGCCCAACTGGCGGCGTTCTTCGCCAGCCAGGTGTACGGCTTCTTCGCCGCGTCCAGGTGGTCGCCCGCGGCCAGCGCCAGTACCGCGTCGGCCGTGGTGCCGTAGTCCGGGGTCTTCTGGGTGGAGCCCGGCTGGGCGGTGGTCAGGTGGTCGCCGTTCGCGGACAGCGTGGCGGCGAGGTGCGCGGAGGCGGCGTCGGCGGCGGTGGCCGGATCGTTCGTCTTCTGCGCCGCCGAGCAGTCGAAACCCTTCGGGTCGGTGTTCTTCGAAGGCGCGCCGATCACATACCCCTTGCCGAGCGCCGCGAAGGCCGCGTCCGCGGTCGCCTTGTCGTTGGGCGCGAGGGTGCCGGACTTGTCCGGCTGATAGGCGAACGCGCCACGCTGTGCGTCCTGCGCGCCCTTGGTGCCGCAGCCGATCTGGAACGACAGCAGCGCGTCGTAGGGGGACTTGCCGCCCCTGGTCACGCTGGCCACGTCCTCACCCGGGGCGGTCAGCGCGCCGATCACCACGGCTGTGGAGTTGGCGTCGCTGGGCGTGCCCGGCTGGTAGCCCCAGCCGCCGTCGCTGTTCTGCATCGCCTTCAGCCAGTGGACGGCCTTGCTCACGGTGGTCCCGTGGCCGCCGACGGCCGCCAGCGCCTGGACGGCGACCGCCGTCGAGTTGGTGTCCTCGTTCTTCGGGGCGCACGAGGCGTCCGGGTTGGCCCGGTAGGTGGCGAAGCCGCCGTCCGCGCACTGCTGCCCCACCAGCCAGTCCACCGCCTCCTTCGCCGGGGTGACCTTCACCGTGCTCAGCGCCAGCAGCGCGGTGGACTGCCGCCACACCCCGTTGTACGTGGGGTCCGCACCGCCGTACAGCCCGACGGGCAGGCTGGACGTCGACGGGGACGGCGCCGCCGCGCCGAGGAGCGCGACGGCGGCCAGTGCGGTGGCGCACCGCGCGAGCGCGGCCGGACGCGGCCTGCGTGAGGGGGCCATGAGTCGGTTGCCTTTCGGTGAGCGGAGCGCAGCCGGAGCCCGGCGCCGCACGCGGGCGACGCCGGGCTCCGGCTCCGTAGACCTCGACGGTGCCGGTGGCCGCGCGCGGTCGCGCCACCACCGGGAGCCGCTCGCGTACGGACGGGCACTCCGGCTGAGCGGACGCCCGTCGGGCGTCCGTATCACGGTTGCGGGTCAGCGCCGGAATTGCACCGACTTTCCCCGTTCATACGCGGATGAAATTGTCCCGCCTACTTTACGCGGACCCGGGCGCGGCTCCGCGCCGGGTCGACGGCTCGCTACGCCGCCGCGTACCGCACCGGATGCGAGCCCGCCACCGGCTCGGCCAGGCCCAGTTTGACCAGCCGCCGCAGATGGGCTTCGGCCTCGGCGACGGCGATGTTGCGCGAGCGGTACGGAAGCTCGTCCCAGGGGCGGTTCCACCGCATCGCCTCGGCGAGCTGCCAAGGGGTCAGCGGCCGGGCGGCGAGGAGCCCCCGCAGGTCGGCCAGCCGCTGCGCGTGGTGCGCCAGCAACTCCCGCACCCGCTCCGGCGCGTTGGCGAAGGCGTGCTGGTGCGCGGGCAGCACCTCGGCCGGGTCGAGTCGGGCGATCCGCTCCAGCGAGTCGAGGTAGTCCCCCAGGGGATCGCTGACCGCCGCGTCCTCGGGGTCCTCGTACAGCCCGATGTGCGGGGTGATGCCGGGCAGCAGGTGGTCGCCGGAGAACAGCCGCCGCCCCTCCTCCAGATGCAGGCAGACATGGCCGGGCGTGTGCCCCGGCGTCCAGATCGCCCGCAGCCGCCGCCCGGGCACGTCCACCAACTCACCGGGCAGGATCTCCCGATCCGGGAGCGCCGGGCGGCCCCCCGGCAGCACCCGGCCCCGCCCGGCGGCGCGCGCGGTGCGCAGCGGCACGAGGTGCTCGTCGGGGGCGCCCGCCGCGGCGAGCTTGTCGAGCAGGTAGTCCAGCCACAACCGCGGCGGCGCCTCACGGGTCCGCCGTACGACGGCGGCATCGGCCGCGTGCATCGCCAGCCAGGCCCCTGACGCTTCGCGCACCTGCCCGGACAGGCCGTGGTGGTCGGGATGGTGGTGCGTGAGCAGCACGCCGTACACCTCGCCCACCGAAGTCCCGCACGAGGCGAGCCCGTTCGCCAGCACGTCCCAGGAGTGCGGGTCATCCCACCCGGTGTCGACGAGCACCGGCCCACGGTCGGTGCCGAGCAGGTAGACGAGCGTGTACCCAAGCGGATTGTCCGGTATGGGTACGCGGATGCTCCACACCCCGCCCCCGTGGTCGGTCACCATGGGTCCACTGTAACTAGAACTGGTTTCAGTGGACCCTTGGCGGAGCTGATTCACGAACCATGCGCGACGAGGACCTCCCGTGGACTCCTCCGGTCGTAGCTGGTACCCAGGTCTGAAAGGCCGTCAGGAAACTCGCGGAGGGTTGCAGCTCATGACCGACCTCATCGAGCACGGGCAGCTGTTCATCGGCGGTGAGATGGTTGACCCGTTGGGCGCGGGAGTCATCGAAGTGGTCTCGCCGCACACCGAGCGGCCCATCGGTCGCGTGCCGCACGCCTCGCGCGGGGACGTGGACCGGGCGGTGGGGGTGGCGCGGCGGGCGTTCGACGAGGGGGAGTGGCCGCGTACGCCGTTGGCCGAGCGGATCGAGGTGGTGACCCGGATCAAGGACGCGATCGCCGCGCGGCACGAGGAGTTCGCCCGGATCATCAGCGCGCAGAACGGCTCCCCGTACTCCTGGAGCGTCCTGGCGCAGGCGCTCGGCGCGGTGATGGTGTGGGACGCGGCGATCACCGTCGCCCGTGACTTCCGGCACGAGGAGCGCCGGGCGGGCGCCCTCGGCCCGCTGCTCGTGCGGCGCGAACCCGTCGGAGTGGTCGCCGCCGTCGTGCCGTGGAACGTGCCGCAGTTCGTGGCCGCCGCCAAGCTCGGCCCGGCGCTGCTCAGTGGCTGCACGGCGATACTCAAGCCGTCCCCCGAATCGCCGCTGGACGCCTACCTGTTGGCGGAGGTCGCCGCCGAGGCGGGGCTGCCCGAGGGCGTGCTGTCCGTGCTCCCGGCCGACCGCGAGGTCAGCGAGTACCTCGTCGGGCACCCCGGCGTCGACAAGGTCTCCTTCACCGGATCCGTCGCCGCGGGCAAGCGGGTGATGGAGGTGGCCGCCCGCCATCTGGCCCGCGTCACCCTGGAGTTGGGCGGAAAGTCCGCCGCCGTCATCCTGCCCGACGCGGACCTGGAGGCCGCCGTCGCCGGGATCGTGCCCAACGCGTGGATGAACAACGGCCAGGCGTGCGTGGCGCAGACCCGGATCCTGGCGCCCCGCGAACACTACGAGGAGATCGCCGAGCGGCTCGCGGCGGCGGCCGGTGCGCTCGTGGTCGGCGACCCGCTCGACCCGGCCACCCAGGTCGGCCCGCTGGTCGCCCGCCGCCAGCAGCAGCGCTCCTTCGACTACATCGCCCTCGGGCAGCGGGAGGGCGCCAAGGTGCTGACCGGCGGCGGCCGTCCGGCGCCCCAGCCGCACGGCTGGTACGTCGAGCCGACGTTGTTCGGCGAGGTCGGCAACGGCATGCGGATCGCCCGTGAGGAGATCTTCGGACCGGTCGTCTGCCTGCTGCCGTACGCGGACGAGGACGAGGCGGTACGGATCGCCAACGACTCCGACTACGGCCTGTCCGGCAGCGTCTGGACCTCCGACGTGGCACACGGCATCGACATCGCCCGCCGGGTGCGCACCGGTACGTACTCGGTGAACACCTTCAGCCTCGACATGCTGGGCCCGTTCGGCGGCTACAAGGACTCCGGCGTGGGGCGCGAGTTCGGCCCGGAGGGCTACGCGGAGTACCTGGAGCACAAGATGATCCATCTTCCGGCCGGTTGGGAGGGCTGAGCGCCGATGGGTGAGCGCTGGCGTGTGACGGTGGACCGCTCGGTGTGCATCGGCTCCGGCCTGTGCGTGGGGGCGGCTCCCGCCGCGTTCGACCTCGACTCGGCCCGGCAGTCCCATCCGGTGGCGGCGGAGGCCGACGCGGACGCGGCGTTGCTGGCGGCGGCAGAAGGCTGCCCGGTGGAGGCGATCACCATCCGGCGCGCCGGTAGCGGCGAGGCGGTCTTTCCTCCGGAGGAGTAGCCCTTCGCGAGGGTGGGGTGCGGTGCGGGCCGCCGGTCCGCACCGCCGTGGCCGCTCGCCGCGGCGGGCGCCCGCGCCGCGACCACCACCAGCGACCTGCCGTACCGCATCGAAAGCGCGGCCGTCGGCCCGCAGTGGTGTTCCATCACGCGGGGGCGGTCAGGTCGATCAGTCGGCACACCGTCTCGACGTCGATCTTCACCTGGGCGATGGAGGCCCGCCCGGACAGCCAGGTGACCAGGGCCGAGTGCCAGGTGTGCTCGATGACCCGTACCGCGGAGAGCTGTTCGGCGCTCGGCGGACCGGGCAGCCGCATCGCGTCGAGGATGATCGCGGTGGTGAGCCGGGAGACGGTGTCCACCTCGGGGCTGACCGAGCGGTCGGCGAAGGTCAGCGCCCTGAGCATGGCGTCGGCCAACTGCGGTTCGCGCTGCAGCGCCCGGAACGCCCGCATCAGCGTCTCGGCGACCCGCGCGGAGGCGGCCTGCGCCGCGGGCGGGCGCTTGCGCAGCGTCTCGTGCATCTGCTGCAACTGGTCCTGCATGGTGGCGACCAGCAGGTGCACCTTCGACGGGAAGTAGCGGTAGAGCGTGCCCAGGGCGACCTGGGAGTTCTCGGCGACCTCGCGCATCTGCACGGCGTCGAAGCCACCCTGGCTGGCGAGTTGGGCGCTGGCGTGCAGGATGCGGCGACGGCGGGCTTCCTGACGTTCGGTCAGGGGCGGAGAGGCCGGTTTCTGTTCTGTGGCCATTTGTCCCATTCCGTGGAGTCCGTTCGCGAGGCGCGGCGCACTGGGCTGGTGTGCGCATGATGGCAGGATGCCGAGCCGTGGCGCGAATCACCTGATCCGCCCCTGGCGGTCGCGGTGGCTGCCGGTAGATTCGGGGTTCGTTGGACGAGCGAGTCTGAAACTTGTTCTAGATTAGCGCGACCGGTTACGCTCCGGCTGAACTGCAGTGAGAAGGGGGCCGTGAGTGACGACTGAGGCCGCTCCGGTGGTCGAGCCTGCATCGCTCGCACCCCCCGCGCGGAACGCTGAGGAAAGGCCGCTGCGCATCGCGCTGCTCACCTACAAGGGCAACCCCTTCTGCGGCGGCCAGGGCGTCTACGTTCGCCACCTCTCCCGCGAGTTGGCCCGTCTCGGCCACAGCGTCGAAGTGATCGGCGCCCAGCCGTACCCGGTCCTGGACGAGGGCGTCACCCTCACCGAACTTCCCAGCCTGGACCTCTACCGGCAGCCCGACCCGTTCCGCACCCCCAGGCGCGAGGAGATCCGGGACTGGATCGACGCCCTTGAGGTCGGCACCATGTGGACCGGCGGATTCCCCGAGCCGCTGACCTTCTCGCTGCGGGTGCGCCGCCATCTGTCCGAGCGGCGCGCCGAGTTCGACGTCGTGCACGACAACCAGACCCTTGGCTACGGCCTGTTGGGCACGGACCGGATCGGCCTGCCGCTGGTCACCACCATCCACCACCCGATCACCGTGGACCGCCGACTGGAGCTGGACGCCGCGCAGAACTGGAAGAGGCGGCTGTCGGTCCGGCGCTGGTACGGCTTCACCCAGATGCAAAAACGTGTCGCCAAGCGGCTGCCGTCGGTGCTGACCGTCTCCGGCTCGTCCCGCCGCGAGATCATCGACGACCTCGGGGTCCGGGAGGACCGCATCCACGTGGTGCCCATCGGCGCCGACACCCGCCTGTTCTCGCCGGACCCGTCGGTACCGGAGATCCCCGGCCGGATCGTCACCACCTCAAGCGCCGACGTACCGCTCAAGGGCCTGGTCCATCTGGTCGAGGCGCTGGCCGTGGTCCGCCGCGAGCACCCGCACGCCCATCTCGTCGTCGTCGGCAAGCGCCCGCAGAAGGGCCCGGTCGCCGCCGCCATCGAACGGCACCGGCTGGACGGCGCGGTGGAGTTCGTCAAGGGCATCAGCGACGCCGAACTGGTCGACCTGGTGCGCGGGGCGCAGATCTCCTGTGTGCCCTCGCTCTACGAGGGCTTCTCGCTGCCCGCCGCCGAGGCGATGGCCACCGGCACCCCGCTGGTCGCCACCACCGGCGGTGCCATCCCCGAGGTGGCCGGTCCGGACGGGGAGACCTGCCTCGCCGTACCGCCCGGCGACCCGCAGGCGCTGGCCGGTGCGCTGGCCAGGCTGCTGGGCGACGCGCGGCTGCGGGTCCGCCTCGGCGCGGCGGGGCGGGACCGGGTACTGGCCCGGTTCACCTGGGAACAGGCGGCGCGCGGCACCGTGGAGCACTACCGCGCGGCGATCTGTCAAAGCAGGAGTTCTTCCGGGGCCGGTCCCCGTACGCCCAAGTGAAAGCAGAGTCCTCGTGCTGACCGTCGACTTCTCCCGCTTCCCGCTCGCCCCCGGCGACCGGGTCCTCGATCTCGGATGCGGCGCGGGGCGCCACGCCTTCGAGTGCTACCGGCGCGGCGCCAACGTCGTGGCCCTCGACCGCAACGGTGAGGAGATCCGCGAGGTCGCCAGGTGGTTCGCGGCCATGAAGGAGGCCGGGGAGGCACCGGCGGGTGCCTCGGCCGTCGCCATGGAGGGCGACGCGCTGCAACTGCCCTTCCCCGACGACAGTTTCGACGTCGTCATCATCTCCGAGGTCATGGAGCACATCCCGGACGACAAGGGCGTGCTCGCCGAGATGGTCCGGGTGCTGCGGCCCGGCGGCCGGATAGCCGTCACCGTGCCGCGCTGGCTGCCGGAGAAGATCTGCTGGGCGCTGTCGGACGCCTACCACGAGGTGGAGGGCGGCCACATCCGCATCTACCGCGGGGACGAACTGCTGGAGAAGATGCGCGAGGCGGGACTCAAGCCGTACGGCACGCACCACGCGCACGGACTGCACAGCCCCTACTGGTGGCTGAAATGCGCGTTCGGCGTGGACAACGACCAGGCGCTGCCGGTCAAGGCGTACCACAAGCTGCTGGTCTGGGACATCATGAAGAAACCGCTGGCCACCCGGCTCGCCGAACAGGCACTCAACCCGCTGATCGGCAAGAGCTTCGTGGCGTACGCGACCAAGCCGCACGAGCCCGCCACCGCCGGACCGCGGCCGGACGACGAGGACCTTCGCCGTACCGGCGCGGACGCGAAGGCACGAGCGTGACGAGTCCCGGGCGCACCGAGCACCTGGTCCTGCCGGGCGTGCTCTCCGCCGAACAGGCGGCGCAGACCGTCGCCGGAATCCTGGCGGTACAACGGCCGGACGGCGCCATACCGTGGTTCACCGGCGGCCACCTCGACCCCTGGGACCACGTCGAGGCCGCCATGGCCCTGGACGCGGCAGGAGAGCACGCCAGCGCCGCCGCCGCGTACCGCTGGCTGGCCGACAACCAGAACCCGGACGGCTCCTGGTACGCCGCCTACGTGGACGGCGTCCCCACCGACCGCGGCCGGGAGACCAACTTCTGCGCCTACCTCGCGGTGGGCGTCTGGCACCACTACCTGACCACCGGCGACGAGGCGTTCGTCGACCAGATGTGGCCGCACCTGTTCGCGGCCGTCGAGTTCGTGCTGGCCCTGCAACTGCCCGGCGGGCAGATCGCGTGGCGGCGCGACGAGGACGGCGGCCACCCGCACGAGGCGCTGCTCACCGGCTGCTCGTCCATCTACCAGGCACTGCGCTGCGCCCTGGCGGTGGCCGAACTGCGCGAGGAGCCGCAGCCCGACTGGGAGTTGGCGACCGGTCGGCTGGGGCACGCGATCCGGCACCATCCCGAACGGTTCCTGGACAAGGGCCACTACTCGATGGACTGGTACTACCCGGTCCTGGGCGGCGCGTTGCGCGGCCCGGCCGCCAAGGAGCGGATCGAGGCCCGCTGGGAGGAGTTCGTGGTCCCCGGCCTCGGGGTGCGCTGCGTACTGCCGAACCCCTGGGTGACCGGCGGCGAGAGCGCCGAACTCGCCCTGGCGCTGTGGGCGATGGGGGAGTCCGACCGGGCGGTGGAGATCCTCAGGTCCATCCAGCACCTGCGGGCAGCGGACGGCATGTACTGGACCGGCTACGTCTTCGAGGACTCGGCCGTCTGGCCGGAGGAGAAGACCGCCTGGACCGCGGGGGCGCTGCTGCTGGCGGTCGCCGCGCTCGGCGGGGACGAGGCCACCACCGCCGTCTTCGACGGCGAACACCTGCCGCTCGGCTTCACCGAGCCGTCGGACGGCTGCTGTTGACGGGTCGGTAGGCTGGCTGACGCACTCGACCTTCTTCGAGAACGGGGTGGCGGCATGGCCGTACTGGACCACGAGACCTACTGTTCGCACATCGTCGACGAGACCGACCGGCTGCGGGAGGCGCTGCGCGGCGCCGACCTGGACGCCAAGGTGCCCACCTGCCCGGAGTGGACGCTGCGCACGCTCGCCCAGCACGTCACCGGCGCCCACCGGCTCGCCGAGGAGATCGTGCGGACCCGGGTCAAGGAGTTCGACGTGCAGGCGGGGATCGACCGCATCCACGCCGAGACCCGCCCCGGCGACGCCGAGGCGGTCGACCGTACGCTGGCCGAGAACGCCGAACAGCTCGCGGCGGCGCTGCGGGAGGCCGGGCCGGAAGCCGAGGTGTGGACCTGGGCCTCGGACCGCCGCAGCGGCTTTTGGGCGCGGCGGATGGCGCTGGAGACCCTGGTCCACCGGGCGGACGCCTCGATCGCGGCGGGCCGTGCGTACCACGCCTCCGCGGAGCTGGCGGCCGACGCGATCGAGGAGTTCCTGGGCATCATCAGCCTTCCCGAAGCGGTGGCGTTCCGGCCGCAGTTGGCCGAGTTGCGGGGCGAGGGCCAGACGATCCATCTGCACGCCACCGACACCCCGGCCGGGCTGAACGCCGAGTGGCTGATCGAGCGGCGGCCGGACGGCTTGACCTGGCGGCGCGAGCACGGCAAGGGCGACGTCGCGCTGCGCGCCCCGCTCACCGAGCTGCTGCTGGCCCTCTACCGGCGGCTGCCGCTGGACGACGAGCGCCTCGAACTGCTTGGCGACCGGGCGCTGTTGGAGCACTGGCTGGAGCGCACCGCCCTGTGACGCGGTAGGTGCTCGCGGACCCAGGCTCACAAGCTCAGTTCCGCGAGCACCCTGAGCGTCGTCGGATCCGGCGCCGTCACCAGTAGGTCGGTGACCGGGCCGCCGCGCCACAACTGAAGCCGTTCGGCGATCCGTTGCCTTGGTCCGACCAGCGAGATCTCGTCGGCGAACGCGTCCGGCACGGCGGCCACCGCCTCCTCGCGCCGCCCGGCGAGGAACAGTTCCTGGATCCGGCGGGCCTCCTCCTCGAACCCCATGCGCGCCATCAGATCAGCGTGGAAGTTGCGGGACCTGGCGCCCATGCCTCCGATGTAGAAGCCGAGCGTGAGCTTGACGGCGGCCAGTGCCCGTGCCGGGTCGTCGCAGACCTGGGCCCGCACCATGGGCGCGATCACGAAGCCGTCGGGCGCGTCCGCCAGCGAGCCGCGGTAGACGTCCGTACGCAGCGGCGACCAGTACAGCGGCAGCCAGCCGTCCGCGATGCGCGTGGTCTGCGCGATGTTCTTTGGACCCTCCGCGCCGAGCAGAACGGGCAGGTCGGCGCGGAGCGGATGGGTGATGGACCGCAGCGGTCTTCCCAGACCGGTCCCGTCCGGACCGCCGTAGGGGTGGCTGTGGTAGTCGCCGGCCAGTTCGACCGGCCGCTCGCGACGCAGCACCTGGCGGATGACGTCGACGTACTCGCGGGTCGCGGTCAGCGGGCTGCGCGGAAACGGGCGCCCGTACCAGCCCTCGACCACCTGTGGGCCGGACAGTCCGAGGCCCAGCATCATCCGGCCGCCCGACAGATGGTCCAGGGTGAGCGCGTGCATCGCGGTCGCGGTGGGGGAGCGGGCGGCCATCTGCGCCACCGCGGTGCCCAGTCGGATACGGCGGGTGTGGGCGGCGATCCAGGTCAACGGGGTGAAGGCGTCCGAGCCCCAGGACTCGGCGGTCCACACCGAGTCATAGCCGAGCTGTTCGGCCTCCACGGCCAGGGCGAGCTGCCGCGGGTCGGGGCCGCGGCCCCAGTAGCCGAGTGCCAGGCCTAGCCGCATCACCGGTCCCCCTCACACCCGTAGCTGACGCCGTGTCAGGAAACCGTAGGGGTGGTGCCGCGTACGACGCAACGGCCCCTGTCGAACCGGAAGTTCGACAGGGGCCGCCCGACGTTGCTCGCGGAAGCGTTTCAGCCTCGCTGGATCCCCGTGGTGTCCTGGAGCACCCCGCGGCGTCCGTCCTGGGTCTGCGCGACCAGCGCGGGACCGCGCTGGTCCACCGCGAGGTACCAGGTGCCCGGCGTCAGTTCGGCGACCGGTGTCGGCGAGCCGTCCTCCGGGTAGATCGGCCGGGGCACCGGCACCGCGAACCAGAACGGTGCGAACTCCCCACCGCCGCTGGCCGGTGCCTGCGCCGCAGCCGTGGGCTGCCCGCCGCCGAGCGGAGCGCCCGGCTGCTGCGGCTGGGCGCCGTACGGCTGCTGCCCGCCGGGGTAGCCGTAGCCGTTGGACTGTTCGGTACCGTACGGCTGGGCGCCGTAGTGCTGACCGCCGTAGGGCTGGGCCGGAGCCTGCTTCGGGGCGCTGACCAGGGCGGCCTTCAGCGCCGGGACGCGCGGGGTGAGGATGGCGACGGCGGCCATCGCCGCGGTCGCCACGAAGCCCAGGATGGCGCCGATGCCCGGGCTCACGCCCTGGCCGCCGCCCATCAGCGACCACAGCGCGCTCCACGCGGCGAACACCGCCAGCGCGGTGCCCCACTGGTCCAGGGTGAGACCCGCGGGCCTGCGTCCCTCGGGCAGGAAGCGGGCGCCGACGATCAGGGCCGCGGCGACGATCCCGGCCAGGAAGATCGACGGAAGCACGGGGAACAGCGACGACTTCCACGCGTTCGGCGGGGTGAGCTGGCCACACAGGCTGCCGCAGTCGCTGAACGAGAAGAAGTCGAGGAATGACGCGATGAGCAGCAGCACCGCTGCACCGATCACCGCGCCATCGCCTCGGGTGAGGGAGCGGATGTTCACGTAGTGGTCCTTTGTCAGTTCGGAGTCGTCGCTGTCGCCGGTACGCGCAGCGCGCTCCGCTCAACAGGGCGGAGTGCGGGGGGCACCCATGGTACGGGTGCGGCGGCCCGCGGTTCAGCGGGGACGGTGGACGGGCCCGGGGCAGGTCGGGCCAAGTCCGCCGCGTTCGCCAACGCCCTGAAGTGGCGCGGGGAACCGCGCGACCAACCACCATGGCGCCGCGGACGATCGACAGCACATCGCCGCACTCCAGGCGGAGCGCTCAGCCGCCCGCGCCGGTGCGGCGCAGAACGCGCAGCGAACCGGTCACCGAGACCTCCGTGAACTCACCCGACTCCAGGGCGCGTTGATATACGCGGTACGGAGCCTGGCCGCCGTCCGCTGGGTTGGGGAACACATCGTGGATGACCAACAGGCCGCCCCGGGCGACGTGCGGGGCCCAGCCCTCGTAGTCCGCGGTGGCGTGCTCGTCGGTGTGGCCGCCGTCGATGAAGACCAGGCCCAGCGGGGTCTGCCACAGCGCCGCGACGCGCGGTGACCGGCCGACCACCGCGACCACATGGTCCTCCAGACCCGCCGCGCGCAGCGTACGGCGGAACGTCGGCAGCGTGTCCATCGCCTTGACTTCGGGGTCGACCAGCTCCGGGTCGTGGTACTCCCAGCCGGGCTGCTGCTCCTCGCTGCCCCGGTGGTGGTCGACGGTCACCGCGGTCAGCCCGGCGTCGCGGGCCGCGGCGGCGAGCAGGATCGTGGAACGGCCGCAGTACGTGCCGATCTCCAGCAGCGGCAGGCCGAGCGCGGCCGCTTCGGCCGCGGCGGCGTACAGGGCCAGGCCCTCGTCGAGCGGCATGAAGCCCTTGGCCGCCTCGAAGGCGGCGATCGTTTCCGTGCTGGGCTGCGGGGGTGCCTGCGGCTGGGGGGCGGTCATGGGGGCCATCGTGCACCATCGCCTGCGGCGGGCTTCGGGTGGGGGCGCGCTGTTGTGCGGTTCCTTCCCACCCACCCGCCCTTCCGGGGGCTCCGCCCCCGAGCCCCCGTTTCGGGGCTTCGCCCCGGGCCCCCTTCGGGGCTCTGCCCCGGGCCCCGATTCGGGGCTTCGCCCTGGCCCCCCGCTTCGGGGCTGCGCCCCGGGCCCCGGTGCGAGGCTCCGCCGGGCCCCCTTTTGGGGGCCTGCGCCCCCAGGCCGGGCCGTCCTTGACCAGGAAGCCGCTGGCCCCGGCTTCCATCGCGCGCCGCAGATAGCCGGGGCGGCCGAAGGTGGTGAGGATCACCACCTTGCACCGCGGCAGTGCCAGCCGCAGTTCCGCCGCCGCGTCCAGGCCGCTGCGGCCGGGCAGCTCGATGTCGAGCAGTGCCACATCGGGCCGCACCTCCTTGGCGGTGGGCACGATCGCGTCCCCGTCCGCGAGCTGCGCGACGACGTCCATGTCGTCCTCAAGCCCCAGCAGCAGCGCCAACGCCCCACGCATCATGCGCTGGTCCTCGGCGAGGAGGACCTTGACGCACTTCGCGGGCTGCTGTTCGGGTGACTGCTCGGCCATGGGAGAGATCGTATGGGCGTTTGTGTCATGGCCTGCCGAAGTGGTCCTCCTCCACGGGTAGTTCGGCCGTCAGTTGGAAGCCGCGGCGGGGCGCCGGGCCAGCGGTGAGGAAGCCGCCCGCCATGGAGAGACGCTCGGTCAGGCCCTTCAGACCGTTGCCCCCGGTCGAGCCGCCGACCGCCTTGCCGCAACCCTCGCCGTCGTCGCTGATGCGCAGCACCGCCCGGTCGCCGCCCGTGTCCAGCTCTATCCGGCAGGCGGACGCCCCGCTGTGCCGGACCACGTTCGTCACACCTTCCCGCACCACCCAGCCCATCAGCGCCTCGGTCTGCGGTGGCAGCGGTGGGCCCGACTCATGGACGGTGACCTCTATGCCGGAGGCGTCCAACGCGGAGCGTGCGCGATCGAGTTCGGTCGCCAGGCTGCCGTCGCGGTAGCCGGAGACGGCTTCCCGTATCTCGGTGAGCGCCTGGCGGCTGACCGACTCGATGTCGCAGGCGTGGCTGAGCGCGGCGTCCAGGTCGCGCGGCGCCAGACGACGTACCGCCTCCGCCTTCACCGCCACCACCGACATGGTGTGTCCGAGCAGATCATGCAGGTCGCGGGAGAAGCGTAGCCGCTCCTGACTGACCGCCGCCCGCGCCAACTCCTGCCGTGTGGCGCGCAGTTGGGCGATCACCTGGTGCAGTGAGAGGACCGCGGCGGTCACCAGGCCGGACAGGAAGGTGCCGTACGCGGTACCGGCGCAGTCCCAGAAGCTTCCGCTGTGGAACCCGGCTATCGCCCCGTCGGAGGCGGACAGCACGACCAGCGCCATGGCGAGTTGTCTGCCGCCCAGCGCCGCTCCGCAGGCCAGCGAGACCATGATGAACAGCAGTTGCCAGTCATGCCCGAACGGGATGGCGGTCGCGTAGGTGAGCGCGGCGAGCACCAGCAGCAGAACGCGTGGCCGCCGCCCGTCCCTGAGGTTCTGGTCGAACGCCGCCCTGACCGCCAGTACATAGACCGCGGTGAACACGGCGAGAGCGGGATAGGCCAGCCATGCCGGTCCGACTCGGCCGTGCGCCACGTCGGCGACCGGTGCGATCAGTATCGTCAGCCACGGGATCATCGTGGCGGCGGTGGGCGGCTTCAGCTTCTCTATGTAGGTGTCCAGTTCGGCGCCCCGCAGATGCCGCATCTGGTGCGCGTCGAGGAGTCCTTGCTGGTGGCGCTCCTTGCGGCAGCGCCATCGTTCCTGGGCGGCCCGAAACCCTTCGGTGGACCATGTCCACTCGTTCCCCCGTGTCCCCGTCATCGTCCTTCGTCCGTTCTTGTCGTGCTGGTCGAGTCCATGATGGGGGCGTGCCGGGCCGCGCGTCATCGGGGGATCGGCTGCCGATCGGCGCCGGACGGCTGATCCGCGACTCATCCTCGGGGCTGCCGAAGATCCACCCATTGGCTGACTGTACGTCAGGTATTCCGTGTGGAACCGTCATGCGTTATACAGGGCCCATCGACTAGAACGCGTTCTACGTGTTGCCAGGCGATGGCCCTGAACGACCCCGGCGCGGCCGACGGTGCGGACGGTCGCGTCGGGGTCCCGACCGACCGCCGTTCCTCCGGGGCCACTGCCCCGGACCGCCGTGAGGAGTCGCGCAGATGCCGATCGACGTCGCCCGGGCCACCGCCGCCGAGGCCCGCAGCACCGAACTCGCCTGGGAACACAAGGACGTCCAGCTCTACCACCTGGGCATCGGCGCGGGCGTCCCCGCCACCGACGCCGACGAACTGCGGTACACGCTGGAGAGCAGACTGCACGTACTGCCCAGCTTCGCCACCGTCGCGGGCGGCGGCATGGCCATGGCCGGAGGCATGGCCGCACCCGGAATCGACGTCGACCTGGCCGCCGTGCTGCACGGCGGCCAGCGGGTCGAACTGCACCGGCCGATCCCGGTGAGCGGCCGGGCCGTACAGAAGGCCAAGGTCGCCGCGGTGTACGACAAGGTCAAGGCCGGGATCATCGTGCTGCGCTCCGAAGTGGCGGACGCGGACGGTCCGTTGTGGACCTGCGACACCCAGATATACGTCCGCGGCGAGGGCGGCTTCGGCGGCGACCGCGGCCCCTCCGCCCGCCTGGACCCGCCGGGACGCGAACCCGACCGCGTCGTGGAACGCGCCACCAGGCCGGACCAGGCGCTCCTCTACCGCCTGTCCGGCGACTGGAACCCGCTGCACGCCGACCCCGAGTTCGCCAAGCTGGCGGGGTTCGACCGGCCGATCCTTCACGGACTGTGCTCCTACGGCATCGTGCTCAAGGCCGTGGTGGACACCGTGCTCGGCGGCGAGGTCGCCCGGGTGAGCTCGTACGCCACCCGCTTCGCCGGGATCTTCTTCCCCGGCGAGACGCTGCGCATCCGCATGTGGGCCGAGGAGGGACACGTCCAGGTGTCGGCCACCGCCGTGGAACGCGACGACGCCCCGGTGCTCGCCGACACCGTCATCCAGCACTCGTAGCGAAGGGACGCCTCATGCGTGCGGCCGTACAACGGGAGATCGGGCAGGACAAGCTCGAAGTCGTGGACGACGCCGAGGCGGTGGGATTTGGCCCCGGCAAGGTACGACTGCGGATCAAGGCCACCGGACTGTGCCACTCCGATCTGTCGGCGATGAACGGCGTGCTGCCGCAGCCAGCCCCGTTCATCCCAGGGCACGAGGGCGCCGGCGAGGTCGTGGAGGTCGGCGAGGGCGTCGACCGGCTCAGGGCGGGGGACCGGGTGCTGGTCTGCTGGCTGCCCGCCTGCGGCCGGTGCCCGTCCTGTGAGCGCGGCCAGACCCATCTGTGCCTGACCGGGTTCCTCAACGCCGCCACCCCCAACTACCGTTGCGCCTCCGGGGACCTGTTCGGCTTCGCCGGAACCGGCACCTTCGCCGAGGAACTGGTGGTGGACGCCGCGTGCGCGGTGCCGATCCCGGACGACGTGCCGTACGAGATCGCCGCGCTGATCGGCTGCGGGGTCACCACCGGCATCGGTGCCGCGCTCAACACCGCGAAGGTGCGGGCCGGTTCGTCGGTCGCCGTCCTCGGCTGCGGCGGGGTCGGTATCTCCGTCATCCAGGGCGCGCGGGCCGCCGGTGCCGCCGAGATCGTCGCCGTCGACCCGGTTGCCGCGCGCCGCGAGGGCGCGGTGCGGTTCGGGGCCACCGAGGCGGTCGGCCCGGAGGAGTTGGCCGACGCCAGGAACCGGCTCACCGGCGGTGAGGGGTTCGACTACGTCTTCGAGGTCGTCGGCCGCTCCGAGACCGCCCGTACCGCGTACGAGACCACCCGGCGCGGCGGCACGCTCTGCGTCGTCGGGGCGGGCGCGGCGGACGACTTCCTCAGGATCAACATGTTTGAGCTGTTCTTCGACGAGAAGCGCATCCTGCCGTCACTCTACGGAGGCGGTGACGTGCTGCGCTCCTACCGCCGGGTGATCAGGCTGTGGCGCGCCGGTCGGATCGATCTGGGCGGGCTGATCACTCATCGGGTGCGGTTGGAAGAGGTCAATGAGGCGGTGCGGCAGATGCGCAGCGGTGAGGCGCTCAGGACCTCCATCACGGTGTGAACCGTCCGCCCTGTTCATCCCGCGCACATCGGAGGAGAAGGTATGGCCGCGTTGAACGGCAGGACCGCGATCGTCACCGGTGCGGGGCGCGGTCTCGGCCGCGCCGAGGCGCTGGAGCTGGCCGGACTGGGCGCGAGGGTGGTGGTCAACGACTTCGGACAGCCGGGCCGGGACGGCACGGGTGAGGCGTCGGCCGCCCCCGCCGACCAGGTCGTGGCCGAGATCCTCGCGGCGGGCGGCCAGGCGGTGGCCCACCACGGCGACGTGTCGGACTTCGAGCAGGCCCGGCAGCTCGTCCAACTCGCCCTGGACACCTATGGTTCGCTGGACATCCTGGTCAACAACGCGGGCATCCTGCGTGACCGGATGGTCTTCTCGATGTCCGAGGAGGAGTGGGACTCGGTGATCCGGGTCCACCTCAAGGGCCACTTCAACACCAGCCGCTTCGCCGCGGCGCACTGGCGGGAACGCGCCAAGGCGACCGGCGGCACGGTGTACGGGCGGATCATCAACACCTCGTCCGAGGCGTTCGTCGCGGGGTCCGCCGGGCAGCCCAACTACGCCGCCGCCAAGGGCGGGATCGTCGGGCTGACGACGTCGAGCGCGCTGGCGCTGCGCAAGTACGGGGTGACGGTCAACGCGATCTGCCCGCGGGCCCGTACGCGGATGACGCAGGACGTGTTCGAGGGGTTCGCCGTCCCGGTCCAGGGGGTGGATCCGCTGGCGCCGGAGCATGTCGCTCCGCTGGTCGGCTATCTGGCCGGGCCCGCCGCACAGCGGGTCAACGGGCAGGTGCTGGTGGCGCACGGCGGAATGGTGGCCGTACTGGCACGGCCGCGCGTCGCCGCGCAGTTCGACACGGGCAAGGAGGTGTTCTCCTACGAGGAACTGGAGGAACTGCTCACGCCGTACTTCGCCGGGCTCGACCCGGAGCTGACGTTCGCGGCGACCGAGGTGCTGGGCCTGAAGCACACCGGGCGGGGCTAGGCGCTCCGCTGGGGAGCGGTGGTGTGCCGTCGGTCATCCGCGGCATCGTCGCGGCCGGTCGCGCAGTTCCCAGCGCCGCTTCAGGGCGCTGCCGAACCGCAGCGGGCTTCGCCCGACCTGCTTGGGTGCTCGCGGGCGAGCCCCCGGCCAGGAGGGCTGAGGGCTCGCCCCGGGTGTCACGCGTCGTGGTTCGGGCGGCGGTGCTTGCCGTGGGCCGGTACCGAGTCCTGCTCCACGGGGGCGGCGGAGCCACGGTGCCGTCCCCCCTCGGCCCCCAGGGCGGCCGCCTGCTGGGTGCGGTCGTCGGTGCTTTCGGTACGGGTTTCGGACATCAGGAGTCTCTCCGTCGGGATAGCTTAAGGAGATGGCGAATTGGGGCGGAAGCGTACACAACACGCTTATCACGGCCGCCCGTTAACCTCGCGCTACCCACCGGTGGCCGGGTCATAACGGCCGGATGGCCCTGACCAAGTCTAACGGCGGTCAAGATCCATCGGCCAAGCCCCCTACCGTACCGCGGTGAGCGGCGCCTGCTGCAGCGGAAGCACCCGGCTGACCGGAGCCGTCGGCGGCGGCGTGCCCGGCGTCGGCCGCGGCGGCCGTGGCAGCGGGCTCACCAGCGTCTCGGAGGTGATGTCCCGCACCCCGTAGGGCTGTTCGGGCCGCGCGTACGGCAGCCGCAGCGTGCCCCGCGCCGACCACCACGCGCAGCCGACCAGCCAGCCGGGCGGTGTGGGCAGCGGCCACAGCGCCCGGGCCGACGGCCGCCACAGCACCGCGCGGTCCAGGACGCGCAGCACCACCGCACACGCCTCCGGCATCAGCAACTGCCCCGGCTGGATGGCGAGCGGCTCGATCGCGGCGGTCCGCTCCGGCTCCCGCAGGCACTCCGGGAACCGCACCGGCCGCCTGCTGTCCAGCACTCCCCAGCCCAACCGGTCGGCGCCCGGCGCGTTGCTTCGCACCAGCAGCAGTTTGCTGTCCGGATCGGCGAGCAGCAGCCGGTCGTCGCTCTCCTCGGTGATCTGCAGCAGCGGGCTGACCGCCCCGGTGTGCAGGTCGACCGCGATGGTCTTGGTGCGCCCCTGGTGGGTGCGGTCCAGGGCGAGCATCCGGCCGGTGCGGTCCAGCCAGACCCCGCCGGTGCACCGGCCGTCGATCTCGGCGCGCTGCTCCAGGCCCGGACCGCCGTGCACCAGCCAGACGGCGGACCTGCCCTGCGCGCGGACCAGCGCGTAGACGGTGCCGCAGGCCAGCGCGGGCAGCAGCCGCACCGAGTCGCCGTGCAGGAACCCCACCGGGAGTTCACCGGTGCCCGGGCCGGTCGGATAGATCAGCGCCAGGTCGTGCCGGTCGGCGCCGCGGCGGCGGATCAGCACCCGGCCGTCGGGCAGCGGCAGCACCTGGGAGTCCGCCGCCTCCGGCCGCTGTCCGGGCAGCGGCACCGTGTACGGCTCGGGGCCGCTGAGCGTCCAGCGTTCCGGAAACCACCCGGCGCCGTCCGGGTCGCCGTCCTGGGCGAGACAGGCGGCGTAGGAGCCGTCCGCCGCGATGTTGAACCCCGAGCGCCGTGTGGTACCGGACGCTGCCGCGGTCTGTGTGGCGCAGGCCGTCATGTTCCGCGTCACCTCCGGCACAGAAGCTAGTTTTCGTACTTCCAGCCGAACAACGCGAGTTGAAATGCTTCACACGTAAGGGTGGCCGTCTTCCGGATCGCCATGGATCGGGAGCCGAGGTGTGCTGTGTCCGGTAACCGCGTCGAGGTTAGGGTCGCCTCATCCGCCCGTCGCGCGATGCGGCGGACTCCCGCCGGGCCCGGCGAAGCAGCAGATGAACGGACCCCTCGGGGGATCCGGGGAGCACGGGCGGGAGGTAACCTTCCACCCGTGCCCAAACTGTCCGATGTGATCGACGCCCTCGAAACCCTCTGGCCCCCGCGGTGGGCCGAGCAGTGGGACGCCGTGGGCCTGGTCTGCGGGGACCCGAACGCCGAGGTGCGCCGGGTGCTTTTCGCCGTCGACCCGGTCCAGGAGGTCGCCGACGAGGCGGTACGCATCGGAGCCGACCTGCTGGTCACCCACCACCCGCTCTATCTGCGCGGCACCACGACGGTCGCCGCCACCGGCTTCAAGGGCCGCGTGGTGCACGGTCTGATCAAGAACGACATCGCCCTGCACGTCGCGCACACCAACGCCGACCGGGCCGACCCCGGCGTCTCCGACGCGCTGGCCGCGGCCGTCGGGCTGCGCATCACCGGGCCGCTGGTCCCCGACCCGGACGACCCCGCGGGCCGCCGCGGCCTCGGCCGGATCGGCGAGCTGCCGACGCCGCTGCCGCTGGCCGACTTCGCCGCCCGGGCCGCCCGCGCGCTGCCCGCCACCGCCACCGGGCTGCGGGTCGCCGGGGAGCCGGGGCGGCTGATCCGTACCGTCGCGGTGTGCGGCGGCTCCGGCGACAGCCTCTTCGAACAGGTGCGGCGCGCCGGGGTCGACGCCTACCTCACCGCCGACCTGCGCCACCACCCCGCCTCCGAGGCCCAACAGCACGGCGGGCCCGCGCTGTTGGACGCCGCGCACTGGGCCACCGAGTGGCCCTGGTGCGAGCAGGCCGCCGCGGAACTGGACGAGATCTCCGACCGGCACGGCTGGGCGCTGCGTACGCATGTGTCGCGCCAGGTCACCGACCCGTGGACGCTCCACGCACCGAGCACTGACCAACCGTCCCCCATCACTAGCCCAGGAGCTTCCGCTTGAAAGCCGCGCCCGCCGACCAGATCCGCCTTCTCGAAGTCCAGGCCCTCGACTCGCGTCTGGGGCAGCTGGACCACAAGCGCAAGAACCTCCCGGAGCACGCCGAGATCGAGCGGCTGAGCGCCGACGCCGCGCAGGTGCGCGACCTGCTGGTGGCCGCCAGGACCGAGGAGAGCGACACCGCACGCGAGCAGACCAAGGCCGAGCAGGACGTGGACCAGGTGCGCCAGCGCGCCGCCCGTGACCAGCAGCGCCTGGACTCCGGCGCCGTCACCTCGCCCAAGGACCTGGAGAACCTCCAGCGCGAGATCGCCTCGCTCGCCAAGCGCCAGGGCGACCTGGAGGACGTGGTGCTCGAGGTCATGGAGCGCCGCGAGGCCGCCCAGGCCCGCGCGGCCGAACTGGAGCAGCGGCTGGCCGCCGTGCAGGCCAGGGTCAGCGAGGCGGAGGCGCGCCGCAACAGCGCGCTGGAGGAGATCGACGCCGAGGGCTTCAGCGCCGCCAAGGAGCGCGAGGTGCTCGCCGGTTCGGTCCCCGGTGAGCTGCTGAAGCTCTACGACAAGCTGCGCGGCCAGTTCGGCGGCGTGGGCGCGGCCAAGCTCTACCAGAAGCGCTGCGAGGGCTGCCGACTGGAGCTGAACATCACCGAGTTGAACGAGGTGCGCGCCGCCCCCGCCGACGAGGTCGTACGGTGCGAGAACTGCCGCCGGATCCTCGTGCGCACCCCGAACTCCGGTCTGTGACGGCCGAGATGGCGAAGTTCGTCGTCGAGGCGGACGGCGGGTCCCGGGGCAACCCGGGCCCCGCGGGCTACGGCGCGGTCGTCATCGAGGCCGCCACCGGCGAGACGCTGGCCGAGCGCGCCGAGTTCCTGGGCACCGCCACCAACAACGTCGCGGAGTACAGGGGACTGATCGCCGGGCTGCGCGCCGCACGGGAGCTGGACCCGGAGGCGACGGTCCACGTGCGGATGGACTCCAAGCTGGTCGTCGAGCAGATGACGGGCCGTTGGAAGGTCAAGCACCCCGACATGCGGCCGCTCGCCGCGGAGGCCCAGACGATCTTCCCGCCCGGCCGGGTGACGTACGAGTGGATCCCCCGCTCGCGTAACAAGCAGGCGGACCGGCTCGCCAACGAGGCGATGGACGCGGGCAAGGCGGGCAGGCAGTGGGAGCCCAGGGCCTCGGCCGTGGGCACACCCGCGCTGGACGGCGAGCGGCCCGCGGAGGCCGCCGCCGCGGTTCCGCCGCCGGTCGGCTGGGCCGCGGACCTCGGCACGCCCACCACGTTCGTCCTGCTGCGGCACGCGGAGACGGCGCTCACCCCCGAGAAGCGGTTCTCCGGCAGCGGTGGCGCGGACCCCGAGCTGTCCGAGAAGGGCCACTGGCAGGCGCGGCGCTGCGCCGAGGCGCTGGCGGCACGCGGCAGCGTCCAGGCCGTCGTCAGCTCGCCGCTGACCCGCTGTCGGCAGACCGCCGAGACGATCGCGGCCCGCCTCGGGCTCGACGTACGGGTCGAGGAGGGGCTGCGCGAGACGGACTTCGGGGCGTGGGAGGGCCTGACCTTCGCCGAGGTCAAGGAGCGCTATCCGGACGACCTCAACGCCTGGTTGGCGTCCGCCAAGGCGCAACCGACCGGTGGCGGCGAGAGTTTCACGGCGGTGGCCCGCAGGGTGTCGGTCACCCGTGACCGGCTGATCGCCCGCTATGCGGGGCGCACGGTGCTGCTGGTGACGCATGTGACGCCGGTCAAGACCCTGGTGCGGCTTGCGCTCGGCGCGCCGCCCGAGTCGCTGTTCCGGATGGAGCTGTCGGCGGCCTCGCTGTCGGCGGTGGCGTACTACTCGGACGGCAACGCGTCGCTGCGGTTGCTCAACGACACGGCGCACCTGCGCGGTTAGGCGGTCTTCGGCGGGGGCGCGGCGGGCTCGGACTCCGCCGGGCCCCCGCCGCGCGGCCCTGTCGTGGGCGGGCGCCCGGCCCCCAGCCGTGCGGCCTGCCGGGCCAGTTGCTCGACGCGCGCCCAGTCCTTCGCGCGCAGCGCCTGCGGCGGCAGCATCCAACTGCCGCCCACGCAGCCGACGTTGGGCAGTGCCAGGTAGCGTGGGGCGCGCTCGGCGTCGATGCCGCCCGTCGGGCAGAAGCGCACCCCGGGCAACGGCGAGGCCAGCGACGCCAGATAGGCCGTGCCCCCGGCCGCCTCGGCCGGGAAGAACTTCATCTCCCGCACCCCACGCTCCAGCAGGGCCACCACCTCCGACGTGGTTGACACCCCCGGCAGAAACGGCACCCCGGATTCCCGCATCGCGGTCAGCAGCCGGTCGGTCCACCCCGGGCTGACCAGGAAGCGTGCCCCGGCCGCGACCGCCGCCGTGACGTGCTCCGGGCTGAGCAGCGTTCCCGCGCCGACCCTGGCCCGCGGCACCTCGGCGGCGATGTCCCGGATGGCGCCCAGCGCGGCGGGCGTGCGCAGCGTGATCTCGATCGCCGGAAGTCCGCCCGCCACCAGCGCGCGGGCCAGCGGTACGGCGTCGGCACCTTCCTCCAGGACCACGACCGGGATGACGGGGGCCAGGTCGAGCACGGATGCCATGGCCGCCATCCTGCGGGCTGACCACGAGCAGCGCAACGCCCGTTGCACAGAGCGCAACGGACCTCGGCCGGGTCGCCACCCCTGAAACGCGATATAGCGCTTGACGCATATCGCGATAGCCATAATATGAATAGTGCGCCTGGGAATAGAACCGGCGTCCCGTATCGCGACCCAAAGGATTCGTCATGCCCACCTCACCCCTGCGCGTGATCGTCATCGGAGCCGGATTCGGCGGACTGTGCCTCGCGCACGGCCTGAAGCGGGCCGGAATCGCCGTGGAGGTCCACGAGCGCGACCGCACCCGCGCCGACGGCCTACACGGCTACCGCGTCGGCATCGACCCCGACGGTGCCCGCGCGCTCAAGGCCAGCCTGCCGCCCGACCTGTTCGACACCTTCGCCGCGACCTGCGCGCGCCCGCCGCGCCGCCTGACGATGGTCAGCGAGAAGTTGCGCACCACCTTGGACATCCGCTTCGACCCCGGTACCGATCCGGCCGAAAGCGAGCACTCGGTAAGCCGCATGACGCTACGTCAGGTACTGCTGACCGGACTTGAGGACACCGTCCACTTCGACAGGACCTTCACCCACTACCAGCAGCACGACGACGGCACCGTCACCGCCCACTTCGCGGATGGCAGCTCGGCGACCGGCGACCTGCTGGTCGCCGCCGACGGCGCCAACTCCCGGGTGCGCAGGCAGTATCTGCCGCACGCCCAGGTGCTCGACTCCGGCATCATCGGCCTGACCGCCAAGGTCCCGCTCACCGACACGACCCGCGAACTGCTCCCGGAACACGTACGGATGGGCGTCGGCCTGGTCATGGCACCCAGGGGCTTCGGCGGAATCCTGCACACCATGGAGTTCAAGTGGGACCGCGACGGCACCCTCAAGCACGACGTCGGCGGCAACGACGCCGAGTTGATCGCCCGCTGGCCCGGCCTGCTCTACGACAACACCCGCGACTACATCAACTGGGGCATCTGGGCGGCGAAGGACAAGTTCCCCGCGGACGTACTGACCCGGCGCGGCCGGGACGTCGCCGAGCTCGCGCTGCGGCTCACCCCCGGCTGGCACCCCGACCTGCGGCGGCTGATGGAACTGTCCGACGATTCCTCCGCGTTCGCCCTCAACATCCGCACCTCCGTCCCCGTCGCCCCCTGGCGGCCCAGCCCGGTCACCCTGCTTGGTGACGCCATCCACACCATGACCCCCGGCCAGGGCGTCGGCGCCAACACCGCGCTACGCGACGCCGTACTGCTGTGCGCCAAGCTCACCGAGCACCGCGACGGCCGACTGCCGCTGCTGGACGCCGTCGGCGAGTACGAGGAGCGGATGCGCGACTACGGGTACCGGGCGGTGCTCGCCTCCCGCGCGCGGATGAACGCCGACGCGCTGATCCACAAGCCGTACATCGGCCGCGCGGCGCTGGGCCTGCAGCGGGCGATGCTGCGCACCGTGAACCACACGCCGCCGCTGAAGCGGAAGTTCATCGCACAGATGGTGGGCGACCGGGGGAGCGGCCGCGAGGAGTGAGGCGGCCACCGCGGGCACGCCCGGTGCCGCATACGATGCGCAGCAGCCACCGCCGCGTATGACGAGAGAAGCCCGCGATGCCCGCCGAACCCCGCCGCTCACCGCTGGCCATGGCCGTACTGCTGCTGCTCGGCATCGAGCCGCTGCACCCGTACGGGCTGCGGCAGCGCATCCACGAGTGGGACAAGGACCGGGTGGTCAACGTCAGCCAGCGCAACTCCGTCTACCAGACCGTCGACCGGCTGGAACGCGCCGGACTGGTCACCGCGGTGCACACCGCACAGCAGGACAACCGCCCGGACAAGACCCTCTACCGCACCACCGAGGAGGGCGACGCGGTGGCCCGACGCTGGCTGCTGGACCTGCTCGCCAAGCCGGTCGACGAGTACCCGGCCTTCCCCGCGGCCCTGGCCTTCCTCGGCGCGCTGCCGCGGCAGACCGCGCTGGAGGCGCTGCGGGAGCGCGCCGAGACGCTGCGGCGGACCATCGAACGCGACGACGCCGAGGTGGCCGCCGGGATCGCGGCGCTGCCCGGCGGCGTGGAGCGCATCAACCTGGTCGAGTACGACTACCTGCGGACCATGCGGGCCGCAGAACTGACCTGGCTGCACGACCTGATCACCGAACTCACACCTCGGTGACCAGCACGTCCAGCCTGCCCGGTGCGGGGGCCTCCACGGTGAACCCCAAGTCACGCAGCGCCACGGCGAGTTCGGCCGGGTCGCGGGGCGTCCCGCCGTCGGCGAGCAGCGCCCGCACCAGCCGCCCCTTGGTGGCCTTGTTGAAGTGGCTGACCACGCTGCGCTTCTCCACCCCGTCCACGGTGCGCACCTGAAGCACCCGGACCGTCGCCGTCCGCCCGGCCAGCTCGCCCTTCGGCTTCCACGCGGTCGCGTACGCGGCGGAGCGCAGGTCCAGCACCAGCCCGTCGCCCGCCGCCCGCGGCAACACTTCGGCCATCGGAGCGCGCCAGTAGGCGCCCAGCGCACCGATCCCGGGCAGCCTGACACCCATGGAGCAGCGGTACGAGGGAACCGGGTCGTCCACGCGCAGCGCGCCCCACAGTCCGGAGAAGACCAGCAGCGCCTCACGCGCCCGGCGCGCGGCGTCCGCGTCCAGGGTCGACAGCCCGAGCGCGTCGTAGAGCACCCCGGTGTACAGCTCCCCGGCGGGCATCGTCGGCGCGGACCACAGCCCCGCGTTCTTGGCCACCTCGCCGCTGAGCTTCGCACCGAGACCCAGCACGTCCAGCGCCTTGTCCGGGTCCGCCGAGCACAGCCCGACCAACTCGTCCAGCACCGTGCGCCGGGCCTCGGTCAGCCCCGGCAGCGACAGCGACCCCAGCTCCAGCGCGGCCCCGGAGCCCTCCTGGGCCTTCCCCTCGGACGGCGGCAGCAGGACGAGCACGGCACATCTCCCTCGTACGTCACGACGTCACACCCCGGTGCAGCATAGGCGGCCCTGGTCGGCACGCTGTCCGGGCTCCACTACGATGTCAGTACGGCAGACGAGCCGAGCGGGCGGTCGCGTCGGAACCCCTGGGTTCCGCCGAGGAACGTCCGGGCTCCACAGGGCAAGGTGGTGGGTAACGCCCACCCGGGGTGACCCGCGGGACAGTGCCACAGAAAACAAACCGCCGGGCGCCGAAAGGCACCCGGTAAGGGTGAAACGGTGGTGTAAGAGACCACCAGCGTCCAGGGTGACCTGGACGGCTAGGTAAACCCCACCCGGAGCAAGGTCAAGATGGGGCCGTCGCGAGACGGCCCTGCGCGGATGATCGAGGGCTGCCCGCCCGAGTCCGCGGGTAGACCGCACGAGGTCAGCGGCAACGCTGACCCTAGATGGATGGCCGCCACCCGGCGGGCCGCGAGGCCCCCGGGCACAGAACCCGGCGTACAGCTCGGCTCGTCTGCCGCTACCCGCGGCCTTGCCGTGGGTAGCGCCTCTGATCTGCGGCGATGCCAAGACATGCGCCTGCCCACCCGAGTGGTGGTCGGACGGGCAGGGGTTGTGCGCAGAATCGTGTAGGCGCCCGGATGGTCCGAGGTTCCGCTGGCCCACTCGGCCGGGGGCGGCGCTGCGCCTGCCTTCGGATACGCCGCCAGGTTGCCGTCGGACTGCATCAGCCAACGCAGTAGGCCACCTGGGCACCCCGGAACTCGACCTGTTCCTCGAAGGCTTACGTGGACGGCTGGCCCCCCGACGGCTGGACCACCCTCGGCTGAACGACCGCTGCACACCGCTCTGGCGGGCGTCGCCTCAAGCACGCCTGCCATTCGCTCGTCTGCCGTCGAACGAGCCTTGGGGGAGCGCGGGTCGCGGACGCTGGTACCCGCTCAAGGGACGTGTACCGCGCAAACCGCGGGCCGGTGAGCCCGAGTTCGCGAAAGGCACTGGATCACTGTGCCGCGGACGGGGATCTACGGGGCCGCGGCGGGGCGTGAGCCGGGCCACCTCCTCGAGGGAGACACCGAGCAGTCGGCAGGCGTCGCCCTGGCTCACGCACAGGTCCTCAACGAGTGCGCGCACAGCGTCGGCAACGGTCTGCTCTTCTTCGGCGGCGGCTGCGACACGGCGCCCGCGTGCCTCCGCAACACCCTGCAGCAGCCAGTCCATTTCGGGAACCAGCAGGTCCAGGTCGATCAGGCCCGAGGGTATGCCCACCGCGTCGGTAATGGCATTGCGTGCCACGTCCTCGGCCTCATCGAGAGTGCGGCACTGGCTGTGGATGGCCAGTGCCGGAATGTCCAGGGCCCACCATCGGCCGAGTCTGTGGAGCCGGACTTCGTAGCGAGTGTTCATAGAGCTCGACCTCCTCGGCGGTGTCTCAGCAGGGGAATTCGGAGGGCACGATGGTCAGAGGGCCGTTCGGCGCCGGGCTACAGCGCGTCAATGCCGCTCACTTCCCATCCACCGGGCGTGCGCGTCATCGTCATCCGGACCCGGTTGAGGTCCAGACGCGGTCCGGAGATCTCGGTGCTGGTCGTGACCTGGTTCATGAACAGCAGGACGACGGCGCCGTCCGGCGAGGCCGAAACCACCGAGACCGCCGGAGCGCCGCCCGGGGGCTGGGCGACCGTGGCCTTGACGACCCCGTGGTACTTGGTGGCCGTCGGCCCGACCACCGTCTGCGTGGTCTTGCGGTACTGGTCCAGGAAGGATCCGGTGAGGTGGCTGTCGGCTGCCGCGAAGTCACTGGTCAGGTGCCGGTAGTCGTACGAGAGGATCACCGGCGCGACCGTGCGGGCGGCGGCCAGTGCGCCCACGCGGGCCTCAGCGGTGCGCTCGGCATCGCGGTACCGCAGGCCGAGCGTCGTGGCCGTGGCCAGCCCCGCCGCGGCCAGGACCGCCAGCACAGCGCTGAGCAGCCGGAGTCGGCGAGGCGAGACGGTTGTCTGTTCCGTCTCCGTCCCGGCGCACGTCTCCGCAGTCCCGCGAGCCTGCCGCCGACGCGCGAAGAGGCGGCGCGGTGCGGAGGAAACATGCTCACCGTCGTGCGTCTCCTCCGCCGCGGGCTCTGCCTGCTGCCCGGCCGCCGCGTCCGGCGCCGGGCCGGAGTCGGCTGCGACCTGATCCGGTTGGCGTGCCGTTTGCGATCGCTTGGCTGCGGCGCGGGCCGCGGCGGCCACGGAACGCTGCCGGGACGGGCCGCCGGCGCGTCCTCGAAGGGTTTTGTTCGCCACGATCTCTCTCCTTGACCTGCCGTGCGGCCATCAGCAGCCGATTGACGATTCAGCCGACGAACTCGACGTTGGACGTCAGCCATCGCCCGCCTTGGAGCACCAGGTCGACCTGGAGCCGGTAGTTGCGGGCCTGTCCCTGCGGTGCGGAGACGTTGGTCACCTTGCTGTCGACAGCGACCAGGACACTTGCGGACTTCGCGTCGGCCCTGGCGATGCCCGCGTCGAGCACCTGGCCTTCGGAGACCGACTTGTTGCTGGTGACCAGTTGCGTCAGATTCGAGGTCTGGGACGCGAACTGCTGCCTGAAGTCGCCGGTGGCGAGGTTCAGGACGTTCTTGGAGTCCTGGTCGTAGTGCCGGTAGTCGAGCGAGGTGAAGTTGAGAGCCAGTTGCCGGGCCGCCGCCAGGATGTCCTGGTCCCGGCGCTCGGCCTGGTGCTGTTGGAAGAGCCGCACGCCGAAGTACCCCGACGCGGCCACCGTCAGCAGCGCCGCGGCGCCGAGGACGGCCAGCAGCCTTCCGCCTCGGCCAGCGGGGGGTACGGCTCTGGTCAGCGGTCCGCGTACTGCGGCCTGGGCACGGGTCCGCAGCCGCCCGGTCATGCCATCGGTCCCACGAGCAGCCATTGCCACGATTCCTTTCCGAACAGGGTCTGTTCTCCGCCCGTCGAGCCGATCTCGATGTGCTGGCCGTCCGGGCCGCTGGCGGAGCCGGTCTGGGGGGCGTAGGGAGCCAGGTACGAGGACTGGTTCGCCTGGCCTGTGTCGGCGGAGTCCCCGGGGCCTGGCGCGTTCTGTGCTCCGCGGACCGAGCTGCTGCTGCCGCGTGGCAGGGCGCAGCGGGCGGAGGTGTTGCCTGGTCGCTGCGAGGTGTCCGACGGATCGCGCCACTGGGTGTTGTAGCCCTGGCGGCAGGGGGGCGGATCGCCGGCGTTGAGGACCATCCCGAAGTGGGTGGTGCCGTCGCCTGGAAGCACGGTGAAGCTCCCCGCGACCACCACGGGGAAGGTGACGAGAGTCTGCTCCAGGCCGGGAAGCCTGGCCACCATGATCTGGCCGCCGCTGACCAGGTTCCCGAGCAGGACCGGCAGGGCCGCCCGGTTGTCGAGCAGCAGGGAGTCGAGTTCACCTGACGCCGAGGTGCCGGCGTCCAGCAGTCCCCGGACGTCCTTGTCACTGTTCTTGAGCTGATCGGTCAAGGAGGCCAGGTCGTGGGAGAACGAGCGGATCGCCGAGCCTTCGTCCGCCTGGGTCTTCAGGACGGTGCGGGAGTTGTCGATGAGCGAGATGGTCTGGGGCAGTGACCCGCTGGCGGTGTCGACCAGTGCGTTACCGGAGTCGACGAGGCGGACCAGGTCCGGGCCGGTACCGGCGAAGGCCTTGCCGAGTTCTGCGACCGTGGTCCGCAGGTCCTGCTTGTCGACGGAGCCCACCAGTCGGTCGAGGCTGAGCATCAGCTCGGTGGTGGACAGCGGGACGCGGGTGTCCCGGCGGGCGATCGTGCTTCCGTTGTGCAGGTACGGGCCGCCGCCTGTGCGGGGTTGCAGGTCGACGTACTGCTCGCCGACCGCCGAGCGGTCGGCCACCACGGCGAGCGTGTCGGAGGGTATGGACGGACCCCCTTGGATGTGCAGGTCTGCCGAGACTCCGGAGGGGGAGGTCAGACGCAGTGCGCCCACCCGGCCCACCGGCACGCCCCGGTAGGTGACCTCGGCGCCGGTGAAGATGCCTCCGGACTCGGGGAAGGCGGCGCGCACGGTGTAGCCGCTGGACAGGACACGGTCGGCCAGCCCGGCGTACCGGGCGCCGACATAGGACATTCCGAGGGCGGTGATGGCGGCGAAGGCGATGAGCTGGGCCTTGACCCCTTTTGTGATCACGGTTGCATCCCTCTCGTCATGAGATCGGCGAGGGCCAGGTCCACGTCGCTTTCGTCACCGGATCCGCCGCTGGTGTAGGCGGCATTCGTGCCGGTGCACACCGGCGGACACAGCACACCGCCGCCCCCCGACGGCTTCGGGGAGGGTGTGTTCCCACAGCCGGTGCCTGGCACGCAGGGGAGGGAGGGCGTCGGAATCGGCAGATGCGGTGGCGGCGGCAGGCCGGGCAGGGGCGGAGGCTTGGGCAGGCCGGGCGTCGGCAGGCCGGGCGCCGGTGCGCTGGGTCCTGGCTTGGGGCTGCCGCCGGTCTTGCCGTAGATGCTGTTCAGATCGAGGTCGGCGGTGATGTGCAGGTTGGTGTAGTCGCCCTTGATGGCCCCGACAACGTTGCGCGGGAAGGGGTATGTGGTCAGCAGTTCCAGTGCGTTGGGCAGGTCGTCGCCCGCCTTGTTCAGCTCGGTCAGGATCGGCTGGAGTTGCTGCAGGTCGGCGACGGTGTCGTCGCGGGAGGCGCTGATCACACGACTGCCCACGGTGCCGAGGTTGGACAGGGCGGTCAGCATGGTGGTCAGTCTGCTGCGCTGGTCGGCCAGGATCCTCAGGGCCGGCGGCATGCTGTCGACAGCTTGGCCGATGGTGGGGTTCTGCTGGTTGAGCGTTTTGGCGAGCCTGTCGATCCCGTCCATCGCGCGCACGATCTCGGACCGCTGCTGGTCGAGCCCGCTGATGAAGGTGGAAAGTTGGGACAGCAGGCTTTTGACCCGCCCCTCGCGGCCCTGCAGAGCGCTGTTCAACTCGACGGTGATGGTGTGCAGTTGGGCCACTCCACCGCCGTTGAGCATCGCGGACAGGGCCGACAGCACCTCTTCCACGTCCGGGTTGCGGCCGCTGCGGGACAACGGGATCCGCGCGCCGTCCGAGAGCCGTCCGACCGGCGCAACATCCGTCGGCGCGGACAGGGAGACGTACTTCTCGCCGAGCATGCTGGTCTGCTGCAACTCGGCGATCGCGTTCGCCGGCAGCTTGACCGAGTGGGCGATGCGCAGGCGCACGCGGGCCTGCCAGCCGTCCAGCTCGACCTTCTCGACCGCGCCCACGGTGACGTCGTTGACCTTGACCGCGGCCTGCGGAACCAGGTCCATGACGTCCTCGAACTGCACGGTGACGTGGTAGGCGTGGCCATCGGAGGCGGCGCCGCCCGGCAGCGGGAGGTCGGCCAGTCCGTGGAACTGGCACCCGGTGAGCAGCAGCGAGCCCGTCGCCAGCCACAGCGTCGCGACACTCCGGGCGAGACGCACGCGCGGCGCGGATCGGGTTGCGGCGCTCATGCCCGGCCTCCCAGGATCCCGCCGAGCGTCCGGTCCGTCGAGGTGGTGGGGGACGACGGGAGCGGAACTCCGGTGAGGGGGTCGGCCTTCGGCAGCGGGGGCAGGGAGCCGATCAGCTGCTTCAGCTGGCTGCAGTCCGTCGTCTGGCCGGTGGTCTTCAGGACGGAGCACAACAGGCTGGCGGGGTCCTGTGCCTGCTCGGCGTTGTTGCGTGTGTCGAGCGTGCCGGACGCCGGGTTGTAGGCGTTCTGCAGGTTCGACAGCGCGGTGGGCGTCACGTCGAGCAGCTCCTGCAGGGCGGCGCGCTCCTTGACCAGTACACCGGTGACCTGGCTGAGTCCCTGGATGTTGGAGGTGAGCGAAGTGTGGTTGTCGTGGACGAATCCAGCCACGTCGGTCAGCCCGGCCGACAGCTGTTTCAGGGCCTCGGCCAGATCGGTGCGGTCGCCCGCCAGCAGGCTCGCGACCTTGGCGAGGTTCTCGTTGAACGAGCGCACCTGGGCGTCGTCCGAGGCCAGCGCGGCGGTGAACACCTGCAGGTTGCGTACGGTCCCGAACAGGTCGCCGCGGCCGTTGGACAAGGTGGTGACGGCCTGGGAGAAGTCCCCCACCGTCTGGTGCAGTTGCTCGCCCTGCCCGTTGAGGTTGTTCGCGCTGACCGACAGCAACCGCGACAGGGCACCGTCGGAGTTGGCGCCGTGCGGGCCGAGTGCCTCCGACAAGGTGTGCAGACTGTCGTAGATCCGGTCCAGTTCGACCGGGACGGCAGTGCGGCTCTCGGGTATGGCGGCGCCGTCCTTCATGGCGGGGCCGCCGCGGTATACCGGCAGCAACTGCACGTAACGGTCGCTGACCACCGAGGAGTTGATGATGGCGGCCTTGGCGTCCGCGGGGACCTTCTGGTGGGCGTCGTACTCCAGCACGACCCGGACGGCGCCGCCCTGCGGAGTGATCGTCTTGACCGTGCCGATCCGGACGCCGAGGACGCGCACGTCGGATCCGGGGTAGATGCCGACGGTACGAGGGAAGTAGGCGGTCACGCTGACGGTCTGGGTGCTCGGCCAGAACACGGCGGCCAGACCTGCCACGAGCAGCAGTGCCAGGACGAGCGCCATGACGCGGGTGCGCCGGTCCAGTGGGGGCATCCCGCGCAGGCGGATGCCGTGTCTGTTCAGCGGGAGTATCCCGCGCAGGCGGGTCATCGTGCCCCTCCTGGGGATATCTGGGCGGACGGTCGGCCGCCGGGGGCGACGGGTGCGGCGACCAGGTTCTGGATGTAGCTGTCGAACCAGCGGCCGTTGCCGGTGGTGTTGGCGAAGAGGCGGGCGAACGGCGCGAGCAGCGCGATGCTTTGATCGAGGCTGCTCTGGTTGCGTTTGAGCATGCCGACCACCGCGTTCAGCCGGCTCAGCGCCGGGCCTGTCTGCGCGCGGTTGTCGGCGACCAGGCCGGAGAGCTGGACGCCGAGTGCGGCGGCGTTCCGCAGCAGCTCCTGGATGACCTGGCTGCGGCTGTTGAGGGCCGCGAACAGTGTGTTGCCGTCGTTGACCAGGGTGGTGAACTGCTTGGATCGGGTGGCCAGGACGCCGGTCACGCCGTTGGCGTGGTTGAGCAGGTCCCGCAGGGCGGCGTCGCGGCCGGCCACCGTCCGGGAGAGTTCGGACAGTCCCTTGATGGAGGCCTTGACCTCGGGTGGGGAGTCCTGGAAGGCCGCGGAGACGGTGTCCATCGCGGTGGCCAGCTGCCGGGTGTCCACGCGCTCGGTGGTCGTGGTGAGATCGCTGAACGCCTGCACCACGTCGTATGCGGAGACCGTGCGGTTCAGCGGGATCTCGCTGCCGGGTGCGAGCTGGCCGGGGCCCTCGGGATCCAGGGAGAGGTACTTGGCCCCGAGGATGGTCTTGACGCGGATGGCGGCGCCGGTCGAGGTGCCGAACCGGGGGGTGCCGCTGATCCGGAACCGCACCCGGACGTGGTCGCCCTGCAGGCCGACGTCGTCGACCTGACCCACCTTCACTCCCGCGATGCGTACGTCGTCGCCGGGCTTGATGCCGCCCGCCTCCGAGAAGGCAGCGCTGTAGGTGTCGCCGCCGCCGATCAGCGGAAGCTCCTGGACGTTGAACGCCGCGACGATCAGCAGGGCGATCACGGTGAGGCCGATGGCCCCGACCACTACCGGGTTGCGCTCACGAAAGGGGATCACCGGCCGCACCTCATCTGGGCGACATGCAGTTGGGGGGTGAACACCTGCGCCGTCTTGGGCAGCACGACGCGGCCGTCGAAGTCGCAGAGGTAGAAGTTGAACCACGAGCCGTACGACGCCGTACCGATCAGCGCGTTGAGCTTGTTCGGCAGCCGTTGCAGAACGCCTTCCACGGTCTTGTCGTTCCTCTGCAGTGTGCCGGTGACGCCGGACAGACCGGCGATGTCCGAGCGCAGCGCGGGACGGCCCTCGGCGAGCAGGCCCGAGGTGGCGCCCGCGAGGTCGCTGATGCCGGTGAGCGAGTCACCGATCGCGGTGCGGTCGGTGGACAGGCCGGAGACGAGCCGTTGCAGTTGCTGCAGCAGATCGGCGAAGCGGACATCGCGCTGGTCAAGGTTCCCCAGCACCGAGTTGAGGTTGTCGATCACAGAGCCGATCAGCTGGTCGCGGTTGGCGAGCGTGGAGGTGAGTGAGGCGGTGTGGGCGAGCAGGCCGTTGATCGTGCCGCCCTCGCCCTGGAGGGTGGTGATGATCTCGTACGCCAGCTGGTTCACGTCATTGGGACTCAACGCCGCGAACAGCGGTTTGAACCCGCCCAGCAGGGCGTTCAGATCGAGTGCGGGCTGGGTGCGGGACAGCGGGATGGTGCTGCCCGGCCTCAGTCGCGAGCCGTTGCCCGCTCCCTCCGTCAGGGCGACGTAGCGTTGTCCCACCAGGTTGCGGTAGCGGATGACGGCTCCGGTGCTGGACAGCAGCGGCCGGTCACGGGAGACGTCGAAGGTGACCTCGGCGAGCGTCCGGTCCTTGATCCGGATGTCCTCGACCTTGCCGACCCTGACTCCGGCCACCCGTACGTCGTCACCGACCTCCAGGCTGGTGACATCGCTGAACACGGCGCGGTAGGTGTTCGTGGGGGTGAAGTCGACGTTGACGATGGTGACCGCGAGCAGCGTGGTGGCCAGGATCGTCACCACGGCGAAGATGACGAACTTGACCAGGGGGGACGCGGTTTCCCTTGCCCTCACGTGTTGCTCACCGCCGTTCCTCGGGCCATCGGGCCGAAGAGCAGGGTCGCGACCGCGGGGACGTTGTCGGCCGGCACCCCCATGACCGGGGCGACCAGGGAACTGATCACATGCTGCTCGGCCGCCGTGCCGGATACGGTGCCCGCACCCGGTACCTGTGGCGAGGCGCTTCCGTCGTGTGACGATGTGCCGTCCTGGAGCTTGACCGGCGGGGCGGGCACCGGCGGATGCGGCAGCCCTCTGCAGTCGGGACCGGAGCGGTCGGCATAGAGCGGCTCCTCACCGGGGTGGTAGGCCGGTCGGGGCATGGTGAACTCCAAGGTGATGTGCATCTCGCCGCCGCTGAACGCCTGCTCGGCCAGCGGCTCGGACTCCGTCAGCCCGTGCAACAGGCAGGGGTACTCCGGCGAGTAGCGCGCGAGCAGCGCCAGACTGGGGCGCGACACCCGGGCCAGCGTGATGAGCCGGTCGTAGTTGTCGTCGAGCACGCCCTGCGCGGTGCCGGCGAAGGCGGTGTTGCCGGTGAGGAACGACCGCAAGGCGTCCTGCTTGTCCACCACGGTCCGGCTCATGGTGATGGTGTTGTGCAGGATCCGCAGCAGATCGGGTGCGGCGTCCGCGTAGACCTGCGCGGCGTCGGCGAGCCGGGAGATGTCCGTCATGAGTGCGGGAAGGCGCGGGTTGAGTCGGCGCAGGTAGAACTCGACCCGGGTGAGGTTGTCGCCGATCTTGTTGCCGCGCCCCTCCAGCGCCTCGGCGAACGCGGACAAGGTGGCGTTCAGCTCGCCGGGTTGGACCGTTCGCAGCAGCGGGTACAGGTCGTTCATCAGATTCTGCAGTTCGATCCCGGTCCGTGTGCGGTCCTGCGCGATCACGTCGTCGGCCTGGATGTGCCGCGGTGACGGGTTCTGGGGGGCGACGAGGTCGACGTACTCCTCGCCGAACAGCGTCTTGGGCAGCAGCCGCGCGTTGACGTCCGCCGGGATCAGCGCGACGTCCTCGGGATTGAGCGCGATGTCCAAGGTCGCCTTCTCGCCGTCGGCGTGCACCTGGCGCACCTGACCGACGATCAGGCCGCGCATCATGACGTCGGCCTGCGGCTCCAGTTGGCTGCCGGTGGTGTCCGCCTGCACGGTGATCGGCACGACCGGCGTGAAGACCTGCTGGTAGACGGCGCCGGTCAGCGCCAGCAACGTCGCGATGACCACCAGGAAGACGACGCCGTACAGCCGCAGTGCGGTGGTCCGCGACCAGGGACGCCCCAGGCGCCAGTAGGCAGGGATTGTCGGCATCGGCTATCCCGTGATCCGTACGGTGGTGTTGGCCCCCCAGATCGCCAGGCTGAGGAAGAAGTCAAGGACGTTGATGGCGACGATGGACGTGCGCACCGCCCGCCCGACCGCGATTCCCACCCCTGCCGGGCCGCCCTTGGCGTGGTAGCCGTAGTAGCAGTGAACCAGGATGATCACGATCGCGAAGATGATCACCTTGCCGAACGACCACAGCACGTCGACCGGCGGGAGGTACTGCTGGAAGTAGTGGTCGTAGGTGCCGGTCGACTGCCCGTAGTAGACGGTGGTGATCGTGCGGGAGGCGAGGTAGGAGGACAGCAGGCCGATCACGTACAGCGGGATGACCGCCACGAATCCAGCGATCATGCGGGCGGTGACCAGGAACGGCAGTGAGGGGACGCCCATCACCTCCAGGGCGTCGACCTCCTCGCTGATGCGCATCGAGCCGAGCTGGGCGGTGAACCCCGCGCCGACCGTGGCGGACAGGGCGAGGCCGCAGACCAGCGGTGCGATCTCGCGGGTGTTGAAGTACGCGGACAGGAACGCCACGAAGTTGGTGGTGCCCAACTGGTTGAGTGCGGAGTATCCCTGCAGGCCCACCTCCGTGCCGGTGAAGAACGAGAGGAAGGCGATGACGCCGACGGTGCCTCCGACGACGGCCAGTGCGCCACGGCCGAAGCTGACCTCGGCCAGCAGGCGCAGGACCTCCTTCTTGTACCGGCGCAGTGTGCGGCCGGTCCAGGCCATTGAACGGCCGTAGAACGACATCTGGGCGCCGAGCTCCTCCAGGGAGCGCAGCGGGCGGGCGAGCAATCGGTCCGGCAACGCCATCGTCATCCCTTCTGCGGAACGATCTGGAAGTAGACGGCGGTCATCACGAAGTTGGTCACGAACAGCAACATGAAGGTGATGACCACCGACTGGTTCACCGCGTCGCCCACGCCCTTCGGACCGCCTTTCGCGTTGAGTCCCTTGTAGGAGGCGACGATCGCGGCGATGGCGCCGAAGACCAGTGCCTTCAACTCGCCGGCGTACAGGTCGGGCAACTGGGCGAGGGTGGTGAAGGAGGCGAGATACGCACCCGGTGTGCCGTTCTGCAAGATCACGTTGAAGAAGTAGCCGCCGGCGACTCCGACCACCGAGACCAGCCCGTTGAGCAGGACCGCCACGACCATCGAGGCCAGTACGCGGGGCACGATCAGCCGGTGCACCGGGTCGATGCCGAGCACCTCCATGGCGTCGATCTCCTCGCGGATCCTGCGTGCGCCGAGGT
This sequence comes from Streptomyces sp. PLK1-5, assembly GCA_037034305.1. Classification (GTDB taxonomy): domain Bacteria; phylum Actinomycetota; class Actinomycetes; order Streptomycetales; family Streptomycetaceae; genus Streptantibioticus_A. The sequence continues at coordinate 343,550 of JBAGJY010000004.1, forward strand.
CGGCGCAGATGGCGGAGCCGCCAGCTCCGGCGATCAGCAGCGCGGTGACGATCGGCGACGCCTCCCGCAGGACCGCGAGCACGGACGCGGCGCCGGAGAACGACTGCGCGCCGAGCTGCCGCGTCAGGCTGCCGATCTGCAACGCGATGACGGCGCCGAACGGGATGGAGACCAGCGCGGTCGGCAGGATGGTGACGCTGGCGACGAACCAGGCCTGCTGGATGAACTCCCGTGCCTGGAAGGGCCGCCGCGGCAGGGTACGCAGCACATCGAGGGCCAGGGCGAACAGATTGCCCGAATGCCTCAGTGCCGCGGTGGGGGACAGGTTCACGCGTCCGCCACCTCCTGCGGATGCAGTCGCGCCTCGCGTTCGGCGATCGCCTGCCATCGGGGCGGTCGGGGGATGCCGGGGCTGGGCAGCAGGCGAGGCGTCACACCAGGGCCGGACGCGCCCTTTCCGCCCATCGGGCCGCGGTGGTTGCCTGCGTCGAGTTCGGCGAGCTCCTGCTCGATCTGGGCCGCGTCCTTCTCCTCCGCCATCCCGATCGGCCCTTGCATGCGGCCGTTGAGGAACTGCCGGACGACCGGCTCGTCGCTGGCGAGCAGCTTCTCGCGCGGGCCGAACATCACCAGTTCCCGCCGGAAGAGCAGTCCGATGTTGTCCGGTACCTGGCGGGCCGAGGCGATGTCATGGGTGACGATCAGGAAGGTGGCGTCGATCTGCGCGTTGAGGTCCACGATGAGCTGGTTGAGGTAGGCCACGCGCACCGGGTCGAGGCCCGAGTCGGGCTCGTCGAACAGGATGATCTCCGGATCGAGCACCAGGGCCCGGGCCAGCCCGGCCCGTTTGCGCATCCCGCCGGATATCTCGCCGGGCAGCTTTCCTTCGGCGCCGAGCAGGCCGACCATGTCCATCTTCTCCAGGACGATGCGCCTGATCTCGCTCTCCGGCTTGCGGGTGTGCTCACGCAGCGGGAAGGCGATGTTGTCGTAGAGGGTCATCGAGCCGAACAGCGCGCCGTCCTGGAACAGCACGCCGAACAGCTTGCGCACCTCGTACAGGTCGTGCTCGCGCAGCCGGGTGATGTCGCGTCCCGCGATCGACACCGATCCCTGCTCCGGTTTGAGCAGGCCGACAAGCGTTTTGAGGAATACGGACTTGCCCGTGCCCGAGGGGCCGAGCATGACCGAGATCTCCCCGGCGGGCAGCGTCAGTGACACGTCCTGCCAGATGACCTGTTGACCGAAGGACTTGGTCAGGCCCTCCACACAGATCTCCACACCCATCCGGGACACCTTTCTGCCGCGTTCAACTGCTCCCAACCGTGGACGAATCGATTCAGCGCCGTGTGCTCCAGCGCGGAGCCAGGCGTGCGGAGGGGAGTGGAGGAGGGGTCCGCACGCCCGGTGCTCCCTGGCACCGGGCGTCAGCCGCGGCCAGGCGGCGGACGGCGAACCGCGGCTGCGGGCAGGGCTCCTGGGCGGCGCGGCCCATGCCTGTTGGCGTCATCAGGTGTTCCTCCCTCTCGTGCCGCATCGCCGTGCTCCGCCCGTGGAGCACGGTTGGCATCTGCTCTACGGGGCCGGGCTGCACGTCCGTCGCTGAGAGGTGAGGTTTTTTTCGCGCGGGTTTCCTTCAGGTTGACCGGGCGCACCCGGCCGGGCCGGCACCGGTCCGGAAAAGGCCCGGTGCCGCGGGTCAGCGCAGTGGCCGCGGCGGCTTGGTGGGCAGTGCGGTGGCACGGGGGAGGGATGCCGACCGCACCGGCGGGGTGGCCGGCAGCGAGGGGACGGAGGGAGGGAAAGCCGCCGACGGCACGGCGGCCGGGGAGGGAACGGCGGGTAGGGCGGGGGCGGGCGCGACCGCGGCGGAGGGTATCGGCAGGGAAGGGAGCGCTGGCAGCAACGGGGCGGTGCCCCGTGCTGACGCGCCCGCTGCACGCGCGGGGCCGGGGCGGTCGGACACCCGCACGGCTGTGCCACCGGGCGCGGCCGCGGAGCCGCCGCGGACGCGGACCGCCGGACGGGCAGCGCTGGTGGTGGGGCGGGAGGAATGCGCGGGAGGACGCGGCGCGTGGGCTTCGAACGCGTGGGGAACGGCGATGCCGACCACGGCCAACGTCGCCGCGGTCGACACCACGGCCACCATCGGACCGCCGCTAGCGCCCGCCCGCGACCGCAGGGGTCTGCACAGCCACACGCCGAGGCCCAGGGTCCCCGCGAGCGAATCACGCAGTGTCCGCCTTGCTCTGGCCAGCAGCGACTCCACCGCCTGATAGCTCAGCCCCATCGTTGACGCGACCTGCGCGACGTCCAGATCCTCCGATTTCAGCCGCAGTGCCTCCGCCTGGCGGGCGGGCAACTCCCTGCTCTGGTGGGCCAACCATGTCGCCTCGGCCCGGTCGCACACCGAGTCCTCGACCGGGACCGGCCCGGGGGCGGCCAGCGCGGAACGGCTGCGCACCTGGGCCTCGCGGTTGACCTGGCGATACCGGTCGACGCACAGGCGCATGGTCACCGTCGTCAGCCAGGCTCCGAGCCGTTCGTCCTCCACGTCCGGATGCTCCGCGGCGCGCAGCATGGCCTCGTGGACCGCGTCCTCGGCATCCTCGGGACTCATGGACCGCCGGCGCGCCACCTTGAGCAGAGCATCGCGATGACTCCACAGGCGCCGCCACAGCTCGTCCGAGCCGCCGTCCGGTCCGCCGGAACGCGCGGCACGCGCATCCGTCACCATGAGCGCCCCTCCACGCCGGTAGGGATCGATCGCGGCACGCATCGGGGAGTGCCGCCGGGTCGGGCAGAACACCCCGTACGGTTCCCCGCGGATCGGGCAAAGCCCGTGGTGAGACAGCGTGCCGCCGCGAGGGCCGCCGAGGCGTGCGCCGACATTACCGCCTAGTAGGCGCGTTGGGGAGGGGCATGGCACCCGAGAGAGAAACCGGCGCCCTCCCCTTGCGAGCCGCCCGGCAGGGCGGACCGCGCCGTAGCCGAGCCGGCTTCGGGCCCGCGCGGGTCTGCCGCAGGTCCAGGTTCAGGCCGTCGAGGGGGCTTCGCACCCCGTTGCCAGTGTCCCTATGCGTAGGTCGGGACCGGTACCGAAACCGCAAGCCAGGACGGGAACAGACACCCCGTCAGGACTCGCGGGCGCAAACACGATCCTGCGCAGGCGGGCGTTCACAAGCCCGTCCGCCTGCCTGTACCGATGGTTGACGTGACTTCGGGTGCTCTGCTTTCCTTCTTCGCGGCCACACCACCTACCCCTGTGGCAACTGCCGGACGACCGCTCCGCAGCCCGTCATCCGCCGTGACTGCTGTTCCGCTCCGGCAACGTCAAACACCGTCGACAACCACCCCCGCACGCACGGTTCCTGGCCCCGGGCCGAACCGTGCTCTTCATCGCTTTTCACCAGCATCACGGGGATCTTGCTGGGAAAAGTGCTCCGCAAGTGTCCGGCTTGTGTGAAACACGGCCTGTACCTGCCCCAGATTGATCACCGTGGGTTGACCACCGCGTCCTTGATCAGTAGCAGAGAGGACTCCGATGGCTATGTCCCGTCCCACCCGCAGCGTGCGCGCAGTCGCTGCCGCAACGCTGGCTGTCGCCCTGCCGACCGCCGGTCTTGTCGCAGCCTGCCCGGCGCAGGCCACCGTCGGAGGCCCGCAGACCAGAGCCACCAGCCCGCACCCCTACCGCCACGGCACCGTCCCCATGCGCGATCTGAAGCAGGAGGCGCTTTCCCTGCTCCCGGGCGCCGTCGACAACCTGCGGTACGGCGGTGGCGCGGGCAGCCCGAGCCTCGGCGTCACGACCGGCGCCCCCAAGGTGTACCTGGTCTTCTGGGGATCGCAGTGGGGCTCCGCCGGTACGAACTCCAACGGCAACACCACGTTGTCCGGCGATCCGGTGGGTATGGCACCGCGACTGCAGGCCTTTTTCAATGGCCTGGGCACCGGAAACGAGACCTGGTCGGGTGTCATGACCCAGTACTGCGAAGGCGTCTCGGCAGGATCGCAGACCTGCCCGAGCAGCGCGCCACACGTCGGCTACCCGACCGGCGGCGCGCTCGCCGGCGTCTGGGTGGACAACTCCTCGCCTGCGCCGAGCAGCGCCACCGGCAACCAGATCGGCGCGGAAGCCGTCAAGGCGTCCGGCCACTTCGGTAACACCAGTGCCGCGGCGAACCGCAACAACCAGTACGTCGTCGTATCGCCCACGGGCACCACACCGGACGGCTTCAACACCCCGACCGGTCAGTTCTGCGCCTGGCACGACTACACCGGTGACTCGTCCATGTCCGGCGGCGCGGTCAGCTCGCCGTACGGCCAGCTGGCGTTCACCAACCTGCCGTACGTCACCGATGCCGGCAGCAACTGCGGCCAGGGCTTCGTGAACAAGCCGGGGACCTTGGACGGGGTGACGATCGTCGAGGGCCACGAGTACGCCGAGACCATCACCGACCAGAACCCGGCTGGCGGCTGGACCGACATCCTCGGCCAGGAGAACGGTGACAAGTGCGCCTGGATCTCCAGTGGCCAGGGAGCGGCGCAGAACATCGCGCTGACCACCGGCACGTTCCCGGTGCAGTCGACCTGGGCCAACGACTACAACGGCGGCTCCGGCGGCTGCGAGATCTCGCATCCGGTGATGTGACTCGGCAACCCCACCGGAATGCGCGTGACCTGGTGAACGACGGGCATTTGCGGGAGCGGTTGACCATCGCGGAAAGGGCGCGCGGAACGCGCTGGTCGCGGTTTCGCGGCTGTGCACGCGGTGTGCACGGCGGCGAGTGCACGCGGGGCCCGCTTCGAGGTTCAGCCAGCGGCGGTGGTCCAGCACCGCGCTATCCGCCCTGCTCCCGCAGGTTCTGTTCGCTTTCCGCCGGGCCGGTGTGCCGGTCCTCCCGGGGCATCGCCCAGGGCGGTGGGGTGCGGTCGGCCTCCGCCATCAGCTGGTCGAAGGTTTTGGCTTCGGTTCCTGGTATTCGGGTCTCGTCCCCGGTGCGCATGCTGTCGTTCCTCCAAGCGCGTGATGCGGAAGGCCGCTCCAAACATGCACCGCGCACGCGGCGGGCGCTCGTTTGAGTGCTCCGAACGGGGGACGCCGCGGTGTCAGCCCCGCCCGATGTACGGCATGGTGGTGGCCATCACCGTCGCGAACTGCACGTTCGCCTCCAGGGGCAGGGACGCCATGTGCAGCACGGTGCGCGCCACGTCGGCCGCGTCCATCACCGGCTCGGCGAGCACGTTGCCGCCTGCCTGCTCGATGCCGGTTGCCATCCGGGCGGTCATCTCGGTGGCGGCGTTGCCGATGTCGATCTGCCCGCAGGCGATCCGGTAGGGGCGGCCGTCCAGGGACAACGACCGGGTCAGGCCGGTGACGGCGTGCTTGGTGGCGGTGTACGCGATGCTCTTGGGCCGGGGTACGTGGGCCGAGAGCGAGCCGTTGTTGATGATCCGTCCGCCCTGTGGCCGCTGGTTTCGCATCGTGCGGAAGGCGGCCTGGGCGCACAGGAAGGCGCCGTTGAGGTTGACGTCGACCACCGCGCGCCACTGCTCGTACGGCAGCTCGTCCACCGGGATGGGCGGGGTGCCGCTCCCGGCGTTGTTGAACAGCAGACCCAGCGGGCCGAACCGCTCCCGTACGGCGCTGAACAGCGCGTCCACCTGGTCGGGGACCGTCACGTCCGTCGCGAGCACCGCCAGCTCGGCGCCCCGGCCGGCCAGGCGCGCCGTCTCCCGCAGCGCCTCCTCGCGGCGGCCCGCCAGCCCCACCGACCAGCCCGCCCCGGCCAGCGCCAGCGCGACCGCCCGGCCGATGCCCGACCCGGCTCCGGTCACCACGGCAACCTTCTGGATTTCGCTCATGCCCCCGCAGGGTAGGGGGTGGGACGATCGACCAGGCACCCCCAACACCCGCTCAGGCATCCAAACGGAGGGAGCAGGCAGAATGCCGATCCCGGACCCGCTGTCGCACAAGGAGATCGAGGACCAGCTCGCCGAGCTGCCCGGCTGGCAGGCCGCGCCGGACGACTCCCGGATCACGCGCACGTACCATCTCGCGCATCTTCCCGCCGCGATCTTCGCGGTGCACATCGCCCGTATCCAGGACGAGTTGAACCATCATGCCGAACTGACCCTGGGGTACGACACGCTGGCGGTGTCGGTAGCCACCCATGAGGCGGGCGGTCGGCTCACCGCCAAGGACTTCGAACTGGCCCGCCGCATTGCCCGGATCGCGCCCGAACACGGCGCGCGGTGACCGGAGTAACCGACATCACGGTTTGAACCGGAATCCCGGGCGGCCGATCGGTGTTCCAACCAGCCATGGACCCCAGGATGACGGAGCCCGGTGCGACCGGGGACATGGAGCGTGACGCCTCAACCGACTCTCGAATATCACGAAATGCCGGACATTACGTACCGCCTGAACAGGCCGCCGCACCTGGACAGGCAGCGCCGCTCGGCCAGACCACACCGCCTGGCCAGGCCGAGGCGCAACTCCGCCGCACCGCCACCCCGGCCGGACCCGCCGGTACCGCGCCGCAAGCCGCCGACGTGCCGCCCGGGGACCCCGCGTCCTCCCGCGCCCAGCGACACACCGGACTCCTCGTCACCCTCGTCCTCGGCGGACTGACCGCGCTGCCCCCGCTGTCGATGGACATGTACCTGCCGTCACTGCCCGCGGTCACCGCCGCGCTGCGCAGTCCGGCGGCGACGGTCCAGCTCACGCTCACCGCGTGCCTGCTCGGCATGGCGCTCGGTCAGCTCGTCGTCGGTCCGATGAGCGACAAGTGGGGGCGGCGGCGCCCGCTTCTCGTCGGCATGGTGCTGTACGTACTCGCCACCGCGGTCTGCGCCTTCGCGCCGAACGTGGAACTCCTCGTCGGCTTCCGGTTGTTGCAGGGGCTCGCGGGCGCGGCGGGCATCGTCATCGCCCGGGCCGTGGTGCGTGACCTGTACGACGGCGTGGCGATGGCGCGGTTCTTCTCCACCCTGATGCTGATCTCCGGCGCCGCCCCGATCATCGCGCCGTTGATCGGCGGCCAGATCCTGCGCTTCACCGACTGGCGCGGGGTCTTCGTCGTACTCACCGCCGTCGGCACTCTGCTCACCCTGCTGGTGCTGCGCCAGCTGCCCGAGACGCTGCCCGTCGAGCGGCGGCACGACGGCGGGCTGGGTCAGGCGCTGCGCACCATGCGCGGGCTGCTCGGCGACCGGGTGTTCACCGGCTACATGCTGGCGGGCAGCTTCGCCTTCGCCGCGCTGTTCGCGTACATCTCCGGCTCGTCCTTCGTCATCCAGGACATCTACGGTGCCTCGCCGCAGACGTTCAGCCTGCTGTTCGGGCTGAACTCGGTCGGTCTGGTGGCGGTCGGCCAGTTCAACGGCAAGGTGCTGGTCGGCCGGGTGCCGCTGGACCGGGCGCTGGGCGCGGGGCTGGCGGTGATCGCCGCGGCGGCGGTGGCGCTGCTGCTGATGACCTCCGGGGTGTTCGGCCCGGTCGGGCTGGTGCCGGTGGCGGTCGCGCTGTTCGTGCTGATGTCCGCGATGGGGCTGGCGACGCCGAACACCAACGCGCAGGCGCTGATGCGCACCCCGAACGCGGCGGGCTCGGCGTCCGCGCTGCTGGGCACCTGCCAGTTCCTCATCGGTGCGGTCGCCTCCCCGCTGGTCGGGATCGCGGGCGGACACACGGCGGTGCCCATGGCGCTGGTCCAGGTGAGTTGCGCGGTGCTGGCGGTCGGCTGCTTCCTCGCGCTGTGCCGCCCCTGGCGTGGCGCCGCGGCTACTGTCGCGGAGTGACCGAAGACGACGCGGCGGCCGGGCTGGTGCGACAGCTGCGGGCGGCGACCGAACCCGCGCCGGTGCATCCGTGGTGCGCGGGCGCCGTGGTGCTCGCCGGGTGCGACCGGGACGTCGTGCTGCACGAGGCGGTCGGCTGGGCGCTGCGCTACGGCGGCTACGACGCGACGGCCGACCGGGGCCGGGAGCTGCCGCGTGAGCGATGGATCCCGATGCGCCGGGACACCGTCTTCGACCTGGCGTCGCTCACGAAGCCGTTCACCGCGATCGCGGCGCTCCAGGCGGTCGAGTGCGGCGCCATCGCGCTGGAAGGGCGACTGGCCGCGTACGCACCGGAGTTGACCGCCGCTGCGGACCACCGGATCACCGTACGGCAACTGCTCACCCACACCTCGGGGCTGCGCGCCGAACTGCCGCTGTACGAGTGCCGCGACCCGGGGCGGCGGCTGGCCCGGCTGGCCGAGGAGGAGCCGCTGACCGCGCCGGGCAGCGCGTACCGCTACTCCGACCTCAATCCGCTGCTGCTGCAGCACGTGCTGGAGCGTGTCACGGGCCGGTCGCTGTCGCGGCTGGTCCGGGACGGAATCACCCGGCCGCTGGGCATGGCCTCGACCCGCTACCGCCCGCCGCCGTCCTGGCGACCGCGGATCGCCGCCACCGAGGACCAGCGCCGCCCGTGGGGGAAGCTGGACCGCGGGTTGGTGCACGGTGTGGTGCACGACGAGAACGCGTACGCGATGGGCGGGGTCGTCGGGCACGCCGGTCTGTTCTCCACCGCCGCCGACCTCGGCGCGCTGTGCCGTGCGCTGCTGGACGGCGGCGCGGGCGTCCTCACCCCGGAGTCGGTGCGGCTGTTGGTGGCGGACGCCGGAGTGCCGGGGCGGCCGCAGGGGCTGGGGTTCGAGCTGCAACAGCCCTGGTTCATGGGGGAGTTGGCCGGGCCGCGCACCGCGGGGCACACCGGGTTCACCGGTACCAGCCTGGTGGTCGACTTCGACTCGCGCCGCTATGTGGTGCTGCTCGCCAACGCCGTCCATCCGGTCAGGACCTGGCGCCGCGGCAACGCGCCGCGGGCTGAGGCTGCGACGTGGCTGGCCCGGTACCAGCGCTGCTCACCCCGGTCAAGAGTTGGCAACGATTGTCATAATGTCACCCAAGAGCTTGGTGGTGAAAATCGTTTCCAGTAACCTGGGGGCAGTCCAGTACTGAGGAGTGTCCCGCGCCATGACCCCCGCGATATCCCGCCCCTCCCGGCTCGCCCGCGTCGCCGCCGGTGGTCTCGTCGTCGCGGCCCTCGCCGCGACCAGCGCCTGCGCCACCTCCTCGTCGAACGCCGACGGCGGCAGCGCCAGCGGCGACGCCTCGGGCGGCAAGGTGATCAACGTCGTGGCCGCGGAGAACTTCTGGGGCAGCATCGCCACCCAGCTGGGCGGCAGTCATGTCAAGGTGACCAGCGTCATCACCAACCCGGCCACCGACCCGCACGACTACGAGCCGACCGCCGCGGACGCCCGTACCGTCAGCGGCGCCCGGTACGCGATCGTCAACGGCATCGGCTACGACTCCTGGGCCGACAAGCTGCTGGCCGCCAACCCCGCCGACGGCCGCACCGAGCTGAAGGTCGGCGACCTGGTCGGCGTCAGGCCCGGCGGCAACCCGCACCGCTGGTACTCGCCGGACAACGTGCACCAGGTCATCGAGAAGATCACCGCCGACTACAAGAAGATCGACCCGGCCGACGCCGCCTACTTCGAGCAGCGGAAGAACGACTTCGAGAGCAAGTCCCTGGGCGAGTACGACCAGTTGGTCTCGCGGATCAAGTCGAAGTACGCGGGCACCCCGATCGGCGCCTCGGAGTCCATCGTCAGCCCGCTCGCCGACGGCCTCGGGCTGAAGATGCTCACCCCCGGCTCCTTCCTCGACGCGATCAGCGAGGGCACCGACCCCACCGCGCAGGACAAGTCGGCCATCGACCAGCAGATCAAGAACAAGCAGATCAAGATCTACGTCTACAACAGCCAGAACTCCACGCCCGATGTGCAGGCCCAGGTCAACGCGGCCAAGGCGGCCGGGATCCCGGTGACCACCGTCACCGAGACGCTCGACCCCGCGGGCGACACCTTCCAGCAGTGGCAGGTCGGCGAGCTGAAGGGCATCGAGCAGGCACTGGCCAAGGCAACCGGTAAGTGAGGGTGAGTGAGATGACGGCGGTGACCTCTGGCATACCGGCGCAGACCCGCACCGAGCCCACCACGGGGCCCGTGCTGCGATTGCGCGACGCGGGCGTGCGGGTCGGCGGCCGGACCCTGTGGTCCGGCGTCCAACTCTCCATCGGGGCAGGCGAGTTCACCGCCGTCCTCGGCCCCAACGGGGTCGGCAAGTCGACCCTCATCAAGGCCGTCCTCGGCCTGCAACCGCTCGCCGAGGGCGAGATACGGGTGCTCGGCCAGGCGCCCGGCCAGGCCGGACGCCGGGTCGGCTATCTCCCGCAGCGCCGCAACTTCGACGCCTCGCTGCGCATCCGCGGCACCGACATCGTGGGCCTGGGACTGGACGGCGACCGCTGGGGCGTGCCGCTGCCGGTGCCGGAACGATTCAGCCCACGGCGGCGGGCGGCCCGCGCCCGGATCGCAGAGGTCATCGAACTCGTCGGAGCCACCAAGTACGCACACCGGCCCATCGGCCAGTGCTCCGGCGGTGAACAACAGCGGCTGCTGATCGCCCAGGCGCTGTGCCGCAGGCCGGAGATCCTGCTGCTGGACGAGCCGCTGGACAGCCTCGACCTGCCCAACCAGGCGGCCGTCGCCGCGCTGATCGGCCGGATCTGCCGGGTCGAGGGCGTCTCGGTGATCATGGTGGCGCATGACGTCAACCCGATCCTGAGCTACCTCGACCGGGTCGTCTACCTCGCCGAGGGCGGTGCCGCCACCGGCACCCCGCAGGAGGTCATCACCTCCGAGACGCTGACCCGGCTGTACGGCACCCCGGTCGAGGTGCTCCGCACCTCCGACGGACGGCTGGTGGTCGTCGGCCAGCCGGAGGCACCCGCGCGGCACAGCGACCGGCACGCGGCGACGGCCCAGGCGGTGGCGGCGGAAGGAGCGGACAGTGCCGCTGGCTGACGCCGTGACCACCCCCTGGTCATGGAACCCGCTCACCGACTTCCAGGTGATGTGGTCCTACCCGTTCATGGTCAACGCCTTCCGGGCGGGGGCCGTCATCGCCGTACTCGCCGCCGCCGTCGGCTGGTTCGTGGTGCTGCGCAGGCAGACCTTCGCCGCGCACAGCCTCTCGGTGGTCGGCTTCCCCGGCGCGTCCGGGGCGGTACTGGTCGGAGTCGCCGCCGGATACGGCTACTTCGCGTTCTGCGTGGGCGCGGCCGTCCTCATCGCGCTGCTGCCAGGCTCCGGTAAGGGCCGGGGCGAGGAGTCCGCGCTCACCGGAACCGTCCAGGCGTTCCTGCTCGCCTGCGGGTTCCTCTTCGTCGCCCTGTACAAGGGGTTCCTCAACGGGGTCAACTCCTTGCTGTTCGGCAGCTTCCTGGGCATCACCAGCAGCCAGGTGCTGCTGCTCACCGCGGTCGCGGCGGTCGTGCTGTGCGTACTGGCCGCCATCGGACGGCCGTTGCTGTTCGCCTCCGTGGACGAGTCGGTGGCCGCGGCGCGCGGGATGCCGGTGCGTGCGCTGTCCACCGCCTTCCTGGTGCTGCTCGGCGCGGCGACCGCCGAGGCCAGCCAGATCACCGGGTCCCTGCTGGTCTTCGCGCTGCTGGTACTGCCCGCCGCGACCGCCCAGGTGCTCACCTCCCGGCCGGGGCTGAGCCTGGTGCTGGCCATGGCCATCGGCCTCGCGGTGACCTGGCTGGGGCTGACCGTGGCGTACTTCTCGCCGTACCCGGTCGGCTTCTACGTCACGACCTTCGCCTTCGGCGGGTACGTACTGGCCCGGCTGGTGGACCTCGTCCGGCAGGCGTCGCTGGTGCGGCGCGGCCCGCTGCTGAGGAGTGCCGCATGAGTGCCTTCGCGCACCCCTTCTTCCTGCACGCCGTGCTGGCCGGTACGGCGATCGCCGCCGCGGCCGGTCTCGCCGGGTACTTCCTGGTACTGCGGGCCCAGGTGTTCACCGGGGACGCGCTCAGCCACACCGCGTTCACCGGTGCGCTGGCGGCGCTGGCCGTGGGCTGGGACCTGCGGATCGGGCTGTTCGCCACCACCATCGCGGTGGCGGTGCTGCTGGGATTCCTCGGGCGCCGGGGACGGTCCGACGACGTGGCCATCGGCGGCGTCTTCTCGTGGATCCTCGGGCTCGGTGTCTTCTTCCTGACGCTCTACACCACGACCCGGTCGACGGCCGACGGTGGGGCAGGGGTGAGCGTGCTGTTCGGGTCGATCTTCGGGCTGTCCGCGTCGTCCGCGTGGACGGCGGTGGGGGTGGCCGCGGTGCTGTGCGTGGCGCTGCTGGCCGTGGCACGGCCGCTGCTGTTCGCCTCGGTCGACGAGGCGGTGGCCGCCGCGCGCGGGGTGCCGGTGCGGGTGCTCTCGCTGGTGTTCCTCGCGGTGGTCGGCGCGTGTGCGGCGGAGGCCACGCAGGCGGTGGGATCGCTGCTGCTGCTGGGGTTGCTGGCGGCGCCCGCGGGTGCCGCGCAGCGGCTGACGGACTCGCCGTACCGGGCGCTGGGATTGGCCGCCGCGCTGGCGGTGGCGGAGATGTGGGCGGGACTGGCGGTGGGGTACGCGGTCCCCAACGTCCCGCCCAGCTTCGGGGTCATCGCCGCGGCCACGCTGGTGTACGGGCTGACGTTGGCCCCAGGGGTTCGCTCGCGCTAGCGGTTGGGGGTACGGGGCTTTCCCGCCCTCCCACCCGTTGCTGCCGCTCCTTCGCGAGCCGCTGCGCACGGCGAGCCTGGGCTGCGGTTCGCGGCTGCGCCGCGGGTGCGTGGGTGGGGTTTTCCCACCCGCCCACCCGATTGCCGTTTCGCGGCCGCCCCCGCCCCACGCCCCCACGCACCCGCACCCGCACACCAGGCCAGGCGGGACCTGAAGGAACATAGGGTGGGGGCGTGAACGCCCCCACCCCCGCTCCGGCCGAGAACGACCTGCGCGCCGCCCTGCGTGACCGCCTGCACGCGGTGCCCGGTGCCGCCCCGCGTCAGACCGCCGCGGCCGTCGAGCGGCTGATCGCCCACTACCGTGGCCGTACGCCCACCGACAGCCCGGTCCTGCGGGACCGGGCTGATGTCGCCGCGTACGCCGCGTACCGGATGCCCGCCACCTTCGAGGCGGTGCGCTCCGCGCTCGCCGCGTTCCGGGCGCGGGCGGGGGAGTGGTCGCCGAAGACCCATGTCGACATCGGCGGCGGCACCGGTGCCGCCACCTGGGCGGTGGCCGACGCCTGGCCGCAGGCCGAGCACGCCACCACTGTCCTGGACTGGGCCCAGCCCGCTTTGGACCTCGGCCGCGCCCTGGCGGCCGAGGCCCCGCACCCGTCGCTGCGCCGGGCGCAGTGGCGTCACCAGCCGATCGGCGCCGCCCTCGCGCTGCCGCCCAGCGATCTGGTCACCGTCAGCTACGTGCTCGGTGAACTCACCGACGCCGACCGGGAGTCGGTGGTCGCCACCGCCGCGCGTGCGGCCGGTGCCGTGCTCGTCGTGGAGCCCGGCACCCCCGACGGCTACCGCCGGATCCTCCGCGCCCGCCAGCAACTCGTCGACGAGGGGCTGAGCGTCGTCGCACCCTGCCCGCACAACGACGAGTGCCCGGTGCGTGCCCCCGACTGGTGCCACTTCTCGGCCCGGGTCAACCGCTCCTCGCTGCACCGGCAGGTCAAGGGCGGCTCACTGCCGTACGAGGACGAGAAGTTCAGCTACGTCGCCGCGATGCGCGACCCCGCCTCCCCCGCGGACAGCCGGGTGGTGCGCCATCCGCAGATCCGCAAGGGCCAGGTGCTGCTGGACCTGTGCACCCGTGACGAGGGGCTGCGCCGTACCACCGTCTCCAAGCGGCACGGCGACCTCTACCGCGCCGCCCGGGACGCCGAGTGGGGCGACGCCTGGCCGCCGCTGGAGACCTGATCCAGGCATACCGGCGGCGACCAGTGCGCCGCCTAGCGGCCGAGGACCGACATCGCCGCGTTGTGGCCGGGGATCCCGCTGACGCCACCGCCGCGCACCGCGCCCGCACCGCACAGCAGGACGTTGGGGTGCGCGGTCTCCACCCCCCAGCGGCCGGTCTCCGGCGTGGCGTACGGCCAGGACAGGTCGCGGTGGAAGATGTGCCCGCCGGGCAGCGCGACCTCCCGCTCCAGGTCGAGCGGGGTCTTCGCCTCGATGCACGGCCGTCCCTCGGCGTCCGGCGCCAGGCAGTCCTCGATCGGTTCGGCGAGCACCGCGTCCAGTTGCGACAGTGTGGCCTTGAGCAGTGCCTCCTTCGTCGCGGCGGGGTCGGCGGCGAACAGCCGAGCGGGGGCGAGCAGTCCGAACAGGGTGAGCGTGTGCCAGCCGCGGGCGGCCAGTTCGGGGGAGAGGATCGACGGGTCGGTCAGCGAGTGGCAGTAGATCTCCGAGGGCGGCGCGGTGGGCAGCGCGCCGTCGGCCGTCTGCCGGTAGGCGTCCGCCAGGTTGCGGTAGCCCTCGGCGATGTGGAAGGTGCCGGAGAACGCCGCGCGCGGGTCGACCGCGGTGTCCCGCAGCCGTGGTAGCCGTCGCAGCAGCATGTTGACCTTGAGCTGCGATCCCTCGGGCTTGGCCGGAGCGGGCTCGTCCAGCAGGTCGGCGAGCGCGTGCGGGGAGACCGCGGCGAGTACGTGCCGGGTCTCCACCCGGCCGGTGGCGAAGCGGACTTCGGCCCGTTTGCCGTCGGTGGTGATGCCGGTCACCGGGCAGTCGGTGACGATCTCGGCCCCAGCCGCGCGGGCCGCGTCGGCGAGCGCGTCGGTCAACGCGCCCATGCCGCCCACCGGAACGTTCCAGTCACCGGTGCCGCCGCCGATCACGTGGTACAGGAAGCAGCGGTTCTGCACCAGCGACGGATCGTGGGCGTGGCTGTACGTGCCGATCAGCGCGTCGGTGAGGACGACACCGCGTACCAGGTCGTCGGTGAAGGAGGATTCGACGGTCTCGCCCAGCGGGCGTTCGAACAGCGCCTGCCATGCGGCGGGTTCGTCCACCGCGGCGGCCAACTCGGCGCGGGACGGCAGCGGTTCGGTGAGCGTCGGGAAGACACGCTCGGCCACCCGGTGCGTCATCCCGTAGAACCGCTGCCATGCGGCGAAGTCGCGGTCGGATCCGGTGAGCCGGACGAAGCCCTCCCGGGTACCCGCCGGGTCGCCGCCGTCCACCAGCAGCCCGCCGCCTCGCCGGTCCGGGGTGTACGAGGAGATCCGCCGCCGCCGTACCGCGAACCGCAGCCCCAGGTCCCTGACGATCTTCTGGGGCAGCAGGCTGACCAGGTAGGAGTAGCGGGACAGACGTGCTTCCACGCCCGGATAGGCCCGGGTGGACACGGCGGCTCCGCCGGTCACCGGCAGCCGTTCCAGCACCAGCACGGAGCGCCCGGCGCGCGCCAGGTACGCGGCGGCGGTCAGTCCGTTGTGGCCGCCGCCGACGATGACCGCGTCGTAGTAGGGGTGCTCAGGCGTTCCGCTCATGCGCGCGGCTCCCTTGGCTCGGGTCTCGACCGTTCAGCCTGACGACCCGAACGTACCTCCGCTCAGTGGCGCAGTTCCATGGTCGCGCACTTCACGCTGCCACCGGCCTTGTGCAGTTCCGACACATCGACGCCGATGGGTTCGAAGCCGCGGTCGCGCAGTGGTTGGAACAGCCCGGTGGCGGCGAGCGGCAGCAGTACGTGGCGTCCGTCGCTGACCGCGTTGAGGCCCAGCGCCGCGGCGTCCTCCTCGGTGGCGATCAGCGCGTCCGGGAACAGCCGGGCCAGTACCGCCCGGCTGCCGGGGGAGAACGCCTGCGGGTAGTACATGATCTCGTCGCCGTCCAGCACGCCCAGCGCGGTGTCCAGGTGGTAGTAGCGCGGGTCCACCAACTCCAGGCCGATCACCGGGCGGCCGAAGAACTCCTGCACCTCGGCCCGGACCTGCGGGCTGCTGCGGAATCCGGCGCCCGCCAGGATCCACGACGCGGTGGCGGTGAAGTCGCCCTCGCCCTCGTTGATGTGCTCGGGCTCGTGGATCTCGGTGTAGCCCGCTTCCCGGAACCAGGCGAGGTGTGCGGGCGCCTCGCCTCTTCGCTCGGCGTTGGCGAACTTGGCGCCGAACACCCGACCGTCGATGACGGTTGCGCCGTTGGCGGCGAACACCATGTCCGGCAGGCCGGGCACCGGTTCGAGCACCTCGACCCGGTGGCCCAGCGACAGATAGCGGTCCCGCAGGTCCTCCCACTGGAAGAGGGCGATCGCGGGGTCCACCGGCTTGTCCGGGTCCATCCATGGGTTGATGGAGTAGCTGACCCGGTAGTGGTTCGGTGGGCACATCAGATAACGCCGGGGCGTGGCGACACGTTCAGTGCGCAAGGCGGGCTCCTCGCCGTTGAGGCTCCGATGGGCGCTGGGCCGCGGCCCGGGGCGGCCCCGGGAAACGCAGCCGCGCACAAATGGTCCACCCGCGGGGCGCGAAAAACACCGATCCGTTCGGGTGGTTCTTCTCGCGCCCCGCGCGCAATTGCCGTGCCACCGTGCCGGGTTACCCGGCGAAGGCCAGTGCCAGGTCGGCGAAGACCGCGCTGTTGAGGCTGAACGCGTGCTTGCACTCCTCGACCACCCGGTGCCGCTCCGACTCGTCCACGGCCAGCGCGTCGAGCAGTTCGCGGTACTCGCGCTTGAAGGCGGCGGGGTTGCCGATGCCCTCGAAGACGTAGAACCGCACGCCGTCGCCCTTGCGTTGGAAGCCCCAGGTGCGTTCCGCGATGCCCCGGATGACCTGGCCGCCGGACAGGTCGCCGAGGTAGCGGGTGTAGTGGTGGGCGACGTAGCCCGCGGGCCAGGTCGCCGCCACCTCGGTGACGCGGTCGCGGTACGCGGCCGTGGCGGGCAGCGGCGCGGCCGCGGCACGCCAGTCGGCCCCCCGCAGATGCTCCAGGTCCCGCTCCAGCTCGGCCACCCGCAGCAGCTCGGGACGTATGAACGGCCCCGCGACCGGGTCGGCGGCCAGGTGGGCGGCCGCCTCCTCCAACGCGCGGTAGACGAACCACAGTTGCTCGGTGTAGCGGGCGTACGCCTGCACGCCCAGCCGTCCGCCGAGCAGGTCGGCCATGAACGCGGACTCCTCGGCCTCGGAGTGCTGCGCGTGGGTCGCGCAGCGGATGAGATCGGAGAAGCGGGCGAACTGGGTGGCGGTCACACGGGCCTCCATCGGCTACGGCACGGCTGCGTCGCGTCGACGGCGCGAACATGGCACGCACCGACTTTCCGACAGCTTGTCGGTAAAAACGCTACACGGCCGGTGATCCCTTGGGAATCGCTCATCCGGGGGACCACAGCGGATTCGGCCATTTACCGTCGCGCGACCGCACGCCCGTCACACCACCCACACCGCTCCCGCTGACGCCACCCCGCGTTCACGCGGCCGACGTACAGGGAGCAGGATGGACAGTGCATCCGTCGACACACTCACCGGCGAGAGGGGTTCTATGGAACGCAGGGGCAGGATGTCCGAGTGGCTGCGCCGCCGCCCACGATCCACGGGCGACAGGACCCGTGCCTCCTCCCGCGCCGCCGCCCAGGACCGCGACGCGCTCCTCCTCGGTGCCGCGGCCGCGTCCTTCCCGGTCGCACCGGCCGCCCACCCGTCCGGCTTCAGCTGTTCGTGTGACCGGATCGGCTGTCCCACGCCCGGCATGCACCCGGTCTCGTTCGCCTGGCAGACCCAGGCCACCACCGACCCCGAGCAGATCACCCGCTGGCTGGCCAGCCAGCCGCTGGCCAACTTCATCACCGCCACCGGCACCAACCACGACGTGCTGGACGTGCCCGCCGAGGCGGGCGAGATCGCACTGCGCCGCCTGGACGCGCAAGGCGTGCCGACCGGCCCGGTGGCGCGCTACGGCGCCGACCGGATGCTGTTCTTCACCGCCACCCGGGGCACCCCCGCGGACGAGGACGAGTGGTGGCCGTGCGAACTCGACTGCCATCCGGAGACCCTCGACGAGCACCCCGGACTGCGCTGGCACTGCCGCGGCAGCTATGTGCTGCTGCCGCCGTCCCGGCTGCCGGACGGCTCGGTGGTGGACTGGGTCCGCCCGCAGGACCTGCCGCTGCCGGACCCGCTGCCGCTGCTCGCGGTGCTCACCGACGCGTGCGCCCAGGTCGCCACCGAGGAGGGGCGGCCGCGGGCGGCCGACGGCTGGCTGTCGCGCGGCCGTTAGCGGCGCCCGAGAGGCCGCGAACTAGGCGCCGCTGGCCGAAACCAGACCCTCGATCCGGTTGAGGAACACCACCCGCGCGCCCGTGTCCGACCCCGCGGGCACCTTCACGACCTGCTCCGCCAGCTTGTACAGCGTCACCGACCTGCTCGGCGTGCCGGTCAGCAGCGCGTTGACGTTCGGATCCCTGATCACCACCGGTCCCTTGGCCACCGTCTGCTTCATCTCGTGACGTGTGGTGAAGAACACCAGCGCCCCGCCGTCCTTGAGCCGCAGCGCCACCGGCGCGTACTGTGCCGGGTCCGCGGGCTCGTCCGCGAACTGCGTCACCACCTGCGAGGTCGGCGCGTACTCGGTGCGCCGCTGGGCGCGCAGCCCAGAGGTCTGGCTGCCCTGGGCGAACGCCGTGGAGCCCTTGTCCCCCTGCTGGAGGTACGCGGTGTACTGGGCGCCCAACTCGCCCGGCTGGACCAGCAGATCGGTCCCGCCGACCGGGACCGGCACCGCGTAGCCCTGGGCGTCGGTGGCGAAGTCCGGCAGCTGGCCGGGCGCCAGCACCGACAGGTACGACGCCCGCCAGGTGGCGTTCACACTGCCGCGGGTGAAGACCAGCAACCAGCGGTTGCCGTCCCGGCTGTTGGCGGTGTCCGCGACGAACCACTTCGGCCAGCCGCGCTCGCGCGGGATCAGGAAGCGGGTGTCACTGAACCGCAGCGGCTGGTAACCGGGGTTTCCCGAGGGGCTGTTGACGTGCCGGGCCTTGATCCCGGCACCGTCGATGGCGCCCAACGCCCCGGTCTCCACCTGGGCGTTGAGCGACGGGTCCAGCCTGGTGTTGGCGTCGTTGACCACCTGGGCGAAGTGGTCGAGCGCGGCCGGGGCGTCCGCCCTGCGCACCGCCGGGACGACCGCGTCCGCGCCGTGCACGGTGACGCAGCCCGTCGCCGTGCACGCCAGCAGTGCCAGCGCCGCCAGGCTGGGCAGCCTGCGGCGCGGCCGTATGGGCAGCTGGGCACGCGCGGTCATGGCGGACGGCTCCTTCGTGTGTTCGCGGTCGGCCGCAAACACTACCGGGACCGCCTGGCGCCGCGGCGGGCTCCCCGCCGTGCCGACACAGGCCCTAGGGCAGCGTCAGCACCTCGGCGCCGGTGTCGGTCACCACCAGGGTGTGCTCGAACTGGGCGGTGCGCTTGCGGTCCTTGGTGACCACCGTCCAGCCGTCCTCCCAGATGTCGTACTCGTACGTGCCCAGGGTGAGCATCGGCTCGATGGTGAAGGTCATGCCGGGCTGGATCACCGTGGTCGCCCGCGGGTCGTCGTAGTGCGGGATGATCAGACCGGAGTGGAACGAGGAGTTGATCCCGTGGCCGGTGAAGTCCCGTACCACGCCGTAGCCGAAGCGCTTGGCGTACGACTCGATGACCCGGCCGATGATGTTGATCTGGCGGCCCGGCCGGACCGCCTTGATCGCCCGGTTCAGCGACTCCTCGGTGCGCTCCACCAGCAGCCGCGACTCCTCGTCGACCTCGCCGCACAGGTAGGTGGCGTTGGTGTCACCGTGCACGCCGTGGATGTAGGCGGTGACGTCGAGGTTGACGATGTCGCCGTCGCGCAGCTCGGTGGAGTCCGGGATGCCGTGGCAGATGACCTCGTTGAGCGAGGTGCAGATGGACTTGGGGAAGCCGCGGTAGCCCAGGTCCGACGGGTAGGCCTGGTGGTCGCACATGTACTCGTGCGCGATCCGGTCGAGTTCGTCGGTGGTGGTCCCGGGCTTGATCGCCTTGGCGGCCTCCGCCATCGCCCGGGCGGCGATGCGGGACGCGACACGCATCTTCTCGATCGTCTCGGTGTCCTGCACCTCCGGGCCGGTGTACGGGGTGGGCGCGGGCTTGCCCACGTACTCCGGGCGCGGGATCGACGCGGGTACTCGGCGGGTCGGCGAGAGGGTGCCGGGAACGAGAAGCGACTGGCCAGACATGCCAGTGAGTGTATCGGCGCCGCACAATCGAAGCTGCGGCCGCGCGGCACCCGCGCCGGGGGTGGGGCGGGCGGTCGGCGGGAACGATTGGCGGGCAGGCAGACACCCAGGGCCCGGGGCATGCCCCCGGCAGGACGCGGTAGGAGTGCGGCATGGCTTTGTTCAGACGCAAGAAGGCGACCGGCAAACCCGGCGAGTGGTACTACTGCCTCAAGCACGGCAAGGTCGAGGAGGGCCCGGACTGCCCCGCGCTGGACCGGCTCGGCCCGTACCCCAGCGCGGCCGAGGCCGGGCGGGCCATCGAGAACGCCGAGGAACGCAACGAGGAGTGGGAGCAGGACCCGCGCTGGAACGACCAGGGCGGCTCCGCACCCCGCGGTACCGGCAGCTGACGCCGCGCCGCGGCGCGACGCGGCCCCCGTACCGGCGCGGTGCGGGGTCGGCTGGCAGGATCGCCGGTATGACTACTGATGCGAACACCCCTGACAGCGGCGCCGCCGCGGCGAAGCCCGCGGCCAAGGACCCCTGGGACCTGCCGGACGTCTCCGGTCTGGTCGTGGGCGTGCTGGGCGGCACCGGCGACCAGGGGCGCGGCCTGGCGTACCGGCTGGCCAAGGCCGGACAGCAGGTGATCATCGGCTCCCGCAGCACCGAGCGGGCGCGCGCGGCGGCCGAGGAACTGGGCCTGGGCGTGCGCGGCCTGGACAACGCGGAGTGCGCGCGGGCCAGTGACGTGGTGATCGTCGCGGTGCCGTGGGAAGGACACGCCAGGACGCTTCAGGCGCTGCGCGAGGAACTGGCGGGCAAACTGGTCGTCGACTGCGTCAACCCGCTGGGCTTCGACAAGAAGGGCGCGTACGCGCTGAAGCCGCAGGAGGGCAGCGCCGCCGAGCAGGCCGCCGCGCTGCTGCCGGACTCCCGGGTCACCGCCGCCTTCCACCACCTGTCCGCGGTGCTGCTCCAGGACCCGGCCGTGGAGCGGATCGACACCGATGTGATGGTGCTGGGCGAAAGCCGCGCGGACACCGACATCGTGCAGGCGCTGGCCGCGCGGATCCCGGGGATGCGCGGGGTGTTCGCCGGGCGGTTGCGGGGCGCCCACCAGGTGGAGTCGCTGGTCGCCAACCTGATCTCGGTGAACCGCCGCTACAAGGCGCACGCGGGGCTGCGCGTCACCGACGTGTAGCCGGCGTCGCGGCGCGGGGGGCATGGGTCAGAATGGGGTGAGTCGTCACCGGCCGCCCAACCGAGGAGCCCCGCCCATGCCCCGCCTCGCGCTGTTCGCCATCGCCGTCTGCGTGCTCGCCGTAGCCGCCGCCGTGGTCTCCTTCGTGCAGGGCAGCTTCCTGGGCGTCATCTGGGTGCTGATGGCGGGCATCTCCAGCAACATGGCGTGGTTCTACCTGCGCAAGGCCAAGGCCGACCGGGCCGCCGCGGAGCCGGTCAGCCAGTAGGGGAGCCCTTCCAGAACTGGAAGAGGCGGTAGCCGTACGCCGAGTACACCTGCGGGATGTGGAAGGCGCGCATGACCGCGTCGACGACGTCCCAGAACACGGTGTTGATCTCCGGGATCCACAGGCAGCCGAAGACCGCGATCAGCCCGAACGGGGCGTACGGCTCGACCTGGCGGCGCACCTTGTACGACAGCCACGGCTCGATCACGCCGTAGCCGTCCAGCCCCGGCACCGGCAGGAAGTTGAGGATCGCCGCGGTCAGCTGCAGCATCGCCAGGAACGCGAACGCGGCCAGGAACGGCGTCGGCGCCCAGTCCAGCCCGCCGAAGGTGAACGGCAGCATCAAGGCGAGCGCGAAGGCCGCGTTGGTCAGCGGTCCGGCGGCCGAGATCAGGCTGTGCTTCCAGCGGCCCTGGATCCGCCCGCGCTCGATGAACACCGCGCCGCCCGGCAGGCCGATGCCGCCCAGGATGACGAAGATCACCGGCAGCACGATGCTCAGCGACGCGTGGGTGTACCGCAGCGGGTTCAAGGTCAGATAGCCCTTGGCGCCCACCGTGATGTCGCCGCCGTGCAGCGCGGTACGGGCGTGTGCGTACTCGTGCAGGCACAGCGAGACGATCCAGCCGGAGACCACGAACAGGAAGACCGCGAAGCCGGTGCTGGTCGCGAAGCCGTGCCACACCGCCCATCCGGCGACGAGCATGATCGCGACCAGCCCCAGGAACACGGGTGAGACCTGTCGCTCGTGGCGGGTGGTTGCGGTGGCCATGCGCGAAGCTCCATCGGGTACGGGACGTGATCGGTTCCCGACCGTACAGCCCGATCCGGCCCCGCGTTGTTTCCGGCACCGGGGAAACGTCCGGCCATGGGGTTCGGTTCCATGACCGGACGGGTGGCCGCCGCCGCGGGCGTGTCAGGTCCGGCTGCGGAACTTCGCCACCGCCAGCGGCGCGGTGACCAGCGTGATGGCCGCCGCCCAGGCCAGGGTGAGCAGCGCCGAATGGGCGACCGGCCCGCCGTTCACCAGGTTCCGGTTGGCGTCGGCGAGTGCCGAGAGCGGATTGACCTTGGTGAAGGCCTGCAGCCAGTCCGGCATGGTGGTGGGCTTGGCGAAGATCGAGCTGCCGAACTGCAACGGCATCATCACCAGCATCCCCAGCCCCTGCACCGCCTGCGTGGTCTTCACCGACAGCCCCAGCAGGATGAAGATCCACATCAGCGAGGAGCCGAAGGCCAGCGCCAGGCCCACCGCGGCGAGCAGGTGCAGCGCCGAGGTCTCGACGGTCATCCCGAGGACGAAGCCCATCACCAGCAGGATCGAGCTGGCGACCAGCATCCGGCCGACCTCCACCACGATCTTGGCGACCAGCACCGAGGAGCGTGCTATCGGCATGGTCCGGAACCGGTCCATCACACCGGTCCTGAAGTCCTCGTTGACGCCGCTGCCGACCGACATGGCGATGTTCATGCCGATCATCGCCATCATGCCGGGGATCACGTAGTTGACGTAGGCGTGCTGGTTCCCGGCGACCGCGCCGCCGAAGACGTAGACGAACAGCAGGGTGAAGATCACGGGCATCAGCAGGACGTCGAACATCGACTCCGGGTCCTGCTTGATCTGGAGCAGGTTGCGGCGGGCCAGCGCCCCGATGTGCCGCAGGTTGGCCCGCGGGCCGATGCGGCCCTCGTATGTGACGGTCGCGCTGCTCATG
>JBAGJY010000005.1:0-327880 GCA_037034305.1 Streptomyces sp. PLK1-5
TGCCCGCACCGTGCACCCGGTACACGATGTGCAGATCGTCCACGATCACCGTGGGGACCCGCTCGGTCCCACCTGTCTGCTGCTCAGCCACGACCGTACTGCTCCTCAGCCTTCCAGAAGAACACGAAGCCCCCGATACCGGCGACAACGGCCCATGCCACGGCGGCGATCCACACGTGGTGCGGCAGTTGCGCGGAGGTGAAGCTGTCGATCAGCGCGAAGCGGATCAGGTCGATGTACACGGCGGCCGGGTTCAGGTCGAGCAGCACGCCGGCCGCGGTCGGCAGGTGCTTGACGACCTTGTCGATCGCGTAGAACACGCCGGAGACGTACATCCAGGTGCGCAGCAGGAACGGCATCAGCTGGGCGAGGTCGGTGACCTTGCTGCCCAGCCGGGCCACGTACAGCGCGACACCGATGTTGAAGACGGACTGCAGCACCAGCGCGGGCACCAGCAGGAACCAGGAGAACTGCGGCACCTCACCGGTCATCAGCACGATGGAGACCAGCACGATCATCGAGTACAGCAGCTGCTGGAGCTGGATGAGGGTGACCGAGATCGGCAGCGCGGCCCGCGGGAAGTGCAGTGCCCGGATCAGCCCGAGGTTGTCGGAGATGGCCCGGGTGCCGGCGAGCACCGTGGACTGGGTGAAGTTGAAGACGAAGACGCCGGTGACCAGGTAGGCGATGAAGTTGTCGATGCCGTGGTCGGTCTGCAGCAGCACGCCGAAGATCAGGTAGTAGACGGCCGCGTTGAGCAGCGGCGTCATCACGTTCCAGATCTGGCCGAGCCGCGCCTTGGTGTACTGGGCGCTCAGCCGGGCGATGGAGTACGCCACGATGAAGTGCCGACGTCCCCACAACTGGCGTACGTACTCCGGCAGGCTCGGCCGGGCGCCGCTCACCGACAGCCCGTACTTGGCCGCCAGCTCGGCCGGTGACAGACCGCCATCGGCGGCCGACACCGGCGGGGTGCTCACGGCGACCGCGCCCTCATGCGTGGTATCGCTCACAGTTGACACTTTCGTCCTCATGGTGCACGGGCGGGGCGGGATCCCGGTCCGTGCCCGATGCGTTTCCATCCGAGCTTGTCAGATGACGGGTGGTCGTCCCAGTCGGGTCAGCCGCCAAACCGTACGCCACTTCATTGTGTGACGCGGGCCACAGGGGGTGGTCCAACCCTCCCTGAAGCCGCCCACCCAGGCCCGCAGCGCCTGCCGGGACGGGCGTCGGGCGACGGTGAGCAGGATCCAGGTTCCCAGATAGAGCGGCACCAGTGGAGCCGGAAGGTTCCGCCGGGCCAGCCAGACCCGGTTGCGGGCCACCATCCTGTGGTACACGGCATGGCGGCTCGGCGCGGTCGCCGGATGCTCCAGCACCATGTCCGACCGGTAGTCGATCAGCCAACCGGCGTCCAGCGCCCGCCAGGCCAGGTCGGTCTCCTCATGGGCGTAGAAGAACTCGTCGGGCAGCCCGCCGACCTGCTGGAAGACCTCGGTGCGTGCCGCGCTCGCGCCGCCCAGGAAGGTGGTGACCCGGGAGGAGCGCATCGGGTCCGAGGCGCGCAGCCGGGGCACGTGGCGGCGCTGGGTGGTGCCGGTCGCCGGGTCGGTGATGCGGAAGCTGATGATGCCCAGCCGCGGGTCGGCGTCGAACGCCTCCCGGACCAGCTCCGCGGTGTCCTCGTTGGGCAGGAAGCCGTCGTCGTCCAGGAACAAGATCGCGTCGACCTCGCGGCCGCCGGGTCCGAACGCCTCGATGCCGACGTTGCGTCCGGCCGGGATGCCCAGGTTCTCGGGCAGCTCAACGGTCCTCACGCCGTCGGAGAGTTCGGGCAGCGGTGAGCCGTTGCCGACCACCACCACCTCGACTCGCTCGCCGCGCTGCTTGGCGACGGAGTCCAGCAGGGCGCGCAACTCCGCGGGGCGGTTGCCCATGGTGAGCACCACCGCGCCGAGCTTCCTCACCGGGCGGGCCGTCATCGCAACCTGCTTGACGCCAGGATGGACACCAGATGCAGCACGGTCTGCAGCACCGCGATGGCGGCGAGCACGGCGACACCCAGCCGTGAGAAGAACAGGTCGCCCCTGGCCGTGTCCGCGACCGCCAGCACCAGGATCAGCAGGGACGCCTCGATGCCCAGGACCAGCCGGTGGAACTTCAGCGCCGCGGCGGCCCTGCGGGCCAGCGCCATGCCGGACGAACGCGGCTCGGACGCCGCCTCCTTGACCGGCGGCAGCCCGCCCTGGTGACGGGCGACGCCGACCAGATCGGTCTCGGCCTTGATCAGGATCGCGCCGAGGGCGGCGAGGGTGCCGAGGAAGGCCCACAGCCAGTCGATCCGCCCGGGCCCCCACAGGTCGGCGGCGCGCAGGCCGAAGCCGACCAGTACCGCGGCGTCGGTCAGATAGGCACCGACCCGGTCCAGGTACACACCGCCGAGCGAGAACTGCTTCTTCCACCGGGCGACCTCGCCGTCGACGCAGTCGAGCAGCAGGTAGAGCTGGACCATCAGCACGCCGAGCACGGCGCCCGCGACGCCGGGCACCAGCAGGGCCGGGCAGGCGAGCACGCCGAAGACGGTCATCAGGTAGGTCAGCTGGTTGGGCGTGACCCGGGTGTTCACCAGGTGCCGGTCCACCCGCAGCGAGATCTCCCGCATGTACATGCGCCCGGCCCAGTGCTCACCGCTGCGCCGGTCCTTCACCCCGGCGGGGTGGACGACCGGCCGCAGTTCAGCTACCGATGGCTTTGACATAGTCCGCGTACGCATCCCTGATCGCGTCGGTGTCGAGGTCCAGGTGTTCCAGGATCGTGTACCGCCCCGGGCGGGTCTGCGGCGCGTACTCCACCGCGGCCACGAACTCGGCGTCGGAGAAGCCGATTTCGCCCGGGAGCACCGGCAGGCTGTGCCGCCGCAGCACGTCGGCGATGTTGCGGGCCTCGTCGGCCGCGCCGCGCAGGTACATCGCGAACGCCGCGCCCATGCCCACCTGTTCACCGTGCGAGGCGGCCCGCTGCGGGTACAGCAGGTCGAAGGCGTGGCTGATCTCGTGGCAGGCGCCGGACGACGGGCGGGTGTCACCGCTGATCGCCATGGCGATGCCGGAGAGCACCAGGCCCTCGGCGAGCGTGGTCAGGAAGTCGTCGTCGGTGATGGTGCCGGGGTGCCGCAGCACCGACTCTCCGGCGCTGCGGGCCATCGCGGCGGCCAGGCCGTCGATGGGCTCACCGGTCTCGCGGTGCGACAGCTCCCAGTCCGCCAGGGCGGACAGGTTGGAGACCGCGTCGCCGATGCCGGAGCGCACGAAGCGGGCCGGGGTCTGCCGGATCACGTCGAGGTCGATGACCAGCGCGATGGGCTGCGGCACGCCGTAGGAGCCGCGTCCGTTGTCGTTGTCCAGGGTGGACACCGGCGAGCAGATGCCGTCGTGCGACAGGTTGGTCGCCACCGCCACCATGGGCAGCCCGACCCGCGCGGCCGCGTACTTGGCCACGTCGATCACCTTGCCGCCGCCGAGCCCGACCACCGCGTCGTACCGCTTGCCGCGCATCGCGTCGGCCAGCTCGACGGCGGAGTCCAGCGAGCCGCCCGCCACCGAGTACCAGTCGGCGCCCGGCAGTTCGGGGGCCAGCCGCTCGCGCAGCTTCTGGCCGGAGCCGCCGCTGATGGCGAACGCGAGCTTGCCCGAGCTGGAGACACGCTGGTCGGCGAGGAGACCGGCCAGGTCGTCCAGCGCTCCGCCGTTGATGTCGACGACGACCGGCGAGGGGATCAGCCGGGTCAGTACAGGCACGCGATCTCCCGGGCCCGCTTGAGGTCGTCGTGGTTGTCGATCTCGACCCAGGAGACCTCGCCGATGGCGGCGGTGTCGACCTGGAAGCCGCGGTTGACCAGCTCCTGGTAGCCGTCCTCGTAGTACAGCTGCGGGTCGCGCTCGAAGGTGGCCTTCAGCGCGTCGGCGAGCGCCGCGGCGGCCTGCGACTCGATGAGGGTGACGCCGATGTACTCACCGGTGGCCTCGGCCGGGTCCATCAGCTTGGTGATCCGCCGCACGCCCTGGCCGTCGGCGGTGACGACCTTCATCTCCTCGTCGGCGAGCTGCTTGACCGTGTCGAGGGCCAGGATGATCTGCTGGCCGTCGCCGCGGGCGGCCAGCAGGGTGCGCTCGACGGAGGCGGGGTGGACGGTGTCGCCGTTGGCGAGGATCACGCCCTCGGCGAGCACGTCACGGGCGCACCACAGGGAGTAGGCGTTGTTCCACTCCTCGGCCTTGTCGTTGTGCACCAGGTGCAGCTTGACGCCGTACTTCTTCTCCAGCTCCGCCTGGCGCTCGATGACCGCCTCGCCGCGGTAGCCGATCACGACGGCCGCGTCGGTCAGACCGACCTCGGCGAAGTTGCCCAGGGTCAGGTCGAGGACGGTGGTTTCGCCGTCCACGGGGACCAGGGCCTTCGGCAGGGTGTCGGTGTAGGGGCGCAGACGCCGTCCGGCGCCGGCCGCCAGCACGAGGCCGATCATGTGGGTTCTCCTGTTTCGTCGTGTACCGCGGGTGCTCCGGCCGAGACCCAGAAACGGATGGACTCGATGAGCACCACCAGCGCCAGGTATCCGGCCAGGGCCGCCAACGCCTTCGGCAAAGCTGCCGTTGTCAAAGCTGTGCTGTGCGCGAGCAGGGCTGCGGCCACGGTGATCACCAACAGCCTGCCCTCATGGCCGCCGGTCGCGCGGACCAGGGCCCGGGGAGGCGCACCGGTGCCGCCGCGGATGCGGTACACCGTGTCGTAGTGATGGTAGGCGACAGCCGCCACCAGCCCGAACGCCGCCGGAAGCGCGCCGGACACCCCGCAGCGCGCGGCGAGCGCCAGGATCACGGTGTACTCGGCGGCGCGCAGGATCGGCGGGACCAGCCAGTCCAGCGCTCCCTTAAGCGGTGCCGCGACCGCCACCGCCGAGGTCAGGCAGTACACGCCCGCCCCGGCCGCCGGCCACCAGCTGCCGTACGGGGTGAACACGGCGGTGCCCAGTGCGACGGCGCCGCCGAGGGCGGCGGTCACCGGGGCCGCGAAGGACGGCAGCAGGCGCGCCAGCGGCTCCGCCACCGGCCCGGAGTCAGCCAGGTCCGCCAGCGCCTGCGCCGCCCGGTCGGTGCGCCGCGCCCTGCGGGTCACCGAGCGCAGCACCCGGCCAGCGGTGGTGTAGCAGGCGGCGAAGGAGCAGCCGACGAGCAGGGTGCAGAACACCACCCGCGGCGTGCTGGCCGCGGTCAGCACCGCGATCAGCGCCCAGCGCTCACCGATCGGCAGCACGATCATCCGGCGCACCCACACCGTCCAGCCGACGCCGTCCAGCCGGTCGGAGAGCGCGGCGGTGGGGCTGGTGTTCGCGGTCGCGTCGTGGTTCGACTCGTTGAACGAGAAGTCCACGACATGGCGGCAGGTCTGCAGCACCATCGCGCCGAGCGCCAGCGCCCACACGTCGTCGCCCGCCCGGGCCGCACCGAGCGCCAGGCCCGCGTAGTACGCGTACTCCTTGGCCCGGTCGAAGGTGGCGTCCAGCCAGGCGCCGAGGGTGGAGTACTGCAGGGAGTAGCGGGCCAGCTGCCCGTCGGTGCAGTCCAGGACGAACGAGGCCAGCAGCAGCACACCCGCCGCGACGAACCCGGCCCGGGTTCCGGTGGCCGCGCACCCGGCGGCGATCAGCGCGACCAGCAGTGAGGCGGTGGTCACCTGGTTCGGGGTGAGGCCGCGCCGGGCGCACCAGCGGGCCAGGTAGCGCGAGTAGGGGCTGACGCAGAACGTCGTGAAGAAGCCGTCGCGCGACTTCACGGCGGTGCGCAGCCGTACCTCCTCCTCGTCGACGGTCGCGACGGCCGTCCGCGCCTGGGCGCGGGACGCCTCGTCGGTGGGTACGGCGGCGGTCAGCACGCCCAGTTCCGGGCGGTGCACCGGGACGCCCGCGGTGTCCAGCGCGGCGGCCAGCTCGTCGGGGCCCGCCAGACCGTCGGCGGCCAGGCACAGCCGGTCACGCCCGGCGGGGCTGACGCCGAGCGCGCCGGGCACGGCGCTCGCCGTGAAGCGCGGGTCGCTCAGCGCCAGCCGCAGCGCGTGCCGGTGCCCGATGAAGCGGCGGTCGACCACGGCGACCCTGGTCCCGGCGGGTGCGGCCTTGATGTGTCCGGCCAGTTCGGCCGGGCTGTCCGCGGCGACCACGTCGAAGCCGAGGAGGCGCAGGTCGTCCTCCACGGTCGAGTCCGCGACCGGCGGACCGGTGAGGATGGCGGTCGACAGACGAACTCACTCCCTGAAGGGTCAAGGCGACGGCAAGGTCCCGGGTGGCTGCTGCACCTCGTGGCACCCGGGTTCCGGGCGCGCCCGCGTCCCGCCATGGCAGGTCGCCCGGCGGGTTCGACGGCTGAGGCTATCGGATCCCCGGAAGGCGCCGTTCACCGCACGTTCACTACCCCCCTGTGGCGGCCACGGCGCGGCCCGTACCGGGACTGGCCGCCCGGGCGGGCGGCCCAGCGGACACTCCAGCATGAGCGAGGGCCGGGCGTGGCGACAAACCGCCGGTGCGCCCGGTGATCAACCGGCGGGGGTGTGGCCGTGTGCGGCAGACTTAGGCACCTCGTACGTCATGAGCGTCAAGAGCGAAGGATGGCCATGCCGATCAGCCCCGCAACCGGCCGGACCGGCGACCCGGCGAGCACCGGACCGTCGTCCAACGGCAGCTCCGCACCGATCCTGCTTGAGCTGGTCGACGAGGCCGGTGTGACCATCGGCACCGCGGAGAAGCTGTCCGCGCACGTGGCGCCGGGCAGACTGCACCGGGCCTTCTCCGTCTTCCTCTTCGACGACCGGGGCCGGATGCTGATGCAGCGGCGCGCGCTCGGCAAGTACCACTCGCCCGGTGTGTGGTCCAACACATGCTGCGGCCACCCGTACCCCGGCGAGCAGCCGTTCGTCGCCGCCGCCCGGCGCACCGCCGAGGAGCTGGGGGTCGCTCCGGCGCTGCTGCGCGAGGCGGGGACGGTGCGCTACAACCACCCGGATCCGGCCTCGGGCCTGGTGGAGCAGGAGTTCAACCACCTGTTCGTGGGCCTGCTGCGGGCCGAGCCGCGGCCCGATCCGCAGGAGGTCTGCGAGACCGCGTTCGTCACCCCGGACGGCCTCGCCGAGCTGCGGGAGCAGACCACGCTGTCCGCGTGGTTCGGCACCGTGCTGGACGCCGCGCTGCCCGCGGTACGGGAGCTGACCGGCCCGTCGGCGGGCTGGTGACGGGCCGATAGCGGCGGGTCACAGCAGCGGCATCGTCAGCGGCAGGGCCGCCCAGACCACCTTGCCGCCCGCGGGGGTGTGTTCGACGTCACAGACGCCGCCCGCCTCGTCGGTGATCGCCTTCACCAGCAGCAGGCCCCGGCCGCCGGTCTTGGCGTAGTCCGCCTCCAACGCCTTGGGGCGGTACGGGTGGTTGTCGGCCACGCCGACCCTGACCCACTGCGGCCCGACCGCGACCTCCACCGTGATCTGCGGGGAGAGCACGGCGGCGTGCCGTACCGCGTTGGTGACCAGTTCGGAGACGATCAGCAGCAGGCCGTCCACCGTCTCGGCGGCGACCGGGACGCCCTGCCGGGCGAGCAGATCGCGCACCGCGTGCCGTACCTGCGGTACCGAGGAGTCCACGGCTGGTGCGGTGAACCGCCAGGCGCCCTCGTACGGGCAGGTGGCGACCCGCTCCGCGCCCGGAACCGCCCGCTGGGCTTCCGGGGGCATGGGTTCGGGCGGGGTTCTCCCGCAGACCGTCATGACAGCACCAGCCCTCGCTGACGTTCCCCGCAGTCCCGCGCTGTCCCCACTTGCCGGGGCGACGGGAACCGCCTCATATGTGAAGAGTGTTGGGGTCACAAGGCGCTTGCCGTTGCGCTGACCACAAGTCAGCGTGTCTCGACGGGTCTTGACCGATTCAGACCGTCTACAGTGGGCGGCCGGAACGGTCTTGCGGCTTTTGCTCGCTCATTTCGGGGGGTTGTCCGAGAGACAGACATTAGGATCGCCCGGATCCGACACCCCGGCCGGACCGCCCGGCCCGGCCACCGCCACCGCCCCGGACAGGAGGAAGCCGCATGGCAGAGCCCGGCCTGTCGCTCGACCACCCCGACGGCGCCGCCACGGCGACCATCACCATCAGCAATCCGGCCAAGCGGAACGCCATGACCGCGCAGATGTGGCGGCAGTTGCCGGAGCTGCTCGACCAGCTGGCCGCCGACCCCTCGGTCCGGGTACTGGTACTGACCGGCGCGGGCGAAACGTTCTGCGCGGGCGCCGACATCGAGGCGCTGCGCGGCCAGCCGGACCCCGGCGCCGCGGCGGTGGTCGCGGAGGAGGCGCTCGCGGCGTTCCCCAAGCCGACGCTCGCGGCGATCCGCGGCTACTGCGTGGGCGGCGGATGCCAGCTGGCCGCCGCCTGCGACCTGCGGTTCGCGGCGCGGGGGGCGCGGTTCGGGGTGACGCCCGCCAAGCTCGGCATCGTCTATCCGGCGTCGTCCACCCGCAGGCTGGTCGGCCTGGTCGGCCCGGCCACCGCCAAGTACCTGCTGTTCTCAGCCGAGTTGGTCGACGGCGAACGGGCGCTGCGCACCGGACTGGTGGACGAACTGCTCGCCGAGGACGAGCTGGACGCACGGGTCGCCGAGTTCACCGGCGTCCTCGCCGCCCGCTCGCAGCTCACCCAGGCGGCGGCCAAGGACTTCACCGCGATGGCACTGGGCGCGGACGGCGCCGCGGACCCCGGTCGGCTGGCGCACTGGGCGGAGCAGGCCCGGGGCAGCGCGGACCGCGCCGAGGGGGTGGCCGCCTTCCTGGAGCGCCGGGTGCCCAGGTTCACCTGGACGGTCGAGAGGGCGCACGCCGCCCGCCCGGCGCGGCCGGGACATCTCGGCAACGGTTCTAACGTGACGCCATGACGACTCTCACCCTGCGCGCGTCACGGCGTTGCTACAACGCCCTCAACCCACTGCACTCGGCCTTCTACTTCGCGCCAGAGCACGACGACGAGCTGGCCGCGCTCGGACTGGAGCGCGGGTCGATGGCGTACTTCGCCGGGCGGGCCGCGCCGATGGGCGCCGTCGGTGCGGGCACGGTCACCGCGACGTTCTACAACTTCCACCCCGACCTGGTCGCCCGGCACATCCCGCGCGCCTGGCACGCCGCCTCCCCGCAGACCGTGCTGGAGGCCCGGCTGCGCATCACCGACGCCTACCTGCGGCGGCTGCTCGGCCCGGAGGCGATCGCCTCCCGGCAGCTGACCGAGGCCGCCGAACTGGCGCTTCGCGCCACCGAGGCCTGCGGCCGACCCGGGCGCCCGCTGTACTCGGCCAACGCCGACCTTCCGGTGCCCGACGCCCCGCACCTGGCGCTGTGGCACGCCGCCACACTGCTGCGCGAACACCGCGGTGACGGGCATCTGATCGCGCTCGCCGAGGCCGAACTCGACGGCCTGGAGGCCCTGGTGACGCACACCGCCACCGGCAAGGGCTTCACCCGCTACTTCTCCCAGGCCACCCGCGGCTGGTCGGCCCAGGAGTGGTCGGCGGCCGAGGAGCGGTTGCGGGAGCGCGACCTGCTCGACTCGGCGGGCGAACTGACCGAAGCCGGTGTGGAGCTGCGGCGCACCCTCGAGGAGGACACCGACCGTCTGGGCTTCGCCCCCTACCAGCACCTGGGCACGGAGTACGCCGAGCGGCTGACCGAGCTGGTCGCGCCGTTCACCAAGGCGGTGCTGGCGGCGGGAGCGCTGCCGGTCAAGCACATGGGCAGGTAGCGGCCGGGCTCCCGTCAGCGGTCGCGGCCCTTGTGTGATGGGGTGGGGCAGCGACAATGCTGCGAGCGCACCGACCAGGAGACGCCGATGACACTCGCCGGGACAGCAGCGATACGCGGCCGTACGACCGGATCAGCCGCCGCCCGGGTGCGCCGTGATCCGCGACTGGCGCTCGTCGCCGCGCTCTACACCGTCGCGCAGCTGGTGTTCGCGGCGCCCGGCCGCTCGCTGGCCTGGGACGAGTCGATCTACTTCTCGCAGGTCGACCCGCGCTCACCGGCCGCCTTCTTCAGCGCACCGAGGTCCCGCGGGGTGACCCTGCTCGGTGCGCCGGTGGCGGCGTTCACCTCCGATCCGCTGGTGCTGCGCGGCTTCCTCGCGGTGCTCTCCGGCCTGGCGCTGTTCGGCGCGTTCGCGGTGTGGCGGCGGATCGTCGGCCCCGGCACCTCGGCGCTGGCGGCGCTGCTGTTCGCGGGGTTGTGGGTCACCGTCGAGTACGGCTCGCAGATGATGCCGAACCTGTGGGTGGCCTTCGGCGCGGTGGCCGCCGCCGGGTTCTTCCTGCTGGCGGTACGGGAGGGTGCGCGCTGGCGGTATCTGCTGGGACTGGCGGTGTCGGTGGGCTGGCCGACGTTGGTGCGCGCCCCGGACGGGGTGTGGCTGGCGCTGCCGCTGCTCGCGTGCCTGGTGCTGGTCAGGGCCTGGCGCCGGTGGCGGGTCGCGGCGGCGATCGGCGTGGGGCTGGCGGCCGGGCTCGCCGAGTGGATCGCCGAGGCGTACGCGCGGTTCGGCGGGGTCGCCGAGCGGCTGGCGGACTCCGACGCGATAGAGGGCGGCCTGGGCCTGACGTGGAACGTGGGCAACGCGCTGCGCAGCGCGGACGGGCCGCTGCTGTGCCGCCCGTGCGACGTCGGCTATCCGCCGGTGGCGCACATCGCCTGGTGGCTGGCGCTGCCGCTGCTCGCGGCGGCAGGCGTCGTGGTGGCGGCGCGGGCCGGGCGGCTGGGCGACGCGCTGCTTCCGGTGGGGTGCGCGCTGTCGCTGTCGGCGTCGTACCTGTTCCTGATCCCGTACGCGGCGCCCCGGTTCCTCCTTCCGGCGTACGCGCTGCTGGCGCTGCCGGTCGCCGGACTGCTGGCGGCGGGGGCGCGCTGGGTGCGCAGTTCACCGACGCCGCCGCGGATCGTGGCCGCCGTGCTCGCCGGTGCGCTGCTCGCCGGGCACTGGTACGTACAGGGGGAGATCCTGCGGCGGCAGATCGCCTCCGCCGAGCGGAACGTCGGCGAGTACCGCGCGCTGGCCGACGCGCTGCGGCGGATCGGGGTACGGCCGCCGTGCCTGGTCGCCGGTGACTCGCAGCCCATCGCCTACGACGCGGGCTGCGCGTCGTCGCTGCGCTCCAACCTGCGCAGCGACGCGTCGGAGGCGTCCGGCCCCGAGGTGGTCCGCGCCGCCCGGTCCCGCGCGGTGGCGATCCTGGTCCCGCCCGGCGGCTCCGCCCCCTCCTACGCCCCCGGCTGGCAACGGCGCCCACTCACCGGCTCGGCAGCGGTCACGGGTTGGTCCGCATACGTACCCCCGCCCGAGCCGCACTGAGCCAGCGAAGCCGCGGGGCGAGGCCGGGCGTCTGGGGCGAAGCCGGAGGGCGAGGCCGGGGGCGGGGGCGAAGCCACGCGGCGAGGCCAGGCGTCTGGGGCGAAGCCGGGGGCTCGGGGGCTTGCCCCCGAATGAATCCCCGCCGCGACGGCGCGCAACCACAACGGCGAAGACCGGCGGTGCCGAACCAGCCGAAACCCCGAACCCCCGCCCCCCAACCCCCAAACCCCCGACCCCGCCCCGGAGGGGCACCCTCACCCCTCGACAGACGCCCGGGCAGCGCGATCCGCAGGATGCGGATCGCGCACCGCACAGGGCCCTTCCGGCAGCGCCGGGTGCCTGCCGAGCAGCACGATGCCGATCACGATGGCCAGCAGCCCGGACGCCTGCCAGGCGAGCGCCCCGGGCGTCACCCGCAGCCGGTCGCCCAGGAAGCCCACCCCGCAGGCGATACCGGCGAGCGGCTGCGCCGCGGTCAGCGCGGGCAGCGAGGACCGCAGCGGCGCCGTCTCGAACGCGCTCTGCACCAGCAGCAGCCCGGTCAGCCCGAGCGCCACGATCACATAGGGCTGCCAGTGCACGAACAGCGCCGCGATCCCGTCGCTGCTGACGAACTGCCCACAGATCCGGGTGAGGGCGTCCTGCAACCCGTAGAGCAGCCCCGCGGCCAGCGCCA
Organism: Streptomyces sp. PLK1-5; assembly: GCA_037034305.1. GTDB lineage: Bacteria > Actinomycetota > Actinomycetes > Streptomycetales > Streptomycetaceae > Streptantibioticus_A. The sequence continues at coordinate 12,093 of JBAGJY010000005.1, forward strand.
GCACGGTGGCCTCCAGCGTGGGCCGCAGCCGCTTGGCCAGCCCGGTCAGCAGCATCGCCAGGCCCACGAACGTACCGAACAGCACCCAGTGCCGCAGCGGTCCGGCGAGCTGACCGCCACCGGAGGGACGGCCCGCGACGATGAACGTCGTCACACCGAGTGCCAGCATCGCCACCCCGACCCAGCCGCTCCAGCCCAGCGGCTGGCCGGAGAGCCATCTGGACAGGACCATGGCGAACAGCAGGTTGGTCGCGGTGAGCGGCTCCACCAGGGAGATCTCGCCGCGCGTGAGCGCGAGCGCCCCCAGCACCATCCCGGCGACCATCGCCGCGACGCCGATCACCCACTCGGGCATCCGCAGCAGGTCGAGCAACAGCCGGAAGGACAGGAAGTCGGCGAGCGGAGCGCGTTGCGCGGCGCGCTGCTGGAGCACGAAGCCGAAGCCGAGGCAGCACGCGGTGCTGAGCCCGAGTAGGAATACGACCACGACGTCACCCTCTCCGGCTCGAACCGACCTCGGGCGCCGCCTGGGCGCCTGCTCCGTACAACGGCTGTGCGGTCTGCGCAGTGCCGACGATAGCGTCCGGCGCCGGGGTCAGCGACCGTCTCCCGCCACCGCGCCCGGCCGGGGATCCCCCGCGCTTGCGGCGGCGCGGCGGCCGTGACGGGTCAGTGCCACTGGTCGTAGCCGAGCTTGGCGACCAGCAGCACGACGACCACGAGCAGTGCGTAGCGGACGAACGCGGCGCCCCGCTTGAGCGCCATCCGCGCGCCCAGTGCGCCGCCGGTCACGTTGCCGACGGCCATGGCCCCGGCCAGCAGCCACAGCACGTGCCCCTGGGCCACGAAGACGATGAGCGCGCCGAGGTTGGTCCCGACGTTCACCACCTTGGCCATGGCCGAGCCGTGCACGAAGTCGGCGCCGAGCACCAGCAGGAAGGTGATGATCAGGAAGGTACCGGTGCCCGAGCCGATCACGCCGTCGTAGAAGCCGATGCCCGCGCCGCTGAGCGCCGCCGCGGTCACCGCGCGGGAGCGGCTGAGCCGTACCGGCGCGTGGGTGCGGCCGAAGTCCGGGCGCAGGGTGACGAACGCGCCGACGGTCAGCAGCGCCGCCATGATCACCGGCCGGAACACGCTGCTCGGCAGCGCGGTGGCCACCAGGGCCCCGGCGGATGCCGCGGGCAGCGCCACCACCGCCGCGAGGCCGACGAATCTCCAGTTCACGTCGGTCTTGCGCAGGAAGGTGATGGTGGCCGAGGTGGTGCCGGTTATCGCCACCGCCTTATTGGTGCCGAGCACCGTGGCGGTGGGCAGGGTGGGGAACGCGACCAGCATCGCCGGGAGTTGCAGCAGACCACCGCCGCCCACCACCGCGTCGATCCAACCGGCGGCGACGGCGACGGGTATCAGCTGCAAGGCGTCCAGCGCGGTCATCGGTTCCCCCCACCCTTCGTCCAGACCACCGATCATGCCGGACGCGGCGCCCGGCGGCTCAGCCGCCCCGGGCGCCGGTGGCCCGCCGCTCAGGCCTCGACGACCTTGCCGTCCGCCACCTCGATCCGCCGGTTGGTACGTACCGCGCCGAGCATCCGGCGGTCGTGGGTGACCAGCAGCAGCGTGCCGTCGTAGGAGGCCAGCGCGGACTCCAACTGCTCGATGGCGGGCAGGTCAAGGTGGTTGGTGGGCTCGTCGAGCACCAGCAGGTTCACCCCCCGGCCCTGGAGCAGCGCCAGCGCCGCCCGGGTCCGCTCCCCCGGCGACAACGTGGCGGCCGGGCGCAGCACATGCTCGGCCTTCAGCCCGAACTTGGCCAGAAGCGTGCGCACTTCGGCCGCCGCCATCTGCGGCACGACAGTGCCGAAGGCGTCCAGCAGCGCCTCATCTCCGTAGAAAAGCCGCCGCGCCTGGTCCACCTCGCCGACCACCACGCCCGGTCCCAGCGAGGCCGCGCCCGCGGTCAGCGGGATCCGGCCGAGCATGGCGCCGAGCAGCGTGGACTTGCCGGAGCCGTTGGCGCCGGTGATCGCGATCCGGTCGGCCCAGTCGACCTGGAGGTCCACCGGCCCCAACCGGAAGGATCCGAGCCGTACTTCCGCGCCGCGCAGGGTGGCCACCACCGCACCGGCGCGGGGTGCGGCGGCGATGCTCATCCGCAGCTCCCACTCCTTGCGCGGTTCCTCCACCACGTCGAGCCGCTCGATCAGGCGCTCGGTCTGCCGGGCCTTGGCGGCCTGCTTCTCGGTGGCCTCCACCCGCGCGTTGCGGCCGATCTTGTCGTGGTCGGTGGACTTGCGGCGGGCGTTCTTCACGCCCTTGTCCATCCAGGCGCGCTGCATACGCGCCCGGGCCAGCAGGTCGGAACGGGTCTGCGCGTACTCCTCGTACCCCTCCCGGGCGTGCCGCCGGGCGACCTCGCGCTCCTCCAGGTACGCCTCGTAGCCGCCGCCGTACACGTTCACCTGCTGCTGGGCGAGGTCCAGTTCCACGACGCGGTTCACGGTGCGGGTGAGGAACTCGCGGTCGTGGCTGACCACGACGGTTCCGGCGCGCAGTCCGGTGACGAAGGCCTCCAGCCGGTCGAGGCCGTCCAGGTCGAGATCGTTGGTGGGCTCGTCCAGCAGGAACACGTCGTACCGGCTGAGCAGCAGTGAGGCCAGACCGGCGCGGGCCGCCTGACCGCCGGAGAGCGAGGTCATCGGCTGGTCGAGGTCGACGGTCAGTGCGAGATCGGCGGCGACCGTCTCGGCACGGTCCTCCAGGTCGGCGGCGCCGAGCGAGAGCCAGCGCTCCAGGGCGACGGCGTACGCGTCGTCGGCGCCCGGCGCGCCGTCGACCAGCGCCTGGGTGGCGGCGTCGAGTTCACGCTGGGCGGCGGCCACACCGGTGCGGCGGGCCAGGAAGTCCCGTACCGTCTCGTCGGCCCTGCGCTCCGGCTCCTGCGGCAGATGGCCGACCACCGCCGTGGGCGGGCTGAGCCGCAGCGTTCCCTGCTCCGGGGCGGCGAGACCGGCGAGCAGCCGCAGTAGCGTGGACTTCCCGGCGCCGTTGGCCCCGACGAGCCCGATGACATCACCGGGTGCGACGACGAGCTCCAGACCGGAGAACAGGATGCGGTCGCCGTGTCCCGCGGCGAGGCCCTTGGCGACGAGAGTGGCACTCATAAGGAAGCAGATGCTAGCTGGAGGTACGTTTCGGTGCCCAGTAGGAAAGCCCTCGTCCGCCGTCCCAGCCCCCGCCTCGCGCAGGGGCTGGTCACCCACATCGCACGCGAACCGGTCGACACCGCGCTGGCGCTGCGGCAGTGGGAGGGCTATGTGGAGACGCTGCGGGCGCACGGCTGGCAGACGGTGGAGGTGGCTCCCGCCGACGACTGCCCGGACGGGGTGTTCGTCGAGGACACCATGGTCGTCTTCCGCAACGTCGCGCTGATCGGCCGCCCGGGAGCGGAGTCCCGCAGAGCGGAGACCGAGGCGGCCGAGCGGGCCGCGGCCGGTCTCGGGCTGTCCATCAATCACGTCCGTGAACCGGGCACCCTGGACGGCGGTGATGTGCTGAAGGTCGGCGACACGGTGTACGTGGGCCGCGGTGGTCGTACCAACGCGGCCGGTGTACGGCAGTTGCGTGCCGTCTTCGCGCCACTGGGCGCCCGGGTGGTGGCCGTTCCGGTGAGCAGGGTGCTGCACCTGAAGTCCGCGGTCACCGCCCTGCCGGACGGCATGGTCGTCGGCCATCCGCCGCTGGTGGACGATCCGTCGGTGTTCCCGCACTTCCTGCCGGTGCCGGAGGAGGCCGGGGCGCACGTGGTCCTGCTGGGCGGCGACCGGCTGCTGATGTCCGCCAGCGCGCCCAAGACCGCCGAACTGTTCGCCGCCCTCGGCTACACGCCGGTCCCGGTCGACCTCACGGAGTTCGAAAAACGCGAGGGCTGCGTCACCTGCCTCTCGGTTCGCGTTCGCGAACTGTACGGCTGAGCGCTTCGTCGCCCGGCCGGGCGTTGGGCGTGCGGCGATGCGCCGTCGATCATCCGCGGCACCGTTGTGGCTGGTCGCGCAGTTCCCCGCGCCCCTTCAGGGCGTTACCGAACCGCAGCGGAACTGGTCCGACCTGCTTGGCTCGGCTGATTGCGGTAGGCCCGGCACCGCCGGTCCGGTACGTCGGGCTCGCTCACCACTGCGGCGGCAACAGTTCGGGGGCGAAGCCCCCAAAGCCTCCCCGCCGCAACGGCGAGCAACCCCACGGACGGAGCCCGGCAGTGCCCAACCAGCCCCAGCCCGCCGTAGGCCCGCCGGGGCGCGCCGCCCCGAATCCCGTAACCCGAGCGGGAGGCAAAAATGCAAGCACGCTTGATTGTTTCTGCCCGCGGTGCCAGCCTTCTGCCTGGCGAAGCCAGACCCGCACTGACGTCCGCGTCAACTGAGAGGCCCGCATGGCCAATTCGCTCCTCGCCAGCCCCGAGTACCTCGCAAGCCCCGAGTACCTCGCCAACCGCGAGGCCGCCCTCGCGCGGCTCGCCGAACTGGACGCCGAACACGCCAAGGCCCTCGCCGGAGGCGGGCAGAAGTACATCGACCGGCACCGGGCGCGCGGCAAGCTGCTCGCCCGCCAGCGGATCGAGTTGCTGCTCGACCCGGACACCCCGTTCCTCGAACTCTCCCCACTCGCCGCCTGGGGCAGCGACTACCCGGTGGGCGCGTCCATGGTCACCGGTATCGGAGTTGTCGAGGGCACGCAGTGCGTGATCACCGCCAACGACCCGACGGTGCGCGGCGGTGCGAGCAACCCCTGGACGCTCAGGAAGGCGCTGCGCGCCAACGAGATCGCGTTCGCCAACCGGCTTCCGGTGGTCAGCCTGGTCGAGTCCGGCGGCGCCGACCTGCCCAGCCAGAAGGAGATCTTCATCCCCGGCGGCGCGCTGTTCCGGGACCTGACCCGGCTGTCCGCCGCCGGAATCCCCACCGTGGCCGTGGTGTTCGGCAACTCCACCGCGGGCGGCGCGTACATACCCGGGATGTCCGACCACGTGATCATGGTGAAGGAGCGCTCCAAGGTCTTCCTCGGCGGACCGCCACTGGTGAGGATGGCCACCGGTGAGGAGAGCGACGACGAGTCGCTCGGCGGCGCCGAGATGCACGCGCGTTCCTCCGGTCTCGCCGACTACTTCGCGGTGGACGAGCCCGACGCGCTGCGCACCGCCCGCCGCGTGGTCGCCCGGCTGCGCTGGCGGAAGGCCGGTCCCGCGCCGCGCCCCGATCCGCTGCCGCCGCGCCACGACGAGGAGGAACTGCTGGGCATCGTGCCCAGCGACCTGCGTACCCCGTTCGACCCGCGCGAGGTGATCGCGCGGGTGGTGGACGACTCGGCGTTCGACGAGTTCAAGCCGCTCTACGGCCCGAGCCTGGCGACCGGCTGGGCCGAGGTGCACGGCTATCCGGTGGGCGTACTGGCCAACGCGCGGGGCGTGCTGTTCAGCGCCGAGTCGCAGAAGGCGGCGCAGTTCATCCAACTCGCCAACCAGCGCGACATCCCGCTGCTGTTCCTGCACAACACCACCGGCTACATGGTGGGCCGGGAGTACGAGCAGGGCGGCATCATCAAGCACGGCGCGATGATGATCAACGCGGTGGCCAACTCCAGGGTCCCGCACATCTCCGTGCTGATGGGCGCGAGTTACGGCGCGGGCCACTACGGCATGTGCGGCCGGGCGTTCCAGCCGCGCTTCCTGTTCGCCTGGCCGAGCGCCAAGTCCGCGGTGATGGGGCCCGCGCAGCTCGCCGGGGTGCTGTCCATCGTCGCCCGCCAGTCGGCCGCGGCCCAGGGCAGGCCGTACGACGAGGAGGCCGACGCCGCGCTGCGCGACGCGGTGGAGCGGCAGATCGAGTCCGAGTCGCTGCCGATGTTCCTGTCCGGGCGGCTCTACGACGACGGTGTGATCGATCCGCGGGACACCCGCACAGTGCTCGGCCTGTGCCTTTCGGCCATCCACAGCGCGCCCGTCGAAGGGGCGCGCGGCGGATTCGGCGTCTTCCGGATGTAGGGGGCTGCTACGTGATCTCTTCCCTGCTGGTGGCGAACCGCGGCGAGATCGCCCGCCGGATCTTCCGGACCTGCCGTGAACTCGGCATCGCCACCGTCGCCGTGTACTCCGACCCGGACGCCGACGCCCCGCACGTACGCGAGGCCGACGCCGCCGTGCGGCTGCCGGGCGGCGCGCCCGGGGAGACGTATCTGCGCGGTGAGCTGATCGTGCGGGCCGCGCACACCGCGGGCGCCGACGCGGTGCATCCGGGATACGGGTTCCTCTCGGAGAACGCCACCTTCGCCCGCGCCGTACTGGACGCCGGGCTGACCTGGATCGGACCGCCGCCGGAGGCGGTCGAGGCGATGGGGTCGAAGACCCGGGCCAAGGTCCTGATGGCGAAGGCCGGGGTGCCGCTGCTGGAGCCGGTCGACCCGGCGACCGCCGCACCCGGCCAACTCCCCCTGCTGGTCAAGGCCGCCGCGGGCGGCGGCGGACGCGGCATGCGGATCGTCCGCCGACTCGACACGCTCCAGGCCGAGTTGGTGGCGGCGAGAGCCGAGGCACGGTCCGCGTTCGGGGACGGCGAGGTGTTCGTCGAACCGTACGTCGAGGACGGCCGCCACATCGAGGTGCAGGTACTGGCGGACGCGCACGGCACGGTGTGGACGCTCGGCGAACGGGACTGCTCGGTGCAGCGGCGGCACCAGAAGGTCATCGAGGAGACCCCGGCGCCCGGCATCGGCGACGAACTGCGCCGCACACTGTCCGAGTCGGCCCGCGAGGCGGCCCGGGCCATCGGCTATGTCGGCGCGGGCACCGTGGAGTTCCTGGTCAGCGGGGACGGCCGCCCGTACTTCCTGGAGATGAACACCCGGCTGCAGGTGGAGCATCCGGTCACCGAGTGCGTGACCGGCCTCGATCTGGTGGCCTGGCAGATCCGGGTGGCCGAGGGTGCCCGGCTGGCCGGGGAGCCCGCACCGCCGAGCGGGCACGCGATCGAGGCCCGGCTGTACGCCGAGGACCCGGCCCACGACTGGCAGCCGCGCACCGGCACCGTGCACCGCTTCGCCCTCCCCGCGGCCGACGGCGTACGGGTGGACTCCGGCGTCGAGGACGGCACCGCGGTCACCGCGCACTACGACCCGCTGCTCGCCAAGGTGATCGCCCACGCGCCGACCCGGGCGGAGGCGCTGCGGCTGCTCGCCCGCACCCTGGAGCGGGCCCGGATCCACGGTCCGGTCACCAACCGCGACCTGCTGGTGCGGGTGCTGCGCGATCCCCGGTTCGCGGACGGTGGGGTGACCACGGCGTTCCTGGGCCAACTGCCGCCAGCCGCAGACGATCCGGGGCGGGTCCGGCTCGCGGCGCTGGCCGCCGCGCTGTGCGACGCGGCGGGCCGCTCACCGTTCGGCGGCTGGCGCAACGTACCGTCGCAGCCGCAGGTCAAGCGGTACCGTGCCGCGCCGGACGGCGAGGAGTACGAGGTCCGCTACCGGCTGACCCGCGGCGGTCTGCTCGCCGAGGACCACCCGGAGGTCCGGCTGCTGCGCCACACCAGGGACCGAGCGGTGCTCGAAGTCGCCGGTGTGCGGCGCGAGTTCGAGGTCGCGGTGTACGGGGACGAGGTGTACGTCGACTCGGCGCTCGGCGCGGTCGCGCTCACCGCCGTGCCCCGCTTCCCGGAGCGGGGGGACCGTACCGCGCCCGGTTCGCTGCTCGCCCCGATGCCCGGCACGGTGGTGAGGGTCGCCGAGGTCGCGGTCGGCGACCGGGTGGCAGCCGGGCAGCCGCTGGTCTGGCTGGAGGCGATGAAGATGGAGCACCAGATCACCGCCCCCGCCTCCGGCACCCTCAGCACGCTCCAGGCCGCCGTCGGCCGCCAGGTCGAGGTCGGCACCGTACTGGCCGTCGTCACGCAGGAGGACAGCACCGAATGAGCGTCACCCTGGACAACGCGTTGCTGGACAGCGAGGAGCGGCGCGCGCTGCGCTCCGCCGTCAGCGCCCTGGGCCACCGCTACGGCCGCGAGTACTTCGCCACGGTCGTCCGCGAGGGGCGGCAGACCGACGAACTGTGGCGGGAGGCGGCCAAGCTGGGCTATCTGGGCGTCAACCTGCCGCAGGAGTACGGCGGCGGGGGCGCCGGAATCACCGAACTGGCCATCGTGCTGGAGGAGTTGGGGGCGACCGGCTGCCCGCTGCTGCTGCTCGTGGTCTCCCCCGCCATCTGCGGCACCGTCATCGCCAGGTTCGGCACCGAGGCGCAGCGAGCGCGCTGGCTGCCGGGACTCGCCGACGGCTCGCTGCGGATGGCGTTCGGCATCACCGAGCCCGACGCGGGCTCCAACTCGCACCGGCTCACCACCACCGCCCGCCGGGACGGCGGCGACTGGCTGCTGTCCGGCCGCAAGGTCTTCATCTCCGGGGTGGACATCGCCGACGCGACCCTGATCGTCGGCAGGACCGAGGACGCCAGGACCGGCAGGCTCAAACCCTGCCTGTTCGTCGTCCCGCGCGACACGCCGGGCTTCGAGTTCCGGCCGATACCCATGGAACTGGCCGCGCCGGAGAAGCAGTTCCAGCTGTTCCTGGACGAGGTGCGGCTGCCCGCCGACGCGCTCGTCGGCGACGAGGACGCGGGCCTGCTGCAACTGTTCGCCGGGCTCAACCCCGAGCGGATCATGACGGCCGCGTTCTCGCTCGGCATGGGGCGCTACGCCCTTCAGGTCGCCGTGGAGTACGCCCGCACCCGGCAGGTGTGGGACACGCCGATCGGCGCGCACCAGGCGATCGCGCATCCGCTGGCCCAGGTGCGGATCGAACTCGAACTCGCCCAGCTGATGATGCGCAAGGCGGCGTTCCTGTACGACGCCGGTGACGACACCGCAGCCGGTGAGGCGGCGAACATGGCCAAGTACGCGGCCGCGGAGGCCGGGGCGCACGCCGTCGACCAGGCCCTGCACACCCTCGGCGGCAACGGCCTGACCACCGAGTACGGCCTGGCGTCGCTGCTGACCGCGTCCCGGGTGGGCCGGATCGCCCCGGTCAGCCGGGAGATGGTGCTCAACTTCGTCTGCCACCACACCCTCGGCCTGCCCAGGTCCTACTGAGGAGTCCCACTGTGTCCCATCTCCAGCAGGACCACGAACGCGGCGTGCGGATCCTCACCCTCGACTCGCCGCACAACCGCAACGCCCTGTCCACCGGGCTCGTCGCCGAACTGCACGAGGCGCTGGCGGCGGCGGATGAGGACCCGGACACCCGCGCCGTGCTGCTCAACCACACCGGAACCACCTTCTGCGCGGGCGCCGACCTGCGGGAGAAGTCCCCGACCGGGCCGCGCGCCCTGACCCGACTGCTGCGCCGCGTCGTGGAGTTGGGCAAGCCGGTGGTGGCCAGTACCACCGGGCACGTGCGGGCCGGGGGCCTGGGGCTGCTGGCCGCCTGTGACATCGCGGTCGCCGGGCCGCGGGCCACCTTCGCCTTTACCGAGGCACGGCTGGGCCTGGCACCGGCCGTGATCTCGCTGACGGTGCTCCCCCGGATACCGGCCGGGGACGCCGCCCGCTACTACCTCACCGGCGAGGTCTTCGACACCGCCGAGGCGGTGCGGATGGGGCTGGTGAACGCGGGCCTGGAGGCGCTGGACGGCATCCTCGACGGGCTGCGGGCGGCCTCCCCGCAGGGCCTGGCCGAGTCCAAGCGGCTCACCACCGCCGCGCTGCTGCGCGGCTTCGACCGGGACGGCGAGGAGTACGCCGAGCAGTCCGCCCGGTTGTTCGCCTCGGCGGAGGCGGCCGAGGGCGTGCGTGCCTTCCTCGAACGCCGGGACCCGCGATGGGTGTTGTGACGCCGCGTCCCGCCACCTCCCCCCAGCAGGACCGCAGCCGGGCGACCCGGCGCCGCCTGCTGCAGGCGGCGGTGGACTGCCTCGCCGAGCGCGGCTGGGGCGGCAGCCCGGTCGCGGTGGTGGCCGAGCGGGCCGGGGTGTCCCGGGGCGCCGCCCAGCACCACTTCCGCACCAGGGAGGACCTGTTCACCGCGGCGGTCGAGCACGTCGCGGAGGAATGGCTGGCGACACTGCGCGAGCACGCCCGCACCCTGCCCGACAGCGGGGTGCCGCGCACCCGTGCCGTGGTGGAGATGCTGGTCGGCGTCTACACCGGAACGCTGTTCCGGGCGGCGCTGCACCTGTGGGTGGCCGCCGCCGACGAGGACCAACTACGGCCGCGGGTACTGGCGTTGGAAAGCCGCATCGGGCGGGAGGCGCACCGGCTGGCGGTGGAGATCCTGGAGGCGGACGAGAACGTGCCGGGGGTACGGGAGACGGTGCAGGCCACCTTGGACATGGCGCGCGGCCTCGGCCTCGCCACGCTGCTGCGCGACGACACCCCGCGGCGCACCGCGATCGTGCGGGAGTGGTCCCGGCTCCTGGACCGCGCGCTGCGCCGGGACGACTGACAGGCGCGCGTACGCTGGAGGGTGGGCACACCCACGACGGTGGGAGGTGTGGGGCGATGCGCACCGGAAGCGAACCGACACAGGCCCGCAGCGCGCTGCGGCTGCGGTTGGGGCTGACGCTGTTCGGCCTCGTCTGGTCACTGGGCGCCATGGCGGGGTTCGCCGTCGCCCGGCAGCCGGGGTGGGCGGGGTTCTTCGGCGCCGTCGCGCTGATTGCGGTGGCGGACCTCACCGTGATCGTCCACCACATGCGCCAGGGACCCCACTACCAGCCCGGCCGGAACATCCCGCCATACTGGCCCGCCGACCGCGACGACCGCCGCACCCCGTGGTGGCACCGCTTCTGGTCATGACGCGCCAATCCGGCCCGCCGCGGCGTGCCTTTCCCGGGCCCGGCGCGCGCGGGCCTACCGGGTGACGAAGTCGGCCATCATCGCCATGTCCTCGTGCTCCAGGTTGTGGCAGTGGAACAGGAACCGCCCGGCGTAGTCGGTGAACCGCACGGCGATCTGCGCCGACTGCCCCGGCAGCACGTCCACCGTGTCCTTCCACCCGGCGTCGTAGCGTCCCGGCGCCCCTCCGTTGCGGGCCACCACCTGGAACGGGTTGAGGTGCACGTGTATCGGATGGTGGAAGTCGCTGACGATCCGCCACAGCTCGGTGGTGCCCAGCTTCGGCGCCGCGACGGCCCGCCCCGGCCGGTACGGCAGGCCGTTGATCGTCCAGCCCGCCGCCGTCCGCTGGAAGCGGAATGTCCGTAGCGCCCGGGCACGGTGCGGGTCGAGCCGTTCGACGGTGGAGAGCCGGGCGGGCACCCTCGTCTCGTCGACCGGGGCGCGGGCCGCGCCGGAGACGTCGAACCGCATCACCTCCGCCGTCGTACCGCTGCCCAGCAGGTTGACCAGCCGCACCCGGGTGCCGGGCCGGTAGCGGGCGAAGTCGACGACAACGTCGAAGCGTTCGGCCGGCGCCATGGGCAACGCGTCGTGCCGCACCGGGTGTTCCAGCAGTCCGCCGTCCGCGCCGATCTGCACCAGCGCGTCCCCACCGGGCGGCTGCGGATCCAACGCCAGCTGGTAGATACGTGAGTTGGAGGCGTTGAGGAGCCTGAGCCGGTAGCGCTGCCGCAGCACGTCGAGCACCGGCCACGGCGCGCCGTTGACCAGGATCGTGTCCCCCAGCATCCCCTCCATCCAGTGGCTGGTCACCCCGGGCATCCCCCACTGGGGGTCGACCGCCGGGTAGTGGAAGGAGCCGTCGGCGGTGAACGACCGGTCGCTGATCATCAGCGGGATGTCCCGGTCACCGCGCGGCAGCGGCAGCGCGTCCTCCTCGTCGTCGCGCACCAGGTGGAACCCGGCGAGCCCGCGGTAGGCGGACGGGCCGGTGAAGCCCATGCGGTGGTCGTGGTACCAGAGCGTGGCGGCCCGCTGGTCCAGCGGATAGCTGTACGTTCGCTCCCCCAGGGTGGTCCGGCCCACGCCGCTGGTGTCGGCCATGGCGTACCGGTGCCGTCTGCTCCAGCCGACCGGCAGTATCAGGTCGGTCGGGTGGCCGTCGCTGTCGTGCGGGGTGTGGCCGCCGTGCAGGTGGACGGCGACCGGCTGCGGCAGTTCGTTGCGGTGGGTGACCACGGTGCGCCGTCCGGCTCTGGAGACCAGCGTCGGCCCGGGATAGCTGCCGCCGTAGGTCCATGCCTCGGTCTCCAGGCCGGGGAGTATGCGCAGGTGGGCGATCCGCTGGGTGATCTCGTAGTGGTCCGTGGTGGCGTCGGCGCGCACCGGGCACAGCACCGCGGGTATCGGCAGCGGCACCTGGTACGGGCGTGGCAGCGGGGCCGCGCTGCGCAGCGGCGGCGGCAGGCCGGGCTTACCGGGCGCCAGCAGCGGTCCGCCGAACGGGGTACCGGCTGCCAGCCCCGTACCGGCCGCAGCCGTCAGGAAACGCCGCCGCTTCATGGAGCCTCCTCGTCCGCGTCCGCCTCGGGTGCGTCGCTCGCGGTGTTGTCCCCCCACGCTGCGTCCGGGGCGCGGCGCCCGCCACGCGCGTTGCGCCAACAGGGCGACCCAGGCGGTCACCGCGCGTGGCTTGTGAAGCGTGATCCGGCGTTCACACGACGGCATTGACAAGTGTTCACCTGAACGTTGTCATGAGCACACGCATGGGCGTTTGAACCGTCCCGCCCATCGTCTTCGGCTTCCGGGCGAAGGGTGCGACCGTGCGAGAACCAGCCCTGACCGGCCGCGACGGGCTGCTCGAAACCGCTCGCGACGCGATGACCGCGCACCGCGCCGTCCTGCTCCACGGCCCCGCCGGAATCGGCCGCTCCAGCCTGCTTCGCGCCCTCGTCCGCCAACTGCCGCCCGCCGCCCACGTGTTGCGCTGCGCACCCGCGAGCGAGGACGCGGCGCTGCCCTGCCTCGGGCTGATCGACCTGCTGGCGCGGGTGCCGCCCAGGGTGCTGGCCGATCTGCCGCCCCGGCCGGGCGCCGCCCTGCGCGCCGCACTGCTGCGCGGCCGCGCGCCGTCCGGTGCGCACAGCGGGCTCGCGGTGCGGATCGCGCTGCTCGAAGTGGTGCGCGGGCTGGCCGACAACGGCGGGGTGCTGCTGGTCGTGGACGACCTGCAGTGGCTGGACGGACCGAGCGCCGACGCGCTGGCCTTCGCCATGCGCAGGCTGGACGGCGCCGACGTCCGGATGGTCGCGACCGAACGGGTAACCGAGGGCGAGCAGCCCGAGCGGCTGCGCTGCTGCCCGCCGGACACCGTCGAACTCCCGGTTCCCGCGCTGTCCACCGGCAGCGTCACGCGACTGCTGCGCGCGGCCACCGGAGCGGACCTGCCGCCCGCGGTGCTGCGCGCCATCCAGCGCACCGCCGCCGGAAACCCGCTGTACGCACTGGAGTTGGCCCGCGCCGTGCTGCGCGAGGGCGCACCCGACACACCGGACGGCCCGCTACCGGTACCCCGCAGGCTCCGTACGCCGCTGCTGGAGCGGTTCCGCAACCTCCCGGAGCCGGTCCGCCGCACCCTGCTGGTGTGCAGCGCCGCCGCCCGGCCCACCCTCACCGTGCTGCACGCCGCGGGCCTGACCGGGGCGGCGGCGCAGCTCACGGCCGCCGAACGGCTCGGGGTGGCCGCCATCGACGGCTGCGGCGCGGTGCGCTTCGGCCATCCGCTGATCCGTGCCGCCGTCTACGCCGACGCCACCGCGCACGCCCGCCGCGAGGCGCACGCCGCACTGGCCGCCGCGGTGACCGAGCCCGTCGAGCAGGCCCGGCACCTGGCGCTGGCGCATCCGCACGAGGACGAGGCGACCGCCGCCACCCTGCTGGCCGCCGCCGCGTCCGCGCGCCGCCGTGGCGCACCGGGCGCCGCGGCCGAACTGGCCGTGCTCGCCGCCCGACGCACCCCGGCCGACCGGCCGGTGGAGCAGGCCGAGCGGTGGCTGGCCGCCGCCGACTACGCGTGCGACGCCGGGCAGCGCGCGGAGGCGGACCGGGCGGCGCGCATCGTGCTGGAGGGCTCCGACTCGCCCCGGCACCGGGTACGCGCCCGGCTGCTCCTGCTGCGCAACGCCGGACAGGCGCTGGAGGGCACCGGTCCGCTCATCGAGGACGGGCTGCACGACGCGGCCCAGGACCCGGCCCTTAAGGCCAGGTTGTACCACTGGGCGGCGTTACGCGGGCTGCTTCGCGGGGAGTTGGCGCAGGCCGCCGGTCACGCCGAGCGCGCCGCCGCGGCGGGGGAGGGCGCCGACCGGGCCGCGGCGCTCACCACACTCGCGCGGATCCGGTCGCTCGCCGGGCGGGCCGCCGAGGCGGACGCGGCACTGGCGGCGGCGCTCGCGCTGGTCGGCGGCGCGGACGCCGGGCCGCAGAGCTGGGCGCTGGTCCGGATGCGCGCGGTGCTGGCACTGGACTCCGACCAGGTGGCCGAGGCGCACGCCCGGATCAGCGAACTGCTGCGCGGCACGGAGGGGTTGGCGGGCGTGGAGGACCGGCTCGCCGCTCTCGTCGTGCTCACGCGGGTCCAGGTGCGCTCCGGCGACTGCCGTCGGGCGCTGCGCACCGCGGCCCGCTGCACCCGGCTGCTCACCGGGTCGGGCGTGCAGTCCGCGCCCGCGCTGTACGCGGCGGCGCTGGCCGCCACCGCGGGCGGCTCACCGTGGGAGGCGCGGCGACTGGCGGAGCGCGCGGTACGCGTCTGCGAGGCGGACGGCGACCGGCTGTTCCTGCTGCGCTCCCTGGCCGTGCTGGGGCAGGCCGCGTTGCTCGGCGGTGACCCGCACGGCGCCGCGGCGGCGGTGGAGGCGCTGCGGCGGGCCAAGGAGATCGGCGCGGCGATGTGCGCCGCCGATCCGCCGCTGCTGCAGTGGCACGCAGACCTGGCCGAGGCACTGGTGATGCTGGGCGAGACGGCCGCGGCGGGGTCGGTGCTCCGGGAGGCGCACCGGCTGTCGGCCAACCAGCCCGGTAGCGTGTTCGCCGCCCTGGAGCGGGCCGAGGGGCTGCGCGAGGCGGCACTGGGCCGCGCCAAGGAGGGCGCGGCTTTGCTGCGCCGCTCGGCGGACCGGTTGCGGGAACTTCCGCTGCCGCTGGAGCTGGTGCGTACGCTGATCGCGCTGGGTGCGGTGGAGCGACGTGGCAGGCACCGGGGCGCCGCGCGGGCCGCGCTGACCGAGGCGCTGGAGACCGCCCGGGTTCGCGGGGCGGCACCCTTGGAGGCGCGGGCCGCCGAGGAACTGGCCCGGCTGGACGCCGCGGAGCGCGGCGGCGGTCCCGAACTGACCGCCACCGAGGCCCGGATCGCCGCACTGGTGGGCGGTGGCGCGACCAACCGCGAGGTCGCCGCCGAGCTGTTCATCAGCGTCAAGACGGTGGAGGGCACCCTGTCCAGGGTTTACCGGAAGTTCGGTGTCCGCTCCCGTACGGCGCTGGCCCATGCGATGGCCGCGGGGGCACGCGGCGGGAACGTCATCACCCGGCAACTCACGGCGCCCCGGGGGCAGTTCGGTTCACCGGTCGACATACCGGGTTGACACGACATCGGCCGTTAACACGTGACGCAAGGGTTCCCCCGCTTATGCGGGGGTCCTGGCGTTCCTAGCGTGGTGTCAGTTCCGCACCGCCCCTGCCGCAACCAAGGCGCTCTCCAAGCGACTTGGTGGCGCATCCCCCCATGGAGGACTCAGTGACGTCACGTCGGAAACTGCTCGCCCTGGCCGCCGTACCGGCCCTGCTCGTCGCCGCCGTTCCCGCCGCCTACGCGACGGCGCCGCAACCGCACACGGCCAGCGCGGCGCTCACCGGTGACGTGGTCAAGGGCCTTGGCGCGCACGCCGTGCGCACCGGCGCCGTCGCCTCGGGCCATCACATATCGGTGGCGGTGAGCCTGACTCCCAGAGACGACAGGGCACTTGACACCTTCATCGCCAAGGTGAGCGACCCGCACTCCGGCTCCTACGGCCACTACCTGACCAAGGCCCAGTTCGCCGCCCGGTTCGGCCGCACCGACGCCGAGGTCAAGCAGGTCAAGGACTACCTGCGGGCCCAGGGCCTGACCGTCACCGCCGTCCACCCCGGCAACCTGCTGATCGACGCGGGCGGCACGGCCGCCCAGGTCCAGAAGGCGTTCGGCACCAGGCTGTCGACCTGGAAGGACACCCGCTCCGGCCGCACCTTCTACGCCAACGACACCGCGCCGACACTGCCCGGCTCCATCGCCTCGATCGTCAGCGACGTGGCGGGCCTGAACAACCGGCTCCAACTGCACCACCAGGCCCCCTCCGGCGTGACCCCGCACAGTGGCCCCGCGGGCGGCTACACCCCGGCCCAGCTCAAGGGCGGCTACAACGTCAAGGGCACCGCGAACGGCAGCGGCCAGAAGATCGCGCTGCTGGAGTTCGACGGCTTCGAGCAGTCCAACATCAGCGCCTACGACAGCCACTACGGCCTGAAGTCGCCCGCGCCGTCCGTACAGCAGGTGGACGGCGGCTCCGGCGCGCTGGGCGACGGCCAGGTCGAAGTGGAGCTGGACATCGAGGTGCTGCACGCGATCGCGCCCAAGGCAGACGTCACCGTCTTCGAGGGCCCCAACTCCGACGCGGGCGAACTCGACACCTACCAGGCCATCGTCGACAGCGGCATCCCGACCACCTCGATCAGCTGGGGCGCCGCCGAGACCCAGCGCACCAGCACCAACATCACCGCGGTGGACAACATCTTCAAGCAGGGCGCCGCCGAGGGCCGGGGCTTCTACGCGGCCTCGGGCGACAACGGCTCCGACGACGCGGGGGACGGCGGCACCTCGGTGGACTACCCGGCGAGCGACCCCTACGTAACGGGTGTCGGCGGCACCCAGCTGACCGTCAGCTCCTCCAACGCCTGGAAGAGCGAGGTGGCCTGGTCCGGTGGCGGCGGCGGTGTCTCCGCCAGCTTCCCGATCCCCAGCTGGCAGAAGTCCGTGCAGCTCAGCGCGGGCGGCGGCCACCGCCAGGTGCCGGACGTCTCGGCGCACGCCGACCCCTCCCCCGGCGTCTCCATCTACTCGCAGGGCAGCTGGTCCTCGGTCGGCGGCACCAGCGCCGCCGCCCCGGAGTGGGCCGCCTTCGCCGCCCTGGTCAACCAGCAGGCCGCGGCGGCGGGCAAGCCCAACCTCGGCTTCGCCAACCCGAAGCTGTACGCGGCGAACGGCACCGGCTTCCACGACATCACCACCGGCAGCAACGGCGCCTACAACGCCACCAGGGGCTGGGACTTCGCGACCGGCTGGGGCTCCTACAACGCGGCGACCCTGGCGGCGAGGCTGCTGGGGTGAGGCCCATGCCCTGACGGGCTCGGCCCGGGGGTACGCTCCCGGGCCGGGCGCTGCTCACGTGGTTGGTCACTCCACGGCCCTACAAACGCAAAGACCCCAGACGAACCTGGGGTCTTCGTTGATGTCCGAGGGGTGATCAGTCGCGCAGTAGTACCCCCGGCCCCACTTGCGCGAGTACGGATGGCTCCGCGTGCCCTGCGCTCCAAGCTGCCCAGCAGCGAGAACTGGGTACGGGCGGAGTTCACCACGACTCCGATGCTCTGCTTCGGGTGGCGTTCTGCCAACAGGATCAGCAGATCAGCGGCACCCCGGTCAGGCAGTCTGTGCAGTCGTGAGGGTGGGCCTTCTCGTTCGGGAACGGCGGGCATGCCAGCGTCGGTGCGGAATTGGGCGGCGAAGGCTGCTATCTGGTGAGTGTTGCGGTGGTTGCCGTAAAGCTCGTGGCGGGTGCACATGCCCAGCCGCTGGATGATTTCCGCGAGAGTGGAATTGGTGGTGGTCAGGCGCTGGCACTCGTCCGCGTAGACCGTCGTGCGGGCCTGAAGCAGTCTGCAGAGCCGGTAGAACTCGGGGGGCAGGTCCTGGCCTTCGTCCACGCCCAGGGTGGGACCCGGGGCAGGCGCGGTTGCCGCGGCCCGCTCGAAGAAGGCATGCCAGTCGTACCAGCCGTCGGCGCGGCGCGGTGCTGTGCTGCCGCACCACTCCGCAAGCCACGAGTGGGCGGTGGCCACCCGCACGCTGCCGTCCGCCGGGCCCAGCGCGTGAACGAGGGCGGCGAGGGACTGGCGCAGCAGGTTGGAGCGGGTCAGCAGGACGGCCGGCGTTCCGGTCAAGGCGAGCATGATGGCCCGCTGGGCCGCCAGAAGACTCTTGCCACTGCCTGGCGGGCCAGCTGTCAGGTGGTTTCATACCGCCGGAGCAGCGCCTGCGCTGTCACCACGCGAGGGAACACATTTTCCCCCCGGCCCTGTGCAACCGTTTCCGCATCCGGACGGTCCGCCTCAGTGTGCGCTTCCGTCCCGCCAACTGGCAGTCCGAGCCTGGCCAGTTCTACCCGCAACCGGTTCCGCTCCGCCTCGCCGAGCCCCAGGGTGCGCGCGTGCGCCATGAAGACGCGCTCCGGCACGAAGCCGTCCACCACAGCAAGCCGGAGCTGAGCCAAGAGCCCAGCGAGAGCAGCCTTCATCCGTGACGCGCTCTGCCCGTTGACGTACTGGTGCCCCAAACCGGCCACCCCCCTGTAGCGATGACACCCCGTAGAGTAATTTCGGCGCGTTTACATTGTCAACAGATCTACGCACTATCAGCTTTGCTGACCCTCGTGTACAGTGACGACTGCCACATGCTCCTGCTGCCACCGAGGGCTGTGGCGCAGCAGGGACAGGGGGCACCTCCCGGTGGGGGGAGCGTGCGAAGAGGCTGAAGGGGCGGCAGTGAGCGGCGAGTTGGTCGACGGTAGGTTCCGCATCGGTCAGGTGATCGGCAAGGGCAACATGGGGGAAGTCCACCGTGCCGAGGATCTCCACGCCGCAATGGGCGCCCCCGAACGCACAGTTGCCGTCAAGACCATCCTGCGCCGCCGCACCGGCACCCGGATCGACACCGACACCGATTCCAAGGCAGTGGACCGCTTCGCCCGTGAAGTCCGCATCATGCGCCGCCTCGCTCACCGCAACCTCACGAGGCTCATCGCCGGTGGGATTTGCGCGGAGGGCGGCGGACTGCCTTATCTGGCCATGGAGTTGCTGGACGGCGAGACGCTGCGTGACCTCGTCGAGGAGGAGTCTCAGCTGCCTGTCTCCTGGGCCGCCGCCATCGGCGCCCAGATAGCGGACGGCCTCGCCGCCGCGCACGCCGCCGACATCGTCCACCGCGACCTCAAGCCCGCCAATGTCATGCTGACCCAGGGCGGCATCGTCAAGGTGCTCGACTTCGGCATGGGCCGCATCGTCGACGACCCCGACGAGGCCCGGCTGACCAGCACCGGCGTCAGCGTGGGCACCGCACGCTACATGGCTCCCGAGCAGTTCCAGGCCAAGCAGGTCACGCAGGCCGCCGACCTGTACGCGCTGGGCTGTGTCCTGTACGAAATGCTCATCGGCGTGCCCCCGTTCACCAGCGAGTCACCATACGACCTCGCTCGCAAGCACGTTGGCGGAACCCCGACACCGATCAGGGTGATACGCAGCGACGTGCCGGCCGAACTCGCCCGCCTCGTCGACCGGTTGCTCGCCAAGGACCCGGCGGACCGCCCGGTGGACGCCGTGGCTGTTCGCGATGCCCTGCTTCCGCTGGCCGTGCAGGACGAGACCTCCGCTCACCTGCCGCAGTGGAGCGCCCTGGATCCCACCCGTCCCCTGTGTGGCAACACCGCCGCCGAGGCCTCCAGCGCAGTCACGCCCGCCCCGGTGCCGGTGCCGGTGACCGCTTCCGGCGCCGCGATGGATGTCTTCGGCGTCCATCGCGCGCTCATCAAGGACTACCGCTCCTTCACCGAAGGCGGCACGGTCATCCGCGACGACCGCATCGCCGCCTACGTCGAGGACGACCTGAATGACAAGTCCCAGTGGCCGGATCCCTGGCTCTCCCTCAACCCGTTCTTCAAAAGCGGTGGAACGGTCGCGGAACTGGCCGGGCAGGGCGTGCTGCACGAGGAGTGCGCCCGGATCTTCCAGGCGAACAAGACCGAGAACGGCACGGTCCCCGACGGCCGCCCGCTCACCCTCCACCAGCATCAGCGCGAAGCCGTCGACGCCGCCAACTCCGGTTTGTCCTACGTGCTGACGACCGGCACCGGCTCGGGAAAGTCGCTCGCATACATCGTCCCGATCGTGAACAAGGTGCTGCACGAGCGGGACGCCGAAGGCCCCAGGGCCGCCAAACGCGTGCGGGCGATCATCGTGTATCCGATGAACGCCCTCGCCAACAGTCAGTTGCGGGAGTTGGAGAAGTACCTCCGCGACGGCTACGGCGCGGGCCGCGAGCCGGTCACCTTCGCCCGGTACACCGGTCAGGAGGACGACGAGAAGCGCAAGCAGATCCGCGACAATCCGCCGGACATCCTGCTCACCAACTACGTGATGCTCGAACTGATGCTGACCCGCCCCGCCGACCGGGCCAGCCTCATCACGATGGCCCGCGGACTGGAGTTCCTGGTCTTCGACGAGCTGCACACCTACCGGGGGCGCCAGGGCGCCGACGTGGCCCTGCTGATCCGCCGGGTTCGCGAGGCCTGCCAGGCACCGAACCTTCAGTGCATCGGCACCTCCGCCACCATGTCGACCGAAGGCACCCTGGACGACCAGAAGAAGGTCGTCGCCCAGGTGGCCAGCACCCTGTTCGGCACCCCGGTGCGCCCCGAACACGTCATCGGCGAGACCCTCGTGCGCGCGACCGACGAAGCGCCCGGCACCGTCGCCGCCGAGCGCCTCACCTCGCCCACCGCCCCGCGCTCGTACCACGACCTGGTTCGCGACCCGCTGGCCCGATGGATCGAGACCCGTTTCGGCCTTGCCACGGACGAGGGCACCGGGCGCCTGGTGCGACGGCAGCCCACCAAGATCGAGGTCGCCGCGAAGGAGCTGGCCGAGGAGTCGGGGGTCGGCGAGGACACGTGTGTTGAAGCGATCCGGGCCACTCTGGAAGCCGGTTCGCAGGCCCGGCATCCGGTGACCGAACGGCCGCTGTTCGCCTTCAGGCTGCACCAGTTCCTCTCCAAGGGCGACACCGTCTACGTCACCTTGGAGGACAAGCTCTCGCGTCACCTGACCCGTTCCTACCAGCTCGAACAGCCGGGCAGCGGCGGCAAGTTGCTGATGCCGCTGGCGTTCTGCCGCGAGTGCGGTCAGGAGTACCTGACGGTGTGGCGCAACGAGAACGACGGCGAGGTCCGGTATGAGGCGCGCCGTGACACCTCCGCGACCGGCGGGCGTCAGGGCGATGGGTACCTGTACATCGACCATGAGCGCGGATGGCCGTCCAACGTCCAGTACGCGGTGGACGACCGCCGACTACCCGAGTCCTGGCTGGAGTTGGACGACAAGGGGCAGGAGGTCGTGAAGAAGGCCTACCGCGACCGCGTACCGTACGCCGTGACGGTGGACCCGCTTGGTCATGAGGGCCGCGGCGAACTCCAGGCCGCGTTCATCCCCTCGCCTTTCCTGTTCTGTCTGCACTGCGGGGTGGCGTACGAGCAGACACGCGGCCGGGACTTCGCGAAGCTCGCCACGCTCGCCCAGGAGGGCCGGTCCTCCGCGACCTCGCTGATCTCCGCCTCTGTGGTGCGGTCGCTGAGGTCGGTGCCATTGGAGGCGCTGGGCAAGGAGGCCCGCAAGCTCCTCACGTTCGTCGACAACCGGCAGGACGCCTCCCTCCAAGCCGGCCACTTCAACGACTTCGTGCAGATCACGCAGTTGCGCGGCGCGCTGTACCGGGCTGCCGTGGACGCCGGAGAGGACGGCATCCACCACGAGGAACTGGCCTCCGCGGTGACCAACGCGCTCGCCATCGACCCGGCCGACTACACCGGGGAGAGCGACCTGTCACCCTCGCTCGCCCGCAACGCCGCCAGGACGCTCCGCGATGTGATCGCGTTCCGGCTCTACCTCGACCTGGAGCGCGGCTGGCGCATCACCATGCCCAACCTGGAGCAGACCGGCCTGCTGGAGATCGACTACGAGGACCTGGCCTGGGTGGCGGCCAAGCAGGACCGGTGGGCGGACACGCACGAGGCGCTGCGCGATGCGGATCCGGCGCTTCGCGCGGAGATCATGAAGACGCTCCTCGACGACATGCGCCGTTCCCTCGCCGTCGACGTGTCGTACTTCCGCGATGACTTCGACGCGCTGCAACGGGCCAGTGAGGAGCGGCTGGTGGACCCCTGGGTGCTCTCCGCCTCCGACAAGCCACGGGTCGGCACCGCCTACCCGCATCCGTCGCGCCCGGGCACGGAGCGCTCGGCGTTGTTCCTGTCGGCGCGCGGCAAGTTCGGCAAGTATCTGCGGCGCGCTGACCAGTCGTTCAAGGAGCTCGATCCCGACGACCTGCAACTGGTCATCGAGGAGCTGCTGAAGGTCCTGGCCAAGGCGGGCCTGGTGAAGGAGGTCGCGCAGACCCCGCAGCGCGTCGGCCGGTACCGTCGGTCCTCCGCCGCCTCTCCGACCGGTTACCGGGTGGCGGCCCAGTCGCTGATCTGGCGGGCGGGCAAGGGTGAGACCGGCGCCCACGACCCGCTGACGCGCACATACCAGAGCGGCGACGGACCACGCGTCAACATCTTCTTCCGTGACCTGTACAAGGACGCGGCGGGTGCCCTGTCCGGGCTGTTCGCCCGCGAACACACCGCGCAGGTCGCCCCGGAGGAACGGGAGAAGCGCGAAGAGGCCTTCCGCAAGGCCGAGTTGAAGTTGCTGTACTGCTCGCCGACGATGGAGCTGGGCGTCGACATCTCCTCGCTGAACGCGGTGATGATGCGCAACGTACCGCCCACGCCCGCCAACTACGCGCAGCGCTCGGGCCGCGCGGGCCGCAGCGGCCAACCCGCCCTGGTCACGACGTACTGCGCCACGGGCAACAGCCACGACCAGTACTACTTCCGCCGCTCGGAGCGGATGGTGGCGGGCGCGGTCGCCCCGCCGCGCCTGGACCTCGCCAACGAGGACCTGGTCCTCTCCCACCTCCAGGGCATCTGGATAGCCGAGGCCGGGCTCAGGCTGGGCCGCGCCATCCCCGAGGTCCTCGATGTGTCCTACCCGGACACCGGCGACCGTCCGGCACCCGCCCTGGAACTGCTGCCCGACATCCTCGCCGCCTCCCTCGACGAGGGCGCCCAGCGCCGCACTATCGACGCCGCACTGCGCGTCCTCGGCCCGCTGCTGCCCGACTTCGCCGAGACCACCTGGTGGCACGACGACTGGATCCAGGACAAGGTGCGGACCATACCCGCGCGGTTCGACGACGCCTTCGAGCGCTGGCGGAAGCTGTTCCGTGCCGCGCTCGACGACCAGTACATCCAGAACAAGCGCCGCCTGGATTACAGCCTCACCGAAGGCGACCGCAACCGGGCCAACGCCCGCCGCCGTGAGGCGGAGACACAGCTGAACCTGCTGATGAACGAGAGTGTCGACAGCAAGTCCGTGCTCTCCGACTTCAACCCGTACCGCTATCTGGCGTCCGAGGGGTTCCTGCCGGGCTACAGCTTCCCGCGCCTGCCGCTCGCCGCGTACATTCCGACGGTGGGCCGCCGTCGCGGGGACGGCGACTTCCTCCAGCGGCCCCGCTTCCTCGCCATCCGCGAGTTCGGCCCGGGGGCCCTGATCTACCACGAGGGCGCCCGTTACCAGGTGACCCGCATCCAGCTCCCGCCCGACTCCTCGGGTGACCTGGCGACCAGCGAAGCCCGCCGCTGCGCGCACTGCGGCTACCACCACGACCCCAAAGAGCGGGAGGACAACTGCGAGATGTGCAAGGAGCGGCTGGGTTCGGCGACCTACGGCCTGCTGCAGCTGCACACCGTCTACACCACGCGCCGCGAGCGGATCTCCTCCGACGAGGAGGAGCGGCGCCGCGCTGGCTTCAAGCTGGAGACGTCGTACCGCTTCCACGACCACGGCGCCCGCAAGGGCCGCCTGAACGCATCGATCACCGACGCCTCGGGCGCCCAGCTCGCCGAGGTGGCGTACGGCGACTCGGCAACAGTGCGGATCACCAACATCGGCCGGGTGCGGGCCAAGAACGACGAACCGCCGGGCTACTGGCTGGACCTGGCAGACGGCCGCTGGATGAACGACAAGGACGCCGCCGAGGCGTCCGGCGACTCCAGCGAGCTGCCGGTGATCGACGCGGACGGCAACGAGCGGCGCCGCAAGAAGCGCGTCATCCCCTATGTGGAGGACCGCCGCAACATCCTCGTCGTCACCCTGGACGAACCGCTGCCCGAGCCGGTCGCGCTCTCCCTGATGTACGCGCTGGAGCGCGGCATCGAGGCCGCGTTCGAGCTGGAGGACGCCGAGCTGTCGAGCGAGCTGCTGCCGCCGGACGACGGTCCGCGCAACCGCATCCTGTTCACCGAGGCCGCCGAGGGCGGCGCGGGCGTGCTGCGCCGCCTCCAGGCGGAGAAGGACGCCCTGGCGACAGCCGCCCAACAAGCCCTCGCTATCTGCCACTTCGACCCGGACGGCAGGGATCTGGGCGGAGAAGAGCACCGCCCCGGCCGGGCCTGCGCGCTCGGCTGCTACGAGTGCCTGCTTACCTACGGCAACCAGCTCAACCACGTACTGATCAACCGGCATTCGGCACGCGACCTGCTGGTGCGCCTCGCCTCGGCGACGGCCCACCGGGAGTCCCGCGGGGAGTCGCGTTCGGAGCAGTACCGAAGGCTGCTCGACCAGACGCCCGAGACTCCCACGAGCCTGGAGTCCGTCGTTGAGGAGGCTGTCGCCCAGCACGACCTCGTCACCTGGTTGAAGGCCCGTGGCCTGCGGCTGCCCGATGAGGGCGAGACCCTGATCACGGAGGCCAACGCCTTGGCCGACTACGTGTATCGGCTGCGCGGGGTCAACCTCGCGGTGTTCGTCGACCTGCCGGACACCGAAATGACGGCCCTGCGCGACGAGGACGCCCAAGAACGGCTCCTGGACGCCGGTTGGGACTTCGTCCGCTTCCCGCACGGTGCCGACTGGGACGCGATCGTCGCCCCCCTCAGCCGCTGCTTCGGCACGCGCTCTTCCCACTGACCGCCCCCGCACGAGGACTTCACGACACACATGGCACTCACGTACTCCGCCGGATCCCTGGTGACGGCCCGCGGTCGCGAATGGGTGGTGCTCCCCGAGAGCGAGCCCGACCTGCTCGTACTGCGTCCGCTGGGCGGCTCGGACGACGACATCGCCGCCGTGTTCCCGGCGCTGGAGGACGTCAGGGGCGCCGAGTTCACGCCGCCGGACCCGGCGGACCTCGGCGACCAGCGCGCGGCGGGCCTGCTGCGCACGGCGCTGCGGGTCGGCTTCCGTTCGGGCGCTGGCCCCTTCCGCTCCCTCGCCGGTGTCGCGGTGGAGCCCCGCGCCTACCAGCTCGTGCCGCTGCTGATGGCGTTGCGCCAGCAGACGGTGCGGATGCTGATCTCCGACGACGTCGGCATCGGCAAGACGATCGAGGCGGGCCTCATAGCGAGCGAGTTGCTCGCGCAGGGCGAGGCGAAGGGGCTGGCTGTCCTGTGCTCTCCGGCGCTGGCCGAGCAGTGGCAGCAGGAGCTGCGCGGCAAGTTCGGCATCGACGCGGAGCTGGTCCTCGCCTCCACCGTCTCCCGCCTGGAGCGTGGCCTGGACCTCGGCCAGTCCCTCTTCGACAGATACCCCCACGTCATCGTCTCGACGGACTTCATCAAGTCCACCCGCCACCGGGACGACTTCCTGCGCCACTGTCCCGACCTGGTGGTCGTGGACGAGGCCCACACCTGCGTCGCCGCCGACGACACCTCGGCCGGTTCGCAGAACCAGCTCCGCTACGAGCTCCTGCGCCGTGTCGCCGAGGACGCCACCCGGCATCTGCTGCTGGTGACGGCGACCCCGCACAGCGGCAAGGAGTCCGCGTTCCGAAACCTTCTCGGCCTGGTCAAGCCGGAGTTGGCGGCGGTCAACCTGGACTCGGAGGCTGGCCGGAAACTGCTGGCGCAGCACTTCGTGGCGCGCAAGCGGGCGGACGTACGCCAGTACCTCACCAAGGAGGACGGCCTCAGCGACGACAGCCTCGCCGAGCGGACCGCGTTCCCCTCGGACCGCTACTTCAAGGACGAGACGTACAAGCTGTCCCCGGCCTACCGCGCCCTGCTCGACGACGCGATCGCGTACGCGAGCGAGCGCGTCGAGGCGGCCGACAGCCAGGGCAGGCGGGAGGCACGCATCGCCTGGTGGTCGGCGATCGCCCTGCTGCGTTCGCTCGTCTCATCGCCGAGGGCCGCCGCGCAGACGCTGCGGACCCGCTCGGCCGCGGCGGTGGCGGCCTCGGCGGAGGAGGCCGACCGGCTCGGCGCCCCGCTGACCAGCGACTCGGCGGACAGCGACGCGCTGGAGGGCATGGACGTGGCGCCCGGCGCGGAGACCGAGCAGAACACCGGCTCCCGGCTGGCCGAACTCGCCGACCGGGCGGCGCAGTTGGAGGGTCCGGAGCAGGACCTGAAGCTGAAGGCACTCATCAAGCACCTCAAGGCACTGCTCGCCGACGGCCACAACCCCATCGTGTTCTGCCGCTACATACCCACCGCGGAGTACCTGGCCGCCCAACTGGCGAACGACCCGGAGGCGAAGAAGCGCGGTCCGCTCGGCGCCAAGACCGTGGTGAAGGCGGTCACCGGAACCCTCTCCCCGCAGCAGCGCATCGAACGCATCGAGCAACTCGCCGAGGAGGCGGGCCAGGACGCCGCCGCCCGGCGCGTCCTCATCGCCACCGACTGCCTGTCCGAGGGCGTCAACCTCCAGCACCACTTCGACGCCGTCGTCCACTACGACCTGGCCTGGAACCCCACCCGCCACGACCAGCGCGAGGGCCGCGTCGACCGCTACGGCCAGAAGCGGGACCAGGTCCGCGTCATCACCCTGTACGGCGAGGACAACGGCATCGACGGCAAGGTCCTCGAAGTCCTGATCAAGAAGCACCGGCAGATCAAGAAGGACCTCGGCATCTCCGTCTCCGTACCCGACGAGATGTCGACGGGCGTCACGGACGCGATCGTCGAATGGCTGCTGCTGCGCGGCCGACAGGGCGAGCAGCAGGCCCTGTTCGGCTCGGACTCCTTCCAGCAGAGCTTCGCGGACCTGGAGAAGGACTGGAACTCGGCCGCCGAGCGCGAGAAGGCGTCCCGTTCGCGGTTCGCGCAGCGCTCCATCCACCCGGAGGAGGTGGCGCGCGAAGTCGCCGCCATCCGGGAGTCGCTGGGCGGCGCGGGCGAGATCCACACCTTCGTACGGGAGTCGCTGGGCGCGCTGAACGCGGTTCTGCGTGGGGACGGTGACGCCGACTTCACCGCGGAGGTAGGCGGCACCCCCGCTGGCCTGCGGGACGCGCTCGCGCCGGTCGTCGGCGCGGAGGTCATCGAGAAGGATCGCCCGATCCCGTTCCGCACCGACCCCGCGGTCGCCCGCGGTGAGGCGGCTCTGGTGCGGACCGACCCCGTGGTCGGCGCCCTCGCGGCGCACGTCCTGAACGCCGCCCTGGACACCCAGGCCGACGGGGCGCGCCCGGCCCGCCGCTGCGGCGTCATCACCACGGACGCGGTCACCACGCGTACGACGTTGCTCCTGGTCCGCTACCGCTTCCACCTCACCCTGCCGTCCCGCAGCGGCGAGAGGCAACTGGTCGCCGAAGACGCCCGGCTGCTGGCGTTCCAGGGCGCGCCGAAGAACGCGGTGTGGCTGTCGCAGCAGGAGGCCGTGACCCTGCTGGGCGCGTCCGCCTCCGAGAACACCGATCCGGACTTCGGCGAGCGCACGATGACCCGGATTCTGGGTCAACTACCGGATGTCTCCGGCTACTTGGAAGAGTTCGGTGACGAGCTGGCCGCCGAGCTGGACGCCTCGCACCGCCGGGTGCGGTCCGCGTCCGGCGAGATCGTCCGGGGGCTGTCCGTCACCGCCCAGAAGCCCGCCGACGTGCTCGGCGCGTACGTCTACCTGCCCGCCACGCCCGCCGCCTCCGTCGCCGGTGCCGCAACCGGCTCCGCCGCTTCCGCTGGAGTGTCCGCCTGATGTCCGCCACCACCCGCAACCAGGTGTTCTCCGCCGTCCACACCGTCGGCGCGCTGCTGCCCGCCGACATGCTGGTCCGGATATCCGAGGGCAAGGACGTGCCGGGCGCCAAGCCCGCCGACTACGGCCTGCCGTCGTCGCGTTCGGTACGCGACGAGGCAGAGCGCAGCTGGGAGTACCTCAAGCCGCTCTGGCGCGAGCTGCGCACGCGGCTGCCCGAGGATCCGGAGACGGGTCTCCCGTCCACTGACCCGACGGGCATCGCCCAGGCCGACTGGCTGGCACCCCTCTGGCGGGAGCTGGGCTTCGGCCGTCTGACGCCGCTCGGGGCGGCGGGCGTCACGGCCGACTCCGACGCGGACAGGACGTTCGAGGTCTCGCACCGCTGGCAGCATGCCCTCGTCCACCAGGCGTCGTGGAACGCCGACCTGGACAAGCGCCCCGGCGGCGCGGGCACGGTCCCGCCGCAGTCGATGCTCCAGGAGTGCCTCAACCGGACCGAGGCCCACCTGTGGGGAATACTCACGAACGGTCGCCAGGTGCGCCTGCTGCGCGACTCCAGCGCGCTGGCCACGGCTTCGTATGTGGAATTCGACCTCGAAGCGGTCTTCGACGGCGAACTGTTCAGCGAGTTCGTGCTGCTGTACCGGCTGCTGCATGTGTCACGCTTCGAAGTGGCGGAGGACGCGGCGCCGTCGGCGTGCTGGCTGGAGAAGTGGCGCACGGAGGCGATCGCCTCGGGCACGCGGGCACTGGACCAGCTCCGCAAGGGCGTCCAGACGGCGATCACCACGCTGGGCACGGGGTTCTTGAAGCATCCCGCCAACCGCGAGCTGCGCGACAACTTGGACGTCAAGACGTTCCACTACGCGCTACTGCGGCTTGTCTACCGGCTGTTGTTCCTGTTCGTGGCCGAGGACCGGGAAGTACTGCTGTCCCCGTCGGCGGATGAGACGGCCAGGGAGCGGTACGCCAAGTACTTCTCCTCGGCGCGGCTGCGTCGACACGCCCAGCGACGCCGGGGTACGGCCCACGGTGACCTGTACCGGGCGCTGCGGTTCGTCCTGTCCGGTCTGTGCAACGACGACGGGCGCCCGGAGCTAGGCCTGCCGGGCCTGGGCGGCATCTTCGACGACACGGAGGCGGACAAGCTCCTGCACAGCCTGGCCCTGTCCAACGAGCCGCTACTGGAGGCGGTTCGCGCGCTGTCGATCGTGCGCGACGCGGGCTCCAAGCGGAACCGTGTCGTTGACTACCGCCACCTGGACGCCGAGGAACTCGGCTCCATCTACGAGTCATTGCTGGAACTCGTACCGAAGCACAACGCCACTGACCGCACTTTCGAGTTGGTGGAGCTTGCGGGCAACGCCCGTAAGACGACGGGCTCGTACTACACGCCTTCGTCGCTCATCGAGTGCCTGCTGGATTCGGCGTTGGACCCGGTCATCGATGACGCGGTCAAACGCGGCGAGATCCGCGCGACTCGGTCCGGGCAGCCGGACCCGGGGCCTGCCATTGTTGAGGAGCTGCTGTCACTGACGGTCTGCGACCCGGCTTGTGGATCCGGGCACTTCCTTGTTGCGGCGGCGCGCCGGATCGCGAAGCGGGTTGCGGCGGTGCGGGAGCAGAATCCTGAGCCGACGCTGGATGCCGTGCGGCATGCTTTGCACGAGGTCGTCGCGCGGTGCATCTATGGGGTGGATCTCAACCCCATGGCGGTCGAACTCGCCAAGGTGTCTTTGTGGTTGGAAGCTTTGGAGCCGGGCAAGCCGCTGGGCTTTCTGGACGCGCATGTCAAGCACGGCAACGCGCTCCTCGGGGCGACGCCTGCCTTGCTGGCCGGGGGAATCCCGGACGACGCCTTCAAGCCGATCGAGGGGGACGACAAGAAGATCGCGGCCGCGGTGAAGAAGCGGAACGCTGCCGAACGTGGCGGCCAACTCAGCTTCCACACCGAGGAACGCATCTGGGTCACCAACGCCGCCTTCGCGGAAAGCCTGCGCGACATCACCGACGCTCGCGCTGACACGCTGCGCGATGTGCGGCTCCAGTCCAGTCGCTTCCGCGAGTTGGAGCAGTCGGCGGACTACCTGCGTGCGCTTCATGTGGCCGACGCATGGTGCGCGGCATTCGTCTGGCCGAAGTGGAAGGGCGCGCCGACCCCGGTCACGGAGGGGGTGTTCCGGGACCTCCAGAGCCCGGGGGCGGGTATCCCGGTGAGCACGAACGAGGAGATCATCCGGCTGGCCAAGCAGTACGAGTTCTTCCACTGGCACTTGGAGTTCCCGGAGGTCTTCCGCGTCTCGGAGACGGAGGACGCTGAAGCAGACCCCTCCGTGGGGTGGACCGGGGGCTTCTCTTGCGTTCTGGGCAACCCACCGTGGGAACGCATCAAGCTCCAGGAGCAGGAGTTCTTCGCTCAGCGTGACGAATCGATCGCTAACGCGCCGAATGCCGCCGCACGCAAGAAGCTTATCGCGGCCCTGACGACGACGAATCCAGAGCTCTTCGCCGATTTCAGCGCAGCCAAACGACGCACCGAAGGCGAGAGTCAGTTCCTGCGAACCTCACTGCGCTACCCCCTTACAGGAAGGGGCGACATCAATACCTACGCAGCGTTTGCAGAAACCGCCCGCAACTTCATTGCCCGCACGGGCCGATCCGGTCTCGTTCTTCCCATCGGCATCGGTACAGACGCCACGACCGCGCCGTTCTTCTCAGACCTAGTCAGGCAGGGGCATCTTGTCTCCTACCTCGGTTTCGAGAACGAGGGGTTTCTGCTGAGCCGGGCCGTCCATCACAGCGTCAACTTCTGTCTACTCGCGATGGCTGGCAGGGCGGAGCGAGTTCCGCAGGCGTTCTTTTCATCGAAAGTTCGATACATCGAGGAGCTGTCAGACCGCAGGTTCACTATGAGCCCCGAGGACATCCTGCTTGTCAATCCGAACACCGGATCCAGCCCCACTTTCCGCACGAGTCGCGACGCGGAGATCACACTCGGCATCTATCGCCGCATTCCCGTCCTCATCAAGGAGGGTGACCCCAACGGCAATCCCTGGGGCTTGTCGTTCATGCGGATGTTCGACATGTCGAACGACTCGCACATCTTTCGCACCCGCGATGAACTCGAATCCGACGGCTGGACTCTTACTGGGAACACCTTTACTCGCGACACCGCCCGCATGCTTCCGCTATACGAAGCGAAGATGCTCCACCACTACGACCACAGGCTTGGAACTTATGCCGGCCAGACGGCGGCCCAGGCCAAAATGGGGACGCTGCCCAGATTGCCCCTGGAGCAGCGGGACGACCCGGCAGTCACCGCTCTTCCCCGGTACTGGGTCCCGGAGCCCGAGGTCGGCGTCAAACTCGCCGCAAAGTCATGGGATCACGACTGGCTCCTCGGCTGGCGCGACATCTGCCGCGCGACAGACGAGCGCACCATGATCAACTTTGCCTTTCCTCGTGTGGCTGCGCCCGATGGAACTCTACTCATGTTGCCGAGCGGCCCGAAGGTTGCGGGGCTGATTGCGTGCCTATCGTCATTCGTCTTCGACTTCGCCACGCGGCAGAAGGTTGGGGGCACACACCTCAAGTTCTTCACCATCTACCAGCTACCGGTTGCCACGCCTAGCCAACTGGGGCCCCACGCGCCCTTCGCCACTCGCCGGGTCGTGGAACTCAGCTACACCGCCGGTGACATGTCTGGATTCGCAACTGACCTCGGAGACACCGGCGCACCCTTCCGCTGGGACGATTCCCGCCGTGAGGTAATCCGCGCCGAACTCGACGCCCTGTTCTTCCACCTCTACGGCATCACCCGCGAGGATGCCGACTACATCCTCGACACCTTCCCCATCGTCCGACGCAAGGACGAGGCCAAGTACGGCTCGTATCGAACCAAGGAGCTGATCCTTGCCGAGTACGACCGCATGGCGGCAGCCGGGGTCAGCCTGGAGAACCCACTTGTGGATGGCGAGAACTACACCTCTACCCTCACACCGCCGCCGGGGCAGGGCCCGCGTCACGAGCCCCGGCCCGGGGCTAGCTGAGGCTTCGCCGACGTACGGCTGGGCCGGTGAAAGGGCTCAGCCGTACGCGGCGAACCGCACGAACCGCGCCCACTCGTCGGGGCCGATGGTGAGGTGCGGGCCGTCTATGTCCTTGGAGTCCCGTACGTGGACAGCCTGGTCGGTGATGGAGACCTCGATGCAGTTGTCCCCCGAGGTGCCGCTGTAACTGGACTTGAACCAGGCCAGTTCGGTGTCGCTCATAGTGCTCCTCTGATCCGCTCCAGCAGGCCGATGGAGTCCAGGGGACTAAGGGCCTGTGAGCGGAGTGTTGCATATCGCCGGTGCAGAACGGCGGCCTCTTTCGGGTCGGAGATCAGTCGGCCGTTCTCCTGACCCTCGGAGTAGGCGAGGTGCTTACCCTCCGGAGTCTCCAGCAACGCCAGCGGACCATCCAGGCCCGCATGACACTGACAGTCCGACGGCATGACCTGGATCGACACGTTACGCAACGCGGCGAAAGCCAACATATGGTCCAACTGGCCGCGTGTGACCTCGATTCCACCGATTCGACGCTGCAAGATGTGCTCGTCCATGACGAAGCTAAACGAGGCGTTGGGCCGTTCCCTGATGAGCGCCTGGCGCTGGATACGGGCCGCTAC
This sequence comes from Streptomyces sp. PLK1-5, assembly GCA_037034305.1. Taxonomy (GTDB): domain Bacteria; phylum Actinomycetota; class Actinomycetes; order Streptomycetales; family Streptomycetaceae; genus Streptantibioticus_A. The sequence continues at coordinate 44,805 of JBAGJY010000005.1, forward strand.
CTGGGCCTCCATCTGTTCGTCGGACAGGGGCGGGATGCGATTGTCGAAAGCAGCCCGTGCATACCCCTCCGACTGCAACAACCCCGGCACCAGCCGACACTCGTAGGTGCACAGGCTCACCGCCACCCGCTCCAGCCGAGCCCACCGTCGGAACCAAACCGCAAGACCCGCCTCGCCCCGCGTCAGGTGCCTGGCCGCCTTCCGGAGCGCGCCCGTGTTGCCTAGGGCCTCCTCCGCCCGTTCCACGAACGACTCGTCGGGCATCCGGCGCCCCAATTCAACCGACTCCACCGTGTGTTTGGAGAACCGGACCCGCTCCGCGAACTCGACCCGACTGAGCCCGGCATGTTCCCGTAAGGCCTGGACGACGGCTCCGAAGGTCCGCAGACTGTCCGAGGGGTCCGGCTCCCGCTCCCAGTCGGCGTCGCCCGTGTTCCCGGCGTTGTCGGTTGTCATACGCGGCCCCTCCAAGTGCTGTACGTGCGATGTCCCCGCGATCGACGCGCCCAGCGTGCCGGAGCGATCCACGTACCGTCCACCGAACGTGCCCGTACGCTGACGCAGCGTACGAGGCGTGCCGCTGGCGAGCCCAGGCAGACGCCCGTCACCGTGACCCCATGAGCGCAAGCACGCCCCAACTCCCGGTCGCCGTACACACATTCGCCCAGTTGCTGTCATCGACGCGGCGCGGTGCCCGCCTCGCCCGGTTGCTCGCCGCCGAGCAGCTCCGTACCTGGCCGGTACCACCCGGCGTCGCCGAACGCGCTGTACAGATCGTCGCCGAGCTGGCCGCCAACGCGGCGCTGCACGGACGCGTACCGGGGCGCGGCTTCCGGCTCGCCCTCACACTCGACAACTCGACGGGCATCCTCCGTATCGAGGTCACCGACAGCCGGGGCGAGAAACTGCCCGTGCTCACATCGGACGCTCAGCCAGGCAGCGAATCGGGTCGTGGCCTGCTCCTGGTCGCCGCGCTCGCCGATCGTTGGGGAACGGAGCCGTACCCGCCGAGCGGGAAGACCGTGTGGGCCCACGTGGACTGCCGGGCGACGGCTCCCGTGTTGTGGCACGCGGACGGAACCTCGGCCGATCGCCTGTGACTGTCAGTGGGTGGCCCTATCGTTCTCCGTAGATCGTGGATCTTCTTGCAGGGGGGAGGTCGACCATGGCCGACGAGCAGATGGAGTACCCGGAGTTCTGGCTTCGGTTGCCGAACGGTGGCCTGCTGGCGCGAGGTCGGCAGACGAACGAACTTGGGACGAACGGGAGCCGGAGGTTCGTCGTCGACGCGCGGCAGCCCGCGCGGGCCGAGGCCGTGCCGTCGTTCGCCTTGCGCGTGGCCTCTGCTCACAAAGTGCGCGAGGCGTTGATTCGGCAAGGGCGGATCAGGAAGTCAGAGAAGTGGCCAGGCTGGTTGGAGACTGCGGAGCCGATCACCTTCAACTCCTCGTCCGAGGCTGCCGCAGTGCTGACTGGCAGCAGTTCCAACGGCTGGATCCAGTGGAAGACCGAGGACGGCCGTCCTCTGGGCGACTTCATGCCGGGGATGTTCTGGGGTCCCAACCGCCCATGGCTGGTGCGCGGTTCCAACGTGAGCGGGCTCGACCTCGTGCAGCGGCTGTGGCTGCCGGAGGGACGCGTCACGCTGGCCGCCTCCCGGTTGCGGCAGGGCGTCGAGCAGGGCGTCAGCAAGGACCGGCTGCGCACCATGGTCCAGGAGGACTACGAGTCCACGGCCACGTACAGCCAGAAGCAGCAGCTGGTCGAGGAGTTGCACGCGTTCCTGTCGCGGATGAAGCCGGGCGACACGGTGTGCACCATCTCCGGTGGTCAGCTCTACGTCGGGGAGATCACCGGTGAGGCGGAGCAGACGGAGTCCGAGGACCGCCGGACCAATCTGCGCCGCCCGGTGGAATGGCAGCCCGTGGGCCACCCTTACGAGGAGCTGCCGGAGGAACTCCAGCAGAAGCTCTCCGTCCAGCACGATGTCGTCGACCTCACCTCGGTACAGGCCCTCATCGAAGGGCTGGGCCTGAGCGATCAGGAGCTGGCAGAGGAGGCCGAGGCGATAGAGCGCGACCCCAGCGTGGAGATCCCGGCGATCACCGCTCGTCGCGAGCTTGAGCTGCCCGAGCCGACCGACGAACTGGCCACCGAACTCCTCGTGCACGACACCGGGTTCCTCCGCGAGGTGCGTGATCTGCTGTGGGACGAGCGCCAGTTGGTGCTGTACGGGCCACCGGGCACCGGCAAGACGTACCTGGCGCTGAAGCTCGCCGAGTTCCTCGGCGGCGGTCCCGAGCAGGTGAAACTCGTGCAGTTCCACCCCTCCTACGCGTACGAGGACTTCTTCGAGGGCTTCCGGCCGCAGGAGGATCCGGAGACGAGGGAGGTCGCCTTCCGGCTCACCGCGGGGCCGCTGCGGGAGCTTGCCGACCTCGCCTCCCGCGAGGGAAACCGGCACGTGCCGCACTTCCTGATCATTGACGAGATCAACCGCGCGAACCTGGCCAAGGTCTTCGGCGAGCTGTACTTCCTGCTCGAATACCGCAACAGGTCGGTGCGGCTGACCTACTCCGGTGAGGACTTCGCCCTGCCGCCGAACCTGTTCGTGATCGGCACGATGAACACCGCGGACCGGTCCATCGCGCTGGTGGACGCGGCGATGCGGCGCCGTTTCGCCTTCGTGGAGCTCTCACCGCGCACCGAGCCGACGCGCTGCCTGCTGCGGCGCTGGTTGGCCAAGGAGGGCAAGGATTCCGAGCCCGCCGATCTGCTCGACGCTCTCAACTCCCGCATAGATGAAGCGGACTTCCGGATCGGCCCCTCCTATCTGATGAAGAAGGGGGTGTACCGGGAGGGCGGTCTGGAACGGACCTGGCGAACGAAGATCCTTCCGCTGCTGGAGGAACACCACTACGGGGAGGGCATCGACATCGAGAGGCGCTACGGCTTGGCGGCGCTGCGGGAGTCTCTGGGACGGTCTTCCCAGTGACCTCGGCGATGCCGGTCGCGGCGGGCACCACCGTCGAACTCGTCGAGCACGCACCGGCCAGATCCGTGCCGCTGGCGGACGCGGTCGGCCGCGCACTCGCCGCCGCGCGGATCGTGGATGCCGCCCCCGACCCGTACACGCCGGGGTGCTGGTCGCTGCGGGCGGGCAGCAAGGTCGGGGCGGTGGCCGTCACCGTGCCGGGCGGCGGCGCGCCGGTGACCGTACGCATCACGCCCAAGGTGCCCATCGCCCGGCTGTTCTTCCTTCTCGGCTACAGCCTTGACCCGCGCGGCGGTTGGCGGGACGGACAGGTTGATGTGGCGGATCACGGCGACCTGTTGCCCGCGCTCGCACATGCCGTGGAGCGGCAGGTGGACCGGGCGCTGCGGCAGGGCCTGTTGCAGGGGTACCGGGCGACGGAGGAGACCGCTCTCGTCGTGCGCGGCCGGATCCGGGAGGCCGAGCAGATCCGCCGCCGTTTCGGGGCGACACTGCCGGTGGAGGTGGCGTACGACGAGTTCACCACCGACATCGCGGAGAACCGCATTCTGCGCACCGCCGTGGAGCGTCTGCTGCGGCTGCCCGGCGTGCCGCGTGACGTGCGCTCCAGGCTGCTGCACCAGCGCGCCCGCCTTGCCGACGTCACTCCGATCGTGCGCGGCCGACCGCTTCCCGAGTGGCGTCCCTCGCGTCTCAACTCCCGTTACCACCACGCCCTGCACCTCGCCTGCGTCGTCCTGGACGGCGCCTCCGTGGAGCACCAGCCGGGCGGGCTGCGCATCGACGGTTTCCTGTTCGACATGAACAAGCTCTTCGAGGACTTCGTGACCACCGCCCTGCGGGAGGCGTTCCGCGACTCCGGCCGCACGGCGCGGCTGCAGGACCCCCACCACCTCGACGAGGCCGCCGCGATCCGTATGAAGCCCGACTTCGTGCTGTACGAGGCGGACGGCACACCGTCGGCGGTGGTGGACGCCAAGTACAAGGCCGAGAAGCGGGACGGCTATCCGGACGCCGACCTGTACCAGATGCTCGCCTACTGCACGGCGCTCGGGCTGCGCGACGGGCACCTGGTGTACGCGAAGGGCAACGCCGCACACGCGGCGCATCAGGTACGGCATGCGGGCATCGTCATCCATCAGCACGCCCTCGACCTCGACCAGCAACCAGCCGGGCTGCTGGCGGAGATCGCGGCCATAACCCGGCATCTAGTCTCCGACCTGCGCGTATGATCTGCCGCGACGTGATCGTCCAGGGTGGGGAGTCGCCTCGTGCCGCAGCTCGCGTTCGCCAACAGCTTCTGGGAGAGCTACGACGTCCTGGAGAAGCCCGTCAAGTCCGGCGTGCGCAAGGCAATGGAGAAGTTCCAGCGGCTCACCGCGCACGAACTGCACGCCGACAAAGGACTGCACCTGGAGTCCGTGGACAAGGCACGCGACCCGCGCATGCGGACCATCCGCATCAACGACTTCTGGCGCGGTGTGGTGCTGGCGCCCGACGACGGCGGTGATGTGTTCCTGCTCGTGAACGTCGTTCCGCACGACGAGGCGTACACCTGGGCGGCCAAGCGGCTGTACACGACGAACGCGGCGACGCGCGGCCTCGAAGTGCGCAACGTGGTCGCGATCGAGCAGTTGACCCCGGCCCTGGAAAAGGCGGCTGCCAAGGCGCCTTCGCTGCTGTTCGCGAAGTACTCCGACGCGGTGCTGCGCGAACTCGGCCTCGACGACCAGGTGTTGCGGGCGGTGCGGACCATCGTCGACAAGCCGCAGTTGGAGGCGTTCGGGACGCTGCTGCCCGAGGACCAGTACGAGGTGCTGCAGTACCTCGCCGAAGGGTTCACCCCCGAGGAGGTCTACCGGGACGTGGTCGCCGTGCGCCGTCCCGCCGACGCGGCGCCCGAGTCGGACGAGGACCTCGCCACCGCGATCGCCAACACCACCAGCCGCATCACCCTGGTGACCGGCCCGGAAGAGCTGACCGACATCCTGGAGAAGCCGTTCGCGGCCTGGCGGGTGTTCCTGCACCCTTCGCAACGCCGCGTCGCCTACCGGGTGTCGTACGGCGGCCCGGTACAGGTCACCGGGGGTCCCGGCACGGGCAAGACGGTCGTGGCGCTGCACCGCGTCAAGCACCTGCTCACCCGCTCGCCTGAGACCCGCGTGCTGCTCACCACGTACACCACCGCCCTCGCCGCGGCCCTCCGCGAGAACCTCGCCCTCCTCCTCGACGGCGACAGGGCGCTGCTCGACCGGGTGGAGGTGACGACGGTCAACGCCTACGCGCACGGAGTGGTGACCCGGCTCGGCGGCAGGGCTCCGTCTCCCATCGGCGACCGGGAGGAGCGGCAGCTGTGGCAGCGGGTCGTCAAGAAGCTGGCGCTGCCCTGGACGGAGCAGTTCCTGGCCCAGGAGTACCGGCACGTCATCCTCGCCCAGGACATCCGCGACCTGACCGCCTACCGGTCCGCGTCCCGTCGAGGGCGCGGCAGCGCGCTCTCGCCCACGCGACGCGAGCAACTGTGGCCCGCGGTCGAACTGTTCACGTCGATGCTTCGGGACCAGCGAGCGACCACGCACCTGGGGGTGTGCGCCCGCGCCGCGGAACTCCTGGCTCACCGCGCGCCGGAGTTCGACCATGTCGTGGTCGACGAGGCACAGGATCTGCACCCGGCTCAATGGCGTGTGCTGCGCGCCGCGGTGGCGTCCGGCAGCGACGACCTGTTCATCACGGGCGACCCGCACCAGAGGATCTACGACTCCAAGGTCTCCCTGGGCTCGCTCGGTATCTCGGTGGCCGGGCGCACCAACCGTTTGCGCATCAACTACCGCTCCACGGAGGAGATCCTGACCTGGTCCACCGGAATTCTCACACCGGTGGTGGTCGGCGATCTGGGCGGCGACGGCAGTGACACCCTGACCGGCTACCGCTCGCTGCTGCACGGCCGCAGGCCGCACGTGGACGGATACGATTCCGAGCACGCGGAAGTCGCGGCACTGGTGGAGCGCGTCGAGAAGTGGATAGCCCAGGGCATCCGGCCCTCCGAGATCGGCGTGTGCGCCCGCTTCAACCTGCTCATCGACAACATCCACGACAAGCTGACCGCGGCCAGGGTTCCAGTGGTCCGCGTCAAGGGCAATCCAGGGCCGGACGTGGAGGGCGTGCGGCTGGCAACGATGCACGCCATGAAGGGCCTTGAGTTCCGGTGCGTCGCCGTCCTCGGAGTGACGGCGAGCGCGGTGCCGTTCGCGCGCGAGGTCACACCGGCCGGCGTGGACGCGCTCCAGCACGAATCGGACCTGTTGCGGGAACGGTGCCTGCTGTTCGTGGCGTGCACTCGGGCCCGGGAAGCACTGGCCGTTTCATGGAGCGGATCGGCCAGTTCCTTTCTGCCGAGCGGGAGTTGACGTGCTGGTACCGCTCGTTGGGGAGAGCTCCTTGGCTCACTCCGTCGGCCCGCCCGGAACGAGTGCCCCGTTGCCCAGCCCGTCCCGCGCCAGCACCGCCGCTTCCCGGCTCAGCTCCGTTACCTTCCGCATGCGTTCCTCGAACTCCTGGAGCGCTCGGAAAGCGGCTGCGTAGCGGCGCTGCTCGGCGATTTCCATCTGAGGGATACGGGCACCACGACCGTCAAGGCGGAGGGTGCCGCTGGTGCTCGTGGAGCGGCGGATGTTCGCCGCGCTGCCCATGAAGCCCCGCAGGAAGTCCGTGTCGAGCTGGTCGCTCACCGAGACCGGCTCAGCGTCGGCGTATTCGACGAGCCCTGCCCGAGCAAGCTCCGCGACGCTGACGGAGGGGCCGTCCAGCAAGCTGGGAGATTCACCCGCGCTCAACGTCGGCAGGCAGTCGAGGAGCCCCTCTATGTGCTGGGCCAAGTCCTCCCGTAGTGCGCGGAGTTCGGCGGCGTAGTCACGGTGAGACTCCTCCACGTGGCGACCGGGAGTGAGGTCCACGACATCGTCCAGTAGGTCGATCAGCGGCACCTCCGTCACCTGTCCGGGACCGGCTTCCAGGGAACCATCAGGATCGCTCGCGGTCAGGTCGACCATGCGTACGGACGTGACCGCGTCGCCCGCGGACTCTGGGCGGCGCAGGTGCCACAGGTGCACGGGCAGGGAATGCGAGGCGGCGGTGCCGGAAGGCAGGGCAATGATCTGCGTGAGGATGCCGCGCCGCACGAGTTCCGCGCGGATGCGGCGGCCTGCCTTGCGATAGGCGACCGATGCTGGCATGACCATCACTACGCGGCCACCGGGAGCGGTGTGCGCATATGCGTGCTGGAGCCAGGCGAGTTCGCCCTCGGCACGCGATGGAATGCCCAGCTCCCATCGGGTGTCGAGGAGCAGGTCCTCCCGGCCCCAGTCGGTGACGCCCACCGGCGGGTCGCAGACGACGAGTTCGGCTTTGAGATCGGGCCATCGGTCGTCACGCAATGAGTCGCCCGTGGCGATGGTGACACCGGCGCGTTCCGCCAGGTTGGCACGCAACTGCGCGAAACTCGCGCTCCGGACATCCGACTCCTGCCCGTAACGTTTCCCCTTCTCCGAACCGACGGCGAGGAGGAGTGTGCCGACACCGCAGGCCGGGTCGAAAACGACCGCGCCGCTTGGCACCTCACCGAGGAAGTGGCGCACGGCACGGACGATGCGCGGCGAGGTGACCTGGTCCGAGCCCGCCCGGCGTACGGAGTCGGTGAAGCGTTCGCTGAGGGCGCCGACCACCTCGCCCACTGAGGTGCTCACCGCCAGGTCCCCCGCCAACCGGACGGCCTCCTCCGGAAGCTCCGGGCCGGGCTCCTGACCGGCGAGGACGCGCAGGACATCGGCGAGGCCACCGATGATCTCCTCGCCATAGGCCCCCCGCAGGATCTGCCACAGCTGAACTTCCTGAGAGACTTCCTGCCCTTTGCGCTGCCGGTCCAGCCAGGCTTGCACCTCCGCGAGGGAGAAGAGCGGGCTGTGGGCACCGCCGCCCGCAGGCGAAGGGAAGTCGTCGTAGCGCCGCCTCCAGTTGGAGACCGCGGCACGGGTTACCCCCGCGAGCCGAGCGATCTCAGAGCCGGTGACCAATGGACCGGCCTGAGGCCCGGCGTTGTTTTCCATGCCGGTAACCGTACACGGGGCTCTGCACACCCTCAATGGGGAGTGCTGTTGACGATGTTCACGGATGTTTACTGCCTGTCAACCCGCGCACAGTTCGATATCGTCAAGCCCATGGGCTCCTGCGCACCCGCGTCAAAGGCCCGAAAGGACGACGGTCGAACGCTTACCAGTACCCGCTCTGCGGGCTGGTCCGCTGCTCCCAGGCCCGAGATGATCAGCTAACGGTCCCGCAGGGTCCACCTCTACCGCGTTCTCGCCTGCGCATGAGCGCGCCCGCACAACGGCAAATTGCGGGTCGAGATCACTCCCGACCCGCATCCTATGGCTGGTGTCCGAGGGGGGACTTGAACCCCCACGCCCGATAAAGGGCACTAGCACCTCAAGCTAGCGCGTCTGCCATTCCGCCACCCGGACTGGGTGTCCGCGGTTGCCCGCGGCGACAGGGATAACGATACCAAGGATTCGGAGTGCGTTTCACCTGCGTATGCGGGCCGGGGCCGCGCCCTGGCGGCCTGGGGTCCGGCCCAGGCCGCCCGCCGTCCGGAGGGTCTACGGCATCAGGTGGTAGTCCGGGAAGTTGCCCGGGAGCCGCTCGCCGTCCGGGCCGTCGGTGACGGCCCGGACCAGCAGTTCGCCGCCGACGAAGGCGCCGCGCCAGGAGGCGCCGAAGCCGCCGAAGAGCTCGTCGCGGTCGCCGCGGGAGCGCGGCCTGCCCACGCCCACCTTGAAGGCGCGGATCTGCGGGGCCAGCCGGGCCGCGGTCCGTTCGTCGTCGCAGGACAGGCTGGCGACCAGCGCGCCGTTGCTGGCGTTCATCGCGGCCAGCAGTTCGGCCTCGGTGTCCACCAGCACGACGGTGTCGACCGGACCGAACGGCTCCGCGTGGTGCAGCGGCGAGGAGCGCGGCGGGGCGAGCAGGGTGACCGGTGGCATGTAGCCGGAGGTGTCCTGGCCGGGCAGGAAGCGGCCGTCGGCGAGGGTGCCGCGGTGCAGCGGTACGGCGCCGCGGTCGATCGCGTCGTCCACCAGTTCAGCCAGCTCCTTGGCCTTGGCCGCGTTGATCACCGGGCCGAAGTCCAGTTCGGGCAGCGGGTCGTCCGGCGACTCCACCGCGAGCGGGTGGCCGAAGACCACCGAGCGGACCGCCGGGAGGTAGGCGTCCAGGAAGCGGTCGAACAGCCGCCGCTGCACCACGAACCGCGGATAGGCGGTGCAGCGCTGCTTGGCGTAGTCGAAGGTCTTGCGGATCTGCCCGCGGAGCGTGTCCCAGTCACTGAACTCCCACACCCCCCAGCAGTTGAGCCCCTCCTGCTCCAGGATGTGCCGTTTGCCGAGGTCGGCCACGTCGGAGGCGACCCGGCCGCCCGCGTCCCGGCCGCCGACGAAGGAGACGCAGCCGATTTCAGGCGCCCGCACCAGCGCCGCGGACAGCTCCCCGCCGGAGCCGCTGACCAGGGTGATCGGCAGCCCCTCGCGCGCCGCCAGCGCGCTGGCCAGGGTGAGGCAGGCCAGGCCGCCGTCGGTCGGGGTCTTGGCGATCACCGCGTTGCCCGCCAGGATCTGCACGAGCATGGCGTGCACCAGCACGCTCATGGGGTAGTTCCAGCTGGCGATGTTGCTCACCGGCCCGGCGAGCGGCGCCCGCCCCTCGACCATGCGGTCGATCTCCTCGACGTACCAGCGCACCCCGTCGATGGCCCGGTCCACGTCGGCCTGGGCGAGCCGCCAGGGCTTGCCGATCTCCCAGACCAGCAGCAGTGAGAGCAGTTCGCGGTGCGCGGTGAGCGCGTCGAGGGCCGCGGTCACCCGGGCCTTGCGCTCCGGCAGCGCGACGTCGCGCCAGGCGCGGTGCTGGTCGAGCGAGGCGCGCACCGCCTGGTGCGCGCCGTCCGGATCGAGCCGTGGCAGGCCCGCTATCGGGCTGCCGTCGACCGGCGACTGGCAGGGCAGCAGCCGCCCGTCGGCATGCCAGCGGCCGTTCCACAGGTTGCGCACGCGGTCTTCGGTGAACGCCTCGGGCGCGGCGTCGAGACACCGGCGCCAGGCGTCCTGCCAGGCGGTTCCGGGCTTGAGGGTGAGGGTTGGTGCCATGTCGGTCTCCGCTCGGTAGTCGGGAGATCTTGGCCAACGGGCCAACGGCAGCGTCAAGGAGCCTCAAGGTGTACCGGAACGAACGGGCGCGCGGAACAGCGCGAGGCGCGACCCCGCTCGAGAGTGTCAACATCAGATCATGGAGTCGAACACTGCGAGCGGTACGAGCTTTGGAAAGCGGGTCTGATCACCATGGGACGGGTAACCGAGCGGCGCCGTGTACTACGCGTCAGGGACGGGGCGGTCGGCCATCGCTCGGACACGCTGGTCGCCGAGGAACCGCTGGAGATCCGGCTGAACGGCAAGCCGCTGGCGATCACCATGCGCACCCCCGGTGACGACTTCGCACTGGCCGCCGGGTTCCTGGTGAGCGAGGGGGTGCTCGGCGCGGCGGAGGAGCTGGCCTCGATCGTCTACTGCGCGGGCGCGACGGACGAGGGTTCGAACACCTACAACGTGGTGGACGTCACACTCGCGCCGGGTGTCGCGGTGCCGGACATCACCTTGGAACGCAACGTCTACACCACGTCCTCGTGCGGCCTGTGCGGCAAGGCGAGTCTGGACGCGGTGGAGACGACGGCCCGCTGGCCGCTGGCCGACTCGCCCGGGGTCAGGCTCGACCCGGAGGTGCTGGCGGTGCTGCCGGACCGGCTGCGGGCCGCGCAGCGGGTCTTCGACCGCACCGGCGGCCTGCACGCCGCCGCGCTGTTCACCCCGGGCGGAGAGCTGCTGGACATACGGGAGGACGTGGGGCGGCACAACGCCGTCGACAAGCTCGTGGGGCGCGCCCTCCAGCAGGGCCTACTCCCCCTGTCCGGAAGTGTGCTGCTGGTCTCCGGGCGCGCCTCCTTCGAGCTGGCGCAGAAGGCGGTGATGGCCGGGATCCCGGTGCTGGCGGCGGTGTCGGCGCCGTCCTCGCTCGCCGTGGACCTGGCGGCGCGGGCCGGGATGACGCTGGTCGGCTTCCTGCGCGGCACGTCGATGAACGTCTACGCGGGCGAGCACCGCCTGCTGCTGGAGGCGGCGCCGACCGGAGCCTGACCGGGCCTCGGGCCGGTGGTTCTGAGAGGTCCGGGGCCGCGGGTGTGAACGGGCGTCAGCGGGTCTGGGCGGACGCCTGCGGCTCGGCGGCCGGGGTCTTCACGCCGTCGACCACCTCGCCCGCCACCGTACGCTGCTCGCCCGCCGGGGTCTCGTCCTTGAGCGCCCTGGTCTCCGCCTTCAGGATGCGCATCGACTTGCCGAGCTGCCGGGCGGTGTCCGGCAGCCGCTTGGCACCGAACAGCACGATCGCCACGACGGCGACGATCAGCAGATGGGTGGGCGTGAACAGGTCGCGGATCACAGCAACTCCTCAAGCGTGGACAGGACGGGCCTGGGCGTCTGGCGACGACCGTTCCGATGGCAGGCTACCTTCCCCGCCGCCGTCCGCGTCAGTTGAGTCATGGGACCACCGCTTGGCGATCACGGCGCAAACCATGAGTTGCATCTGGTGGAACAGCATCAGCGGAAGGATCATCAGGCCCGCGTGCCCGCCGAACAGCACGCTGGCCATCGGCAGCCCGTTCGCCAGGCTCTTCTTGGAGCCGCAGAAGACTATGGCGGTGCGGTCCGCGCGGGGGAAGCCGAGCCTGCGGGAGGCCACCGAGGTCAGGCAGAGCACCAGGCCGAGCAGCACCGCCTCGACCCCCAGCAGCGCCAGCAGCCGGGCCGCCGTCACCTGGTGCCAGATGCCGTGCACCATGCCCTCGCTGAACGCGGTGTAGACGACGAACAGGATCGAGCCGCGGTCCACCAGCCCCAGCACCTTCTTGTGCCGGGTGACGAAGCCGCCTATCCAGCGCCGCAGCAACTGCCCGGCCAGGAACGGCGCCAGCAGTTGCAGGGCGATGTCGGCCAGTCCGTGCGCGGAGAACCCGGCACCGCTGGAGTGCAGCACCAGTCCGGCCAGTACCGGCGTGAGGACCATGCCGAGCAGCGCGGAGTACGTACCGGCGCAGATGGCCGCCGAGACGTTGCCACGCGCGATGGAGGTGAACGCGATCGAGGACTGGATCGTCGACGGCAGGATGCACAGGTAGACGAAACCGGTGTACAGCTGCGGGGTCAGCACGTACGGGACCAGGCCGTGGGCCGCCAGTCCCAGCAGCGGGAACAGCACGAAGGTGCTGAGCACCACGGTCAGGTGCAGCCGCCAGTGGCTGAGCCCCGCCAGCGCCTCGCGGCTGGAGAGCCGGACGCCGTAGAGGAAGAACAGCAGCGCGACCGCGAAGGTGGACGCCCCGTCCGCGACCGGCGCCGCGGCGCCCCTGGCGGGGAGCAGCGCCGCCAGGCCGACGGTGGCGACGAGCGCCACGATGAAGGGCTCGATCGGCATCCAGGACGGCCAGGACGGCAGCGTGACGCGGCGCATGTCTTCTCTCAGTCGGCTGGGGACGGGTCGGCGGGAGGCAGGGCACGCCTTCGCGGGGACGGGGGCGGTGACCTTGATCAGCCTGCTCCTCAGCAGGTTCATTGTGAACCCCGTTCACCGCTCTGATAATCATCACGATTCGCGATAACGGGCTACCCTCGGGGACGTGTTCGACCCCACCCAGCTGCGGACCTTCCTCGCCGTGGCGCAGACGCTGAGCTTCACCCAGGCCGCGCACCGGCTGGAGCTGCGGCAGTCGACGGTGAGCCAGCACGTACGCAAGCTCGAGGAGACCACCGGACGGCAGTTGTTCCTGCGCGACACCCATGGAGTGGAGCTGACCGAGGACGGCGAGGCGATGCTCGGCTTCGCCCGCACCATCCTGGAGGCCCACGAGCGGGCCGCGGGCTTCTTCGCGGGCACCCGGCTGCGCGGGCGGCTGCGGTTCGGCGCCTCGGAGGACTTCGTGCTCACCCGGCTGCCGGAGATCCTGGAGCGGTTCCGCCATGACCACCCCGAGGTCGACCTGGAGCTGACCGTCGAACTGTCCGGCACCCTGCACCAGCAACTGGCCGACGGGCGACTGGACCTGGTGCTGGGCAAGCGGGCCGCCGGGGAGACCCACGGGCGGCTGGTGTGGCGGGACCGGCTGGTGTGGATCGGCGGCGGACGGCTGCGGATCGACCCGGACCGCCCGGTGCCGCTGATCCTCTATCCACCGCCGAGCATCACCCGGGCCCGCGCACTGGAGGTGCTGGAGCGGGCGGGCCGCCCGTGGCACATCGCCTGCACCAGCGGCAGCCTCAGCGGCGTGCGCGCGGCGGCGCTGGCCGGGCTCGGGGTGGTCCCGCACGCCCAGGGGCTGGTCCCGCCGGGGCTGCGCGTCCTGCCCGCCCGGTCCTGCGGGCTGCCGGAGCTGGGCGGGGTGGACTTCGTGCTGCTGCACGGGCGGCGCGCGACGGCGGCCCAGGAGCCCGCCATGGCGCTGTCCAGGGCGGTGCTCGCCGCGGGCGACCGGCTGCACCGGCCGATGTGACCTCAGCGCGGCCCGTCGTAGGTGAGCTGCTTGACCTGGCGCAGGATGGGCGCGGTCTCCACGTGCTGCACACCGTCGAGGGCGCCGATCCGCTCGCTCAGGTAGCGGTACAGGCCCTCGGTGTCGCGGCAGACGGCGACGGCCACGATGTTCGACGGACCGGATGTCGCCGCGGCGAACACGATCTCGCGGTGCTCGGCGAGCGCGGCGCCGACCGGCGCCAGGGCGGACGGGGTGACCGTCAGCCAGAGCGTGGCGTGGGCCGCCTGGCCGGTCAGGCCGGGGTCGTACTGCACGTCGATGAGCAGCGCACCGCAGCGCCGAAGGTTTTCGAGTCGGCGGCGCACAGCCGACTCCGACTGCTTCGTCGCCTTCTGCAGCTCGGTGACGGGCGTCCGCCCGTCCCGGGCGAGGGCGGCGATCAGCAGTTCGTCAGCGGGGTCGAGGACCACCGGCTCCTCGCCCGGCCGCACCGGCGGCGGGGTGAGCGCGGCCACCTGCTCGGGCGTCAGGGCCGCCGACTTCCCGAACCAGCCGCCGACGCCGTAGAAGGTGTGCAGCAGGCAGTACGCGCTGATGGCCGTGATCCTGGGGGTGCGCTGCAGTTTCTCCAGCAGCAGCGCGTCGCGTTCGTCGCGGCTGCGCGTGTACACCACGGACAGCACTTCGGTACCTCCCGACGTCAGCCCGATCCAGGAGGTGTCGGGGCGCCGAGCGAGCGCGGTGGCCAGCGGCTCGGCGGCGTCCGGTGTACAGCTCAGCCGCAGCATCCAACGGGTGCGGCCCAGCCGCGCCTCGTTGGTGTCGCCGATGACGCGCAGGCCGCCGTGGGTTCGCAGCCTGGCGTACCGACGGGCGACGGTCTGGTCGGACACTCCGAGCACGCCCGCGATCTTGCTGAACGGCGCCCTCCCGTCCAACTGCAACGCGTGCAGCAGCTGGAGATCCAGCTCGTCGGCGACGAGGGAATCCACCGGTCCGCCCCTTCCTGGTGTCGGTTTCCGTCGCCTGACCCACTCTGCCTGGCATGTATCGGCGTCGTCCGCTCATCGTACGTACCCGAACCGACGAACGAGACAAGGGGCTTTCCCATGCGCAAGTGGGCACCGCTGACCGCGGTCTGCCTGGGCACCTTCATGCTGCTGCTCGACGTGACGATCGTGACGGTGGCGCTGCCCGACATGGCCGGGGCGCTGCACGCCTCGCTGACCGGCCTGCAGTGGGTGATCGACGCCTATGCCCTGGCGCTGGCCGCGCTGTTGCTGGGCGCGGGATCGGCGGCGGACGTGCTGGGCCGCCGCCGGATGTACGTGGCCGGGACGGTGGTGTTCGCCGCCGCGTCGCTGGCCTGCGGGCTGAGCTCCAGCCCGGATGTGCTGGTGGCGATGCGCGGGGTGCAGGGCGTCGGCGGCGCTGCGATGTTCGCCACGACGCTCTCGCTGCTCGGCGCGGAGTACCAGGGCCGGGACCGGGGGGTGGCGTTCGGCGTGTGGGGCGCGGTCTCCGCGGCGGCGGCGGCGCTCGGCCCGGTGCTCGGCGGACTGCTGACGCAGAACCTGGACTGGCGGTGGATCTTCTACGTCAACCTGCCGGTCAGCGTGGCCGCGGTGGCACTGGCGCTGCGGGTGGTGAGCGAGTCCCGGGGCCGCGCCGGGCAGCGGGTGGACGTCTTCGGCACGCTGTCCTGGACGGCGTTCGCCGCAACCGGCGTCTTCGCGGTGGTGCGCGCGGACACGGTCGGCTGGGGATCGGCGGCCACGCTGGGCACCCTGGGGGCCGCCGCGGTGGCGCTGGTGCTCTTCTTGTTCGCGCAGTCGCGGGCGGCGGATCCGATGCTGGATCCGCGGCTGTTTCGCGGCGCGGCGTTCAGCGGTGTGATGGCGGCGGCGTTCGCGATCAGCGCGGCGGCGTTCGGCGTGCTGCCGTACACCTCGATATGGCTGCAGACGGTGTTGGGGTTCAGCCCGCTGGGGGGCGGTCTGGTGCTGGTGCCGCTGGCCGCCGCGTCGTTCGTGGCGGCGGCGGTGGGCGGACGGCTGCTGCACGGTGTCGCCGCCCGGCTGACGGTGGGCGTCGGCATGCTGCTGATCGGTGCCGGGGCGTTCGCGCAGGCCGTGCTGGGCGCCGGTTCCGGCTGGGCGTCCCTGCTGCCGGGCCTGGTCGTGGCGGGCGTCGGCGTGGGGGTGGCCACCCCGGCGCTGTCCCAGGCCGCGCTGGCGTCGGTGCCGCCGCACCGGGCCGGGATGGCGGGCGGCGCGGTCAACACCTTCCGGCAACTCGGCTACGCGCTCGGGGTGGCCCTCTTCGGCACCCTCGCCGCCTCCCGGATGACGCACGCCCTGACCGGGCACGCGGCCGACCCGCACGGCACCGCGCAGGCCCTCGCCGGTGGCGCCGCGCCGCGTCTGCTGGCCGCCCGGGTGACCACCGAGCACACGCTGCGGGCCGCCTACGCCTCGGGCCTGGACGCCGCGGCGCTGGCCGCGGGCGCGGTGGGGATCGCGGCGGGCGTGCTGGTGCTGCTGCTGGTGCGCACCCCCAACGCGGCGGTACCGGCCGCACCCCGGGCGGCCGAGCGGGCGCCGGTGCGGGCCGACGCGAGGTGAACGGGAGTCGTCGCCGGTCAGCAGCTGTAAGGCGGGGGTGAGTGCCCCGGAAAGATGCCGGAGAGATTCGGTGCAGATCCCCGGCCGGTCACATCGCCGAATCCGCACGGAAGTTCCCGATGTTTCCGGCATAGCACTATGAAACGGGTGATTGACCGGTCGACAAATCCGGATACTCCGTATCTGCTGACCTCTCCCCTGACGCGACGGGATCAGGTAGCTTACGGGCCCGCCCGGCATCCTTGCCCCACGGGTCCGCTTTACGGCCACTGTTCCCCTCCCGGGCGACAGCACCACCGCCGAAGCGCCGCGCGGGGCGCTCCCGAGGAGCAGAATTGCGCGAGTTCAGTGTCCCGCCACTGGCGACGGCGCCCCAGGTCGGAGGGCTCGCCGACGCCGTGTACAACAACGCCGCGCAGGCGCCCGACCAGGTGGTGCTGGGGCGCAAGACGGACGGCGAGTGGCGGGACGTGACCGCGGCACGGTTCCGCGACGAGGTGCTGGCGCTCGCCAAGGGACTGCTCGCGGCCGGGATCCGGTTCGGCGACCGGGTCGGGATCATGTCCCGCACCCGCTACGAGTGGACGCTGCTCGACTTCGCGCTGTGGTCGATCGGCGCCCAGCCGGTGCCCGTCTACCCCACCTCGTCCTCGGAGCAGGTCTACTGGATGCTCCATGACTCCGGCGCGGTGGCCTGCGTGGTCGAGCACGAGGACCACGCGATGACGATCGGCGCGGTGATCGACCGGCTGCCGCAGCTCACCCGGCTGTGGCAGCTGGACGACGGTGCGGTCGCGCGGCTGTCCGCCGCGGGCACGCACATCGACGACGAGGTGGTCGCCCGGCACCGGTTCGCGGTGACGCCCGACGCGGTGGCCACCGTCATCTACACCTCCGGCACCACCGGCCGCCCCAAGGGCTGCGTGCTGACCCACGCCAACTTCATGGCGGAGACGGACAACGTGGTGGCCCGCTGGGAGCCGGTGTTCCACTCCAAACCCGGCGACGAGGCGGGCACCTTGCTGTTCCTGCCGCTCGCCCACGTCTTCGGCCGCATGGTGGAGGTCGCGGCGATCCGCGCCCGGGTGCGGCTGGGACACCAACCGAGCATGGCGGCAAAGGACTTGATCCCGGACCTCGCCGCCTTCCAGCCCACCTTCACGCTCGCCGTGCCGTACGTCTTCGAGAAGGTCTTCCACGCGGCGCGCCGCAAGGCGGAGGCGGACGGCAAGCTCGGTCCGTTCGACAAGGCCGTCGAGGTGGCGGTGCGCTACGCGGAGGCGCTGGAGCACAAGGCGTTCGGCACCGGCCCGGGCCCCAGCGCCGGGCTGCGGATGCAGCACCAGCTGTACGAGAAGCTGGTCTACACCAAGGTGCGTGCGGCGCTCGGCGGCCGGATGCGGCACGGGATGTCCGGCGGCTCGGGGATGGAACGGCGGCTCGGGCTGTTCTTCGCCGGTGCGGGCGTGACGATCTACGAGGGGTACGGGCTGACCGAGTGCACCGCGGCGGCCACCGCCAATCCGCCGGAGCGCACCCGCTACGGCACCGTGGGCCAGCCGGTTCCCGGCACGACCGTGCACATCGCGGACGACGGAGAGGTGTGGCTGCGCGGCGGCCAGGTCTTCGCCGGATACCTGAACAACCCCAAGGCGACCGACGAGGTGCTGCACGACGGCTGGCTGGCCACCGGCGACCTGGGCGCGCTGGACGACGAGGGCTATCTGACCATCACCGGCCGCAAGAAGGAGATCCTGGTCACCAGCGGCGGCAAGAGCGTCTCACCGGTGCTGCTGGAGGAACGGGTGCGGGCGCATCCGCTGGTCGCGCAGTGCGTGGTGGTCGGCAACGACCGGCCGTACGTCGCCGCCCTGGTCACCCTCGACCCGGACGGGGTGGCCCACTGGCTGTCGATGCGCGGCAAGCCGAAGCTGCCGCCCGCCGAACTGGTCCGCGACCCGGACCTGGAGACCGAGATCCGGCGGGCGGTGGTCGCCGCCAACACACTGGTCTCACAGGCCGAGTCCATCCGTACCTTCCGTATCCTCGCGGCGCAGTTCAGCGAGGAGAAGGGGTTGCTGACGCCCTCACTGAAGCTGAAGCGGAAGGCGATCGAGAAGGCCTACTCGGTGGAGATCGATGCGCTGTACCAGGCCTGAACAGCGGATTTCGACCGTACGCCGCAGCGCCACCCGAACGGCGGGGAACGCCCGGCCGGGGGCTGTTCGTTGAACCGGGACAGACACCGGAGCCGACGCGAAGGAACCGACCGCTCGTGAGCAAAGTCCCCGCCATCACCCTGGACAACGGCGTCACGATGCCGCAACTGGGCTACGGCGTCTGGCAGGTGCCGGACGCGCAGGCCACGGACGCGGTGCGCACCGCCCTGGAGGCCGGGTACCGCAGCATCGACACCGCCGCCGCGTACGGCAACGAGGGGGGCGTCGGCCGGGCGATCAGCGGCTCCGGCATCCCGCGCGAGGAGATCTTCGTCACCACGAAGGTGTGGAACAACCACCACGGCTACGACAGCACGCTGCGGGCCTTCGACAACTCGCTGTCGAAGCTGGGTCTGGAGCGGATCGACCTGTATCTGATCCACTGGCCGGTTCCGTCCCGCGACCTGTACGTGGACACCTGGCGGGCGTTGGAGAAGCTGTACGCCGACGGCCTGGTCCGGGCGATCGGCGTGTGCAACTTCCAGCCCGCGCACCTGCGGCGGCTGCTGGACGAGACCGACATCGCCCCCGCGGTGAACCAGATCGAGCTGCACCCCAACCTCCAGCAGGCCGAGCTGCGCGCCTTCCACGCCGAGCACGGCATCGCCACGGAGGCCTGGTCCCCGCTGGGCCAGGGCAAGGGGCTGCTGGACGACCCGACGATCGGCCAGCTCGCCCGCAAGCACGGCAGGACCCCGGCCCAGATCGTGCTGCGCTGGCACCTGCAGATCGGCAACGTGGTGATCCCGAAGTCGGTGACGCCGTCCCGCATCGCCGAGAACATCGATGTGTTCGGCTTCCAGTTGGACGCAGACGACCTCGCGGCGCTGGCCGGATTGGACACCGGGACCCGGCTGGGCCCCGACCCGGACGCCTTCGACATGATCTGACGCTCGCGCTGGCGTTTGGCGGTTCTCCCACCCGCCCACCCGTTCGCCCTCGGCCTTTGCGGTGCCGTTGGGCGCGGCGGGCTCTGGGTTCTGGTGCGCTGCCGCGCTGCGGGCCGGTGGGTGCTGGTTGGGGCTTACCGGAAGCGCGAACTTGCCGTTGCGCACGGCTTGTTGCGGGTCGGGGCGCGCCGGGGTGTCCCCGCAGGATGGCGGTCGACGTTCCCAGGAAACCAACGTTCCCGGCGGCGGGGAGCCACCCGAGGAGTCACCCCGGCGCGGCCCCGACCCAAACCGGCCGTGCGCAACGGCGCCCAAAGGCCGACGGCAAACGGGCGGGTGGGCGGGCGAACCCCCAAACGCCGCTGCGCGCTACTGCTTCTTCGCCGCCGGGAGTTGCTTGCCGGTAGCGCCGTCCACCAGCTTGCGACTGTCCAGCGGTGCCTTCAAAACGGTGCTGACCTGGGTGAGTTGGGCGATGTCCGGGCACATCTGCCCCGGCTTTTGGTGCTTGGCCACCTGCACGGTCAAGGTGACGTCCGACGCCGCCTCGCCGGCCCGTAGCGTGACCGTCTCGCAGCCACCGCGTACCACCTCGGTGCGCAGCGTACGGCCGTCGGAGGCGACGGTGACCTGCTTGGTGATCGGCTGGTCCTTCGGCTGACCGGGGGCGGCGCTCGGGGCCTGCGAGGCGCTCGGGTTGACCGAGGCGGGACCAGCGGCCGGGGAGACGGTTTTGGTGCCGCAGCCGGTCAGGGCGGCGGTCGCGGCGATGGCCGCCGCGGCGGCCAGAGCAAGAAGTCGTCCGTTCATGTGGGTGTGACGCATGAGGCGCGATCCGGGTTCCGTCCCCGCGCACCCCCCGCTCGGGCACGCCGAGTTCAACCCGAATTGGCCCGCAAGGCATGGCCTGCGCACGGCGACAGACGTACCCTCACCCGTTGAGTTGACAGCGACCCGTCAACTCCGGCCGCCGCTGACCAGGACCGGGGCCGACACGGATCAGGGGGAAGACGTTGACCACTCGCCACCGCCGCGGCCGTCGAGCCCGCGCCGCCGCCCTGCTGCTCGCCGCCGTGGCGCTGACCGCCACGGGCACCGCCGACGCCACCGCCGCGCCCGCCTCTCCCGGAGGCTGGGCGGCGGGCGGCAGCAGCACCGTCAACTCGCTCACCGGCGGCGAGGGCCTGGCCAGCCGCGCCGACGGCTCGCTGCTCTACCGGGGCCTCGCCTCCATACCGCTGGACCTGCGGATACAGGGCTGGAACCACGTCGGCGACCCCGACATCGCCCGCGGCTACACCTTCGACGCCTATCAGGGCGGCTCCAACGCGACCTCGAAGATGTTCGCCGTCACCACACCGGGCGGCCAGCGCTACGAGTACACCCACCCGCTCGACGCGGGCGAGATGCTCAACAACTCCTTCGCCGCGGTCTCTCCCGACGCGCAGTGGCTGGTCTCCGGCGAGTGGGGCGACGAGAGGCGTCTCCAGGTCTTTCCCGCACCGCTGCTCAACTCCTCGACGCCGCCCACCGGTGGCAGCCTTCCGCAGGCCGGGCAGATCAGCCTCGACCGGACGCTCAACGACATCCAGGGGTGCGACTTCGTCTCCGGAACCCGGCTGCTGTGCAGCTCCGACGACCCGGCCAAGGACGTCTTCCAGGTCGACCTGCCGCACACACTGGACGGCACCGCGACCACCGGCCATGTGACCACGCTCTTCCAACTGCCGCAGCGCAGCATCTGCAAGGGCACCTTCGAGACCGAGGGCATCGACTACGACCCGAACGCCAGAGTGCTGCGCGTCGAGATCATCTCACCGGGCGTCTGCGAGATCGCCACGCGCGTCTACGAGTACCGGCCGACCACCGGCTGACGGCTCCCCCGCACGGGGGAGCGGAATCGTCGGCAGGCCCGACGTGGCCCGCGCCGGGCGCGGCGAGTGTGGGGGCATGAACACCACACCCCGCCCCGGGGCCGTCTCGCGGACCCGGCGGGCCGCAGCGGGCCGCCGGACGCTCTTCCTCGCCACCGCCGCGGCCTGTGATCACCGCCTACGAGTGCGGCTTCATCACACCGTCGCGTCCATGATGTGGAATGCGCTGTCCCGTACTGCGAGATGCGTCCTACGCTGCCGGTGCCGGTCCGAAGGCAGGGAATCTTCCGGAGGGAGCCTCAACATGCCCGCGTACACGCACGGACACCACGAATCGGTACTGCGCTCGCACCGCTGGCGTACCGCGCGGAACTCCGCCGCGTACCTGATCGGCCAACTGCGGCCGGGTTCCCGGCTGCTGGACGTGGGCTGCGGCCCGGGGACGATCACCGCGGACCTGGCCGAGCTGGTCGCCCCCGGCCGGGTGACCGCCGTCGACACGGCGGCGGGCGTGCTGGAGTCGGCCGCCCAGGTGGCCGCAGAACGCGGCCTGGACAACGTCGAGTTCCGCACCGCCGATGTGCACGCACTGGACTTCGCCGACGACACCTTCGACGTGGTCCACGCCCACCAGGTGCTCCAGCATGTGGCCGACCCGGTCCAGGCGCTGCGCGAGATGCGCCGGGTGTGCAGGCCGGGCGGCATCGTGGCGGCCCGGGACTCGGACTACCACGGCTTCGTCTGGTATCCCCAACTGCCCGCGCTGGACGAGTGGATGGACCTGTACCAGCGGTGCGCCCGGGCCAACGGCGGTGAGCCGGACGCCGGGCGGCGGATGCTGGCCTGGGCGCGCGCCGCCGGGTTCACCGACATCACGCCCGGCACCAGCACCTGGTGCCACGCCGACGACGCCGACCGCGCCCACTGGGGCGGTATGTGGGCCGATCGCATACTGCACTCGGCCATGGCCGACCAGGCCCGCCGGGACGGCCTCGCGGCCGAGGAGGATCTGCGCCGCATCTCGGACGCCTGGCGCAGCTGGGCACAGGACCCCGACGGCTGGCTGAGCATCCTGCACGGCGAGATCATCTGCCGTGCGTGACCGGAGGGTTCACCCCTGCTCGGCGCTGACGCGGCGGCCCTTCATGAACACGTAGACCAGCACACCGGCGAACAGGAACAACGTGCCCTGGTACACCGCCGCGTATCCGGCACCGGCCACCAGCCACATGGAGAAGCCGAACGCGCCCAGCGCCAGAGACAGGTCGCGCGCGAAGCGGCCCGGCCGCACCTGCTCACGGCGCCCGGAGACCAGCCAGTACAGCTGGGCGGCGGCGGCCAGCAGGTAGGGCACGGTGGCCGAGAAAGTGGTGATCAGCACCAGGATGTTGAACACCCCGGTGGCACCGGTGGTGTAGTTGACGACGGTCAGCAGCGAGGCGAGCACCACGCCGACGAGCACGCCGAAGGTCGGCACCCCGCGCTGCTTCCTGGTGAACGCGACCGGGAACAGCCCGTCCTGGGCGGCGGCGTAGGGGGCCTGTGCGCTCATCAGCGTCCAGCCGTTGAGCGCGCCGATGATGGAGACCACCGCGCAGACGGCGATCAGCGTGCCGCCCCACTGGCCGCCGAACATGTTGTTGACGGCGTCGGAGAACGGGGCGGAGGACTTCACCAGGTCGCGGTGCGGCACCGTGCCGAACACCGAGACGGTGCCGAGCAGGTAGACCAGGGCGGCGCCGATGGTACCCAGCACGCTGGCCCGGCCGACGTTGCGCTCGGGGTCGCGCACCTCCCCCGCGCTCATCGCGGCGGACTCCACGCCCACGTAGGAGTAGAGCAGCAGCGCGGCCGAGGCGGAGATCCCGCCGAGCAGGTTGCCGCCGCTGGGGTCGAACGGGCCAAGGTTCTTCGGGTCGAAGAAGAACAGGCCGATCACCGCGACGAACAGCAGCGGCAGGAACTTCAGCACGGTGGAGACGATCTGCACGGCGCCGACCCACCGGGTGCCCGCCAGGTTCGCCAGCGCGGGCAGCCACAGCGCGGCCAGCGCCACCGCGAGATGGGTCCACTTGGAGAAGTGGCCGGGGAAGACCACGTCGATGTAGCCGACCGCGGCCACCGCCAGCGCCGCGTTGCTCACCCAGGTCATCACCCAGTACGACCAGGCGGACAGGAACCCGGCGAAGTCGCCGAACGCCTCACGGGCGTAGACGTACGGTCCGCCGGTACGCGGGTTGCGCTGCGCGAGGCGGCCGAAGACCAGGGCGAGGGTGATCGCGCCGACCGTGAGCACCACGAAGGCGAGCAGGCTGAGCGTGCCGAAGGGGGCCACGGAGGACGGCAGCAGGAAGATCCCGCCGCCGATGATGTTGCCCATCACCAGCGCGGTGGCGGTGGGCAGCCCGAAGCGCCGCGCGTGATGGGTCCCGTTCTCGGCCGGGTCGGCCGCCGGGGTCCGGGTCTCGCTCGCGGTGTCGTGCATGGGTTACGCGCCTCTCGTGTCCTGCCGCCGTACCGCACACCGCCGGGACCGGCGCGGTCGCACCGGTCCCGGCGATGAGACGACGGAAGGTTGATCTCCTGGTTCGGAGCGCCCCCATGGTGGACCAGCGCGCGTCCGTGACCAAATCGATCGCGGTTGTTCCGGACAGTGGCCCGGCACACGGAAAATGTTGCGGTCCGCCCGCCGCCGGACCGCAGAAACACCGAAGGGCGCACGGCCCGGGAATCCGAGCCGTGCGCCCTGTCCGGGCGAGGGGATCAGGCGGCGTTGCGGCGCCTGCGCAGTGCGAACGCGATGGCCCCGCCCGCGGCGATCACCAGGCCGGAGGCCAGGCCGACGGGCAGCGCCGGGAAGGACGCACCGGTCTCGGCGAGCTGCTGCTGGGCGATGTTGTCGGTGCTGGCGGCGTTACCGGTGTTGCCGGAGTCACCGGAGTCGTCGGAGCCGTGCGACGGCGGGATCGGCTTGACCGAGGCGACGGTACCGTCGGAGTTCAGCAGCACCTGCTGGTTGTTGGGGTGCTTGAAGTCGAGCAGCGCCCCGATCGAGGTGGCCCGCTGGTCGAAGGAGCTGTCGCCGATGCGCTTGGTGCCCCAGTTGTCCTCGATGAACTTGGTGATCGAGGTCTGCTCGGTCTGGGTGTGGTCGACCTTGTTGACCCTGCTGAACGGGGAGATCAGCAGCATCGGCAGCCGGGGGCCCGGGCCGCAGCGGTCGGCGTAGCCACCGGCGGCCGCGGGGCCGGCCTGGCAGGCCGGGCTGTCGACGGCCTTGCCGTTGGAGCCCTTGCTGGAGTCCTTCGAGCCGTTCAGCGGCGGCGCGTAGACGTGGTCGTACCAGCCGTCGGAGTCGTCGTAGGCGAGCACGACCGCGGTGTCGCGCCACTGCGGCGACTTCTGGATCTCGTTGATCTCCTTGACGAGGAAGTGCTGCTCGTCGATCGGGTCGGAGGTCCCGGCGTGGCCGTCCTGGTACACCGCTGCCTTCAGGAAGCTGACCGACGGCAGCTTGCCCGCCTTGGCCACGGCGTCGAAGTCGCTGAGGTCGTAGTTGTGGTTGGCGCGGCCGTTGTGCCCGATCTCGTTGATCGAGGCGGGCGCGAGGTGGTGCGGGTTCGAGGTGGACTGGTAGTACGCGAACGGGTTGTGGTGCGGGTTGTAGTCCTCCTCCGCCGCCCCGCCGACGTTGGTGTGCGTGGTGCCCTTGCACTGCGCGTACGAGCCCTGCTGGCCGTTCCACGCGGTGCTGGGCCGGAAGCCGCCCTGGAACCAGCCCCAGCTGACGCCCTTGGCGTTGAGCCGGTCACCGATGTTGGGGCCGGTCATCTCGGCCAGCGCGTCCTTGGCGGTGTGGTCCTTGTTGGCGCAGTCGTCGAAGGCCGGGTCCGGGTCGTTGATCTCGGTGCCGACGCCCTTGGCGTTGGGCGACTGGACCGTGTACGCGTCGGGCGTCTTGGTCTGCTTGGGGTGCTCGGTGCCGGAGTTCGGGTCCACCGAGATCACGCCGTGCGTCTGGCCGGAGACCAGCTCCAGCGCGCCGGGCGTCGACGGGCCGTAGGCGGAGCCGAACGACTTGTCGTCGAGCGTGTAGTGCTGGGCGTAGTTCCACAGCGCGGTGACGGTGTTGCCGTCGTAGTAGTCCATCGCCAGGCCCGGCTCGCCGAACAGGTTGCCCGAGCACTTGCCGGAGTCGGTGTTCTGCACGAACTGGTCGGCTTTGCCGCCGTCGTACGCGTACTGCTCGGGGCTGTAGTCGTGGTTCTGGTCGCAGGTCATCGCCTGCGACGGGCTCAGCCGCTGCGGCGCGTACTGGTTGGGGTTCTTCGTCAACAGACCCGCGTTGGCGAGGTTGTCGGTGTCCTTCGGGGTCTTCGGGGACGCGGTGAACTTCGTGCCGTCGGTGTTCGCCGCCTTGGGGTAGGTGGCGAAGTAGTGGTCGAAGGAGATGTTCTCGTCGTAGATCACGACGAGGTGCTTGACGGGCGTGGCGGTGCGCACCGGTCCACCGTGGTCGGGAGCGGCGACGGCCGGTGCGGTGCCGCTCGCCGCAGCCAGCACGGCGGCTCCGGCCAGTGCTCCCCACCGTGCCACCCGGCGCCGGGTACCGGGCGGTGTCACTCTGACGGTCATGCCATGTCCTCCGTAAGCTGCGGTGATGCCGCGTTCCGACCGGTGATGCTGGTGGCTGGCGAGGTCGGTACGGCGGAACTGCGATGACATCGAAGTGAACAGTTCACGTCAACAGGGCGCGCCCAAGCCAGTCGTCGCGGTCGCGTACACCGGGCAGGGCGAAGAAGTAGCCGCCGCCGAACGGTGAGATGTAGTCCACCAACGGCTCGCCCGCCAGCCGCTTTTGCACCGCGGTGAACTGACGGTCCAGATCCTGCTGGTAGCACAGGAACACCAACCCCATGTCGAGGTTGCCGTTGGAGTCCATCCCCTTGTCGTAGTTGTACGCGCGGCGCAGTATCCGCTGGTCGTCGGTGGCCGGGGTACGGGGGTTGGCCAGCCGGATGTGGCTGTCCAGCGGGATCACGTCGCCCTTGGGGTCCTGGGGGTACTGCGGGACGTCGCTCTCGGCGTTGCCGTCCAGCGGTGCGCCGGTGTCCCGGCGGCGGCCGAACATCCGCTCCTGCTCGCCGATCGAGACCCGGTCCCAGAACTCCACCAGCATCCGGATCAGCCGCACCACCTGGTAGCTGCCGCCCGCGGTCCACGCCGGTTCGCCCGAGCCGCCCGCCGGGATCCACACCAGGCGGTCCATCTCCCGGGCGTCGGAGGTGTCGGGGTTGGCGGTGCCGTCCTTGAACCCCATGTGGTTGCGCGGGGTGCCGGACGGGCGCGGCGCGCTGACGAAGCCGTCGATGCGCCAGCGCACCTGCGCCCCGCCGCGGGTGTGCCGGGCGATGTCGCGCAGCGCGTGCAGCACGGTGTCGGTGGAGTCCGCGCACAGTTGCAGGCTCAGGTCGCCGTGGCACCAGGCCGGGTCGAGGTCGTCGTCGCGGAAGGTGTCCATCGCCCGCAGCCCGCGCGGGCGACGGGCGCCCAGCCCGAACCGGCCGTCGAACAGCGAGGCCCCCACGCCCACGGTCACGGTCAGCCGGTCGGCGGGCGGTCGCGGGCCGAGGGTTCCTGAGTCGGCGGGCGGCTCGGTGATGCCCAGGGACGGCGGGGTGCCGCCCGCGGTCAGGAAGCGGGCCCGCTCGGTGACGGTGCGCAGCAGATCGGTCAGCTCACCGCGGTCGGCCGCGGTCACGTCCAACGCGGCCAGCACGCACTGGCGTTGCGACGGGGTGGTGATGCCCGCCTGGTGGGCGCCGTGGAACGCGATGGCGGAGGGCGCGTCGAGCGGTGCGGCCTGCGCGGCGTCGGCCCGTACCAGACCGGTGGTGGCGGCGCCGGTGATCCCCGCGGCGGCGGCACCCCGCAGGAAGAAGCGGCGGTCCAGCGCGGTCATGACGTCCTCCGTACATCGCATACCGCGGCGACCGCGGCGAGTTGCTCCACGGCGTCGCCGACGTCGGCGTCGACCTGCTCGCGCTGGGCGCGGCTCAGGGCGTTCAGCGCCGTCCAGTGGCCGCCGGAGTCGAAACCGTCGAGGGTGCGCCGCACCCGGCCCAACGCCGCGTCCACCCGCGGCAGTTGCGGGAGGCGGGCGGTGGTCAGCAGGGGGCGCAGGTAGCCGAGCGCGGTCGTGGTGCCGTCGAGGTTGGCCCGGGCGGTGGCCAGGTTGCTGCCGCTGCCGTAGTCGGTCCGGCCGGTCAGCTCGAACTGCACGGTGTTCTCCAGGATCTCGTGCGCCCGCAGCCCCAGCTGTGCCGGGTCCATCCGCGCCTGCGCCCAGCCGGACCGCAGTTGGTCGACGTCCTTCGCCAACTGATCTGCCGGGCCGCGAAGTTGGTCGGCGCTCTGGCCGTGCCACAGGCCGTACTCGATGCGGTGGAAGCCGGTGAAGCGCGGGTCCGAGGCGCCCTGCGGCAGCCCGGCGGTGGTGCCGTTGATCGCCTTGTCGGCGTCGCCGAAGGTGCCGTACGCGGCGCCCATCCGCTCGTACACCAGATGCGCGGGCAGCCAGGCGGCGCGCGCGGCGTCGAGGTCGCCGCCGTCGACCGCGTCCTTCAACGCGCCCACCTTGTCGGCGAGTTGGCCCAGCTGGCCGCCGATCCACTGCTGGTAGGCGATGGTGGGCGGGATCAGGTCGTGCTGGCTGACCGGCACCGCGGCGGGCCCGGCGGCGGCGTGACCGGCGACGCGGACGGTGGGCCCGGTGACGGCGTCGGCGTCGTCCGGCAGGCACTTGAAGGCGTACGAGCCGCCGCCGAGGGTCACCTGGAGCGGCCGCGTGGTGCCGGGGGCGAGGCCCTCGACCTCGCCGTAGACCGCGCCGGTGCCGGGATCGACCAGGTCGACCTCGGCGGGACCGCTGGAGGCGTTGTGGACGTCGAACACCTGGTCCCCGGCGTGCCCGCTCGTCCAGCCCTGCCCGCAGTCGCCCGCCGACATCGTCACCCGGGTGTGCGGCAGCCCGTCCGGGGAGGCGGCGCCTCGCCGCGCCGCAGGCCGTCCGCCGCCGACCACCGCGCTCACCAGCAGCGCGACCAGCACGGCGACCGCCACCAGCGCTCCGCCCGCGGACAGCAGCCCACGCCGACCGAGCGGTATTCGGGGGCGGATCACTCGGCGGCTCCAGCGGGCACAAGACGACAGCGGCACGGGCACCAGTGCGCAGGGCGCTGGTGCCGCCGCTCATCGTAGGGAGCCGGACGGCCCCGAACCTATCGGCGCGGGCCGGGGATACCGGGAATTCGGCGGGATTTCACCTGTCCGGCATGTCCCGGCCGCTACTGGAGCGCGGTCACGCGGTCCGCCTGCGGTCCCTTCGGTCCCTGGCTGGTCTCGTACTCCACCCGCTGGCCCTCCTCCAGGGAGCGGTAGCCGCTGCCCTGGATGGCCGAGTAGTGGACGAACACGTCCGGGCCGCCCTCGTCCTGTGTGATGAAGCCGAACCCCTTCTCGGCGTTGAACCACTTCACGGTGCCTGTCGCCATCACTCATGGCCTTTCGTGCGCTGCCGCGGCGGCCTCGACACGCCGTCCGCGGTCTCGTCAACAGCATCCACGATCAGGCGCGATCCAGCACCCGCGAACCGCCGATCGGCAGATCCCACAGATCCTCCCGGGGGCGTCCGCTGGCGGCCCACGCCGACCGGCAACGGGTCAGCGGCTCCAGCGGCGGCTCGGCGGAGAGCAGGAACGTCGCCCAGTGCATCGGGGCCATCACCCGCGCGCCGACGTCGAGGCAGGCCTGGACCGCCTCCTCCGGATCGGTGTGCACCGGGCGCAGCAGCCGCCTGGGCTGGTAGGCGCCGATCGGAAGCAGGGCGATGTCGATGCCCGGGTGGCGGCGGCCGATCTCGCGGAACCAGTGCCCGTATCCGGTGTCCCCGGCGAAGTACAGCCGCTGCCCCGCCGGATCGCTGAGCACCCAGCCGCCCCACAGCGAGCGGCAGGTGTCGGTCAGGGTGCGCTTGCTCCAGTGGTGCGCGGGCACGAATTCCAGGCGCACCCCGCCGAGTTCGGCCGCCTCCCACCAGTCCAGCTCGGTCACCCGGGTGAAGCCGCGGCGGCGGCACCAGGGGGCCAGCCCGGCCGGGACGAACAGCGCGGTCTCGCGCGGCAGCCGCTTGAGGGTGGGGGCGTCCAGGTGGTCGTAGTGGTTGTGGCTGATGACCACCGCGTCCACCGGCGGCAGGTTCGCCCAGGGCACGCCGACCGGGGTGACCCGGGCCGGGGTGCCGAGGATCCTGCGGGACCACACCGGGTCGGTCAGCACGGTCAGGCCGCCGATGCGCACCACCCAACTGGCGTGCCCCACCCAGCTGACGGCCAGCGTCCGGGCGTCCACCTCGGGCACCCGGGCGGGCCGCACCGGCAGCCGGGGCAGCTCGGCGAGGTCCGCGCGGCGGGGCCGCAGGCCCCCCTGGCGGCTGGCCCTGAGCAGTTCCAGAAAACCCGGGAGCGGTTCGGTCATCCGGGCGGCGAAGGACCGCGGCCAGACCCGCCGCTCGCCGATCGGCCGCACATCGCCGACGGTGCCGGGTGCGCCGACGGGCTGCGGCGACTCGCGCGTCACGGCGCCCAGGTGGGGCCACCCGGCCTGATCAGGCCGTTCGCTCTGGTCGGTCTGATCGGTCATCAACGCTCCAATCGGTGGGGCGGCGGACGGGACGTTGGCGGTGCTTCAGACAGCGGTCAGTTCGCTGAAGGTGTTGCCGAGCGCCGCCAGTGCCTCGGCGACCTGTGGCACCCGCAGCGGCTCCGCGGCGTGCAGCGCCGCCTCCCGGTCGGCGGGCGTGCCGCCGTACAGCACCGAGGTCGTGATCCGTACCCGCAGCGCGGCCGGGTCATCGCCGAACCAGGGGCCCGGGACGGCCCCCGGCAGCCGCCGGGCCAGCACGTCCGGGCCGGTGACCCCGTGCTCGGCGAGGGCGGGCAGCAGCGGGCCGAAGTCGGGGTAGAGCTGGTACCCGGCCTGCGGCGGCAGGCAGAGCGCCCCCAGCCGGATGACCGCGCGGTGCGCGGCGGCGGCCACGGCCGCGTGCAGCCGCACGGCGGCGGCGGTGCGCTCGCGTAGCGCGGCGGGCTCGGCCAGAGCGAGCGCGGCGGCCTGGGCGACAGGGGCGGCCGGTACCGCCCGCTGGGCGTCGAGCAGATCGCGCACCGGGCCGAGCAGGCCGCCCGCGGGCTCCTGGGCCGGGAACCGCGCGATGGCAGCGGGCCAAGCGGGCGGCAGCAGCGCTCCCGCCAGATCGGCGAGCACCACAGTCTGCCCGGGGAACGACTCGGCCGGGCTGAGCAGCACCGCGTGCGGGTCGTGCAGCGTGTCGCGGTAGGTCTCGTCGCAGGCCACCAGCACTCCGGCGGCCGCGGCCGCCTCGCACACCTCGTGCAGCAACTCGGGCGGGGCGACGGTGCCGGTGGGGTCGTCGGCGAGGCAGACCACCAGCAGCCGCGGCTGCGCTCCGCCCTCGCGGGCCCGGCGCAGGGTCTCCAGCAGTGCCACCGGGTCCGGCAGGCCACCGCACTCCGGCGGGGTCGCGACCGGATGGACCCGGCGGCCCAGCACCCTCGCCTGGGCGGCGTACCAGGCCGCCGCCGGTCTGGAGACCACCAGGTCACCGCCGACCGCCGCCAGCAGGGCGAGCAGCAGCGGTGCCGGGCCCGGCGCGAGCAGCACCCGGTCCGGCTCGGTGGCCAGTCCGCGGCGCTCCCAGTAGCCGCAGGCCGCGGTGCGCACCGCGGCGTCGCCGCCGGTCGGCTGCGGCGGCGCGTCGCGGGCCTGGGCGAGCCGCTCGGCCAGTTCGGGGGCGGCGGGCAGCCCCGGGTCGGGGCGGATGAGGGGGGAGCCAGTCGCCGTGCGCTGCATCCATGCCTCCGTGCGGCGGGCGTCGCGGCCACGGGACGCGGCTCAGACGCTGGCGGCGCGGGCCCTGGCGCCCGCCCTGGTACGGCCGGAGGCCGGGCGGCGCTGCGGGTGACGCCGCAGGTACTCGCCCTCCAGCGCGGCCATCCGTGAGCTGTGCGTGCGCAGCGCGTCCGACGATCCGTACAGCAGCGTCTCGTGCCGGGTGCGGTGGATGGCCTCCAGTTCCTTGATCAGCAGGCGGTCGTCCAGCCGCTCGGGGGCCACCCCGTTGTTGTACTCGGCCATGGGCGCGTCCTTCCCGGATCGGTCCGTACCGGTCCCGCCACGGCGGTCGCCCGCACGAAGCGCGTCCCCCGTGGAGAACCGCGGCCAGCCCTGACGCGGCCAGTATCGCAACGGCCACCGGCCCCCGCACGCCCGCTCGTCTGTCCGGCGGACGCCGCGCACAGCGCCAACCGCCCCGCTGGGTGGTGTTCCCTCAGCCGCGGCGCCGTTGTGGCTGGTCGCGCAGTTCCCCGCGCTCCTTCAGGGCGCCGCCCGACATCCCCCAGGCCGCTTGGGCGTCCCGCGGGAAGGCCGACCGCGCATATGCGGCGTGCGGGAGGTAAGACGGATAGACAGGACGACACCGGGAGGAACACCATGCAGCGAGGCAGCGACCGGCTCAGTGTCTACCGCGACGACGAGATGAAGCACGAGTTGCAGGGGCTGATCCGCTCCGGGCACGCGACGCGCGTGGCCGAGTGGTTCGACCCGGAGCCGCTGGCCGAGGACGACCCGGCGGTGGCCGCGCATCCCGTGCCGACTGGTATGCGCGGTGAGGACGCGTTGCGCTTCGAGCTGGCGCGGCATCTGGGGCGCAAGGCGTTTCCGGCCAAGCGCAGCGCGCTGGTCCGTGAACTGGCCGCCCAGCACGCCCCGGACGCCCTGGCGGACCGGGTGCGGACGCTGCCCGCCGACACCACCTTCCACACCGTGCAGGAGGTCGTGGACGCGCTGCGCCGACGCGCCGCCTGACGGCCGGGCGCCGCTTCGCCCATCGGCGAGGCGGCGCCCGAAGCCGACCGGTTGGCGGTGTCAGCCGCCGCCGGTCAAGGTGGCCAGCGCGCGTACGCCCTGGCCCTGGACGGTGAGGGTGTCGGGCGACCCCGCGTCGATGGACAGCGCGAGATCGTCCGCGGGCCAACCCTGTCCCAGCAGTGCCAGCGGCACCGTGCGATAGCTGTGGACCTGCGGCAGGGCGACGCTGAGCCGCTCCTCCGAGGTGAAGACCGGCACCAGGCGCAACCCGTCGCTCTGCTCGAACACCGGCAGTTGGAGGCCGCCCGGCTCACCGTCGGGGGATTCGACGTTGTCCGGGACCGGCACCAGCACCTCGCTGGCCGCCAGGGTGCCCAGCGCCACCACGTCGTTGCTGTCGGTGGCGAGCTGGTGCAGCGCCCGCTGCGCGGCGTCGCGCGCCTCCGGCGAGTTCGGTTCGTTCTGCTCGGTCATCGGAGCACTCCTCGGATACGGTCGCCGGACGCCCGGTGCGCCCGGCGTCGAACCTGCCGCGTACCCGAGGAGCCGCCGGTCATGCGCCCCCCGCGGCAAAGAAAACCGCGCGGGGCACCGGATTCAGGTCACGGTCAGCACGATCTTGCCGCGGGTGCGCCCTGCGGCACTGGCCCGCCAGGCCTCGGCGGCCTCGGCGAGCGGCAGTTCCCGGTCGATGTGCACGGCCAGCTTTCCCTGGTCGGCGAGTTGGCCGAGCGCGGTCAGGTCGGCGGAGTCCGGCCGCACCCACACGAAGTGCCCGCCCGCCTTCGCCACGCCCTCGCCGTCCACGATCGAGGCGATCCGGTCGCCGTCACCGTCCACCACGACCTGCTGGGAGACGGCGACCGCGTCACCGCCCACGTAGTCCAAGGCGGCGTCCACCCCGTCGGGGGCCAGCGCCCGCACCCGGTCGGCGAGCCCGTCGCCGTAGACGACCGGCTCGGCGCCCAGTGAACGCAGGAAGTCGTGGTTGCGCTCACTGGCGGTGCCGATGACCCGGGCACCGGCGGCCACCGCGATCTGCGTGGCAAGGCTGCCGACTCCGCCCGACGCCGCGTGCACCAGCACGGTGCGGCCCGCGCCGGGGCCGCCGACCGCGCGCAGCGACTGGTACGCGGTGAGCCCGGCCAGTGGCAGCCCGGCCGCCCGCACCCAGTCGAGCGAGGCGGGCTTGCGGGCCAGGGTGCGCACCGGGGCCGCGGTCAGCTCCGCGTACGTGCCGTGCTGGACGTAGTCCAGCCGCGCGTAGCCGAACACCTCGTCGCCGGGTGCGAACTCGGTGACGCCGGGGCCGACCCGTTCCACCACGCCCGCCAGGTCCCAGCCCGGGGTGAAGGGGAAGTAGACGTTCATCATCGGGTCGAGGTAGCCCTGGCCGATCTTCCAGTCCACCGGGTTGACCCCGGCGGCCCTGACCCGGACGAGTACGTCATCGGGTCCGACCTTCGGTTCCGGCACGTCGGCGAGGTCCAGGTTCTCCGGGCCACCGTAGGCCCGCATCACGATTGCCTTCATGGTCGCGGTAACGAGTGGTGGCGAGGGGAGCGTTCCCCTCGCCACCCGTTCGGCCGAGCGCGGGTTACAGCGCGGACTGGAAGGCGGGCAGATAGCCGCCCGACTGGCCGTCCGCCGTCGGGTGGTAGGAGTCGGAGATCGGCCAGGTCACCGAGTGCAGCCACGCCGAGCCGTCGCACAGTTCGTGCCCGGCGAAGTAGCCGCGGACGTCGGCGAAGGTGAAGCCGCTGTACTTGGCGGCCTCGGTGGCGATGACGCTGTCCAGCAGGTCGGCGGCCCTGTCGAGGGCGGTGCGCTTGGTGCCGTCGAGGCCGATGCAGCCACTGGACCGGGACAGGTCGTAGAACTCGGGGTAACCGAGCACCACCACACGGGCGTTGGGGGCGGCGGAGCGGATGTCCGAGTACAACGTGTCCAGGATGCCGGGGAGTTGGCTCCTGGCCTTGCTCTGCGCGGACGAGATGGCGTTGGTGCAGGTGCTGTCCCCGCCCAGTACGCAGCTCTCCATGACGCTGGAGAACCCGACGTCGTTGCCGCCGTCGGTGAGGCTGACCAGGGTGGTACCGGAGTTGAGGGCGGACAGCTGGCCGCTCTCGATGTCGGCGGCGGTGGCGCCGGTGCACGCCTGGAAGCTGAACGAACTGAGCGAGTTGGCCCGCTGGTACAGGTACGGGTAGGCGTTGGTGCTCTGGTCGCAGCTGTTGAGGTAGTTGTCGGTGGAGCCGACTCCGGAGGAGTAGGAGTCCCCGAGGGCAACGAAGTTGCCCCCGCTGGCGGTTGCGGAGGGGGCGCCGCCGAGGGTCATGGCGGCGGCAGCGGCGAGGCTTACGGCGGCGGCGAGCAGGGATGGTCTGCGCACGGGGTTCCTCCACGGGGTGATGCGGAAGAGTGGGGGTGGGTACTCGCGGGTAAACGCGGGCCCTACCCAGCAGTAAGGCGCAGACGGGGCAGGCGGTACAGAGGCGTGCGCCATGATTCAACCGATATCGCCAATTTTTCACTTGTCGTGCACACGACCGCCACGCGCGCGTTGCGCGCGGCCAGCGCAACGGCCGGTGCCGGGCGCGTGGTTGAGCGCCCGGCACCGGCCGTCGCGGTGTGGACAGCGTCAGTTGTCAGTTCCCGTACCCGATGGCGAAGATGTGCGCCGAACCGCTGTCCGTCACCGGCAGCGTGATCGAGGCCACCCGCTTGTCCGGGTCGATCGGAACCTTGGTGGCGAACACGTAGGTCTTCACGGTGTCCCGGCTTCCGTCACCGTTGTTCCGGTAGGGCGTGCTGACCACCGTGGTGTCGCCCGCAACCGGGCTGCTGGCACCGGCGTTGAGCGTCCAGTCGGAGAAGCCGACCGTCGCCTTGGACGTACTGCCGTCGGTGTAGGTGACGGTCAGTTGGCCCTTGGCTCCGTCCTTCGGGGCGTTGGTCGCCGCCCCCAGCAGGCCCAGCGACGCGGCTCCGGACGGCGAGTCGGTGGGGATGGTCTGACCGGCCATGGTGATGTTGTCCAGGGTGCCGGGGGCGACCTCCGGCCAGATGTACGAGATGCCGTCCACACCGACATCCGAGCCGCCCCGAACTCCCGCGTCGTCCAACGCGTTCTGCGAGTAGGCCGCGCCGCCACCGTCGAACCCGCCGGTGTAGCTGGCACCGTCCGGATACACCCCCTCATCCGTGAAGTACGGCCAGACATCGCCCTGGTGTGCCACCACCACTCGTAGCGCGGCCTCACCGAGCGAGCCGCCGGAGGCGTTGGAGAGCGCGAAGGTCACCGGATACACGCCCTCCTTGTCGCCCGCCACCACCTTCACCTGCTGCTCGGCCTTGCCGCCGGGCGGGATGGTCACCGATCCGCTCACGGGGGCGACGGTCACCCCGGTCGGTGCGGTGGCCGACCATGCCACCGTGATCGGGGTGGACCCGATGTTCGCCAGGTCCAGGGTGCCGCTGCCGCTCTCACCCGGCGGCACCACCAGTCCGGCGCCCGCCGGACCGGTCGCCGCCAGCACCTGGTGCTCGCCGGTGGCGTCGGACGGCGGCGCCGCGGCGGGCGACGAGGCCCAGGCGGTGTTGGGCGTGGTGCCCAGGGTGTAGTCCAGGACCGCGCCGCGACTCAGCGTGCCGAAGCGCAGCCAGGCTTTGCCCCAGTCCTGTCCGTTGACCCGCAGTGCCTGTACGTAGGGTGCGTCGGGCGCCGCCTGGGGGGCGTTGATCCGTACCGTGTTGCCGTTGCCCAGTCTCAGCTCGGCGCGGGGGAAGACCGGGCTGCCCAGCGCGAGGATGTCGGTCCCGGCCGTCTCCGGATAGAAGCCCAGCTCCGTCCAGACATACCAGGAGGCCATCTCGCCCAGGTCGTCGTTGCCGAAGGAGCCCACCGGCGCGTTGAACCACAGCTTCTGCTCCGCCTGCCGCAGCACCTGCTGCGTCTTCCACGGCTGGCCGACGTAGTCGTACTCGTAGGGGATCTCGATACTCGGCTCGTTGCTCAGATCCGCGTTGGTCCCCGACGGGTTGGTGATGTTGGTGAACAGGCTGTCCAGATAGGCGCTGTAGGCGGCGTTGCCGCCACGGGCGGCGATCAGCGCCTGGAGGTTGAACGGCACCATCGGCGTGTACTGGGCCGAGGTACCCTCCACGAAGCCGTTGGAGGTCGCGGGGGTGAAACCGGCGGCGAACTCCCCGTCCGCCTTCTTCGCCTGGAGATATCCGCCGCGCGGGTTGAACACGTTCTGCCAGTCCTGCGCCCTGGTCGCGAACTTGTCGTAGAGGTCCTGGCGGCCCAGCGACCTGGCGAGCGTGGCCAGCGCGTAGTCCGCGATGTCGTACTCCTGCTGGGTGGAGACCGGCCCGTAGAAGTTGCAGCAGCCCCAGTCCTTGCCGTCGATCGGCAGATACCCCTTGGCGTCCCTGACCGCCTCACCGGGACGGTTGTTGTTGCGTGTGGTGGCTTCGTGGACCAGTGCGTCGAGGGCGTGGCGGGTGTCGAAGTCGCGTGCTCCGAAGGCGTGGGCGCCCGCGATGATGCCTGCCGCCGGGTCGCCGACCATCACGTAGGTCTCGCCGTTGTTCTGCGCCCACTTCGGCAGCAGTCCCGTTTGGTCGTAGCCGTTGAGCATCGAGGTGACGATGTCGCTGGCGACCCGGGGGG
The DNA here is from genome assembly GCA_037034305.1 of Streptomyces sp. PLK1-5. GTDB lineage: Bacteria > Actinomycetota > Actinomycetes > Streptomycetales > Streptomycetaceae > Streptantibioticus_A. The sequence goes on from JBAGJY010000005.1 coordinate 81,659, forward strand.
CGACCACGGCCACCAACTGTGCCTGGGAGCGATAGACGTCCCAGCCGGAGTAGTTGGCGTACTGCGCCTGCTGGCCCTCGGCCAGGCGGTGTACCTGGTTGTCCATGCCCATGTACTCGCCGTTGACGTCGGAGAAGACGTTGGGGTGCAGCAGCGAGTGGTACAGGGCGGTGTAGAACTTCACCTGGTCGTCATGGCTGCCGCCGCCGATCCGCACCCGGCTCAACAACCGGTTCCAGCCCCGGTGGTTGGCCTGCTGCAAGGCCTCGAAGTCCCAGCCGCGGACCTGCGCCACCCGGTTCTTACGGGCGTTGTCGTCACTGGTGTAGGAGATGCCGACGGCCGCCGTCACCGTCTGCTCGTCACTGGTGTCGAACGTCAGATACATCCCGTTGGCCCCGGTCACCGGCGGGCCGACCGTGCTGCGCTTGCGGGGTGAGGCGGGTGCGTGCGTCGAGGGCGAGGGCTTGCCGGGCAGGGTGAAGTCCGGTCCCCTGGCCGGGCTCGTCGCGCGGTGCGGGCCGAAGGACTGCTGCGGGCGGCCCTGCTCCAGCGAGGTGGCGTTCTCGTCGATGGTGTCGCCCACCCAGGTGCCGGTGCTGGTGAAGGGGCGGTTGAACCGGATGTCGAAGTGCAGGGTGTAGGTGTTGTTGGCACCGCAGAAGTGACCGCTTTGCACCGCGCCGACGACCTCGCGGTCGCCCACCACCTCGGCCCGGGTACCGTCCACCTGCGTGGCGCCGCCGCTGAGCTTCAGCAGCAGATGCGATTCCGCGGTGCCGGGGAAGGTGAACCGTCCCAGGCCCGCCCGGGTGGCGGTGGTCAACTCCGTCTTGATACCGGACGCGTCGCTGACCCCGTAGTAGCCGATCCGCGCCTGCTCGTCCTCGTGCCGGAACGACGCGGAGGTGTCACTGAGGTTCCCCGACAACTGCCCGGTCACCGGCAGGATCGGCACGTCACCGGCGCCCGGGCACCCCGGACCCGACAGGTGCGTCAGGCTGAAACCGGAGATCTTGCTGTCCTTGAACTCATAACCACCGCCGTCCGGGCGATCCGGGGTCGTGTCCGGACTCCACTGCAACATGCCGAACGGCGCGTCAGCGCCGGGAAAGGTGTCCACGCTGCCCGACGTGCCGATCAGCGGGTTCACCAGCGAGGCCGGATCCTCCACCAACGTGGCGGCCGACGCGGGCCCGGCGCCCAGCGTCTGGAGCGGCAACGCCGCCAGGGCCCACACGGCCATGGCGGCGATACGTCTACGGAATCCGGGCGCGCTCACGCGCGGCGGTCTTGCCATCACGTGCCTCCAGGGCGGTTGGAACTTCACGGATGGGCCTGCGGGCGGTGGCGTCGCTCGCACGGCGTCACCGATAACGTTGTCTGGACGGTGCGCCCGAACGGGTGACAACGTTGCCAGCGTTTACGGGGGAAAAGTCAAACGGCCCGCTGACGCGGTGTCAACACCGCGGCAGCGCCGACGTTGGGCCTTCCGGGTTACGACGCGTGGTCGCTCGCGCTGGCGTTCAGGTCACAGCGGAGCGCACCGGCGAGCGAAAGGCTGACGGCAATCGGGTGGGCGGGGCGGAGGAACCTGAACGCCAGCACGAGCCAACCCCTACTCCGCCGTCCGGAACGCGTACGCGTACGCGTCCGGAACCGGATACAGGGCGCGAGCCCGGCGCCGTACCGCCTCCGTGACGGGACCGGAACCCGCGACCACCCGTTCCGCCACCGCGAACCACGTCTCGCTCAGCGTCTCCTCTCCCTCCCTCAGGTCGTCCACCTCGAACCCCGCGTCGAAGACGCCGCGCGCCCCGCTCACATCCCCCCGCGCCAAGAGCACCTGCGCCGCCAGCAACCGGAACCGTCCCCGCCGTCGTACCGGCGGCGCCAGCGTCTCCAGTACCGTCAGCGCGTCCTCGGCCCGCCCCGCCGCCAGCAGGCCGGGCACCGCCTCTCGGGCGAGCGCGGCCAGCACGGCGTCCCGCTGACCTGACTCCACCGCCAGCCGGAAGGCCCGCAGATACCGTTCCGCCGCCCGCTTGGGATGGCCCGACTCCGCGTCCGCGACGGCGAGGCACCGCACCACCCAGCACGACTCGGCCGCCCCCAGCGAACGCTCCCAACTGCGCACCGCCTGCGCACGGTCACCGGCGTGCCACTGCGCCACCCCGAGGTGGTACTCGACCAGCGCGTCCGCCGGTGCCGTCTCCAGCAGTTCCCGCCAGTGCGCGGCGACGAGCGTCGGGCCGGGCGGCGTGTCCAACGTGTCCTGCGGCAGGCGGCCGTTGTGCAGCAGTTCCACCCAGGGCCGCTGCTCCTCCCCCAACGCCGCCTCGTCGAACGGCGTACCGGGCAGCTTGAACCGCCCGTGCAGCACCTCCAGCGCACCCCAACCGGAGCCGGTGGCAAGGATCTGCCTCGGTTCGGTGTCGGCGACCGTCAGCCAGGCGCGGTACGCCTCCTCCACGTACGTTCGCGGCAGCGCCTCCTCCAGCGCGCCGCCAACCGCGTCGCGCGCCGCCGGCCAGTCGGCGCCGTGCACCACGGCCGGGTCCGCCGCGAGCGGCCCGTACGCCTCCAGCCAGGACAGTTCGCTGTCCGGCGCCATACGCGAGTGCTCCAGCTGGGTTCTGGCGAGCCCCGCCTGGATCTCGATGTAGCCGTCCGTGCCGGGCTCGGTGAGCCAGCGCTGCCAGCGCTGGGACGCGGGGGAGTTTCCCCACACGAACAGCTTGCGGCCGCGCAGCAGGTCCGTGGAGGTCTGGACGAGTCCTTGCCCCTCGCCGTCCAGCGCCGCGATCCACTTGCGCGCGGTGTCGGGGACCTCGTAGAAGTAGTCGGCGGGGCGTTCACCGCGCACCGGGTACGTGCGGTCGGCGTCGCGCCACCGAGGCACCGGCACGCGGCGCAGGGACCGCTCGTAGCCGAAGTGCCATGCCTCGTCGGCGGGCGCGACGACCCGGGTGTCCGGGCTCTCGGTGACCGCGGTGTTGGACCACCAGTACACCGGCGCGGGCCGGTGGTGCGGGTTGCGCACGCGGACGCCGACGAACAGGAACCCGGCGTCCCGCGGCAGCCACAGGTCGACCTGGAACGGCAGGTCGCGCAGCCGCTCCCACTCCCACAGCCGCAGCATCTCGCCGCCGTCGGGGGCGGGCACCCGGGCGGCGTGCACGGGTGCGCAGCACAAGGTGGTGTGGCCGGTGGCACCGATGTTCCACTCGATACCGCCGGAGAACCAGGCGCCCGCCAGCCCGAAGTCGGCGGGCTGCAACACCGGGTTGCGGTAGAGGAGTTCACGCCCGGTGGTCTTGTGCACCAGGGAGTACACGCGGCCGCCGAGTCCGGGCAGCACGGTGGCCCGCAGGTGGTCGTTCTCGATGACGACGGCGTCGAGGTCGGTGGGGGTGCGGTGGCGGTCGTACCCGTCGAGGCGACGCACCGGCAGCAGGGAGCGCAGCGGCGCGTAGCCGAGCTGGCGCGCCATGTCCGCCGGAAGCCGCGCCCCGTCGCGCTCGTCGACCTGGTGCGGGTCGGCCGGGGTGCGCAGCGCGGGCAGCGGGTTCTCCTCGCCGAGGTGCGCGGCGGGGAGGGTGATGTTGGTGCGTCGCACGGTGGTGGCCAAGGCTGCCCCTCTCTGACTGGTGGCGGTACCGCGGGTTCCGTTCGGCGGGCGGAGCCCCGCGTGTTTCCATCGAACCCGGTGAAGTCCGGGGCCACCAGGCCCGTTCGGGGACTGGGCGACACCTTGGCGTGATCCGGCGGGCGCGCCGGGCGGCAGTTGAGGCGATCTTTACCCGTCTCGCGTTTGAACGCGCGCCGCGCACTGACACGGCGGCGCGCACCGGTCGGCCGAGTCGCCTGCCGCTGTGCGGCGTTCACCAGGCGACTCGGCCCTGCTCCGGCGGCCGATGTCCTAGGGCCGCCGCAGGCCCCGCAGAACCTTTCCCTCCGTTGACAGGTAGCCGTTGCGGTAGTCGAACCGCCGGGTCCCGGAGAACATCAGGTACAGGTACTTGTAGTTCTCCGCGAACCAGTAGGCGGGCAGCAGGTCTCCCCGGCCCATGGGCGTCGTCGTCACGTCGGTGGCGATCGTGTAGCCGCCCGGCACCCGCAGGTTGTCCCGCATGGCGGTGAAGTACCGGTAGGCGGTGCGCTTGTAGTAGGCGTCGTGGGTCAACCGCCACAGGTCGAAGGATGAGTTGGGGTACTCGGGCCGCAGTTGGTTGCCCTTGTCGGTGGCCTGAAGCGTGCGGTAGTCGATCCCCTCCGGCAGCACCGGGTACCGGTCGAGGGCGGCCGTCCACGAGCGGTAGTACGCCGCGCCGTCCCGAAGGTCGCCGCCCTTGCCCAGCAGGCCCGCGTAGAACGCGGCGAGTTCCGACTGGCTGGTGCCGGTCCGCGCGCCGGTGGTCGGATCGACCTGGCGGAACCACAGGTGACCGGTGCTGGTGTCGGACTGGTGGCGCAGGATGGCGCGGGTCAAGGTCCGGTACCAGTCGCGCAGCCGGGTGTCGCCGAGCAGCGCGTAGCCGCCCCACAGGTACTCGTAGAAGGAGTCCACCGGCGGGTTGGGGGCGGTGGACTCGGGATCGGTCCACCGGCCGCTCTCGGCGTCGAGCGAGGTGCCGAGCAGGTCGAGCGAGCTGCGCTTGGCGATGACCACCTGGTACGCGCGCAGCGACGCGTCGAAGTACCGCGGGTCACCGGTGAGCTTCGACAGCAGCCCGAACTCCATGATGTTCGTGCCCACTTCGGCGAGCGGGACGTTCGATCCGCTCACCGCGCCGGTGCGCAGGTTGACATGGGTGTAGGGGATGCCGGTGGGCGAGGAGGTGAAGGCGGGCAGCAGGCGGTCGGTGAACTGGCGGCACAGCTCCAGCAGTTGGTGCCGCCCGGTGGCGAGGTAGCCCGCGAGCAAGCCGCCGACGACGCGGATGACGGCCTCGAAGACATGGACGTCGGCGTCCTGGGCCGGATCGAAGTGCCGCTCGATCCAGTCGCAGCAGCGCGCGAGTTCGCGGTCCTCGCCCATCAGGAACAGCGTGTCGAGCGCCTCGACCATCGACAGGCCGAAGGTCGTGCCGGGGGCGAAGAAGTCGTTGTGGGTGCCGCTGACCGGGCGCACCTCGTCGTAGCCCCACGCGGTGGAGGTGTAACCGTGCCAGCCGTGCATGAACTCGGCGTGCACCTGCTGCGCGACGTGGGCGTCGCTGGGGAGTGCTGGTTCGCCGGTCACGGATCTGGACCTCCCGGCGGCGAACGCGGGCAGTGGGGTGAGAGCGGTTCCGGCGACGGCGGTGGCGGCCGCACCCAGCAGGGTGCGGCGTGACGGGCGCCAGGCAGCGGGCTGTCGGGATGCGCGGGAGAGGGGTCGCATGGCCCCCGGACACTACTCGTGGGACAGCGCCCGCCCAAGGGGATGCGCGCGGCCGATGTGGCCGGGTGAGCTGATTGCGGCCACTCTCCCGGTTCGGACCAACCTCCCATTGACAAAAACGGGTTGGTTGCCCATCAGCGCGGCTCCACCGCGGTGGCGACGGCCGCGCCGTATCCCTCGTCCACGGCGATGTCCGCCAGTGCCCATCCGGTGACGGCCGCGGGGTCGGGGCCCGTGCCCACGTACGTGCGCTCGGGGCCGCCCGCCAGGCCCTCGCCGGTGCCCTTGAGGTAGGCCTCCTTGCGGGTCCAGCAGCGGGAGAACGCGATGGTGCGCTCGGCCGGGGCCAGCGCGGCCAGTTCGGCCTGCTCGCTCGGGTGGAGGGTGCGTGCCACGTCGTCGGCGACCGAGAGGGCCGGGATCTCCTCCACGTCGGCGCCCACCGGTGTGGCGGCGACGGCGATCAGGACCAGGTCGCCGCTGTGCGAGAGCGAGAAGTGCGGCGCCCCACCGCCGACCGCGGGGCGGCCGTGCGGGCCGTCGCACAGCGGGCACCGCTCGCGTACGAGGACCACCTCGGCCGGTGCGGTACCCGTGTACGCGCCCAGCAGCCGCCGCAGCCACACGTGCGCGACCGCGTAGCGATCGCGGTCCGCCGCGCGGACGAACGCCTGGTGGCGCTGGCGCTCCGCCGCGTCCAGCAGGTCGAGACCGTCCAGCCCGGCCGCGTGGCCGGAGACCCGCAACAGCCACACGTGCGCCGGGTCCCGTGGCCCGGGCCGCTCAAGCCCCCCGGCCAGCGTTCCGGCATCCAGTACCCGCGGCGCGATCCGCGCGGGCGGCGTCGGTACGGTCATCTCCCCAACCCTCGAACGTCCCATCAGTACCCCGATCCTCCCACCCCCGGCCAACTCCCCGATAACCACGTGCCGCAGACCGGTCCTGGCGCCAGGATGGCCGCATGACATCGCCGTTGGTGCCTCCCCTCGTCGTCCCCACCCTCCCGGCGGGGGACGCGTTCACGCTGCGCGCATGGTCGCTGGACGACCTGCCGCTGGTCCGCGAGGCGTCGGCCGACCCCTACATCCCGCTGATCACCACCGTGCCGAGCGTGTACTCGCAGGCGGCCGGGGTCGAGTTCGTCGAACGGCAGTGGCGGCGGGCCGCCAACGGCGAGAGCTTCTCGTTCGTCATCGCCCGCGACCACGATCTCCGCCCTGTCGGCGCGGCGTCGTTCCGGCCCTTCGAAGACGGGCGGGCGTCCCTCGGCTACTGGGTGGCCGCCTCCGCGCGCGGCCGGGGAGCGGCGCTCAACGCGCTGCGGGCGATGACCGTGTGGGGCCTGGTGACGCTGCGACTGCCCCGGCTGGAACTCCATGTGGAACCGTGGAACACCGCGTCCCTGCGCACCGCCGAGCGTGCCGGGTTCCGGCGGGAGGGGCTGGTGCGCGGTGGGCGGTGGATCGCCGGTGAGCCGCGGGACACGGTGGTGTACACGCGGCTACTCGACGGCGGAACGGCGCCGCCGTAGCAGTGCTCCGGTGGCCACGGTCAGGGCTGCCAGGCCGAAGGGCCAGGCCTGCGTCGGGATGCCGCGCAGGCCCTCGGCGCTCTCGATGTACAGGACCATGCCCGCGGCGGGGATCGAGAGCCATTCCCAGCGGCCGTCGAGGCAGACCAGGGCCACCACCAGCAGGGCGTACCAGTAGTAGCCGGGTGAGGTGACGAGCAGCGCGGTGCCGGTCACCAGCAGGGCGCCGCGCCAGGGACGTTGGGGGTCGCCGCGGCGCAGCACGTACAGCGCGGCCAGCACGATCAGCGCGACGGCCAGCGGCCCGGCCCACGCGTCCGGCAGCACCAGGCGCAGCAGCGCGAACCGGCCGACGCTGCCCGCGTCGTACCCCTCCTCGTGCAGATAGCCGGGCAGGTAGCCGATCACCCCGGTGCCCGACACCAGCACGTACGGCAGATACGCGAGGGCGATCACCGCTACCGCGGGCACCAGGACCCGGGCGGTCTCGGCGAGCCGGTCCCGCCAGCGGCGGCCGGGAGCGAGCACACCGGACAGCGCACCGGGCAGCGTGAGCGCGGGCAGGAGTTTGACCGCGATCCCGGCGCCAAGCAGCGCCCCCCGTCGCACCCTGGGCCCGGCCGCGAAGGCGAGCACCATGAACAGCACGCCGAGGGTGTCCACATGCGCGTCGTTGACGGCGCCGAACGCGACCGCCGGACACCACGCCCACAGTGCCGCCCGCCACGGGTCGCCGCGCCGCCGCAGCACCAGCAGCAGCGCCCAGGTCGTCGCGAGGGCGAGCACCGCGCCCGCGACCTGGAACGGCTTGTGGCGGCTGCCCGGCGGGGAGACCGCGTGCACGACCAGGTACCAGCCCTCGGCGACCGGCGGGTAGATGGTGTGCACCGTCGGCCGGTTGATGTGGGTGCACACTCCCGCCACCGGATGCAGGTCCCAGGCCCGGCACGCGGTGCTGGTCGGAAACAGCCAGGGGTCGCGCAGCCGGGCCAGTTCCGGCGCGGCGGGCGCGTAGGCGTACGGCGAGATCCCGGCCGCCTGGACCCGGCCGTCCCACGCGTACCGGTACATGTCGTCACTGGTGCGCGGTGCCGTCGTCAGTGCGGCGGCGGCCAGCGCCGCTCCGCCGACCAGCACGAGCGCCGTCGCCGCCCGGCGCGGAACCTTCCGTACCGCCCAGACGGCCGCGGCGAACAGCGCCCAGCCGACGGCGTACCAGGCCAGCAGGTGTCCGGGCGCGCCGAGGTCGCCGCCGACGCGCAGGGTGGCGGCGGTGACGGCGGTCAGTGCGGCGAGCAGGGCGGCGGTGATGACGGTGCGTACTCCCACAGGTGCCACGGTGGCAGCCTCGGCGGCGCGAGGCGATCTTCCGGGGCGCGCTGTCCGCATTCCGTAAGGAGTCACGGCCCCCGTGTGCGGCCTTTCCACTGTGGGATGGAGCCATGAGAGCGATGGGATTCCGGCCTCCGCTGCCCGTCTTCAGGGGACGGTTGCACGACGCGCGGACGGCGACGGTGATCGGACGGGCGCTGGGTGCCGCCATGTTGACCTGCTTCGTCACCGGAGTCATCAGTCACTACCTTCAGCAGCCGCCGAGTTGGGCGGTCAACGCGCTGCCGAGCCGTCCGGTGTGGGGGTACCGGGTCACCCAGGGGCTGCATGTGGCCAGTGGCATCGCCGCGGTTCCGCTGCTGCTGGCGAAGTTGTGGACGGTGTATCCGCGGCTGTTCGACTGGCCGCCGGTGCGGTCTGTGCTGCACGCGCTGGAGCGGCTGTCGATCGCGGTGCTGGTGGCGAGTGCGCTGCTGGAGTTGTTCACCGGCCTGTTGGACACGATGCAGTGGTATCCGTGGCCGTTCCCGTTCCGGCAGGTGCACTTCGCGCTGGCCTGGGTGGCGGTGGGCTCGCTGCTGCTGCACATCGCGGTCAAGGCGCCGGTGATCGCGGCGAGTTGGCGCCGGGCGCGGCCGGATGCCGGGTCGGTGGACGTGGACGGTCCCGATCGGCGGTCGTTCGTCGCGGCGGTGGGCGCCGCGGTGGGCGCGGTGACGCTGACCACGGTGGGGCAGGCGTTCGGTCCACTCAAGGACCTCGATCTGCTGGGGCCGCGCCAGCCGGACCACGGCCCGCAGGGCCTGCCGGTCAACCGCACGGCCAGCGCGGCGGGCATCACCGCGGACCTGGTGTCCGACTGGCGGCTGCGCGTGGTGGGGCCGCGCCCCTATGAGCTGACGCTCGCCGAACTGCGTTCGCTGACGCAGCGGTCCGCCGTGCTGCCGATCGCCTGTGTCGAGGGCTGGAGCCGGAACGGGCACTGGACGGGAGTTCCGGTACGGGACCTGCTGGACCGCGCGGGCGCCCCACCGAACGCCCGGGTCCGGGTGGTGTCGCTGGAACGCGGCGGGAACTACGGGGTGTCCGAGATGGGCGCCTCCTACGCCCGCGATCCGCTGACACTGCTCGCGCTGTCCCTGAACGGCCGCCCGCTCTCCCAGGACCACGGCTTCCCGGCCCGGATCATCGCTGCGAACCGCCCGGGTGTGCTCCAGACCAAGTGGGTCGCCCGGCTGGAGGTGCTGGCATGAGGACCCGTCTGGCGATCGGCGCGTTGGGACTGGCGGCCCTGGGTGTCGGCCTGTCCGTCCTGCTGACCGATCCGTACGTGCGCGACCCGCTGGACGTGGCGTGGTGGCTGGCGGGGGCCGTGCTGCTGCACGACGGTGTGCTGGTGCCGGTGGTGCTGGCGGCCGGTGCCGCGCTGCGGATGCGGGGCCGGGTGCGCGGTGCGCTGCGCGGCGGCCTGGTGACGGCGGGGTGCGTGACGGCGGTGGCGCTGCCCGCCCTGCTCAGGCCCGGTCCGGTGGCCAACCCCTCCGTCCTTCCGCTGGACTACGGGCGCGGCCTGCTCATCACGCTGGCCGCGGTGGCCGCCGCCACGGCGCTGGTGGCGGCCCGGTCCTGGGTGCGGTCACGACACGAAGCGGATGCGGAATCCGGGGATGAGGATCGGCTCGGCGAGCGCTAGGCGCTCCGCTGGGAGTGCGGCGATGGGGGCCGTGGATCCACCGCGGCACCATTGTGGCTGCTCGCGCGGTTCCGCGCGCCCCTTCAGGGGCGCCGCCCGAGCCGCAGCGGGCTTTGCCGGACCTGCTTCGGCCGACCTGCTCAGGTCGCCGTTGACTGGTCGAACAGGCGGATGGCCGGTGAGGTCGACCAGGCGCGGTGGAGCCGTCTCGTCCAGTCGCTGTGCGTCCCGGACGCGGCCGAGTCGGAAGCCGCGTTCCGTGGTCGGCACCATCCGATCAGGTACCGCCGCTCACCGCCGAGGAACCCGAGCGGCTCGACCAGCCCGTCGGTCGCTGCGCCCCGCGCGTCGGCGTGGACCAACCGCAGCACACCGCCGGGCGGACAGCGCCTGCCGTAGTACTCGCGGCACCTCCGGCGAGGGCGACGAGGGCACCTGCAGCCGCGCCCGCGCGGCGAACTCTCCGGCCGCCGCCCGCTCCGGCATCACGGCGAGCACCTCGCGCAGCGCGTCGCGTGCGTCGTCCTCGAAGGGCGTACCGGCGAGTGTGCGCAGGCCCACGGCGGGCGCCGTGGCCTGCGCGGGGGGGATGTCCAGCGGGGGAAGGGTCCGTTCCGGCCCAGGACGTAGCCGCCCGAGCGGTCCGGTTCGGCGTGGACCGGAACACCGGACTGCTGAAGCGCGCTGAGGTCGCTCGATGGTGCGGGTGCCGGCCTCGAAGCGCTCGGCGAGCAGGCGGGCGCTGCGGGGGCCAGGCGAGGCGGGGCGCGACACGAGCGCGTACAGCCGTCCGTGCGGTTCACGGCGACGGCCCTGGCGGGGGACTGTCAGGGCCGGTCGGTCGGTGCGCAGCGGCGCAGGTCCACGAAGGGGCGGCCGTCGGCCTCCCAGTGCTCCGCCAGGACCCAGCCGGTGTCGGCCGCCGCGGCGAGCAGCGCGCGGGTGCCCAGCCGGGCCCACGGGAAGTCGCTGCCGTGCCGACCGCGGGCGTCCTCCACCCTCACCGTCAGCCGTTCGTCGACGTCGTAGGGCGCCGCCTCGACCAGCAACCGGCCGCCGGGGGCGAGGAGTTCGCGTATCCGCAGCAGCAGCACGTGCGGGTCGCCGCCGATGCCGATGTTGCCGTCCGCCAGCAGCGCGGTGCTCCAGCCCCCCTCCGCTGGCAGCCGCTCGAAGACCGAGCGGCGCAGTACGGCACCGCCCGCGCCGCGGGTGCGGGCCACGGCGGCCGGGCTGACGTCGACGCCGAGGGCGCAGTGCCCGTAGGCGGTGAGCGCCGCCACCAGGCGGCCGGGGCCACAGCCGATGTCGAGCACGGGTCCCTGACATCGGCGCAGCAGCGCGGTGTCGGCGGCGTCCGGCGCGGCGCACCAGCGCTCCACGTCCAGTGGCAGCAGCCAGCCGTCGGACCGGCGCAGGAACAGCGGACCGCGTCCGGTACGCAGGGCGCGGGCGTACGGGTCGTCCACCCAGGGCCCGCGAATCTTCTGACGCTGCGTCAGTTCGGTGATGCTCATGAGGCTGTCAACCCCCTGAGCAGGGCGGCGAATCGGGAGCCGGGTGCTTCGGCGGCGACAGCGGCGGCATCCTCGCTGGTGTCGACGTCCCGCAGCGGCGGCAGGTCCCGGACCCGCAGCCCGGCGTCGACCAGCCGCTGCCGCTGCACGGCGCCGGTACGGCTGGTGGACATCGGCACGCCGCGCAGCAACGCGGGATCGGGGCTGGCGAGTCCGAGCGCCCAGAACCCGCCGTCCTCCGCCGGTCCGAACCACGCGTCGCACTCCCGCCAGGAGCCCGAACCCAGCGCCGGAGCCAGCAGTTCCGGGGTGAGCTGCGGAGTGTCCATCCCCACCAGCAGGGCCGGGCCCTGCGCGCAGGCCCCGAAGGCGGCGGCCAGCCGCTCGTCCAGTCCGCCCGCCACCTGCGGCAGCACCTCGAACCCTGGCGGCAGCCACGCGCCGGGAGCGCCGTCCAGCACCAGCACCCGCCGCCGGGCGGGCGCCCGCCGCACCGCGTCCAGGGTGTCCGCGAGCGCCGCCTCGGCCAACGCCGCCGCCTGCTCAGGGCTGAACCGCGGGGTGAGCCGGGTCTTGACCCGGCCGGGCACCGGTTCCTTGGCGATCACCAGCAGGGTCGCCGGGCCGGACGGCCCCGCCGGAGTGGGTGGTCGCGCACTCATCGCGTCACCTCCGCCGGGCTGCGCAGCACCGCCCGCATGTCCCGCACCGCGTGCCAGGTGCCCCGCCAGGTGCCGGTGACCTTGGAGCGGCCCGTTCGCGGAGCGTACGGAACGTCCAGTTCCAGCACCTGCCAGCCGTCGTCGGCGGCGCGCACCACCATCTCCAGCGGATAGCCGGAGCGGCGGTCGGTCAGGTCGAGGGCCAGCAGCCGCTCCCGGCGTGCCGCGCGCATGGGGCCGAGGTCGCGCAGCCGCAGCCCGGTGCGGCGGCGGATCAGCCGGGCCAGTTCGCGGTTGGCGAGGCGGGCGTGCACCGGCCAGGCGCGGCGCGCGGTCGGCCTGCGGCGGCCGAGCACGAGGTCAGCGCGGCCGTCCAGTACCGGCTGGGCGACGGACGGCAGCAGCGCGGGATCGAGCGAGGCGTCGCAGTCGCTGAAGCACACGACCTCGGCGGTGGCGGCCCGCAGTCCCGCATGGCAGGCGGAACCGAAGCCGCGCACCGGCTCGCGCACCACGTGCGCGCCGAGCGAGGCGGCCAACTCGGCCGAGCCGTCGGTCGAACCGTTGTCGACCACGATCGCCCGCCAACCCGGCGGGATCCGCTCCAGCACCCAGGGCAGCGCCGCCGCCTCGTCGAGGCACGGCAGGACAACGTCGATCAACGGGGCGTTCAGTGGACTGCCGTCGTCTGGCGGCGAGGGGTTCTCAGTCACCCTCCTCACCCTACGAAGACAAAAACCGCATTCCGGATTCTGGATCCTTACGAAACACGGACGTCGCGCCCGGCCGACGGCCTCGCCCCGACGCGCCGACCGTCCCGGTGCGAGACTCAGGACCGTGACCACCGCAGCAGCTCACAACACCGCCCGCCGGATCCTCGTCGTGGACGACGATCCGACCGTCGCCGAGATCGTCGCCGGATACCTCGACCGTGCCGGATTCGCGGTGGAACGGGCGGCCGACGGCCACACCGCCGTGGAGCGCGCCGCCGCCACACGGCCTGACCTGGTCGTTCTCGATCTGATGCTGCCCGGCATCGACGGCCTTGAGGTCTGCCGCCGAATCCGCGAACAGGGGCCGGTGCCGGTCGTCATGCTCACGGCGCGCGGCGACGAGGACGACCGGATCCTCGGCCTGGAGATCGGCGCGGACGACTACGTCACCAAGCCGTTCAGCCCGCGTGAGCTGGTGCTGCGGGTGGAGTCGGTACTGCGCAGGGTGGGCGCCCCGACGGCGCCCGGCCCCTGGCTGCGCTCCGGTCCGCTCGCCCTGGACCCCACGGCCCGCCGTGCCACCCGGTGCGGCGCCGAACTGGCCCTGACGATCCGCGAGTTCGACCTGCTGGCCTTCTTCCTGCGCAACCCCGGGCGGGTGTTGGGCCGCGAGGAGCTGATGCACCGGGTATGGGGCTGGGAGTTCGGCGACCTGTCCACGGTGACGGTCCATGTGCGCCGCCTCCGCGAGAAGATCGAGGAGGACCCGGCGCGGCCCACGCTGATCAGCACGGTGTGGGGAGTCGGGTACCGCTTCGATCCGCCGGAGGGCTCGCCGTCCGCCGCGCCCACGCCGCCGGGCGAGGACACGGCCCCGGAGGGCGGCGCGCGGTCCGGCGACGGCACGGACGGGACGGTGGCCGATGCATGACCTGCTGGTGATCGCCGCGTACGCCGCGGCGGGCGCCGCCGCGGCGGGCCTGCTGGGCGCGTTCGCGCTACGGCTGCTGCGCAACCGCTCGGTCGCGTTGGCGGTGGCCGTCGTACCCACCGTCTCGGTGGCCGCGATGCTGGCCGGGACGTTGTCGGTGGCATGGGCGATGTTCCTGTCCTCGCACGACCTACGGGTCATCATCCTGGTCTGCGCGATGGCGGCCGTGGTCTCCCTCACCGTGGCGCTGCTGCTCGGACGGCGCGTCGTGGCGGGCAGCCGGGCGCTGGCCTCGGCCACCCGGGCCCTGGGCGACGGCGCCGGACTGACCCCGTTCACCGCCCCCGACCAAGCGCCGACCGCCGAACTGGCCGAGCTGGGCCGGGAACTGGCGGCCACCAGCGCCAAGCTCGCCGCCTCCCGGCAGCGCGAACGCGCGCTGGAAGCCTCACGGCGCGAGCTGGTGGCCTGGATCTCCCACGATCTGCGCACCCCGCTGGCCGGGTTGCGTGCCATGGCCGAGGCCCTGGAGGACGGAATCGCCGACGACCCCGCGCGGTACCACGCCCAGATCCGCACCGAGGTGGAGCGGCTGAGCGCGATGGTGGGCGACCTGTTCGAACTCTCCCGCATCCAGGCGGGCGCACTGCCCCTGTCACCGTCCCGGATATCGGTCTACGACCTGGTGGGCGACGCCATCGCGGGCGCGGACGCGCTGGCGCGCGAGCACGGCGTACGGCTGGTCGGTCACGGCGTCGAACCGGTGCCGGTCGAGGTCGACGGCCGTGAGATGACCCGTGTCCTGGCGAACCTGCTGGTGAACGCGATCCATCGCACCCCGGCCGACGGCACGGTCGCGGTGGCGGCGCGCCGGGAGGCCAACTCCGTGGTGCTCTCGGTCACCGACGGCTGTGGCGGCATCCCGCCCGAGGACCTGCCACGCGTCTTCGACACCGGCTGGCGCGGCACCGGCGCCCGAACTCCCCCGGCGGGAGCCGGACTCGGCCTCGCCATCGTGCGCGGCATCGTGGAGGCCCACCACGGCTACGCCGCGGTGCGCAACGTCCCCGGTGGCTGCCGCTTCGACGTCGTGCTACCGGCGGCGTCGAACTGACGGCGCGCCTCCAGCGGCTCCCGGCCGGGCACGCGGGCTCGCCTCGGTCGGCAGCACGGACGGATCCGCCGCGAGCGCGCCCCAGCAGGTAGGGCGAAGTCCGCTGCGGTTCGGCGGCGCCCTGAAGCGGCGCGGCGAACCGCACGAACGGCCACAAACATGCCGCGGACGATCGACGGCCAGATCGCCGCGCTCCCAGCGGAGCGCTCAGCCGCGCCCGCCGCGCAGCGGCGCCTTCGCGAACTCCGCCATGCCCTCGCCGAACCCGATGGTCGCCGACCAGCCGAGTTCCTCCTGGATCCGCTGTGACGACGCGGTGATGTGCCGGACGTCGCCGAGCCGGTACTCACCGGTCACCACGGGTGCCGGGCCGCCGTACTCACTGGCGAGCGCGGTGGCCATCTCCCCCACGGTGTGCGGTGTGCCGCTGCCCACGTTGTACGGCCGCAGCACGCCGGCCACCGCCCCCGACTCCAGTGCGGCGACGTTCGCCGTGGCGACGTCCCGTACGTGGACGAAGTCCCGCCGCTGACCGCCGTCTTCGAAGACCTTCGGGCTCTCCCCCCTCTCCAGTGCGGAACGGAACAGGGCGGCCACCCCCGCGTAGGGCGTGTCGCGTGGCAACCCCGGCCCGTACACGTTGTGGTAGCGCAGGGCCACCGCCGTACCGTTGACCGCCCGGGCCCATGCCGCCGCCAGATGTTCCTGCGCGAGCTTCGTGGTCGCGTAGACGTTGCGCGGATCGACCGGAGCGTCCTCGGCCACCAGCCCGGGCCGCAGCGGGTCGCCGCAGTGCGGGCAGCGCGGCTCGAAGCGCCCGGCGTCCAGGTCGGGCACCCCGCGCGGCCCGGGGCGCACCATGCCGTGCCGGGCGCAGTCGTACCTCCCCTCCCCGTACACCACCATCGAGCCCGCGAGCACCAGTCGCCGTACCGTGCCACGGGCCATGGCCGCCAGCAGAACCGCCGTCCCGAGGTCGTTGCAGCTCACGTAGTCGGGGGCGTCGGCGAAGTCCTTGCCGAGTCCCACCATCGCTGCCTGGTGGCACACGGCGTCGACTCCGCGCAGTGCCTCCTCGACGGCGGCCGGGTCACGCACATCGGCACGGACGAAGTCGGCATCGGGCGCGACGTCCGGCGGCACGGTGTGCGCGGCGGGCAGCAACGCGTCGAGTACACGTACCGCGTGCCCGGCTTGGGTGAGTGCGGTGGCGATGTGCGAGCCGATGAAGCCCGCGCCTCCGGTGACGAGTACCAGCATGGACCGACCGTACGGCCCGTCCGGCGCCACTGGCGGTGGCACGGCCGGTACGTCAGCGATTCGTAAGACCGCGGGCTCACCACGTCAGTTCGCCCTGGCGCTCGCTGCGCGGGCGCCCGCGGCCGCCGTCATGTCGTCAGTCGCAGGGTTGGTGTGGACGGCGGTATGAACCCGAAGGCCTGTGCGTACAGGGACAGTTCGGCCTCCAGGCAGCGCACGATGGTCTCCTGGCGGCGGAAACCGTGTCCCTCGCCCTCGAAGGTGAGGTACGCGTGCGGGATGCCGCGTCCGGCGATGGCCGCCAGGAACCGCTCGCACTGCGCGGGCGGGCAGATGACGTCGTCCAGGCCCTGCATGAGCAGGAAGGGCGCACGGATTCGGTCGACGCGGCTGACCGGGGAGCGGTCCCGGTAGCGCTCGGGGACCTTGGCGATCGGGCCGACCAGCGTTTCCAGGTACTGGGACTCGAAGTCGTGGGTCTCACCGCCCGCCGACCAGCCGGTGAGGTCCAGTATCGGGAAGCTGATCGCGGCGCAGGCGAAGGTGGGGCCGCAGGTGAGTGCGGCGGCGCTGGTCCAACCGCCCGCGCTGCCGCCGCGGATGGCCAGCCGGGCCGGGTCGGCCGCGCCTTCCGTGACCAGCGCCTGCGCGACCGCCACGCAGTCCTGTACGTCGACCACGCCCCACTGCTCGCGCAGCCGGTTGCGGTAGGCGCGTCCGTAGCCGGTGGATCCGCCGTAGTTGACCTCCGCGATGCCGATGCCCCGGGAGGTGAAGTAGGCGATCTCCAGGTCGAGTACGAGCGGTGCCCGGCTGGTGGGGCCACCGTGCGCCCAGATCACGTAGGGGGGCAGTTCGCCTCTCGGTGCGGTGAACCGGGGGTTGTGCGGTGGGTAGAGCTGGGCGTGGATCTCCCGGCCGTCGGGGCCGGTGAAGGTGCGCTCGACGGGGACCGGCAGTTGTTCCGGGGCCACGACGTCGACGTGGTGGGCGGCGACCGCGCGCGGGCGGCCGACGCGGATGTCGAGCTCCACGATCTCGTGGCCGGTGGTGGCGGTCGCGGCGATCCCCACGACCCGCGTTCGGGCCGCGGTGAGCGTGGGGTCCCACTCGCTCCACTTTCCGGGGACGTCGGTGAGCTCACCGGTGGCGGCGTCCAGGATGCCGAGGCGCTGTGCTCCTCGGCCATGGAGGACGGCGATCAGTGTGTTGTCCAGCGGGGCGAACCAGCTCAGTCCGAGGCGCCACAGCGGGCCCGCGAACTCCTCCTGCCGGGGACAGAGGTTGACCGCCTCGCCGGTGGCCGGGTCGACCCGGTGGATGTTCCACCAGCCGTCGCGGTCGGTCGCGGCCAGCAGCGTGTTGTCCGGCGCCCACTCGACCTGGGCGATCGACTCGTCGGGGCCGCCGATGAGGGTACGCGCCCCGCGCAATCCGTCCTCGGTCACATCGGCGATCCGCACCCGTGTGCCGTCCCAGGGCATCCACGGATGGTCCCAGGCGATCCAGGCGGCGCGCGTTCCGTCCGGTGACAGCCGCGGTCCGGTGACGAAACGGCAGGTGTTGTCGGTGAGTTCACGCACCCGCGCTCGGTCCTCGGCCGCTGAACCGTCCAACGGCACCGCGGCCAGGACTCGTCGCACGTCGGTGGGGCGCTGACCGGTGAACTCCTCCAGCACACACCAGACCTCACCCCGGTCGGGGTGGATCTGCGGGTCCGCCCAGCGCAGTCCGCCCCCGACCGGTGAGATCGGCGTCAGGGGACGCGGCCGACTCCCCGGTACATCGGGTTCGAGGGCGAACAGCCGCTGGTCCGCGAAGTGCACGAAGACGATCAGTGGCCCCCGTCCGGTCGCCCGGTCCGTTCCGGCCCACGGGAGGCCGCCGTACTCGATGACACGGCTGCGGACGTTCCACGGCGAGGCCAGGATGGACTCCTCGACGCCGTCCGCGCGTCGGCGCACCAAGGTGCGCCGCCCGCCCTCCGCTGGGCGGGCAGCGGTCCACCACAGTTCGTCGCCGACGATGCGGGCGAACTCGGGTCGGCCGTCGCGGGACGCTGCCGTCGCCGCGTCGATGGGTGATTGCCAGGTGCCGTACGGGGCGGTGTGAACGGTCATGACGGTCATCTCCTAGCGGCTCAGGAAGCGGTCCAGGACGCGGACACCGAAGTGCAGAGCCTCCACGGGAACCCGCTCGTCAACGCCGTGGAAGAGCGCGCCGTACTCGAAGCCGGGCGGCAGCTTCAGCGGAGAGAAGCCGTAGCCGACGACGCCGAGCCGGGCGAACTGCTTGGCGTCCGTTCCGCCCGGCATGCAGTAGGGCACCACCTGCGCGGCCGGGTCGAAGTGCAGCAGCGCCTCCCGCATCGCCGCGAAGGTCGGGGAGTCCACCGGCGCCTCCAGTGGCACCTGGTGGTGGTAGAACTCCCAGTCCACCGCGTCACCGGTGAGCTGGTCCAGGGTGCGAACGAACTCCTCCTCGCCGCCCGGCAGTGTTCTGCCGTCCACATGGGCCGTCGCGCTGCCCGGGATCACGTTGACCTTGTAACCGGCTGACAGCATCGTCGGGTTGGCACTGTTGCGCAGCGTCGCGCCCACCAGGCTCGCCGCCGGGCCGAGTTGGGGCAGCAGCTTGTCCACGGCGCGGGCCAGGCCGTCGGGTGTCGGGGCGTCGAGGTTGGCTTCGAGGCCGTGCAGAGCGGCGAGTTCGGTGAGTGCCGCCCGTACGGTGGGGGTGAGCCGCAGCGGCCACTGGTGGTCGGCGATGCGTGCGACGGCGGCGGCCAGCGCGCTGACGGCGTTGTCGTTGTTGACCTTGGAACCGTGCCCGGCCGTGCCGTTCGCGGTGAGTTTGACCCAAGCGGTGCCTCGCTCCCCCGTGGCGACGGGGTAGATACACAGGCCTCCGGCGCCGTGGAAGGTGAACGCCCCGCACTCGCTGATGCCTTCGGTGCAGCCCTCGAACAGGTCGGCGTGCTGCCGGGTGAGGAAGTCCGCGCCGTACCTCGCGCTGTCCTCCTCATCGGCGGTGAAGGCGAGCACGATGTCCCGTCGCGGCCTGCGTCCTTGGCGTGCCCAGGCCCGGACCGTCGCCAGCACCATCGCGTTCGCGTTCTTCATGTCGATGGCGCCACGGCCCCACACGACACCGTCGCTTACCTCGCCGGAGAACGGGTGCACGGTCCAGTCGGCGGGCTCCGCGGGCACCACGTCCAGATGACCGTGGACCAGCAGGGCGTCGGCATCGCGGTCGGTACCTTCGATACGGGCCACCACGTTGGCCCGGCCGGGTGCGGATTCCAGCACCCGCGGTTCGATCCCCGCGTCCGCCAGTTGCTCTGCGACGTATTCGGCCGCGGGTCGTTCGAGGCAATCGCCGCCCCCGCGGTTGGAGGTGTCGATCCGGATCAGGTCGGAGGTGAAACGGACCGCTTCGTCGAAGGCGACCGTGTCGTCGTCAGCCTTCGGCGTCACGCCCGCCAGCGCTGTCTCAGCCATACTGCTCCTCCACGGCCGCCGAGACGAGTGTGGTCACGGCCTTGAAGCATCTGATGCCTTCGTACATGGTCGCGGCGGTGTACCGGACGCGGCGTTCGCCACACCGTTCGACCGAGGGCACGACGGAGGCGGCTCCGACGAGATGCGCGGCGTCGAACTCCACCTCCACGGCGAACGGGCCAGCGTCCACCGGTTCGTGGCGCACCGCCAGTGCCGCCGCCTGTTTGGCCGCGGCTTGGATGTCCTGCGCGGTGCGCGCCGGTGGTCGGCACACGGCGGCGTATCGCGACACGTAGTCCTTCACTCCGACGGTGTATGCGTGGGGTGCGTAGGTGAGGGCGTCCGAAGCGGTGCGGTCGTCGCCGGTGACCAGGACGACGGGGACCCCGTACTCGGCGGCGACCAGCGCGTTGAGCCGTCCCTCGCTGGCCGGTTCACCGTTGACCCACACGCCCGTGATCGAGTTGGCGAGGTAGGTGTGTGCCAGGACGCCTTCGGTACCCGCGCCGGTGTGATAGCCGACGAACGCGATGCCGTCGGGTCTGCGGTGGTCCTCGTACTGCACGCCCTCGACCATCGACAGGTCCTTGTGACGCCCCGTGAGCATCTGGGCCCGCTCGTCGAGTTGTTCCAGCAGGAGGTTGCGCATGGTCCAGTGGGCCTCGTTGACCAGGACCTCGTCAGCACCGCCGTCGTAGAAACCGGCGATCGCCGCGTTCACGTCGGAGGTCAACATATGGCGGCACCGCTGCCATTGCTCGGTGCCCGGAAGCACGTCCGCGGGCCATGTGACGCCAGTGGCGCCCTCCATGTCCGCGCTGATCAAAATTCTCATGGCTCGGACGGTACGCGCCGGGCGACGACGGACACCAGGCCTGTGGATAACTCTAGAGGTCTAGACCTCTAGAGTTATCCACAGGCCTGGTGGTGGCGTCCCGCCCACCGCAGACTCGGCGGCATGTCATCACTCTCAGCGACCCAATCCCAGCCACCACGCCGGAAGACCGATGCGCGTGACGTCCGGGCGGCACTGCGTCATCACCCACTCGATCCGCCCCCGCTCCAGTGCCGAAAGCCCGGCGGCGCAACGCAGTTCGGGGACAGCCGGGTCATCCGCCCGCACGGGCGTCAGCCCGGGCGCGAAGACACTGGTCGGCTTCGGCGGCGGCCCGCCGTCGCCTTCGGCGGCCCCCGCGGCACCGGCCTCGCCTCCGACAGCAACTCCACGACGACGGCTCGGCCGCGTCCGCCGATCAGCGCTCCCACCGTCTGGGCGTCCGCCGGGCGCGCCGCCCCCCTCGCACCGGTGGACCACCACTCGCGTGCCTACGCGCGTGCCGCCCAACTCCGCGCACGGTCCTACGTATGTACGCGCTGCTCGCGTCCGGCGCGCGGCAGACCACACGCGTCTTCCGCCGGACAACGGCCGTTCGACCCACACGGTCTTGCCGGGCGCCGCGCGGCTGGCGCCCCACTTCCGGGAGAGCCGGTCCCCAAGACGCAGGCCCCCGCCCCGGTGCGAGATCCGCTACGCCGGTACCAGTGCACGGCCCAGGCGCGGCCCCCTCGGGGCAGGACGGGAATCCGGCGCATGCCAGCCCGAGTCACCCGCTACCACGGTCTGGCCGACGTGCGTGTTAGCGTCCCGTTCTTGGTACGGCATCTGGGGAAAGACCGGGAGCAAACACCCATGAGCACGCTCGAACCGGCCCCTCGCGCCGCACTTGTGCCACGCCTGCCCGCGGCGTCGTGGCTGAGGCATCCCGTCGTGGCGGCGGTGCTGCTGGCGGGTGCGCTCCACGTGGTGTGGGCGCTTTTCCTGGCCGCCGAGGGTGGTGACCTGGCCGCACAGTACGCCTGGACGGAGTTCGCACAGCACAACCCCGACTCCGCGTACAACCTGTCGTGGTACGGCGGTATGCATCCCGTCTCGTACAGCGTGCTGACGCCCTACCTGATGGCGTTCGTGGGTGTCCGCACGACGGCGATAATTGTGGGCACCCTCTCCGCCGGTGTCTTCGCCCGGTTGCTGATCCGCTCGGGGGTTCGGCAACCCATGACACCGGCGCTGTGGGGCGCGTTCTCGCTGTGGTGCGACACGGTGTCGGGACGGGTGACGTTCGCCGTCGGGGTGCTGTTCGGCCTGGCGGCCGTCTGGGCGGCGTACGAGAGCTGGGGCAACCGGGTCGTGCGCGGTGGGACGGCGGCGGTGCTGGGCGCGCTCGCCACGCTGTCCAGCCCGGTGGCGGGGCTGTTCGTGGAAGTGGTCGCGGCGGCGCTGTTCCTCACCGGGCGGCGCAAGGTCGGCGGCGCCATGGCGGCCGGGCCGGTGCTGGTGGTCGCCACGACGACACTGCTGTTCCCCTTCTACGGGGTGCAGCCGTTCTCATGGGGCGGTGCGTTGCTCCCGGCGCTGGTCGCGGCTCCGCTGGCGGTGTGCGCTCCGAGGTCCTGGCGTCCGGTGCGGGTCGGTGCCGCGGTCTATGTGCTGGGGGTCGCGCTGACCTTGGCGGTCCCCTCGCCGGTGGGCAGCAATGTGGTGCGCCTGGCGCTGCTGTTCGGCGGCCCGCTGCTGCTGGCCGCCATCGCGGCCAGCAGGGAGGTGGACTTCAAGAAGACGATCGCGCTCGGGCTCGCCTTCGCCGTCGCCTTGGTCTGGCAGATCTTCAAACCCGTCCAGGACCTGCTCTCCACCGCACCCGCGGCGGGTTGGTCGGCCTACTCACGGCCGCTGATCACCGAGTTGGACCGGCTGGGCGCGGATCGCGGGCGGGTGGAGGCGGTCTCGGCGCAGACCCACTGGGAGTCGGCCGGCCTGGCTCCGTACGTCAACCTGGCGCGCGGCTGGAACCGGCAGGTTGACGTGGAGCGGAACCCGCTGTTCTACCACGGCACGCTGACGCCCGAGGCCTACCACGGGTGGCTGCGCCGCTGGGGGGTGAGCCTGGTGGTGCTGCCGAACGCGCAGCCCGACGGCGCCTCGGTCGAGGAGGCGCGGATCGTCGCCACCGGGCAACCGTGGCTGCGGCCGGTCTGGCACGACGCGCACTGGCGGGTGTTCCGCGTCACCGACGCGCTGCCGCTGGCCGACGCCCCGGCACAGGTGGTGCGGGCGGCGGAGGACGAGCTGTCGGTGCGGGTTCCCAGGGCTGGGCCTGTTCTGGTACGGGTGACCTGGTCGCCGTGGCTCGGGGTGCTGGGAGGCGGTCGCGGCTGCCTGGAGCAGGACGGCGAGTGGACGCGGTTGCGGGCGGCCGGGCCCGGAGTGTTCCGGATCGGTGCGCGCTACCAACTGCCGCGTGGCACACCGTGCCGGACGGCCGCGGGCCGCTGAGCACGGTCGCGCTCGGCGGCCCGGCGATCCGCGTCAGTCCTCGTGACCCAACTGCAGGTCACGTTCGGTGCGTCCGCCGCCCGCGACCTGTAGGACGGTGGCCACCGGCGGGTAGCCCGCCGCGATCACGGTGTACGAGCCCGCCGCCAGGTCGACGAAGCGGAAGACACCGTCGCCGCCCGTGGTGACGGAGTCGACGACGTTGCCCGCGGCGTCCAGCAGCGTCACCCGGGCGTCCTCCACCGGGCGTCCGTCCGGTGCCCGGACGGTGCCGCGCAGCACGGCGCCGCCCGCCAGCTCCACGTCCTGCCGGGTCTCGCGGGCCGCCTGCACGGAGACCGGAAGCGCCGCGGGACGGAACGCGGGGGCACTGGCGGCCAGCGTGTACTCGCCCGCGATGAGTTCGGTGAGCACGTAGGAGCCCTCGCGATTGCTGCGGGTGCTGGCCACCACCTCGCCCCGCACATCGGTCAGCGTCACGATGGCGTCCGGCACCGGTGTGCCGTCGGCGGTCAGCACCGCGCCCGCCAGCCGCCCGGCGCCGCCGAGCACCACGTCGAGGTCGATCGGGCGCTCCCCCACAGTGACGCTGACCGCCTGCGGCTGGTGGCCGCCCGCCGAGGCGATGAGCACATAGCTGCCGTTGCCCGGTGTGCTGAGCGCGTACCGCCCGTCGTCACCGGTGGCGCCGCGCCCGATCTGCCGACCGGAGGCGTCGATGAGCGTGAGGGCGGCGCGGGCCACCGTGGTGCCGTCGGAGTGCTGGACCGTACCGCACACGGGAACACCCGCGCCGGGCGCGGAGCGTGCCTCGGGAATGAGCGACTGCGCACCGGTCGCCGGACCGTTCTGGGTCACCGGGGGTTTCTCCTTGAGCAGAAAGGCGAGCAGGAAGCCGAGGACGACCACCGGCACCAGGTACAGGTAGATGCGCGGCATGGCCTCCGCGTACGCCCGCACATAGCCGTCGCGCAGTGGCGCGGGCAACGCGCGCACCAGCTGCGGGGTGATCGAGTCGGGGTTGGGCAGCCGCGTCGAGCGCGGCAGTCGGTGGGCGAGACGGGCGGTGAGCCGGTGGGCGAACAGCGTGCCGAACACCGCCGCGCCCAGTGAACCGCCGATCTGCCGGAAGTAGTTGCCAGCCGAGGTGGCGGTGCCCAGGTCCTTGGGGCGCACGGTGTTCTGCACGGCCAGGACGAGCACCGGCAGGCACAGGCCGATGCCCACACCCAGCAGGGCCATCCAGCCGCTGTAGACGGCGCGCGGCGTGCTGGCGGTAAGCCGCGACAGCAGCCAGGTGCCGACCGCCGCGCACGCGCAGCCCAGGACCGGGTAGGCCCTGGAGTGGCCGGTGCGGCTGGTGAGTTGGCCGGAGGCGATGGAGCCGACCACCACGCCGCCGGTCAGCGGCAGCGTCAGCAGCCCGGACCGGGTGGCGGAGGCGCCGTCCACCATCTGCAGGAACGTCGGCAGATAGGTGGCCGTCGCGAACAGCGCGACGCCGACGACGGCGGCGACGAGCCCGCTGACGACGAACACCCGGTCCCGGAACAGCGGCAGCGGAATGATCGGGTCGACCGCGAACCGCTCCACGACCAGGAAGCCGACGGTGGCGACGAGCGCACCCGCGCCGAGCCCGACGACCACGTCCGACCGCCATGCGTACCTGGTACCGCCCCAACTGGTGAGCAGCACGAGGCAGGTGGAGACGGCGACGAGCAACAGGGCGCCGAGCACGTCGAGTCGCGGCCGGGCGGTGGGCGGCGGCGACCTCAGTGCCAGGGCGATCACCACGAGGGTGACCAGAGCGAAGGGCACGTTGACGTAGAAGCACCAGCGCCATGAGAGGTGGTCGGTGAAGTAGCCGCCGAGTAGCGGCCCCGCCACCGAGGCCAGTCCGAACGCGGCACCGATCAGGCCCATGTAGCGGCCGCGTCGCGGGGGCGGCACGATGTCGGCCATGATCGCCTGGACGCCGACCATGAGACCGCCGCCGCCGATGCCCTGCAGGCCGCGGAAGACGATGAGTTCGTCCATCGAGTGCGACCAGCCCGCCAGGGCCGAGCCCATGACGAACGTGGCGATCGCGAACTGGAAGACGGGTTTGCGGCCGTAGATGTCGCCAAGCTTGCCGTAGATCGGCAGGCCCACGGTGGAGGCCAGCAGGTAGGCGGTCACCAGCCATGACATGTGGCCCAGTCCGTGCAGTTCCCCGACGATCCTGGGAAGCGCGGTCGCCACGATGGTCTGGTCCAGGGCGGCGAGCAGCAGGGTGAGCATCAGCCCGAGGAAGACCATCCGAACCCGGCGCGTGCTCAGCTCCACCGGCGCGGCGGGCGGTCCTTGGACGCCCGCGTGGGGTTCCTCAGCAGCCTCGGCGCCCTCGTGGGACGCGGGCTCCTGGTCGGCGGGCTGGGCCTCGCACGGCTGGTACGCACACGTCTCGTACGGCTGGTGCGCAGACCGGGTGCCCTGATGCGGTACGCGACTTGCCGTGTCCGGGGCGGTCGGCGGCCAGCCCGGCGCCTCCGGCCGCTCGGCGCCCTGCCCCGGGCTGGCGCCGTCGGTCCTGTCGGCCTGTCCGGCCAGTGCGGTCCCGCCCACTGCTGCTCCCCTCGTCACGCTGCGGGCCATTTCTCGCATTACGCGACAGGAACGAGCAAGCGCGACGTATCACCCGACAGGGCCGGGGAAGGGCCGCCAACTACCGCTGGAAAAAACGCACTTGGTGCCCCATCAGGGAATTTCGCACTAAGTGGCGCGCGCCAAGCGCGCGCCTACCTTGCCGAGAAGTCCACTCGATTCGGTGAATACGGCCGGTGCCCAGTTTTTTCGCCGTTCGCTACTTCTCCACGTGCGCGGCGAGATTGGCGAGGACCTGGTCGTGGATGCGGTTGAGCCCCTTGGGCGCGAAGGTGCGCTCGAAGAAGCCGCCGATGCCGGTCGCACCGCTCCAGGTGGAGGAGACGACCACCTTGGCCTTGCCCTCCCCGGCGGGGGTCACGGTCCAGGTGGTGACCATGGTCGAGTTGCGGTCCTTCTCCACGAGTTGCCCGGGCGACGGCTCCGTCACCTCGAGCAGGCAGTCCCGCACCCGCTTGGAGGTGGCCTGCAGCCTCCAGTGCACCAGGGTGCCCGCACCGGCGCCGCCCTCGCGCACCTCGTACTCGCTGTACTGCTCGGGGAGCAGTTCCCGCCGGGCGTGGGCGTAGTCCGCGAGGGTGCCGAACGCCGCCTCGGGCGTGGCGGCGACGATCCGCTCGGTGGTGGCCTCTACCTGTGCCATCTGTTCGTCCTCCGGTTCGTGTTCCGGGGGCGCCGCCTCCGGAATCCACTCACTTGCTGGTTCAGGGCAGAAGCCAACCACCGTGGACGCACCGAACCGAAATCGGGGCCCCATCCGGCCCACACCGGTCAGTGCGCCAGGTTCGGGAACAAGTCCGCACCACATTCGCTCAAGTGTTCTATTGTGGTTTTCGGGGGACCGGCGACGCGAGGAGGCAGCAGCATGCGCTGGGACAACCTGGGCCTCAACGGGAACGCGCCCGCACTGTTCGGCACCGAGGTCGTGTCGCGGACGTTCGACAACCCGCACTTCCGTGGCATCACCTTCCACGAGGTGCGGGCCCGCACGATCATCAACCGGGTGCCGGGCGCGTCCCGGATGCCGTTCGAGTGGACGGTCAACCCCTACCGTGGGTGCAGCCACGCCTGCGTCTACTGCTTCGCCCGCAACACGCACAGCTATCTCGACCTCGACACCGGCCATGACTTCGACTCGCAGATCGTGGTGAAGGTCAACGCGCCCGAGTTGCTGCGCCGCGAGCTGGCGGCGCCTGGCTGGCACGGCGAGCACATCGCGATGGGCACGAACGTCGACTGCTACCAGCGCGCCGAAGGGCGCTACCGGCTGATGCCGGGCATCATCAGCGCGCTGCGCGACCACGCCAATCCGTTCTCGATCCTCACCAAGGGCTCGCTGATCCTTCGCGACCTGGAGCTGCTGGAGCAGGCGGCGCGGGTGACAGAGGTGGCGACCGCGGTCTCGGCGGGGTTCACCGACCGGCGGCTGTGGCGCGACGTCGAGCCGGGCACACCGAGCCCGGACAAGCGTTTGGAAGTGTGCCGGACACTTAATGAGCACGGCATCCCGTGCGCCGTTTTGATGGCCCCGGTGCTGCCCTTCCTGTCGGACTCCCCGGACCAGTTGCGGGAGACGGTGGGGGCCATCGCCGCCGCGGGGGCGACCTCCGTGACCCCGCTGGTGCTGCATCTGCGCCCGGGGGCGCGCGAGTGGTACATGAAGTGGCTCGCGGAGCACCATCCCCAACTGGTCAGGCGATACATGACGATGTACGCGGAGAGCGCATACGCCCCGAAGTGGTACCAGCGCCGCATAACCCGCCAAGTGCACGAACTGGCGCAGGAGTTCGGTATCGGCCCGTCCCGCCCGGGCGCGGCCCGCCGCATCGAGTCCGCGGCGCCCGAGGCGGCCGTTCCGGCCGGGCCGACACAGCTGACGCTGTTGTGAGCACACCCGAGCACAGCAGGGGCGCCGTGCTCATCTGAACGCGGCGCAATTCACATGGGCGAGACTCTGGCGCGCAGGTTACTGACGAGTTACCCTCGCACCAACGAGCCCGCGCACCGCTGACCGCGGTGTCACGGCTCTCGCGCACGGTGGCCTGGTGACGCAGCCACCACGCGCACAGCACCACCGCACCATCGCGGTTTCTCGTCGGTTCAGCATCGCGGCGCGGCCCCGGGACAGGGCCCGCCACCTGCTCCACGGACACACCTGTGCCCGCCTTCCCAGGCGTGCACGTCCGTGGGGCTCCTCAACTCCCGCGTCGTACGCGCGTGTTCGCCAACACGCGCTCGGTCGCTCCTCAGTCGTCACGCCCCGTTCCCGCACGGGGCACACCCCCTGGAGTTTCGCGATGGACCGTCCGTCCACCCCGTCCCCCTCCGTCCTGCGCACCGTCGCCGTCGTCGGCCTCGGCACCATGGGCTCCGGCATCGCCGAGGTCCTGGTCCGCGCCGGGCACGAGGTCATCGGCATCGAACGCTGCGAGCAGGCCGCCGCCGCCGCGACCGCCGCCCTGGAGCACTCCACCGAGCGGGCCGTGCAGCGCGGCAAGCTCACCCCGGCCGAACGCGGTGAGGCGCTGGCCCGGTTCCGCACCTTCACCGATCTGCACGCCGCCGCCGACGCCGACCTGGTGATCGAGGTGGTGCCGGAGGACTACGAGGTCAAGCGCGAGGTCCTCACCGCGCTCGACGCCATCGTCAAGCCGGAGGCGATCTTGGCCACCGGCACCAACGCGCTGTCGGTGACCCGGCTGGCGGCCGAGACCAAGCGCCCCGAGCAGGTGCTGGGGCTGCACTTCTTCGCGCCCGCCCAGGCGATGAAGCTGGTCGAGGTGGTCTCCACGGTGCTCACCGCGCCCGAGGTGACAGCCCAGGTGACCGCCTTGGTGAGCGCGCTCGGCAAGGAGGCGGTACCGGTCGGCGACCGGCCCGGGTTCATCGCCGACGGTCTGCTGTTCGGCTACCTCAACCAGGCCGCCGCGATGTACGAGGCGCGGTACGCGACGCGCGAGGACATCGACGCGGCCATGCGGCTCGGCTGCGGTCTGCCGATGGGACCGCTGGCGCTGCTCGACCTGATCGGCATCGACACCGCGAAGACGGTGCTGGAGGCGATGTACGCGGCCTCCCGTGACCGGCTGCACGCTCCGGCCCCGATCCTGGGCCAGTTGGCGGCGGCGGGCCTGACCGGCCGCAAGGCCGGGCGCGGCTTCTACACCTACGCCGAGCCCGGCAGCCACGAGGTGGTCGCCGATCCGCAGACCCCGGGCGACGGCCAGCGGCAGGGCGCGGGCCGCACCGTGCGCACGGTCGGCGTGGCGGGATCCGGAACCATGGCGACCGGCATCGCGGAGGTCTTCGCGAAGGCGGGCTACCAGGTCGTGCTGGCCGCCCGCGGCCAGGAGAAGGCCGACGCCGCCGTGGCCCGCGTCGCCAAGTCCCTTGCCCGCTCGGTCGATCGGGGCCGTCTGACCGCGCAGGACCGGGACGCGGCGCTGGCCAGGATCACCCCGGCGGGGTCGTTGGACTCCTTCGCCCAGGTCGACCTGGCGGTGGAGGCGATCGCTGAGGAACTCGCCCTCAAGCAGCAGCTGTTCGAGACCTTCGACAAGGTCTGCCGCCCGGGCGCGGTGCTGGCGACCACCACGTCGTCGCTGCCGGTGGTGCGGATCGCCGCCGCCACCTCCCGTCCGCAGGACGTCATCGGCATGCACTTCTTCAACCCGGCACCGGCGATGAAGCTGGTCGAGGTGGTGCGCACGGTGCTCACCGCGGACGACGTGCGGGCCACGGTCCACGACGTGTGCGGCGTCATCCGCAAGCACCCGGTGGACTGCGGTGACCGGGCCGGGTTCATCGTCAACGCGCTGCTGTTCCCGTACCTGAACAACGCGGTGAAGATGGTGCAGGAGCACTATGCGAGCGTGGACGCCATCGACACCGCCATGAAGCTGGGCGGCGGCTACCCGATGGGCCCGTTCGAACTGCTGGATGTCGTCGGGCTGGACGTCTCGCTGGCCATCGAGCGGGTGCTGCACCGGGAGTTCCGCGACCCGGGCCTCGCCCCCGCCCCGCTGCTGGAGAACCTGGTCTCCGCGGGCTGCCTCGGCCGGAAGACCGGCCGCGGCTTCCGCGAATATGCCAGGGTCTGACGAGACCAAGGGGTGGGCCGGGGTCTTCCCCGGCCTGGCTCCCGGCGCCGGACGAACTGGGGCGCCGGGCGCGCCGCCTGCCGAAATGCAGTACGTTCCCCACATGTCCCAGCCGCGCTCAACTGCCCGAACCACCGCACAGCGGCATCGCGTGCGCCAGGAGCTGGCCACGGCCGCGATGCACCTGTTCTCCACGAAGGGGTACGAAGCCACCACGGTCGACGAGATCGCCGCGGCGGCGGGGGTGGCCCGGCGCACGTTCTTCCGCCACTTCCGCTCCAAGGAAGAGGCGATCTTCCCCGACCATGACGACACCCTGGTCCGCGTCCAGGCGGTGCTGGACAGCGCGGAGCCGGGCGAGCACCCACTGGACACGGTGTGCCGCGGTATCACCGAAGTGCTGCGGATGTACGCCGAGTCGCCCGAGGTGTCCGTCGAGCGCTATCGGCTCACCCGCGAGGTCCCCGCGCTGCGCGAGCACGAGATCGCGTCCGTGGCACGCTACGACCGGCTGTTCACCCGCTATCTGCTGGGCCACTTCGACGAGGCGGCGCACCGCGCGGGCGATGACGACCCGCTGCTGGCCGAGGTGGCCGCGTCGGCGGTGGTGGCCGCGCACAACCATGTGCTGCGGCGCTGGCTGCGGGCGGGCGGGAAGGGCGATGTCGAGGCGCAGTTGAACCACGCCTTCGACGTGATCAGGGAGACCTTCGGCACCGGCATGGGCGTCGGCCGCGCCGAGCCCCCTACGGCGGCGCCGGTCGCGCGCGAGGAGCGGCCGGGCGCGGTGGTGGTGGCGGTGGCCCGTACCGGCGCCTCACCCGCCGAGGTGCTGCGAGCCGTCGAGAAGGCCCTGGAATCCGGCGTGGACTGACCGGCGCACCCGCACGTGGACACGGCCGCACCCGGCCTCGGGTGCGGCCGTTTCACGTCCGCGTGCGGTCCGGGTGAAACTCGTCGCAAATTTATGGCACGCAGTGTCTTTACGAGTGACACCCCGTGCCATAGCCTGGCCCTGTCCGGGCGGGCGGCGTGCAGCGAACCATCGCACGCCGTCTGTCCCCAAGCGCCCGGACGCCTGCGTCACAGGCTCCCCCAGACCCCGTCCGGGGGCACTTCCAGCGCGCCACAGCGCGCTTCCGCACCACCGCCGAACCGACGGCACACCGAGACCCCAGCGTTCCCTCAAGCGTCCCCAAACGCTTCGCCGGAGGCCCCAAAGTGAACGACATCCTCGACGCGATCCTCGCGTCGACCGCATCCGACAGCGGCTCCCCCGCCGTCACCGCCGCCGATTTCGCGGCCCTGCCGCTGCCCGAGTCGTACCGTGCCGTCACCGTACGCAAGGACGAGGCCGACATGTTCGCCGGCCTGACCACCCGCGAGAAGGACCCTCGCAAGTCGCTGCACGTCGACGAGGTTCCGGTGCCCGAACTGGGCCCGGGCGAGGCCCTGGTGGCCGTCATGGCCAGTTCCGTGAACTACAACTCGGTCTGGACGTCCATCTTCGAGCCGATCTCCACCTTCAACTTCCTTGAGCGGTACGGGAAGTCGTCGCCGCTCGCCGCGCGCCACGACCTGCCGTACCACATCATCGGCTCCGACCTGGCGGGCGTCGTGCTGCGCACCGGCCCCGGAGTCAACGCCTGGCATCCGGGCGACGAGGTCGTCGCACACTGCCTGTCGGTGGAGCTGGAGTCGGCCGACGGCCACAACGACACGATGCTCGACCCCGAGCAGCGCATCTGGGGCTTCGAGACCAACTTCGGCGGTCTGGCCGAGATCGCGCTGGTCAAGTCCAACCAGCTGATGCCCAAGCCGAAGCACCTGAGCTGGGAGGAGGCGGCCTCCCCCGGGCTGGTCAACTCCACCGCCTACCGCCAGCTGGTCTCGCGCAACGGCGCGGGCATGAAGCAGGGCGACAACGTGCTCATCTGGGGCGCCAGTGGCGGACTCGGCAGCTACGCGACACAGTTCGCGCTCGCCGGCGGCGCAAACCCGATCTGCGTGGTCTCCTCACCGCAGAAGGCGGACATCTGCCGCGCGATGGGCGCCGAGGCGATCATCGACCGCAACGCCGAGGGCTACAAGTTCTGGAAGGACGAGCACAACCAGGACCCCCGCGAGTGGAAGCGGCTGGGCAAGCGGATCCGTGAGCTGACCGGCGGCGAGGACGTGGACATCGTCTTCGAGCACCCCGGCCGGGAGACGTTCGGCGCCTCGGTCTACGTCACCCGCAAGGGCGGCACCATCGTCACCTGCGCCTCCACCTCCGGCTACCACCACGAGTACGACAACCGCTACCTGTGGATGTCGCTGAAGCGCATCGTCGGCTCGCACTTCGCCAACTACCGCGAGGCGTGGGAGGCCAACCGGCTGATCGCCAAGGGCAAGATCCACCCGACGCTGTCCAAGACGTACCGTCTGGAGGAGACCGGACAGGCCGCCTACGACGTGCACCGCAACCTCCACCAGGGCAAGGTCGGCGTGCTCGCGCTGGCCCCGCAGGAGGGCCTGGGGGTGCGCGACCACGAGATGCGCGAGAAGCACATCGACGCCATCAACCGCTTCCGGAACGTCTGAGAGTCCTCCAGATGACTGAGCGTCAGAAAGATCGGCCGTGGCTGATGCGGACCTACGCGGGGCACTCCTCCGCGGAGGAGTCCAACGCGCTGTACCGGCGCAACCTCGCCAAGGGCCAGACCGGTTTGTCGGTCGCGTTCGACCTTCCGACGCAGACCGGCTACGACCCCGACCACATCCTCGCCCGCGGCGAGGTCGGCCGGGTCGGGGTCCCGGTCGCCCATCTCGGCGACATGCGGCGGCTGTTCCAGGACATCCCGCTGGAGCAGATGAACACCTCCATGACCATCAACGCCACCGCCATGTGGCTGCTGGCGCTGTACCAGGTGGTCGCGGAGGAACAGGGCGCGGACATCGCCAAGCTGCAGGGGACGACGCAGAACGACATCGTCAAGGAGTACCTGTCGCGCGGCACCCATGTCTTCCCGCCCGGCCCGTCGCTGCGGCTGACCACGGACATGATCACCTACACGGTGAACCACATCCCCAAGTGGAACCCGATCAACATCTGTAGCTACCACCTGCAGGAGGCGGGAGCCACTCCGGTCCAGGAGATCGCCTACGCCATGTGCACCGCGATCGCCGTACTCGACGCGGTGCGCGACTCCGGGCAGGTGCCGCCTGAACGCTTCGGCGACGTGGTCGGCCGGATCTCCTTCTTCGTCAACGCGGGTGTCCGGTTCATCGAGGAGATGTGCAAGATGCGGGCCTTCGCCCGCATCTGGGACAACGTCACCCGGGAGCGGTACGGGATCGACAACCCCAAGCACCGCCGGTTCCGCTACGGCGTCCAGGTCAACTCGCTGGGACTGACCGAGGCCCAGCCGGAGAACAACGTCCAGCGCATCGTGCTGGAGATGCTCGCCGTCACCCTGAGCAAGGACGCCCGCGCCCGCGCCGTGCAACTTCCCGCATGGAACGAGGCGTTGGGCCTGCCGCGCCCCTGGGACCAACAGTGGTCGCTGCGCATCCAGCAGGTCCTGGCACACGAGAGCGACCTGCTGGAGTACGAGGACATCTTCCGCGGCAGCCATGTCATCGAGGCCAAGGTCGACGAGATCGTCGAGGCGGCCACCGCCGAGATCGAGCATGTTCAGGAGATGGGCGGCGCCATCCCCGCGGTGGAGTCCGGCTACCTCAAGTCGCAGTTGGTCTCCTCACACGCGATGCGCCGCGCCCGCATCGAGTCCGGTGAGGACAAGATCGTCGGGGTCAACAGCTTCGAGGGCACCGAACCCAACCCGCTCACCGCGGACCTGGACACCGCGATCCAGACCGTCGACCCGGCCAACGAGGCGCTCGTCGTCAAGGCCCTCGGCGGCTGGCGCGCCGAGCGCGACGAGGCCCGCGCCCAGGCGGCCGTCGCGGCGCTCAAGGCGGCCGCGGCCACCGACGCCAACCTGATGGCGGCCACGTTGGAGTGCGCCCGGGCGGGGGTCACCACCGGCGAGTGGTCCTTCGCGCTGCGCGCCGTCTTCGGTGAGTTCCGCGCCCCCACCGGGGTGAGCGGCGCGCCGGTGGCGGTGGCCGCGGAGGCGGGCACCGCGCTGGCCGAGGTGCGGCACAAGGTGGCGGCCACGGCGGAGGAGTTGGGGGTCGGCAAGCTGCGGCTGCTGGTGGGCAAGCCCGGCCTGGACGGGCACTCCAACGGTGCGGAGCAGATCGCGGTTCGCGCGCGTGACGCCGGATTCGAGGTCGTCTACCAGGGCATCCGGCTCACCCCGGAGCAGATCGTCACGGCCGCCGTGGCCGAGGACGTGCACTGTGTCGGGCTGTCGATCCTGTCCGGCTCGCATCTGGAACTCGTCCCCGAGGTGCTGCGGCTGCTCCGCGCCGCGGGGGTGGAGGACATACCGGTGATCGTCGGCGGCATCATTCCGTCGGCGGACGCCGAGGCCCTGCGCGCGAAGGGCGTCGCAGCGGTCTTCACGCCGAAGGACTTCGGCATCACCGAGATGATCGGCAGGATCGTGGACGAGATCCGCCGAGGACACGGTCTCGGAAGCCTGGCGGCTTCCCCCGTGACCGACTCCGCTTCGCACCAGGAGGCTTGACCCATGCAATTCGGCCGCAGCTACGAGGAGTTCACCGTCGGGGACGTCTACCGGCACTGGCCCGGAAAGACGGTCACCGAATACGACGACCACCTCTTCTGCCTGCTCACCATGAACCACCATCCGCTCCACATGGACGCCAACTACGCGGAGCAGACCACCGACTTCGGCAAGAACGTCGTGGTGGGCAACTACATCTACTCGCTGCTGCTGGGCATGTCGGTGCCCGATGTCTCCGGAAAGGCGATCGCCAACCTGGAGATCGAGTCGCTGCGGCACGTGGCACCGACCTTCCACGGCGACACCATTTACGGCGAGACGACCGTGCTCGACAAGTGGGAGTCGAAGTCGAAGAACGACCGCGGCATCGTCTACGTGGAGACCAGGGGCTACAAGCAGGACGGCACGCTGGTGTGCGTCTTCCGCCGCAAGGTCATGGTTCCCACGGCCACGTACATCAAGGAGCGCGGCGGCGAGCAGCCCGGCCGCCCGCAGCTTAAGCCCCAGGAGAAGTAGACAATGAGCCGCCTCCAGCAGACCGAGGGCCTGACCGACATCCAGCAGGAGATCCTGTCCACCGTCCGGGATTTCGTGGACAAGGAGATCCTGCCGGTCGCGACCGAACTCGAACACCGCGACGAGTACCCCACGCGGATCGTGGAAGGGCTCAAGGAGTTGGGCGTCTTCGGTCTGATGATCCCCGAGGAGTACGGGGGGCTCGGGGAATCCCTGCTCACCTACGCGCTGTGCGTGGAGGAGATCTCCCGTGGGTGGATGAGCGTCTCCGGCATCATCAACACTCATTTCATCGTCGCCTACATGCTCAAGCAGCACGGTACGCGGGAGCAGAAGGACTACTTCCTGCCGAAGATGGCGGCCGGTGACATCCGCGGCGCGTTCTCGATGTCCGAGCCGGGTCTCGGATCCGACGTTTCCGCCATTCGCACCAAGGCGGTCCGAGACGGTGACGACTACGTCATCAACGGCCAGAAGATGTGGCTGACCAACGGCGGTTCGTCGAGCCTCGTCGCGGTGCTGTGCCGTACCGACGAGGGCCAGCCGGAAGGCGCCCCGGCGCACCGGTCCATGACCACGTTCCTCATCGAGAAGGAGCCGGGCTTCGGCCCGAACGCCAAGGTCCCCGGCCTCACCGTGCCCGGCAAGATCGAGAAAATGGGCTACAAGGGCGTGGACACCACGGAGTTGGTGCTGGAGGACGTACACGTTCCGGCCGCCCGGGTGCTCGGCGGCCAAAGCGGCCGCGGCTTCTACCAGATGATGGACGGCGTCGAGGTCGGCCGCGTCAACGTGGCGGCGCGCGGCTGTGGCGTGGCGCGCCGGGCCTTCGAGTTGGGGGTGGAGTACGCGCAACAGCGGCACACCTTCGGCAAACCGATCGCCCAGCACCAGGCGATCCAGTTCAAGCTCGCCGAGATGGCCACCAAGGTGGAGGCCGCCCATCAAATGATGATTAACGCGGCCCGTAAGAAGGATTCCGGACAACGCAACGACCTTGAGGCAGGCATGGCGAAGTACCTCGCCTCCGAGTACTGCAAAGAGGTGGTGGAAGATGCCTTCCGGATCCACGGCGGATACGGCTTCTCCAAGGAGTACGAGATCGAGCGGCTGTACCGCGAGGCGCCGATGCTGCTGATCGGCGAGGGTACCGCCGAGATCCAGAAAATGATCATCGGGCGACGCCTACTGGAGGAGTACCGAATCCAGGGCTGAATGTCCACCTTTGTGGCTTTTGTCCGCGAAAAAGATCACACCCGGTCATCGGTTTGCGGCCATCGACTCGCCCTTGAGCTTGCCGAGTTGCTGGTCGCAACCGATACCATCGGGAAAAGCCGCCGTCCCCGTTTCTCTCCGCGGCAATCCTCCGCTACGAAGGTCATCCATGCCCCACAGCCCATCCTCTGCACAACGCGGCCGGGTCCGCCTCGCGCGTGGAGCGTCGCCGTGGCTCCTCCCGACCGTCGCCGCCGCAGCGGTCAGCCTGACCCGTGCCCGACGCTCCGGCCGCTGGGCGGCTGTGGCCGTACCGACCACCGCCCTCGCCGCGGGCATGCTGTGGTTCTTCCGCGACCCCGAGCGTGAGATCGCTCACGGCCGCGTCATCTCCCCGGCAGACGGTGTGGTGCAGAGCATCATGCCGTGGAAGGACGGCCGCACCCGCGTCGCGATCTTCATGAGCCCGCTGAACGTCCACGTGAACCGCGCCCCGCTGGCGGGCACGGTCACCTCCGTCGAGCACATCCCCGGCGGGTTCGTTCCGGCGTTCAACAAGGAGAGCGAGAACAACGAGCGGGTCGTCTGGCACTTCGACACCGAACTGGGCGACATCGAGATGGTCCAGATCGCCGGTGCCGTCGCCCGGCGCATCGTGCCCTACGTCACACAGGGCACCAAGGTCGAACAAGGTGAGCGGGTCGGGCTGATCCGCTTCGGTTCCAGGGTCGACGTCTACCTGCCGGAGGGGATCGAGCCTGCCGTCGAGGTCGGCCAGGCCACACAGGCTGGGGTGACTCGCCTTGACCGTGGTTGATCCCGACACACAACCCCCCTGGGTCACCGAGATCGAGGAGGACGACGCGGACGACATGCCGGTGTCCACCCGGCTGTCAATAGCGGACACCCTCACCCTCGGCAACGCCACGTGCGGCTTCATGGCGGTGTACTTCACCACCACCGGAGTGCTGGTTCCGCATCTGATGGGCCAGACCGACGGTGGAATGGCCCGGCACAGTGCCGCCACCGCCGTGATGCTGATGCTGCTCGCCTCGGTCTTCGACCTCTTCGACGGCCTTGTGGCGCGCAAGCTGCGCAGTTCGGCGATGGGCGCGGAACTCGACAACCTCTCCGACCTGATCAGTTTCGGACTGGCACCCGCGTACTTCGTCGTGGTCTGGGGAATGGTCGCCGACGACGGTCACCAGCACGTCTCGGCCGTGGCGGCGATCGTGGTGGTGCTGGCGGTGGTGCTGCGGCTGGCCAGGTTCTCCTGCACCACCATGAAGGACGGCATCTTCCAGGGGATGCCGAGCCCCATGGGCGCGCTGACGATCGTCTCCGCGACGCTGCTGCGGCTGCCGTTCCTGCCGACGCTGGCGATCATCGTCGGTGTGGCGTGGCTCATGGTGAGCCGGGTCGAGTACCCCAAGCCGCGCGGGCGGCTGGCGATCGCCACCCTGTGCTGGATCTTCATCAGCATGGGTTGCCTGGCGGCCTGGGCCGCCGACTCCCCGGGTGCGCAGATGCTGCTCCAGGCCGGTGCGGCGCTCCAGGTGGTGATGGCGGCGGTGATTCCGCTGTTCGCCGCGTTCCGGCGGGTGAACACGATCCGCGGCAACCGGCGCGACGCCCGGGCCGCCCGGGCCACGGAACGCCTGCCGCTGGGCTGAGCCGCCACGGACGAACGTGAAGGGGTGGACGGGAGGTCTCCCGTCCGCCCTTTCACGTTTGCGGGCTTTGTCGGCGGTTAATGAGGCGGCTGCGGGACGAGGAAGTCGTCGGCGATCCGCCGCGCCACCTGCTCCAGCAGCGGCCCCGCCTGCGCGATGCACCGGGAGACGTCCGGCTCCAGTTCGGTGAGCGCGTACGCGCGGCGGATCCCCGCGGCCCGCAACTGCTCGGGCGGCAGTGCGAGCCGCCCGCAGACCGCGACGACGTCGAGCCCCCGGGCCCGCGCCGCCTGTGCCACGCCCGCGGGGGCCTTGCCGTGCAGCGTCTGGGCGTCGAGCGAGCCCTCGCCGGTGATCACGAAATCGGCCCGGGCCAGCGCCTCGGCGAAGCCCAGCAGCTCGAACAGCACCTCGACCCCGGGCCGGAACACCGCCCCGACACCCACCAGCGCCCCGTAGCCGATGCCACCCGCCGCGCCCGCTCCCGCGGCGCGCGCGGCCTCCACCGCGCGGGGGCCGACCGTCGCGCCCAGCACCTCCACATACCGGCCCAGAGCAGCGTCCAACTGCGCGACATCGGATGCGCAGGCGCCCTTTTGCGGGCCGTAGACGGCCGCGGCGCCCTTGGGGCCGCGCAGCGGGTTGTCGACGTCGCTGGCCAGCACGATCCGGGCTTCGGCGAGCCGAGGGTCAAGGCCGCTGAGGTCGGCCGTGGCGAGCGCGGCCAGCGCCGCGCCACCGGGCCCGACGGGCTTGCCGTCCGCGTCGTTGAACGCCGCCCCGAGGGCGGCCAGCATTCCGGCCCCGCCGTCCGTGGTGGCGCTGCCGCCGACTCCGAGGACGAGGGTGCGCGCTCCGGCGTCCAGCGCGGCTCGCAACAGCTCCCCGGTGCCGTACGTCGTCGCGGTGAGCGGTGCGAAGACGCCGTCCGGCAGCCGCCGCAGGCCCGACGCCTCGGCCATCTCGACCACGGCCACGGTGTCGCGCAGCGCGTAGGTAGCGGTCACCGGATCGCCCAGCGGCCCGGTGACCCGTGCGGTGCGCCTGTCGAATCCGGCGGCGACCGCGGCGTCCACCGTGCCATCGCCGCCGTCGGCGACCGGCAGGAACTCGACGCGCAGGCCGGGCAGGGCCCGGCGCAGGCCGGTGGTGAGGTGCTGAGCCACCTCGGTGGCCGTGAGCGACCCTTTGAACTTGTCCGCGGCGATCAGCACGCTGCGAATTTCTGCCACCTCTGCACTCTCCAGGAGTTAAGTCGCGCCGCTTCGGACCCTATCCGCCCGTGTGGCCCGCTGCCCATGCCCGGCGTTGACGAACCCCCGTCCCGCGGACCTATATATGCGGACATAGCGGGGCGGTATCGATGCCCTGGGCACCGATCCGCTCCTGACGCGAAGCAACCACCGGACCCGGCCCGCGTCCCGCCGGCCGCCGGGCCCCCGTGACCGCGAACATCCCGCAACAGCGTGCGCCGGTCCCCACACGGCTCGCGGGACCCGCGACGCCCAGGCACCGAATCCCGACAGCGCCACCACGCGTTCGACGGAAAATCGGCGCCGACCGGCGCGTCGATCGGCACAATGGGTGCGTGCCGCAATACGCCGAGATACAACTCGACCCCGACACCTCCGTACGCCTGGAGCTCGCGCCGGTCGGAGTCCCCCAGCAGCCCATCGACACGCAGGGCGCCGGAACGGACCCCGCCGACCTGCCGGACGGCATCGCCGGGGCGGCGCCCGTAGGCCGGGTGGGCGCCACCGTCTCGGCGCTGACCTCGGACGCACTGCGGTTCAGCCTGCGTCCGCTCGGCCCGCTGCTCCAGGAGGTTCATGACTCGGTCAGCGCCATCAAGAACCCGCCGCAGGAGATCAGCGTCGAGTTCGGTGTCCAGATCGGCCAGGACCTCAAGCTCGGCATCGTCGGCGCCCGCGGGCACGCGAGCCTGATGGTCACGGCTTCCTGGCAGGTCGGTCGGGATTCGGAGTGAGCATCTATGGGGTGGTTCCGGTACGCCGACAAGGATGACTCGGCGGGTGTCCACGGCGCCTTCGTCTCCGTGTTACGGGACAGCGACCGCCGGGCCGCGGGTGGCGGCGTGCTGCTCACCGAGCGCCATCTGTTGACGTGCGCCCATGTGGTCAACGTGGCACTGGGGAAGGAGTTGTTGGCGTCGGCCGATCCCGGTCCGGTGCGGATCGGGGCCGTCTTCCCCGGCAGCGGTTCCCCGACGGCGCGCGAGGCGCGGGTAGCGCACTGGGTGCCGCCCCGGCGCGTCGGTGGCGGGCTGGACTGGAGCGGCGACCTCGCCGTGCTGGAACTCGACGCTCCCGCGCCCGTGGTGCCGCCGCGCTGGTCGAAGATGGTGCCGGGGCAGGGGGTCCGCGCCTGGCACGGCGGAGGGCATGCGGCCACGTTCGTCGAGGTCACCGTGAAGGAGTGCGACGGCTGGATCGGCTATGTCGACGGTGAGCTGTCCGGTGCGGCGATCGGCCCCGGCTACAGCGGCGGGCCCCTGTGGTCGCAGCGCGAGGGCGCGTTCGTTGGTCTGGTGGCCGCCCAACTGCAGGCGCCGGAGGGCCCTTTGGCGGCTCACCATGTGGTGCGGCGCGGTTGGGCGATCCCGTGGCAGGCGGTACGCGCGGAGCTGGAGTCCGCGGGCGCGGGCCCGCTGCTCGACTCGGCGGACGACGGCACGCCGGACGCCGAGCGGGTACCGCACCAGTTGCTGCCGCCGCTCGCCGCGCTGCTGAGCGACCCGGCCGAGCGCGCCGACAAGGCCCGGCGGCTGGCCGAGCAGTGCGGCCTGCACACCGTGGACGACGGTTCCGCGCCCACGTACGAGGAGTTGGCGACGGTGCTCGCCGGGCATCCGCGGGCCCTGCCGTCGCTCACCGAGGTGCTCGTCCCCACCGCGCACAGCGCCGCGGCCCGTGACGCCATCGACATCCTGCACGCCACCGGCCCGCTGGTCGCGGGCGCCCGGCTGCTCTCGTACGCCGAACACCACCACCTGCTGGCCCAGTTGAGGCAGCACGCCAAGACCGACCCGGCCCTGCTGCCGAGCGCCGCGCGCGGCGCGCTCGCCTACGCGGAACTGCCGCACCCGGTACGGGGAGCGAGGATCGCGCCGGAGGCCGTGGAAGCCGCGGTGGACGCCCTGGAGGAACTCGGCGACAGCGGACGGGTACCGGACGGCACACCCCGGGTGCCCGCCCTGCTGCGGGTGGCCGAGTACGTGGCCGCGGCGCTGGACGGCCCGGCCGGTGACGAACTGTGCGGCTGGAGCGACCAGGTGGCCGCCCGGCTCGGCATCCACCCGGCCGCGCTGGCCGAACGCCGCAGGGACGCCGAGGAGTGGGCGTGCAGCCGCCACACCGGCAGCGGCGGCACCGTCGTCCGGCTCACCCGCCGCCCCGGCGACCCGTCCGGCGCGTACCGCTGCACGGTGTGGCGGATGGCCCCGGACGGCACCGCGACCCGCGCCTCCACCGGCGAGGACCGCCCGCTGAACGGCCCGCAGATCGCCCGCCTGGTACGGGACGCGGTCGCGCCGGACGGCACGGAGGCGCCCTTGGTCGAGGTGGTGGTGGACCGCGACGCGTTGCAACTGCCGGTGGACGAGTGGCGCGAGGGCGAACCGGACGAGACGGACCCGTACGGCATCTTCGCCCCGGCGGCGCTCGGCGCCGACTTCCGGGTGGTGCTGCGCTGTCCCGAGCTGCGCCGCAGGTCCGCGACGGGCACGGCGGACCTCAGGCGCCGATGGGCCGGATGCCGCACCGAGGAGACGCTGGTGGTGGACGAACTCACCAGCGAGGTAAGGGCGTTGAAGGATACACTCAACAGGACGCGGCAGCGTTCGACCGGCCGGGTGGTGCTGCACGGCCCCGTCGCCCGGCGGATCCAGCTGCTTCAGGTGTGCCTGTTCATGGGCGTCCCAGTGGTGCTGTGGGACCGCACGGCGGCCGGGCGGGCCGAAGGGGGACACCTGGACGACATCGACTCCGCGGGCCCCTTGGACTCGCTGCCGGAACGGGTCAGGGACTTCCGTGTCGGCGTGTACGCCGACACCGAGCGCGCCGCGCGGCCCTCGCTGGTCTGGGAGGATCCGGACCGGCCGCTTCCAGGTGAACTGTGGCTCGCGGACCCGGTGGCAATGACGGAGGAGAAGTGAACGGCAACACCGAAGACGGCGACTGGCGGCTGTTCCGCGGCGACGGTACGGCCCGCGACACCGTCTTCCCGGAACCGCCGCCATGGCGCCGGTTCGGCGAAGCGCCCCATGAGCAGGCGCCGCGCCCTTACCTGATCGGCCGGGCGCAGTCCGACGTCGTCAACGCGGCACTGCACCTGCGCCGCCCGCTGCTGGTGACCGGTCACCCGGGCACCGGCAAGTCGTCGCTGGCCCGCGCCATCGCCCACGAGCTGAGCCTGGGCCGGGTGTTGACCTGGCCGGTCAACAGCCGCTCCGTGCTCCAGGACGCGCTCTACCGCTATGACGCGATCGGGCGGCTGCGGGAGACCGCGCTGCACCGTGACCGGGGCGAGGAGGCAACCGAGCCCGCGATCGGCTCCTTCGTACGGCTCGGGCCGCTGGGCACGGCGCTGCTGCCGAACGACAGGCCGCGGGTGCTGCTCATCGACGAACTGGACAAGGGCGACGTGGACCTGCCCAACGACCTGCTTGCGGTCTTCGAGGACGGTTCGTTCGAGATCCCCGAGCTGGCCAGGCTGCCGCGTGAGCAGTCCGAGGTCGAGGTCTTCCCGGACGATCCGGACGGCGACCCGGTGCCGGTGGTGCGCGGCCGGGTGTGCTGCACGCAGTTCCCGGTCGTGGTCATCACCAGCAACGGCGAGCGGGACTTCCCACCCGCCTTCCTGCGGCGCTGTGTTCGGCTGGACCTGCCGGACCCGGACGAGGAGCGGTTGCGCGAGATCGTCACCGCGCACCTCGGTGCGGACGCGCTGGGGGCGGTCGACGATCTGCTGCGGGACTTCCTGGCCCGACGGGCCCCGGGCGAGCTGGCCACCGACCAGTTGCTGAACGCCGTGTTCCTGCGCTCGGGCGGGGTCGACCTGGGCGCCGAGGGACTGCTGGACGCCGTGCTGCACCGGCTCGGCGGGGCGGTCTGAGCGCCATGCCCGGGCGGGTGCGGCAAGTCCTCGCCGACTGCGGAGTGGACCTGTCGCCGCAGGAGCTGCTGGACGCCCTGTGGCTGGCCCACCGGCTGCCCGCCGACGCCTCGGCACCGCTCGCCCGTGCACTGGCCGCCGCGGAACCCGCCACGACGACCGCCGCTGCGCAGAAGGCCGCCACGACGCCGTCTTCCATGCGGGAGCCGGTCGCGCGGCAGGAGGCGCCACCTGATCAGGAGCTGTCGTCGGCCGCGCTGCACGCGAGCGCGGCCATAACGGCCGCCCCCGAGGTGGTGCGGAACGCTCCGGTGGCCGCGCTGGCGGTGCGCGCACCCCAGGAGAAGGCGCTGGGCGCCGCCGAGTTGCGGCTGGGACGCGCGCTGCGGCCACTCAAGCAGCGGCATCCCGGCGGGCGGCTGACGGAGTTGGACGAGCGGGCCACCGCCGATGCCATGGCGGAGACGGGCCTGCCGGATCTGGTGCTGCGCCCGGCGGGTGAACGCCGACTGGACCTGGCGCTGATCGTGGACGACGGGCTGTCCATGCTGCTGTGGCGTCGGCTCGCCGCCGAGCTGCGGTCGCTGCTGGAGCGGCTCGGCGCGTTCCGCTCGGTACGGGTGCACGGGCTCGACACCCGCGGTGCGGGCGAACCCGCCTTGCGCGGGCGACCGTTCGCGCCGCGGGCGGCTGGCATGTGTCCGGGGTCGGTCGCGGATCCGACCGGGCGGACGCTGGTCCTGGTGGTCAGTGACGGTGTGGGCCCGGCCTGGCGGGACGGGCGGATGCGCCGGGTGCTCGAGCGCTGGGCGGTCTGCGGACCGACGGCCGTTGTGCACGCGCTGCCCGCCCGGATGTGGAACACGTCGGGCATCCGTACGGAGGACTGGCAGGTGACGGTCCACCAGACATGGGCGGCGAACCGGACGTGGCAGGTGGCCGATCCGGTACTGCCCCCGGAGTTGGCGGCGTTCGACGG
Organism: Streptomyces sp. PLK1-5; assembly: GCA_037034305.1. GTDB lineage: Bacteria > Actinomycetota > Actinomycetes > Streptomycetales > Streptomycetaceae > Streptantibioticus_A. The sequence continues at coordinate 125,528 of JBAGJY010000005.1, forward strand.
CATGCCCGTGCCAGTGCTCGAACCGGAGCCCGGGGCGGTGGGCCGGTGGGCGCGGCTGGTCGCGTCCGCGGGCGGCACCGAGCTGCTGCCGCTGCTGGCCGCCGCGCCGCAGGACGCCCCGCGCCCGGCAGCGCCGTCCCGCAACGGCGGTGATCCGGTGCTGAGGTTCCGTAGCGCGGCCTCCCCCGAGGCGTACCGGCTCGCCGCGCATCTGGCGGCGGTCGCCCCGGTCTCCGTACCGGTGATGCGGCTGGTGCAGGCGGCGGTGCCGTGGCGGGCCGAGACGGCGCATCTGGCCGAGGTGTTCCTGGGCGGCCTGATGCACCGCACCGGCGGCGGAAGCGGAACCGGAGCGCCGCACCAGACCTTCGACTTCACCGAGGAGTCCCGCAAGATCCTGCTGGACACCGTCCCGGCCGCCGAACTGGCCGCCACCTACAGCGCGGTGGCCGACCGGCTCGGTGAACTCGTGGGCCGCTCACCCGACTTCCCCGCCTGGCTCGCGCACCCCGACGGGATGGACGAGGTGACCGGTGCCTCCCAGCCGTTCACCGAGTTGGACGCACGGCTCATGCGGCATCTGGGCGCGCCGGTGGGGCGGCCGACGCGGCGGCGGGGCACCTGGCTGCCGTTGGAGCCGTACGACCCGCGAGTACTCGGCCCGTACACCTTGTACGCGCGCAGCGAGGCCAGCGGCTTCTCCGTGCTCTATCTGGGCCGTGACCGCGAAGGGCTGGAAGCGCTGCTGCGGGTGCCCCGCAGCCCGGATCCGGCGGTCGCCGGATATCTCACCGAGCGGACCGCGCTGGCCCTCAGGCGCATGGACGGCCGGTACGCGCCCGCCCTGCGCGGCTGCGGCGAGGAGGGGCCGCGCTTGTGGACGGCCGAGGAACTGCTGGTGCGGGCACCCGGTCAACTCGCGCCGCAACTTTCTGCTTTCGTGCGGGAGGCGGACCTGACGCCTGGCTCCGGGCTGTGCTACGAACTGAGTTGGAGCCTGGCGCAGGCGGTGGCCCACTGCCACGGCAAGGGCATGGCGCACTGCTCCCTGACCCCGGCGTCGGTACTGGTCACCGGGCAGGCGTCGGTACGGCTCACCAGCTGGGGGCGGGCACTCATCGACCCCGCGGACAACGAGCTGCGGGTGGCCACCGCCTCCGACGTGTACTCGCTCGGCACGCTGCTGATCGCGCTCAACTCCCGTTCGATTCCGTGGAGTCCGGCGGAGGGGGAACTGCGCGGCTCCTCGTCGTGGCTGCCCCGCGTACCGCATCCTGAACTGCGCAGGTTGCTGAGCCGGTGCATCGCGCTGGACCCCGAGACGCGGCCTACGGCACGGGAGGTCGCGGACGCGTTCGCGGCCCGGCTGCAGCACGGCACCGCACGGGGGTCACCGCCGCCGAATGAGGCCCTCCAAGGGGACGACGAGCACGCCGCGGAGTCGTCGGTTGACGAGGCGCCTGCGCCGGTCGTGGAGGCACCGTCACCCTCCGCGCGGCTGTGGGTGCCGCAGCGCCGCACCGCGTGGGGCAGGCAGACGCAGCAGCGGCAACTGAACCTCATCCAGCGCCCGTTGTCCCGCTGCCACCGGATCGTCGTGGTCAGCGCACTGCGTTTCGCGGGCGCCTCGACCACGGCGCACGCCCTCGGCGCGCTGCTGGCGTCCGTACGGCACAACAGCAGGGTCGTGCTCATCACCGACGACCGCAAGTGGTTCGCCGCCAGTGACGCCTCCGGTCTGCGCATCCCAAGGATCGAGCGCAACCCGGACGGTCCGCTGAGCACGCCGCGGAGCTATCGGGCACTGGTCAACAGCCTGCGCCACGAGTGCGATGTGCTGATCACCGACACGGACGCCGAGATGCCGCTGCACAGCGGATATCTGGCGGACTCGCTGGTGGACCAACTGGTGATCGTCGCCGCTCCGGCCAGCAGGCGGGGCGCGGCGGTCGACGCCACGCAGGCGCTGTTCGACCGGGTCACCGAGACCGCCTCCGACCGGCTGCTGAAGCGGAGCATCGCGGTCGTCTCCCAGCACCACGGCAGTGCGGGTGCGCAGCGGGATCTGGCGGACCGGCTGCGCGACCGTTGCCGGGGCTTCGTGAGCATTCCCTCCGACGGTGGTCTCGCGGGCGGGCGCTTCCCCGATCCGGCGCTGCTGCGCCCGGTGACGCGGGAGCGGTACCTGGATCTGGCGGCCCTGGTCGCGGAGGGCTTCCCGCCGGTCGAGCACCGGTAGGCCCGCCTTGGCCGGAGCCGGTTGTCAGTCCCCCGTGCGACGATCGGGACGATACTTCGAAACGGCGGAGTACACGGGAAGAAGCACGCCCGGGGAGACGACGGAGGAGGTCGACGATGACCGAGTCGCTGTGGAGTGGCGCAGAACTGGATCTCGACGCGTATCTGCGCCGCATCGGCTACGACGGGTCGCTGCGGCCGACGCTCGACACCCTGCGGGCGCTGCACCGCGGCCATCTGGCCGCCATCCCGTTCGAGAACCTGGACATCGTGCTGGGGCGGCCGGTGCGGCTGGACGTGCCGACCGTCCAGGCCAAGCTGGTCGGGCAGCCGCGCGGTGGTTACTGCTTCGAGCACAATCTGCTGTTCGCCGCCGTGCTGGAGCGGCTCGGATACCCGGTGACCGGTCTGGCCTCGAGGGTTCGCATGGGCAGCGGTCAACGACGCGCCACCACCCATATGTTGCTGCGGTTGGACATCGCGGGTGAGGTCTGGCTGGCCGACGTCGGTTTCGGCGGGGACGGCCCGCTGGAGCCGATCCCGTTGCGCACCGGCGTCGAACTGCGGCACGGCGGCTGGACGTTCGACCTGGTGGAGGAGGCGCCGGGCGTCTTCCTGCTGCGCGGCCGACGTCCGGACGGCTGGTTCGACCTGCACGCCTTCACGCTGGAGCCGCGCTACCCGGTCGACTACGACCTGTTCAGCTACTACACCTCCACCCATCCGCGTTCGCCGTTCACCCCGCGCGTCATCGTGCAGCGCAACGGACCCGATGTCCGACGCACCCTGGTGGGCCAGGAGTTGCGGACGGAACGCCCGGACGGCAGCGTGCGGCGGCAGGGGGTTCCGGCTGACGAGATTCCCGATGTGCTGGCGAAGGTCTTCGGGATAGAACTCGACGCGCAGGACGCACAGTCCATACGTGACCGCCACCGGTGAGTGGCCGCGAGATCAGCGGCCGACCGCGTAGCCCTGCATCCCCCGGGGGTTGGCGGCGGCGCTGAGCACACCGGTGGCGGGATCCCGGGCCACGGCGCACAGTCGGCCCTCGGTCCAGGGCTGGCCGACCGTGACGTGGTGCCCGCGAGCGCGCAGCGCGGCGATTGTCCGCTCTCCCAGGCGGGACTCGACGGTGACGCTGCCGGGCCGCATGGCACGCGGGTGGAAGGAGCTGGGGAAACTGTCGTTGTGCCAGTTCGGGGCGTCGATCGCGCCTTGGAGGTCGAGTCCGCGGCGCACGGCGGGGCGCAGTACCGCGGCGAGGAAGAAGTGCAGGCTCCACTGGTCCTGTTGGTCCCCACCGGGTGTGCCGAAGGCCAGCACGGGCTGACCGTCGCGTAGTGCCATGGACGGGGAGAGGGTGGTACGGGGGCGTCGGCCAGGGGTGAGGGAGTTCGGCAACCCCGGTTCCAGCCAGGCCATTTGTAGGCGGGTGCCCAGTGGGAAGCCGAGTTCGGGGATGACGGGGTTGGACTGCAGCCAGCCGCCGCTGGGGGTCGCGGCGATCATGTTGCCCCAGCGGTCGACGACATCGAGGTGGCAGGTGTCGCCGCGGGTCGCGCCGTCGGACCCGACGGTGGGCTCACCGGTTCCGGCGACGGCGAGCGGGTCCCAGGCGTCTTCGGCGCTCTGACCGGTGGCGGCGCGATGGGCCTGGCGGGGCAGTCGGGGGGTGCGCCCGCCGGGGCTGCCGGGGCGCAGGTCGTGCGACGCGCTCTCGCCGATGAGTTGGCGGCGCTCGTGGGCGTAGCGGTGGCAGAGAAGGTCGTCCAGAGGGACGGTGCCGGGTTCGGCGTCGCCGTACCAGGCCTCGCGGTCGGCCATGGCGAGCTTGGTGCCCTCGATGAGCAGATGCGGGTAGTCCTCGGTGCCGTAGGGCAACTCCGCTGGGAGAAGGGAGAGTTGTTGCAGGAAGACGGGGCCCTGGCTCCACGGGCCGGGTTTGGCGACGGTCCAGCCGTTCCAGTCGTAGGTGACGGGTGCCTCGTAGGAGGCTGACCAGTTCGCCAGATCGTCGCCGGTGAGCACTCCGGCGTGGCGTTCGCCGCTGGTGTCGAGGGCGGGGCGGGCGGCGAAGGAGGCGATGGCGTCGGCGATGAAGCCCTCGCGCCAGACCCGGCGGGCGGCGTCTATACGGTTCTCCCGGCTTCCCGGCGTCGCCTCGGCCTCGGCGATGAGACGCCGCCAGGTGCGGGCCAGGGCGGGGTTCCTCAACAGTCGCCCGGGAGCCGGGGGGCGGCCACCGGGCAGGTAGAGCTGGGCGGAGGTGGTCCATTCACGCAGGAACAGTTCGCGTACCGCTTCGACGGTGCCGCCGAGGGCTTCGACGGCGGGGTGGCCGCCTTCGGCGTAGCCGATGGCGTGGCCGAGTACGTCGGCGAGCGGCTTGGTGCCGTGGTCGCGCAGCAGGAGCAGCCAGGCGTCGAAGGCCCCGGGTACGGCGGCGGCCAACGGGCCGGTGCCGGGGACGAGTTCGAGGCCGAGCCCGGTGTAGTGGTCGATGGTGGCGCGCGCGGGCGCGGGGCCCTGGCCGCACAGCACGCGTACCGGGCAGCCCGCCGGGGCGAGGATGATCGGGACCTCGCCCGCCGGGCCGTTGAGGTGCGGTTCGACCACGTGCAGCACGAACGCGGCGGCGACGGCGGCGTCGAAGGCGTTGCCGCCGTCCTCCAGTACCGCCATGGCGGACTGAGAGGCCAGCCAGTGGGTGGAGGACACCATGCCGAAAGTGCCCTGGAGTGTGGGGCGGGTGGTGAACACGGTCACGCCTGGGGGATGTCGAAGTAGGACAGCAGCCCTCCGGCGAGCCGTAGGTCGCCTTTCATCTTCAGTTTGCGGGTGAGGAACAGTGCCGGTCCGGAGGCGTTTCCGGAGGCCAGTTTGAGCAGTTCCGGGGCGGCCATGGTGAGCGTCAGCCGGGCGGCGCGGTCGGTGCCGTGCGGGGTGACCTCGCACCGGCCGTCGGCGATGTACGTCTCGTAGGTGTCCAGGGCGTCGCCCGCGCCGGTGATCCGCCAGCGCACCAGCGCGGTGCGGTCGCCCGCCTCGGCCGGTTTGAACAGGGTCTCCATACGGCGGAAGAGTTCGTCGAGCACCCGCCTGCGGTGCGGCCCGGCCATCACTTCGGCGGTCCTTCTGGCGGGGGTGTCCCGGACGATGCGGGCGAACTCAGCGGGTTCGACCATCCGCAGGTCGAGGGTGCCGAAGTCGAGGTCGTCGCTGGTCGCCATGGCGGGGCACCTTTCTGACTTCCCGAGGCCTACTGATCGGTAAGGCTAGGAGGCCCCTTCAGCTGCCGCAAGACGACCGCTACCAACCGTGCGACGGCCGCGCGGAGCCGCCCGCCCGGCCCCGCCACAGCGCCCTGAGCACCGCCCGCGCCGCGTGGAAGCCGGACATCCCGTGCACCCCGGGACCCGGCGGGGTGGCGGCCGAGCACAGGAAGACCGCGGGATCACTGGTGGCGTACGGGACCCGGCGCAGCGTCGGCCGGAGCACGGACCGCAGTCCCGCGGTGGCGCCGCAGGCGTAGTCGCCGCCGACGTAGTTGGCGTTGCGTGCGGCGAGTTCGGCCGGGCCGCTGATCGCGCGGGCGAGCACCCGGTCCCGGAATCCGGGGGCGAAGCGTTCCAGTTGACGCTCGATGGCCTCGGTGGCGTCGCCCCGCCAGCCGTTGGGCACCCGCCCGTAGACCCAGAAGACGTGCTTGCCCTCGGGGGCCCGGGTGGGGTCGAAGAGGCTGGGCTGGGCGGCCAGGAGGTAGGGGGTGTCCGGGGCGCTGCCGTGCAGGGCGGGCACCAGCCCGGCCTCGACCTCGCTGAGGGTGCCGCCGACATGGACGGTGCCCGCGCGTGCGGCCTGTGGGGAGCGCCAGGGCACCGGGCCGTCCAGCGCGTAGTCGATCTTGAATCCGGCGGGTCCGTAGCGGAAGCCGCGGTAGTCCTTCGCCAGCCCGGCGATTCGGGTGAGCGCGGTGGGCGAGGTGTCGAAGACGTACGCGCGGGCGGGCGGCAGTTCCTTCAGCGAGGTCACGGTGGTACCGGTGTGGATGGTGCCGCCGAGGTCGGTGAGGTATGCGGCCAGCGCGTCCGCGATGGACTGGGAGCCGCCGCGGGCCAGCGGCCACCCGACGCAGTGGCCCGCGAGCAGGAACATCAGGGCCGCGCCGCCGGTGGTCAGCCCACTGAGCGGGGTGCTCAGGTGACCGGCGCAGCCAGCGATGAGGGCGCGCGCCGCGGGGTCGTGGAAGCGGCGGGCCAGGACGGCGGCGGGCAGGCCGCCCAGCATGCCGAACCGCGCGAACAGCAGCGGGCTGCTCGGCAGGCCGGACCACTGAGCACGCATCACGTCCCGGGCCACTTCGTCCCAGTGGCCGAGGAACGGGGCGAGCATCCGGCGGTAGGCACCCGCGTCGCGCGGGCCGAGCGAGGCGGCGGTCTCACCGACGGCACGGGAGAGCACCGCCGCGGACCCGTCGAGGAACGGGTGTGCCATCGGCAGGTCGGGGTGTACCCACCGCAGGCCGTACTTGTCCAGCGGCATGGTCTTGAAGGCCGGGGAGCCGATGCCGAACGGGTGCGCCGTGGAGCACGGGTCGTGCCGGAATCCGGGCAGCGTCAGTTCCTCGGTGCGGGCTCCACCGCCGACGGCGTCACCCGCCTCGAACACCTCCACCGACACCCCGGCCCTGGCCAGCTCGATCGCCGCGGTCAGTCCGTTGGGCCCGGCCCCGATCACTACCGCTTGCGTCGTCGGCGAGTGCGTCACGGTCACCACACTGCCAGAGGATCACCCGGCCGCGCAGGCCGGGGTCCGCCCGCCACGGGTCGGGCCAGCCCCCCGACCCGTGGCGGGCGTGTCCCGACGCGTTCGCGCCAAGCGCTCCGCCGGGAGACGCGCCGTCGATCAACTGCGGCACCGTTGTGGCTGGTCGCGCGGTTCCCCGCGCCGCCAGGACGCGGACTTCGCCCGGCCTGCTCAGCTCAACGCCGGGATCACATGGCTGCCGTACGCGTCGATCACCGCCTCCCGGGCGTCGTGCATGGCGTAGAGGGCGAACTGGTCGACGCCCAGTTCGCGTAGCCGCTCAAGCTTGTCGATGTGGGCCCGCGGCGGGCCCAGTAGGCAGAAGCGATCGACGACGGCGTCGGGGACGAAGGCGGTGTCGGGGTTGCCGACGCGGCCGTGGTGGGAGTAGTCGTAGCCCTGCCGCTGCTCGATGTAGGCGGTCAACTCCTCGGGAACCACGGCCGAATGCTCGCCGTAACGCGCCACGAGGTCGGCGACGTGGTTGCCCACCATGCCGCCGAACCACCTCGACTGCTCACGCGCGTGGGCGAGCCCGGCCTGCGTTCCGTCGGTGACATAGGCGGGCGCGGCCACGCAGACGGTCACCTCCCGCGGATCGCGCCCCGCCTCCGCGGCGGCCGTGCGCACCGCCTTGACCATCCACTCGGTGAGGAACGGATCGGCGAGTTGCAGGATGAAGCCGTCCGCCTCGCGCCCCGCGAGGGCCAGCGCCCTGGGCCCGTAGGCGGCCATCCACACCGGCAGTCTGCCGCCTTGGACCCAGGGCAGCCGCAGCGTGGTGCCGTCCACCGACACCTCACGCCCTTCGGCGAGTTCGCGGATGACCCGCATCGCCTCGCTGAGCGTGGCCAGGGTGTTGGGTTTGCGGCCGGCGACCCGCATCGCCGAGTCGCCGCGGCCGATCCCGCACACCGTGCGGTTGCCGTACATCTCGTTGAGCGTGGCGAAGGTGGCGGCGGTGACCTCCCAGGCGCGGGTGGCCGGGTTGGTGACCATGGGGCCGACGATCAGTCGCTCGGTGTGCTCCAGCACCCGGCTGTGGATGACGTAGGGCTCCTGCCACAGCACGGTGGAGTCGAACGTCCAGCCGTAGCGGAAGCCGTTGTGCTCGGCGCGGCGCATCAGATCGACCACCGCCGAGCCGGGCGGATCGGTCTGCAGGACCAGTCCGAAGTCCATCGCCCCTCCCCTAGTGTCCCGTCAGGTACTGACAGATGCCGCGCGGCTGGTACTGGCCGTGCCCGGCCCGCCCCACGTACGTGCGGGTGTCGATCACCAACTCGCCGCGCGACAGCACCGTCTCGACCCGCCCGGTGACCCGCTTGCCCTCGTAGGCGGAGTAGTCGACGTTCATGTGGTGGGTCTCGGCGGAGATGACCTGTTCGGCGTGCGGGTCGTAGACGACGACGTCGGCGTCGGCGCCGGGCGCCAGGGTGCCCTTGCGCGGGTAGAGGCCGAACATGCGCGCCGGGCTGGCGCAGGCCAGGTCGATCCAGCGGCGGCGGGTCAGCTTCCCGTCCACCACGGCCTGGTGGAGCAGGTCCATCCGGTTCTCCACGCCCGGAAGGCCGTTGGGGATCCTGGAGAAGTCGCCGCGGCCCAGTTCCTTCTGCCCGTTGAAGCAGAACGGGCAGTGGTCGGTGGAGACCACCGACAGGTCGTCGGTGCGCAGCGCCCGCCACAGCGCGGCCTGGTGCTCCACGGGGCGCAGCGGGGTGGAGCAGACGTACTTGGCGCCCTCGAAGTCCGGCCTGGCCAGGTCGTCCGCGGACAGGAAGAGGTACTGCGGGCAGGTCTCTCCGAAGACGTCGAGCCCCAGGTCACGGGCGTGTGCCAGTTCGCTGACGGCCTCGGCGGCGGAGACGTGCACGACGTACAGCGGCGCTGCGGCGACCCGGGCGAGCTGGATGGCGCGGTGCGTCGCCTCGGCCTCCAGCAGCGCCCTGCGCACCTCCCCGTGGTAGCGGGGATCGGTGTGTCCGGCGGCCAGCGCCTGCTCCACCAGCACGTCGATGGCGATGCCGTTCTCGGCGTGCATCATGATCAGCCCGCCGTTTCCGGCGGCGCGCTGCATGGCCCGCAGGATCTTGCCGTCGTCGCTGTAGAACACGCCGGGGTAGGCCATGAACAGCTTGAACGAGGTGCAGCCCTCCTCCACGAGGAGGTCCATCTCCTTCAGCGTGTGCTCGTTGACGTCGGCGAGGATCATGTGGAAGGCGTAGTCGATGGCGCACTGCGCGTCGGCCTTGGCGTGCCAGGCGTCGAGTCCCTCGCGCAGCGAGTGGCCGACGCTTTGCACCGCGAAGTCGATGATGGTGGTGGTGCCGCCCCATGCCGCGGCGCGGGTGCCGGTGGCGAAGGTGTCCGAGGCGAAGGTTCCGCCGAACGGCATCTCCATGTGGGTGTGGGCGTCGACTCCCCCCGGGATGACGTACTTTCCGGTGGCGTCGAGGGTGCGCTCGGCGGTCCACCCGGCCGCCGCCTCGCTGCCGTGCGCGGCCAGCGCCGCGATCCGGGTGCCCTCGATGAGGACGTCGGCGTGCACCTCGTCGGCGGCCGTGATCACCAGTCCGCCGCGGATCACGGTGCGTTCGGTACGGGTCATGACGTGGCACTCCCCTCTCGCAGTCCCACCAGCGCGGTGCGCAACGCGTCGTCCAGGATCCCGGCGCCCTCCTCGGCCTCCGCGACGGTGAGGGTGAGCGGCGGCGCGATGCGCAGCACGTTGCCCTCTCGACCGCCCTTGCCGACGAGCAGACCGCCTTCCCTGGCGGCCTCCAGCACCGCGGCGGCGGCCCGCGGCGCGGGCTCGCCGGTGCCGGGCGCCACCAGTTCCACGCCGAGCATCAGGCCCCGGCCGCGTACCTCCCGTACCAGGGGTGAGGTGGCGGCGATGGAGCTGAGCCGGGCGGCCAGCAGTCCGCCGACCCGGCGGGCGTTGCCCTGCAGGTCGTGCTCCAGCAGGTAGGTGAGGTTGGCGAGCGCGCCCGCGGTGGTGACGGGGCTGCCGCCGAACGTCGAAATGGAGTTGGCGGTCAGGCAGTTCATCACGTCCGCGCGGGCCACCACACCGCCCATGGACAGGCCGTTGCCGATGCCCTTGGCGAAGGTGAGGATGTCCGGCGGGCCCGACTGGCCGTGCGCCTGCCAGCCCCAGAAGTGCTCTCCGGTGCGGCCCCAGCCGGTCTGCACCTCGTCGGTGATCCACAGGATGCCGCGGGGTGCGAGGACCTCGCGGAACGCGGCGAGCAGTCCGTCCGGTGGGGCGGTGAACCCGCCCACGCCCTGGATGGGTTCGGCGATCAGCGCCGCCACCGAGCCGCCCGTCTGCCCGAGGACGTCCTCCAGATCGGCCACGCAGGCGGCGATGAACTCGGCGTCGGTCAGCTGCGCGAACGGGCCGCGGCTGCGGACGCCGCCGTGCACGTAGAGCGTCTGCAACGGCGACAGGCTCGTCGGTGACCAGGCGGCGTTGCCGGTGATGCCGACGGTGGAGAAGGAGCGGCCGTGGTAGCTGTTGCGCAGCGCCAGCACCTGGTTGGAGCGGGTGTGGGTGGTGGCCAGCAGCAACGCGGTGTCGTTGGCCTCGGTGCCGGAGGTGGTGAAGAAGACCCTGGCGTCCGGGATGCCGGACAACCGGGCGATGCGCTCGGCGAGTTCGACCGCGGAGCGGTTCAGATACAGCGTGGAGGAGTGCAGGATCCGCGCCGCCTGGTCGCTGACCGCCCTGGTGACCTCGGGCAGGGCGTGCGCGGTCATGGTGGTGAGGATGCCGCCGAAGAAGTCGAGGTACCTGTTGCCTTCCGCGTCCCAGACGTGGCGCCCCTCGCCATGGGTGATCTCGATGGGCTGCTGGTAGTAGGTGGTGAGCCAGTCGGGCATGACGGCACGGTGACGGGCGTGCAGGCTGGCGTGGCTGCCGGGTGCGGAGGTTTCGGTCATGGCCGTCATAACGATCACGGCTCCACAAGGTCGCCGTAGGCGTCGGGCCGACGGTCCCGGTAGAACGCCCACTGCTGCCTGACCTCGTCGATCATCGCGAAGTCGAGGTCGCGGACGACCAGTTCCTCCTCCTTGTCGCTGGCGGTGTCGCCGACGAACTGACCGCGCGGGTCCACGAAGTAGGACGTGCCGTAGAAGTCGTTGTCGCCGTAGCTCTCCTGCCCGACGCGGTTGATGGCGGCGACGAAGTACTCGTTGGCGACCGCGGCGGCGGGCTGCTCCAGCTGCCACAGGTAGGCGGACAGGCCGCGTGAGGTGGCGGAGGGGTTGTAGACGAGCTGCGCTCCGGCCAGGCCCAGGGCCCGCCAGCCCTCGGGGAAGTGCCGGTCGTAGCAGATGTAGACGCCGATCCGGCCGACCGCGGTGTCGAAGACCGGCCAGCCGAGGTTGCCCGGCTTGAAGTAGTACTTCTCCCAGAAGCCCTTGACCTGCGGGATGTGGTGCTTGCGGTACTTGCCGAGGACGGTGCCGTCGGCGTCGATGACGGCGGCGGTGTTGTAGTAGAAGCCGGACCGCTCGACCTCGAAGACGGGGGCGACGATCACCATGCCGGTCTCGCGGGCGAGTGCGGACATCCGGCGGATGGTCGGGCCGTCGGGGACCGGCTCGGCCCAGCGGTAGTGCTCGGGCTCCTGCACCTGGCAGAAGTACGGGGCGTTGAAGACTTCCTGGAAGCCGATCACCTTGGCGCCCTGGGCGGCGGCCGCGCGGGCGTGCGCCTCGTGCTTGGCGATCATCGATTCGGTGTCACCGGTCCAGGTCGCCTGGACCAGTGCGGCGCGTACAACTGTGGCCATCGGACAGCTCCTTTGACGCGACGTCACGCGGCATCTACGCACGTAGATTGCGGCTGGGTAGACGCTATGAGCGCTTCACTCCCCATGGCAAGACCGCTGCGCCGGAAAGGAAGCATCCCCGGGGGCGCGCCCCCCGAACCCCTCGGTGACCACACGCTCCGATATTCGACAGGCAAACTTGCAAGTTTGCCTGTCATTCACTTAGCGTGTGGGCATGACGGAAGAGACAGCAGGCCCCACACCGCCTGACAGTGAGGTCGCGACGGAACTGTCCGTCGTGGTGGGCCAGTTGATGCGGCGGCTGCGGGCGGAGTCTCCCGAGGGGGCGCTCACGCCGACGCAGCGGTCGGTGATGGGGCGGCTGGATCGCGACGGACCGGCCACCACGGCCGCGCTGGCGCGCGCCGAGCATGTTCGCCCGCAGTCCATGCGGATGACCCTGGGCGCGCTGGAGGAGCAGGGCATGGTGACCCGCTCCCCCCACCCCACGGACGGCCGCCAGGTGGTCTTCTCGCTCACCCCTGACGGCCGCAGGGGCCTGAGTTCGGTGCGGCACGCCAAGCAGACCTGGCTCGCCGAGTCCATCGCCAACGCCCTCGACCCCGGCGAGCGGCGCACCCTGACCGAGGCCGTCGCACTGCTGAAGCGGCTGGCCGAATCGTGACACGCGTCGCGGCCCGCACCGCGGCAGCCCGCTCGGCCACCGGTGAACGGGCGGGATTCGGGCCGAGGTTCATCACTCCGCTGCTGCTCGGATCCGTGCTGAACCCGGTCAACTCGACCATGATCGCCACCGCGTTGGCGGCCATCGGCACCGACCTGCAGGTGGGCGCCGCGCAGACCGCCTGGCTGATGGCCTCCCTCTACCTGGCCAGCGCCATCGGGCAGCCCGCGATGGGCCGGTTCGCCGACCTGCTCGGGCCGCGACGGGTCTTCCTGGCCAGCCTGGTGCTGGTGTGCGCGGCGGGCACAGTCGGCGCCCTCGCCCCCGGCCTCGGGTGGCTGGTGGCCTCCCGGGTGCTGCTGGGCCTGGGCACCTCGGCGGCGTATCCGGCGGCCATGGCGCTGCTGCGGGCGCGGTCCGAGCAACTCGGCCGGCAGACCCCGCGCACCGTGCTCGGGCTGCTGTCGCTGGCCGGGCTGTCCAGCGCCGCGGTCGGCCCGGTGCTCGGCGGAGTGCTGACGGCCACCCTGGGGTGGCGTGCGATCTTCGCGGTGAACATCCCGCTGGCGCTGGTCGCGCTGGTCCTGGCGGCGCTGTGGCTGCCGGGCGGCAGGCCCGAGGGGGCCTCGCGGAGCACGGCGAGGATCGATCCGCTGGGCATCGCCCTGTTCGGTGCCGCGCTCACCACCGCGACGGTGTTCCTGATGCGGCTCGACCACCCACAGTGGCCGCTGCTGCCGGTGCTCGTGGTGCTCGGTGCGGTGTTCACGCGGTGGGAGCTGCGCCGCGCCGTCCCGTTCATCGACCTGCGCATGCTGGCCCGCGAGCGTGCGCTGGCCACCACCTACCTTCGGCACGGCAGCGCGTACCTGATCATCTACTGCGTCATGTACGGCTACTCGCAGTGGCTGGAGGAGGCCCATGGGGTCTCGGTGTTCGACACCGGTCTGGTGATGCTGCCGATGTCGGTGGCCGCCGCGGTCTGCTCGCTGGCCGGTGCCCGCACCCGGGGCATCCGGGCGCCGCTCACGCTGGCCGCGGCGCTGCTGGCGGTGGGCTGCGGCGGGCTGCTGCTGGCCGGGCACCACACGCCGCTGGCGGTCGTGCTGCTGATCGGTACGGTGTTCGGCGTGCCGCAGGGGCTGGCCTCCACCGGCAACCAGGCCGCCGTCTACACGCAGGCGCCACCCGGCGCGACCGGCGCCGCGGCCGGACTGCAGCGCACCGCCCAGTATTTCGGCGCGATCGTCGCGTCCGGCCTGATCGGGCTGTTCTACGGGCCACGGGCGACCGACGCCGGGCTGCACGAGATGGCCGCCACCGCGGGCGCGCTGAGCCTGGCGCTCCTCGCATTGACCACCACCGACCGGGCACTGCGCGCCGGGCGCCGCCGACCCGGCCGCCCCCAACCGAACGACGACGAACGGAAGTAGGCCCCACCCATGCCAGCAACGGCACTCGACCCCCGGACCGCGCTCGTCCTGATCGACCTCCAAAAGGGCATCGTCGGCCTGCCCACCGTCCACCCCGGCGCCGAGGTCGTGGCGCGCGGCGCGCGGCTGGCGGCGGCGTTCCGCGCCAAGGACCTGCCGGTCGTCCTGGTGAACGTGGCGGGCCGCGCGCCGGGCCGCACCCAAGCGCCGCAGCCGGACCGCGAACTTCCCGCGGACTGGGCCGAGTTGGTCCCGGAGCTGGACCGGCAGCCGCGGGACGTCACCGTGACCAAGCAGCAGTGGGGCGCGTTCCACGGCACCGGCCTCGACCTGGAACTGCGCCGCCGCGGCGTGACGCAGATCGTGCTGGCCGGTATCGCCACCAGCGTCGGTGTGGAGTCCACGGCCCGGGCCGCCCACGAACACGGCTACCACGTGACCATCGCGACGGACGCCGTCACCGACATGAACGCGGACGCCCACCGCAACAGCGTGGAGCGGATCTTCCCCATGCTGGGCGAGACGGACACCGCGGACGCGATCGTCAACCTGTTGGGCTGACAGGTGGGTTCGGGGTGGGGTCCGCCCCACCCCGAACCCACATGCTGCCGGGATGTCCCGGGCAGGTGGCCCGCGGACACGATGGTCCACATGGTGCACAGGACTCTATGCGCGCGAACGGCCGCGGCCGTGGCGCTGCTGGCGGTGGGTGCCGCCGTACTCCCGGCGGGCTCGGCGAGCGCCGCGGAACCCCTGGACGGGGTGTGGCGGATGGACGGCTACGGCACCGTCCTGAGCGTGGCACACGGCCGGCTCAGCGCGTTCCAGACGACGGCCGTCAGTTGCCTTCCCGGCGAGGTGGCCACCCAGCGGGGACCGGCCGCCGGGGACGGCTCGGTCACGTACGCGACGTCCCACAGGGACGTCTACACCGTTCGCCCGGCGGCCCGGCCGAACAGCGCGGTGTTCCAGGTGGCCGGGTCCCCGGGTGACCGCGGTCTGCGGCGGATCAGTGCGCTGCCCACAGCGTGCGCGCACAAGGCGCCGTCGGATCCGGTGACCGTCTTCGACACGTTCTGGCGGACCTTCGCCGAGAACTACCCTTCCTTCGCCGCCAAGGGCGTCAACTGGCAGACGACGTATGACCGTTACCGCCCGCAGGTGAACGACCACACCTCCGACGACCAGCTCTTCGCCATCCTGCGGGACATGGTCGCACCGCTGCACGACGCGCATGTCCACCTGTCCGGCCCCGGCTCACGGTACTTCGGCCAGGGGCGGCCGGGCACGGTGGCGCCCAGCCCGGAACTCGACGCCAGGGTGAAGGCGTACGTCAAGGACCGCGACCTGGACGGTCGGCCGCTCCAGGAGTTCGCCAACGGCCGGATCGGCTACGCCGACCTGCCCGGCGGCCTGGGATACCTGCGGGTGTCCGGGTTCGGCGGCTACACGGCTGACAGCGACGATCCGTACGCCGTGAACCAGCGGGCCCTGGAGCAGGCGCTGGACACGGTGTTCAGCGCCGAGCGGACCAGGGCGCTGAAGGGCCTGGTCCTCGATCTGCGGATCAACGGCGGCGGCTACGACAGCCTGGGGCTGCGCATCGCCTCCCGGCTGACGGACCGCCCCTACCTCGCGTACGCCAAGCGGCACCGGGACGACCCCGGCGACCCGGCCCGGTTCAGCCGTCCGCAGCCGATCACCGTGCGTCCGGCCGACGCCCCGCGCTACACCGGCCCCCTGGCCGTGCTGACCGGAGGGTCGACCGTCAGCGCCGGGGAGACGTTCACCCAGGCACTGATCGGCCGGCCGGGGAAGATGGTGCGGATCGGTGAGAACACCCAGGGGGTCTTCTCCGACATCCTGGACCGCGAACTGCCCAACGGCTGGACCTTCGGACTGCCCAACGAGGAGTTCCTGACCCGTGACGGGCGGACCTTCGACGGCCAGGGCATCCCTGCGGACATCCGTGAACCTGTCTTCACCGCCGCGGAGTTCGGCCACCGCCGCGACTCGGGGTTCGACGCGGCGGTGGCGCTGCTCGGCGGCCGGGGCTGAACTACGCCGTCCCTGACGGGTGGACGACCATGGCCGAGCCGCCGCCGCGCCGGACCGTCTCCGCGGCGGCGACCCACCGGCCGTCCGGCAGCCGCTGGACGCCGGTGGCGGCGCCGATCTCCGGGTTGAGGGTGAAGTGATGGCCGATCTTCTCCAGTGCGGCGCGCAGCGGACTGTTGTACAGGCCGGGCTCCAACTCCGTGGCGGCGGCGTTGCGTTGGCTGGCGCGCGGCGCGGCGATGGCGTCCACCAGCGGCAGCCCGCGGTCCACATGGCCGAGCAGCACCTGGAGCACGGTGGTGATGATGGTCGCGCCACCGGGCGAGCCGATCGCGAAGTCCGGCCTGCCGTCCTTGAGCGCGATCGTCGGCGAGATCGAGGAGCGCGGACGCTTGCCCGGACCCGGCAGGTTGGGGTCGGGGACGGCCGGGTTGGCCGGGGTGAAGTCGAAGTCGGTCAGCTCGTTGTTGAGCAGGAAGCCGCGGCCGGGCACCACGATGCCGCTGCCGCCGGTCTGCTCGATGGTGAGGGTGTACTCGACGACGTTGCCCCACCTGTCGGCCACCGTCAGGTTGGTGGTGTTCTGGCCCTCGTACGTGGTGGGGACGGGGGTGCCGCCGTGGGAGCAGCCGGATGACGGGTGGCGCGGGTCGCCGGGCGGCAGCGGGCTGGCGAGGACCGCGTCGGGTTTGATCAGGCAGGCCCGCGAGTCGGCGAACCGCTGTGACGTCAGCCCGTGGGTGGGCACGTTGACGTAGCCCGGGTCGCCGACCCAGCGGCCCCGGTCGGCGAACGCGATACGGCTGGCCTCGATGAAGTGGTGCAGGTACTGCGCCGGGCTCATCCTCGACAGGTCGTAGCGCTGAAGGATGTTGAGGGCCTCGCCCATGGTGGTGCCGCCCGAGGACGACGGGGCGATCCCGTAGACGTCGAGGCCGCGGTACGACACGTGCGTCGGCTGCCGGAAGCGCACCCCGTACGCGGCCAGGTCGGCGGCGCCCAGTCGGCCGGGCCGCACCGTGCGGGTGGCGGTCGGGCTCACCGGGGGCCTGCGGACGGTGCTCACGATGTCGGCGCCGATGTCGCCGCGGTACAGGGCGCCGAGGCCGCGCCGGGCCAACTCCCGGTAGGTGCGGGCCAGATCGGGGTTGGTGAAGGTGGAGCCGACCTCCGGCAGCTTGCCGCCGGGCAGGAACAGCTTGGCGGTGGCCGGGAAGTCGGCGAACCGGGCCTGGTTGTCGGCGGTCTGCTGGCGGAAGGTCTTGTCCACGGTGAAGCCGTGCTCGGCGAGGCGCTCGGCGGGGGCGAGCGACTGGGCGAGCGAGCGGGTCCCCCAGCGGTCGAGGGCGGCCTGCCAGGTTGCGGGGGTGCCCGGGGTGCCCACGGACAGGCCGCTGGTGACCGCCTGGTCGAACGGGAGCGGCTTGCCGCCTTCCAGGAACAGCCCGCTGTTCGCGGTGCGCGGTGCGGTCTCCCGGCCGTCGATGGTGGATATTCGGTGGGTCCTGGCGTCGTAGTAGACGAGGTAGCCGCCACCGCCGATACCGGCCGAGTACGGCTCGGTCACCCCGAGCGCGGCGGCGGTGGCGACGGCCGCGTCCACCGCGTTGCCGCCGCGCCGCAGGACGTCGATGCCGACGGCCGAGGCGTTGGCGTCCACGCTGGAGACGGCGCCGCCGTAGCCGACCGCGACCGGCGACTTCGGCGGGGCCGCCGCCGGGGTTGCGGCGGCGGCCGGTGCGCCCGCGGCGAGTGCGGCGACCACGGCGCCGGCGGCGGCAAGTGCCGTTATCCGTCGGCGGGTTGGCGATCCTGCGGCAGGGCCCATGCGTACCTCCAAGCGAACGACAGGGCCGGGAGCCTACCGGCGGGGCGCGAGTGACGACAGGGGGCAGCGGCCGCCGCGTTGATGTTTCGTACGGCTGTGACGTTCGGTGTCAGCCGGCCACCGCGATGGCCAGCCACATGAATCCGGTGCCGCCGAGTGTGCACAGCAGCGTGGCCAGCGAGGGGTGCGGGCTGTGCGCCTCGGGCAGGATGTCGCAGGTGGCGAGGTAGCACAGGAATCCGGCGAAGCACCCCAGGTACAGCCCGAGCACACCGCGCGGGATGGTGAACGCCAAGGTGGTGGTGGCGCCCACGACGGGCGCCACCGCGTCGCAGCCGAGCAGCGCGAAGGTGCGGCGGCGGTCGTTCCCGTACAGCCAGGTGACCGTGTAGGTGTTGAAGCCGTCCGCGAAGTCGTGCGCGACGACCGCGAGCGCGACGACCGTGCCGACGCCCGTCCCGGCCTGGAAGGCCGCGCCGATGGCGAAGCCGTCCATGACACTGTGTGCGATCAGGGCGCCCGCCGCGGCGATGCCGAGGGCCTGGGGCGGCGCGCGGTCGTGCCGGTGCGCACGGGTGTGGGCGGCGTACTCGCCCTGGTGGGCGCGGTGGACGGCGGCCGTGCGCTCCAAGGTGTGAAGGGCGAGGAAGCCGCCGACGAACAACAGCAGCGGCGCGGGTACCCCGAGCACGTCGGCCGGTTGGGCGCGCAGGGCTTCCGGCAGCAGGTCGAAGCCGACCGCGCCCAGCATCAGTCCGGCGGCGAAACCCAGGACGAGATGGCGGCGGTCCCCGACGCGGTGCGCCACCGCGCCGCCGAGCAGGGTCATCCAGAACGCGCCCACCGCGACCACTACTGCCATGGGGTCATGATCCGGCCGTCGCGGGCCGTCGGCGCTCGGGCTTGGGCCGTATGGGCGGCGCGGCCCCGCTCGCTACTCACGCGTAGCCAGCGGGGGCCGCCGGTGTGGCACGCGGGTGGCCTGCCGCGCGCCCGGTCAGTCGAAGACGCGCGACGCGAGGGTGGCGCGCTCCTCCTGTGGGATGGAGGTCCAACGGGTGCCGCGGATGGCGCCTTCGAGGGCGAAGAGGGTGTGGCCGCGGGCGTCCTCCGGCAGTTCCGCGCTGATCTTGGCGTACGCCGCCTCGGCGCCGAGCCGACGCAGTTCCGCCGCGTCGCACACCCCGGCTTCGCGCAGCCGGTCGGCGAGGATCGCACCGATGTTGGGGAGTTTCTCCAGGGATTCCATGTCGTATCTCCCGGTCTGGGTGGTTCGCGGGGTCCCATCCGCCATGATGCCCGGCTCCGGGCCCGATCCCGTGGATGCGGGGCCGTCCTGACGCCCGATCCGGCGGTCTTGTCGGACGTCCGTGATTACGGAAGCGTACGGACGACGGTGATCACGAGTGGTCACGGATGATCAGGAGAGGGTGATCCGATGGCACGAATCAGACGATGGCGGTCACTTCCTGGGGAGCGACTGCTCGCCGTACGGCGCCCGTTGGCCGCGCTCGGCGCCGCGGCGGCGCTGGCGCTCGGCGGGTTGAGCGCGCCCGCCTCGGCCGCGGCGGCGCCGGGACCGCGTTCGAACCCGGCGGTGGACTACCAGGATCCGATCTCCGCGCTACCGCCGGTCAGCCGTCCGAACACCCGGCACTGCACGGTGGAGGTGATGCGCCACGACTTCGGCGACACCCTCGCCGATCCGCCGTACGCCACCACCGTCACCCCGCCCAGCCGATGTGCGGGTCCCTGGACCAAGGTCGTCATGGACTGGTCGGGCAGCGTCAGGGGCCGTCAGTACGACCGGCTCGCCGGGGTGTGGCTGGGTGGCGCGGAGATCTTCCGTACCAGTACGGCGGAGCCCGACGAGGACGGCGTCAACTGGCATGTCGACAAGGACATCACCGAGTTCACCCCGCTGCTGAGAAGCCCTCAGCAGCTCCAGGTGGAGCTGGGCAACGTTGTCAACTCCACGTACACCGGCGTCTACCACATGCGGCTGAGCTTCACCTACTACCTGGCCGACGCCCGGCACCCCGCCGCCCGTACCGCCGACCGGGTGGTGCCGGTGGCCCGGCACGATCCGAAGGCCGCGCCCTGGTTCGAACTGGGCAAGGGCCAGTCGGCGACCGCCCAGGTGGCGTTCCCGACGAACCTGACCCGGGCCCGGCTGGAGCTGTACGCGCGCGGCGGCGGCTGCGACGAGCAGTGGTTCACCGCCGTACCGGACGCCCTGGCCAAGAGCGCACCCGGCTACCTGTGCGGTGGCGGCCCCTACCGTGAGGTCCTGGTCTCGGTGGACGGCCGACCGGCGGGGCTGGCGCAGCCGTACCCGGTGGTGTACTCGGGCGGCATCGTGCCCACGCTGTGGCGGCCGATACCGGCCATCGACCAGTTCCGCACCGAGGCGTACGAACTCGATCTGACCCCGTTCGCCGGTCAACTCGCCGACGGCGGGCCGCACTCGCTGACCATCACCCCGTACGCCGCCAACGACACCTGGACGGTGGGCGGTTCACTGTTCCTGGACACCGACCACGGCCGGTCCCACACCGGCGGCGCGGTCACCGCGGACTCGCTCGCCGCGGCCCCTCGGGTGGTCACCACGCAGGCCAGGCGGGCGGACGGCGGTACGGATGTCGCGGTGGACGTCCATCGCGACTGGTCGATCAGTGGATATGTCGATACCTCCCGTGGGCGGGTGACCACCACCGTCGAACAGCACCTCGGATACCGCAACACCGACGCCGTCTCCAGCACCGGCCAGCGACAGGTGGTGCACCAGCGGGACACCGGCGGCACCACGGTGCGCACCGTCGGCCCCGGCGACCGCCAGTGGAGCGAGCGGCACTCCTGGGCGTACCCCATCGACGTGGACAGCGACGCGGTCTCCAACGTCGACTACAACAACTACGACCTGCGGGCGGCGGTGACGCAGGGGCGCGCCGAGAGCGACGCGGTGCGCTCCGGCCGCGGTGGCTGGCGCACCACGGCCAGCATGGACGACCGGCTGTCCGCCACCGGCGAACTCGCCCGCAAGAACGGCGCCGTGCTCACGGCGGATGGCACGTCCGTCGAGCGCTACCGGGGCACGAATGATTCCGGCTTCTGCTACGACCGGCAGTTGCGCGCCGCACACGGGTGGATCACCTCGCAGACCGGCGGGGTCTGCGGGTAGCGGTGGCTCAGTGGCCTTCGGCCGCTTCCGCGTGGACCTGGGCCAGTTCCGGGGTGCCGCCGGCCGCCCAGGCGTGGCCCGCGGCGACCACGTCGATCTCCCGGCCGGAGGCCAGCCGCACCACCGGGTGGCCGTTCGGCCAGATCTGCCAGACGGCGCCGGGCACACTGCGCACGATGACCGTGCCCAGGTAGAGTCCGGCGTCGTTGCCGAGCCAGGAGAGGTTGTCCGGATCGTCCCGCCACTGCGGCGGAAGCTGGTCGAGGGCCGCCAACGAGGCCGCGCTGTCGTCGAGTTCGACACCGGCCGCCGACGCCTGCTCACGCAACAGCTCGCACTCGGCGAGCAGTTCCGCGACCCCCTCCTGGTCGACCGCGCCCGGCGCCGTCACCGCCACACCACGGGCGATGCCGTGCCGCCTGCGCCATTTGTCGAAGAACGAGATCTCCATACCGACAGACTGGCACCGCCCGGCCGCCTCGCGACGGCAGACGCGGCGATCAGATACGGACGCTGTACGCCTTGCGCAGCGTCTCGTGCACCGTCCATGTCGTCCGGTCGCCCTCGCGCAGCACGCCCACGTCGCCCGGTCCGACTTCGAGCACCTGGCCGCCCGCCACCTCGATCGTGGCCCGGCCGCTGATCACCACGAACATCTCGTCGGCCTCGGTGTCGGTGACCACGCCCGGGGTGATCTGCCAGATGCCGTGCGCCCGGGTGCCGTCCGGGGACTCCCACAGGACCGCGCCGGTCACCTCGGGGCTGCCCGAGACGATCTGCGCCGGATCGAGCGGTTCCGGCGACAGCTCGGCGTCGGCGATGTGCAGGGCGAAGCTGGGCACGAGGTGGCGGCCGGTGTGATCGACGGTCATGACCGGTGAGCGTACGCGCGTCGACCGGGACGCCGGGGCGGCACAGTGTGAGTGCCGCGCGGCCCGGCCGTACAGGTCGTAAAGCGGCTACAGCTCCAGGTCCACCACGACCGGGGCGTGGTCGGAGGCGCCCTTGCCCTTGCGCTCCTCGCGGTCCACGTAGGCGTCGCCGACCGCCTTGGCGAAGGGCGCGTTGCCGTAGACCAGGTCGATGCGCATGCCCTTGTTCTTGGGGAAGCACAGCTCCCGGTAGTCCCAGTAGGTGAACGGCCGGTCGTACTTCAGCGGGCGCGGTACCACGTCGGACAGCCCGGTCTCGCGCAGCGCGGCCAGTGCGGCACGCTCCGCCGGGGTGACATGGGTCAGCCCCTCGAAGACGGACGGGTCCCACACGTCGTCGTCGGTGGGCGCCACGTTGTAGTCGCCGAGGACGGCGAACGGCCGGTCCGCGGCGGCGTCCTCTGCGACGGTGCGCCGCAGCGCGTCGAACCAGCGCAGCTTGTAGTTGTAGTGGTCGTGGTCGACCTCGCGGCCGTTGGGCACGTACACCGACCACACCCGCACCGCGCCGCAGGTGGCCGCCACCGCGCGCGGCTCCTGGGCGCCGTCGTACTCCGGGCCGTCCGTCAGGCCGACCACCACGTCGTCCAGCCCGACCCTGGAGAGCACCGCGACCCCGTTCCACCGGCCGTTCGCGTTGACCGCCGCCGCGTAGCCCAGCTCGCGCAGCTGGTCGTACGGGAACTGCTCCGCCGTGCACTTGGTCTCCTGTATGCACAGCACGTCCGTGCCGCTGCTCTCCAGCCAGGCCAGCAGCCGGGGCAGGCGGGCGGTGATCGAGTTGACGTTCCAGGTCGCGATGCGCAGTGCCATGCCCCGCAATCTACCGCCCGGCACCGACAACCGGACGGCTACGCCAGTTCCACGCTCTCGCCCGGCGCGATCCTGTGGTGCTCGGCCCCGCCGATGCCGGGGCCGGACGGGCCCAGGTTGCGGTTGTAGACCCCGTGCCCGGCGTCGTTGAGCAGTCCGTCGTGGACCGAGTAGGCCCGCCGCGGGCCGACCTCGCGCAGGTAGTCGACGACCTCCGCGAACTTGTTCCACGGGGCGTGCACCGGCAACAGCAGCGTGCTGACGCTCTTGTCCGGCACCGTGAGCGCGTCGCCGGGGTGGAAGAGCGAACCGTCCACCAGGAAGCCGATGTTGGTGATGCGGGGCAGGTCGGGGTGGATGACGGCGTGCAGTTCGCCGTGCACCTCGATGTCGAAGCCCGCCGCGTGGAAGGTGTCGCCGTTGCCCACCGTGTGCACCCGGCCGGGGAAGGCGGCGGCGATCTGGTCGGCGACGCTGCGCAGGCTCCAGATCGCGGCGGCCGGGTTGGCGTCGAGCGCGGCCCGCAACCGCTGCTCGTCGAAGTGGTCGAGGTGCTCGTGGGTGACCAGGATCGCGTCGGCGCCGACTGCCGCGTCCTCCTCGCTGAACGCGCCGGGGTCGATGACCAGGGTCCGCCCGTCCTTCTCCAGCCGGACGCAGGCGTGCCCCTTCTTGGTCAGCTTCATGGTTGTCCGCCCTTCAAGCCGTCCCGGGAACCGTCTGCCCAACATCATTTCACCGCGGCGCGGTCGCGCCAGGGCCGTGGCGGGGCGTGCCGGTCCGGGGATCCGGCGAACCCCTCAGCGGGGCAGTTGCCGGGTGGCCTCCCTGATCACGCGCTGGGCCACCGCGAAGGCGGAACTGGCGGTCGGGACACCGCAGTAGACGGCGGTCTGCATCAGCACCTCCTTGATCTCCGCGGGAGACAGGCCGTTGCGCAGCGCGGCCCGCACGTGGGAGGCCAGCTCGTCCAGATGACCGCCGGAGACGAGCGCGGTCAGGGTGATGCAGCTTCGGGTCCTGCGGTCCAGCCCCGGCCGGGACCAGATCTCGCCCCAGGCGTAGCGGGTGATGAAGTCCTCGAAGTCCGCGGTGAGTTCGTCGACCTCGGCCGCGACCTGGTCCACGTGCGCGTCGCCCAGCACCTCACGGCGGATCTTCATCCCGTCGTCGTAGGGGTCGTGGGACCGCACGGGCGCGGCGGCGGGCGACTCGGGTGCGGCGGCGGGCGACTCGGGTGCGGCGCTCGGCGCGGCGGGAGGTGCGGCTGGCGGCGCGGCGGGCGGCATGACCGGCGGCGTGGCGGGCGGCATGACCGGCGGGGCGGCGGGCGGCATGACCGGCGGGGCGGCGGGCGGCGCGACCGGCGGGGCGGCAGGCGGCGCGACCGCGACCGGCGGCGGGGGCGCCGAAGCCGCGGGCAGCGTGGTGATCACCGGTGCAGGTGCCGGGGCGGCGGCCGGATGCGGCGCCACAGGCTCGACGGGCGGCCGGAACGGCGGCGGGGTGGGCGCCGGACGGTCCAGCCAGGCGGTGGACAGGTGCCGGACCACGAGATCGGTGAACGCCCTGGGCTGCTCCACCGGAACCAGGTGGGCGGCGCCGGGGACCACGGCGAGCCGGGCGTCGTGGATACCGGCCACCAGTGCGCGGGCCTCGGCGGGCGGTGTGGCCTGGTCCTCGGCACCGGCCACGACCAGCGTGGGCACGGCGACCCCGGCGAGTCCGGCCCGTACGTCATGGGTGGCCAGCGCCTCGCAGGCGGCGATGTAGCACTCGGCGTCGGTGGTGCGCACCATCTGCACACCCCACTCGGTGATGGACGCCTGTGCGGCGCGGAAGGACGGGGTGAACCAGCGCTCCGGGGTGGTCTGGGCGATCTGGGCGAGCCCGCCGGAGCGGACGACGACACCGCGCTGCCGCCAGCCGTCGGGGGTGTCGAAGCGCGCCGCCGCGGAGACCAGGACGAGCGAGGCCACCCGGCAGGGCTCGCGCAGCGCCAGGTCGAGGCCGATGGCGCCGCCGATCGAGCAGCCCGCGTAGCCGAACCGTTCGATGCCGAGGTCGTCGAGGGTGGCGAGCAGCCGGTCGGCCAGCTCGCCGATGGAGGGCGCGGGCTCCGCGGGCGCGCCGCCGTGTCCGGGCAGGTCGAAGCGGAGTACCCGCCAGTGCGGGGTCAGTTCGGGTATCTGCCGGTCCCACATGTGCCATGTGGTGCCGAGGGCCGGACCGAGCACGAGTACGGGGGCGTCCTGCGGGCCTTCGATCCGGTGCTGGAGGGTCTTCGGGTCAGTCACCCGGCCACGCTATCGAGGGAGCGGAATCAGCCATTCAGCACCCCCGTGCCGGACGTGCCTCAGTGGAAGCTCGTGAGGGAAACCAGGCAAACGGATGGTTTATCCGGGTTGTCCGATGTTGACGGTGATCCGGTGCTGCGGCCTCTCGCCCTGACCGAGCAGGGTGGCACCCGCCCAGTCGTGCCGCGGAGAGAACGTCCAGCCGACCCACCTGGACTGGTCGGCCGTGACGGCCACCGCGCCGTTCCTCAGATCCTCGCGGCCCGCGCCCAACCGCACCAGGAACGTGTCCAGTCCGCCGGTGGTGGCATCGGGCGACCGGGAGAAGTTGAACTGTCACATTCTGGCAAACAGCCCACACATCGTCTCCCCGGTGCTGTCACTGTTCCCTCACCGCGCCTCGACGCCAACAGGGGGACCCGTGCGCCGTACCGTTCCGGCTGTCGTCCTACTCGCAGCCTGCATACCCCTCGCCGCCTGCTCTGGCATGACGGCCTTGTCCTCGCCCGCGCCGACCGTCACAGTGACGCGCTCCGCACCCGTCTCGATGTCGGCGAGCCCGGCGGTCGCGTCCGCCACCTCGTCCGCTTCTCCGACGGCCGCCGTCCCGGCCGCCACGGCGCCAGCATCGCTGCCGCTCGCGCCGCGACCACACCTGACGAACGCCTCGGCAGTCGTGTCGCAGTACTACCAGGACATCACCGATCACAACTATTCGGCCGCGTGGGCGCTCGGCGGTGACAACATCGCCGGGACGACCTACGACCGCTGGGTAGCCGGATTCGGCACCACGGAAAGCATCACCCTGGGCAGCGTGAGCGAGTTCGGATCATCCCGGGTGCAAGCAGCGCTGTACGCCACCCAGACAGACGGCACCGTCAAGGTGTATGAGGGCACGTACACCGCGTCGGACGGCGTGCTGGTCGGTGCGTCGATCCGCCGCGTGGATTAGGTCGCGTTGAACTCGGCGGAATGCGCGGGCCGTTCACTCGACGTCGTGCGATCAGATCCACTCGTCGGGCCAGCCGTCGCGCTTGAGGAACTTCTCTGCGGCTTCGCCGAACAGGAGGAGACCGGCGAGCGCCTTCGGCCCCGCGGAAGCGATCGCGCGGACGTACTCCACGTCTCCGGTGACCAGGGTGACCTTGGCCCCGTCGTCATCCACAGCCAGGAGGAGGCCGTAGCCGTCCGGCAGTGGCGGGAGCTCGACGGCTTTGCAGACACGACGGTAGTGAGCCGGGCCGCCGACACCCCGCGGGGTGACGAATGTGATTTCGCGAGGCGCGAGCATGAAGCGCTCCTTTGGCCGACCTGGACGGGTTACTTCTTGCTGCGCTTCGCGATCCCCGCGTGTTTCACGGCCCATCCGGCGGCCAGGACCACAGGGTTCCACCAGCGACGACTCTCTCAAGGACCGGCTGCGATGCTCGCGGGGGTGCCGGACGGGCCTCAGTGGAAGGTCGTCGTGGAAACCAGATAGACGGACGGCTTGTCCGGGTTGTCCAGGTTGACGGTGATCCGGTGCTGCGGCTTCTCGCCCTGACCGGGCAGGGTGGCGCCCGCCCAGGCGTGTCCCGGAGAGAACTTCCAGCCGACCCGCCTGGACTGGTCGGCCGTGATGGTCACCGCGCCGTCCTTGAAATCCTCCCGGCCGGTGCCCAACTGCGCCAGGAACGTGTCGAGCCCACCCGCGGTGGTGGTGAACTGCACGTAGAGCGAGCTGGTCTGCCAGGAGTTGGACTCGAAGTAGGCGACCTTGGTGGCGTTGTACGGGATCGGCACCTGGTAGATGCTGCGCTGCGTTCGGGCGGGCCAGTCGTCCACCAGCCCGGCCATCTCGGCCTTCAGCGACTTGGCGCCGTCGGTGTCCCGGCTCTGCACGGCGGCGACCGCGCCGTAGCCGGACGGGATCAGGATCAGCAGGGCGATCACGATCCACTGCGCCCAGCCGCGCCGCTTCTTCGGCGGATACTCGGGGAGCAGGGCGGGTGGGGTCATCGTTCGTCCTCCCGGCCGCGCGGCACCAGCCGTGTGGTGAGCCCGGCGCGCTCGTACCGTTCCACCCGCCGCCGGTTGGTGCGACGGAAGCGGCGGGCGACCAGCCGGGCGAGGTCCGCGGCGCCCACCATGCCCGCCTCCGGGCCGAGTTCGGCCTTCACGATGCGGGCCTCCGGACGGTAACCGCGACCGGTCAGGGTGCGCCGGAAGGCGTCCCTGGCCGGGCCGATCAGCAGGTCGTCGGCGGCGCTCACGCCGCCGCCGATGACGAAGCAGGACGGGTCGAGCGCGGCGGCCAGGTTGGCGATGCCGACACCCAGCCACTGCCCGATGTCCTGGAACAGCTCGACGCACATCGCGTCGCCCTCGCGGGCCAGCTCGGTGATCAGCGGTCCGGTGATGTCGGCGACGTTGCCACCGACCCGTTCGATGATCCCGTACGCCACCGGGGACTCGGCGGCGGCCAGTTCGCGGGCCTCGCGCACCAGGGCGTTGCCCGAGCTGTACTGCTCCCAGCAGCCGCGGTTGCCGCACGGGCAGCGGTGCCCGCCGGGCACCACCTGCATGTGGCCGAACTCGCCCGCGACCCCGTACCGGCCCCGCTTGACCCGGCCGTCCTCCAGGATCGCGCCGCCGATGCCGGTGCCCAGCGTGATCATCACCAGGTCGTCGGCGCCGCGCCCGGCGCCGAACCGCCACTCCGCCCAGGCCGCGGCGTTGGCGTCGTTGTCCACCATGACCGGCACCAGCAGCCGCTCGGCGAGCTTGTCCCGCAGCGGTTCGTCCCGCCAGGACAGGTGCGGTGCGAACAGCACCCGGGAGCGGTCGGCGTCGACCCAGCCCGCGGCTCCGATACCCACGGCGTGCACGTCGTGCCGCTCGGACAGGTCGAGCACCAGCTCGACGATGGTGTCCTCGACCACCTTGGGGCTCTTGGACTTGTCCGGAGTCTCGGTGCGCACCTTCTCCAGGATGTTGCCGTCGGCGTCCACGACGCCCGCCATCACCTTGGTGCCGCCGATGTCGATGCCCACCGTGGGCACCCGGGGCGCGCTGAGGTGGGAGCGGCGCTCGCGGCGGCCGACGGTCTGCAGGACGGTGGCTCGCGCCGCGCCCGTACGGTGGACGCGTTCGCGGTAGGCGCTCAAGGGGCTTCTCCGGGTCGGGGGCTCTACTGGCCGATTCTGCCTCATCACGCGTTGCGGGGGCCAAGCCCGTCCGCCGCGGCGCCGGGGCCGCTCAGCTCGTGGCTGAGCTGTTCCAGCTCGCTGCCGCCCGCCATCTGGCGGGTCAGCTCCTCCAGGCTGATCTCCGCCTTGGTGTGGCTGCCCGCCATCGTCCCGCGCTTGAGCAGTACGAAGCGGTCGCCGACCAGGTACGCGTGGTGCGGGTTGTGCGTGATGAGCACCACAGCGAGTCCCGCGTCGCGGGCGGCGGCCACGTACTTGAGCACCACGCCGGACTGCTTGACGCCGAGCGCGGCCGTCGGCTCGTCCAGCACCAGGACCCGCGCGCCGAAGTACACCGCGCGGGCGATCGCCACACACTGCCGCTCGCCGCCGGACAGCGTGCCGATGGGCTGGTCGACGTCGCGCAGGTCGATGCCCATCCGCAGCAGTTCGGCGCGGGTGGTCTCGCGCATCGTGCGCACGTCCAGACGCCTGAACGGGCCGCGGCCCAGGCGCGGTTCGGAGCCGAGGAAGAAGTTCCGCCACACCGGCATCAACGGGACGACCGCGAGGTCCTGGTAGACGGTGGCGATGCCGCGGTCTAGGGCCTCGCGCGGCGAGCCCAGCCGGACCTCCTCGCCCTCGATGCGGTAGCTGCCGCCGTCGTGCTGGTGCAGTCCGGCGACGATCTTGATCAGGGTGGACTTGCCCGCGCCGTTGTCGCCCAGCACACAGGTGATCTCGCCCGCGCGCGCCTGCAGGCAGACGCCTTCGAGGGCCTTGATGTTCCCGTAGAGCTTGCTGACGTCGGTCAGTTCCAGCAGTGGTGCGGTGCTCACGCGGCGGCCTCCGCCCGTTTGCGTACCCAGTGGTTGAGCAGGGTGGCGAGCAGCAGCATCGCCCCGAGGAAGAACTTGAACCAGTCGGGGTTCCACTGCGCGTACACGATGCCCTTGCTGGTCATGCCGAAGATGAACGCGCCCACCGCCGAGCCGATCGCGGAGCCGTAGCCTCCGGTCATCAGGCAGCCGCCGATGACGGCCGCGATGATGTACAGCAGTTCGTTGCCCACGCCCTCACCGGACTGCACCGCGTCGAACGAGAGCAGCAGGTGCTGGCCGGAGATCCAGGCGCACAGCGCCACCGCCATGTAGAGGCCGATCTTGGTGCGGGCCACCGGGACGCCGACGGCGCGGGCCGCGTCGGCGCCACCGCCCACCGCGAACACCCAGTTGCCCGCCCGGGTGCGCAGCAGCACCCAGGTGGCCACCGCCACCAGACCCAGCCACCACAAGATGGTGACCTGGAGGTCGACGGGGCCGATGGTCAGGTGGGAGGCGAACACCGCGCGGGCGGAGTCGAAACCCTGCATGTCGGCGATGCTCTTGGTGGCCACCGTGCCGCTGATCAGCTTGGTGCAGCCCAGGTTGAGTCCGGTGAGCATCAGGAACGTGCCGAGCGTGATGATGAAGCTGGGCAGCCTGGTGCGGGTCAGCACGAAGCCGTTGAAGAAGCCGACGGCCAGCGTGACCAGCAACGAGACGCCCACGCCCACCCAGACGTTGGCGGTCATCTGGTAGCTGAACATCGACGAGAACAGCGCGGAGGTGGTGACCATCACCCCGGCGGACAGGTCGAACTCCCCGCCGATCATCAGCAGCGCCACCGGAACCGCCATGATCCCGATGGTCGAGGAGGCGTACAGCACGGTGCCGAGGCTGGACGCCTGGAGGAAGGAGTCGGCGACGAAGGAGAAGAAGAGGAACACCGCGGCGGCGCCGACCACCGAACCGAGTTCGGGGCGGGCCAGCAGGCGGCGCGACAGCGAGCGGTGCAGCAGACGCTCGTCGAGGGCGGCCTGGCTCATCGCGTCCCCCGCTGGGTGTACTGGCGCAGCGCGTCCGCGTCGTCCCTGGTGACGATCTGCGGGCCGGTGAGCACCGGCTTGCCGCCGCCGAGGGCGTCCCGGTTGTACTTGTACAGCCACATCAGGTCCACCGCCTCGTACCCCTGCAGGTAGGGCTGCTGGTCGACGGCGAAGCCGAGGCTGCCGTCGGACAGGCCCTGGGCGACCTGGGCGTTGAGGTCGAAGGTGTCGATCTCGGCGTCGGTGCCCGCCTGCTGCCTGGCCTTGACCGCGGTGGCGGCGAACGGCGCGCCGAGGGTGACCACGGCGTCGATCGACTTGTCGGACTGGAGCTTGGCCTGGAGCGCGGACTGCACGTCGGGCATGTTGGTGCCGTTGACGTAGAGGTTGTCCACGCTGCCGTGGAAGGACTGCCTGACTCCGGCGCAGCGCTGCTCGTGGCCGATGTTGCCCTGCTCGTGCAGTATGCACAGGGCGTGCTTCCTGCCGCGCTTGTTCAGCTCGTCGCCGACCGCCTGTCCCGCGACGGTCTCGTCCTGGCCGACGTGGGTGAGGGCGCCGAACGCCTTGGACTGATCGGCGCCGGAGTTGATGGTGATCACCGGGATTCCGGCCCGCTCCGCCTTGCTGACCGCGTCCTTCATCGCGTCCGGCTTGGCGAGGGTGACGATCAGCCCGTCGACGTGCTGGTCTATGGCGGCCTGGACGAGTTGCGCCTGCTGGTCGCTCTGGTCGCTGGCGGAGTACAGGAAGTTGATGTTGTCCTTGACCGCGGCCTGCTTGGCGCCGTTCTGGACGATGTCCCAGAAGGTGTCACCCGCTCCCGAGTGGGTGACCATGGCCACCGTCCACCGCGGGGTGCTGACCGCCTTGCCGTTCGCAGCGGCCTGCTTGGCCCGTTCCTCCGCGCGCAGGCCCCCGGTGCTGCTGCACCCCGCCACGGTCGCGGCCACCACGGCCGCCATGAGCGCGCCGAGCGCGCGCAGCCGCCTTTCTACCCTCGCCACTGGTTCCTTTGCCTTCCTCGGGGACCCGCCGGCCGTCCATTGTCCCTGACCGCGGGCGGAAGCCGGGATCAGGGGCGGACCAGCAACTGGAACTCGAAGGCGTAGCGGGAGGCGCGGTAGACGTGGGTGCCGTACTCCACCGCCCGGCCGGTGTCGTCGTACGTGGTGCGCTGCATGGTGAGCAGGGCGGCGCCCTGCTCCTCGGTGAGCTGCTCGCCCTCCTCGGCGGTGGCGATGCGCGCGCCGACCGCCTGACGGGCGCTGTGCAGGGTGATTCCGGCGGCTCGCATCAACCGGTACAGGCCGGTCTCCTCCAGGCGTTCGCTGTCCAGGTCCAGCAGTTCGGCGGGCAGGTAGTTGCACAGGTAGGCCATCGGCTCGCCGTGGGTCAGGCGCAGCCGTTCGATCACCCGGACCTCGCTGCCCTCGGCGACCCCGAGGGCGGCGGCGACCTCCGCGGAGGCGGACTCGGTCTCGTTGCGCAGCACCCGGGTGGCCGGGCTCTGTCCGGCGGCCTGGAGGTCGTCGTAGAGGCTGCTGAGTTCCAGCGGGCGTTTGACCTGGCTGTGCACCACCTGTGTGCCGATGCCGCGGCGGCGCACCAGCAGGCCCTTGTCGACCAGGGACTGGATGGCCTGGCGGACGGTCGGCCGGGACAGGCCGAGCCGCCCGGCCAGTTCGATCTCGTTGCCCAGCAGGGAGCCCGGGGCGAGCCGGCCGTGCTCGATGGCGTTCTCCAACTGCTGGGCGAGTTGGTAGTAGAGCGGCACGGGGCTCGACCGGTCCACCGCGAAATCAAGGCTTGCGGGCTCAGGCTTGGGCACGGGCCGAGAATATCCACCGGTCAGGCTGACAGGAAAGTCAGACATCACATTGTCCTGACATCTGCGGTGAGGGCCGACCCCCGATTCAGCGGCTCGGCCCTCCCGATCTCACAGGTGGTGGCGCCGGGCCGCCCGCTGCCGCTCGTACTCCTCGCGCGCCTTGACGGCGGCGGGCCGGGTCGCGGTCTCCGCCACCGGCACGTCCCACCACGCCTCGGCGCCCGGTGCGCTCGGCGCGCGGCCCGCGGCGGTGTCGGTCTCCACGTACACGCACGTCGGCCGGGACGAGGCGCGGGCGGCGGCCAGCCCCGCGCGCAGTTCGCCCACGGTGGCCGCGCGGATGACGTCCATGCCCAGGCTGGCGGCGTTGGCGGCCAGGTCGACCGGCAGCGGATCGCCGTCGTAGGCGCCGTCCGCGGACCTGTAGCGGTACGCGGTGCCGAACCGTTCGGCGCCGATCTGCTCGGACAGAGCGCCGATGGAGGCGTAGCCGTGGTTCTGGATGAGCACGATGTTGACGCCCACGCCCTCCTGGACGGCGGTGACGATCTCGGTGGGCATCATCAGGTACGTGCCGTCGCCGACCAGCGACCACACCGGCCGGTCCGGGGCCGCCAGCCGCACTCCGATGCCAGCCGGGATCTCGTAGCCCATGCAGGAGTAGCCGTACTCCAGGTGGTACTGGCGCGGGGAGCGGGCGCGCCACAGCTTGTGCAGGTCGCCCGGGAGCGAACCGGCGGCGTTGATGATCACGTCGTCGTCGCCGACCACCGAGTCCAGCACGCCGAGCACCTGGGTCTGGGTGGGCCGGGCGTCCTCGTCGTCGGCCGCGTAGGCGGCGTCCACGATCCGTTCCCAACGCGCCTTGCCGGTACGGTACTCAGCCTCGTACGCCGCGTCGACGCGGTGGCCGCCGAGGGCCTCGGTGAGCGCCTGGAGCCCGGCGCGGGCGTCGGCGACCAGCGGGGTGCCGCTCAGCTTGTGGGCGTCGAGGGCCGCGATGTTGAGGTTGACGAAGCGCACCGAGTCCGCCGCGAACAGGGTGCGGGAGGCGGTGGTGAAGTCGGTGTACCGGGTGCCCACACCGATCACCAGGTCGGCGCCGCGGGCCAGTTCGTCAGCGACCGCGGTGCCGGTGTGGCCGATGCCGCCCACGTCGGCCGGGTGGTCGTGGCGCAGCGAGCCCTTGCCCGCCTGGGTGGAGGCCACCGGGATGCCGGTGGCGTCGGCCAGCGCCCGCAGCGCGTCCTCAGCCTCGCTGTGGTGGACGCCGCCGCCCGCGACGATCAACGGCCGCCGCGCGTCGCGGACCTCGGCGACCGCCGCCGCCAACTCCGCCGGATCGGCGGCCGGCCTGCGCACCCGCCACACCCGGTCGGCGAAGAACTCCTCGGGCCAGTCGAACGCCTCGGCCTGTACGTCCTGCGGCAGCGCCAAGGTGACCGCCCCGGTCTCGACCGGGTCGGTGAGCACCCGCATGGCCTCCAGCGCCGCCGGGATCAGCGCCTCGGCGCGGGTCACCCGGTCGAAGTAGCGGGAGACCGGCCGCAGCGTGTCGTTGACCGAGACGTCCCCCGCGTACGGCACCTCCAGTTGCTGGAGCACCGGGTCGACGGCGCGGGTGGCGAAGACGTCGCCGGGAAGCAGCAGTACCGGGATGCGGTTGACGGTGGCCAGCGCCGCGCCGGTGACCAGGTTGGTGGCGCCCGGGCCGATGGACGTGGTGACCGCCTGGGTGGACAGCCGGTTGGACTGCCGGGCGTAGCCGACCGCCGCGTGCACCATGGCCTGCTCGTTGCGGCCCTGGAGGTACGGCATGGTGGACCGGCCGGACTCCAGCAGCGCCTGGCCGAGCCCCGCCACGTTGCCGTGCCCGAAGATGCCCCAGCAGGCGCTGATCAGCCGCGACTTGTTACCGTCCCGCTCGGTGTACTGGTGGGCCAGGAACTCCACCAGGGCCTGGGCGACGGTGAGCCGTCGTGTGGTCATCTGTTGTGCGCTCCTTCGGCGGCGGTGTAGAGGGGGAGCCGTGGGTCCACGGGCTGGCCGTCCCAACTGCCGCGGATCCAGGCGTGGTCGGGGTGGTCGCAGATCAGCCACTCCCGTTCGGTGCCGGGTCCGGCCATCACGTTGAGGTAGTACATGTCGTGGCCGGGCGCGGCGATCGACGGCCCGTGCCAGCCGTCGGGGATCAGCACCGTGTCGCCGTCGCGGACCTCGGCGAGCACGTCGGGTCCGCGGCCGTGCCCGGAGGGGGTCACCCGCTGGTAGCCGACGCCCGGCGTGCCGTGCGCGGCGGCGATCTCGAAGTAGTAGATCTCCTCCAGCCGCGACTCCTCGCCCGGGCGGCACTCGTCGTGCTTGTGCGGCGGGTAGGAGGACCAGTTGCCGCCGGGGGTGAGCACCTCGACGGCGATGAGCCTGTCGCACTCGAAGCCGCCCCCGCCGCTCCCTCCGCCTCCGGCGGGTGCGGCCGCGGCGAAGTTGTTGACCTGGCGGGAGCAGTTGCCGGTGCCGCGCAGTTCCACCGGCACGTTGGAGGCGGGCCCGTAGCGGGCCGGGAGCCTGCGTTCGCACCGGGCGCCGGTGAGCGCGAACCGGCCGCCCGCACCGCTGGCGATCCGGGCGTGCGCGTCGCGCGGCAGATAGACGAAGTCGGTGACGGAGCTGAACACGCTGTCCCTGCCGTGCAGTTCGAAGTCGCGCCCTTCGGTCACCACGGTGCAGCCGCCACTGAGCGGCAGCACGATCCACTCGCTGTCACCGGTGTCCAGCGAGTGCGAGCCGCCGGGCGGCAGTTCGAGCACCCGCAGCGAGCAGTAGCCCCAACCGGCCCGCTCGGGGTCGATGTCCACCGTGTACGGGCCGGTGGCGGCGGATCCGGCGGGAAGGTGGAAGTCGTTCGAGGTCATGGTCTCAAGTCTCCTGACCGCTGGACGGGTTCACAGCAGGCCGACGGCGGTGTCGACGGCGGACTCCACGCTGCCGCGCACCGGGTAGAGCAGTGAGCGGCCGACGACCAGGCCCTGCACGGTGGGCAGCCGCAGCGCCTTGCGCCACTTCTCGTACAGCCCCTCCTGGTCCCGGCCCACCTCTCCGCCGAGCAGTACGGCGGGCAGTGTGGAGGTCTCCATGACGGCGGCCATGTCGTCCACGTTCTCGGTGACCGGCACCTTCAGCCAGGTGTAGGCGGAGGTTCCGGCCAGGCCGGAGGCGATGGCGATGGATCTGGTGACGGCCGCCGCGCTCAGGTCGTTGGCGACCTTGCCGCCCACCCGGCGGGAGATGAACGGCTCCACGAAGACCGGCAGCCGCCGCTCCGCCATCTCGTCGATGGCCCGGGCGGTGGAGTGCAGGGTGCTCAGCGACCCGGCGTCGGCGTAGTCGATGCGCAGCAGCAGCTTGCCCGCGTCGAAGCCCAACCGGGCGATGTCCTGGGCGCGGTGGCCGGTGAACCGGTCGTCCAGCTCGAACGAGGCACCGGACAGGCCGCCGCGGTTCATCGAGCCCATGACGACCTTGTCGTCGAGCGCGCCGAGCAGCAGCAGGTCCTCCAGGATGTCGGCGGTGCCGAGCACCCCGTCCACGCCGGGCCTGGCCAGCGCGGTGCACAACCGTTCCAGCAGGTCGAACCGGTTGGCCATGGCCAGTTCGCGGTCACCGACGGCGAGCGCGCCGCGCGCGGGATGGTCGGCGGCGACGATCATCAGCCGACCGCTGGGCCCGATCAGAGGCCGTCGGACCCTGCGCGCGGCGGCTTCGGCGATGGCCTCGGGGTGCTGGGTGCGCACCTTGACGAGGTCGCTGATGCTGATGCTCAAGGGGTGCTCTCTTTCACCGGGATCTCACCGGAGTTCACGGGGCGGCGGTGGGTCAGCCGTGCGCGAGGAGGTCCTCGACCTCGGACTCGGTGGGCATGGCGGAGGAGCAGGCGAGCCGGGCGGCGACCAGCGCTCCGGCGGCGTTGGCGTACCGCATCACGCGGTCCAACTCCCAACCGGCGAGCAGCCCGTGGCACAGCGCGCCGCCGAACGCGTCGCCCGCGCCGAGGCCGTTGACCACCTCCACCCGCACCGGCGGCACCTCGGCGGACCGGCCGTCGCGGTGCACGGCCAGCACGCCCCTGGGGCCCTGTTTGACCACGGCGAGTTCGACTCCGGCCGCCAGCAGGGCCCGGGCGCAGGCCCACGGCTCACGCACACCGGTGGCGATCTCGCACTCGTCGAGGTTGCCCACGGCGACGGTGGCGTGCGCCAGCGCCTCGCTGTAGTGCGGGCGGGCTGTCTCCCCGGCGTCCGCACCGCCCCAGAACATCGGCCGCCAGTCGAGGTCGAAGACCGTGGTGCCGCTGCGGTCGCGGGCGCGCAGCGCGGTGAGCGTGGCCGAGCGGCTGGGCTCGGCGCACAGTCCGGTGCCGGTCATCCAGAAGATCCGGGCCGCGCGCACGGCGTCCAGGTCGAGTTCGGCCGGGTGGATCTCCAGGTCGGGGGCCTTGGGCTGGCGGTAGAAGTACAGCGGGAAGTCGTCGGGCGGGAAGATCTCGCAGAAGGTGACGGGGGTCGGGTACTGCTCCACCGGGGTCACCCAGCGGTCGTCCACCCCGAACTCCTTCAGCGCCTGGTGGACGTACGTGCCGAACGGGTCCTGCCCGGTGCGGGTGATCACCGCGCTGCTGCGGCCGAGCCGGGCGGCGGCCACCGCCACGTTGGTCGCCGAGCCGCCCAGGAACTTGCCGAAGGTCTCGACCTGCGGCAGCGCAACGCCGGTCTGGAGTGGATAGATGTCCACCCCGACCCGGCCCATCGTGATCAGGTCGTACGGCTCGGTCATGGGCATGGCTCCTCGTGGTCCGTCATGCGCCGGTCCGAACGCCCGGCCGAGACAGGTCTAACGGCTGCGCACGGACATTGTCAACGCTTTGTCCTTACATTCGAACGTCCTGACTCCACGCACCGCAGGGGCAGCGAAAACCCGTGGCCCCGCAGCGCTGACCTCGCAGGACGAGGGATCTCGGCGGGCCCGCCACCGCCTCGATCCACCGTCGCGCGCCACGCGGTTCGCGTTATCGCGTCGTTACGTCGAGATGAACTGATGTCATAACAAACCCTTGACAGCGCTCCCGGCAAGAGGTTGGCTCCGCTGTGCAACAGGCCGCGTTGCCCCGATCCGCCTCCCCTCCCCGCAGCTTCCCCTTCCCCGCAGCGAGGTATCAGGACCGATGGAAAGTTCCGCCAAAGCCCGCAGAGTCGCCGCCGTCGCCATGCTCGCGGCGAGCACCCTCGTCCTCGCCGGATGCGCCAGCAGCTCCGGCGGCAAGAAGGCCGCCGACGCCGCCACCGGCATATCGGCAGGCCACGCCAACACCCCCCGGATGAAGGTCGCGATGATCACCCATCAGGCCCCGGGCGACACCTTCTGGGACCTGGTGCGCAAGGGCGCCCAGGCCGCCGCCGCCAAGGACAACGTCCAGCTCGTCTACTCCGCCGACCCCAACGCCGCCAACCAGGCCAACCTGGTGCAGAACGCGATCGACCAGAAGGTGGACGGCATCGCGGTCACCCTGGCCAAGCCCGACGCGCTGAAGAACGTGGTCGCCAAGGCCGAGCAGAGCGGCGTCCCGGTGGTCGGCCTCAACGCGGGCATCGACGTCTGGAAGCAGCAGGGCCTGCTGGAGTACTTCGGACAGGACGAGACCATCGCGGGCCAGGCGGTCGGCGACAAACTCAACCAGCTCGGCGCCCACCACGTGGTGTGTGTCGTCCACGAGCAGGGCAACGTCTCGCTTGAGGACCGCTGCGCGGGCGTCAAGAAGGACTTCAAGGGCACCACCGACCTGCTGTACGTCAACGGGCAGGACATGCCGTCGGTGAAGGCGACCATCACCGCCAAGCTCCAGCAGGACCACTCGATCGACGAGGTCGTCACCCTCGGCGCCCCGTTCGCGCTCACCGCCACCCAGTCGGTGTCCGACGCGGGCAGCAAGGCGAAGGTGGCCACCTTCGACCTGAACAAGGACCTGGTCGCGGCCGTGCAGGACGGCAAGGTCCAGTTCGCCGTCGACCAGCAGCCGTACCTGCAGGGCTACCTCGCGGTCGACGCACTGTGGCTCTACAAGAACAACGGCAACTACAGCGGTGGCGGCACCTCCCCGGTGCTGACCGGCCCGGCGTTCGTGGACAAGGGCAACGTCGCGGCCATCGCCAAGTTCGCGCAGAACGGGACCCGGTGATGACGATGACCCAGCAGGCCGCGTCGGCGGCCGACCCGCAGTCGGCCCCCGTCCCGCCCAGTACCGACGGCCGAACGGCCCGGCGCTCACCGGCCCGTAGGCTGCTGGCCCGGCCGGAGGTGGGCGTGGCGGTCGGCGCCATCGCCGTGTTCCTCTTCTTCTTCGCGGTGGCGCCCACCTTCCGGCAGGCCGACTCGCTGGCCACGGTGCTCTACCAGGCCTCGACCATCGGCATCATGGCGCTGCCCGTGGCGCTGCTGATGATCGGCGGCGAGTTCGACCTGTCGGCGGGCGTCGGGGTGGTCAGCTCCGCGCTGACGGCCAGCATGATCAGCTACCAGCTCACCCAGGACGTCTGGGTGGGCGTGGTCGTGGCGCTGGTGTTCTCGCTGGCGGTCGGCGCGTTCAACGGCTATCTGCTGGTGAGGACCGGGCTGCCGAGCTTCCTGGTCACACTGGGCACCTTCCTGATGCTCCAGGGCCTCAACCTGGCGGTCACCAAACTGATCACCGGCAACGTAGCGACCGACTCGATCAGCGACATGGAGGGCTTCAACCAGGCCAAGGCGGTCTTCTCCTCCGACATCACCATCGCGGGGGTGTCGGTCAAGATCACCGTGTTGTGGTGGCTGGTCTTCGCCGCCCTCGCCACCTGGGTGCTGCTGCGCACCAAGTACGGCAACTGGGTCTTCGCCGTCGGCGGCAACAAGGACAGCGCCCGGGCGGTCGGCGTACCGGTGACGTTCACCAAGATCACGCTGTTCATGGCGGTGGGCTTCGGCGCCTGGTTCGTCGGCATGCACCAGCTGTTCGCCTTCAACACCGTGCAGTCCGGTGAGGGCGTCGGCAACGAGCTGCTCTACATCGCGGCGGCGGTCATCGGCGGCTGCCTGCTCACCGGCGGCTACGGCTCGGCGATCGGCACGGTCATCGGCGCGTTCATGTTCGGCATGGTCACCCAGGGCATCGTCTACGCCGACTGGAACCCCGACTGGTTCAAGCTGTTCCTGGGGGTCATGCTGCTCGGCGCCACCCTCATCAACCTGTGGATCCGCCGTCAGGCAACCCGGAAGTGATCACCATGGCAACCAAGGAAGCCTTCGGCTCCACCACGCGGCCCATCGTCGAGCTCAGCGGCGTCGGCAAGTCCTACGGCAACATCCGCGCCCTGCACGGAGTGGACCTGACGGTCAGCCCCGGCCAGGTGACCTGCGTGCTGGGCGACAACGGCGCGGGCAAGTCCACCCTCATCAAGATCATCTCGGGGCTGCACCAGCACACCGAGGGCGAGTTCCGCATCGACGCCGAACCGGTACGGCTGGACTCGCCGCGTGACGCGCTGGACCGCGGCATCGCCACCGTCTACCAGGACCTGGCCACTGTGCCGCTGATGCCGGTGTGGCGGAACTTCTTCCTCGGCTCCGAGCTGACCCGGGGCCGGTGGCCGCTGCGCCGGTTGGACATCGCCCTGATGAAGAAGACCGCCGACGAGGAGTTGCGCGCGATGGGCATCGTCCTGGACGACCTGGACCAGCCCATCGGCAGCCTGTCCGGCGGCCAGCGGCAGTCCGTGGCGATCGCCCGCGCGGTGCACTTCGGCGCCCGGGTGCTGATCCTGGACGAGCCGACCGCGGCGCTCGGCGTCAAGCAGTCCGGCGTCGTCCTCAAGTACATCGCCGCCGCCCGGGAGCGTGGCCTCGGCGTCATCTTCATCACCCACAACCCGCACCACGCCTACATGGTCGGCGACCACTTCACCGTGCTGCGGCTGGGCACGCTGGAGCTGAGCGCGGCCCGCGCCGAGGTCGGCCTCGAGGAGCTGACCAACCACATGGCGGGCGGCGCCGAACTCGCCGCGCTCAAGCACGAGTTGGCCCAGGTGCGCGGCGTCGACACCGACACGCTGCCGTCCGCCACCCCCTCCCCCTGAACGCCCGACGGGCCCATCGACCGGCAAGGAGACCACCGCAGATGACCACCAGCTCCGCCCCCGTACTGGACCGCATCCGGGTGGGTTCGGCACCCGACTCCTGGGGGGTGTGGTTCCCCGACGACCCACAGCAGGTGCCCTGGGCCCGCTTCCTGGACGAGGTCAGCCAGGCCGGTTACGAATGGATCGAGCTGGGGCCGTACGGCTATCTGCCGACCGACCCCAAGCGGCTCACCGACGAGCTGGCCCGCCGCTCGCTGAAGGTCTCCGCGGGAACCGTGTTCACCGCGCTGCACCGCGGACCCGCGGTCTGGGACGCCACCTGGGCGCATGTCGCGGAGGTCGCCGAACTCGCCAGGGCGATGGGAGCCGGGCACCTGGTGGTCATCCCGTCCTTCTGGCGGGACGACAAGACCGCCGAGCTGATCGAGAGCAGCGAGCTGACCGACGAGCAGTGGCGCCATCTGACCAGCGGCATGGAGCGGCTCGCCCACGAGGTGCGGGAGCGCTACGGGCTGGACATCGTGGTCCACCCGCACGCCGACACCCACATCGACACCGAGGAGCACGTGGTGCGCTTCCTCGACTCCACCGACTCCGACCTGGTCAGCCTCTGCCTGGACACCGGCCACTACGCCTACTGCGGCGGCGACAGCGTCAAGCTGATCAAGACGTACGGCGAGCGGATCGGCTATCTGCACCTGAAGCAGGTGGACCCGCAGATCCTCGCCGACGTCATCGCGGGCGGGGTGCCGTTCGGGCCCGCGGTCCGGCGCGGGGTGATGTGCGAGCCGCCGCGCGGGGTACCGGAGCTGCCGCCGGTACTGGCCGCGGCGCAGGATCTCGGGGTGGACCTGTTCGCGATCGTGGAGCAGGACATGTATCCGTGCCCCGCGGACCAGCCGCTGCCGATCGCCGAACGCACGCGGCGTTTCCTGCGCTCGTGCGGGGCGTAGCCCTCGCCGGGCGCGCCGGAACGGAGCGGGACGCGGGGTTCTACCGGAGGCAAGCCCCGGGCCCCTGTCCGGCAGGCCCCGGCCCGCGGTCCCCTGGCCGCCCGACAAGCAATCCACAGGCCCCGGAAGGACGAACCAGAGCAATGCGCAAAACACTCGGCGTAGCCGTGATCGGCACCGGACGGATGGGGGCCGACCACGTGCGCCGCATCCACGAAGTGATCAGCGGAGCGCGGGTCGCCGCCGTGGTGGACATCGACGCCGAACGCGCCAAGAGGATCGCCGACGGCATCGAGGGGTGCACCGCCTACACCGACCCGGCCACCGCGATGGCCTCCCCGGCCGTGGACGCGGTGCTGATCGCCTCACCGGGACCGGCGCACGAGGCCGCGCTGCTGGCCGCGTTCGAGCGCGACCTGCCCGTACTGTGCGAGAAGCCCCTGACCCCGGACGCCGCCTCCGCGCTGCGGGTGCTGGAAGCCGAGCAGCGGCTGGGGCACCGCAGGGTGCAGGTCGGATTCATGCGCCGCTACGACGCGGAGTACCTGCGGCTGAAGTCGCTGCTGGACGGCGGTTCACTGGGCCGCCCGCTGATGGTGCACAACCGGCACCGCAACGCCTCCACCCCGCCCGGCTTCACCAACGCCATGCTGATCAACGACTCGGTCGTGCACGAGATGGACGTGACACGCTGGCTGCTCGACCAGGAGATCACCGCGGTCACCGTGCTGCGCCCCACCCCGTCCGGCAACGCCCCGCAGGGCCTGGACGACCCGCAGTTCGTCGTCTTCGAGACCGACGGCGGCGCACTGGTGGACGTGGAGATCAACGTCAACTGCCGCTTCGGATACCAGGTTCAGGCCGAGGTGGTCTGCGAGCGCGGCACCGCCCGGATCGGCGAGGCGCACTCCCTGCTCACCAACACCGAGGGCGGCTGGGGCGGCACCATCGCCCCGGACTTCGTGGAGCGCTTCGAGGAGGCGTACGACCGCGAGGTGCAGAGCTGGGTCAACGCCACCCGGCGCGGCGAGGTCGAGGGTCCCAGCACCTGGGACGGCTACGCCGCGGCGGCGGTCTGCGAGGCCGGGGTCAGGGCGCAGACCGAACGCCGCCGGGTTCCGGTGGAGATGATCGAACGCCCGGCACTGTACCGCTGAACGCCGCCTGCCAGAGGACTGATTGAGGACCGCCATGCGAATCGGACTTGTGGGTACCGGCCGGATCGGCTCGTTCCACGCGGAAGCCCTGCAAGCGCTGCCGGGCGTGGGCGAGTTGGTGGTGGCCGACGCCGATCCGGCGCG
The DNA here is from genome assembly GCA_037034305.1 of Streptomyces sp. PLK1-5. Lineage (GTDB taxonomy): Bacteria > Actinomycetota > Actinomycetes > Streptomycetales > Streptomycetaceae > Streptantibioticus_A. Next base: position 167,861 of record JBAGJY010000005.1, read on the forward strand.
CGCCGTGGAGGTCGCCGCGCGCATCGGTGCCCGGGCGACCGGGTCGGTGGACGGCCTGTTCGCCTCCGGCGTGGACGCGGTGGTGATCGCCTCGGCCACCTCCGCGCACGCCGACCTGATCACCCGCGCCGCCCGCGCCGGGCTCCCCGCGTACTGCGAGAAGCCCATCGCCTTGGACCTGGCGGGCACACTGCGCGCGCTGCACGAGGTCGAGGCCGCCGGAACCATGTTGCAGATGGGCTTCCAGCGGCGCTTCGACGCCGGGTACCTGGCCGCCCGGGAGGCCTACCGGGACGGTCGGCTGGGCCGGGTGCACACCATCCGGGCCATCACCTCGGACCCGGCTCCCCCGCCGCCCGAGTTCCTGCCGCTGTCCGGGGGGCTGATCAGGGACTGCCTGGTGCATGACTTCGACGCGGTGCGCTGGCTGACCGGGCGCGAGGTGGTGGAGGTCTTCGCCCGCGGCTCCGCGGGCGGTGCGGCGTTCTTCCTGGAGGCGGGGGACGTGGACACCGCCGCCGCGCTGCTCACCCTGGACGACGGCACCCTGGTCACCGCGACGGCCACCCGGTACAACGGGGCGGGTTACGACGTGCGGATGGAACTGTCCGGTGAGCGGGACCAGTTCGTCGTGGGCCTGGACGACCGTACCCCGTTCACCTCCGCGGAACCCGGCGGTCCGGGACGGCCCGAGCGGCCCTGGACCGGGTTCCTGGAACGCTTCGACGCCGCGTACCGGGCCGAGTTGGCCGCGTTCGTCGAGGCCGCCCAGGGCAGGGCCGCCAACCCCTGCTCCGGCCGCGAGGCACTGCACGCGCTGCTGGTGGCGGAGGCGTGCGAACTGTCCCGGGAGCAGGGCCGCCCGGTCCAGCTGGAGGAGATCGCCAAGCAGCTGTGAACGGGGGTGAGGGGGCCGCGCCCCCTCACCCCCTGCCAGCAAAGGCCGCAGCCGTCGAGGCCCGGGACCGCGTCAGCGCGGGAGCAGTTCCTCGATGGCCGACACGAGTTCCGCCGCCTCCGGCTCCGTGCGCGGCCGGAAGCGGCCGTGGACGGCGCCGTCAGGGGCGATGAGGAACTTCTCGAAGTTCCACTGGATGGGCCCCGCTTCCCCCTCGGCGTCGGCGAACCCGGTCAGTTCGGCGTACAGCGGCTGCTGGTCCGCGCCGTTGACGTCGGCCTTGGCGTAGAGCGGGAAGCTCACCCCGTAGGTGGTGGAGCAGAAGGTCTCGATCTCCTCGGCGCTACCCGGCTCCTGGCCGCCGAACTGGTTGCAGGGAAAGCCGAGGACCGTGAAACCACGCTCGGCGTAACGCTCCTGCAGGCGCTCCAGACCCGCGTACTGCGGGGTGAGCCCGCACTTGGAGGCGACGTTGACGATGAGCAGGGCCTTGCCCCGGTGGTCGGCGAGCGAGCCGGGCTCACCACTGAGGGTCCGCAGCGGAATGTCAAAGAGGTTGGCCATGCCGGGATCCTAGGCGGTGAAGCGGACCGGCAACTGCCGGGGACCGCGGATGAGCATCCCCTCGCGCCAGACGAGGGCCGCCGGGTCGGCGTCCAGCGCCAGGTCGGGGCAGCGCTCCAGCAGCGTACGGATGGCGATCCGGGCCTCCAGCCGGGCCAGCGGCGCGCCCAGGCAGTAGTGGATGCCATGGCCGAAGGCCACATGGCCACCGGCCGGTCGGCGGATGTCGAAACGGTTCGGCTCGGGGAAGCGGCCCGGATCGCGGTCGGCGTCGGCGAGCGCCACCAGCACGAGCTCCCCGCCACCGGGTATCACCGTGCCGCCCACCTCGAACGGCTCGGTGGTGAAACGGTACGTCGGGGTCTCCACCGGGCCATCCCAGCGCAGCATCTCCTCCACCGCGTTGTCGATCAGTGTGAGGTCGGCGCGCAGCGCGGCCAGTTGCCCGGGGTGGGTGAGCAGGGCCAGTACGCCGTTGGAGATGAGGTTGACCGTGGTCTCGTGCCCGGCCACCAGCAACAGCCAGGCGGTGCCGCGCAGTTCGTCGGCGGACAGCCGGTCGCCGTCCTCGTCGGTGGTGCGGATCAGCGCGCTCATCAGGTCGCCGCCGGGGTTGCGCCGCTTGTCGTCCAGCAGCCGGTCGAGGTAGCCGGTGACCTCCTGCACGGCCGCGTAGCGCACGGCCTGATCGGTGGCGGACAGCGCGTTGTTGGTCCAGTGGCGGAACGCCGTCCGGTCGAGCGTCGGCACACCGAGCAGTTCGCAGATCACCGCGATCGGCAGCGGGAAGGACAGCGCCTCCACCAGGTTGGCCCGGCCGTCCGGCGCGGCCAGCATGGCGTCCAACAGGCCGTCGGTGATCTCCTGGACGCGCGGCGCGAGGCTCTGGACCCGGCGGGTGGTGAACTCCCCCGCCACCAGCTTGCGCAGCCGGGCGTGGTCCGGCGGATCGGAGTTGAGCATATGGGGTCCGGCGGACGGGCTGGTGAGCGGGAAGTCGGCGGCGGCCGTCTTCCACTGCTTCGACAGCCGCGGGTCGGTCAGTGCCGCGCGTCCCGCCTCGTATCCGACGACCAGCCAGGCCTCGGCGCCCTCGGGTATGCGCACCCGGTGCACCGGCCCGCGTTCGCGCAGCGCCGCGTAGACCGGATAGGGATCGCGGACGAAGTCCTCACCCAGCGCGGTCAGATCGATCACTTCGTGTTCCCCCACCACATGCCCTCTCATCCGTAACCTACGACACGCTAGCGGCCGACAGCGCCCCGATGAACGGGCGTTCCGGCCGAACGCGGATCACCGTGAACGGCCCTCAGCGCTGGGTGCACCGCTGGGAGTTGCGCGATGTGCCCTCGATCCGCGCGGCACCGTCGTGGCTGGTCGCACGGTCCCCCGCGCCCCCTCAGGTCGCCGCCGGACCGCGGCGGGCTTCGCCCGAACCTGCCTCAGCGGCCTCGGGGACGCCGCCTAGTCCACCTGCTCGGCGATGCGGTCGAGAAGGTCGGCGACCCGCTTGGCGACGGTCTCCCGGTCGCCCTCCACCAGCGGGGCACCCAGGCCGCAGGCCACCGCACCGGCGGCGAGCCAGCTCGGCGCGCCCTCCGGGGTGATGCCCGCGGTGGGCAGCAGCGGCGCCTGCGGCAGCGCGGCACGGACGTCTTCCAGCCAGGCGGGCCCCACGGCGGAGGCGGGGAACAACATGACCGCGTCGGCGCCGAGTTCGAGGGCGCGCACGATCTCGTTGACCGTCGCCGCGCCGGGGAAGACGGGTATTCCGTAGCGGTGGCCGGTGGATATCACCTCGGCGTCGAGGTTCGGCGCGGCCAGGAAGCGGGCCCCGGCGTCCACCGCCAACCGGGCCGACGCACCGTCCAGCACCGTCCCGGCGCCGATGATCGCGTCGTCGCCCACCTCACGCACCAGCGTGGTGACCGCCTCCAGTGCGAAGGGCGTGGTCAAGGAGATCTCCAAGGTGGTGATCCCGGCGGACAACAGGGTGTCGGCCATCCCGGCGGCCTGGTCGTAGCTGTCGGTACGGATGGTGGCGAAGACCCGCTGGGCCAGCGCGGCCCGGGTGATCTCCCAGCGGTACACGGCGGTTCGCCGTCCTTTCCTGTCTGGCCCCAGGGGCTGGTGGTCGCCAAGAACCGGCCCCGTTCGAAGGACCGCCTCACTGAGAAGGCTATCGGTCGCCACTGACAGCGCCCCGGCCGGAAACAGCCTGTGGCCACCTCGCCGTGCGGACCGGGGCGCCCCCGTCGTACTCCCCAACGGCCCTGGGCGGAACCGGAGTTCCCGGTGCCGGGGGTCGCCCGCCGTGGTCCAGGAAGTGGGCCAGCGGCAGGGTCGCCGCACCCACGGCGACGGCGTCGGCGCCGAGTCGGCCGAGGCGGATCTCGGCGTGCCCGCCGGGGTGCCGCAACGCGTACTCGGCGGCGGCGGCCCGGACGGCGGGCAGCAGCCGCGGGCCGAGCAGCAGGCCCGCCCAGCCGCCGATGACGATGCGCTCGGGGTTGAACAGGTTGACCAGGTCGGCGATGCCCGCGCCGAGGTACTCGGCGGTCTCGTCCAACAGGTCCGCCGCCTGCTGGTCGTGCGCCGCGCGCTCCAACAGGGCGGCCAGTGCCGCCTCCTCGCCCACCGCGGCCGGTGCGCCGTCCCACCGTTCGAGCAGCGAAGCGGCGCCGACGTACGCCTCAAGACAGCCACGGGAGCCGCAGCGGCAGCGGCGGCCACCCACCCGCATCGTGGTGTGCCCCCACTCGCCCGCGCTGGAGGTGGTCCCCCGGTACGGCTTGCCGTCGGCGACCACGCAGGCGCCGACGCCCGAGCCGACCAGCGCGATGACCGCGTCCCGCGCGCCACGGCCCGCGCCGAACCACATCTCGGCCTGGCCGAGGGTCTTGGCGCCGTTCTCGACGTACAGCGCAAGGCTCGTTCCGGCGCGCAGCAGCCTGCCGAGCGGCACGGCCTCCCAGCCGATGGTCTGGGCGTGCACGACGGCGCCGTCCCAGCCCTGTTCGACGATGCCGGGCACGCCCACGCCGACGCCCAGCACCCGGGAGGGATCGGTACCGGACCCCTCGGTCACGCCGCGCAGCCCGTCCAGGACCAGGTGGACGAGGTTCGGGACGTCCCGTGCGCCGTCGGTCAACGGGTGCTCGGCCACCGCGAGTTCGCTCAGGGCCAGGTCGAACAGCCCCACCCGCACGCGGGTTTCACCGATGTCCACGCCGATCAGACGGCCGTAGTCGGGGGCCACCTTGAGCAGGATGCGGGGGCGCCCGCCGTCGGAGTCGGCGACTCCGGCGCGCTCGACTAGGCCGTCGGCGATCAGTTCGGACATGACGTTGCTGACCGAGCCGCCGCTCAGCCCGGTGTCCCGTCCCAACTCCAGTCTGCTGAGCGGGCCTTCGAAGTACAGATGCCGCAGCAGCGCGGAGCGGTTGCCCCGACGCAGGTCACGTACGGTCCGCTGGGTCCTGTCCGGCATGCCGTGCCAACTCCCTCCCCCGACACGCCGAACCTATCGTTGTGCGAAGCCTTGACGCCGGGTTTTCACGCAGTTTAAATCACGGCTTGAATTAAGGCGTAAAGCCGTTCATTTCCCGAACAGGGGTATCCGTGTGCCGAACCGTAAAGGCCTCGCGGCCCTCTTCGCCACCCTCGCCCTCACCGCCACCGCCTGCGGCGGAGGTACCGCGATCGGCGGCGACGGCGGCAACGCGCACCCCGGCACCCTCACCTACTGGGCCAGCAACCAGGGCGCGAGCCTGGCCGACGACCGACGCGTCCTGGACCCGGAACTGGCGAGGTTCCGGCGGCAGACCGGCATCAGGGTCAAACTCGAGGTCATCGGCTGGCCCGACCTGTTGAACCGGGTGCTCGCCGCCACCATCTCCGGCCAGGGCCCGGACGTGCTCAACATCGGCAACACCTGGTCCGCCTCGCTCCAGGCGACCGGCGCCCTGCTCCCGTTCGACGCCCGGCTGCTGGCGGCGGTCGGCGGCCGGAACCGCTTCGCGCCCGCCGCCCTGGCGGCCACCGGCGCGCCGGGCAGGGACCCGGCGGCCGTACCGCTGTACTCCCTGTCGTACGGCCTGTACTGGAACCGCGAGTTGTTCCGCCGGGCCGGTATCGCCCGGCCGCCCACCACCTGGGCCGAGTTGACCGCCGACGGCAGGCGGCTGACCGGCGGCGGCCACTACGGGCTGGCCGTCGAGGGCGGCAGCTTCGCGGAGAACGCCCACCACGCCTTCATCCTCGGCCGACAGCACGGCGCCGACTTCTTCACCGCCGACGGCAGGCCGCGCTTCAACACCCCGCAGGCCGTGGCCGCGGTCAAGCAGTACGTCGACTTCATGGCGAAGGACAAGATCACCGCCCCCGGTGACGCCGAGTACGCCGCGCAGCAGTCCGTGCAGGACTTCGCCACCGGCAAGGCCGCGATGCTGATGTGGCAGTCGGCCGCGTCCTCGCTGCGGGCGCACGGGATGGCCGGCGACGCCTACGGCGTGGCGCCGGTACCGTTCCAGTCCGCCGACGCCTCGGGGACCGGCCGGGTGGACTCCATGGTCGCCGGGATCAACCTCGCGGTCTTCCGCAACAGCCAGAACCGCGACGGTGCGGTGAAGTTCGTCCGGTTCATGACCAGTACCGCGGAGCAGAAGAGGCTCAACGCCGCCTTCGGCTCCATCCCGCCGGTCAGGGACGCCCAGAGTGACCCCGCCTTCGCCACCCCGGACCTGACCACCTTGCGCCAGGTGCTGGCGCACAGCGCCGCGCCGCTCCCCCAGGTCCCCGACGAGAGCCAGTTCGAGACACTGGTCGGCACCGCCGTGAAGGACCTGTTCGCCGACGCGGCGGCGGGCCATCCGGTCACCGACGCCAGTGTGCGCACCGCCCTCACCAAGGCCCAGCAGCAACTCCCGACGAGTTGAGGTGACGTCAGATGACGGTCACGGCCTCCACCACGCCCCCGGCCGCGCGACTGCCAGCGGCCCCCCGCCCCCGACGGCGGACCCGTGCACGCGGGGCCGCGCTGCCGTACCTCCTGCTGCTGCCCGCGCTCGTCCTCGAACTGCTCGTCCACCTGGTGCCGATGGTCATCGGCGTGGTGATGAGCTTCAAGGAGCTGACCCAGTTCTTCGTGCGCGACTGGGGGTCGGCGCCGTGGACCGGGCTGGGCAACTACCGGGTGGCGGTGAGCCTCGACGCGCCCGTCGGGCAGGCGCTGCTCCACTCGTTCCTGGTCACCTGCGGCTTCACCGTGCTGTCCGTCGGGCTGTCCTGGCTGCTGGGGACGGTGGCGGCGATCTTGACGCAGGACAGGTTCCGCGGCCGGTCACTGCTGCGCGCGGTCTTCCTCGTCCCCTACGCGCTGCCGGTCTACGCGGCGGTCATCACCTGGTCGTTCATGTTCCAGCGGGACAACGGGCTGGTCAACCACCTCCTGCACGACCAGTTGCACCTGACCGCGGGACACCCGTTCTGGCTGATCGGCGGCAACAGCTTCGCGGCGCTGGTGACCGTCTCGGTGTGGCGGTCCTGGCCGTTCGCCTTCCTATGCCTGACCGCCGGGCTGCAGAACATCCCGCACGAACTGTACGAGGCGGCGGCGATGGACGGCGCGGGGATCTGGCAGCAGATCCGGCGGATCACCCTGCCGTCGCTGCGGCCGGTCAACCAGGTACTGGTGCTGGTGCTGTTCCTGTGGACGTTCAACGACTTCAACACGCCGTACGTGCTGTTCGGCAAGTCGGCGCCGCCCGCCGCCGACGTTGTCTCGATCCACATCTACCAGTCGTCGTTCATCACCTGGAACTTCGGTTCGGGCGCGGCGATGTCCGTGCTCCTGCTGCTGTTCCTGCTGTTGGTGACGGCCGGATACCTGCTCGCCACGGCGCGTGGGAGGGACGCCGATGCGTGAGACCCGCGGTTTCGTGTGGACCCGCCGTATCGTGCTGATCGCGCTTGCCGCCTTCGCGCTCGCACCGGTCTACGTGATGCTCAGTTCCTCGCTCAAACCGCTGGCCGAGGTGGAGGGCGCCTTCCACTGGCTGCCGGGCGGGCTGACCGCGCGGCCGTACGCCGACATCTGGCACACGGTTCCGCTGGCACGGTACTTCGTCAACTCGCTCATCGTCGCGGCGGGTTCGACGGCGGCGTCGGTGCTGGTCGCGGTCTTCGCGGCGTACGGGGTGAGCCGCTACCGGTTCCGGGGGCGGCGGCTGTTCACGGTGACGGTGCTGTCCACGCAGATGTTCCCGGGGATCCTCTTCCTGCTCCCGCTGTTCCTGATCTTCGTGGACATCGGGAACGCGACCGGTGTAGCCCTCTACGGCAGCCGTGGCGGTCTCGTCCTGACGTACCTCACGTTCTCGCTGCCGTTCTCGATCTGGATGCTGGTCGGCTACTTCGACTCCATCCCGCGCGAGCTGGACGAGGCCGCGCTCACCGACGGCTGCGGGCCGCTGGGGGCGCTGCTGCGGGTGGTGGTCCCGGCCGCCGTGCCGGGCATCGTCGCGGTGGCGGTCTACGCCTTCATGACCGCGTGGGGCGAGGTGCTGTTCGCCTCCGTGATGACCAACGACACCACCCGCACCCTGGCCGTGGGTCTTCAGGGCTACGCCAGCCAGACCGATGTCTACTGGAACCAGGTCATGGCGGCGGCGCTGGTGGTGAGCGTGCCCGTGGTCGCCGGGTTCCTGCTGTTGCAGCGCTATCTGGTCGCCGGTCTGACCGCCGGTGCCGTCAAGTGAACCGACCGGAAGGGATGTTGTGACCGAAGACCGAGTGGAGGACCTCGCCGCCTTCCCCGCCGACTTCCTGTGGGGCGTCGCGACGTCCGCGTACCAGATCGAGGGCGCGGCGCGGGAGGACGGGCGGGCGCCGTCGATCTGGGACACCTTCTGCCGCACCGCGGGCAAGGTGGCGAACGGCGACACGGGGGACGTGGCCTGCGACCACTACCACCGATGGCGCGAGGACGTCGCGCTGATGCGGGAGTTGGGCGTCACCGCGTACCGCTTCTCCGTCGCCTGGCCACGGGTGGTGCCGCTCGGCGACGGCCAGGTCAACCGGGCGGGGCTGGAGTTCTACGACCGGCTGGTGGACGCGCTGCTCGAAGCGGGCATCGCCCCCTTTCCGACGCTCTACCACTGGGACCTGCCGCAGGCGCTGCAGGACCGGGGCGGCTGGCCGAGCCGGGACACCGCGGAACGGTTCGGGGAGTACGCGGCCGTGGTGGCTCAGGCGCTCGGTGACCGGGTAGGCGACTGGGCGACGCTCAACGAGCCGTTCTGCTCGGCCTGGATCGGGCATCTGCAGGGGCAGATGGCGCCGGGTCTGACCGACCTGACGGCGGCGGTGCGCGCCTCGTACCACCTGCACCTGGGGCACGGCCGGGCGGTCGCCGCGATCCGGGCGGCGGTGCCCCGGGCGCGGGTGGGCATCGTCAACAACCTCAGCCCCTGCGAGCCCGCCACCGACCGCGAGGCGGACCGGGCCGCGGCGGTACGGGCCGACGGCCACGGCAACCGCTGGTGGCTGGACCCGCTGCACGGGCGCGGCTATCCGCAGGACATGGTCGAGCTGTACGGAGTGGAACCGCCCGTCCGGCCGGGCGACTTGGCGGCCATCGCGGCGCCGCTGGACTGGCTGGGCCTCAACTACTACTTCCGCGCGGTGGTCACCGACGATCCCGGCGGCCCGCCGCCGTACGCCCGCCAGGCGCACCTGCCCGGTGTGCCGCGCACCGCCATGGACTGGGAGGTGCATCCGGGCGGGCTGGAGACGATGCTGATGCGGCTGACGCGGGAGTACGGCGCGCGGCGCGTCCTGGTGACGGAGAACGGTTCCGCCTATCCCGACTCCGTCGGCCCGGACGGCCGCGTCGAGGACCCCGCACGCGCCGAGTACCTGACCGCCCATCTGGCGGCCTGCGCCCGAGCGGTACGCCGGGGCGCACCGCTCGCGGGGTACTTCGCCTGGTCGCTGCTGGACAACTTCGAGTGGGCGTACGGGTACGAGAAGCGGTTCGGGCTGGTGCGGGTGGACTACGCGACGCAGTCGCGGACGGTGAAGGCCTCCGGCCGCCGGTACGCGGAGCTGATCGCCGCCCACCAGCGGCGCGCGCAGCGCGTGCCGCGGTGAGCCCCGCGACCGGAGGGGACAACCCGCCCCGGCCGCCCTGGAGTTGGCACCGGCTACAGCCGCGCGGCGCGTTCGCGCAGGCGCACCGCGCCGGTCTCGGTGAGGGCGCCGTGCAGACGCAGCCGGGCGATGCCGCCGTCCGGGAAGATGTCGAGCCGGACGTGCGTGGCGGCCGGCGCGCTCAGCACGAACCGGTGCACGGTGTCCGGCTGGAGCCGGGTGCGCGGCAGGATCTCGAACCACTCGTCGGGGTCGGACGTGGCGTCCAGCCCGTAAAGCGCCGCCCATCCCGCCGAGTTGCCCTTGTAGCAGCCGGTGTCGATCTCCACGGCCCGGATCTCGGCGTGCTCGGTGAGCCGGTAGCGGACCCAGTCGTGGCTCTTGTCGCGGCGCCGCCGGGTCTCCCAGCCGTCGTCCATCTTGCGGGAGCGGCCGGGCAGGATGGTGTTGGCGGGCGGTGAGTAGAAGCGGTCGGAGGCGTCCTCGGCGAGGCCGCCGTTCTCCAGCGCGACCACGTCGAAGGTGCCGAGCGCGGCCAGCCACTCGGGGTCGGGCGCGACCTCGCCGTACACCCGCAGCCGGGCGATGCCGCCGTCCGGGTGCTGGTTCAGCCGCAGGTGGGTGAAGCGGCGTTCGACGTCCACCTCGAAGGCGTTGGCGGCATGGCCGCCGACGGGAGTGCGCGGGACGATCTCGGTCCACCGGGTGGACGGCGCCAGCAGTTCCTCCGGTGACGCGGACAGCGGCGCGGTGGTGGCCTCGACGCTGACGCTCTGCGGGTAGTTGCCGCGAAAGTGCGCGGTGTCCACGACGACGCCGCGGATCACACCGGGCGCGCCCAGACGGATCAGCGCCCAGTCGTGGTCGGCGTCCACCGGATGCGGGCTGTCCGCACCGGCGCCCCGGCGGCGCCGGGTCTCCCAGCCGTCCATGACCTTGCCCTTGTGCCCGAAGTGCTCGGGGTCGAACACGGGGCGCTCGGGGACCAGCAGGTTCTCCCGCTCGGCGAAGAACTCGTCGCTGGCGGCCATGACTGAGGCGCCGAGGCGGCGGTCCGCGAGGTCGGCGAGGTGGTCGAACGGAACCTTCGCACCGCGGTAGTCGGCATACGGATCGCCGCCACCGTACGGCTTGGCGTCGCCGGTGAAGCGGGTGACCTGCGTCATGCATGCTCCTCGTGTCGTTCGCGGGCGATGAGCCGACCGCGGGGCCGGGCGGTCACCCCGTGGTCGGCGATGAGTTGGCCGCGCAGCCAGGTGGCGCGCACCACGCCGCGCAGGGTGCGGCCCGCGTAGGCGGTAACCTGGTTGCGGTGGTGCAGGGCGGCCGGGTCGACGGTGAAGGTCTCCTCCGGGGCGAGCACCGCGAAGTCGGCGTCCCGGCCGGGCGTGATGGCGCCCTTGCCGCTGAGCCCGGCGAGCCGCGCGGGGCCGGTGGACATCCAGCGGGCCACGTCGCTGAGGGTGTGGCCGCGCCTCGCCGCCTCGGTCCAGATGGCGGGCAGGCCGAGTTGCAGCGAGGAGATGCCGCCCCACGCCTGGCCGAAGTCGCCGGTGTCCGGGCGCTTGAGGTCCACGGTGGACGGCGAGTGGTCGGAGACCACGCAGTCGATGGTGCCGTCGGCCAGGCCCCGCCAGAGCGCGTCCTGGTTGCCCGCCTCGCGGATCGGCGGACAGCACTTGAACTCCGTCGCGCCGTCCGGGACCTCCTCCGCCGTCAGGGTCAGGTAGTGCGGGCACGACTCGACGGTCAGCCGCACCCCGTCGCGCCTGGCGGCGGCGATCAGCGGCAGCGCCTCGCTGGAGGACAGGTGCAGTACGTGCACCCGTGCGTCGAGCCGTTTGGCGAGGGCGACCAACTGCTCGACGGCGGTGTTCTCGGCCGCGCGCGGCCGAGAGGCCAGGAAGTCCGCGTACCTCGGCCCGTGCGGCTGTGGGGCCGAGTCGATCAGGTGCGGATCCTCGGCGTGCACGATCAGCAGCCCGTCGAACGAGGCGATCCGGCCCATCGCCGCTTCCAGTTCGGCCGGGGACAGCTGCGGGAACTCCTCCACGCCGGAGTGCAGCAGGAAGCACTTGAACCCGAACACGCCAGCGTCGTGCAGCGGTCGCAGGTCCTCGACGTTGCCGGGTACGGCACCGCCCCAGAAGCCGACGTCCACATGGACCTTGTCGTAGGCGGTGTTCCGCTTGGTGGTCAGCGCCGCCACCGTGGTGGTGGGCGGGATGCTGTTGAGCGGCATGTCGATCACGGTGGTGACTCCGCCCGCCGCGGCGGCGCGGGTGGCCGTCTCGAAGCCCTCCCACTCGGTGCGGCCCGGGTCGTTGACATGGACGTGGGTGTCCACCAGGCCGGGCAGCAGCGCGTCGTCGCCGAGGTCCACCAGGCGTGCGCCGGAGGGCAGCCGCGCCTCGTGGGGCAGGACGTCGGCGATCCGCCCGGCGCTGACCGCGACCGCGGCCGGGCGCTCCCCCTCGGGCGTGATGACCCGCGTCGAACGCAGCACCAGTTCCACGTCGGACACGCGCTCCCCTCCTCTTCCACCCGAAGGACTTCAACGTTCTGTTGAACGCACTGTCGAACGAATCTTCATGCGACGGGCCGGGGGCGTCAAGGGTTCCCCGCGGGAGCGGCGGGGGCCGGACGAGGGTTCAGGCGATTCCACAAAACGAAATCGACATTCCGTAACGTAGAATGTAGCAACGCCCAGTCCCGGGCCACCGGCGGTGATCACCGCATGGCCGCCCGGTAGGCTGCGGTACTGCCGACGGGCTGCCACCCGGCGGCCCAGCGGCTTCGAGAGGACCGGACGTGCCGTCGATCAGCTCCAGCAGCTCCGCAAACCCCCCGAGTGCGACCAAGGCCGCAGGCGGGGGCGCCGGAGGCGTGCAGTCACTGGAGCGCGCCTTCGACCTGCTGGAGAGGATGGCCGACGCGGGCGGCGAGGTCGGCCTCAGCGAGCTGTCCGCCAGCAGCGGGCTGCCGCTGCCGACCATCCACCGGCTGATGCGCACCCTGGTCTCCTGCGGCTACGTCCGCCAGCAGCCCAACCGCCGCTACGCGCTGGGCCCGCGGCTGATCCGGCTCGGCGAGAGCGCCTCGCGGCTGCTCGGCACCTGGGCCAGGCCGTATCTGGCGGAGCTGGTGGAGGCCACCGGCGAGACCGCGAACATGGCGCTGCTCGACGGCGACGAGGTCGTCTATGTGGCGCAGGTGCCCTCACGGCACTCGATGCGGATGTTCACCGAGGTCGGGCGGCGGGTCCTGCCGCACTCCACGGGCGTGGGCAAGGCGCTGCTGGCCGACGTGCCCGCGGACGAGGTGCGGGCGCTGCTGGCGCGCACCGGGATGCCCGCGGCGACCGAGAAGACGATCACCGATCCGGACGCCTTCATCGCCGAGTTGGACCGGATCCGGGCCGCCGGGTACGCGATGGACGACAGCGAGCAGGAGATCGGCGTGCGGTGCCTGGCGGTAACGGTGCCGGACTCGCCCACGGCCGCGGCCATCTCCATCTCCGGCCCGGCGGGCCGGGTTACCGAGGCGGCGCAGGAGCGGATCATTCCGGTGCTGCGGGACATCGCCCGGCAGCTGTCGCTCGCCCTGACCCGGCCCGCCTGACGGCACGGACTGACGCACGGGCGGTTACGGGGCGACGCCCCACGGCGGCACCGTGGGGCGGGGAGCCAGCGGGCCGAAGAGTTCGATGGCGCCCCGCAGATCGCGCAGCGCGGGGGAGAGCGCGCTCACCGAGCCCAGCGCGCCGGTGATGAGCAGCAGGGAGTAGCGCAGCCGGTCCGCCGCGGGTGCGCCGGTGGAGGTCTGACCGTCGAGCGCGGTCAGTTCCTCCTCGGCTATCTCACGGTCGGACAAGTGGCCGCGGTAGCCCGCCAGTTCGCGGCGCAGCCGGGTGACGGCGGTGCGCAGCTCCGCCACCCGCGGGTCCTGGGGACCCACCCCGGTCCGGTGGTTCGACACTAGGCACTCCCCTTCGAGCGCAGTAGGCCGGACCAGTAAAGGCGACGCTCCGCGCACCGCGCCACACGGAGCGCTAAATCCGTCCTAAAAACCTTTCCGTGCAGGGAAATTCACAGTCTTGCGCCCCGCTGATTTCACACACCGTCGCGTTTTCCGGCGCCGCACTCACTCACCGTCACCACCGCGTGATCGTCCATCAAATCCCTGTTCCCCACCCCGCACACACGTCTCCCGTTTTCACCCCGGCCCGGAAGGGGGTATGCAGAGGTCATGGTGGAACACAGCGGCGCCGCTCCCCCGGTGGCCGGTCTGGTACTGGCCGCCGGGACCGGTCGGCGGCTGGGCGGCCGCCCCAAGGCCCTGCTGGCGTACCGCGGCGGCCTGCTGGTGGAGCACGCGGCGCGGGCCCTGCGGGACGGCGGCTGCGATCCGGTCCATGTGGTGCTGGGCGCCGCGGCGCGCGAGGTACGCGAGCGGTCGACGGGGCTTGAGCGGTGCGTCCTGGTGGACAACCCCGACTGGCCGCGGGGCATGGGCTCCTCGCTGCGCGTCGGACTGGAGTCGCTGGCCGCGCTGGGCGCGCCCGCGGCGCTGGTCTGCCTGGTGGACCAGCCGGGAATCGGCCCCGACGCCATCGCCCGGCTCCTGGCCCAGGCCGCACCGGTCTCGCGGGGCACGCTGGCCGCCGCCGCGTACGGCGGGCGGCGCGGCCATCCGGTGCTGTTCGGCGCCGACCACTGGCCCGAGGTCATCGCCTCCGCCACCGGCGACCAGGGCGCCAGGGGCTATCTGAAAACCCACGAGAGCAGCATCACACTCGTCGAGTGCGGCGACATCGCCGCGCCCTACGACATCGACACACCCGCCGACCTGGGGCGCCTGGCGGACGATCTTCCCGGTGCCCAGCGGAGCTGACGGCGCCCCCTGCACCGGGTGCCACAAACCGTTGATCTTCCACTATGCAAAAACTATGCTCCACCCAGCAGAAGCCTCGACCTGGCCGCACACCTCGCCGGGGCCACCTGCCGTCGTACCCACGATGCACGGCACCCCGTGCCGCCACCGCGCCACCGCCGCACACGGTCCGCGCGGGAAGGAGTGACCGCCATGTCCGCAGCAGCGCCACAGGAACCGGCCGTCGTCGTCGCCGCCGGAACCGTCCCGCGATCCGAGGAGGTGCTGACCGGCGAGGCGCTGGCGTTCGTCGCCGCGCTGCACCGCCGGTTCACGCCGCGCCGGTCCGAACTGCTGGCCCGGCGCAGGGAGCGCCGCGACGAGATCGCCCGCACCGGGCGCCTGGACTTCCTCGCGCAGACCGCCGCGATCCGCGACGGCGACTGGCGGGTGGCCCCCGCTCCAAAGGCGCTCGACGACCGCCGGGTGGAGATCACCGGCCCCACCGACCGCAAGATGACGATCAACGCGCTGAACTCCGGCGCCAGGGTCTGGCTCGCCGACTTCGAGGACGCCTCCGCACCCACCTGGGAGAACGTCGTACTGGGCCAGCTCAACCTGATCGACGCCTACGAGCGGAGGATCGACTTCAGCACCCCCGAGGGCAAGTCCTACGCGCTGCGCCCCGAGGAGGAGCTGGCCACCGTCGTCATGCGCCCGCGCGGCTGGCACCTGGACGAGCGGCACCTGGTGGTGGACGGCGAACCGGTGCCCGGCGCGTTCGTGGACTTCGGCCTGTACTTCTTCCACAACGCCCGGCGGCTGCTGGCCAAGGGCAAGGGACCGTACTTCTACCTGCCGAAGACCGAGTCGCACCTGGAAGCCCGGCTGTGGAACGACGTCTTCGTCTTCTCCCAGGACTACCTGGGCGTTGCGCAGGGCACCATCCGGGCCACGGTACTGATCGAGACGATCACCGCGGCGTTCGAGATGGAGGAGATCCTCTACGAACTGCGCGACCACGCCAGCGGGTTGAACGCCGGGCGCTGGGACTACCTGTTCTCCATCGTGAAGAACTTCCGCGACGGCGGCGAGAAGTTCGTGCTCCCGGACCGCAACGCGGTCACCATGACCGCGCCGTTCATGCGCGCCTACACCGAACTGCTGGTGCGCACCTGCCACAAGCGCGGCGCGCACGCCATCGGCGGGATGGCCGCGTTCATCCCCTCGCGCCGCGACCCGCAGGTGAACGCCAAGGCGCTGGAGAAGGTCAGGGCCGACAAGGACCGTGAGGCGGCCGACGGTTTCGACGGCTCCTGGGTCGCCCACCCCGACCTGGTCCCGGTGGCCCGCGCCAGCTTCGACGCGGTGCTCGGCGACCGGCCCAACCAGAAGGACCGGCTGCGCGAGGACGTCCACGTCACCGCCGACCAGCTGCTCGCCATCGACTCGCTGGACGCCAAGCCGACGTACGAGGGCCTGCGCAACGCGGTGCAGGTCGGCATCCGCTACATCGAGGCCTGGCTGCGCGGGCTCGGCGCGGTGGCCATCTTCAACCTGATGGAGGACGCGGCGACCGCCGAGATCTCCCGCTCGCAGATCTGGCAGTGGATCAACGCCGGTGTCGTCCTCGACAACGGCGAGAAGGCCACCGCCGAGCTGGCCCGCAGGGTCGCCGCCGAGGAACTGGCCGCGATCCGCACGGAACTCGGCGACGAGGCGTTCACCGCCGGCAGCTGGCAGCAGGCCCACGACCTGCTGCTCCAGGTGGCGCTTGACGAGCGGTACGTGGACTTCCTGACCCTGCCCGCCTACGAGCTGCTCGGCTGACCCTCCCGCACGGCTTTCGGGGCTGGCGGCGCGTCAGCTCCGAAGCCGCACGATCCGGTGCATGCCGAGGAAGGCGTGCGGCACGCCGCGGCCGTCGTCGGGGACGAAGCACAGCAACACGTAGGTGCCGCGCCGCAGATGGCGCGGATGGACCACAACGGTACGGCCGGGCGCGATGGCGCCGAGCCCGGACGGCTGACCGGTCAACGGCGACCGTCCCGGCACCGGTCCACGCGCCAACGCGCCGAAGTACCGGTCGAGTTGGGCATCGGTGGTGCCGCGCCGTACCCGCTGGATCCGCAGCTCGTGGATCTCGGTGGAGATGTTGCGCACCAGGAACGTGCCGTGCGCGTTGTCCACGTCCTGCGGGCGGAAGCGGGGACCGGCCTCGGTGTCCACGGCGAGCACCCGCCCGGTCGGGGTGCGCCGCAGCGGTCCGTAGCGGCACGGGCCGTGCAGCCGCAGCGCCTCCAGCTCGGCGTCGGCGCTCGGGTGGCGGCCGAACGCGGTCAGGTCCAGCAGGTAGACCCAGCCCGCGGTGATCGACTCGGTGAACTCCACCGGCACCCGCGGGGTGACGAAGGCACCGCCCAGCGCCTCGGCGTCACCCCGCACCGCGTGGATCCCGGCGGACGCGGTCCGCGGGTCGCGGCTGACCGCGCTCACCAGGTCCTCCAGCACCCGCCGTGGCCGCACTCCGCGCTTGGGCCGGAACAGTTGCAGCTGCCGCCCGCGCCGGTCACCGGTGTACACCTGGAACGTGACGTTTCCGCACCGGTGGTGGCGGGGAGCCCGGACGCCCGTACGGTCGACGCTGACGTCGATCCCGGGGTGCCGCAGCTGCGGGCGCGCGCCGACCGGGTGGGCCGCGGCGACGGTGGCGGCGAGCGCCACAGCGGTGACGGCGGCTCTGGCGCCGCGCCGCGACGGTTCGTTGCGCATGACAGCCCCTTCCGGCGTGGCCCCCGTCACATCAGAACACCGGCCGGGGCGGATGCCAATCGACCATGCGGGCGGATCCACCCGGGCGGCCCCTCAGGACGGCACGGGTTCGCTGACCGGGTCCACCGGCTCCACCGGCTCGGCCTGCTTGCGGCCCACGTGGTGGAAGACCGCGTTGAGCACGACGGCCACCAGACACCCCATGCTGACACCGGAGTTGAGCACGATCCGCAGCTGCGGGTCCACCCTGTCGTAGAAGTCGGGGGCGACGATCGGGATGATCCCGACGCCCAGGGCGACGGCCATGATCAGCAGGTTGTCGCCGTTGTCCAGGTCCGCCTCGGCGAGCGTCCTGACGCCGCTGGCGGCGACCGTGCCGAACAGCACGATCCCCGCACCGCCCAGCACCGGCCCCGGCACCAGGGCGATCAGTGAGGCCAGCACCGGGCACAACCCCATCAGGATCAGGATCACACCACCGGCCGCCACCACGAACCTGCTGCGCACCTTGGTGATCGCCACCAGGCCGATGTTCTGCGCGAAGGCGCTGTTGGCGAAGCCGTTGAAGACCGGGCTGACGGCGCTGCCGAGCATGTCGGCACGCAGTCCCGCCGCCAACACCGCCTCGTCCGCGGGCTTTTCCACCACCTTGCCCAGCGCCAGGATGTCGGCCGTCGACTCGGTCAGACAGACCAGCATCACCACGCACATGGAGACGATCGCCGGAAGCTCGAACCGCGGCGCCCCGAAGTGGAACGGGGTGGGAAAGCCGATGAGGCCCGCCCTGCCGATCGGGCTGAAGTCGGTGGCGCCGAACGGGATCGCGATCAGGGTTCCGGCGACCAGCCCGATGAGCACCGCGATCTGCTGGAGGAATCCGGTCAGCATCCGCCGCAGCACGAGCACGATGGCCAGGGTGATCACGGCCAGGGCGATGCCGGAGGCACGCGCCGCCGGATGCGCCGGGTCGTTTCCGGCCGCCCATCCGATGGCGACCGGCAGCAGCGAGACGCCTATCAGGGTGATGACCGAGCCGGTGACCACGGGCGGGAAGAACCGGACCAGCCTGCTGAAGTACGGGGCGACGAGGAATCCCAGGGCCCCGGCGACCATCACCGCGCCGAACATCACCGGCAGGCTGTCGCGGTGCGGTGTGGTGCCCGCGATCGCCACCAGCGGTGCCACACCGGCGAACGAGACCCCGTTGACGAACGGCAGCCGGGCGCCGATCTTCCAGAGGCCGAGGGTCTGAAGCAGCGTGGCGATGCCCGCAGTGAACAGGCTGGCCCCCACCAGGAAGGTCAACTGGCCGCCGGACAACCCGCACGCCTTGCCGACCACCAGCGGTGGCGCGACCACACCGGCGTACATGGCGGCGACATGCTGCAAACCGCTGGCGACGAGCTTGAGTGGGGGAAGGGTCTGGTCGACCGGATGCTTGCGCTGGGCGATTGCCGGAGCCGGGTTGGCGACCACGGTGCTCCTCCTGTCGGTTACACGCTCTCGCGCGGGTTTCAGGGAGGTGGTGCGGACCGAGGGGTTACGGGGGAGAAATGCGCCGCCCCCTGCCGTGACCATTCGGCACGGGGGCGGCGCGGCCGACCGGGGACCGTCCTCCTCGGCCGGTGTCGTGGCGGGCGTCAGTCGGTGAGCCCGGCGATCCTCGCCAGTCGCCCGGCCTCGGCGCGGGCGGTGCGGGCGATGGCGTCCTCGTCGACGGTGACGAGGTGACCGTGTTCCACCACCGGCTTGCCGTCGGTGAGCAGCAGGGTCAGCGGTGCGGCGGCGCCGAGGACCAGCGCCGCGACGGGGTCGGCGATGGACGAGTGGAGCACCCCGTCGAGCTTCCACAGCGCCAGGTCGGCGAGCTTGCCCGGTTCGATCGAGCCGATCTCCCGCTCCCGGCCCAGCACCCGGGCGCCGCCCATGGTGCCGAGTCGCAGCGCCTGCCGGGCGGTCAGCGCCCTCTCGCGGTGCCCGCCGAGCCGGTTGATCAGCAGGGCGTTGCGCAGTTCGGTACCCAGTTCGCCGGACTCGTTGGAGGCGGTGCCGTCCACCCCGAGGCCGACCGGCACCCCGGCGGCCAGCATGTCGGGCACCCGGGCGATCCCGGCGGCCAGCCGGGCGTTGGAGGACGGGCAGTGGGCGACGCCGGTACCGGTCTCGGCGAACTTGGCGATGTCGGAGTCGTTCATGTGGACGCAGTGCGCCATCCACACGTCCTGCCCCAACCACCCGGTGGACTCCAGGTAGTCGGTCGGTCCCATGCCGAACAGTTCGTGGCAGAACTTCTCCTCCTCGACCGTCTCGCTGCCGTGGGTGTGCAGCCGCACGCCCTTGGCGCGGGCCAACACCGCGGCCTCACGCAGCAGTTCGGTGGAGACCGAGAACGGCGAGCAGGGCGCCACGCCGATCCGCAGCATCGAGTCGAACGACGGGTCGTGCCAGCGGTCGATCGCCTCCTCGGTCGCGGCCAGCGCCTCCTCGGTGCTCTCGACGGCGAAGTCCGGGGGCAGGCCGCCGTCGGACTTCCCGCGGTCCATCGAGCCGCGGGTCGGCGAGAACCGCACACCCATCTCGGCGGCGGCGCGGATCTCGGCGCCGAGCAGGTCGCCGGCGCCGCGCGGGAAGACGTAGTGGTGGTCCATCGCGGTGGTCGTGCCGGACAGCGCCAGCGCGGCCAGTGACCCCTGGGCCGCCGCGTACACCATGGGTTCGTCGATCCGCGCCCACACGGGATAGAGGGCGACCAGCCAGTCGAACAGGTTGCAGTCCTGGGCCAGACCGCGGGTGATCCACTGGTAGAAGTGGTGATGGGTGTTGACCAGGCCGGGGGTGAGCAGGTGGCCGTCGCCGTCGACGCGCCGTACCACGCCGCCCGGACCGGCCGGGGCGGGTCCGGCACCGACCGACTCGATGCGGTTGCCCGCGACGACCACATGGCCGCGGGCGTACTCGGTGCCGTCCTGGTCGACGGTGGCGATGGCGCAGTTCTCGATGACGATGCGCGCCGTGGCGCCGCCTTGGGCTGCCGGTGCTGCCATTGATGCTTCCTCGTCGTCGTGTGTTGGCGGTCGGGCACGGCATGACCCTGGGGATTTGAGTGCCGGAGCCGGGTGGGGCGGTCGAGGAGGCCGCCCCGTCCGTCGGGTGCTCCGGGTGCCGAGTGGTGCGAAGAGGTCGGTCAGAGGTTGGTCATGTCCACCGGTATCCGGGCTTCGGCGCCGTCACGCAGCACGGTCGCCTCGATCAGGCCGTACGGTCGGTCGGCGGCGAAGTACACCTCGTTGTCGTTCTTGAGGCCGAACGGGGTCAAGTCCACCAGGAAGTGGTGGTTGTTGGGCAGCGAGAAGCGGATCTCGTCGATCTCGCAGCGGCTGTTGATGACGCGTGAGCCCATCTGGTAGAGCGTCTGCTGCAGCGAGAGGCTGTAGGTCTCCGCGAAGGCCTGCAGTATGTGCTTCCTGGCCTCGGCGTACGAGCGTTCCCAGTTGGGCGCGCGGTCCTCGTCACTGGTCCAGTTGTAGCGCCACCAGGCGCTGACGTCGGTGGCCAGGATGCGGTCGTGGGCTTCCTTGAGGGTGGTGTACCTGTCCTTCGCATAGCCCCAGAACTCCGAGTGGGTGGAGTTCAGCACCGTGAGGTCCTTCAGTCCGGCCAGCACCTCCCACTTCTCGCCGTCGAAGGTGATCTGCGCGGTGCGGATCTCCTGGCCCCTGCGGACGAAGGAGTGCTTGACCTCGTCGGCGCCGATGAAGCGCGAGTTGCCGTCCGCGGTCTCGATCCGCTCCCAGGCGTACTCCTCCACGCGGATGCGCGCCCGCTTGATCGGCGGCTGGCTGGTGACGAAGTGCCGGGCGAGGTGGATGCCGAACTGCTCGGCGGACTCGATCCCGTGCTCCTTGGCGAAGGCGAAGACGGTGTTCTTGGTGGTGTCGGTGGGCAGTACGTTGGCGTTGCTGCCGCAGTAGTGGACCTCGTCCATGTCCCCGGACAGGGCGACGGAGACGTTGAGGTCCTTGATGTGGTGGGTCTCGCCGTCCCGCGTGATCCTTACGACGCGGTTCTCCGCTTTGCCGTACTGGTTCTGGCCGAGAATCGTGGGCATTGTCTGCTAGCTCCCTCGGTAAACGGAGTAGCCGAACGGGTTGAGCAGCAGCGGTACGTGGTGGTGCTCGCCCGGTCGTACGGCGAAGGTGACCGCCACTTCGGGGAAGAACGGACCGCTGTCCCGATT
This sequence comes from Streptomyces sp. PLK1-5, assembly GCA_037034305.1. Classification (GTDB taxonomy): domain Bacteria; phylum Actinomycetota; class Actinomycetes; order Streptomycetales; family Streptomycetaceae; genus Streptantibioticus_A. Next base: position 189,355 of record JBAGJY010000005.1, read on the forward strand.
CGCGGGGGCGTCCTGCTGCGCATCGGCTTGCTTCTTCTCGAAGTACGGCTCGACCTCGAACAGGAGCCGTACGTGGGTGGTGCCCTCGGGGAGGGCGGGCAGGTCCTTGCAGCGCCCGTCGGCGTCGGTGCCGGAGCGGCCGTGCACGGCCCAGTCGGCGTGGGCGCCGCCACGGACCGACAGCCGCACCGGTACGCCCTCGGCCGGGCGGCCGACGCTGGTGTCCAGAACGTGCGTGGACACTGAGGTGTCCGTCATGACGGGTCTCCTTCCGCCGTAACGAGGCGGGTCAGCCGGATGCGGTTGATCTTCGCCAGCTCGCCGCGGACGATCTCCCGCTCCTCTTCAAGAGTGTTGCCGATCCGGGCTCTGGCCGCGTCCCTCATCTGCTCGCCGGTGAGTCCGGTGGCGCAGATCAGGAAGACATGCCCGAACCGTTCCTGGTAGGCCAGGTTGAGTTCGAGCAGTTCGGCCTTGAGCCGGTCCGACGCCCCGGCCATACCGCGCTGTTCGCGCGCCGAGGTGGGGTCGCCGGGCTTGGGGCGGCCGATCGGCGGGTGTCCGGCCATCGCCTCGCCGAGGTCTTCGGCGGTCAGTTCGCGCAGCGCCGCGTCGCCAGCCGCCAGCAACGCCTCGGTGTCGGGATACGGGCGTCCGGCGAGCACCGCGGCCGTCCAGGCGGTGGAGGCGCACACCTCGTGCAGCTGTCGGGCGGCGGTTTCGTCGGCGGCGGCGTTGAGGCGGGCGAGGCCCGCGGTCGAGCGAGAAGTCATCTGCGGCCTCCAGGGCCTGCTGGACCGGGCTTGCCGAGAAGCTAGATCCACCCGACACACGCCGTCAACACTTTGTTGAACTTTGCGCGACAGAAAGAGCCGCCACCCGGGACAAAACCGGGCGGCGGCTCCAAAAACGCTGGCCACACCGCGCGTACGAGTGGTTACTCAGTGCTCTTCGCGGCGTTCTCGCGGTTGAGGTAGTTGTACACGGTGAAACGGCTGACCCCGAGCGCGGAGGCCACCGTCTCCACCCCGTGCCGAACCGAGAAGGCGCCGCGCTCCTCCAGGATGCGCACCACCGTCTGCTTCTCCTTGCGGTCCAGCTCGGCGAGCGGGCGGCCCTGGCGGCGCTCCAGGTCGGCCAGGATGTGGTCGAGCGAGTCGGCTATGTGCGGCAGCCGTACGGCGACCACCTGCTCGCCCTCCCAGCTGAGCACCACGTCGTCCCCCCGCGCGGCGCCCGGCGGGACCATCTCGCCGCCCATCGCGTCGACCAGCGGCTTGACGGCGTCGACCAGCGGGTGGGAACCGGGCCCGGTCATGCTCACCCCTCCCCCTCGTCCACCACGTTGACCTGCAGGGACACCCGGGTCGCACCCGCGGCCAAGGACCGCTCCAGCAGGTCGTGGACGGCGGCGAGCACCGCCCGCGCCGACCCTTCCGCGGTGTTGCCGAACGGACCCACGTCCACCCGGTCCAGCTCGGCCGTCTGCACCACCTCGCGGGCCACCACCGCATGTCGCGGGGCCTCGTCGAGATCGAACGGCTCCGTTGTGAACTCCACCCTCAATCGCACGCCCTCAACCTAACCGGTCCCGGCCACGACTCGACGTCGGCACTTGACACTCGTCGCACCCATCCCTCACTCTTCCAATACGCAGAAAACAACTTCCGCAATACGAAATAGATCGCTGCGGAAGGCAGCGCGATTTCCGGAAAGGGGCGCATCCCGGTGGATTTGCCTGACACGCGCTTCGACGTGAACCTGTCGATCCTGTTCACCGAGCTCCCGTTGCTGGAGCGCCCCGCCGCCGCCGCGGCGGCCGGGTTCACCGCGGTGGAGCTGTGGTGGCCGTGGGTCGACGCTCCCGTCCCCGAACAGAGCCAACTCGACGCCCTGCGGGACGCGTTGCGCACCGCGGGGACCCAGCTGGTCGGCCTGAACTTCTACGCCGGACAGCTACCCGGCCCGGACCGCGGGGCGCTGTCGATCCCCGGCGCCGAGTCGGACCGGTTCCGCGACAACGTCGACGTGGCCGCCGAGTTCGCCCGGTCGGTCGGCTGCACCGCGCTCAACGCGCTCTACGGCAACCGGGTGGACGGCGTCGACCCGGCCGCCCAGGACGAACTCGCCCTGGACAACCTGGTGTTGGCGGCCCGCGCCGCGCACCGGGTGGGCGCGGTGCTGCTGGTCGAGGCGCTCAACGCGCCCGAGTCGCCGCGCTGCCCGATCGTCAGCGCGCCGAAGGCGGTCGAGGTGGTGGACCGGGTCAACGCCGCCACCGGTCTGGGCAACGCGAAGTTCCTGATGGACCTGTACCACCTGTCGATGAACGGCGAGGACCTGCACGAGGTCATCGACCGCTACACCGACCGGACCGGTCACGTGCAGATCGCCGACAACCCCGGCCGAAGCTTCCCAGGCACCGGCCGACTCGACTTCGACGACCTGCTCGGCCGACTGCGCAAGGCCGGTTACGACGGCTGGGTCGGCCTTGAGTACAAGCCGGGCGACGGCCCGAGCGCGGACGCGTTCGAGTGGCTGCCCAGGTCGCGGCGCACCGCCCACCACTGACTTTTCCGTAGCACCCGAAGGGCACCCCCAATGACCAACACGGCTCTACCGAAGATCGCCTGGATCGGCCTGGGCATCATGGGCTCCCCCATGGCCGAGAACCTCGTCAAGGCCGGGTACCAGGTGACCGGCTACACGCTGGAGCAGGCCAAGCTGGACCGGCTGGCGGCGAACGGCGGCACCGCCGCCGTCTCGATCGCCGAGGCGGTCCGCGAGGCGGACGTCATCATCACCATGGTTCCGGCCTCCCCGCAGGTGGAGGCGGTCGCCTACGGCGCGGACGGCATCCTGGAGAACGCCAGGCCCGGGGCGCTGCTGGTCGACATGTCGTCGATCACCCCGCAGACCTCGATCGACCTCGCCAAGAACGCCCAGGACAAGGGCATCCGGGTGCTGGACGCCCCGGTCTCCGGCGGTGAGGCCGGAGCCATCGAGGCGGTACTGTCCATCATGGTCGGCGGCGAGCAGGCCGACTTCGACCAGGCGAAGCCCATCTTCGAGGCGCTCGGCAAGACGATCGTGCTGTGCGGTCCGCACGGCGCCGGACAGACCGTCAAGGCCGCCAACCAGCTCATCGTCGCCGTCAACATCCAGGCGTGCGCCGAGGCGGTGGTCTTCCTGGAGAAGTCCGGCGTGGACCTGGCCGCCGCGCTGGACGTCCTGGGCGGCGGACTGGCGGGCTCGACCGTGCTGGCCCGCAAGAAGGACAACTTCCTCACCCGCGACTTCAAGCCGGGCTTCCGCATCGACCTGCACCACAAGGACATGGGCATCGTCACCGACGCCGCCCGCGCGGTGGGCGCCGCGCTGCCGGTCGGCGCCGTCGTCGCCCAGCTGATCGCCTCGCTGCGCGCCCAGGGCGACGGCGGCCTGGACCACTGCGCGCTGCTACGCGCAGTGGAGCGGCTGTCCGGACAGAAGCTGGAGGGCTGACCGCCATGACCGCCGAGAAGATCCCCGCCATGCAGGCGGCCGTGCAGATCATGAAGGACGAGGGCGTCGACATCGCCTTCGGCTGCCCCGGCGCCGCCATCCTCCCGCTGTACAAGGCGATGGAAGTGGTGGGCGGCATCGAACACCTGACGGTTCGTCACGAAGAGGGCGCGACCCACATGGCGGACGGCTGGGCGCGCACCAACGGCAGGGTCGGGGTGGCGATCGCCACCTCGGGCCCCGGCGCCACCAACCTGGTCACCGGCCTGTACACCGCACAGGCCGACTCCATCCCGATGGTCTGCGTCACCGGCCAGGCGGTCTCCCCCAAGCTGCACCAGGAGGCCTTCCAGGCGGTCGACATCGTGGAGATAGCCCGGCCGGTCACCAAGTGGGCGGTGCAGGTCAAGGAGGCGGCACAGATCCCGTGGATCTTCCGCGAGGCGTTCCGGATCGCCCGTGAGGGCCGTCCCGGCCCGGTGCTGATCGACATCCCGCTGGACAAGGGCCAGCAGGAGATCTGGTACGACGCCGCGATCGACGCGCCGCTGCCGGTCAAGACCGTGGCGCCGCACGCGCCGCGCGTCGAGGCCGCGTTGGACCTGCTGCTGGCCGCCGAGCGGCCGCTGATCCTGGCGGGCGGCGGGGTGATCCTGGCCGAAGCGTCCGAAGTGCTGCGGGAGTTGGTGGAGTACCTGCGGGTGCCGTTCCAGGTGACCTTGATGGGCAAGGGCGCCGTCGAGGACGACCACGAGCTGAACCTGGGCACCACCGGCATCCAGACCTCGCAGAAGTACGCCAACGCGTCCTTCCTGGAGTCGGACTTCGTGCTCGCCGTGGGCGCCCGGTTCGGCGACCGGCACACCGGCGCGAACCTCGACACCTACAAGGGTGACCGCACGTTCGTCCATGTGGACATCGAGCCGGGCCAGTTGGGCCGGGTGTTCGAGCCGGACCTGGGCATCGTCTCGGACGCCCGGCTGTTCCTCGAAGCACTGCTGGCCGCCGCGAAGCGCCGGGCCGTCACGGCGGACGTGGCGCCGTGGATCGAGCGGTGCCAGGAGCTGAAGCGCACCCTGGTGCGCCGGGAGGACTTCGACACCACCCCGGTCAAGGCTCCCAGGGTCTACAAGGAGATCAACGAGATCTTCGACGAGGACACCTACTTCGTCACCGCGATCGGCCTCTACCAGATCTGGGGCGGCCAGCACCAAAAGGCCCATCGGCCGCGGCACTACCAGGTCTGCGGCCAGGCAGGGCCGCTGGGCTGGGAGATCCCGGCCGCGATCGGCGTCAAGAAGGCGCTGCTGAGCGAGGGCCGGGACAACGAGGTGGTCGGCATCGTCGGCGACTACGGCTTCCAGTACATGGTCGAGGAACTCGCGGTCGCCGCCCAGTACAACGTGCCGTACGTGCTGATCATGCTCAACAACGAGTACCTGGGCCTGATCCGCCAGGCGTCGATCGGTTACGACATGAACTACCAGGTCGACATCCACTACGACGAGTACGGCTCGGACAACGTCAAGCTCATGGAGGCGTACGGCTGTTCGGGGCGCCGCGTCTGGGAGCCGGGTGACATCCGCTCGGCCATCGAGTGGGCCCGCAAGGAGGCCGTCTCGACGTCCCGTCCGGTGCTGGTCGAGATCATGATCGAGCGCGAGGCGAACACCCCGCACGGCCCGAACATCGACTCCGTCAGGGAGTTCGAGCCCGCGCCGTAGTGCGCGCAGACCTCCGTCCGGCGGCGCGCCGACCTGTCCTGTCGCGCCCAAGCGCGCCGCCGGGCGGAACCATTGACATTTTGTTGAAGCCGTTCGTAATGTCCCGGGACACCTGACCCACGGACCCCATCGGAAGGTCCCCATGCCCAAGCCCACGCTCACCACCGAGTCCGGCGCCCCGGTCGCCGACAACCAGAACTCCGCCACCGCGGGCGTCGGCGGACCGCTGCTCCTGCAGGACCAGTACCTGCTGGAGAAGCTCGCCCGCTTCAACCGCGAGCGGATACCGGAGCGCGTCGTACACGCCCGGGGTTCCGGCGCACACGGCCACTTCGAGGTCACCGACGACGTCACGGACTTCACCCGGGCCGCGTTCTTGTCCGAGGTCGGCAAGCGCACCGACATCTTCATCCGCTTCTCCACCGTGGCGGGCAACCTCGGGGCCCCGGACGCGGTACGCGACCCGCGCGGGTTCGCCGTGAAGTTCTACACCGAGGAGGGCAACTACGACCTCGTCGGCAACAACACCCCGGTGTTCTTCATCAAGGACCCGATCAAGTTCCCCGACTTCATCCACTCGCAAAAGCGCGACCCGTTCACCGGCGTCCAGGAGCCGGACAACGTGTGGGACTTCTGGGCGCACGCCCCCGAGGCGACGCACCAGGTGACCTGGCTGTTCGGGGACCGCGGCATCCCGGCCTCCTACCGGCACATGAACGGCTACGGCTCGCACACCTACCAGTGGGTCAACGAGGCGGGCGCCGCGTTCTGGGTGAAGTACCACTTCAAGTCCAACCAGGGCATCCGCTGCCTGTCCGCCGAGCAGGCCGCCGAGTTGGCCGGAAAGGACCCGGACAGCCACCAGCGCGACCTGGTGCAGGCGATCGAACGCGGCGTCAAACCGTCCTGGACGCTGTACGTGCAGATCATGCCGGTGGCCGAGGCGGCCGACTACCGCTTCAACCCGTTCGACCTGACCAAGGTCTGGCCGCACTCCGACTACCCGCTGCACCGCGTCGGCCGCCTGGTGCTGGACCGCAACCCGGACAACGTGTTCGCCGAGGTCGAGCAGGCCGCGTTCTCCCCGAACAACTTCGTGCCCGGCATCGGCCCGTCCCCCGACAAGATGCTCCAGGGACGGCTGTTCGCCTACGCCGACGCGCACCGCTACCGGCTGGGCGTCAACCACACCCAACTGCCGGTCAACGCGCCGAGGAACCCGGCGCTCAACCACGGCCGGGACGGCCTCATGGCGACCAACCCGCAGGGGCGGCACGCCAGGAACTACGAGCCCAACTCCCATGACGGCCCGGTGCAGACCGACCGGCCACTGGCCGCCGCCCTCGCCGTCACCGGCCACACCGGCACCCACCCGGCGCCCGAACACACCAAGGACGACGACTTCTTCCAGGCCGGTGAGCTGTACCGGCTGATGTCGCCGGAGGAGCGTTCCCGGCTGGTGGCCAACATCGCCGGGAGCCTCTCCCAGGTCGGCCGGGACGATGTGATCGAGGCCAATCTCGCCCACTTCCACGCCGCGGACCCCGAGTACGGCAAGCGGGTCGAGGCCGCCGTGCGCGAACTGCGCGAGAGCTGACCGCCGAGGGGGGACCAGAGACCACCGGGGGACCAGAGAGAACGGGGGCCACCAACTCGCCCGCACCGTCGGCCTCTTCTGAGGGGTGGAGGCCGGACGGTGCGGGCGTACCGCGGTCCCTGGGACCGAACCCCCTGGCGGCTGACGTCTGTGCGGGCGGCAGCCGCCGGGGCCGCTTGCCGGGACCGCGAGCCCGGCCCCGGATATGGTGGTCACACGACCGCCCCGGATCGGATCCGCCTGGAGCTCCGCAATGGCCGAAAGCGTGCCCGTCCGCTGCCCCGCCTGCCGACGGGAACACGGGTTCACCCCGCCGACCTACCCGTGTCCGTGCGGCGCCCCGGTGACCATCCCGGTGCTGCGCGGCGGCGTACCCACCCTGGTACGGCACCGGACCTGGAACGACTCGTGGGTGACGCTGCGCTGCCCGTCGTGCGGGCGGGACGACGACTGGCCGCAGCCCGAACTCGGCTGCTCCTGCGGTGCGGTGGTCCGGCTTCCGGTCGACCGGGGACCGTCCGAACCGCCGCCCGGCGAGTCCCAACCGGCCGAGGCGCTGCAACCCACCGGCACCTCCGGCGCACCGCTCACCGGCACGCCGCAGCCGGTACGGCGGCCACCGTTCCGTCCGGTGACCATTCGCACCGGCGGCGACGCGGTCACCGCCGCCGCGCAGTACCTGAAGTGGCTGGGCTTCGCCGACGTGGCCGTTGCCGCGGACCGTTCGGCGACCGGGGTCGACCTGCGCGGTGACCGGGTGGTGGCACAGGTCGACCCGGCCACCCGGCCGACACCGCTGCGGGACGTGGAGACGCTCTGGCTCAACTCGCTGAACGAGGACCGCGCCGGGGCGTTCTTCTCGTTGGCCGGTTACGCCCACGACGCCCGGCTGCGCGCCGACCAGCTCGACGTCCCGCTGTTCGTGATGGACCTGACCGGCACCCCGCAACCCGTCAACGACGCGGCGGACCAGTTGATCCGCACCGCGCCCGGCGGCCGACCGGCCTGATCCGACCGGCGGTCGCGGACCGGTGGACACGGACCGGCCTGGCACGGTGGGCCGCTCCCCGCCGCGCCAGGCCGGTGTCTACTCGCGCCGGTCAGTCACCGGTGTTGGTGGCCCAGATCGGCGAACCCGCCTTGTCGTAGACGACCGCGTTGCCGTCGTCCTGCACGGCCAGGTACGCGCCGTCGTGGCCGTCGGTGTTGGACGCCCACACCGGACGCCCGCTCTCGTCGTACAGCACGACGTTGCCGTCGCCCTGCACCTTCAGGACGTTCCCGTGCGACCAGGCGTTCTCCGCCTGCCACGCGGGCTTGTTGTCCTTGTAGAGCACCAGGTTGCGGTCCTCCTGCAGCCGCAGCAGCGTCCGGCCGCTGCCCGAGGTCAGCGCTTCGTTCAGGGTGATCTGCGTGCCCGCGTGGAAGATGGCGTCACTCATCGTCTCCCCCTTCGACTCGGCTTGCCCGACGGCCCGTCCGGGCCGCGAGGGCAACGTATGCGGCCCGAACTCGCCGCCGACAGGCAGGAATCCGTCACCTCACCACGGAAAGGTGCCAACAGCGCACTTCGGGCGCGACTGCGCGCCGCGCACGCCGGGGGCGCTCAGCGCGGATCCTGCCCGCGCAACTCGCGGTACGCGTAAGGACCAGCACTCAGTGGACTCCGCGCTCCAGCCCCGCCCAGTACGGCTCGCGGAGCCTGAACTTCTGGATCTTGCCGGTGGCCGTGCGCGGGATGGAGTCGCGGAACTCCACGCTCGTCGGCGCCTTGTATCCGGCCATCCGCTGCTTGCAGTGGGCGATGATGTCGGCCTCGGTCGCCGTCGCTCCCTCGGCCAGGACCACCAGGGCCTTGATCGTCTCGCCCCACTTCTCGTCCGGCACGCCGATCACCGCGACCTCGGCGACCGCCGGGTGGCTGAAGACCGTGTCCTCCACCTCGATCGACGACACGTTCTCACCCCCGGTGATGATCACGTCCTTCCTCCGGTCGGAGATCGTCAGGTGGCCGTCCGCCTCGTCGATGGTGCCGCCGTCGCCCGTGTGGAACCAGCCGCCGTCCAGCGCCTGCGCGGTCTCCTCCGGCTTGTCCCAGTATCCGTCGAGCACCGTGTTCGACCGTGCCAGCACCTCGCCGGAGTCCGCGACCCTCAGCCTGACGCCCAGCACGGGCAGCCCCGCCCGCGAGAGTTTGCGCGCCCTGTCCGGCGCGGGCAGATCCGCGTCGGCCAAACGGGAGCGGTTGAAGGTGAGCAGCGGGGACGTCTCGGTCAGGCCGTAGATCTGGGTGAACTCCCAGCCGAGTTCCTCGCCCACCCGCTGGATCGTCCTGCTCGGCGGCGGAGCCCCTGCGCACACGATCCGCACCCGATCGCGGCCCGGGATCTCGCCGTCCCAGTCGGCCGCCGCGTCCAGCACGGCGTTCCACACCGCGGGCGCACCGCACATCAGCGTGACGCCGTGCTGCTGAACACGACGCAGTATCTCCATGCCGTCGACCTTGCGCAGCACCACCTGCTTCACGCCGAGTCCGGCCATCAGGTACGGCATGCCCCAGCCGTTGCAGTGGAACATCGGCAGCGTGTGCATGTAGACATCGCGCTCCCACGCGCGGGTGTGCAGTCCGAACGTCAGGCCGTTGACCCAGATGTTGCGATGCGTCAGCTGCACGCCCTTCGGCCTGGCCGTCGTCCCCGACGTGTAGTTGATCGTCGCGGTGGCGTCCTCGTCCGGATGGGACCACGGACGCGGCTCCACACCGAACCGCATCAACTCGGTCTCGGTCCGCGCACCCAGAACGAAGCGGTGGCGCGCCCGCACCGCGGCGAGCGCGTCATCCAACTCCGGGTCGACCAGCAGGACCGAGGCGCCGCTCTGCCGCACCACGTACTCGACCTCTTCCGGCTTCAGGCGGAAGTTGACCGGCACACAGACCCGGCCGCTCATCGGCACCGCGAACAGCAGTTCAAGCAATCGCGTGGAGTTGTGGCTGACCACCGCCACCCGCTCGCCCTCACCGACGCCGAGCGCGTCCAGGCCCGCCTGCCAGGCCCGCACCCGTTGCGCGAACCGCCCGTACGACGAGTCCGGCACCGGATCGGCGGGCTGGGTCGGCTCGTCGACCACACCCAGGCTGGATGAGAACCCCAGCTGCGCCCGGTCGAGGAAGTCGGCGATGGTCATCGGTACCCGCATTGGTCTCCCCTGTCCGCGTCGCTCAGGAACAACAACGAAGGGAACACCAACGGCCACCATCACTCAAGCGTCCGACCGCGATGGAAAGGGCGGTCTCACCCGAAGTCCCGGCCCCGCCCGGAACTTCCTGCGTCGCCGCCCCGCCGTGACGGTCAGGGTCACATCGCGTCGTCGGCCGCGCGGTTGCGCGCCGCGCGATGTGCGGCGACCAGCTCCCGGTACCAGGTGTAGGAGGCCCTCGGGGTGCGGGTCTGGGTGGTGTGGTCGACGTGCACCAGGCCGAAGCGCTGGTGGTAGCCCTCGGCCCACTCGAAGTTGTCGATCAGTGTCCACACGAAGTAGCCGCGTACGTCCACGCCTTCGGCGACCGCTTCGGCGACGGCGCGGATGTGCCCGTCGAGGAAGTCGATGCGCTCGGGGTCGTCGAGCGCGGGGTACGAGCAGCCGTTCTCGGTGACGGTGATGGGCACCAGGGCCTGTCCGTAGCGCCGGTCCAGCCGCAGCAGCAGTTCGCGCAGGCCTTCGGGGACGACCGGCCAGCCGAAGGCGGTGCGCGGCGCGCCCTCGACCGGGACTAGGTCGAAGGGCAGGCCGTCCGGGTCGTCCGGGGCGCGGACCCGGGTGGGGTTGTAGTAGTTGACGCCCAGGCCGTCCACGCTTCGGTGGATCAGCGCCAGGTCGCCGTCGAGCACCGCGCCGCCGAGGTCGGCGGCCACGCCGTAGGCGGACAGGTCGGGGTAACGGCCGGTCAGCGGCGGGTCGTTGAAGAGGCGGTTGTGCAGGGCGTCGTACGCCTCGGCGGCGGCGCGGTCGGCCGCGGTGCCGCTCGCCGGGTGCACCGGCGTGCAGTTGTTGGCGATCAGTACCCGGGCGCCGCGCTCCCGCAGGACGCGGGCGGCCAGCGCGTGACCCAGCAGTTGGTGGTGCGCGGTGGGCAGGGCGTCGAGCAGCAGCGTGCGGCCGGGGGCGTGCTCGCCGACCGCGTACCCGAACACCGTGTGCACGAACGGCTCGTTGAGCGTGATCCACTCGGGCACCCGGTCGCCGAGCCGGTCGGCGGTGTGCGCCGCGTACTCGGCGAAGCGGTGCGCGGTGTCCCGGGCCAGCCAGCCGCCGTCGTCCTCCAGGGCCTGCGGCAGGTCCCAGTGGAACAAGGTGGGCAGCGGGGTGATGCCGTGGGACAGCAGTTCGTCGGTGAGCCGGTCGTAGAACGCCAGCCCGGCCTCGTTGACCGGTCCGCGTCCGGTGGGCTGGACGCGTGGCCAGGCGATGGAGAACCGGTAGGCGTCCACGCCCAGTTCCCGCATCAGCTCGATGTCCTCGGGCCAGCGGTGGTAGTGGTCGCAGGCGGTACGGGCGTGGTGTGCGTCCCTGATGGCGCCGGGCCGGGCGGCGAAGGTGTCCCAGACGCTGGGGCCCCGGCCGTCCTCCTCGGTTGCGCCCTCTATCTGGTAGGCGGCGGTGGACACGCCCCAGCGGAACGTCGGCGGTAGTGCGGGGATGTGCGGCATGGGCGCGGCCCCTTCCACGCGAACATGAGGGTTGCTCATGATAGTTACTCGCCGCTGGAAGGACAGGTCCTGCACAGTGGTTGCCATGAGGTCCGTCCCGCTTCGCCGCCGTCCCGTCCAACGACGCAGCCAGGCCCGCGTCGAGCGCATCCTCGACGCGAGCGCGCGGCTGCTGGACGAGGCGGGCTACGGCGGGCTCACCACGCGTGAGGTGGCGCGCCGGGCCGGGGTGCCGATCGGCACGCTCTACCAGTTCTTCCCCGGCAAGGACGGGCTGGTGGCAGCGCTGGCGGCGCGCAATCTGGAGCGGTACGCGGACCGGTTGGGCCGGTCGATGGCGGCCCAACCACCGTGTGGCGTCGGGGAGTTGGTCGATCTGGCGGTGGACGAGTTCGTCGCCATGAAGCGGTCCGTTCCCGGCTTCGCCGTGGTCGACTTCGGGTTGACCGGGCGGCCGGGCACGGATGCGCAGCGGCACGTCCTGGACTCCGCCCTGGACAACAACGCCGCGGTGGCGGAGCGGTTGCGCGAGCTGTTCGCGGGCTCGCTGGCGGACGCCGGGTCGGGGCTCACCCTGCGAGTGGCCATGGAGTGCGCCGACGCCGTGCTGCAACTCGCCTTCCGGGTGGCCCCGGAGGGCGACCCGGATCTGATCGCGGAGTGCAAGCGGGTGCTTCGGCGCTATCTGGCCGAGCCGCCGGGGTAGTTGCGGCGCGGGGCACCGCCGTCGCGGTCAGCCGCGCTCAGGAGCGGGCGACGTCCTTGCGGGTCGCCGCCATGTACGCGACGAACAGGGCGATCACCACGGCGAGCCCCACGCTCACCGGCCCGGTGCCCCAGCCGAGGCCGCCGCGACCGGTGGGGACGCCCATCCAGTCGGCGAACGAGGCGCCCAGCGGGCGGGTCACGATGTAGGCGAACCAGAAGGCGAAGATCTCGTTGAGCCCCAGCTTCCAGTAGGCCAGTGCCGGGATGGCGATCAGCGCCGCGAACATCAGGCCCGAGGAGAAGTAGCCCAGCTTCATGGTGACCGCGGTCATGTCGCCCGCGGCGGTGCCCAGCGCGAACGTCGCCATGACCGTGGCCCAGTAGAAGACCTCACGGCGGCGGGTGTGGATGCTGTGGATGGACAGCGTCTTCTCGCTGCGTTGCCAGACGACGAAGATCGCGGCCAGCACCACCACGTAGAACGCGGTCGAGGCGAAGTAGGGGATGCCGAGGCCGACGTGCAGTACGTCGGCGGCCATGGTGCCGAAGACGCTGACCATGGTGACGGCCAGCCAGTAGATCCAGGAGACGTAGCGCCGCACGGAGAACTGCAGCGCGAGCGCGGCCACCAGGGCCAGGCCCGCCATGCCGACCGCGACCATCGGGTCGAGGGCCTTGGCCAGGTAGTCAGAGGTGGTCTCGCCCATGCCGGTGGTGAGCACCTTGATGATCCAGAAGTACGCGGTCACTTCCGGGACCTTGCTCATGGCGTGCCGTACGGGGGCCTGAGGCCGGTCCAGCCGCAACTGCTCTGTCGTCATGGCGGGACAGGATGGCACATGATTCCATGAGTTCCCTCTGAACCGCCTCAACCACAGGACGTTACTGGCATACCACCCGTATCACCCGGCGAAGTCCTGCCGCAGTTGGACCTTGCGCACCTTACCGCTCACCGTCATCGGGAAGCCGTCCACGATCCGCAGATGCCGCGGGACCTTGAAGTGCGCCAGGCGCCCCCGGCAGAAGGCGGTGATCTCCTCCAGGGTGGGCGCGTCGGACGCGTCGCGCGGGATGACACAGGCCAGGATCTCCTCGCCGTACCGCTCGTCGGGGACGCCGACCACCTGGACGTCGGCGATCTTGGGGTGGGTGTGCAGGAACTCCTCGATCTCCCGGGGGTAGACGTTCTCGCCGCCGCGGATGATCATGTCCTTGATCCGGCCGACGATCGTGACGTAGCCGTCCTCGCGCATCACCGCCAGGTCACCGGTGTGCATCCAGCGCGCGGAGTCGATCACCTCGGCGGTGCGCTGCGGCTCCTGCCAGTAGCCGAGCATCACCGAGTAGCCGCGGGTGCACAGTTCGCCCGGCTCGCCGCGCGGAACGGTCCGCCCGGTGGCCGGGTCGACGACCTTGACCTCGATGTGCGGCAGCACCCGGCCCACCGTCCCGGTACGGCGCTCCAGGTCGTCGTCGGTGCGGGTCTGGGTGGAGACCGGCGAGGTCTCCGTCATCCCGTAGCAGATGGCCACCTGCGCCATGTGCATCTCGGCGACCACCCGCTTCATCACCTCCACCGGACACGGTGATCCGGCCATGATGCCGGTGCGCAGCGACGACAGGTCGTACGAGGCGAACCGCGGCAGGTTCAGCTCCGCGATGAACATCGTCGGCACGCCGTACAGCGAGGTGCAGCGCTCCGCCGCCACCGCGCGCAGTGTGGCCGCCGGGTCGAAGGCCGGCGCCGGGATGACCACGCAGGCGCCGTGGCTGGTGGCGGCGAGGTTGCCCATCACCATGCCGAAGCAGTGGTAGAAGGGCACCGGCAGGCAGATCCGGTCCGCCTCGGTGTAGCCGACCAGTTCCCCCACGAAGTAGCCGTTGTTGAGGATGTTGTGGTGGGAGAGCGTGGCGCCCTTGGGGAAGCCGGTGGTGCCCGAGGTGTACTGGATGTTGACCGGGTCGTCGCAGTCCAACTCCGCCTGGGCGGCGGCCGGTTGACTGGCGGGGACCGTCTCGGCGGCGGCCACCAGTTCGTCCCAGCTCGGGTCACCGATGTGGACCACGTCCCGCAGCGCCGGGCACTCGCCCCGGGCCTGTTCGACCATCCTGCGGTAGTCGCTGGTCCTGTACGCGGTCGAGGCGATGAGCAGCCGCACCCCGGACTGGTTCAGCGCGTACGCCAACTCGTGCACGCGGTAGGCGGGGTTGACGTTCACCAGGATGGCGCCGATGCGCGCGGTGGCGTACTGGACCAGCACCCACTCGGGGCAGTTGACCGCCCAGATGCCGACCCGGTCGCCCCTGCCGACCCCCTTCGCCAGCAGCCCGCGGGCCACCGTGTCGACGGCGCGCCCGAACTCCCGGTAGGTCCAGCGCAGTCCGCTCGCCATGTCGACCAGCGCCTCGCGGTCCGGGAAGGATGCGACCGCGCGGTCCAGGCTGGCGCCGATGGTGTCACCGAGCAGCGGTGCCGCCGCGGTGCCGCTGCTGTACGACAGTGTGGTCATCCGTCGCCCTCCCTCGGCGCCGGGCCGTTCGCCGGACGCCACGGAGCCCAATACCCCACCGCTGGCAGCGCTATCCGCCGAGCCCCAGCGTCTCCCGTATCGCCGGGGCGAGCATCGCCACGATCTCGTCCGGCGTCAGCGCGGTGACCGCGGGCAGCCGCAGCAGATAGCGGGTCACGGCCAGGCCGAGCAGTTGGGAGGAGACCAGTCCCGCCCGGCGCTCGGCCGCCTCGGGGCCGATGACGGCGGCCAGCGCCGGGGCGACCTGCCCGCCGAAGATCTCCCGGGCGCGCTGCGCCGCGCGGTCGTTGGTGACCGCCGAGCGCAGCACCATCAGCAGGGCGTCGTCGCTCGGGTCGCCCTCCCAGCGGTTCAGGAAGTGCCGCACCAGGACGGCGGGCACATCGCCCAGGGCGGTGCCGCCAAGGTCGGGCAGCCGCAGGTCGACGGTGAGGGCGGCATCGAAGAGCCGCTCCTTGGTGCCGAAGTAGCGGATCACCATCGACGGGTCGATGTCCGCGTCGGCGGCGACCGCGCGGATGGTGGTGCGTTCGTAACCCTGCGCGGTGAAGCTCTGGCGAGCCGCGCGCAGGATGGCGGCGCGGGTGCGGTCCGAGCGTCTTTCGGTGGCTGGTTCACGAGGGTCGGACATGCCGCCCAACCTAGGCCAACAGTCGTTGGCCCACAAGCGTTGACATCGCGCTGCGCCGGGCGCACGATGTCAACAGACGTTGGCCAACAGGTGTTGACGCGCTCGCTGAAGGGAGTTCCCATGAACGCCGCAGCACTTCCCGCCCGTACCGAGGTCGCCGTCGTCGGCGCGGGGCCGACCGGGCTCGCGCTCGCCGTCACCCTCGCCTCGGCCGGTATCGACTTCGTCCTGCTCGACCGGCGTGAGCGCTCCGCCGACACCTCGCGCGCCGCGGTCGTGCACGCCCGGACCCTGGAGGTGCTCGACGAGCTGGGCACCGCCCCCGAGCTGATCGCCCGCGGCCGCCGGGCCGAGGAGATCACCGTGCGCGAGGGGGCGCGGCGACTGCTGCGGGTGCCGTTCGACGGGCTGCCCACGCGCTTCCCGTTCGCGCTGGTAGTCCCCCAGTACGAGACGGAGGACGTGCTCGCCTCCCGGCTGCGGCAACTCGGCGGCGAGGTGCACCGGCCGTACGAGGTCACCGGCGTCACCCAGGACGCCGAGGGCGCCACGCTGGCCATGGCATCCGGCCAGACCCTGCGCGCGGCGTACGTCGTGGGCGCGGACGGCATGCACAGCGTGGTCCGCGAGGCGGCCGGTATCGGGTTCGAGGGCGGTTCGTACCACGAGTCGTTCGTGCTCGCGGACGTCAGCCTGGAGCAGCACCGGGCGGACGACGGGCCGACCCTGCGTTTCGGCACGGACGGGCTCTTGTTCATCGCGCCGTTCCCCGGCGGCCACCACCGGGTGATCGCCACCGTTGCGGACCCGCCCGCCAGGCCGGACCTGTCGTACGTGCAGGGCCTGCTGGACGCCCGCGACCCCGGCAGGGCGAAGGCCGGGGAACTCCTGTGGTCGTCGCGGTTCCGCATCCACCACCGGGTCGCCGAGCGCTTCCGCTGCGGTCGGCTGCTACTCGCGGGCGACGCCGCGCATGTGCACAGCCCGGTGGGCGGCCAGGGCATGAACACCGGCATCCAGGACGGGTACGCCCTCGGCCGGGCGCTCGCCGAGGGGCGGCTGGAGACCTACCAGGAGCTGCGGCGGCCGGTGGCGCGGCGGGTGGTGGCGTTCACCCACCGGTTGACCCGGATCGCCACGGGGCCGCGGGTGGTGCGCGCCACACTGCTGCCCCTGGTGGGGCGGGTACCGGCGCTGCGTGATCGGCTGGCCATGGAACTGGCGGAACTGAACTACCGCTGAGGCCGTCCTTGTGGGCTGGAGCCAACCGCAGGAGGACCGATGCCGCCCGAGAGCGCCCTGGCGCTGGTCGTCGAGGACGACACGACCCTGGCCGAGGCACTCACCACCGCGCTGGAGGTGCACGGCTACCAGGTGGCCGCGGTCAGCGACGGCCTGCTCGGTCTGCAGCGGATCCGCACCACCGCGCCCGACGTCGTCCTGCTCGACGTGATGCTGCCGGGGATGGACGGGCTGACCGTCTGCCGCCGGGTACGGGCGGACGGGGACCGCACGCCGATCCTGATGCTGACCGCCCGCTCCGCCGTGGCCGACCGGATCGACGGCCTGGACGCGGGCGCGGACGACTACCTGCCCAAGCCGTTCGACCTGGACGAACTCATCGCCCGGGTACGGGCGTTGCTGCGCCGGGCCCGGCCGGAGACCAGCGCGGACCTGCCGGACGAACTGAGCTTCGGCGACCTGGTGCTGGACGTCCGCACCCGGCGCGCCCGGCGCGGCGGGCGGAGCATGGACTTCACCCGCACCGAGGCGGCGCTGCTGGAGCTGCTGATGACCAACGCCGGACAGGTGCTGCCCCGGGACGTGATCACCGACCGGGTGTGGAGGTACGACTTCGGGCCGTCGTCCAACTCCCTTGAGGTATACGTGGGATATCTGCGCCGCAAGCTGGAGGAGGGCGGCGAGCCACGGATCGTGCACACCGTGCGCGGTGTCGGATACCTGCTGGGCGAGCGCCGCGATGTCTGAGGACCGGCGCAGGCTGCGGCGGCACGCTCCACTGCGGCTGAGGCTGGCGGTGGCCGCCGCGCTGGCCGTGGCCGCGGTCGCGGCGGGGGTCTGCTGGGCCGCGTACATCGCGGTCGGCCAGCAGCTCGGCCGGGAACTGAACCTGAGCCTGATCCGTGAGTCCAACCGGGTGGTGCCGCAGATAAGGGCCGGGGCCGCGCCGCCGGGCGGTGAGTGCGCCTGGCTCGGCTCCCCCGACTGCGTCCAGGTGATCCGCTCCGACGGCACGGTGACGCCCACGTCCGCCGCCGACGCGTACGTGCCGCCGGTGGTGCCCGGCGCGGTGGCGGTGGCCAGGGGCGAGCGCGCCGCGTACTTCACCGAATCGTCCTTCCACGGCCTGCCGTTCCGCAGCTATCTCGCCCCGGCCGGGCCGGGGCGGGCGGTGCAGGTGTCGATGCGGACCGACTCGATCCAGCGCAGCGAGCGGCGGATCGCGGTGGCGCTGGTGGTGATCGGCGGCGCGGGGGCGGTACTCGCCGCGGGGCTGGGGTACGCGGTGGCGCGCACCGGGCTGCGCCCGGTGGCCCGGCTGACCAGGACCGCGGAGACCATCGCCAGCACCCGGGATCCGCGGCATCGCATCGAGGTCCCGGGCCGGGACGAGTTGGCACGGCTGGCGGGCAGTTTCAACGTGATGCTGGGCGAGTTGGAGCAGGCGCTCGACGCCCGCCGGCAGATCGTCGCGGACGCCTCCCACGAACTGCGCACTCCGCTCACCGGGTTGCGCACCAACATCTCGCTGCTGTCGCACGAGCTGACGGCCGAGCAGCGGCAGCGGGTGAACGGCGCGCTGTCCGCGCAGATCACCGAGATGAGCGGGCTGGTCGACGACGTGATCGAACTGGCCCGGGGCGACGCGTCCACGGGCTCGCCGGAGGACGTGCGGTTGGACGAGGTGGTCCGGCACTGTGCCGTGGCGGCTGGCCGCCACTGGCCCGCGACAACCTTCGAGGTGGTACTCGAACCGTGCGTGGTGCGGGGTGTTCCGGCGCGGTTGGCGCGGGCGGTGACGAACCTGCTGGGGAACGCGGCCAAGTTCTCGCCACCGGGGGCGAGGGTCGAGGTACGGCTCGCGGACGGGGAGTTGTCGGTCCGCGACCATGGCCCCGGGTTCGCGGAGCGGGATCTTCCGTATGTCTTCGACCGGTTCTACCGCGCCCAGTCCGCGCGGGGGCTGCCCGGCTCCGGGCTCGGCCTGGCCATCGTCCAGCAGGTCGCCCACGCGCACGGCGCGACCGCCGAGGCGTCCAACGCCACAGGCGGGGGCGCGCTGTTGAGGGTACGGTTTCCCCAGGTGCGGTGAGTTTCGCTCGCGGCCGGTCCGGCACCGCGGGACCGCCTCGTCGTGGTCACGCCACCGAGTGGACCGTGCGCGGCACGTCGTGGTGGATGGGGGTGTGGGCGCCGGTCAGTGGGACGCCGGTGCCGCCCCTGCGGTGGGCGACGATCTCCGCGGCGATGGACAGCGCGGTCTCCTCCGGCGTACGGGCACCCAGGTCAAGCCCGATCGGCGAGCGCAACCCGGCCAGCTCCCGCTCGGTGACGCCCACTTCCCGCAACCGCTCCAGCCGGTGCAGATGGGTACGGCGGGAGCCCATCGCGCCGACATAGGCGACCGGCAGCCGCAGCGCCCGCTGCAGCAGAGGGACGTCGAACTTGGCGTCGTGCGTCAGCACGCACAGCACCGTGCGCCCGTCCAGTTCCTGGGAGTCCAGATAGCGGTGCGGCCAGTCCACCACGACCTCGTCCGCCTCCGGGAAGCGGGCCCTGGTGGCGAACACCGGGCGGGCGTCGCAGACGGTCACCCGGTAGCCCAGGAACTTGCCCATCCGCACCAGCGCCGCCGCGAAGTCGATCGCGCCGAACACCAGCATCCGCGGCGGCGGAACGCTGGACTCGACCAGCAGCGTCAGCGGCTCCCCGCAGCGGCTGCCGTCCGCCCCGACCTCCACCGTGGCGGTCCGCCCGGCGTCCAGCAGCGCGGCGGCCTCGGCGCGTACCGTGCGGTCCAGCTCCGGATCGCCGAAGCCGCCCTGGTACGAGCCGTCCGGCGCCACCGTCATGGTGCCGCCGAGCAGCTCGGCGGGCCCCTTGACGATCCTGGCCACCGCCGCCGCCTGACCGGCGGCGACGGCGGCCAGCGCACCGGCCGGCTCGGGGCCGGCCGCCGGGTCCACCCGCTGGACGAAGATGTCGATCACTCCGCCGCAGGTCAGACCGACGGCGAAGGCGTCCTCGTCGGAGTATCCGAAGCGTTCGAGCACGGCCGCCTCACCGCCCGCCAGCGCCTGCTGGCACAGCTCGTACACCGCTCCTTCGACACACCCGCCGGACACGCTGCCGATCACGGTGCCGTCGTCGTCCACGGCGAGCGCCGCGCCCGGCTGCCGGGGGGCGCTGCCACCGGTGGCGACCACCGTGGCGACCGCGAACGGACGCCCGCGCCCGCACCAGCCCAGCAACTCCTCAGCGATGTCCAGCATGGTGTGTCACTCCTCAGTGGACGCCCAGCCACCCTTGGATGGGGTGAAGGGCGAAGTAGACGGTGAAGACGACCGACAGGACCCACATGAAGGCGCCGGGTTCGCGCCACTTGCCCTGCGCGGACTTGATGACGGTGTACGCGATGACGCCCGCGCCGACACCCGCGGTGATCGAGTACGTGAACGGCATCAGCGCCACGGTCAGGAAGACCGGGATCGCCACGGAGCGGTCGCTCCAGTTCACATGCCTGGCATTACCCATCATCATCGAACCGACCACCACCAGCGCGGCGGCGGCCACCTGGCTGGGCACGATCTGGGCGAGCGGGGTGAAGAACAGCCCGGCGGCGAACAGCAGCCCGGTCACGACGCTGGCCAGGCCCGTCCTGGCCCCCTCGCCCACTCCGGTCGCCGACTCGATGAACACCGTCTGCCCCGAGCCGCCGACGAGTCCGCCGACCATTCCACCTGCCCCGTCGATGAGCAACGCCTTGCTCAGCCCGGGCATCCGGCCCCTGGCGTCGGCCAGCCCGGCCTCCGTACCCACCCCGATGATGGTCGCCATGGCGTCGAAGAAACCGGCCAGCACCAGGGTGAACACGATGATGCCGACGGTCATTCCGCCGATGTGGCCCCAGCCGCCGAACTCCACATGGCCGAGCAGCGAGAAGTCCGGCAGCGAGACGACCTTCCGGGGCAGCTCGGGAACCGCGTAGCCCCACACCTTTGCTCCCAGGCCCGCCACGGCCTGGACGGCCACCGCCAGACACGTGCCGACCACGATGCCGATGAGGATCGCCCCGGGTACCCTCCTGGCCTGCAGGGCGAAGATCAGCAGCAGCGTCACGGCGAAGATCAGCACCGGCCAGCCGGTGAGATGGCCGCCGACCCCGAGCGTGACGGGTGCGTCCGCGCTGCCGACGCCGACGAAGCCCGCGTGCACCAGGCCGATCAGCGCGATGAACATGCCGATGCCCATGGTGATCGCGTGCTTGAGCGGCAGCGGGATGGCGTTCATGATCATCTCACGGAGTCCGGAGACCACCAGCAGGACGATCACCGCGCCGTAGATCACGCACATGCCCATGGCCTGCGGCCAGGTCATGTTGGGCACCACCTGGGTGGACATCACACCCGAGACGCTCAGCCCGGCGGCGAGGGCCAGCGGTACCTTGCCGACGACGCCCATCACCAGGGTGGTCACCGCGGCGCCCAGAGCGGTCGCGGTGATCAGCGGCGCCTGGCCGAGCCGGTGGCCGGCCACGTCCGCGCCGGACAGGATCAGCGGGTTGAGCAGCAGGATGTAGGCCATCGCCATGAAGGTGGTCAGACCTCCACGGACCTCTCGGGCCACGGTCGAGTTGCGTTCGCTGATGTGGAAGTAGCGGTCGAGCCACGAGCGGCCGGAGGGAACGCGTGAGCCGGAGCCCGCGTCCTCCGCGACCGTCGTCGGCTCCACTTGCGACTGGGTCATGAGTCCAACTCCCAAGGTTCACAGGGGCACCCGCGCCGGGCGCGGGATTTGGGAAGGTGTTTTGGCCTGCACGACCCGGGGGACGGCCCGAGACGAACGGGATCACTGCGTCGGCCGGCGGACCGGCCGGATCCGGGCGGTGGCGGGAGGGACGAGAACCAGCCACCGCCCGGAAGTGTCAGGTACCGGTGAGGTGTTCGGGCCGCACCGGTACGCGGGCCAGCGCCAGGCCGGTGGCCGCGCGGATGGCGGCGACCACGGCCGGGGTGGAGGACAAGGTGGGCGCCTCGCCGATGCCGCGCAGCCCGTACGGGGCGTGCTCGTCGGCGAGTTCCAGGACGTCCACCGGAATGGTGGGGGTGTCCAGGATGGTGGGGATCAGGTAGTCGGTGAACGACGGGTTGCGGACCTTGGCCTCCGGTGAGACGACGATCTCCTCCATCACGGCCAGGCCCAGCCCCTGGGTGGTGCCGCCCTGGATCTGGCCGACCACGGACAGCGGGTTGAGCGCCTTGCCGACGTCCTGGGCGCAGGCCAGCTCGACCACCTTGACCAGGCCCAGTTCGGTGTCCACCTCGACCACCGCGCGGTGCGCGGCGAAGGAGTACTGGACGTGGCCGTTGCCCTGGCCGGTGCGCAGGTCGAACGGCTCGGTGGGGCGGTGCCGCCACTCCAACTCGATGTCGATCGCATCGTCTTCGAGGACATCCACCAGGTCGGCCAGCACCTCCCCGCCGTCGGTGACCACCTTGCCGCTCTCCAGCAGCAGTTCGGCGGTGGCCCACGCCGGGTGGAACGCGCCGAACCGGGCGCGGCCCAGCTCCAGCACCTTCTCCCGTACTGCCTCGCAGGTGTGCTTGACCGCGCCGCCGGTGACGTAGGTCTGCCGGGACGCCGAGGTGGAGCCCGCCGAGCCGACCTGGGTGTCGGCCGGGTGGATGGTGACCTGGGTGACGCCGAGTTCGGTGCGGGCGATCTGCGCGTGCACCGTGACGCCGCCCTGTCCCACCTCGGCCATGGCGGTGTGCACGACGGCCACCGGCTCGCCGCCCACCACCTGAAGGCGCACCCGCGCGGTGGAGTAGTCGTCGAAGCCCTCGGAGAAGCCGACGTTCTTGATGCCGACCGCGTAGCCGACGCCGCGTACCACGCCCTCGCCGTGGGTGGTGTTGGACAGGCCGCCGGGCAGCGCCCGCACGTCCGCCGACTCGCCCGCGGCCTCCCACTGCCGCTCCGGCGGCAGCGGCATCGCCTTGACCCTGCGCAGCAGTTCGGCGACCGGGGCCGGGGAGTCCACCACCTGTCCGGTGGGCATCACGGTGCCCTGTGACATCGCGTTGCGCTGGCGGAACTCCACCGGGTCCAGGCCGAGTTCGGCGGCCAGCTTGTCCATCTGCGCCTCGTAGGCGAAGCACGCCTGGACCGCGCCGAAGCCGCGCATCGCGCCGCAGGGCGGGTTGTTGGTGTAGAGGGCGACCGCCTCGATCTCCACGTTGTCGACCACGTAGGGGCCGACGGACAGCGAGGAGGCGTTGCCGACGACCGCCGGGGAGGCCGAGGCGTAGGCACCGCCGTCCAGCACGATCCGGCACTTCATGTGGGTGAGCTTGCCGTCCCGGGTGGCGCCGTGCTCGTACCAGAGCTTGGCCGGGTGCCGGTGGACATGGCCGAAGAAGGACTCGAAGCGGTTGTACACGATCTTGACGGGCTTGTTGGTGCGCAGCGCCAGCAGGCAGGCGTGGATCTGCATCGACAGGTCCTCGCGGCCGCCGAAGGCGCCGCCGACGCCGGACAGCGTCATCCGCACCTTCTCCGGCGGCAGGCCGAGCACCGGCGCGATCTGGCGCAGGTCGGAGTGGAGCCACTGGGTGGCGATGTACAGGTCCACCCCGCCGTCCTCGCCGGGTACCGCGAGCCCCGACTCGGGGCCGAGGAAGGCCTGGTCCTGCATGCCGACCTCGTACTCACCGGAGACGATCACGTCGGCCCTGGCCCGGGCGGCGGCCACGTCGCCGCGCTGGATCGGCTGGCGGTGCACGATGTTCGGGTGCGGGACGTGCCCCGCGTGATGGTCGTCCCGTCCCGGATGCAGCAGCGGGGCGTCCTCGGCGAGCGCGCTCGCCTCGTCGTGTACGACGGGCAGCGGGCGGTACTCGACCTTGATCTTGGCGGCGGCGCGGCGGGCGGTCTCCGGGTGGTCGGCGGCGACCAGGGCCACCGGCTCGCCGTGGTGCCGTACCCGGCCGTGTGCCAGCACCGGGGTGTCCTGGATCTCCAGGCCGTAGTTCTTCACCTCGGTGGGCAGGTCGTCGTAGGTCAGCACGGCGTAGACCCCGGCCTGGGCCAGCGCCTGCGAGGTGTCGATCGACTTGATCTCGGCGTGCGCGTGCGGGCTGCGCAGCGTGAAGCCCCACAGCATGTCCTCGTGCCACATGTCGGAGGAGTACGCGAACTCGCCGGTGACCTTCAAGGTGCCGTCCGGGCGCAGCGTGGACTCGCCGATGCCGCCCTTGGCCGTGCTGCCCTGGGTGATGTCGCTGGGAGTGCGGGTCGCGCCCATCGTCACACCGCCCCTTCGCCGCGGGCCGCCGCGAGGCGGACCGCGTCCAGGATCTTCTCGTAGCCGGTGCAGCGGCACAGGTTGCCGGACAGCGCCTCGCGGATGTCCTCGTCGGACGGGGAGGCGTTGCGCTCCAGCAGTTCGTCCGCGGCGACCAGCAGACCCGGGGTGCAAAAGCCGCACTGCACGGCGCCCGCGTCGAGGAACGCCCGCTGCATCGGGGAGAGTTGACCGGTCTCGCCCGGCTTGGACTGCCAGCGCTTGGCGTCGTCCAGCGACGTTCCCTCAGCGGCCCCGCCCTCGTCGCGCTGCCGGGCGAAGTCGGCGAGCCCCTCGACGGTGACCACCTCGCGGTCCTGCGCCTGGCCCGCGGCCACCAGGCAGGCGCAGACCGGCACACCGTCCAGGCGGACCGTGCACGACCCGCACTCGCCCTGCTCGCAGGCGTTCTTGGAGCCCGGCAGACCCATGCGTTCGCGGAGCACGTACAGCAGGCTCTCGCCTTCCCAGACGTCGTCGGCCTGCTGCTCGCGGCCGTTGACGGTGAACGTCAGGCGCATCGTGCGCTCCTCTCGTTTCCGCGGAACTCCTCCCAGGTCCAACCCAGGGTGCGGCGGGCCATCACGCCCAGCGCGTGACGGCGGTACGCGGCCGAACCGCGCACGTCGTCAATGGGGTTGGCGGCTGCGGAGACCAGTTCCGCGAACTGGCGGGCGACGGCGGGCGGGATGACCTCGCCGCTGTCCCACAAACCGGCCTCCTCCAGCGCGCAGTTGAGGAACTCCTCGGCCGCGGTGGCCCGGATCGGGGTGGGCGCGGCCGAACCGATACCGGTACGCACGGTGCGGGTGCCGGGGTGCAGGGCGACGCCGAAGGCGCACACCGCGATCACCATGGCGTTGCGGGTGCCGACCTTGGAGAACTGCTGTGGTCCGTCGGCCTTCTTGATGTGCACCGCGCGGATCAGCTCGTCCGGAGCGAGGCAGTTGCGCTTCACCCCGGTGTAGAACTCCTCGACCGGGATCATCCGGGTGCCCCGCACCGAGACCGCCTCGACCTCGGCACCGGCCGCGAGCAGCGCCGGATGCGAGTCCCCGGCCGGGGAGGCGGCGCCGAGGTTGCCTCCGACGCTGCCGCGGTTGCGGATCTGCGGCGATCCGACGGTGTGCGCGGCCAGGGCCAGACCGGGCAGCTGCGCGCGCAGGCTCTCGATGATCCGGGTGTACGGGACGCAGGCACCGAGGCGCACGGTCTCCTCGCCCACCTCCCACTGGCGCAGCTCGCCGATGCGGTTCAGGTCGAGGAGCGCGTCGGGTCGGCGGTGGTCGAAGTTGATCTCGACCATCACATCGGTGCCGCCCGCGATCGGCACAGCGGTGGGGTGCTCGGCCTTCGCGGCGAGCGCCTCCTCCCAACTGGCGGGGCGCAGGAAGTCCATGGGGGTCTCTTCTCGGATGTCGAAGGAGCCGGGTGGTGCACGGTCGCGAGGGGCTTGTTCATGTGGCGTTCACGTGATGTGGCCCAGTACACAAAGAACCGACCGGTCGGGTGCAGTCACCGAACACATGAAGCACTTGGCTGGCCGGACACTGGACCTTGTAGATTCCTCTGAAAGGCGGGGTTCCACCACCTCGCGGGATTACAAGAGCGTCATTCAAGACAGGGCGAGGACGATGCGGCTGCGCACACTGCTGGACACCGAGGCGCTGGGCCTGCGGCTGCTCGGCGGCGAGGACGAGCTGGACCGTACGGTCCGCGGCGTGATGACCACTGACCTGCGGGATCCCAGCCGCTATCTGTCCGGCGGCGAGCTGGTGCTGACCGGCCTTGCCTGGCTGCGCGGGCCGGAGGACTGCGAGCCGTTCGTGCGCCGCCTGGCGGCGGCCGGGGTCGCCGCGCTGGCCGCGGGCGAGGCCGAGGTCGGCGGGGTGCCGCAGGCCCTGGTGGACGCCTGCGCACGGCACCGGCTGCCGCTGTTCGCGGTGCACGAACGGGTGGCGTTCGCGACCATCACCGAGCACGTGGTGCGGCAGGTCTCCACCGAGCGTGCCGGGGATCTGGCGGCCGTGGTGGAGCGGCACCGCAGGCTGATGTCGGCGGGCCCGGCGGGCGGCGGCCCGGACGCGGTGCTGGACCTGCTCGTCACCGATCTGGACCTGCGGGCCTGGGTGCTGTCCTCCACCGGGCGGCGCGTCGCGGGCTCGGCGCCCGAGTTGCCCGACCAGATCCGCGCCGAACTGGCCGGAGAACATCTTGCGGCGTCCAGGACGGGGCGTCCCGCACCGCACCGGGTACAGGTCGCCGGACGGATCTTTTCGGTCTTCCCGATCAGGGGCGCCGAGACGGACCCGCGCGCCACCGTGCTGTCCGACTGGATGCTGGCGGTCGAGGCCGACGCGGGCGACTGGCCGGGCGAGCGGCTCGACCTGCTGCACGGGGTGACCCAGCTGATCGCCGTCGAGCGGGACCGGCAGGACGCGGCGGGCGCGGTACGCCGCCGCCTGGCGCACGAGGTGCTGGAACTGGTGCAGACCGGCGCGCCGCCCGCCGAGGTGGCGGCCCGGCTGCGGGTGGCCGCGCCGGTGCTGCTGCCCGGTGCGGGCACGGCACCGCACTGGCAGGTGGTGGTGGCCCGGGTGGACTGGGAGGGCGGCGAGCTGCCCGGCGGGCCGGTGGCCCAGGCGCTGCTGGAGGAGATCCTGATCGACCCGGCGTCGGCTGGCACCGACCCGGCCGACCGGATCGCCGTGGCGCACACCGACGAGGAGGCGATGGCGCTGCTGCCGCTGCCCGCCGCGGATCCGGACCAGCAGCACTCCCCGGGGCTGCGCGCGGACGGGCTGCTGCGCACGGTCGCGGCGCCGCTGGCCCGGGGCCTGGACGGCGACGGTCGGCTGACGATCGGGGTGAGTGCCTCCGTCCACTCCGCCGAGGGGCTGCGCGGCGCCCTGGAAGAGGCCCGGCACGCCCGCCGGGTGGCCGCCGCCCGGCCCGGGCGGGTGTGCGTGGCCGGGCACGAGGAGCTGGCCTCGCACGTACTGCTGCTGCCGTTCGTGCCGGACGACGTCCGGCGCGCCTTCACCGCACGACTGCTGGACCCGCTGCGCGCGTACGACCGGCGGCACCGGGCCGAACTCATCCCCACCCTTGAGGCGTTCTTGGACTGCGACGGCTCCTGGACCCGCTGCGCGACCCGGCTGCATCTGCATGTCAACACCCTGCGCTACCGCATCGGCAGGATCGAGCAGTTGACCGGCCGCGACCTGTCGCGTCTGGAGGACAAGGTGGACTTCTTCCTCGCGCTGCGCATGAGTTGAGCCGCCAGTCAAGTCGGGCCTGGTGCGCCGCGGTTCGGCGGCTCCTCAAGGCGGTGCGACCAGCCACCATGGTGCGGCGAGTGTTCGACGGGACACCGCCGCACTCCCGGCGGAGCGCTTACGGCATACGGGGGACACCGCCGACGCCCCTCTTGCTGGGCGCCGCCCGCCGTGCTGAACTTCCGCCTACCGACGGCGCGCGGGAGGGGACTGTGGCAGACGCCTCCAAGGCGGAAACGCAACGGACCAACGCGATCGCGCACGGCTCTCGTCCCGATCCGCCCGCGGTGTGGCGGCTGCGGTCGCGCGGCCGCTGGGCGCAGGCCGCGGCGCTGCTGGACGGTGACGGCTCGCCCCACACCGCGCTGCGCCGGGCGGCGCTGTTGATCGAACGGTGCGCGTTCACCGGCGAGGGATGGGCCGAGGCGGAGGACGCGCTGCGTGCCGCGGAGGCGCTGGCCGGTACCGACGAGGAGCGCGGCCGCGCGGCCTGCGAGCGGGGCCAACTCGCCTACACCGCGACGAAGTTCGGGGTAAGGGACCGGTCCGACGAGGCGCACAGCGCGCTGGGCCGCGGCGCCGCGCTGCTGGCGCCGGGGGCGGTGGACCGGGCGCTGCTGGACTTCCGGCGCGGAATCCTCGCGGAGCACCTCAGCGGCGACCCGGCGGGCGCCCGGCTCGCCTACCGGCGCGCGCACGCGGCGGCCACCGCGCACGGCGACCGGCTGCTGGCCTCCTGCACCTGGCGCCATCTGGCCGAACTGGCGGCGCGCGACGGGGAGTTGGCCGAGGCGCGGTACGGGTTCGCGGAATGCCTGCGGATCCGCGAGGAGCTGGACTATCTGATCGGCACGCCGCCCGTGATGGTCGCCCTCGCGGAGGTGGAGGTCGAACCGGAATCCACCCGCCTGAGGAAGGAGGCGTCTCGCGTCTTCCGCCTCCTCGGCGGCCTGCCGGTATGGCTCAGGGACGTCCTGTGACCCACGGGCGTGTGGAGCTTGGGGGATGTGGGAGCTTGCCCCCACAAGGACCCGCCGCGACGGCGAGCGACCGCGACCGTGGGGCCCGGCGCGGCCGAACCGAGCGCGACTCCCGACGCGACCGCGCCGCAGGCGTCACCCGAAGTGGGCGCGGACCACGGATTCGGCCGCCGGGACGTCGCCTGCGACCAGCGCGTTCAGCAGCGCCACATGCTCCAGGGCGTCGGCCATGAGTTCCGCGGTGTGCGCCCACTGGGCGCGCCGGTGCAACTGGCCGGCCACGGCGACGAGTTGGTCGTTCCCAGCGAGCCCCAGCGCCGCGCCGTGGAAGGCGCGGTCCGCCTGCGCGTAGGCCGCCCGGTCGCCGTCCGCCGCGGCGGCCACCGTCGCCTGGGCGAGCGGCCGCAGCGACTCCCACCGCCCGCGGGGCACACCGCGGGCCAACCGCAGCAGCACCGGCACCTCCAGCAGCGCCCGCACCTCGGCCAGCTCGGCCCGGTCCCGCGCGGTGCGCTCGGCCACCCGGAAGCCGCGGTTGTGGACGACCTCCACCGCTCCCTCCCTGGCCAGTTGCTGCATCGCCTCCCGCACCGGAGTGGCCGACACCTCGAACCGCTCAGCCAGCGCGGGGGCCGAGTAGACCGCCCCGGGCCGCAGTTCCCCGGTGACCAGCGCGTCCCGCAGCCCCCGCAGCACCTGGTCGCGCAGCGACAACCGCTGCGGCATCCGGCGGGCCGGACAGGGCGGTCCCGGCTCGTCGTGCGGATGCGCGCCACGCGCACCGCCCAGCGGCTCGCCCCCGGTCTCCAACGGTGCCGTGCGCCCCTGGCCCGGCACCCGCAGCGGTGCCTCGGCGCCGCGCGTACGCGGCCGCGCGCCCTGCTCCATCGGCGCCTCCTCCAGCCCGTGGGCCAATCGATCACACACAGCGCCCGTTGACGTGTTGTCGCCTGGCGTACCGACATTAGCCCGTACGGGCGAATGCCCCCTATTTCATCACTCAACACCCGCGCCACACATCAGCGGCATGCCGGGCATGGTTCGGCTAAGGTAAGGCTTCCCTGTGCCGATCTGTGTCGCTGGTTCCCCGCCGCCGGTCCCGTCCGGCCCGCCGATCAGGACGGTTCGCCCATGCCCTCGGCCACGCTCCGCCGCGGCTCGCCGCTCACCGCGTCCTACGCACGCCTGGCCGGGGTCCTCGCCGGGCCGCGGGTCACCGAGGAGCCGCCGCGCAGCGCCGACGGCTGGCTCGGGGCGCACCAACTCGCCGAGGGCGGCGGCACGCTGGATGAGTTCCTCGGCTGGGTGCGCACCGGGATCCTGCGGGAGCACGGCGTGCGGGCGCGCCCCGACGTGGTGGCCGGGCTGGCCTTCCACCGCTACGTCTGGCCCGCGTGCCTGCTGTTCACGGTGCCGTGGTTCCTGCACCGCAGGGTGCCCAGGCTCAGGGTGGGCGACGTGTCGTTCCACCGTACGACCGGGTGGATGACCGTGCGCTCCACCTCCCTGGTGTGCCTGCCGGACGATCCGGCGGCCGGATGGCCGGGCGCGGTGACCGTACCGGACGCGGCGGCGCTGCGCGAGGTGCTGCGCGGTGCGATCACCGAGCACGTCGGTCCGCTGCTCGACGCGTTCCGGGCGCGCACCCGGCGCGGACCGCACGCGCTGTGGGGCATGGTCTGCGACGACATCACCGAAGGCCTCTGGCATGTCGCGGAACTGCTCGGCGAGGAGGACCGCGCGGTCACCGAGCTGGACGCGCTGCTGCCCGGCGGCACTCCCCCGTACCCCGGCGGCGCCGGATTCCGGGCGGCGGGGCGGGGACACACCCGGGACCGGGTGGCCTGCTGCCTGTTCTACACGCTGCGCCCCGCGGACGCCTGCGCGACCTGCCCGCGGGCCCGCGGCGCCGACCGGATCGAATGGGCCGGACCGAAGCGGAACGACAACGGAAATGATGGCTCGTCACCTGATAGTGTGCCTGCCGATTGCCTCAACTCCCCCAATTCCGTTCGGTAGTTCGAGACTTCGCACACCGCCTCCCGCAAGCACCCGCTCGTTGGCGTTCTCTTGACCGGAAACCCCCACGGGAGCCCGGGTCGTTCGCCAGGATGGCGCACAGCGCGAAGACAAGCGAAACAAGGGAACCACCACAGATGACACTTACGGACATATCGCTGGATTGGACGCTGTCAGGCGCCGTGGGACTGGCGGTTCTGGCGGCCACGGGGACGGTGGTGGTGCGCGGTCGCCGGGCCAAGGCGGCGCAGGGCGAACAGCTGGACTCCTGGGAACGCGGGGAGGAGCGGCGGCGGCAGAAGGAGGCGATGTACGGCAGCGCCTCGTACGTGCTGCTGTTCTGCTGCGCCGCGGTGGCCGCGGCGCTGTCGTTCCACGGTCTGGTCGGCTTCGGACGGCAGAACCTTAGCCTGGACGGCGGCTGGGAGTACCTGGTGCCGTTCGGCCTGGACGGCGCGGCCATGTTCTGCTCGGTGCTGGCGGTGCGCGAGGCCAGCCACGGTGACGCGGCGCTCGGCTCGCGCATGCTGGTGTGGACGTTCGCGGCGGCCTCCGCCTGGTTCAACTGGGTGCACGCGCCGCGCGGTCTGGGGCACGCCGGGGCCCCGGAGTTCTTCGCCGGGATGTCGCTGTCGGCCGCCGTGCTGTTCGACCGGGCGCTGAAGCAGACCCGCAGGGCCGCGCTGCGCGAGCAGGGCCTGGTGCCGCGCCCGCTGCCGCAGATCCGTATGGTGCGCTGGATGCGCGCACCGCGTGAGACCTACCGCGCCTGGTCGCTGATGCTGCTGGAGAACGTCCGCACCCTGGACGAGGCGGTCGAGGAGGTCCGTGACGACCGCCGGGAGAAGGAGCGCAACCGCAGGCGCCGCCGCGACCACGACCGGCTGGAGCGCGCCCGCATCAAGGCGATCAGCCGCCAGCACCGCGGCTGGGGCCAGCACCGCGGTGGCCGCCAGGTGGAGCTCGCCCCGGCCTCGCAGAGCGCCGCCGCGCCCGACACCGGCGCGGCTGCCACCGGCGGTGCGCCCGCCGCCAAGGTCGAGCTCGCGGAGCCCGTCATAGCCGAGGCGGCCGAGCTTCCCGTACGCCCTCGCCCGGCGTTGCAGTCCATCACCGGTGAGACCGGCCCGGCCGTGGTCGACCTCACCGCCGAGGACGACACCCAGGCGCTGCCGAGGCTTGACTCACTGGAGGCCAAACTCAAGGATCTGGAGCGGCAGTTCGGCTGAGTCCGCGGGCGCCCGACCGGTCCCGCCAACAAGGCCCCAAGCCACCCGCGCCCCGCGCGGGACACGGCCCGCAGAAACCGTTCCCTGAAAGTATCGCTCCGCCAGCCGCCCGGTCCCCGCGCCGCCCTGGTGCGGGGACCGTCGTGTCCGGCTCAGGCGGACGCCGCCGCCAGCTCGAACCACACCGTCTTGCCCAGTCGTTGCACCCGTACCCCCCAGGCGTCCGCCAGCTCCTTGACCAGCAGCAGCCCGCGCCCGGACGGCGTGTGGTCACTGGCCGGGCGGGGCTGGGGGCGCTGTGCGCTGAAGTCGCGCACCTCGACCCGCAACCGTCGCTCGGCGCCGCCGCTGAGCGTCGCGGTGAACACCGCCCCCTGCTCCGTGTGCACCAGCGCGTTGGTCACCAGTTCGCTGGTCAGCAGCTCGGCCGTGTCGACCAGGCCTGGCACCTCCCAGCGACGTAACTGGTCCCGCAGCAGTGCGCGTACCTCCCCTACGGCAGGCAGGTCGGCGCGCCGTAGCCGGTGGCTCAACTCCCGCCGGTGTGCGATGCGTTGGGGGGTCCGGGCGCCGCGTACGGCGTGCGTTCCCCGGGAGGCCCGAGACCCCCGTGATCCGTGGGACACCACATTGCCGTCCCGTGCCACCCGTTCCCCCGACAGTCGGTCCATTGGTTCCGCTCCGGCCCCCGTCACGTTGTCCCCCTTCGAACGTGCGTCGCCGAATGCATTCCCACCCGCGAGCGGTCCACTCCCCGAACCGGGATGTCTTGTCGGACCCCTTGTGGGTCGCCCCGACGGTACGGGGAATGGTCCCCTGGGAATGGTGTGCGATGGCGGACGGCCTTCGGCGGTGGCCGACGGCTTGGCGCAGTGCGGGAGGAGCCGCGATGCACGACGATCGCTTGCTGGTCGAGGGACGTCTGGAACGGGCGCTCGCCCAGTTCATCTCAGCCGCGGTGTACTCGGCGCGCACCCCGATGACGGTGCGCGCCTGGCACGTGCGGGGCGAACCGGTGCCTGTTCAGGAGGCGCTCAAGGCCACCTACGAGCCGTTCTCGCCGGGCATGCGGTGGGGCCCGCCGTGGTCCACCAGCTGGTTCCGGATCGAGGCCACGGTGCCGCAGGAGTGGGCGGGGCGCCGGGTGGAGGCGCTGCTCGATCCGGGGTTCACCGGGGTGCACCCGGGGTTCCAGGCGGAGGGGCTGGTCTACGACTGGGAGGGTGTGCCGATCAAGGGCGTGCATCCGCGCAACCGGCAGGTGCCGGTGGGCTCCCCGGTGGCGGGGGGCGAGCCGGTGCGGCTGCTGCTGGAGGCGGCGGCCAACCCGCAGGTGCTGCGGGACTTCCGGCCCACCCGGCTGGGCGACATCACCACCGCGGGCGACACGCCGCTGTACCGGTTCGGGTCGGCGGAGCTGGCGGTGCTGGACGAGAACGTGTGGCATCTCGTCTTCGACATCGAGGTGCTCTCGGAGCTGATGCACGAGCTGCCCACCGACGATCCGCGCCGCCATGAGATCCTGCGCGCCCTGGAGCGCGCCCTGGACGCGCTCGACCTGCACGACGTCGCCGGTACGGCGGTGGCCGCCCGGGCCGAACTGGCCGACGTGCTGGCCCGCCCCGCGCACGCCAGCGCCCACCGGCTCGTCGCGACCGGCCACGCGCACATCGACTCCGCATGGCTGTGGCCGCTGCGCGAGACGGTACGCAAGGCCTCCCGCACCTTCGCCAACGTCACCGATCTCGTCCGCGACTACCCGGAGTTGGTGTTCTCCTGTTCCCAGGCACAGCAGTACGCGTGGGTGAAGGAGAACCAGCCGCACATCTGGGAGCGCATCAAGAAGGCGGTGGAGACCGGGAACTGGGCGCCGGTGGGTTCGATGTGGGTGGAGTCGGACGCCAACATGCCCGGGGGTGAGGCACTGGCCCGGCAGATCACCCATGGGAAGCGGTTCTTCCTCGAA
Organism: Streptomyces sp. PLK1-5; assembly: GCA_037034305.1. Taxonomy (GTDB): domain Bacteria; phylum Actinomycetota; class Actinomycetes; order Streptomycetales; family Streptomycetaceae; genus Streptantibioticus_A. The sequence goes on from JBAGJY010000005.1 coordinate 222,818, forward strand.
GAACTCGGCGTGGACACCCAGGAGATCTGGCTGCCCGACTCCTTCGGCTACACCGCCGCGTTTCCGCAACTCGCCCGGCTCGCCGGGGTCCGCTGGTTCCTCACCCAGAAGATGTCCTGGAACCAGTCCAACAAGATGCCGCACCACACCTTCTGGTGGGAGGGGATCGACGGCACCCGGGTGTTCACCCACTTCCCGCCGGTCGACACCTACAACTGCGAGCTGCGCGCCTCGGAACTGGCGCACGCGGTACGGAACTTCGCCGACAAGGGGCTGGCGACCCGTTCGCTGGCGCCCTTCGGCTACGGGGACGGGGGCGGCGGCCCGACCCGCGAGATGCTGGAGAAGGCGCGGCGGCTGCGGTCCCTGGAGGGCTCGCCGCGGGTGACAGTGGACCGGCCGTCGGCGTTCTTCACGGCGGCCGAGGCGGAGTACGGCGAGCGGGCGCCGGTGTGGTCCGGTGAGATGTACCTGGAGCTGCACCGCGCGACGTACACCACCCAGGCCAAGACCAAGCAGGGCAACCGGCGCAGTGAACACCTGCTGCGGGAGGCCGAGTTGTGGGCGGCCACCGCCGCACTGCGGGTGCCGGGGTACGCCTACCCGTACGCCGACCTGGACCGGATCTGGAAGACGGTGCTGCTGCACCAGTTCCATGACATCCTGCCGGGCAGTTCCATCGCCTGGGTGCACCGGGAGGCCCGGGACACCTATGAACAGGTGCGCGCCGAACTGGAGCGGATCATCGAGGGCGCGCTCGCGGCCCTGGGCGGCGGTGGCATGGTGCTGTTCAACGCCGCGCCGTACCCGCGCGCCGAGGCCGTGACGCTGCGCGACGGACACACCGTGTGGGTCGAGGTGCCCGCGCTGGGGGCGGCCGGGGTGGCCGAACCGCCGCGCGGGGCACGGGTGGAGGCGCACGCCGATCCCGGCGGGCACGTGCTGGAGAACGATCTGCTGCGGGTCGCCGTCGACTCCGACGGCCTGCTCGACTCGGTGTACGACAAGGCGGCGGAGCGCGAGGTGCTGGCTCCCGGCAGCCGCGGCAACCTGCTCCAGATCCATCCGGACCACCCGAACAAGTGGGATGCCTGGGACATCGACCGGCACTACCGGCGCAGGCACACCGACCTGGTCGCCGCCGAGTCGGTGACGCTCACCGAGTCGGGGCCGCTGCGCGCGGTGGTGCGGGTGGTACGGGCGTTCGGAAGCTCGCGGGTGGTGCAGGACATCGCGCTACGGGCGGGCAGCGGGCGGCTGGACATCACCACCGAGGTCGACTGGCACGAGTCCGAGAAGGTGCTCAAGGCCGCGTTCGCGCTCGACGTCCACGCGGAACGGGCCGCGTCCGAGATCCAGTTCGGGCATGTGTACCGGCCCACGCACACCAACACCGGTTGGGACGCGGCCCGGTTCGAGACCTGCGCGCACCGCTGGACGCACGTGGCCGAACCGGGTTACGGCGTGGCGGTGCTCAACGACTCGACGTACGGCCATGACATCGGCCGCGGTACCGGTGCGGCGGGCACGGTCACCACGGTCCGGCTGACGCTGCTGCGGGCCCCGCACAGCCCGGATCCGCAGACCGACCAGGGCACGCACCGATTCCGCTACGCGCTGCTGCCGGGCGCGGGTGTCGGGGACGCGGTGGCCGAGGGGCTGGCGCTCAACCTGCCGTTGCGCCCGGCCGCCTCCGGCGCCCCGGTCGAGCCGCTGGTCGCGGTGGACGACCCGGCGGTCACCGTCGAGTCGGTCAAGCTGGCCGACGACCGCTCCGGCGATGTGGTGGTCCGGCTCTACGAGTCGCGGGGCGGCCGGGCGCACGCCACGCTGACCGCGGCCTTCCCGGTGGCCCGGGCGGACGTCACGGATCTGCTGGAAAGGCCCGGGGAGCCCGCCGCGCTGTACGGCGACCGGATCGCGTTGCGGCTGCGGCCGTTCCAGATCCTGACGTTGCGGCTACGGCCTTCCGGCGGCTCGTGAGTGCGGGCCGACGCCCCGGGCGGCCACCGTACCGGCGCCGTCACGGCCGCCCGCCGTCGTGGCGGTCCCCGGTCGGGGCGGGGCGTCCGAAATCCCGGCGGGGTTTCAGCCCTCCCACACGGCGACGGCGGTGCGGTCGTCCGCGTACCCCTTGACGCGGGTGGCGGTGTCGGCGAGGAACGCGGTGAGACCGGGTGGCTGGTCCGCCCGGCCCCAACGCCGTGCGAGGTGCTCGGACAACTCCGGTGTCTCACGCAGCGGTTCGGCGAGCCCGGCGCTGCACAGCAGCAACGCATCTCCGCACTGCGCCACCGAGGCGCGGAACCGGAAACGGGTGCCCGCGTCCTCGGGTTCCGCGTCCGGGTCGAGGTCCTGCCACCGGCCGTCGCGCAGCCGGAACAGGCCGCCGGGGCCCAGGCCGAAGAACACCCGGGTCCGGCAGTCGGGGTCCACCGGCAACAGCAGGCAGCGCAGCGACGCCACGAATTCCCGCGGCGCCGCGGGGAGTTCGCCGTCGGCGTGCGCCCTTCCGTAAGCCCGTGCGGTGAGGCGGCGCAGTCCCGACTTCAGCGCGCCGCGCCGTCCCGACCGTATGTCCTCGGCGAGCCGGGGCAGGTTGCGGCCCACCGCGCCGCCGAGGGCGCGGCAGGCGTCCCGGGCGGCGCGCGGCGCGTCGTCGGCACCACGGGCGCCGCCCGCGACGGCGACGAACAGCAGGGCGTCGTCTCCGGTGCCGAACCGGGCGGTGAGCAGGGCGTCGGCGCGCGGTGCGCCACGGTAGCGCGCGGAGTCGCCGCGCCCGGAGACGGCGCGCACCGTCAGCCGTCCGTAGTGCGCGCCGTCGAGCACGGTGTCCGGTACCAGGTCGTCCAGTAGTTCGGGGTCGGCGCACGGCCAGGCGGTGGGTTCCGCGTCGTAGGTGGGCGGCCGGTCCCCCACGTGGACGACCTGAGCCGGTGGCCGCGGGGCGGGTACCGGGGGGCCTTGGAAGGCCCGCCGCACGGTGGCGAAGTGCTCGTCGAGCGAGCCGTCCCGCGGCTTGCCGGGTGGGTCCGTCGCCTCATCGTCGTCGTAGAGCCGGCGCCACCAGGCGTCGTCCTGGTGGCGCTGCTCCCCCTGATGACTCATGTCCCTATTGTCCGCGGCGACGCGGCTGAGGAAACCGGGTTCCCCGAACGGGGGTACGTTCGAACACTGCGGCTGCCTCGGTGAGGGGTGCGCCGCGTCCGCCTGACGTCCCCCTACGGTGCCGTCGCCGCCGGGGCGGGGGTGGGTGGCGAGGAGGGGAGCGCGCAGCGCAGCGGGCCTCGGGTGGTGTGGCCGCTGGTGACGCGGACGTCGATGTCGGCGGCGGCGCCGTCGCCCTCCTTGGCGGCGGCGCTGGCCGCCGTGCACGTCAACTGGCCGATCGCGTTCGGGGTGAGCCGGGTGACGTCGGTGGACATCACGATCCGCACCTCCTGCTCGCCGGTGACGACCTTGGCCACCCCGATGGGCGGCGCCAGTTCCGTGGTCATCCCGCGGGCGATCTCCGCGCTGTTGGGGCCGCCGAGCAGCAGGTCCAGCGTCTCCTGGGGGCCGACCGGGCCGGACGCGGGCCGGGTGACCGACTGCAGCCCGGTCGGCGAGACGAAGTACAGCCGCACGGTGGCCTCCGGGTGGACGCCCGTCGCCGGTATCCCGGCCTCGATGACACCGGTGGGCTGGATGCCGCAGCCCGCGAGCGCGCCGAGCGCCGCGACTCCCGCCGCGGCGGCCGTCAACCGCCGGTTCGCCGCCATCACTGCTCCTCACCGTCGTCGGGACATGGTTGCTGCGGGTGCGGATCCTGGGCGCGCAGCGGCAGGTCCACGGTGAACACCGCGCCGCGCTCCGGCCGGTTGGCGGCGCGCAGTTCACCGCCGTGCAGCCGTACGTTCTCGTCGGCGATGGCCAGCCCGAGCCCGCTGCCCGCGGAGCGGGCGCGGGCCGCGTCGGCCTTGTAGAACCGCTCGAAGATGTGCGGCAGCACCTCGTGCGGTATGCCGGGACCGTGGTCGGCGACCTCGATCAGCAGGCGCTCCCCGCTGGTCGCCAGCGAGATCCGCACCGGCGGGCCGCCGTGCCGCAGCGCGTTGCCGACCAGGTTGGCGACGACCACGTCGATGCGCCGGGGATCGAGCAACGCCCGTACGCCGTCCGGCAGTCGGGTCTCCACCTGGTCCTGCCAGCCGCGCGCCTGCAGGGACTTGCGCACCGTCTCGGCCGCGTCCACCTCGTCGAGGTGCAAGGCGGCGGCCCCGGCGTCGAACCGGGAGACCTCCATCAGGTCCTCCACCATCCGCACCAGCTTCGCCGTCTCCTCGCTCACCAGTCGCACCGCCGCCGCGGTGTCCGGGTCGAGCGCCGCCGCGTCCTCGTCCAGTACGTCGGTGACGGCGGTCATCGCGGCCAGCGGGGTGCGCAGTTCATGGGAGACGTCGGAGGCGAAGCGCCGGGCGGTGGCCTCCAGGCGGCGCAACTCGACCACGTTCTCCTCAAGCGTGGCCGCCATACGGTTGAACGTGCGGGACAGATCGGCGAGTTCGTCGCCGCCGCGTACGTCGAGCCGGGTGTCGAGGCGGCCCGCGGCGATGTCACCGGCGGCCTTGCGCAGCCTGCGCACCGGACGCAGCACGCCCTGTGCGGCGAGCAGCGCGGGCACCAGGGAGAGCGCGAGGGCGGGCACCGCGCCGCGCTCCGCCGCCTTGATCAGCGCGCCGGTGTTGGCCTGTTCGGCGGTGAGCGGGAGTTCCGCGTAGACGGCGAGGCCGGACTGGGTGCGCAGGGTGCCCGCGTACGACACCGGCATGCCGATGGCCAGCCACGGCTGGCGGCCCTTCATCACCCGCTGGAAGACCGGAACGCCCCTGCCGGTCACCGCCGCGCGCAGTTCGGGGGTGATGGCGGTGCCGGTGCCAGCCGGGCGCTGCGGCAGCAGCGGGCCGTTGTGGAAGCTGACGTACGCCTGCCAGTTCTGCGCCTGGCCGCCGCCGTCGAGTTGGTAGGCGAAGTGCTGCAGGTCGCTGGTGCTGGGCGGGAAGGGCAGGTCGGGGGCGAGCGAGTTGACCTGGGAGCGCAGTGCGTTGATGGCGGTGTCCTGGCTGCGCTGCAAGATGGCCTTCCTGGCCTCCTGGAAGGTGAGCGCGGCGGTGGTCAGCGCGCTGATCGCGGCGACCAGCAGAAAGGCCACGGCGAGCCGCGCACGCAGGCCCCGCGCGGCCGACCAGCGGATCGCGGGCCGTCTCACAGTGGCCCGAAGCGGTAGCCGAAGCCGCGCAGGGTCTGGATGTACCTGGGGGCGCGCGGGTTGTCCTCCACCCTCGCGCGCAACCGCATCACACAGGCGTCCACCAGCCGGGAGTCGCCGTGGTAGCTGTGCTCCCACACGCTCTCCAGCAGTTGCTGGCGGCTGAAGACCTGGCCGGGCGCGGCGGACAGGTACAGCAGCAGTTTCATCTCGGACGGCGGCAGCGCGAGGTCCTCGCCGTCCTTGGTGACGATCAGTCCGGCACGGTCGATGCTCAGCTGCCCGTAGCTCTCGACGGACGGGGGCATCAGCAGTCCGTTCGCCTCGTCCCCGTCGGTGGGGGCGGTACGGCGCAGCACGGCGCGGATGCGCGCCTCCAGCACCTCGCCGCGGGCGGGCTTGACGATGTAGTCGTCGGCGCCGGCCTCCAGGCCGAGGACCACGTCCATGTCGTCACCGCGTGCCGTGAGCATGATGATCGGCAGCTGCCGGGTGGCGCGGATGCGTCGGCACACCTCGAACCCGCAGGCGCCGGGCAGCATCAGGTCGAGCAGCACCAGGTCGGGCCGGAACGTCTCCAGCGCGGCCAGCCCGGCCTCACCGGTCGCCGCCGCCTCGATCTCGTGACCGCGACGGCGCAGGGCAAGGGTGACCCCGTGCCGCACCGCGGGGTCATCTTCGATCAAAAGCACTCGCGACATGCGTCAAGTATCGACGGGTTTTATGAGCAAACGGTCACAAGCGGATCCATCGCCGTGCTTGGTTCGTCTCCCCACAGGAATCGCGAAGGTAGGAGCGCAAGCCAGAAGGGCCGGGGAACATGGTGCGGCAGGGGATTCGGGCAGCCAACGGGCGCGTGGTGGCGACGACGGTGGCGGCCCTGGCCGGGGCGGGGCTGCTGGCCGGATGGTGGAGCGCCCAGGCGGGCGAGCCGACCGGCGCGGCGCCCAGGCCCGCCCCGCCCTCCGCGTCCGTCCGCGCGCCGATCACCGGCCAGACCTCCAGCCCGGATCCGGCGCTGCCCGCGCCCAAGGTCAACATGGACATCGCGCACGCCAGCGAGAACGGGGGCAGGGCCGTCAACATCACCATCGACGACGGCCCCGACCCGACGTGGACACCCAAGATCCTCAAGGTGCTCAAGGACAACGGCGTCAAGGCGACCTTCTGCATGATCGGCCCGCAGGCCGCGGCCCACCCCGATCTGGTCAGGGCGGTGGTGGCGGACGGCCACCGGCTGTGCGACCACTCGGTGTCGCACGACACGAGGATGGACCACAAGCCCGACGGCTACCAGAAGCAGCAGATCCTGGACGCCGCCAAGGACATCGAGAAGGCCTCAGGCGGGGTCGCGCCGATGTACTACCGGGCGCCCGGCGGCGCCTTCACCCCGTACAGCAGGCAGATCGCCGCGGCGGCCGGGCTGCGGCCGCTGGGCTGGAACGTCGACAGCAAGGACTTCGAGAAGCCGGGCACCGCCACCATCGTGCGCACGGTGCTGGGCGAGTTGAAGAACGGCCCCACGATCCTCTTCCACGACGGCGGCGGCAACCGCGCCGAGACAGTAGCCGCGTTGGAGCGGCTACTGCCCCAACTGAGGCAGGACGGCTACGCGTTCGGCTTCCCCGTCCGCTGAGCGCTCCGCTCGGAGTGCGCCGATGTGCCCCGTCGATCGTCTGCGGCACCGTTGTGGCTGGTCGCGCAGTTCCCCGCGCCCCTTCAGGGCGCTGCCGACCCACAGCGAACTTCGCCCTACCTGCCCAGCGCGGACCCCGACTCCGTCGGGGTCCGGGAGCTTGCCCCCTGAAAACATCCGCCGCGACGGCGAACACCCCCACGGCGCAGAGCGGCGGCCCGAACCGACCGCACCCCCGGCCGAAGCGGGCCGCAGGCCTCAGAGCACGCCCTCCAGGGTGAGCAGCGCGCGCTTGCGGTCCAGGCCGCCCGCGTAGCCGGTGAGGGAGCCGTCGGAGCCGATGACGCGATGGCACGGCCGGATGATCATCAGCGGGTTGGCGCCGACGGCGCCCCCGATGGCTCGCACCGCCCCGGGCGAGCCCGCCCTGGCGGACAGCTCGCGGTAGGTGACGGTACTGCCGTACGGGATGGTGTCCAGCGCCGACCACACCCGTTCGCGGAAGGGGGTGCCACGCGGCGCGAGCGGCAGGTCGAAGTCCCGCAACTCGCCCGCGAAGTAGGCCTTCAGCTGCCGTTCCGCCTCGGTGAACGGCGTCGGATCACGCCGCCACCCCGGCTGTACCGCCACCTCGCCGCGCTGCCCCCGCACGCTGGCGGCGGTCAACGCGAAGCCGCGGTCGGGGTCTTCCTCGCCGACGAGGGTCAACTCGCCGAGCGGGCTGTCGATCGTGGTGTAGACGGTCATGGTGTTTCGATCCTGTTCTCGTGCGGGGTCGCGGCCCACAGGTGGCGTAGCGCGTACGACCGCCAGGGGCGCCAGGCGTTCGCCGCCCGCGGGGTGATGTCCGGGGTGGGCAGGAAGACGTCCGGATCGCCGAGTGCGCGCATCCGGACGTATCCGGCCGTCCACTCGTCGACACCGGGCAGCGCGAGCAGCGCGCGGTGCGCCCGCGCGCGGTCCGCTCCGGGGTCGAGGCAGAGCGTGCCGTCGGCCAGCGCCGCCGCCAGCTCGGGCACCGGCTCCGGCAGTTCGGCGGGGTCGGCCGCGGCCAGGGCGCTCGCGGCCGGGAAGAGACGGGTGAGGCCGCCGTCGGGCCCGCCCGGCAGCGGTTCGCCGTACCGGGTCACCAGCGCGGCCGTACGGTCCGGCCGGGCGCCGAGCACGGCGCACACCGCCAGTTCGTGCGGATCGGCCGCGCCCGGCGACCGCAGCCCGGGCGCGGCCTGTACCAGTGGGGCCAGCAGCGGATCGGCGCCCAGTGTCGCGGCGACCGCCTCCGGGTCGGCGTCCAGGTCGAACAGGCGGCGCATCCGCTGCACGGCCGTGGTCAGGTCCCGCAGGTCGGCCAGCCGCAGTCGGCACTCCAGCCAGCGGCCCTCGGCGGCCTTCGGCCCGGGCTCGTCGACCTCGGCGATCCCCACGCCGTACGGCAGCCGCAGCGTGCGGCGGTAGGTGCGGGCGCCGGGCTGGCCGGTGATCTCCTCGACGCCGGGTACCGCCCGCCGGGCGAGCAGGTCGAACACGTTCGGGTCGTGCGGTCCGCGGTGCGCGAGCCGCAGCGGTACTCCGGCGGCGGGCACCGCGGGGGTGCCGGGGGCCGCACCGGGTGGCGGTCCGGCCGCGGCGCGCTGGCCGCGGGTCACGGCGCGCAGCTGGCTGGGGGTACGGGCGTAGATCTCCCGCATCGAGTCGTTGAACTGCCGTACGCTCGCGAACCCGGCCGCGAAGGCGACCTGGGTCACCGGCAGGTCGGTGGTCTGCAGCAACACCCGCGCGGCCTGCGCGCGCTGGGCGCGGGCCAGCGCGACCGGGCCCGCGCCGACCTCGGCGGTGAGCTGCCGGTGCACCTGGCGGGCGCTGTAGCCGAGCCGGGCGGCCAGTCCGGCGACGCCGTCCCGGTCCACGATCCCGTCACGGATCAGCCGCATCGCCCGGCCGACCAGGTCCGCCCTGACGTCCCACTCCGGCGAGCCGGGCACCGCGTCCGGGCGGCAGCGGCGGCAGGCGCGGTAGCCAGCGCCCTGCGCCGCGGCGGCCGTCGGGTAGAAGGTGACGTTCTCCTGCTTGGGGGTCACCGCCGGGCAGCTCGGACGGCAGTAGATGCCGGTGGTGCGCACGGCGGTGAAGAACACCCCGTCGAACCGGCTGTCCCGGCTGCGTACCGCTTGGTATCCGGTCTCCACGTCAATCACAGGACCCAGTCTGCGCCACCGCGGGACCGCCGACTGGCGGGAATCGGACGTCGCCGTCGGGCCGCGGATCTGACGGACTCCACCCCGTACGACGGCCGGGAACAGACTTGCGGGGGAGAAGGGGTGTGAAATCGCGGTGCGAGGGAAAGTCACGGACACGCAGAAACGGTGAAGCCCGCGTGAAGCGAGGGCCAACTGCCAGCCATGATCCACCCGTTGGAGGAACGCATGGTGTACAGCGTCGTACTCGGCATCGTGATCGTCGCGCTCGGCGTGGGCAGCGTGGTCTACACGTTCTGGCACGAGGGCAGCCCGCTCACCGCCCGCAAGCGTCGGCACAACGGCGCGGGCTGAGGGTGGCCCGGGGGCTTGCCCCCGGGACCAGCACGGCAGCGCCCTGGAGGGGACGCGGGAAACCGGGCGCCCAGCCACCGCGGTGCCGCGGGTGACCGACGGCCCGTCACCGCCCCCCCCCAGCGCAGCGCTCAGCGCGGAGCGCGCCCCCGCTTCGCCTCGGCCGCGGCGCGGCCCTGCGCGGACCGCCGCTTCCACTCGCGCCGCTGCTCGGCGCGTAGGCGCGCGTCCGTGCGCGCCGCGATCCACGCGTTCTCCCGCAGCAGCTTGCGGTAGCTCTCCCAGCGCCGGTGCGACAGCGTGCCGTCCGCCAGCGCCGCGAGCACACCGCAGCCCGGTTCCGCCACGTGCGCGCAGTCGTGGAACCGGCAGTCGCGGGCCAACTCCTCGATCTCGGTGAAGACCTGCGACACCCCGGTCTCCGCGTCCCACATGCCGACACCACGCAACCCGGGTGTGTCGATCAGCACTCCGCCGCCGGGCAGCGGGAGCAGGTCCCGGGTGGTCGTGGTGTGCCTGCCCTTGCCGTCCGCGTCGCGGATCTCCCGTACCCGCTGCGTCGGCGTCCCCGACAGGGCGTTGGTGAGGGTGGACTTGCCCGCGCCGGACTGGCCGAGCAGGACGCAGGTGCCGCCGGACAGGATCGCGGTGAGGACGTCGAGGCCCGCGCCGGTGTGCGCGCTCACCGCGAGCACCTGGACGCCGGGCGCCGCGGCCTCGGTGTCGGCGAGCAGATGACCGAGGTCCGCATCCGGCACCAGATCGCACTTGGTGAGCACCACGAGCGGCTGCGCTCCGCTCTCCCAGGCGAGGGCGAGGAACCGTTCGATCCGGCCGAGATCGAGTTCGGCGGCGAGTGACACGGCGATCAGGGCGTGGTCGACGTTGGCCACCAGCACCTGTCCCTCGGAGCGGCGGGTCGTGGTGTTGCGGACGACGGCGTTGGTGCGCGGCAGCAGGGCCCGCACCAGTGCGGGGTCGCGGCCGAGTTCGAGCGCCGCCCAGTCTCCGGTGCACACCCACTTCAGCGGGTCGGGCGAGGAGACGGGCGCGATGGAGGCCGTGACCAGGCCGTGCGGGGTGGCGGCGGCGCACAGGTCGCCGTACACCCGCACGATGCGGGCCGGTACCAGTCCCTCGGCGGCGTGGGGAGCGAACGCGGTGTCAAGCGCGCTGTGCCAACCGTATGCGGAAAGCGGGGAGTTCACGATGGTCAACCTTCGACAAGAACGGAGTGGATGCGGTGACTCGGTGTGCCGCCCGAACCCGGGCAGCGTGCGACACGGTGACGGTCATCGATCTCACCTCCCGCTCTCGTCCATCAGGGCCGCGCCAACGCGCGGCCCCGTTCAGCCGTTGACGTCAGCGACGCTACGCATCGTCCGATCCGCCGTCCACCGGATTTTCCCCCGCGCCGTTCGCCGGGGACGCGCCGTTCGCCGGAGGCGCGCCGTTCGCCGGAGGCGCGCCGTTCGCCGGAGGCGCGCCGTTCGCCGGGGGGCGGCCCCTGCGCCGTGTGCGTAGCCGGGCGCGCAGGTTCCGGTGCGGAAGGAAGTGCGCCCAGCGCTCCGGGAACTCGGCGGGCGGCTCGTCCGCGGGGCCGATCTCGTCGTCGGGGCTCTCGTGGTTGGCGGCGCGCCGGGCCTCGGCGCGGGCCACCACCTCCTCGGCCGCCCGCTCGTTCTCCCGCTCCCGTTCGGCGCGGGCCGCCGCGGTGGCCACCGAGGGCCAGATCCGGTCGATGGCCGCGTTGACGGCCGCGCCGACCAGTACCGCGAACGCCGAGACGCCGATCCACAGCAGCACCGCCACCGGCGCGGCGAGCGATCCGTAGATCGTCGGCCCCTCGACGGTGTGGGTGAGGTAGATGCGCAGCAGGAAGCTGCCCAGCACCCACATCAGCAGCGCGACCAGCGCGCCCGGCATGTCCTCGATCCACCGCGAGCGCACCGGCACGGACACGTGGTACAGCGTGGTCAGGAAGGCGATGGACAGCACCAGCACCACCGGCCAGTACAGGGCGTCCACGATCGCCGCGCTGTGCGGGATCAGGCTGACCACCGCCTCGGGGCCCGCGACCAGCAGCGGCAGCACGATGGCACCGACGACCAGGGCGACGCAGTAGAGCAGGAAGGCCAGCAGCCGGGTGCGGACGATGCCGCGGCGCCCCTCCAGCCCGTACATGATGGTGATGGTGTCGACGAAGACGTTCACCGCACGGGAGCCGGACCACAGGGCGATGATGAAGCCCAGCGAGATCACGTCCGCCCGGCCGGTCCGGAAGACGCTGTCGACCAGCGGCCGGACCAGCTGGTTGACGCCCTTGTCGGACAGCACCGTCGCCGAGGCGGTGAGGATGTTCTGCCGGATGTGCCCGACGGTGTCGGCGCCGATCGCCAGGTCGAGATAGCCGATGGCACCGACCAGGCCGAGCAGCAGCGGCGGCAGGGAGAGCAGCACGAAGAACGCGGCTTCGGCGGCGAGGCCGGTGACCCGGTACTCCATACACGAGTTGAAGGTGTCCTTGACCAGCAGCCAGACCAGTTTGCGTTTGGAAACGTTGCGGTAAAGGGCCCGCGCTCTGTGCAACCGTCCAGGTCTCGGCGGTGGTGTTCCCTCTGCTGCCTCCACCTGCCTACCGTAGCTGTCATGGCTGCCCCTACACACACGGTGACCAACCAGGCTCCGCCGCTGGTCGCCTACGATGTCTACGCCTGCGACCCGGCCCTCACCGAGGGTGTCGAACGGCACGCCGCCCCGGAGCGGCTCGATGAGATCACGGCCGAGCTGAGCGAGTTGGGCCGCGCGGCGGGCTCGGCGCAGGCCCAGCGGTGGGGCGAGGAGGCGAACGCCTACCCGCCCGTGCTGCGCACCCATGACCGGTACGGGAACCGCGTCGACGAGGTCGACTTCCATCCCAGCTGGCACCGGCTGCTGGGGCACGCCGTCTCCGCGGGGCTGACGGACGCCTGGTCGCGGCCCGACGGGCATCTGCGGCGGGCCGCCGGTTTCATCACCTGGACGCAGGTCGAGGCGGGGCACGGCTGCCCGCTGTCGATGACGCACGCCGCGGTACCGACGCTGCGCCATGAGCCGTCGCTGGCCGCCGAGTGGGAGCCGCGGCTGGCCTCCCGCGTGTACGAGCCGCGGTTGCTCCCCTGGGCCGAGAAGCCCGGCGCGCTGTGCGGCATGGGCATGACGGAGAAGCAGGGCGGTTCCGACGTACGGGCGAACACCACGCGGGCCGAGCCGCTGGCCGAGGAGGGAACGTATCTGCTGACCGGGCACAAGTGGTTCTGCTCGGCGCCGATGTCCGACGCGTTCCTGGTGCTGGCCCAGGCGACCCCCTCCAAAGGAGGACAAGGGGGCCTGACCTGCTTCCTGCTGCCGCGGGTGCTGCCCGACGGGACCCGCAACACGTTCGCCGTCCAGCGGCTGAAGGACAAGCTCGGCAACCGGTCCAACGCCTCCGGCGAGGTGGAGTTCTCCGGCACCTGGGCGCGCCGGGTCGGCGAGGAGGGGCGCGGGGTCGCGACGATCATCGAGATGGTGGCGGCCACCCGGCTGGACTGCGTCGCCGGGTCGGCGGCGATCATGCGGCAGGCGGTGGCCCAGGCCGCCCACCACACGGCACACCGGGAGGCGTTCGGCGGGCCGCTGATCGACAAGCCGCTGATGCGCAACGTACTGGCCGATCTCGCCCTGGAGTCGGAGGCGGCCACCACCACGGCGCTGCGGCTGGCGGCGAGCTACGACAGCGACAGCGAGCACGAGCGGAATCTGCGGCGGGTGGCCGTGCCGGTGGCCAAGTACTGGGTGACCAAGCGGTGTCCCGCGGTGGCGGGCGAGGCGCTGGAGTGCCTGGGCGGCAACGGGTACGTGGAGGAGTCGGGCATGCCCCGGCTGTTCCGGGAGTCGCCGCTCAACTCGATCTGGGAGGGCTCGGGCAACGTGCAGGCGCTCGACGTGCTGCGCGCGCTGCAACGTGAGCCCGACGCGCTGGGCGCGTTCCTCGGCGAGCTGGGGCTGGCCCGCGGCGCCGACCACCGGCTGGACGCCGCGATCAAGGACCTGTTGACCGAACTGGCCGATCTGACGGGCATCGAGGCCCGCGCCCGCCGGGTGGTGGAACGCATGGCGCTGGTCCTGCAGGGCTCGCTGCTGGTGCGCTTCGCGCCCCCGCAGGTCTCCGACGCGTTCTGCGCGTCCCGACTGGGCGGCGACTGGGGCACGGCCTTCGGCACGCTGCCGCACACGCTGGACCTGGCGTCGATCGTCAACCGGGCGCGACCGGTTCCGGACGGCCGCACCGCGAGCTGAGCGCTCACCTGAGGTGCGGCGTTGATCATCTTCGGCGCCGTCGTGGCAGGTCACGCAGCTCCTCACGCCCCTTCGGGGCGCCGCCCCCCGGCGATAGGGCTGAGCTGGGAGGAAGGCCGGGGGGTGGTGCCGCGCCGACTCGGCACCACCCTGGGCGTCGACCGGTAGCCCCGGGGGGAGGGGGCGACAGGTGCGACTGCGCGCCACTGTCCGGCAGGCCGCCGCCGGGCGGCAACCGTTGCAGAACGTTGCACTTCTTTCCCACATACCCGGCGCGGGCCACCGCCGGAGCGGCACCATAAGGGGCAACGCGGAAAGGGCACGGGGGACGACAGCTCGGAGAGGCCGCACGTGAACCAGCAGCCCGCAGACCCGGTGGTACTCGCTCAGCCGCCACACGCGGCACTGACCGGCCGTCAACCCATGTCCGCGCCAAGGCCGTTGATCGGCGACTCATGGCAGCGGGTGCTGCGCACCGCGGTCTCCCCCGACCGGATCCACCACTCCGGTTTCCTGCCGCTGGACGAGATCGAGCACCGCCGCAGGACCTCTCCGCTCGGCGAGGTCCTGCCGACGCTGCGCGAGTCGCTGCGCCCGGTCGCCGAGTCCGACTGCCACATCGTCGTGGTCACCGACGCCGAGGGCCGGGTGCTGTGGCGGGCCGGAAGCCCGGCGATGCGGCGCAGCGCGGACCGCTTCGAGCTGGTCGAAGGCTCGGCGTGGGCAGAGGACGTGGCGGGGACGAACGGCATCGGCACCGCGCTGGTGACCCGGCAGCCGGTCCAGGTGCACTCCACCGAGCACTACGTACGCGCCCTGCACCAGCTGAGCTGCGCCGCCGCGCCGGTGCACGATCCGCGCGACGGCCGACTGCTCGGCGTGGTGGACGTGACGTGTCCCGCGGCCACCACACACCCGGCGACCCTCGCCCTGGTCAGCGCCGTGGCGCGGGTCGCCGAGGGGGAACTGCGCATCCGGCACTGGGAGTCGGTGGAGCGGCTGCGGTCGGCCGCCGCCCCGCTGCTGGCCCGGCTGGACGGCGAGGCGGTGGCCGTGGACCCGGACGGCTGGACCGCGGCGATCACCGGCCTGCCGCCGATGGACCGGGTGGCACTGCCCGACCCGCCCATGGCGGGCGAGGCGTGGCTGCCGCCGCTCGGGCGGTGCGTGCTGGAGCCGCTGCCGGGCGGCTGGCTGGTACGGGTCGGCCCGGCGCGCAGGCGGGAGGCCGCCGCGCCGAGCCGGGTCATCCTGGACCTGACCTGCGCCCGGTCCTGCACGGTCACCGTCAGCGGCCCGTCCGGCAGTTGGTCGCAGCGGCTCAGCCCGCGCCACGCGGAGTTGCTGTTCGCTCTCGCGGTGCGCCGGGACGGCAGCAGCGCCGCCCAGTTGGCGGCCGACCTGTTCGGCGACGCCACCCGCGAGGTGACCGTCCGGGCCGAACTGTCGCGGCTGCGGCGGCACTTGGCGGGAGTACTGGCGCACCGGCCGTATCGCTTCGCCGACGGGATCGCGGTGGAACTGCTCCGCCCCGGCGACCCGTTGGACCTGCTGCCGTTCTCCACCGCCCCGGTGGTCCGCGCCGCCCGCACCTCGTCCTGAGGAGCGGCCCGGTCGGTGGCAGACTGGCGGTATGCCCGAGTTGCCGGAGGTCGAGGCGCTCGCCGGGTTCCTCGGCGAGCGCCTGAGCGGGCACCCGGTCGAGCACGTGTACCCGGTGTCCGTGACCGTGCTCAAGACCTACGACCCGCCGCTGACCAGCCTGCACGGCCGCACCGTCACCGGCGTCAGGCGGCACGGGAAGTTCCTGGACATCGTGGCGGACGGCGGCACGCACCTGGTCGTCCATCTGGCCCGGGCGGGCTGGCTGCGGTGGTCGGACCGGCTTCCCGACGCGCCGCCGCGCCCGGGCAGGGGGCCGCTGGCGCTGCGGCTGCGGCTGTCCGAACCCGCGGGCGCGGGCTTCGACCTGACCGAGGCCGGTACGCACAAGCGGCTCGCCGTGTACTGCGTGCGGGACCCGGCCGAGGTGTCGGGCATCGCCCGGCTGGGCCCCGATCCGCTGGACGCGGCGTTCACCGCGGCGGTCCTCGCGGGAGCGCTGGCGGGCGAGCACCGCCAGATCAAGGGCGTGCTCCGGGACCAGTCGGTGATCGCCGGGCTCGGCAACGCCTACTCGGACGAGGTGCTGCACGCCGCCCGGATGTCCCCGTTCAAGATCGCCGCGACGCTGGACGAGGAGGCGGTCGGCGCGTTGTACGAGGCGCTGCGCGGTACGTTGCGCGATGCGGTGGAGCGGTCGCGGGGGCTGGTGGCGGGCGAGTTGAAGGCCGAGAAGAAGATCGGCCTGCGGGTGCACGGCCGCACCGGCCAGCCCTGCCCGGTGTGCGGCGATGTGGTGCGGGAGGTGTCGTACCGCGACTCCTCGCTGCAGTACTGCCCCACCTGCCAGACCGGCGGCAGGCCGCTGGCCGACCGGCGGCTGTCCCGGCTGCTGAAGTGACGGCCCGAGCGGCTCGTCAGGTGGTCCGCGGCAGCCGGGCCAGCTCCGAGTGCCGGTAGGAGTACCCGAGGTAGACGGCCAGTCCGACCAGGAACCAGATGGCGAACCGCGCCCAGGTCTGCCAGTGCAGGAAGGTGATCAGCCACACCGAGAACAGCGCGCCGAGCCCCGGCACCACCGGCATCCCCGGGCAGCGGAAGCCGCGCGGCAGATCGGGCCGCCGGTAGCGCAGCACGATCACGGCGACGCAGACCACCACGAACGCCAGCAGGATGCCGATGTTGGTCAGCTCCGCCGCGGTGCCGATGGGCACGAACCCCGCGATGGCCGCCGACGCCACCCCGACGATCCAGGTCACCCTGGTCGGCACGTGCCGGGTCGCGTGGGTGTGCGCGAACCACTTCGGCAGCAGCCCGTCCCGGCTCATCGAGTACCACACCCGGGTGACCCCGAGCATGAAGGTGAACATGACCGTCAGGATGCCGATGATCGCGCCCACCGCGACCACGTTCGCGATGCCGTTCAGGCCCACCGACTTGAACGCGCTGGAGAAGCCGCTGGTCTTGTCGATGTCCGTGTAGCGCTGCATCCCGGTCAGCACCAGGCAGGCCAGTACGTACAGCACCATCGAGGCGGCGAGCGAGTAGACGATCGCCCTGGGCATGTGGCGCAGGGCGTCCCGCGACTCCTCCGCCGCCGTGCTCATCGCGTCGTACCCGAAGACGGCGAAGAAGACGGTGGCCGCCCCGGTGAACGTACCGGCCAGGCCGTAGGGGAAGAACGGGTGGTAGTGGGCGGTGTCGATGTGCAGGAAGCCGACCGCGATGACCAGCAGCACCACCACGACCTTGACGCCCACGACCGTGGTCTCGAAGCGGGCCGCGTTGCGGATGCCGAGGGTGAGCAGGAACGCGATCAGCAGGCAGAGCGCGGCGGCGAACAGGTTCACCCGGTGGCCGGGGCCGGTGCCGGGGGCGCCGAGCATCCACACCGGCAGCCTGATCCCGGCCTGGCTGAGCAGGAAGTCGAAGTACCCGGAGATGCCGATGGCCACCACGGCGACGATCGCGGTGTATTCGAGCAGCAGGTCCCAGCCGATGAACCAGCCCACGATCTCCCCGAGCACCGCGTACCCGTAGGTGTAGGCGGAGCCCGCCCTCGGGATGAGCCCGGCGAACTCCGCGTAGCTGAAGGCAGCGGCGGCGCTGGCGGCGCCCGCGATCAGGAACGACACCACCACCGACGGCCCCGCGGTGCCGTTGGCCACGGTGCCCGCCAGGGTGAAGATCCCGGCGCCGATGATGCCGCCGACGCCGATGGCGGTGAGCTGCCACAGGCCCAGGCTGCGGGTGAGCCGTCCTCCGGTGGCCGCGGCCTCGCCGTCCTCCGTCGTCTCGATGGTCTCGACCGGCTTGCGGCGCAGTACGCCCTGTCCGGCCCGGAGTTCGGCCATGGTGTGTCCTCTCCGCCGACAGTTGACGGCGGCCCATCATCGCCGACCCCCCGCAGCCGTGGAAGACGGCGCTCCGCCTGACGTCGCGTCGGATCCGTCCGGCGGACACGCGTGTCCGCCCCCGCGCGGCTACCGGTTGCGGGGGCGGACCGTACTGGGCGCGGCGGGTCAGAACTTCGAGGCCGCGCGGCGGCGCAGGAGGTACACCCCACCGCCGGTGACGGCCGCCGCCAGCAGCGTGGCGCCGAGCGCGGCCTGGACCGTGTTGATGCCGTCGTGGTGGCTGCCGCCGACGCCGGTCTTGGCGCCCGTGGTCGGCATGCCGGACGGCAGGCTGGTCGGCATGCCGGACGGCATCCCGCTCGCCTGGGCCTGCGCACGGGCCTTGGCGCCTCTCACCAGCCTGCCGAGCCTGACCGCCGCACGCCTGGGCGGGTCGCCCTTGACGGCGGTGTCGCCGATGGTGAAGTCCCCACCGGTGATGGACTTGCCGCCGCAGGTGGCGGTGACCTTGTACGCGCCGTTCTTGGCGGCGGCGAAGGTCTTGACCGTGGCGACCGAGGAACCCTGGTTCCGGATGCCCTTGAGCGCGGTGCGCGGGAAGACGCTGGACTCGACGATGGCGTCGTAGGACTTTCCGCTGCCACGGCACGAGCTGCCGTCCACCGTGATGGTGAGCGTCCCGCCGGCCCGCACGTCCCTGGGCGTGACGATGATGTTGTTCGGGGCGGAGTTCGAGGAGTAGCCCGGCCCGTAGCTGGGGGCGGAGCTTGCGGCGGAGCTCGGCGCGGACGGGGTCGCAGGACCGGCCGCCGCGAAAGCGAGAGGGGCGGACAGGCCGAGGGCGGCACCGGCGACGGCGGTGGCGGCGAGAGCACGAGTGACGATCATGGTGATCCTCCGTTGGACGCGCCTGGGGCTAGGCGCCCCGGGATCGGCTGGAGCACGTCCACGTCCGAGACTCACCCGGCCTTTATGCGCCCGCATCCGCAAGCCCGTCCGGGCCAGCGTCACGGGCCCCGGCGGGAACCGAGTCGAGGCGGCAACGTCGCAGGTCACACGGGATCAAAACCGATCTGCCGATGTTCACTCGGACGGCGGTGGGCCCACCGGGCGACCGGGGGTCCGCGGCGTGCCACCCGTTCGCCCGTCAGATCTCGCCGACCGTGAGGACCACGACTAGCGTGCGGCACAGCGAGGCTTCAGGAGGAGGCATGGCGCACATACCCCGCACACCGGAGCCGACGCCGCGTCAGGCCGACCCGGCCAGCCGTCCGCGACGGCGCGGCGGCCCGATACCGCCCGTCGCGATAGCCCTGGCCGCGGTGCTGGGCGGGTACCTGATCCACGACGGCACCACGGCCCACGGCGGCCCGCCGCGTCCCGCCTCCGTGGACTCGCCCTCCGACCCGATCGCGTCCGCGACCGACCCGGCGCCACTGCCGTTCGCCGCGCCGTCCCGGATCAGGATCCCGGCGATCAGGGTGAACGCGCCGGTGATGCGGGTCGGCCAGGACGACGACGGCGGGGTCGGTGTGCCGCCACCGGCGAACAAGAACCTCGCCGCCTGGTACGGCGCGGGTCCCGCGCCCGGCCAGCGCGGCACCGCGGTGATGGACGGCCATGTGGACAACAAGGCGGGCCCGGCCGTCTTCTACGGCCTCGGCACCCTGCACCGCGGCGACCACATCGAGGTGGTCCGCGCCGACGGCAGGACGGCGGTCTTCACCATCTACGGCATCGAGTTGTTCGCCAAGAGCGCCTTCCCCGCCAAGCGGGTCTACGGCGACAACGGCCGACCGGAACTGCGGGTGATCACCTGCGGCGGCGCGTTCTCCCGGCGCACCGGGTACGCCGGGAACGTCGTCGTCTTCGCCCGTCTGACCGCCACCCGGTAGGCGGCTGCCGGTTGGGGTCGGTTCGGGTTCGCCTCAGCGTCCTGCCGGTCGCCCGCCGTCCCGGCGGCGTTCCACCACGGCGGCGAGCGACCCGCGCGGGCGGACCAGCGGTCACGCGCCCGCCGCGATCCGGGGCCGCCCCGGCCGGGCGCCGGGGGCGGCGGGCGTGGTTGGCTGTGCCGTATGCGCATCACCGTGACCACCTGGTCCCTGGAGCAGACCTCCGCCGCCGACCTGCGTCCCGCCGCCGGACCGGATCCGCGGGCGCAGGTCCGCATCGTCCGGGCCGAGGTGCCGTGCCCGGCGTTCAGCCGGTTCCTCTACACCGCGGTCGGCGCGGACGTCTCCTGGACCGACCGGCTGGGCTGGGACGCCGCGCGGTGGCAGCAGCACCTGGAGCGGCCGGGCGTGGAGACCTGGGTGGCGTACGAACGCGGCACGCCCGCGGGCTACCTGGAGTTGGAGGGGCAGGACGAAGGCCGGGTGGAGATCGTCTACTTCGGCCTGCTGCCCGACTTCCGCGGTCGGAGGATCGGCGGCCATCTGCTGTCGTACGGCACGGCGCGGGCCTGGGACCTGGCGGAACGCTGGCCGCACCGGGCACCGACGAAGCGGGTGTGGCTGCACACCTGCAGTCTGGACGGGCCGCACGCGCTGGCCAACTACGAGCGGCGCGGCTTCCGGGTGTTCGAGACGGTGACCGGCGAGGAGGACAAGCAGGCCGTCGCGGGTCCATGGCCCGGCGCGGTGCGGTGACCCGCGACACACTGTCTCATTATTCAAGAATCCTGCGTCCACATTCTGGATAATGGTGGACTCCTCCAAGAGCGGCGTGCCACGCTTCCGTCATGTCCCGCGCTGGAATCGCCTTGGTAGGTCGACTGCACGTCGACCTCGGCCGCATGTCCAGCGCCATCTGTCCGGCGAGCTGACCGTCCAGCGCCGACCCGTCCACGCTTCTCGTCGTCGCGGCTGCCCGGGTGCCCACCGCACCAGTAATCGCAGGTCAGGTGGGTGTCATGGGCCCGCATCGCGTACCTTGACCCCGCTCGAAGGACCGCATCGCCATGGCCACCACACCGCGTCCCGCATCCGCCGCACCGTCCCGCCGCAAGGCCGGCCGCCACCGCGGCGAGGGACAGTGGGCCGTCGGCCACTTCACCCCGCTGAACGGCAACGAGCAGTTCAAGAAGGATGACGACGGTCTCAACGTGCGGACACGCATTGAGACGATCTACGCCCACCGGGGCTTCGACTCCATCGACCCGGCCGACCTGCGCGGACGGATGCGCTGGTGGGGGCTGTACACCCAGCGCAAGCCCGGTATCGACGGCGGCAAGACCGCGATCCTCGAACCGGAGGAACTGGACGACAAGTACTTCATGATGCGGGTGCGCATCGACGGCGGACGGCTCACCGTCGCCCAACTGCGCGCCATCGGCGAGGTGTCCGAGCAGTACGCCCGCGGCACCGCCGACATCACCGACCGGCAGAACATCCAGCTGCACTGGGTGCGGATCGAGGACGTACCGGCGATCTGGCAGAAGCTGGAGGCCGTCGGCCTGTCCACCACCGAGGCGTGCGGCGACTGCCCCCGGGTGATCATCGGCTCCCCGGTGGCGGGCATCGCCGCCGACGAGATCATCGACGGCACGCCCGCGGTCGAGGAGATCCACCGCCGGTACATCGGCAACAAGGAGTTCTCCAACCTGCCGCGGAAGTTCAAGACCGCCGTCTCCGGCTCGCCGGTGCAGGACGTGGTCCACGAGATCAACGACGTCTCGTTCGTCGGCGTGGTCCACCCCGAGCACGGCCCCGGCTTCGACCTGTGGGTCGGCGGCGGACTGTCCACCAACCCGCGGCTGGCCGAACGCCTCGGCGCCTGGGTGCCGTTGGACGAGGTGGCCGAGGTGTGGGCGGGAGTGACCGGCATCTTCCGCGACTACGGCTACCGGCGGCTGCGCAACCGGGCCCGGCTGAAGTACCTGATGGCCGACTGGGGTCCGGTCAGGTTCCGCCAGGTGCTGGAGGACGAGTACCTCGGGCGCCGGCTCGTCGACGGCCCGGCACCGCAACAGCCCAGCGCCCTTTGGCGGGACCACGTCGGCGTGCACGAGCAGAAGGACGGCCGCTACTACGTCGGCTTCGCCCCGCGCGTCGGCCGGGTGGACGGCGCCACCCTGACGAAGATCGCCGAACTGGCCGCCGCCCACGGCTCGGACCGGCTGAGCACCACCGTCGAGCAGAAGATGATCATCCTTGATGTGGCGGCCGACCAGGTCGACTCGCTGGTCGCCGGGCTTGAGGCCCTCGACTTCCAGGTCGGGCCCTCGCCGTTCCGGCGCGGCACCATGGCCTGCACCGGCATCGAGTTCTGCAAGCTGGCCATCGTGGAGACCAAGTCGCGCGGCAGCTGGCTGATCGACGAACTGGAGCGCCGACTGCCCGAGTTCACCGAGCCCATCAGCATCAACCTCAACGGCTGCCCCAACGCCTGCGCCCGCATCCAGACCGCGGACATCGGACTCAAGGGCCAGTTGGTGCTCAACGACAAGGGCGAGCAGGTCGAGGGCTTCCAGGTGCACCTGGGCGGAGCGCTCGGCCTGGAGCCCGGGTTCGGCCGCAAGGTACGCGGGCTGAAGGTCCTCGCCACGGAACTGCCCGACTACATCGAGCGGGTGCTGCGCCGCTTCCAGGCCGAACGCGAGGACGGCGAGCGGTTCGCCACCTGGGCGGCGCGGGCCAGCGAGGAGGCGCTGTCGTGAGCGGGGCAGCGACCACGAGCGAACAGGGAGGGGAGCGGCCGTGAGCGAGCGCGCGGCACCTTTCTACTGCCCGTACTGCGGCGACGAGGACCTGCGGCCCAGCGAGGAGGGCCATGGCGCATGGGAGTGCGGTGCGTGCAACCGGGCCTTCCGGCTGTCCTTCGTCGGACTGCTGGCCAGAGGCCTGGACCGAGCCAACGCCCGAGGAGACGGCGCGACATGACGCAGACTCACATACCTGAGGACGAGGCGGCACTCCAGGCGCTGGCCGAGCGGGCGGACCGGGAACTGGAGGACGCCGACGCGCTGGACGTCCTGCGCTGGACGGCGGCCACCTTCGGCCCGCGCTGGTGCGTCACCTCCTCGATGGAGGACGCGGTGGTGGCCCATCTGGCCTCCCGGGTCGCCCCCGGCGTCGACGTGGTCTTCCTCGACACCGGCTACCACTTCCCGGAGACCATCGGCACCCGCGACGCGGTCGCCGCGGTACTGGACGTCAACGTCATCACACTCACACCGCCCCAGAGCGTCGCCGAGCAGGACGCCGAGTACGGTCCGGGACTGCACGACCGGGACCCCGACCTGTGCTGTGCGCTGCGCAAGGTCAAGCCGCTGGAGGAGGGCCTGCGCGGCTACCAGGCGTGGGCAACCGGGCTGCGCCGCGACGAGTCGCCGACCCGGGCCAACACCCCCGTCGTCGGCTGGGACCCCAGGCGCCGCAAGGTCAAGGTCTCCCCCATCGCCCGCTGGACGCAGCAGGAAGTCGACGCGTACATCGCCGAACACGGCGTGCTCACCAACCCGTTGCTGACCGACGGCTACGCCTCCATCGGCTGCGCCCCCTGCACCCGGCGGGTGCTGGCGGGCGAGGACGCCAGGGCGGGCCGCTGGGCGGGCCGGGCGAAGACGGAATGCGGGCTGCACGGATGACCGACCACGAGGAGACGAGGGTGACGCAGCAGGGCGCCACGATCTGGCTCACCGGTCTGCCGAGCGCGGGCAAGACCACCATCGCCCGGGCGCTGGCGAACCGGTTGCGCGGTGATGGGCATCGGGTGGAGGTGCTGGACGGCGACGAGATCCGGGAGTTCCTGTCCGCCGGGCTGGGGTTCAGCCGTGAGGACCGGCACACCAATGTGCAACGCATCGGTTTCGTGGCGCAGTTGCTGGCGTCGCACGGGGTGAAGGTGCTGGTTCCGGTGATCGCGCCGTACGCGGACAGCCGGGAGACGGTGCGCAAGCGGCACGAGCAGCACGGCACCCGGTATCTGGAGGTGCATGTGGCGACTCCGGTCGAGGTGTGCTCGGTGCGTGATGTGAAGGGCCTGTACGCCAAACAGGCGGCGGGTGAGATCTCGGGGCTTACCGGGGTGGACGACCCGTACGAGCCGCCGGTCGCTCCGGACCTGAGGATCGAGGCGCATCAGCAGGGTGTCGCGGAATCCGCAGCCGCGCTCAAAGCGCTTCTGGTGGAAAGGGGACTGGCGTGACGACGGTGACCGAAACCGCTGAGGGTACCGGGAACCCGTACGCGCTCAGCCACTTGGACGCTTTGGAGTCCGAGGCGGTGCACATCTTCCGTGAGGTGGCGGGGGAGTTCGAGCGGCCGGTGATCCTGTTCTCCGGTGGCAAGGACTCGATCGTGATGCTGCACCTGGCGCTCAAGGCGTTCGCTCCGGCGGCGGTGCCGTTCGGGCTGCTGCATGTGGACACCGGGCACAACTTCCCCGAGGTGCTGGCCTACCGGGACCGCACCGTGGCCGAGCACGGCCTTCGGCTGCATGTGGCCAGCGTGCAGGAGTACATCGACGACGGCCGCCTTCGTGAGCGCCCCGACGGCACGCGCAATCCGTTGCAGACCGTTCCGCTGCTGGACGCGATCGGCGAGGGCCGCTACGACGCGGTGTTCGGCGGTGGGCGGCGGGATGAGGAGAAGGCACGCGCGAAGGAGCGGGTGTTCAGCCTGCGCGACGAGTTCGGGGCGTGGGATCCGCGGCGTCAGCGGCCGGAGTTGTGGCAGTTGTACAACGGCCGTCACGCGCCCGGTGAGCACGTGCGGGTCTTCCCGTTGTCGAACTGGACCGAGTTGGACGTGTGGCAGTACATCGCCCGTGAGGGCATCGAGCTGCCGCGGATCTACTACGCGCACGAGCGTGAGGTGTTCTCCCGTAGCGGGATGTGGCTGACGGCGGGTGAGTGGGGCGGGCCCAAGCAGAGTGAGCCCGTCGAGCGGCGCATGGTGCGCTACCGCACGGTCGGTGACATGTCGTGCACGGGTGCGGTCGATTCGGACGCGGTGACGATCGAGCAGGTCATCGCGGAGATCGCCGCATCGAGGTTGACCGAGCGGGGCGCGACGCGCGCCGATGACAAGTTGTCCGAGGCGGCGATGGAAGACCGCAAGCGCGAGGGGTACTTCTAGTCATGAGCACCACCACCCAGGAGTTGGCGGCCACCTCGCTGCTGCGGTTCGCCACCGCCGGTTCCGTGGACGACGGGAAGTCCACGCTGGTCGGCAGGTTGCTGCACGACTCGAAGTCGGTGCTGGCCGACCAGCTGGAGGCGGTCGAGCACGCATCGCGGCGGCGGGGCCAGCAGGCGCCGGACCTGGCGCTGTTGACCGACGGGTTGCGGGCGGAGCGGGAGCAGGGCATCACCATCGATGTCGCCTACCGCTACTTCGCCACGCCCCGGCGCCGGTTCATCCTGGCCGACACCCCCGGGCATGTGCAGTACACCCGCAACATGGTCACCGGCGCGTCCACGG
Organism: Streptomyces sp. PLK1-5; assembly: GCA_037034305.1. Classification (GTDB taxonomy): domain Bacteria; phylum Actinomycetota; class Actinomycetes; order Streptomycetales; family Streptomycetaceae; genus Streptantibioticus_A. The sequence goes on from JBAGJY010000005.1 coordinate 247,960, forward strand.
CCGAGTTGACCGTGGTGCTGGTGGACGCGCGCAACGGCGTGGTCGAGCAGACCCGCCGCCACGCCGCCGTGGCCGCGCTGCTGCGGGTGCCCCATGTGGTGCTGGCGGTCAACAAGATGGACCTGGTCGAGTACGCCGAGCCGGTCTTCGCCAAGATCGCCGAGGAGTTCACCGCGTACGCCGCCTCACTGGGGGTTCCGGAGGTCACCGCGATCCCGATCTCCGCGCTGGGCGGTGACAACGTGGTGAGCCCGTCCGCGCACATGGACTGGTACGGCGGCCCGACCATCCTGGAGCATCTGGAGAGCGTCCCCGTGGGCACCGATCCCACCGGCGCACCGGCTCGCTTCCCTGTCCAGTACGTCATCCGCCCGCAGACGGCCGAGCACCCCGACTACCGCGGCTACGCGGGCCAGATCGCCTCCGGGGTGCTGCGCGTCGGCGACCGGGTCACGGTGCTGCCCTCCGGCGCGAGCAGCACCATCAGCGGCATCGACGCCCTGGGCGAGCCGGTGGACGTGGCCTGGGCGCCGCAGTCGGTGACCGTGCTGCTCGCGGACGACCTCGACATCTCCCGCGGTGACCTGCTCGCTCCCACGGCCACCGCGCCCGCGGTGACGCAGGACATCACGGCCACCGCCTGCCACCTGCACGAACGTCCGCTGAAGGTGGGCGAGCGGGTACTGCTCAAGCACGGCACCCGCACCGTCAAGGCGATCGTGAAGGGGTTGCCGTACCGGATCAACCTCACCGAGCGGCTGGCACACGAGGCGAACCCCGGCGAGCTGGCCGCCAACGACATCGGCGCCGTCGTACTGCGCACCGCGCAGCCGCTGCCGCTGGACGCCTACGCCGACTCCCGACTGACCGGCTCGTTCCTGCTCATCGACCCGGCCGACGGCACCACGCTGACCGCGGGCATGGTCGGCGAGGCGTTCGCCGCCGACGACACCAACCCCACCGCGGACGACGGTGGTTGGGACTTTTGATGACGACCGAGACTTACTCCGGCTTCGCCAAGGAGGGCGGCCGGATCGGCAGCGGCACGCTGGGCAGCGGCCAGGGCGGGGTGGCGCGATGTGCATGATGACGCACCGCCCGACCCCGTACCGCCGCTCCCCCGCACGACCCCCCGCCCCCATCGACCCGGGCGCGCCCTGAAAGGCGTGCCGGGCCTACGAGAGGAACCCCTCCCGTGAACGCCGACCGCCTCCTTCGCACCCCCAGAAGCCGGATCGCGGCCACCGCCGCCCTCTGCCTGATGCTGTTGGGCCTGTCGGCCTGCGGATACGGTTCCCAGAAGGCCGACACCACCGGGCCCGCCCCCGTGGCCGGTGGCAAGAAGCTGTCCGCCGACTCGGTGACGATCGGCTACTTCGCCAACATCACTCACGCCACTGCCCTGGTCGGTGTGGAAAAGGGGCTGTTCCAGAAGGCGTTGGGCGGCACCCAGCTCAAGACCCAGGTGTTCAACGCCGGTCCGTCGGAGATCGAGGCGCTGAACGCGGGCGCGATCGACATCGGCTGGCTCGGGCCGTCGCCTGCGATCAACGGCTATGTGAAGTCGCACGGCCAGGACCTGAGGATCATCGCGGGTTCGGCGTCAGGCGGTGTCTCCCTGGTGGTCAACCCGAACAAGGTCAAGAGCCTGGACGACCTGAAGGGCAAGCGGATCGCCACCCCGCAGCTGGGCAACACCCAGGACGTGGCGCTGCTGAACTACCTGGCGTCCAAGGGGTTCAAGGAGGACCCGACCACCGGCAAGGGCGATGTCACCGTCGAGCGGATCGACAACAAGACGACGCCGATCGCCTTCCAGCAGGGCCAGATCGACGGTGCCTGGGTGCCCGAGCCCACCGCCTCGCAGCTGGTCGCCCACGGAGCCAGGACGCTGCTGGACGAGAAGACGCTGTGGAAAAACGGCCAGTTCGTGATCACGAACGTGGTGGTCTCCCAGAAGTTCCTCAAGGCACACCCCGACGTGGTCGAGGCCGTGCTGCGCGGCTCGGTGGACACCAACGCCTGGATCAAGGCCAACCCGGCCCAGGCCGCCCAGGCCGCAGGCGCCCAGTTGCAGAAACTGTCCGGCAAGCCACTGCCCGCGAACGTACTCGACCCGGCGTTCAGACACGTCGAGGTCACCGACGACCCGCTGGCCGACACGCTGCGCGAGGAGGCCGACCACGCCGTACAGGCCGGACTGCTGAAGTCCGCCGACCTGTCCGGCATCTACGACCTCACCCTGCTGAACAAGGTCCTGGGGGCCGAGGGCAAGCCGTCGGTCTCCGACGCCGGTCTGTAGCCGCTCCCCCTACCGCCAGGAGGTGACACCCATGGCGACTCCGCTCACCGAACAGCCCGTCCAGCAGGACTCCGGCGTCCCGTACGCGGCCCGTCTCGACCAGGTCTCCAAGTCCTTCGGCCGCCCCGGCGCCCAGCAGCACGTACTGGACGGCATCACCCTCGACGTCGCGCCCGGAGAGTTCGTCTGCCTGCTCGGCGCCTCCGGCTGCGGCAAGTCCACCCTGCTGGGCCTGGTCGCCGGTCTCGACCAGCCGTCCGCCGGGAGCATCGAGACGCCCGGCGGGCGGCCCGCGCTGATGTTCCAGGACCACGCCCTGTTCCCCTGGCTCACCGCGGGCCGCAACATCGAACTCGCGCTGCGGCTGCGCGGCGTGCCCCGCGCCGAGCGGCGGGAACACGCCGAACGGCTGCTGGAACTCGTCCGCCTAAAGGGCGCGTACGGCAAGCGGGTGCACGAGTTGTCCGGCGGCATGCGCCAGCGCGTGGCGATGGCCCGCGCTCTCGCCCAGGACAGCCAACTGCTGCTGATGGACGAGCCGTTCGCCGCGCTCGACGCCATCACCCGCGACGTGCTGCACGAGGAGCTGACCCGGATCTGGGCCGAGGCAGGCGTCTCGGTGCTGTTCGTCACCCACAACGTGCGCGAGGCGGTACGGCTCGGCCAGCGCGTCATCCTGCTCTCCTCCCGGCCGGGCCGCATCGCCCGCGAGTGGACGGTCGACATACCGCAGCCACGCCGCATCGAGGACGCCGCGGTCGCCGACCTGTCCGTGGAGATCACCGAACAGCTACGGGGGGAGATCCGCCGCCATGGCCAGCACTGAAGCCAGGCCCCACACCAAGCCCGACAGCAAACCGGACCTCGCCGGTCTGGAAGCGGGCCTGGACGCGCTGGAGACCCCGACCACCGCCAAGGCACCGGTGGGACAGATCCTGCGCGACAAGGCCCTGCCGCCGATCGCCGCCATCGCACTGGTGCTGGCGCTGTGGCAACTCGCCTACCACTTCCAGCTCAAGCCGCACTACCAACTGCCCAGCCCCGGCGACGTCTTCGGCTCCCTGCACACCATGTGGCTGCAGGGCACACTGCTCGGCTACGTGTGGACCTCCCTGTCCCGCGGCGCGCTGGGCTTCCTCGCCTCGGTGGTGCTCGGTACCCCACTCGGCCTGCTGGTGGCCCGCGTCGCACCGGTACGGGCCGCGATCGGACCGATCCTGTCCGGACTGCAGTCCATGCCCTCGGTCGCCTGGGTACCGGCCGCCATCATCTGGTTCGGCCTGAACAACTCCACCATCTACGCCGTCGTCCTGCTCGGCGCGGTGCCGTCCATCGCCAACGGGCTGGTCTCCGGCATCGACCAGGTCCCCCCGCTGTTCCTGCGCGCCGGGCGCACCATCGGCGCCACCGGACTGCACGGCGTACGCCACGTACTGCTGCCCGCCGCGCTCCCCGGCTACCTCGCAGGCCTCAAGCAGGGCTGGGCGTTCTCCTGGCGCTCCCTGATGGCCGCCGAGATCATCGCCACCTCACCCGACCTCGGCGCCGGACTCGGCCAACTCCTGGAGAACGCCCGCACCAACGCCGACATGCCCTCGGTACTCGCCGCGATCCTGCTCATCCTCATCGTCGGCATCGGCATCGAACTCCTGGTCTTCCGACCCGCCGAACGCCGCGTACTGCGCGGCCGCGGCCTGCTGACCGGAGCACGATGATGGACCCCGTCCTCCTCGCCATCGCCCACGGCAGCCGGGACCCCCGGCATGCGGCGACGGTGCACGCGCTCTGTGAGCGGGTGCGGGCCGCGCGCCCGGACGTGCGGGTGGAGGTCGGGTTCCTCGACCACTGCGCGCCCCGGGTGCAGCGGGTCGTCGGGCGGCTCGCCGCCGAGGGGGTGCGGGAGGTCGTGGCACTGCCACTGCTGCTTACGCGGGCCTTCCACGCCAAGGCCGACATTCCGGCCGTGCTGCGGGAGGCCGCCGGACCGCATGTCGCGTTGACGGTTCGGCAGGCCGATGTGCTGGGGCCGTCAGCCCTGCTGACGGCCGCCATGGAGCGGCGGCTGACCGAGGCGGGAGTTCGCGCGTCCGAACGGGGTTCTACCGGGATCGTGTTGGCCTCCGCCGGGTCGTCGGACCCGGAGGCGGTCTCCGCCATCGCCGGGATCGCACGGGAGTGGCAGCGGTCCGGGTGGGCGGCCGTGCGGCCCGCGGTTCCCTCCTCCACGGCGGACGCGGTGGCGGCGCTGCGTGCTCTGGGAGTACGGCGGGTCGCCGTGGCGCCGTACGTCCTCGCGCCCGGAGTGCTGCCGGACCGGATCGCCCGGGGGGCGGCCGGTGCGGACGTTGTGGCCTCGGTCATCGCAGACGCGCCGGAGGTGGCGCGACTGGTCTTGCGGCGGTACGAGACCTGCGCGGCCGCGCTGCCCTCGGCGCGGTGGGCGGCCTGAGTCCTTCTCGTTCCTGTCCCCAGGCGGGCGTCGGGCCGAAGCCGTCGACGGCGCCGATGCGACCGAGGTATCGGGTGGGCGGGCGGGTAAGTGACGTACCGCAGCCGCAGGGCAACCCGCATCCTCCGGAGGAAGGACCACCCCCTCCCCTCCCCAGGGGGCACCCCCACTTCCCGGGTAGGACCACCCCAACCCCAAGGATCACCGGCTAGCCGGATGGGCCACCCCCATCCGGCCCCGTACTGTCCGTGACGAACTCCGTTACGGGGGTACGGAGAACCACGGGGTCGCCGGAACCATCCCGGCGGCCCCGTCCTCAGCGACGCGAACCCCGGAGGGACATGTTCACCGAGCGGAAGGCCAGGGCCGTACTGGCGGCGGCGGGCCACCCCAGCACGCCGCAGGCGGCCGAACTGCTGGCCCTCGGAGAGAACGCGGTGTTCGCCGTGAACGACCTGGTCGTCAAGATCGGCCGGGAGGCCGTGCTGCTGGAACGCGCGGAACGCGAAGTGCGCGTCGCCCAGTGGCTGGCCGAACAACACATCCCCGCGGTGCGCCCCGCGCACCCCCACGCGGAGCTGGTGAGCGGCCACCCGCTCACCAGCTGGCACCGGCTGCCCGAAGCCGTGCGCCCGCCCACCGCCGCCGACCTGGCCGAGTTGCTACGTGCCGTACACGCGCTGCCTCCACCGGAAGAACTCCCGCTGCCGCGGCGCGAGTTGCTGGACGGTGTGGAACGCTGGCTGCGGCTGGCCGGTGAGGCCGTCGACCCCGAGGACGCGGCGTTCCTGCGCCACCGCCGCGACGAACTCGCCGCCCAGGTCGCACAGTTGCGTCCCCGCCTGGTGCCGGGGCCGATCCACGGGGACGCGCTGCCGCGCAACGTGGTGGTCGGCCCGGACGGCCCGGTGCTGGTCGACCTGGAGACCTTCGCCAGCGATCTGCGCGAACACGACCTGGTGGTGATGGCCCTGCACCGGGACCGCTACGGCCTCGACCCGGCGCGGTACGCGCGGTTCACCGAACGGTACGGCTGGGACGTACGCGAATGGGACGGCTGCGCCGTCCTGCGCGGCGCCCGGGAGACGGCGAGTTGCGCATGGGTGGCGCAGCACGCGCCCGGCAACCCCGCCGCCCTCGCCGAGTTCCGCCGCCGCGTGGCATCGCTACGGGACGGTGACGAGACGGTGCGCTGGTACGCGTTCTAAGACCGTGTCCTACATGGTCAGTTTGCCGAGGCGTTTGTAGCAGCAGGTTGATCGCGTTCACCTGTGTGCGGCGGACCCACGCCCGAACCCCAGCCGGCAGAAGCGCCGCTGACCTACCGGTACGTCAGATAGACGATAGGGGACCAGGAAGTATGAAGGTTCCCGTTATGGGCACGATGGCGGCGGTTCTTTCAATGGTGGGCGCGTTGTGCACGTCAGGCCGCTGTTGCTGGTCGGAGCGCCATAGGGCGGTGGCTCGTTCGACGAACCCGGACAGCGGTGTCCCAGGGGCTTGCGTGGCCCCCGACACCCCCATGCCGATGTCGTCGAGGCCGATGGGCCGTTGCAGCCGTTCGGTAAGGATGCTGCAGATGAGGTCGGGCACACGTCCGCGGGGCCGCTGGCCCTTAATCCACCGGGCAACTGCCGTGTGGTCGTACCGCAGTTGCTTGCCCGCGGCCTGACCAGCATGGTTGACCCTTGCGGCCAGCCCTGCGTGCGACATGCTCGCCTCTTCGAGGAGGGCGTCCAGCAACGTGTTGGGTTCCATCAGACCCCCGGCTCCGCTCAGTGAGCGAAGCGTAACGGAATCGGATTCACACGGGGTGAAACCTCCGCCACGGCGCGACGTCGTCACACGCTGCCGCACCCTCCGCGCTCGCGATTCGCTGGTGCTGTGACCACGCCAATGCTCACCCAGCAGACGCCCCTCGCGTTCATCTACGACCGATGCTGCACCTCCGACACAACGGAGTTGGAGCGTCGCCTGAATGCATGGGGCGAGTACGTCGTCGCGCAGGGCTGGGGCTTCGGTGGCTGGTGGCGCGACACCGGCGACCACGCCCTGGTCAACGACCACCGCCCCGCCTTCGACACCCTGCTGCGCACCATGCGTGCGGCGGAGGGGTGCCCGCGGGTGTGCTTGGTCTACTGCTGGGAGCGGTTCAGCCGCGACATGCAGACCCGCGGTCTGATGACGCGCCGCGTACTCCTGCTCGGCGGCTGGGTGGAGACCTGCAGCGACGAGAAGCGCACCGCGGGCGGCCAGGTATCCCGGACCAGAAACATGGAGCGACTTCCTGGCGGAAGCAGGGTTCGAGCAGGTGCAGACCCAGGAGATCGACGCCCCGACGCCGGGCCACATCGGCACCCTGCTCGTGCGCGCGACCATCGCCCGTTGACCCGACCGGCCGTGTCCGCGCGCTGCCCCGTGTCGAACAGCTCGCGGCCGGTCCCAACGCCCGCCGCTACCCGTATCGGTGAACCCCCGAGCGGCGGGGCTGTCTAGGGGCCGACCGGTAGAGGGAAGGTCACCAGACAGCAACGAGGCCCCGACCGGATTCACGTCCGGCCGGGGCCTAACTGTGTCAGGTGCGATGTACGAGCCTCCACGACAGTCAGGCGCTGATCCCTCTGGTGAAAGGGATACCGCCGATCCGCTCCCTGCGCGGACGCCGACGACACAGGCCGGGAAAGCTCCACGCCTACAAGGGCTACGACTACGACCACCTGCGGCGGTGGCTACGCCGGCGAGGCATCGTCCAGCGCATCGCCCGCAAGGGGATCGAGAGCTCGCACCGACTGGGTCGCCACCGCTGGACGGTCGAGTTCACGATGTCCTGGCTCGCCGGCTGCCGCCGGCTCCGCCGCCGCTGCGAACGCAAAGCCGAACACTTCCTCGCCTTCACCAGCATCGCCTGCACCCTCATCTGCTACCGCAGACTCGCCAAATGCGATGACGTCTAAGGCGCCCGGTGACCGCATTGATCGGCCCGTAGCGGCCAGCGGCCGTCGACCACCGCGTTCCGGTCGCGCCGCCGCAGCCAGCGCTGGTAGCTCTCGGCCCACTCGGCGTACCAGTCCACCTGGCGGCGGTGGAGGTCCCACGGCTCGGCGACGGCTATTGGCGGGTGCCGCTCGGCGAGCGCGCAGGCGACCCGCACCGCGGCCAGCGCGTCCGCGCCTGCCTCGTGTGCCCCGTCGAGTTGGACGCCGTACTCCTGGCAGGCGGCCTGAAGAGTACGGGAGCCCTTGCGGTAGGGGTCGACCGCGCGGTCCACGGTGAGCGGATCGAGCACCGGTCCCACCTCGGCGCCCAGCGGCGGCAGCCCGTACCTGGCCAACTCGGCGGCCAGCACGCTCAGGTCGTAGCAGGCGTTGTACGCCACCACCGGCACCCCGTCCGCCCAGTACCCGGCGAGCGCCTCGGCTATCTCGGCCACCGCCTCCCGGGCCGGGCGCCCGGCGGCGCGGGCCCGCTCGGTGGTGATGCCGTGGATCCGGGCGGCGTCCGGCGGTATCGGCACCCCGGGGTCGACCAGCCAGGCGTGGTGCGTCACCGGCTCTCCCGCCTTGGCCTGAGTCACCGCGGCCGTGACGATCCGCGCCGTCGCCGGATCAGTGCCCGTGGTCTCCAGGTCGAATCCCACAAGCGGTTCCGTGTGCCACCCCATGCCGAGCACCCCTCCCGCAGTCTTTCGCCGGTGCTGTCACATCATCTCGTGCACCACTGACAGTCCGGGCGGCGGCAGTCACTAGGACACAGGCCGCGAATCCCCCCAAACGGCTTCGAACTCCTCGCGGTAGATCTCGAACAGGCCGTGCTCGCCGTGCCGTTCGAGCGGCGCGTCCCCCTCCGCCTGCACCAGCTTGCGGCTGCCGCCGCGCAGCACCAGCACCGGCGACTCCATGCCGCGCGCCCTGCGCAGATACGACTGGACGACGGCGACGCCGTCCGCGCCGTCGCCGTCGACCAGGTACGCGGTGAAGCGCGGGGTCTCGTCGAAGACCCGGATCTCGAAGGCGTCGGGGTCCCGCAGCCGGGACCGGACCCGGCGCATGTGCATGATGTTCATCTCCACCGAGCGGCTGATCTCCCCGCGCCCCAGGCTCAGTTCACGCTCCCGGCGGCGGACCGCGCTGCTGGCCGGGTTGAGGAACAGCAGCCGCACCCGGCACCCGGTCTCGGCGAGCCGCACCAGTCGGCGGCCGGAGAAGTTCTGCACCAGCATGTTCAGCCCGATGCCGGTGGCGTCCAACCGGCGCGCGCCACTGAACAGGTCCTCGGCGGGCATCTTGCGCAACAGCCGCACCCGGTCCGGGTAGACGCCCACCACGTCGGCGAACCGGTCACCGACGATCTCCTCCACCGCGTCCACCGGCAGCCTTCGGCCGGAGCCCGCCTGGGCGTCGCCGCCGAGCATGTCGATCAGCCGGGCGGCGGCGCGCTCGGCCTGGGCGAGGACCGTCTCGGACAGCGCCCGGTTGCGGTTGACGACGTGCCGCGCGACCTCCAACTCGTCGAGCACCAGCTCCAGTTCGCGCCGCTCGTCCAGGTACGGCTCGAAGCAGGGCCAGTGCTGGACGATCAGCTCGCGCAGTTGCGGCAGGGTGAGGAAGCTGAGCACGTTGTCGTCGGCGGGGTCGAGCAGATAGCCCTTGCGGCGGCTGACCTCCCGTACCGCGGCGGCCCGCTGCACCCACTCGTGTCCGGCCGGTCCGGCGGCGGCCACCACCCACTCCTCGCCGTGCACCGGCTCGTAGATCGGCCGCAGCACCGCGCCGACGACGGCCCGCAGCCGCTGTTCGACGAGATTCAGCCATACGTAGGCCCGCCCCGCGCGCCGGGCGCGCGTGCGCACCTCGGCCCAGGCCTCGGCGCCCCAGTCCAGTTCTGGTCCGATGTCCAGTTTCACGCCCGCCTGTGCCAGGGAGACCGTACCGGTCGTCCCATCCGTGGCGCCGCCTTGGTTCTCCTGGTCACCGCCGCCCGGCAGCACCAGACCTCCAGACGCCACCACCACACCGCCTTTCCCTCCCCCGTCCACGATCAAGGAAGGGTACTGCGGGCGCGGGAGGTGTCGCAGCGTTACGGACGTGACTTCACGACATTCACGGCTTCGTAATCCGGCCATGGCCCGTTCGGCGGGCCGCCGTTCGGCCACCCGTTCAGGGGAAGATCTTGCGAAAACGGGCATACGGACGGTCATGTGAGCGAGGATGCTCGGGGTATGGCGCCCCCTTGGTGCCCGCCCACTTGAGTGGAAGAGTCGACGACATGCAGGTCTGGCCGGGACAGACGTACCCCCTCGGCGCCACCTATGACGGCGCCGGGACCAACTTCGCGGTCTTCTCCGAGGTGGCGGACCGCATCGAGCTGTGCCTGCTGCACGACGACGGCTCCGAGACGGCCGTCGAACTGCGGGAGAGCGACGCGTTCGTGCGCCACGCCTACATCCCGGGGGTGATGCCGGGCCAGCGGTACGGCTTCCGGGTGCACGGGCCGTACGACCCGGCGCGCGGCCACCGCTGCAACTCCGCCAAGCTGCTGCTCGACCCGTACGCCAAGGCGATGAGCGGCACCATCGACTGGCACGAGGCGGTCTACGGCTACCGGTTCGACAGGCCGGACACCCGCAACGACCTGGACTCGGCGCCGCACACGATGGCGTCGGTGGTCATCAACCCGTTCTTCGACTGGGCCGACGACCGGCCGCCGCGCATCGACTACCACCGCACCGTGCTCTACGAGGCGCATGTCAAGGGTCTGACGATGCTGCACCCCGGGCTGCCGGAGGAGGTGCGCGGCACCTACGCCGCGCTGGCCCACCCGGCGGTCATCGAGCACCTGGTGGAGCTGGGCGTCACCGCGTTGGAACTGATGCCGGTGCAGCAGTTCGTCACCGACAACCGGCTGGTGGACGAGGGGCTCACCAACTACTGGGGCTACAACACCATCGGCTTCTTCGCCCCGCACAACGCCTACGCCTCGATGGGCGACCGGGGCCAGCAGGTGCTGGAGTTCAAGACGGCGGTGCGCGCCCTGCACGCCGCCGGGATCGAGGTGATCCTGGACGTCGTCTACAACCACACGGCGGAGGGCAACCACCTGGGCCCCACGCTGTCGCTGCGCGGCCTGGACAACGCCTCGTACTACCGGCTGGAGCCCGACAAGAGGTACTACACCGACACCACGGGCACCGGGAACTCCTTGTTGATGCGCAGCCCGCACACCCTCCAGATGATCATGGACTCGCTGCGCTACTGGGTGACCGAGATGCATGTCGACGGCTTCCGCTTCGACCTGGCCTCCACCCTGGCCCGGCAGTTCCACGAGGTGGACCGCCTGTCGTCGTTCTTCGACCTGGTCCAGCAGGACCCGGTGGTCAGCCAGGTGAAGCTGATCGCGGAGCCCTGGGACCTCGGCGAAGGGGGCTACCAGGTGGGCAACTTCCCGCCGCTGTGGACCGAGTGGAACGGCGCGTACCGCGACACGGTGCGGGACCTGTGGCGCGGCGAGCCCGCCCGGCTGGCGGAGTTCGGCTCCCGGCTGACCGGCTCCTCCGACCTGTACCAGGACGACGGCCGCCGACCGCTCGCCTCCATCAACTTCGTCACCTGCCACGACGGATTCACCCTGCGCGACCTGGTCAGCTACAACGAGAAGCACAACGAGGCCAACGGCGAGGGCAACCGGGACGGCGAGAGCCACAACCGCTCGTGCAACCACGGGGTGGAGGGGCCCACCGACGACGAGGACGTGCTGGCGCTGCGCGGCCGCCAGATGCGCAACTTCGTGGCCACGCTGATGCTGTCGCAGGGCGTTCCGATGGTCTCGCACGGCGACGAGTTCGGCCGCACCCAGTGCGGCAACAACAACGCCTACTGCCAGGACTCGGAGTTGACCTGGGTCCCCTGGCCGAAGGGGGCGGAGAGCGGTAGCGGCGGCACGGCGGACGACGAGGCGCTGCGCATGCTGGAGTTCACCCGCACCATGGTGTGGCTGCGCCGCGACCATCCGGTCTTCCGCCGTCGCCGGTTCTTCCACGGCCGCCCCGTGGAGGGCACCCACGACGACCTCTCCGACATCGCCTGGTTCACCCCGGAGGGTGAGGAGATGACGCAGCGGGACTGGCAGGCGGCGCACGCCCGTTCACTGGTGGTCTTCCTCAACGGGCAGGCGATCTCCGAACCGGGTCCGCGCGGCGAGAAGATCACCGACGCGTCCTTCCTGCTGATGTTCAACGCGCACCAGGCCGCCATGGAGTTCACGGTCCCGGTCAACCACGGCACGCAGTGGCAGGTCGTGGTGGACACCGCGGTGCCGGACGGAGTGCCGCCCGGCACCGGCCGCAAGGTCCGGGCGGGCGACCGGCTGCGGCTGGTGGACCGCAGTCTGGTGGTGCTGATGCGTCCGGCGTGACAGCGCCCAGTCCGACGAGACGAGGGGAAGGCAGCCGATGAGCGACGAACTGCCGGGCGCCGCGCCGCCCACCGCGACGTACCGCCTGCAACTGCGGCCGGAGTTCCCCTTCCGCGCCGCCGAGGAGGCGGTCCCCTACCTGGCCCGCCTGGGGGTGTCGCATCTGCATCTGTCCCCGGTCCTGGAGGCGGCCCCCGGGTCCAGCCACGGCTACGACGTCACCGACCACACCCGGGTGCGCGCGGAGTTCGGCGGCGAGGAGGCGCTGCGGTCGCTGTCGCGCACCGCGCGGGCGCACGGACTGGGACTGGTCCTGGACGCGGTCCCCAACCACATGGCGGTGCCGGTGCCGGAGCGGCTGAACCAGCCGCTGTGGGAGGTGCTGCGGGACGGACCGGACAGCCCGTACGCCCGCTGGTTCGACATCGACTGGCAGGCGGGGCACGGCAAGGTGCTGCTGCCGGTGCTCGGCGGACGGCTCGGCGACGAACTGCCCGCGCTGCGCGTGCACGCCGAGGACGGCGAACTGCGCTACCACGACCACGCGTTCCCGCTGCGCCCCGGCACCGAGCGGCTGCCGCTGCCCGAACTGCTGGACGCCCAGCACTACCGGCTCGCCTGGTGGCGGCTGGCCCGCAGCGAGCTGAACTACCGGCGGTTCTTCACCATCTCGCAGCTCATCGGGGTGCGGGTGGAGCACCCCGAGGTGTTCGAGGCCACCCACGCAACCCTGCTGCGGCTGCTGCGCGACGGGGTAGCCGACGGCCTGCGTATCGACCACCCCGACGGACTCGCCGACCCGGCGGGCTACCTGGAGCGGCTGCGCAAGGCGACCGGCGGCCGGTGGACCGTGGTGGAGAAGGTCCTGTGCGGCGAGGAACGGCTGCCGGACGACTGGGCGTGCGCGGGCACCACCGGTTATGACGCGCTGCGCCGGATCGACGGCCTGTTCACCGATCCGGAGGGTGTCGCCGAACTCACCACCGTCTACCGCGAGTTCGCCGCCCCCGAGGCCGAGCTGGGCGGCGACTGGCGGGCGACCGCCCGCCGGTGCGCGTACCAGGTCGTCACCGGCGCGCTGGCCGCCGAGGTCGAGCGGCTGGTCCGTACCGCCGACCGCGTCTGCCGTACCCGCGTCGACCTGGCCGACCACGCCCCCTGGGCGCTGCGCACGGCGCTGTGCGAGCTGCTGGTCCGGCTCCCGGTGTACCGCCCGTACCCGGGGCGCGAGGAGTCCGCCGAACTGCTCCGGGAGGCCGCCGAGGGCGCCCGTGGCGCCTTCACGGTGCCCGCGGAGGCCCACGCGGTCGACGTGGTGCGGGACCTGGCGCTCGGACGGCTGGGGCGCGGCGGTGACCACGCCGACTTCGCGGCCCGGTTCGCACAGGTCGCCTCCGCGTTGCGCGCCAAGTCCAGCGAGGACACCGCCTTCTACCGCTGGGTGCCGCTGCTGTCGCTGAACGAGGTCGGCGGCGCGCCCGAGCTGCCGGGCACCTGCCCCGACGCCTTCCACGCCTTCTGCGCCAGGCTGGCGCGCGACTGGCCGGACACCGCGACGGTGCTGTCCACCCACGACACCAAGCGCAGCGCGGACGTACGCGCCCGGCTGGCCGTGCTGTCCGAACTGCCCGGACAGTGGGCTGACTTGCTGGCCGAGCTGCACGCCGAGGCGGACGCTGCGCCCGACCGGCACATGGCGTACATGGTGTGGCAGACCGCTTTGGGCATGGACTGCGGCGATCCGGAGCGGCTGGTCCCGGCGGTGCTCAAGTCGGTGCGGGAGGCCGGGCTGCGCACCAGCTGGACCGAGCCCGACGAGGGGTACGAACGCGCGGTGGAGGCCTTCGTACGGTCCGGGCCGTGCGGGCCGCCGGGGCGGGCCCTGGCCCGGTTCAACCGCCGGATCGACGACCATGCGCGGGCCAACGTCCTGGGCGCCGCGCTGGTCCACCTGACCATGCCGGGCGTGCCCGACCTGTACCAGGGCACGGAAGGCCTGTACCGCGCACTGGTGGACCCGGACAACCGGGCTCCGGTGCGCTTCCTGCCCGAGGCGCTGGCGAAGCTGGACGCCGGGGCCGCCGCGCGCGGCCTGGACCAGGAGAAGCGGCAGCTGACGGCGGCGGTGCTGCGGCTGCGCCGGGCGTGCCCCGAGGTCTTCGACGCCCGGGGCACGTATCGGCCGCTGTCCGCCGAGGGCCCGGCCGCCGGGCACTGTGTGGCGTTCTGCCGGGCGGGCCGGGTGGTCACCGTGGTCACCCGGCTCAGCAGCCGTCTGCTGGCGGCGGGGGGCTGGCGCGGCACCCGGCTGCGGCTACCGCCCGGGCGCTGGCGCTCGGTGCTGACCGGTCAGGAGGCCGGCGCGCAGGCCGACTTGGCGGAGTTGCTCGGCGACCGTCCGGTGGCTGTGCTGCGGCTCGTCTGACGCGCGGGAGGTCACGTACTGTCGGGCACCATGGCTGACGAACGACGCACGGTAAGGGTGGTCTACACCAAGTACGACGGCTCGTTGCACTGGCACCAGTACGCGACACGGCTCGGCGAGGACGAGCACGGCGTCTGGCTGGGCTGCCGGGCCGGGAGCACCGCCCAACGCGGCCATGAGCCGCCGATAACGTACGAGAGCGCGTTCGTGCTGCTCTTTCCGCGGGACGCGTGGTGGACGGCCGTGTTCAACGCCGCTCCTCACAGGACCGAGATCTACTGCGACATCTCCACGGTGCCGCGCTGGCAGGACGGCGTGGTGACCATGGTCGACCTGGACCTCGACGTGGTCCGCCGACGCGAGGGTTCCCTCTACGTCGACGACGAGGACGAGTTCGCCGAGCACCGGGTGCGGTACGGGTATCCCGCCGAGGTGGTCGAGAACGCCGAGCGGGCCGCCCAGTGGCTGATGAGGTCGATCGCAGAGCGCGCCGAGCCGTTCGCCGACGGATACCGCGAGTGGCTCTCCCTGGTCGAGTGAGCGGCGGTCGACGCGCGGCCGCCGCGGGCCGGTTGGCCGGTCCGCGGCGCCACCCTGAAGGGACGCCGCGAACTACTCGACCAGCGGCGGATGGCCGACGGCACTTCGCCGCGCCCCGGTGGAGCGCTCAGCGGGCGGCGAGCCGGAAACCGATGCGGCCGAACGTCACCAGGTCGCCGGGGCGCACCGCGGCGGCGCCGGTCAGCCGCTGCCCGTTGACCCAGGTGCCGTTCATCGACCCGAGGTCACGCAGCACCCAGACCTCCCCCTCGCGGCTCAGCTCGGCGTGCACCCGGGACACCGAGTCGTCACCTATGCGCAGCCCGGAGGCGTGGTCCCGGCCGATGCGCAGCGGGTACGGTCCCGGTTCCGGCAGCATCAGCTTCGGCAGCCGCTCGGCCCACCAGGCCCTGCGCAGCCGCATGGTGAAGGCGGAGGCGGTGCCGACGACGCCGGTCGCCCAGCGGGTCATCCGGCCGCCGGACGGCAGGTCGGCGACGAGCGCGTCGAGCTCGTCCTGGCCACGCGCGGCGATGGCGAGTTCCATCCGCTGCAGGAACGTTTCGTGGGACAGCCGTCCTCGGACGGCGTGCTCCTTAAGCACCTCGATGGCGCGGTCCCGGTCGGCGTCGGAGGGCCGGGCGGAATGCGTCTGGAACTCAAATGACGTCACAGATGGGATTCTGCGGTGCTGCTCACGGAGTGTCCAGCGGGCCCATAACGGCGGGTACCCGGCGGGCCATCCGGGTACCGCCGCCGCGTTGACGGGGTACATACCGTCAGGTCGCTCGCGCACCCGGCGCGCGCCGGAGCACACCCGTAGGGAGGACGACGGTGGGATACCAGGTTTGGGCACCGCTGGCCCGGCAGGTCGCGGTTCGCGTCGCCGGTCGGGACCATCCGATGCGGTCCGATCCGGCGCGCCCCGGCTGGTGGCTGACGGACGGCGCGGACGCGCCCCCGTACACGGACGGCACCCGGTACGCGTTCGTGCTGGACGGCGGCGAACCGCTGCCCGACCCGCGCTCCCGGCGCCAGCCGGACGGCCCTGACGGGCCGAGCGCGGTGGTGGACCACACCCGGCACGCCTGGCGGCACACCTGGACCGGCAGGGGGCTGCCCGGCGCCGTGCTCTACGAGCTGCACATCGGCACGTTCACCCGTGAGGGCACCTTCGACGCGGCGGCGGCACGACTGCCGCACCTGGCCTCGCTGGGCGTCAGCCATGTCGAGCTGATGCCGGTCTGCCCGTTCCCCGGCAGGCACGGCTGGGGGTACGACGGGGTGGCGCTGTGGGCGGTGCACGAACCCTACGGCGGCCCTGAGGGGCTTAAGCGCTTTGTCGACACGGCGCACGGCCACGGGCTCGGGGTGGTGCTCGACGTGGTGCACAACCATCTGGGGCCGTCGGGGGACCATCTACCCGCGTTCGGGCCGTACTTCACCGACCGGCACCAGACGCCCTGGGGCGCCGCGGTCAACCTGGACGCGCCCGGCTCCGACGAGGTGCGCGACTTCCTCGTCGGCAGCGCGCTCGCCTGGTTGCGGGACTACCGGTTGGACGGGCTGCGGCTGGACGCGGTGCACGCGCTCGCCGACACCCGGGCACTGCCGTTCCTGGAGGAACTGTCCGCCGCGGTCGACGCGTTGGCGGCCGAGACAGGACGGCCGCTGTTCCTGATCGCCGAGTCCGACCTGAACGATCCGCGCACCACCACCCCCCGCGACTTGGGCGGGCTCGGCCTGCACGCGCAGTGGAGCGACGACTTCCACCACGCCCTGCACACCGCGCTGACCGGCGAGTGCCAGGGCTACTACGCGGACTTCGCGCGCGCCCCGCTCGCGGCGCTGGCCAGGACGCTGACCGGGGTGTGGTTCCACGACGGCACGTACTCGTCGTTCCGCGGCCGGGCGCACGGCCGACCGCTGCCCGACGGCGTGCCGGGGCACCGGTTCCTCGGCTACGCGCAGACCCACGACCAGATCGGCAACCGCGCCACCGGCGACCGCCTGACGGTGCGTCAACTCAGTTTGGGGGCCGCGCTGGTGCTGACCGCGCCGTTCACGCCCATGCTGTTCATGGGCGAGGAGTGGGGGGCGGGTACGCCCTGGCAGTTCTTCACCGACCACACCGATCCGGCGCTGGCCGACGCGGTGCGCGACGGGCGGCGCAGGGAGTTCGCCGAGCACGGCTGGGCCGCGTCGCGGATTCCGGACCCGCAGGATCCGGCGACCCGGCTGCGGTCCTGCCTGGACTGGTCGGAGCCGGACCGCGAACCGCACGCGGGCCTGCTGCGCTGGTACCGCACACTGATCGCGCTGCGCGCGGCCGAGCCGGAACTGGCCGACCCGGACCTGGCGTCGGTCCGGGTCGACTTCGACGAGGAAGCCCGCTGGATCGTGGTGCGCCGCGGACAGCTGCGCACCGCGGTGAACTTCGCGGACCAGCCGCGCGAACTCCCGCTGTGCGGCCACCAGGTGCTGGCCGCCTCGGCCGAACTGCCCGAAAGCGGTGGGCGGTTGGTGCTGCCCGGCGGCTCGGCGGCGGTGCTACGGGGCGGTACGGGCCGGGGGTGAAGGGCTAAGCGTTGGTGGGGCGGCCCGCGTCGCGGGCGAGGGCGGTCAGTCGGGAGATCGCCCGGAAGTACTTCTTGCGGTAGCCGCCCTTCAGCATCTCCTCGCTGAAGATCTGGTCGAACGGGACACCCGAGGCCATCACCGGCACCTCGCGGTCGTAGAGCCGGTCGGCGAGCACCACCAGCCGCAGCGCGGTGGCCTGGTCGGTGACCGGGGCCACCCCGCGCAGGAAGACCGCGCCGATCCCGTCGCACAGCGCGCCGTAGCGGCTGGGGTGCACCCGCGAGAGGTGCTCGACCAGCGGGCCGAAGTCGTCGAGGGAGGAGGCGTGCGGTGTGGCGTACGCGGCCTCGGTGACCTGCTCGTCGGAGTAGGGCGCCGGGGCCTGCGGCAGTCCGCGGTGCCGGTAGTCCTCGCCGTCGATCCGCTGGGCCTGGAAGCGGGCGGACAGCCCCTGGATCTCGCGCATGAAGTCAGAGGCGGCGAACCGCCCCTCGCCGAGCTTGCCGGGCAGCGTGTTGGAGGTGGCGGCGAGCTTGACGCCCGCGTCGGCCAGCTTGCCGAGCAGGGTGGAGACCAGGACGGTGTCCCCGGGGTCGTCCAGCTCGAACTCGTCGATGCACAGCAGCCGGTGGCCGCTGAGCGCGGTCACCGCCTGCTGGAAGCCCAGGGCGCCGACCAGATTGGTCAGCTCCACGAACGTGCCGAACGCCTTCCGCTCGCGCGGTGCGGGGGTGGCGTGCCACAGCGAGGCCAGCAGGTGCGTCTTGCCGACGCCGTAGCCGCCGTCGAGGTACACCCCGCTGGGGCCGCTGGCCTTCTCGCCTCCTCGGCGGAACCACCGCTTCCTGGCGCCCGCGTCGGCGGCGTCGGCGGCGAGGCTTCCGGCGAAGCCGCGCAGGACGGTGACCGCCTGGGCCTGGCTGGGCTGGTTCGGGTCCGGCAGATAGTTCTCGAACCGGACGGCGTCGAACCGCGGCGGCGGCACCATCTCGGCGACCAGTCGATCGGCCGGAACATGCGGCTCACGCTCACACAGCGACGCGGGGACGTCGCCGGAGGCGTCGGCTATCGAGTGCGGTGCGGAGTGCCGCGAGTCAGCTGCGGAGGCGGGAGAGGACACAGCCCCCAAGCGTATCCGCCAGCGCGTGGCCGCGCTGTCGGCCAGCTCACGGGGCCGGAGGGTTCGGCTGGCGGCGCCGGACGCGGGGGGTTTGGTGGGTTTCGCGGGCCTTGTGCGGTTCGGATTGTTCGGCTTGTTCGGCACTGCCGGGCTCCCACGTCGTGGCCGATCGCCGCCGGGGCGGGGAA
Source organism: Streptomyces sp. PLK1-5 (assembly GCA_037034305.1). Taxonomy (GTDB): domain Bacteria; phylum Actinomycetota; class Actinomycetes; order Streptomycetales; family Streptomycetaceae; genus Streptantibioticus_A. The sequence continues at coordinate 266,974 of JBAGJY010000005.1, forward strand.
CTGGTTGCCGCCGCGGCGGAGCGGCCGTCTCGGCGCAGCGGAGGGGCCGCCTCGGCGGGGCAGTCGGCGCAGCGGAGCGGCCGCCTCGGCGGAGGGGCCGACGCGGCGGTGCCGTGGCTGCGGGTGGGGCGGGAGCGCTGGGCGCCCTGGCCTCGGCCGGGGCGAAACCGGGGCCGCGGGGGGGCGAAGGCCGCGTGCCAGACTGGGGCGCATGCGTCGCTTGTTTCCCGTGAGCCCGGCCGACGAGGCCGATTCCCTCGACAGTCTGGAGGCGTTGGCCGAGGCGTACGCCTATCCCGCGCCGCGCGACGCGGCGGTGCCGTGGCTGCGGGGGAACATGGTCGCCTCGCTGGACGGGGCGGCCCGGCACGACGGGCGGTCGCAGCCTTTGTCCTCGGCGGCCGACATGCGGATCTTCGGCGTGCTGCGCGGGCTGGCGGACGCCGTCGTGGTGGGCGCGGAGACGGTGCGGCAGGAGGGGTACCGCCCGGCCAAGGCCAGGGAAGCCTTCGCCGAGCGCCGCGCGGCGCTCGGCCAGCCGGTCGCCCCGGTGATCGCCGTGGTCAGCGCCAGCCTGGAGCTGGACTTCTCCCTCCCGCTGTTCACCGAACCGCTGGCACCGACCCTGGTGCTCACCGGCGCGCAGGCGGACCCGGACCGGGTGCGCGCCGCACGGGCCTGCGGCGCGGAGGTGGTCGTGGCGGGCCAGGGCGCCGGGGTCGAACCGGCCGAGGCGGTGCGCGCGCTGGCCGCGCGCGGGTTGACCCGGCTGCTGACCGAGGGCGGCCCCCGGCTGCTCGCCCAGTTCGCCGCGGCCGAGGTGCTGGACGAGCTGTGCCTGTCCATCGCTCCGCTGGTAGCGGCCGGTACCGCGCCACGGATCATGGACGGTCCCGGGCTGGCCGTACCGACACGCTTCGCTCCGGCGTCCATCCTCGAAGAGGACGGATTCTTGTTCACCCGCTACGTCCGGGCCTGACCTCCGTTGTCTCTGGCGACCCCGCAGTCATCCAGACCTCCCACGAGCCCACCCCCTACGGAATGATCCGTTCCGCTTCGCCCCTGGAGAAGGGGATATTCGGCGCGCCCCATCGGTACTCAGGGCAGGATGGTTTCTGTGGGGATCAGTGGCCCCCGAGAAAGAAGGACGAGTCCGTGATCACGACCGTACTCATGATCGAGAAGCCGCTCGCCCCCGTCGACGTGCAGCTGGTCACCACCTTGCACGCGGGCGAGCCGGTCTCCTTCGTGGTCCTGATGCAGCCGCGCGGCGACCAGGAGCGACTGCTGCGCGCACTGGACGACGTCGCCCTGGGCGAACTGCGCAGCGCCGCGCACGAGGACGACGTGCCCGAGGGCGAGCAGGCGCTGGCCCCCGCGTCGCAGGCCCTGGAGCACAGCCTGCGCGAGCTGCGCAAGGCGGGAGCCCAGGCGGTCGGCGAGATCGTCGAGGAGCATCCGCTCGTCCTGCTGCGCTCGGTCGTGGAGAAGACCAACGCCGACGAGGTGATCGTGCTCACCGCCCCGCACCTGGTGGAGGAGTTCTTCCACCGCGACTGGGCCTCCCGCGCCCGCCACACCGTGGGCGTGCCCGTACTGAAGTTGTACGCGCACAACGAGTGATCGCGGACCGCCCGGCCGCGGGCAGGATGCGACAATCACGGCCGAGCAGTTGTCAGCCATCATCGAAGGAGCCCGCGTATGGCACCCGCCGTCCCCACTGCCATGGCCCGACCGCACTTCATCGGTATCGGCGGCGCCGGGATGTCGGGCATCGCCAAGATCCTCGCGACACGCGGCGCACGCGTCGCGGGCAGTGACGCGAAGGACTCCGAGACCGCCGCCGCCCTGCGGGCGCTCGGCGTCACGGTGCACATCGGGCACGCGGCGGCGCACCTCGCCGAGGACGCCACCTGCGTGGTGGTCTCCAGCGCCATCCGCGACGACAACCCGGAACTCGCCGCGGCCCGCGAACGCGGCGTTCCGGTCGTGCACCGCTCCGACGCCCTGGCCGGGCTGATGACCGACAGCCGCGCGATCGCGGTGGCCGGTACGCACGGGAAGACCACTACCACCTCGATGCTGGCGGTCAGCCTGACCACCTTGGGCCTCGACCCCTCGTACGCCATCGGCGGCGACCTGGACGCGCCCGGCTCCAACGCCCGGCACGGCGACGGCGAGATCTTCGTGGCCGAGGCCGACGAGAGCGACCGCAGCTTCCACAAGTACGCGCCCGAGGTGGCGATCGTGCTCAACGTGGAACTCGACCACCACGCCAACTACGCCTCGATGGACGAGATCTACGAGTCCTTCGAGACCTTCGCCGACCGCATCGTGCCCGGCGGCACCCTGGTGATCGCGGCCGACCACCCGGGCGCCCGCGAACTGACCGCGCGGCTGCGCGGCCGGGACGGGCTGCGCATCGTCACCTACGGCGAGGCGGCCGACGCCGACGTACGGATCGTGGGCATCGCGCCGCACGGGCTGACCAGCGAGGTCACCGTTCTGCTCGACAACCAGCAGTTGACCTTCACCGTCTCCGTGCCCGGCCGCCACTACGCGCACAACGCCGTCGCCGCGCTCACCGCGGGCACCGCGCTGGGCATCCCGGCCGCCGAACTCGCCCCGGCGCTCGCCTCCTACACCGGGGTCAAGCGCCGCCTCCAGCTCAAGGGCAGCGCCGCCGGGGTTCAGGTCATCGACTCCTACGCGCACCACCCCACCGAGATCGCGGCCGACCTCGAAGCGATCCGCGGCAGCGCGGCCGACGGCCGGGTGCTGGTGGTCTTCCAGCCCCATCTGTTCAGCCGCACCCAGCAGTTGGCGACCGAGATGGGCGAGGCCCTCGCGCTGGCCGACGCCTCCGTGGTGCTGGACATCTACCCGGCCCGCGAGGACCCGATCCCGGGCGTCACCAGCGCGCTGATCATCGAGGCGGCCGCCGCCAAGGGCGCCGACACCGACGCGGAGCACGACAAGGAAGCCGTCCCGGGCCGGATCGCCGGAATGGCCAAGCCCGGTGATCTCGTTCTGACCATGGGGGCGGGCGATGTGACCGAACTCGGTCCGAAGATCCTGGCCCGCCTCGCCACCGTGGAGAGCTGAGGAGCGAGCGATGCCGTACGAGGTCGACAAGCCGGACGAGCAGTGGCGTGCGGAGTTGTCCGCCGCCGAGTACGCCGTACTGCGGAAGGCGGGCACCGAGCCCGCGTTCACCGGTGAGTACACCGACACCACGACGAAGGGCGTCTACTCCTGCCGCGCCTGCGGGGCCGAACTCTTCCGTTCCGACACCAAGTTCGCCTCGCACTGCGGCTGGCCGTCCTTCTACGACCCGAAGGACAGCGACGCCGTAGAGCTGTTGGAGGACCGCTCCCACGGCATGGTCCGCACCGAGGTCCGCTGCGCCCGCTGCGGCTCCCATCTCGGCCATGTCTTCGAGGGCGAGGGTTACCCGACCCCGACCGACCAGCGGTACTGCATCAACTCGATCTCACTGCGGCTCGCCCCCGACGAGGGCTGACACCTCCCTACCGGTCCGCCAGCGGTCACAGCCGCCGGTACATGATGTGCAGTCCGACGTAGCCCTTGGTCGGATGGTGGAAGCCCTCGGGCAGCGTGGCCAGCACCTCGAAGCCCAGCGAGCGCCACAGCGCGACCGCCCGGGTGTTGGTCTCCACCACGGCGTTGAACTGCATCGCCCGATAGCCCTCGGCGCGCGCCCACTCCAGCACGTGCTCGCCGAGGGCCCGGCCGACGCCCCGGCCGGAGCACCGGGGGTCGACCATGAAGCTCGCACTGGCGATGTGCGCTGCGCCGCCCATGTGGTTGGGGTTCATCTTGGCGGTGCCGAGCACCGCGCCGTCCTCGTCCACGGCGACGACTGTCCGCCCCGGTGGCTCCAGCAGCCACATCGCACGGGCCTGCTCCTCCGGGAGGTCACGGGGGTAGGTGTAGGTCTCTCCCGCCGCGACGATCTCCCGCATGAAGGGCCAGATCGCGGGCCAGTCGGCATGGGTCGCTTCCCTGATGAGCATGGGGCCAGCATGCTCCGGCCAACGGCCCGGCCGCCAACGCTTTGAACGCCCGCGGCGCTCAGCGTCTGGCGGCCAGGCGGCAGCCAAGTGCCGTGGCGAGAGCGCATATGGCGGCCGTGAGGAGCAGCGGGAGGACCGGCGGGTGCACCGCGCCGGTGTGCGATCCGCTGACCAGGCCGCTGACCGCGGCGTTCGCCGGGGAACCCGAGGCGACCAGGACCAGCAGCGCCGCCAGCGCGGTGACCGGTATCGGCCAGCCGGGACGGCGCAGCACCGGCGGATTGCACAGCGCGCCGACCGCCGTTCCGAGCAGGGCGCAGGCGATGGTGGCCAGCAGCCCGGCCGTCACCGCCGGGGCTGTGGGCACCGGCAGGGTGTGGTCGTCGGTGTACGGGGAACTGATGGCGGCGACGGCCAGCGTCCCGGCGGCACCGAACACCAGCGACGCGCTGAACGCCGTTGTGATGCAGGCGAGTTGCACCCGGGCCGGTCCCGCGGCGGCCTGGGTGATGGCGCGGGCGGCGGGCGGCTCACCCGTCGCGCAGACCCGCACCAGCCAGGCGGACACCGGCAGTATCGCCCCGGCAGAAAAGCCGAGGGAGTCCAGGAGCGGCTGCCCCGACTGGATGCCGATGCCCGTGATCACCCCGTAGAGCAGCAGCGGCGGAAGCCAGCGTTGGGAGCGCAGGAGGAGCGCCGTCTGATAGCGCAGCAGGGCCTTCATCGCACCGCTCCCGCCGAACTCGTACCGCCGGTGGACCGCACCGCGCGGATGTGCCAGGGCGGATCGGCGTCCAGCAGGGCGCGCAGCGCGGCGTCCGACTGGTCGGCGGCCACGCGGATCCGCAGCCGCCCCGGGGTGCCCGGCTGCGGCCCGTCCGCCCGGATGTGCGGCGCGAGGGCGGCGGGCGGCTCGCCGGTGCCCTCCGCCTCGATCACCACCCGCGCCATCTCAACGGCACCGGGCCGGCCTTCGGTCAGCCGCCCGGCCGCCACCCGGTGGACGCGCGGGGCGGCCTCGGCGAGCCGCCGTGGATCGTGGTCGACGTACACGGCGGTGCCGCCCGCGGCGACCCGCTCGGTCACCGCGTCGTCCAGCAGGGCGCGGGCCGCCGTGTCCAGCCCCGTCCAGGCCTCGTCGAGCACCAGCAGCTCCGGCTCGGCCAGCAGGGCCTGCGCCACCGCGACCTTCTGCGCGGTCCCCTTGGACAGCCGGTCCAGCGCGGTGCCCGCGAAGCCGGTGATGCCGAGGCGCTCAAGCCACCGCTCGGTGCGGGCCGCCGCCTGCCGACCGGACAGTCCGTGCACCCGGCCCATGTGGACCAGGTATCCGGCGGCGTCGAACGGCAGGGTGGCCGCGAAGCGCTCGGGCACATAGGACGTGCGGGGGCGGCCGGTGATCCGGCCCGTGGTCGGGGCGTCTATCCCGGCGAGCAACCGCAGCAACGTGGACTTGCCGCTGCCGTTGCCGCCCTCCACGCGCAGCAGCGCTCCCGCGGGCACGTCGAGGTCTATGTCCCGCAGCACCCATGGCCCGCCCATCCGGTAGCGCCGCCCCACCGCCTCCAGTCTCATACCGCTCACCCCCCGCGTCCGATGCCTCCGCCGTCCCGCGGATGCCTGTCGTACCGGTCAACGGCCCTCGCCGCGGGCTCGTTCCCCCCTCCCCCATCGTTCATCCGTTCGAGTGAGGGCTTCTGGCATGCTGGGCCGGTGACCAGCGCTGACCCCTTCGCCGCTCCGGCCGCCGCCACGGCCGCGGACCGTGACGCCGCACCGCAGTTCGTGCTGCCGCTCGTGGTCCGCATCGAACGTGACGCTCCCCCGGCTCGTACCGACGCCCTGGAGACGTCGGCCCGGGCGGTGCTCACCTTCCTGTGCGACCCGCGCACGGCGGACGGCGGCGAGTGGGCGCAGCTGCTGCGTGACTGGGAGGACGGCCGGATCCGCAAGGTGGTGCGCCGGGCGCGCGGCGCGGAGTGGCGGCGGGCGCAGTCGCTGCCGGGCATCACGGTGGAGGGCCGGTCGGCGCAGGTGCGGGTCTATCCGCCGGTGCCGCTGGACGGCTGGCCGAGGGAACTGGCCAAGTTGCAGGTCTCTGGTACCGAGTTGGCCGACCGCGAGCCGGTGGGCGCGCCGGACCCGGCGCTGCCGGTGCTCTGGCTCAACCCCGGCCTGCGGATGTCGGCGGGCAAGACGATGGCGCAGACCGGGCACGCCGCCCAACTGGCCTGGTGGGCGCTGCCGGACGCGGCCCGCGCCGCCTGGCGGGAGTCGGGCTTCGCCTTGTCCGTACGCACTCCGGAGCCGTCGCGCTGGGCCGAACTGACCGCGAGCGGGCTGCCGTTGGTGCGTGACGCGGGCTTCACCGAGATCGCGCCCGGGTCCTGCACGGTGGTCGCCGACCATCCGGCGCTGCGCTGACCGGCGTTCCGCTTCGGCCCCGGCCAGGACCTGTCCATGCCCAGGGCCGTGTCGGCGGCGTCCACGAGGGCGGTGCGGGCGCGGTCCAGGTCTAGGGAGCGCCGCCTGTGGACGCCACGGCGGGCCACAGCGCGATGACCCGGTCGGCCACGGCGCGCACGTCCTGGCCCGCGGTGTCCACGACCAGGGTGCCAGGGGGGTCGGACGCCGCGATCTCCTCCAACTGCCGTGCGGTGCGCTCCAGTCGCTCACCGGCCCGGCCGCCGGTCTCCCGGCGCAGCACCCGCTCCCGCAGCACGTCCAGGCAGGCGGTGAGCCGTACCACCGTGAAGGCGGCGCCGGGCACCGCCTCGGCGATCCACGGCAGTTCCTGCCGCAGGTCCGCGAAGACCCCGGTGAGCATCAGCCGATGATGGCCGATATCCGCGTAGTTCGCCCACACCGCGGCGAGGTTGCGGCGGGCCATCTCCCATGTCGGCAGTCCCGGCACCGGCCAGGGCTGGATACGGTCCAACTCGTCGCAGTCGAGGACGGCGTGCGCCATCGAGTCCGCGGCAAGCCGATGCGACACCTCGTGCACGGTGGTGCTCTTGCCCACGCCCGCCGCGCCGCAGATGACCAGCACGTCCACCGTGTCCGGGATGTTTCCGCCGCTTCGCCCGCCCGTTTCGGACCCCATGGCGCGCCAGTGTGGTCCGGACCGCGGTGCGCCGCCAGAGCGCAACCTCAAATCCAGCTCTGAACCGCCAGCTTGAGCACTCGCCCCCGGCCCGGACGACCGGTGGCCGTCAGGTCTCGGCGGCCCGAATTCCGGGGCGGATTGTCAGTGGCGTCCAGTACAACAGCCTCATGTGGGTTTCCCTGGTCGTCGTCGCCTGGGTGGCGGCGCTGATGTCCTGCGCGCGGCTGTGCCGGGCGGCGGTGGTCGCCGCCCGGGAGTCCCAGCCGTCCGCCGAGGTTCCCGGCCCCGCGGACGGCGGTGAGCCGGAACTCGGCCTGTACGAGGCGGCGTTCCTCGCTGGCGGGCCGAACCGGGTCACCGATCTGACGATGGTGGCGATGTCCCGGCAGCGGCGGCTGCTGCTCGCCCACACCGGTTGGGCGACGGTGGTGGACCCGGTCGGCCGCGACGAGGTGGAGCGTTCGCTGATCGCCTCGATAGGTCCCGGTGGCCAGTGCCTGATACCGGCGGTGCGCAGGGGGCACGCCGCCGCCGACTGTGTGCGCGCGCTCGGTGAGCGGCTGGTCTCGGCCGGTCTGGCGGTGCCCGCGGTGGTCCGGGACGCGATGACGGCGGGGATCCGGCAGGCATGGGCCGCCACCATGCTGGTGTGCGCCCTGCTGGCCGCCTCCAGCGGCATCCACCGGGCCGGCGGCGGGGGCTCCTCGGACCTGCTGTGGTTCGTGCTGCCGCTGCTGTTGACCGTGGGGTGCCTGGTCATCGCCCGGGTGGAGGTGCACCCGTACACCCGCTGGGCCTCGCCCGCGGGTCAGGAACTGCTGCGGACGATACCCACGCCCCGGCCGCGCCGCCGCCGCTCCGGTGGTACGGCGGCGGGGCCGGGGCTGACCGGTCGCCCGCAGGACCGCACCTCGCTGATGACGCTCGCGCTGCTCGGGCCAGCGGTGCTGCGGGATCCGGCGTTGCGCGCGGCGCTGGACTGTGCGCGCCGGGTGACGTGGTAGGCACGGGCCACGGCAGGGGAGTTGGCCGTGCGCGTGCCGGGCGCCGGGCTCCCGCGCCGGGGTTGTTCACCGTCGCGGCGGGAGTTCCGGGGCCCCGCGAACCCCTGCTGAGGCTGGTCGCCGAGTCGGCGGCAGGAAGAGTTCCGCCGGACGGCGAACAGCCCCGCCTCGCGGCCCGGCGCTGCCTGAGGCAGCGTCCCGCGCCGCGACGGAACGCCGACCGCGGCCCGCGGCGAATCCGCCGGGGACGGGCTACGCCAGACCGGCCACCAGCTCGGCGACGGGCTTGCGGCGGCCCGTGAAGAACGGGACCTCCTCGCGGACGTGGCGGCGCGCCTCGGAGCCGCGCAGGTGCCGCATCAGGTCGACGATGCGGTGCAGCTCGTCGGCCTCGAAGGCCAGGATCCACTCGTAGTCACCGAGCGAGAAGGAGGCGACCGTGTTGGCACGCACGTCCGGGTAGCCGCGGGCCATCTTGCCGTGGTCGGCGAGCATCCGGCGGCGGTCCTCGTCGGGCAGCAGGTACCAGTCGTAGGACCGCACGAACGGGTAGACGCTCACGTAGTCGCGCGGCGTCTCGTCGGCCAGGAACGCCGGGATGTGCGACCGGTTGAACTCGGCCGGACGGTGCAGCGCCATGTTCGACCAGACCGGCTCCAGGGCGCGGCCCAGCCGGGTGCGGCGGAAGAGGTTGTAGGCCTCCTGCAGCGCGTCCGAGCTCTCGGAGTGCCACCAGATCATGATGTCGGCGTCGGCGCGCAGACCGGACAGGTCGTAGGTGCCGCGCACCGTGACGTCCTTCGCGGCGAGCTGCTCGAACAGTTCCTCGACCTCGTCCGCGTAGCCGGAGCGGTCCTCGGGCAGCGGCGAACGCAGCCGGAACACGGACCAGAGGGTGTAGCGGATCAGTTCGTTGAGGTCACGGGCCTTCTTGCCCGCGTTGGGGGCCTTGGCGGGGGCAGCATTCTCGGTCATGCGGCTATTCTCCCGCGCCGTCCTCGATGCCCGGCCGCAGGGTGCCCGTCGCCCGTGCGGCGAGGGCCCGCAGCGTCTGGTCGGCGGCCTTGCGGGCGCTGGCGACGCACGCCGGGATGCCCACGCCGTCGTAGAGCGCGCCGCACACCGCGATGCCCGGCAGCTTGGCGACCTGCTCGCGGATCCTGTTCACCCGCTCCGGATGGCCCACCGGGTACTGCGGCAGCCCGCCGTCCCAGCGGGTCACCCGGGCGGCGACGGGTGCGGCGCTGATCCCGGTGGCGGCGGCGAGGTCCTCCCGGGACAGGCGCACCAGGTCGGTGTCGTCCCAGGCCAGGTCGTCCTCCTCGCCGTACCTGCCGACCGACGTGCGCAGCACGAACGTGTCGGTCCCGGCCTTGTCGAGCCAGCCCCACTTGCGGCTGGAGAACGTGGACGCCTTGATGGTGTTGCGGTCCACCGAGGGCACCAGGAAGCCACTGCCTTGAGGCATGTTCAGCAGGTCGCGGCGGCGGAACGCCATGGTGACCAGCGCCATGCTGGCGTACTCCACGGTGCCCAACTCGGCCGCGGCGGCGGGCGATTCGGCGGCCAGCAGCCGCGCGGCGACGGGCGCGGGCACCGCGAGCAGCACCGCCTCGGCCGCCAGCACCGACCGGCCGCCGGTCCCCTCGACGACCGCCTGCCAGCCGGAGGCGGTGCGGCGCAGCTCGCGCACCGCGGCACGGGTCCTGATGTCCGCGCCCGCCGCCCGGCAGGCCTGCGCCACCGCGAGCGGGAGCCGTCCCACGCCGCCGCGCACGCCCATGAACACGGGTCCGCCCTGCCCGGCCGCGGCGGCGGCCCGGCGCTGGCTGTCGCGTACCGCCTCGATCAGCGAGCGGCGACGGCGTGCCGCCTCGTAGAGATGGGGGACGGCGGCGCGCAGCGAGATCTGGTAGGCGTTGCCCGCGTAGACCCCGCCGAGCAGCGGCTCGACCAGCCGGTCCACCACCTCCCGGCCGAGCCGCGCGGCCACGTACTCGCCGATCGCCACGTCGTCGCCGATCTCGGTGCGCGGCAGCACATGGTCCAGCGGCAGCCGGGCCAGCCCCGCGGGCGAGAGGACCCCGGAGGCGGACAGCGGTCCCAGGTCGCCGGGTACGCCCATGATGTGGCCCCCCGGCATCGGCCGCAGTCGACCGCGGGTCCACAGCGCGGCGCGGGCGGTGGCGGGCGGCTCCAACTCGTCGCCGATCCCGACCTCACGCGCCAGTTCCACCGCCTCCGGGCGCCGCGCGAGCATCGACTCCGCGCCGAGGTCGACCGGTACCCCGGCGATCTCGTCGGCGTACAGCTTGCCGCCGAGCCGGTCCGAGGACTCCAGCAGCGTCACCCGGGCCCCGCCGGTGACGAGCCGGAACGCGGCGGCCAGTCCGGAGATCCCGCCGCCGACCACGAGGACGTGCCCCGCGCCGGATCCGTGCTCGGACCGTTGCCGCACCGCGTTCATGCCGTCCACTGTGCCACCCGCCGTCAGCGTGCCTCGGTCGTGGTGTGGACGAACTCCACGAGGCGGGTGAGCGCGTCCGGGTCGGTGTTGGGCAGCACGCCGTGCCCGAGGTTGAAGACGTGTCCCGGCACGGCCTTGGCCGAGTCCAGCACCTCGCTCGCCTTGGCCCGCACGGCCTGCTCGGGGGCGAACAGCACGGCGGGGTCGAGGTTGCCCTGGAGCGCCTTGTCCGGCCCCACCCGGCGGGTGGCCTCGGCGAGCGGTACCCGCCAGTCGACGCCGACCACGTCCGCGCCCGCCTCTCCCATCAGGCCGAGCAGTTCGCCGGTGCCCACGCCGAAGTGGATGCGCGGCACGTCGTACGGTGCGACCGCCTCGAAGACCTTCGCCGAGGCGGGCATGACGCAGCGCCGGTAGTCCTCGGGGGCGAGCGCGCCGACCCAGGAGTCGAAGAGCTGCACGGCGGAGGCGCCCGCCTCGATCTGCACCTTCAGGAAGGCGGCGGTGATGTCGGCGAGCCGGTCGAGCAGGTCCGCCCACAGTCGCGGGTCGCCGTACATCAGCGCCTTGGTGCGCTCGTGGTTGCGGGACGGGCCGCCCTCGACGAGGTAGCTCGCCAGGGTGAACGGCGCGCCCGCGAAGCCGATCAGCGGGGTGCCGCCGAGTTCGCCGGTCAGCATGCCGATCGCCTCGGTGACGTAGCTGACGTCGTCGGGGTCCAGCGGGCGCAGCCGGTCGAGGTCGGCGCGGGTGCTGATCGGTTCGGCGACCACCGGGCCGACGCCCGGCTTGATGTCGAGGTCGAGGCCGATGGCCTTGAGCGGGACGACGATGTCGCTGTAGTAGACGGCGGCGTCCACCTTGTGGCGGCGTACCGGTTGCAGGGTGATCTCGGTGACGAGGTCGGGGCGCGTGCAGGATTCGAGCATCGCGGTGCCCTCGCGCACCTTGCGGTACTCGGGCAGCGAACGCCCGGCCTGCCGCATGAACCACACCGGGGTGTGCGGCACCGGCTCGCGTCGGCAGGCCCGGATGAAAGCCGAATCGGCGGTCCGGTGGCGTGCTTGGTCTGTCCGCTGCTGAGCATTCACGGATGAATCTTCGCACGCGCCGAATGTCCACCGAATGCCGACCGGGTGTCAGCCGAAGGAGCGACCCGCCCATACCGGCGTTCTTCCCGTGCCGAGGGGTGCCAGCGGCCTAGTCTTCCGGGCATGGTCGCGGCTCAGGGGCACCTCGTGGACGAGGATGGGGCACCGCTCGTATTCCAACGGGCGGTGGAGGCACTGGAATCGGCGCGGACGCGGGCCGAGGTGGAACTGGCGCAGATCCCGGCCCCCAAACGGCTGGCGCCGCACGCGTACGCGGTGGAGGCGTCGGTGGTGGTCGAGGGGGAGGAACTGGCGGACGGCAGGCTGGTGCTGTTGCACGATCCGGCCGGGCAGGAGACCTGGCACGGCACGTTCCGGGTGGTCACCCTGGCCCGTGCGGAGCTGGAACCGGAGATGGCGGCCGACCCGTTGCTGCCCGATGTGTGCTGGTCCTGGCTGACCGGTGCGCTGGCCGCGCGGGGGGCCGGATACACCGAGCCGAGCGGCACCGTCTCGTGCAGTTCCTCGCACCACTTCGGGGCGTTGGCGGATCGTGCGGCCAGTACGGAGATCGAGGTGCGGGCGTCCTGGACGCCCGACGACACGGCGGCCGGTTTCCCCGACATGGCGGCGCATCTGGTGGCGTGGTGCGAGCTGCTGTGCACCGGTGCCGGGCTGCCTCCGGCACTGGGCGAGGGGGGTGGCGGCGGGGTGGTGTCGCTGCCGAACCGTCGTGGCCCGCGATAACGATCCACGGTAACGGTCGGTTGCCGGACGGCGGAGGAGATGTCCGTCGTTGATCGATCCGTTGGCTCTTTTGTTCGGAACCGATCAGCCTCGTACCCGACTTGCCCGAATTGTTACGCAATAAATCGTGATCTTTCCCTAAAGGCCTGTTCCGATACTGCCGAAGAGGACTGTGACCTTTATCCCCTCGGAGCACCGGCCCCCTCCCCCACCGGCCGGTCCGGTTCCGCCACGCCACAGGAGGCCCGGTGTCGGTTCTTCTCGACCACCCCACAAGCCTGGTCGCCTACCGCCCGATCAAGCCGACGGCCATGGTCGTCGTCGCCGACCCGCGCGTCCGCAGCACTGTCACCCGGCATCTGTGGGCACTCGGCGTACGCGACGTGATCGAGGCGTCCTCGATCGCGGAGGCCCGTCCCCGGGTCGGCACTCCACGCGACATCTGCGTCGCCGACGTACACCTGCCCGACGGCTCCGGGCTCACCCTCCTCGCCGAGACCAGGGCGGCGGGCTGGCCCAACGGACTCGCCCTCTCCGCCGCCGACGACATCGGCGCGGTACGCAACGCGCTGGCCGGTGGCGTCAAGGGCTACGTCGTCACCGGCACCCGTACGAACGTAGGTCTCGCACAGCGGCCCGGAGCCGCCCCGATCGGGGCACCCGGCGCCCGTATGCAGCGCCGCCCGCCGGGCGCCCCCGGCCACCCCGGCGGATACCGGGAGCTGTCCGGACGCGAGGTGGAGGTGCTCCGGCTGGTGGCCGAGGGGCAGTCCAACAAGGCGATCGGCGTGTCGATGGGGCTGTCCGCCCTCACCGTCAAGAGCCATCTGGCCCGAATCGCCCGCAAGCTCGGCACCGGGGACCGGGCCGGAATGGTCGCCGTGGCACTGCGTACCGGCATCATCCACTGAGCTCCAGCCGCCCGGCGGTCAGCGCGCCCGTTCATGGAACGTTCCATCGACGGGCGCGACGCATGAGTCGTCCCGGCTACCCTTGACGGGTGACCGACGCCCGAGAGACCGCAGCAAGCGAAGCAATCCCGGCGCCGGTCCCGCTGCTGGACCCGCGCGAGGGCATCCCGCCGGTGACCGCCAGCCCGGAGGCGCTCGCCGCAGTCGTGTCGGCATTCGCCGCGGGCACCGGTCCCGTCGCCGTCGACGCCGAGCGCGCTTCCGGCTACCGCTACGGGCAGCGGGCCTACCTGGTCCAGCTGCGCCGTGCCGGAGCAGGGACCGCGCTGATCGACCCCGTCGCCTGTCCTGACCTGTCCGCGCTGGGCGAGGCCCTCGCCGACACCGAGTGGGTGCTGCACGCGGCCACCCAGGACCTGCCGTGCCTGGCCGAGATAGGGATGCGGCCGGGACGGATCTTCGACACCGAACTCGCCGGACGGCTGGCGGGCTTCGCCCGGGTGGGACTGGGCGCCATGGTGGAGAACGTGCTCGGTTACGCCCTGGAGAAGGGCCACTCGGCCGTCGACTGGTCCACCCGCCCGCTGCCCGAGCCGTGGTTGCGCTACGCCGCGCTCGACGTGGAGCTGCTGGTCGACCTGCGCGACGCGCTGGAGGCCGAACTGCGCGAGCAGGGCAAGCTGGAGTGGGCGCTGCAGGAGTTCGCGGCGATCGCCGCCGCGCCGCCGCCCGCACCGCGTACCGACCCGTGGCGCCGCACCTCCGGCATGCACAAGGTGCGGCGGCGCCGACAGCTCGGCGTGGTACGGGAGTTGTGGACGGTACGGGACGAGATCGCGCGGCAGCGCGATGTCTCCCCCGGGCGGGTGCTGGCCGACGCGGCGATCGTGGCCGCGGCCCTGGCGATGCCGCCCAACGTGCACGCGCTCGCCGCGCTGCCCGGCTTCGGCAACCGGATGGGCCGCCGTCAACTGGAGGTATGGCAGGCCGCGGTGGACCGGGCGCGGTCGCTGGCCGAGCGGGACCAGCCGCAACTCGGCCCCGTCCAGCCGGGGCCGCCGCCGCCGCGCTCGTGGACCGACAAGGATCCGGCCGCCGCGGCCCGGCTCAGCGCCGCACGGGCGGCGGTGAGCGCGCTGGCGGAGCGGCTCAACGTGCCGCAGGAGAACCTGGTGGCGCCGGACGCGGTACGGCGGGTGTGCTGGGAGCCGCCCGCGGAGCCGACCACGGAGGCGGTCGGCTCCCGCCTCGCGGAGCGGGGCGCGCGGCCCTGGCAGATCGAGCTCGTCTCGGGCGTCATCGCCCGGGCGCTGACGGCTGTTCAGCCCGAGGGCTGACGCTCGCGCTGGCGGTCGGGGTTCGCCCTGCCGCCCGCCCGTCTGCCGCAGCGTGCCACCGTGCGGGGTGCGCTGTCCGGATTTTTCCCCACCCGGCCCCTTTCGCAGCCACCCCCGACCACGGCCAAGCCAGCGCGACGGCAGTCAAACGGCCGACGGCGAACGGGCGGTCGGGGGTTCGCCCACGCCACCCCCGAACCCGCAGCGCCACACGTGACGGCACCGCGAAGGCTGAACGGCGAACGGCCGGGCCGGCGGGCGAACGCCCGACCGCCAGCGCGCGCCAACCCGCCCCCGGACCTGCGGGGAATGTGACATTCACCGCTTAGCGCGGGGGGACTGTGCACACTGGTTACCCGCAAGTAGCATGACGGTGTGAGCCGCCGCTGCTTCGCCATGCGGCGTCCTCTGCCGGGCTCCAGCCACACCGCGCGCCGCGGAGCGCCGCGCGCCCGGCGGCGAGCGAACACGAATGAGGGAGAGCCAACGTGCCTCGTACCGCTAGGGACGTCGTCTTCGTCGACGGCGTCCGCACCCCGTTCGGCAAGGCGGGCCCCAAGGGCATCTACCACGAGACCCGCGCCGACGACCTGGTGATCAAGTGCATCCGGGAGCTGCTGCGGCGCAACCCGGACCTGCCGGCGGAGCGGATCGACGAGGTCGCCGTCGCCGCCACCACGCAGATCGGCGACCAGGGCCTGACCCTGGGCCGTACCGCGGGCATCCTCGCCGGACTGCCGAAGAGCGTCCCCGGCTTCTCCATCGACCGCATGTGCGCGGGCGCGATGACCGCGGTCACCACGACCTCGGGCGGCATCGCCTTCGGCGCCTACGACCTGGTCGTCGCCGGTGGTGTCGAGCACATGGGCCGCCACCCGATGGGCGAGGGCGTGGACCCCAACCCGCGTTTCGTCTCCGAGAAGCTGGTCGACGACTCCGCGCTGTTCATGGGCATGACGGCGGAGAACCTGCACGACCGCTTCCCGCACCTGACCAAGCAGCGCGCCGACGAGTACGCGGTGCGCAGCCAGGAGAAGGCGGCCAAGGCGTACGCCAACGGCAAGATCCAGCAGGATCTGGTGCCGATCTCGGTACGCCGCACCAACCCGGAGGCGGGCGAGACCGGTTGGGGCCTGGCCACCGCCGACGAGCCGATGCGTCCGGGCACCACGCTGGAGAGCCTGGCGAACCTCAAGACCCCGTTCCGCGCCCACGGCCGGGTCACGGCCGGTAACGCGGCGGGCCTCAACGACGGTGCCACCGCCTCGCTGCTGGCCGCCGAGGACGTGGCGAACGAGCTGGGCCTGCCGGTCAGGATGCGGCTGGTCAGCTACGCGTTCGCCGGTGTCGAGCCCGAGGTGATGGGCATCGGCCCGGTTCCGGCGACCGAGAAGGCGCTGGCCAAGGCGGGCCTGTCGATCTCCGACATCGGCCTGTTCGAGGTCAACGAGGCGTTCGCCGTCCAGGTGCTCGCGTTCCTCGACCACTACGGCATCGCGGACGACGACCCGCGCGTCAACCAGTACGGCGGCGCGATCGCGTTCGGCCACCCGCTGGCGTCCTCCGGTGTCCGGCTGATGACGCAGCTGGCCCGCCAGTTCGAGGAGCAGCCGCAGGTCCGCTACGGCCTGACCACCATGTGCGTCGGCTTCGGCATGGGCGGCACCGTGATTTGGGAGAACCCGCACTTCGACGGAGGCAGCAAGTGACCACCACCGCCGAGCTTTTGAAGGGCGCAGCGGAGCTGTTCCCGGACGAGGTCGTCACCCAGGCGCACGTACGGCACCTCGAACTCCCGCTGGGTGCCGGGAAGTTCGCCCTGATCACGCTGGACAACGGCCTGGACCACACCAAGCCGACCACCTTCGGCCCGCAGTCGCTCGCCAACCTCAACACGGCGATCGACCAGGTGGACAAGGAGGCCGCGGACGGCGAGATCGTCGGTGTGGGCATCACCGGCAAGCCGTTCATCTTCGCGGTCGGCGCCGACCTCAAGGGCGTTGAGCTGCTGAAGCGGCACGAGGACGCGCTGGCCATCGGCAAGGGCGGCCACGACGTCTTCAAGCGGCTGTCCGCGCTCGCCGTTCCCACCTTCGCGTACTACAACGGCGCGGCGATGGGCGGCGGTGTCGAGGTCGGTCTGCACTGCTCGTACCGTACGGTCTCCAAGGCCGTGCCCGCGTTCTCGCTGCCCGAGGTGTTCCTCGGTCTGGTGCCGGGCTGGGGCGGCTGCACGCTGCTGCCGAACCTGATCGGCGCGGACCGCGCGGTGAGCGTGATCATCGAGAACTCGCTCAACCAGAACAAGCAGCTGAAGGGTTCACAGGTCTTCGAACTCGGCATCGCCGACGCGATCTTCGAGGGCGCGGACTTCCTGGAGCAGTCGCTGGCCTGGACCGCGTCCGTCCTCAAGGGCGACACCGAGGTCGTACGGGCCGAGGTGGACCGCGGCGAGGCCTGGGACCAGGCCGTGGAGCGCGGCCGGTTCATCGCCGACGGCAAGGTGCACGGCGCCGCCCCGGCCGCGTACCGCGCGCTGGACATCATCGCCGGTGCCAAGAACGGCGACCTGCGGCAGGGCTTCGACGCCGAGGACCAGGCGCTCGCCGACCTGATCATGGGCGGTGAACTGCGCGCCGGGATCTACGCGTTCAACCTGGTGCAAAAGCGCGGCAAGCGCCCGGCCGGTGCGCCGGACAAGAACCTGGCCCGCCCGGTCAGCAAGGTCGGCGTGGTCGGCGCCGGTCTGATGGCCTCCCAGCTGGCGCTGCTGTTCGCCCGCCGCCTCGAGGTGCCGGTCGTGCTGACCGACATCGACCAGGAGCGCATCGACAAGGGCGTGGGCTACGTCCACGGCGAGATCGACAAGCTGCTCGCCAAGGGCCGGGTGAACAACGACAAGGCCAACCGGCTCAAGGCGCTGGTGTCCGGCTCGCTGGACAAGGCGGCCGCCTTCGGTGACGCGGACTTCGTCATCGAGGCCGTCTTCGAGGAGATGGGCGTCAAGCAGAAGGTGTTCGCCGAGGTGGAGGCGGTCGTCGGACCGGACACCATCTTGGCCACCAACACCTCCTCGCTGTCGGTGAGCGAGATGGCGTCGAAGCTCCAGCACCCGGAGCGGGTCGTCGGCTTCCACTTCTTCAACCCGGTCGCGGTGCTGCCGCTGCTGGAGATCGTGCGCGGCGAGCAGACCGACGACGCCTCGCTGGCCACCGCCTTCGGCGTGGCGAAGAAGCTGAAGAAGACCGCCGTTCTGGTCAAGGACGCCCCGGCGTTCGTGGTCAACCGGATCCTGACCCGCTTCATGGGCGAGATCCAGAACGTCATCGACGAGGGCACCTCGGTCGAGGTCGCCGAGAAGGCGATCGAGCCGCTGGGCCTGCCGATGTCCCCGCTGGTGCTGCTGGAGCTGGTCGGCCCGGCGATCGGTCTGCACGTGTCGGAGACGCTGCACGGCGCCTTCCCGGAGCGCTTCAAGGTCTCGGAGAACCTGGCCGCGGTGGTCAAGGCGGGCAAGCGCGGCTTCTACGTCTACGACTCCGGCAAGCCGGAGCTGGACCCCGAGGTCGCGGCGCTGCTCAAGCAGGGCGACGTCCAGCTCACCGAGGAGCAGGTGCGCGACCGGGTGCTGGACGCGGTGGCGCAGGAGATCGGCCTGATGCTGGACGAGGGCGTGGTGGCCGAGGCGCAGGACATCGACCTGTGCCTGATCACCGGCGCGGGCTGGCCGTTCCACCTGGGCGGCATCACCCCGTACCTGGACCGCGAGGGCGTCTCGGAGCGGGTGAACGGCAAGCGGTTCCTCGCCCCGGGCGTGGCCAGCGTCCCGGCGTGACCGGGTGACGCGCCAGGGCCGCCCGGGAGTTGTCCCCTCCCGGGCGGCCCTTTCGTGCCGCCGCTTCAACCCGGCGGCCTGCCGGGGCCGCACAGGGCGGCGGTCAGGTCCTTGACCAGCACGGTGCGCGCGTGGTCGTCCAGGGTGATGCGGCCCCGGTCGGTGAGGCCGCAGACCGTTTCGGCGACCGTGGTGACGACATCGCCGATCAGCGCCTGACGGTGCCGGGCGTCCAGTGCCGCCAGCTGCCTGCGCCGCATGATCACGGCGACCTCGGGCGCGTAGTCGATGCGCATCGGCCGGGCCGAGACGATCTCGATGCCCACCGGGCGCATCTCCTCCATCAGCGCCAGGGTCAGCGCGTCGCCCACGTGGTCGGTGTCGCGCAGCGTCCGGGAGCGGGTGCGGAAGTCGTCGGTGGGCAGCCGGGACAGTACCCGGGTCACCGCGCACTCCATCTGGTCGCGCAGGTAGACGACGTGGTTGTCGACCGCGAAGCAGGCGCGGGCGGTGTCCCGTACCCGCCAGACCAGCAGCACCGTGGCGTGCAGCCGGGTGCCGTCGGCGTCCACCGCCTCGATGGGCCGGCTGCGCCAGTGCCGCAGCGCCACGTCCACCCGGCGTCTGGTGAACAGCGGGTTGATCCACAGCAGTCCGGTGCGCCGCACGGTGCCGCGGTAGCCGCCGCACCAGGTGAGCACCCACACGCTGCCGGGTCGGCCGCGGTTGAGCCCGCCGACGGCGATCGCGGCCAGCGCTGCGAGCAGCATCACCGCGCCCCACGTCGCGTAGTCGGCCCCGTAACCCGGGCTGCCGGGCAGCACCTCGTACCCGGCGACCCGGTCCGGGAGCACTCCCCGCCACGACAGCAGCCACAGCGCGGCGCCCGCGGCGGCGGCGCCGGTGCTGACCGCCAACCAGCCCGGCAGACAGGGGCCTTGGCGTTCCGTCGGCTCGGTGGCGGTGGGTGCCCGTTCCGTGGCAGTGGCGACGGATCCGGCGAACACCGGTAGCACCATGGCTCCGCCCTCCGTCATCCAGCCGCCCAGCACCTAGGGCTCCATCCTGCGAGCCGTTCGGTGCGAATCGGCGGAAGGCAGGCCGGGCGAGTCGGATTATGTGTTTTTAATGCTCCGGTTGGCGGAGTGATGCCGGTGTCAGCCCGCGGACGGCCTGGCGGACGGCGCGCTCGACGCGGAGGCCGCGGCGGACGGCTTGGCGGAGGCCGAAGCGGAACCGGAAGCGGAAGGCGTCGGCTGGGCGTCGGCGCGGGCCGCCGCCTGCTGCACCAGGGAGACCAGCTTGTCCGGGGTCAGCCCGTCCTTGGCCGGGGACACCGTCTGGCCATTGATCTGCAACACCGGCACGTCGCCGAGACCGTCGTGCTGGTACTTCTTCTGCGAGGCGATGACCCAGCCGCCGTGGTCGTCGTCGCTGACGCAGGGCACGAACTCGGAGGCCTGGAGCTTCTCCGACTTGGGCAGCCCGGGCAGCTTGTCCGCCAGCTTCTCCAGGTACGCGGCGCTGGCGAACTTGTCGTGCGCCCGCGCGGGCTGGTGCTTCCACAGCTGCTTGACGTACGCCTCGAACTGGTCCTTGCCCTGGTCCTGGGCACAGGCCACGGCGTTGGCGGCCATCGCGGAGCCCCTGCCGCCCAGCTTGGCGTCGGTCGCGGTGACCAGGCGGTACTCGATCCGGGCCTGGCCGGAGTTGAGCAGCCGGTCGAAGGTGCTGGCGTAGCTCTGCGCGAACGTCTTGGACTGCGGGCTGCGCATGTCCATGTACACGGTGACGGTGACCGGCACCGCGGGGTTGATCGGAATGCTCAGCGGAGCCGCACTGGGAACGCCGTTCGGGGGCTTGACGTCGGTGTTCTTGCCAGCCCGCACGTGTGCGCCGATGAGCGCGGACACCACGAAGATCGCCGCGACGGCGACGATCGCCGCCGAGTAGGGACGCCAGCGGTGCCAGCCGCCCCGGGGGCCCATCGTGCCCGAGGCCGTCGGCCCATCCTGCCCGGTGGCCCCCTGCGACCCCTTGGACTCTGCCATCACGCGTCCCATCACTTCCTGCGTTGCCCTACCGCGCCTGTATACCACCGCCCCCGGGGGCGGGACCGTGTCAGGGTAGGCCCATGACCTTTGAACCGCTGCTTGTCGTGGACGCGGCCAACACCGTGGGGGCCGTGCCGGACGGCTGGTGGCGGGACCGGCACGGCGCCACCGAGCGGCTGCGCGACGCCCTGGCGCCGCTGGCCGCGCGCGGCTTCCCGGAAGGCGCCGACGTTCCCCGGTGGGCACGGCACACGCCCCTGGAGGTCGTCCTGGTCGTGGAGGGCGCGGCACGCGAGGTGGCCGCGGTGCCGGGGATACGGGTGGAGGCGGCACCGGGCAGCGGCGACGACCGGATGGTCGAGCTGCTGGAGCGGGCCGCCCGGGAGACTCCCGGCCGCCCGCTGCTGCTGGTCACCGCGGACCGCGCGCTGCGTGAGCGGGCCGCCGCCCACGGCGCCGCGGCCGTGGGGCCGCGTGCGGTGCGGCCATGACGACCGCGGCGCTATGACCGCCTGACGTAGAGCACCGCGCCGTCGGCGGTGGCGGAGCGCTGGTAGCCCGCCAGCAACCGGCGGAAGGCGGGGATACGCGCCGGGCCGTACGGCTGGCCCCGCGAGTCGTCCACGATCAGGGCGGGCGGGCGGCCTTCCACCTCCTGCCGGAAGGTGCGCCAGGCGCCCGGCACCGCGTACCGCTCACCGACCCGCGCGCCGCCGCGGCCACCGCTGAAGTTGGTGAGGAACCCGGCGGTCAGATAGCGGCTGGCGGGGGCGCGGCCGGACAGCCAGTACTCCTCGGGGTGCATGCCCCAGATCAGGACCGTCTCCCCGGGCGCGGTGCGGTCCGCGATCGCGGCGGCGACCCGGCTCGCGTGGTCCAGGTCGCCGCGCGGCGCCGCCAGCCCCCAGACCGCGAAGCCGCAGGCCGCCAGCGCCGTCCACCCGGCGGCCGGGCGCCACCAGCGCGGCAGCCGCCGCAGCGCCGCCACGCCGAGCAGCACCAGCGGCGGCAGCAACTGCAGGTAGTAGTGGCCGTAGAACTGGAAGCCGGTGGTGACCGCCACCGCTGAGGCGGCCAGCCATATCCACAGGTCCGACTCGGCGAACCGGCGCCGCCCGGCCAGCAGGAACAGCACCGGAACCACCGCCCCCGCACAGGCGGCGGCCAGGATCCCGGTGTTGCCCAGCGCCCGCCCGGCGGCGACCAGCCACGCACCGCTCACCGACAGATAGGACCCCGAGCCGGTCACCGTCCAGAACACGAACCGGTGCGCGCCCAGTGCCAGCGCCACGGCGAGCACCGGCGCCAGGAAGCCGACCGCGAGGGCGCCCAGCGCCCGTGCTCGCCGCGGCCCCGACCGCCACAGCAGCCAGGCCACGGGCAGCAGCACCGCGCCGCCGGTCTGTTTGGTGAGCGCGGCGCCCGCCACCGCGAGCCCGGCGAGCGCGCCCCAGCGCGCCGCCGACCGGTCGCGGGCGAGGTCCGCGCACAGCACGGCCGCCACCGTCCACGGGAGCATGAAGACCTCGAAGGTCGCCGCCTGGCTGTCCTCCGGGGAGAGCCCGATGGAGAGCAGCAGATGACCGGCGCCCGCGGCGACTCCCGCCAGGTCCCCCCAGCGGCGCCGGGCGAGGGCGGCCAGCAGCGCCGCGGTGACCAGTTGGGCGACCACCGCGGCGATCCGCGGCGGGGTCAGCGAGCCGTCCCCGAACAGCCAGAACGCGCCCTGGTAGAGCCAGGGCAGCAGCGGTGGCTTGCGGTCCACCACCGTGTCGTAGAGCACGCCGCCGTGCGCCAGCATCCGGGCCTGGGTGGCGAGGAAGCCCTCGTCCGGGTTCCAGATCGGGCGCAGGAAGGACGGCAGCCGGGTCAGGACGGCCAGCAGCGCCAGTGCCGGGAGCAGCCGCGGCCAGTAGTGGCGCGAGCCCCCGCGGGCCGCCGCGGTGCGCTCGCCCCGCTGCGACGGCAGCGCCGCCGACGCGACACCGGCGGTCTCGGGGGCGGCAGGCATGCGGTCCAACGTACCCGCCGGGGCCACGGACGGGAAAACGAGGCGTGTCCGGTCAGCCGCGCAGGCCGAGGCGGCTGCGCCGCCGCCCGTAGGTGAAGTACAGGACGAATCCGACGACCATCCAGATGACGAACCGCAGCCAGGTCTGCCAGGGCAGGTTGAGCATCAGCCACAGCGAGGCGCACACCGACAGCGCGGGCAGGACCGGTACCCACGGGGTGCGGAAGGAGCGGGGCAGGTCGGCCCGGGTCCGGCGCAGGACCACCACTCCGACCGCGACCACCACGAACGCGAACAGCGTGCCGATGTTCACCAGTTCCGACAGCTCGGCGATGCTGGTGAAGCCGGCCACCACCGCGACCACCGCCCCGAGCAGCACGGTGGCCCGGTAGGGGGTGCCGAACCGCGGGTGGACCTGGGAGAAGACCCTCGGCAGCAGTCCGTCCCGGCTCATCGCGAAGAAAACCCGGCTCTGGCCGAGCAGCAGGATCATGCAGACCGAGGTGAGCCCGACGGCCGCGCCGAAGCTGATCACACCGGACCACACCGGCGCGTGGTTCGCCTTGAAGGCGTCGGAGAGCGGGGCCTCCACCGACAACTGGCTGTACTTCTGCATGCCGGTGACCACGACGGACACCGCGACGTACAGGACCGTGCACACGGCCAGCGAGCCGAGGATGCCCAGCGGGACGTCCCGCGCGGGATGCTTGGTCTCCTCGGCGGCGGTCGCCACGATGTCGAAGCCGATGAACGCGAAGAACACCACGGCCGCGGCGGTGAAGATGCCCCACACGCCGAACGTCGTCGGCTTGTACCCGAAGATCAGCTGGACCAGCGGCGCGCCGAACCCCGAACCGCCGCTCGGCCGTTGCGCGGCGGGCAGGAACGGCGTGTAGTTGGCGCCGTTGACGTAGAAGGCCCCGGCGACGATCACGATCAGCACCACCGTCACCTTGATCCCCACGATCAGCGAGGTGACCCGGGCGGACAGCTTCATCCCCGCGACCAGCACCCCGGTCAGCACCAGCACCAGAAGGAAGGCCAGCAGGTCGAACTCCCCGCCCGCGCCGATCCCGGTCAGCGCGCGTGGCAGCCGCAGCCCCGCGGTCGCCAGCAGCGACCTGATGTAGCCGGACCAACCGACCGCCACCACCGCGCAGCCCAGGGCGAGTTCGAGGATCAGGTCCCAGCCGATGATCCACGCGGGCAGTTCGCCGATCGAGGCGTAGGAGAAGGTGTAGGCGGAACCGGCGACCGGCACGGTGGAGGCGAACTCCGCGTAGCACAGGGCGGCCAGCGCGCACACCACGCCCGCGGTGACGAACGACAGGGCGACCGCGGGACCCGCGTAGGACCTGGCCACCTGGCCGGTGAGGACGAAGATGCCGGTGCCGATGATGACACCGACGCCGAAGACGGTCAGGTCAAGGGCGGACAGCGACTTGCGGAGGGCGTGCTCGGGCTCCTCGGTGTCCTGGATCGACTGCTCGACGGACTTCGTACGGAACATCGAGCTTCGGGGCCGGGTCGCGGGCTGTGGCGTTCTGGCATCCATCGACGCACCTCCACGAGTGTCCTGCCCACAGCGCTGGGACGGCGACCTGGGGCCCTGGCGAGCGCGCGTGCCGGGCACCGCGGGGCGGACGGGACTTCCGACACGGGCCCTGGCCATCCCAGCACTGCCATCGGCAGCTCACCCCCACGCGCGGCCCGACGCTAGGCCGATGGGCCGGGCGGACCACTCGAAGGAGTGGCCCGCCCGGGAGCGTTTGAGGCGCCGCAGGACGAGGAAGCGAACGGCGCGGCGCACGCCGGGGGCCTCGGGGCCAAGCCCCGGCTACCGGGGCGGGCCCGCACCGGGCCGTCGGCGCGGCGCCGTCACCGGTCCGCCGGAAGGGCGTCCTCGTCCTCGTAGCGGCCGTCCAACGTGGCCACCAGCCCGGTCACCTGACGGGCGATGGCGGGGGCCGTGAGTCCGATCTCGGCCAGTACCTCCTTGCGGGAGGCGTGGTCGAGGAAGACCGGCGGAATGCCGAAGTCCCGCAGCGGCACGTCCACCTCGGCGTCCCGCAGCGCCTGCGAGACGGCCGAACCGACGCCTCCGGTACGGCAGTTGTCCTCCACGGTGACCACCACGCGGTGGCGCGCGGCGAGCGCGGGCAGCGCCTCGTCCACCGGCTTGACCCAGCGCGGGTCGACCACGGTGCTGGAGATGCCCTGCGCGTCGAGGAGTTCGGCGACCTCAAGGCACATCGGGGCGAGCGCGCCGACGGAGACGATGAGCACGTCCGGCCGGTCCTGGCCGTCCGCCGGGTCGCGCAGCACGTCCATGCCGCCGATCCGGCCAACAGCCTGGACGGCGGGCCCCACCGCGCCCTTGGAGTAGCGCACCACGGTCGGCGCGTCCTTGATCTCGACGGCCTCGCGCAGCTGGGCGCGCACCTGGTCGGCGTCGCGCGGGGCGGCGAGCCGCAGGCCGGGCACCACCTGAAGGATCGACATGTCCCACATGCCGTGGTGGGAGGCACCGTCCGGGCCGGTGACGCCGGAGCGGTCGAGGACGAAGGTCACCCCGCACCTGTGCAGCGCCACGTCCATCAGCACCTGGTCGAAGGCCCGGTTGAGGAAGGTGGCGTACAGCGCGAAGACCGGGTGCAGCCCGCCGGTGGCCAGGCCCGCCGCCGAGGTCGCGCCGTGCTGCTCGGCGATGCCCACGTCGTAGACCCGGTCGGGGAACTCCTCGGCGAACCGGGCGAGGCCCACCGGCTGGAGCATCGCCGCGGTGATGGCCACGATGTCCTCGCGCTCCCGGCCGAGCTTGACCATCTCCTCGCCGAAGACCGACGTCCAGTCAGTGCCCGCGGCGGACACCGGAAGGCCGGTGTCCGGGTGGATGACACCGATGCCGTGGAAGCGGTCCGCCTCGTCCTGCTCGGCGGGCTTGTAGCCGCGGCCCTTCTCGGTGAGGCAGTGCACGATCACCGGGCCGCCGAAGCGCTTGGCGCGCTGCAACGCGGACTCCAGGGCCTCCACGTCGTGGCCGTCGATCGGGCCCACGTACTTCAGCCCGAGGTCCTCGAACATCCCCTGCGGGGCGATGAAGTCCTTCAGCCCCTTCTTGGCGCCGTGCAGCGTCTCGTACAGCGGCTGGCCGATCAGCGGGGTGCGCTCCAGCAGGTCCTTGCCGCGGGCGAGGAAGCGCTCGTAGCCGTCGGTGGTGCGCAGCGTGGCGAGGTGGTTGGCCAGACCGCCGATGGTCGGCGCGTAGGAGCGCTCGTTGTCGTTGACGACGATGACCAGCGGGCGGTCCTTGGCGGCGGCGATGTTGTTGAGCGCCTCCCAGGCCATGCCGCCGGTGAGCGCGCCGTCGCCGATCACCGCGACGACGTGGTCCTTGCGGCCCAGCACCTGGTTGGCCTTGGCCAGTCCGTCGGCCCAGCCGAGCACGGTGGAGGCGTGCGAGTTCTCGATGACGTCGTGCTCGGACTCGGCGCGCGACGGGTAGCCGGACAGGCCGCCCTTGCTCCGCAGCCCGGAGAAGTCCTGACGGCCGGTGAGCAGCTTGTGCACGTAGCTCTGGTGCCCGGTGTCGAACAGCACCTTGTCCCTGGGCGAGTCGAAGACCCGGTGCAGCGCGATGGTCAGCTCCACCACGCCGAGGTTCGGGCCGAGGTGGCCGCCGGTCTTGGAGACGGCCTCGACGAGGAAGGTCCGGATCTCGCCCGCCAGCTCCACCAGCTGCTCCTGGGTGAGCCGGTCGAGGTCGCGCGGTCCCTTGATACGGGATAGCAGGGCCACCCGTGCCTCCTTGTGCTGTCGAACCTGTCGAGCGTTGCCGGTCAGTCCGTCGAGTCTAATGTTCCGTTCCGGGCGGAGTCGGCCGGGCGCTGCGATTCGCGTCACCCGGGCGAACGCAAAGGTACCCGGCGTGCGGGGGCACGCCGGGTACCGGGAGGGCCGCCGCTAGGCGCGGCCGGACGCCTTCTGGGTCCTGCGCGACAGCGAGTCGACCACCACGGCGGCCAGCAGCACCGCACCGGTGATCATGTACTGGATCGCGGTGTTCAGGTTGAGGATGTACATGCCCTGCTGGATCGAGACGATCACCAGCGCGCCCAGCAGCGCCGACCAGGTCTTGCCCCGGCCGCCGAACAGGCTGGTGCCGCCGATGACGGCCGCGGCGATCGCGTTCATCAGCGTGTTGCCGCCGCCCTGGGTGGACTGGGCCGAGTTGACCTGACCGGCCAGGAACATGCCGCCGATCGCGGCCATCGTGCCCGCGAGCATGAACACCGAGATCCGGATCCAGGCCACGTTGATGCCCGCCCGGCGGGCGGCCTCGATGCCACCGCCGACCGCGAAGATCTGCCGCCCGTAGGTGGTGCGGCGCAGCACCAGGTCGAGGCCGACGACCACCACCAGGAACAGCAGCAGGCACAGCGGCAGCCCGTCCGCCTGGTTGAGCACCGTGGCGGCGGCGAACGAGACGACGGCCAGCAGCACGGTCTTGACGATGATGTCGGTCAGCGGACGGAACGGCACCCCGGCCTGGCGGCGGCGGTTGGCCTGCCACAGCGAGGAGCCGAGGTAGAGCAGCACCGCGACCAGCGCCAGACCGTAGGCGTAGGCGACATCGGTGAAGGTGTAGTTGTAGAGGTTGTACAGCAGGCCGTTGGCCTTGAGGTTGATGGTGCCGTTCTTGCCGAGCACCCAGAGCATGGCGCCGTTCCACGCCAGGAACCCGGCCAGCGTCACCACGAACGCCGGTACGCCCACCTTGGCGAAGAAGAAGCCCTGCAGCGCGCCGATCGCGGTGCCGGTGAGGATGCCGAGTACCAGCGCCAGCGGCTCTGGGAACCCGTGGTAGACGCTGAGCACGGCGAAGACCGCGCCCGCCAGACCGCTGACGTAGGACACCGACAGGTCGATCTCGCCCAGCAGCAGGACGAAGACGATGCCGACGGCGATCATGCCGGTGCCCACCACGTTGAACGCGATGGTGGACAGGTTGTTGGCCGACAGGAACGTGCTGTTCATCGCCTGGAAGATGCCCCAGATGAGGACCAGGGCGACGATCACCGGCATGGAGCCCAGGTCGCCGCTGTGCAGGCGGCGCTTGAACTCGGTGACGTAGCCCGCCAGTCCCTGCTCGCGGATGAGCAGCCGGGGGTCGACCGCCACGATGGCGTCGGCGGCGGGCGGCTCGGCGGCGACCGCCGGTTCCTGCTCGGCCTCGTCCGCGACCGGGGGCTTGTGCAGATCGGAGTTGCTCACTTGTCCGCCTCCGCGGTGCGCGCCTTCCGGCGGGTCACGGCGTTGTCCGTGGCGCCGGTGATGGCGGAGATGATCTCTTCCTGGTTGGTGTCCTTGGTGGCGAAGACGCCGTTGTTGCGGCCCAGTCGCAGCACCGCGACCTTGTCCGCGACGGCCATGACGTCCACCATGTTGTGGCTGATCAGGATGACGGCCAGGCCGCGTTCGCGGAGCCGTTCGACCAGGTCGAGGACCTGGGCGGTCTGCTCGACGCCGAGGGCGGCGGTGGGCTCGTCCAGGATGACGACCTTGGGGTCGCCGATCAGGGAACGGGCGATGGCCACCGTCTGGCGCTGACCGCCGGAGAGCGAGGCGATCGGGATCCGCACGCTGGGTATGCGGATCGACAGGGTGTTGAGGAGTTCGCGGGAGCGCTTCTCCATCTCCACCTCGTCGAGCACGCCGACCCTGCGGATCTCCCGGCCCAGGAACAGGTTCTGGACGACGTCGAGGTTGTCGCACAGCGCCAGGTCCTGGTAGACGGTGGCGATGCCCAGGCCCTGGGCGTCGTGCGGCCGGTTGATCGTCACGGGCCGGCCCTCCCACTCGATGACGCCTTCGTCGATCGAGTGGACTCCGGCGATCGTCTTCACCAGCGTTGACTTTCCGGCGCCGTTGTCGCCCACCAGGGCGACCACCTCACCGGAACTGATCTCCAATTCGACATCGGTGAGCGCCTGTACGGCACCGAACCGCTTGGAGATCCCGCGCAACGCCAGCACGGGCGTAGCGGACACGTGAACCATCTCCTTCGCCGCCTGGCCGGCGGGGGATGCCGCGCTGCGGTGGCAGACGCGGAATGCTGTGCGAGAAAAGTACGGGAATGCCGCGCCGGAAAAGCGAGGCCGTAATTCCGGGGGGTCGTTCCCCCCAAGGGGGTGTCCGGCGCGCTGTCCCGTTAGCGGGGTTTGTTTGCCGGGACAGCGCGCCGGACGACTGTTGTCAGCGGTAATCAACCGCGCTGGAAGAACGGGCTACTTGAGCCCCGCCTTGGCGCAGTCGGCCGCGTACTGACCGGAGCACAGCTGGCTGGCCGTGTACAGGCCGCCCGAAATCACCGTCTGCTGAATGTTCTTGGCGGTGAGGATCTGAGTCTGAATCAGCTTGGCCGGGATGCCCTTGTTGGTTTCGTTGGACACCGTGGTGTCGGCTGCGGATACCGACTTGCCGGTGGCCACGGCGATCGCCATCTCGGCGGCGGTGTTCGCCTCCGACTCGTACGGCTTGTAGATGGTGTACGCCTGGGTGCCGGCCAGTACCCGCTGGACGCCGTCGAGTTGGGCGTCCTGGCCGCCGACCGGCGGCAGCGGGCTGATGTGCGCGGACTGCAGGGCGGAGATGATACCGGCGGCCATGCCGTCGTTGGCCGAGTACACCGCGGCGATGTTGCTGGCGCCGAGGCGGCTTATCGCGCCGGAGACCTCGTTGTTGGCGTTGTTGGCCAGCCAGCCGTTGGTGTCGAACTCGGAGGCTATCTTGACCTTGCCGTCCAGCACGCTGTGCGCACCGGCCTTGAACTGGGCGGCGTTGGGGTCGCCCTTGTCGCCGTTGACCATGACGATCTGGCTGTTCGGGCTGGCCTTGGAGCCCATGGCCTGCAGCAGCGCCTGGCCCTGCTGCTTGCCGACCTGGGTGTTGTCGAACGAGGTGTAGGCGTCGATCGGCCCGTTCGCGAGCCGGTCGTACGCGACGATCTTCACGCCCTTGTCGTGCGCCTTTTGCACCGACGGCTGAATGGCCTTGTAGTCGACCGAGTCGAGAATGATGACCTTGTCGCCGTCATTGATGAGCGTGTCGACCTGCTGCTGCTGGGTATTGGCGTTCTGCGCCGCGTTTTCGTAGTCGACCTGGCACTTGGGGCACAGTTCGTGCAGCTTCGCCTCGATCTTCGGGCGGTCCACCGCCTCATACCGTGCGGTCTGGTTCTCCGGAAGAGCCAGACCGATACGGAATCCCTTGCTCACGTCCGCGGCGCTGGTTTTGCTGCCGCCTGCCTTGCCACACGCCGCCATGGACAACGCCATGGAAACGGCCGCCGTCGCGATGACTGCACGACGCAGAGTGGTGTTCACGGAGTACCTCCCTGACGGGGCCGCGACGATGCGGCCGAGGTGGAGGTGAGTCAACTCCGCCCAAAGCTTGTCGTCAAGAAGTAAATAATTAACGAGATGACAACGACACGACTCGTTATCTAACTGAACGCGAGCGCAGCCGGTGGAGAATCCGGCAAAAGAGTTGAATCGCCCATTTCGCTGAGCACCAGTGCCAGCGCGCCCAGCACCTCCGCCCGGGCCCCCAGGGCACCGGGGACCACCGCGAGTTGCCGGGCCGCGCTGGGAATGGCGTACCGCGCCACGGACTCCCTGATGGGCCCCAGCACCACGTCCCCGGCCTCGGCCAGTTCCCCGCCGAGCACCACCCGGCTGGGGTTGAGCACGTTGCACAGGTTGGCCACGCCCATGCCGACATGGCGGCCGACGTCGGCGATCACCCGGCGGCACCCGGGGTCGCCGTCCCGGGCCAGCCGCACCATCTTGGGCACGGTCAGATCCGGGCCGTGGCTGGCGCGCAGCAGGTCCAGGACGTACCGGGCGGCGGTGAAGGTCTCCAGGCAGCCGCGGTTGCCGCAGCGGCAGACCGGCCCGGACTCGTCCAGCGTGATGTGCCCTATCTCGCCCGCGGTACCGCCGGGCCCCCGGTAGATCTGCCCGTTGATCACCAGTCCGGCGCCGACACCGCTGGCCACCTTGATGTAGGCCAGGTCCCTCACCCCGCGGCCCGCGCCCCACACCAGCTCGCCCAGGGCGCCCAGGTTGGCGTCGTTGTCCACGTGCACCGGCATGCCGAGCCGCCCGGCCAGCTCCTCGCGCGGGTTGATGCCGCCCCACCCCGGCATGATCGCGGTGGAGCCGAGGACCCCGGTGGCCACGTCGATCGGTCCGGGCACGCCGAGGCCCACGCCGATCACCTTGCCGGCGCCGATCCCGGTGGTCTCGATCAGCTGCGCCACCAGCCGTTCCGCCCGGTCGAAGCCCTGCGCCGCGGAGGCGTCCACATCGATCGGCTCGGTCTGCTCGGCGAGCACCTGGTGGGCCAGGTTGCCCACGGCGACCCGCAGGTGGGAGTGGCCGAAGTCGACGCCGACCACGATTCCGGCGTCGTCGGACAGCGACACGCTGCGGGCCCGCCGACCGCCCGAGGAGGTCGGGGTGACCTGGACCGTTCCGTTGTCCCGCAGCTCGCGGACGATGTTGGAGACGGTGGCGGCCGACAGTCCCGTACCGCGGGCGATCTCCGCCTGGGTGAGCGAGCCCGCCAGCCGCACCGCGCGGACCACACGCTCAAGATTGGCCCGGTGCAGCGAGGACTGCGATCCCGGAGTCTCCACGACCATCCACTCCCTGCCGTTCCTCCAACATATGAACTCTAAGCAGAGCCTCAGGGGCTGCGCCCCGTCAAGGTATTGAGCGGTAGAACCCCGGATGATCACACATCGTACGTGGGAGGACCGCACCCCCTGCTCGATCACCGACGGTACCGCCCCTGGCCGGCGCTACTTCAACGTGCCCGCGGTCAGCCCGGCCTGCACCTGCCGCTGGAAGGAGAGGTAGACCACCAGCACCGGCAGCATGGCGATGGTCATCCCGGCGAACAGCGCGGGCATGTCGCCCGCGTACCCCTGCTGCAGGGCCAGGTTGACCAGGCCCTGGGTGAGCATCGAGTGGTCCCGGTCGGAACCGCTCTGCTTCTGCATCAAGGTCAGCGGCAGGATGTACTGGTTCCACTGCCCCAGCACGTTGAAGATCCCCACGCTCAGCAGCCCGGGCTTGGCGATCGGCAGCATCACCTGGAAGAACGCCCGGGTGTGCGAGCAGCCGTCGATCATCGCCGCCTCGTGGACGGCCGTCGGCAGCGTGCGGAAGAACGAGTGCAGGAAGAAGACGGTGAACGGCAGCGAGTAGGCGACGTAGACCAGGATCAGGCCCTGGTAGGTGTTGAGCATGCCGAGGTTGCGCACCATGAAGAACAGCGGCACCAGGGCCAGGTACACCGGGAACATCGCACCGGCCACGAAGAAGTAGTACAGCACCCGGTTGCCCGGGAACTCGTAGCGGGCCAGCACGTACGCGGCCATGGCGCCGAACAGCATGGTGAGCGTCACGGAGAGGGACAGCACGATCACCGTGTTCAGGAAGAACCCGCCGATGCCCTTGTTCCATGCGCGTACGAACACCTCGAACGACCAGTTCGTCGGCCAGGCCCAGGCGCTGCCGCCGATCTGCGCGTCGGTCTTGAAGGAGCTCAGCACGATCCACGCCAGCGGCAGCACGATCATGACCGCCCACAGGGCGAGGAACCCGTGGGAGAAGACGTTCAGCGCCCCGCCGCCGTCCGCGAACCGCGTGCGCGGGTCCGCCCGGCGCGGGCGCGGTGCCGGGGCCGGTTTCGCCGGAGCCGGGGTGGGGTCCTTGATGGGTGTGCTCATGACGCGGTCCCCGCTTTAGAACTCGATGCGCTCGCGGCGGGTCACCCGCAGCGCGACGGCGGACAGGATCAGGGTCAGGAAGAGGATCACCACGCCCATGGCGCAGGCGTAGCCGCTCTTGCCGAAGTACAGGAAGTTGCGCATCAGATAGGTGGCCATGACCTCGCCGTGGTAGTCCGGGCCGCCGCCGTAGGCCACGCCCGGGGTCAGCGTGGAGACCAGGGCGAAGGCGTCCATAGCGGCGATCGCCAGATACACCCAGGCCGTCTGCACGCTGTCCCACAGCAGCGGGAGGGTCACCCGGAAGAAGGTCTGCACCCGCCCGGCGCCGTCCAGCAGCGCGGCCTCGTAGATCTCCCTCGGGATGGACTGCATGGCGGCCGAGAACAGCACCAGGTAGAAGCCGACCCCGGACCACACCAGGATGGCCAGGATGCACCACAGCACCAGATTGGGGTCGTTGAGCCATTCGATCGGGTGCTGCGCGTCCTCCAGACGGAGCTTCAGCAGGATGCCGTTGAGCAGCCCGCCGCCGTCGCTGCGGTACACCGCCTCGAACAGCACCGCGAGGATCGCGATGGACAGCACCTGCGGGAAGAAGAAGACCACCTTGTAGACCGCGGCGCCGCGCACGCCCTGCACTCCCCCGGTACCGCCGCGCCCGCCGACGTTGAGCATGAAGGCGAAAAACAGCGCCAGCAAGATGGTGACCACCGGCAGGAACACCAGCAGCAGCGCATTGTGCAGCAGGGCCTGGCGGAAGACGCTGTCGGAGAACAGCGTGGTGTAGTTGCGCAACCCCACGAAGTGCATCACGGTCGACTCGCCGGACCAGTCGGTGAGCGAGTAGCCGAAGGTCTGCAGGTACGGCCAGATCACCAGCAGCGCGTACAACGCGACCGGCACGATGAGGAATCCCACGATGAACGGGTACTTGCGGTGTCGCATAACTCCTGCCCGACGATCGAGATGCCCGCCGTGGTGGCGGTACGTCCAACGCGTACCGCCACCTGGCGCTGTCAGGAACCGTTCTTCTTCGCCTTCTGGGTCGCCGCCTTGACCCGTTTCAGCCATTCGGCGGGCTGGATGCGGTTCGCCATCAGCTCACTGCTGGCGTTGCCCATGTCGACGTCGAGCGAGCTGGCGGTGTAAAGGTACGTGGGGTTGAACACGTTGGCCCCGGCCGCCTTCAGCGCGGTGACCGTGGACTTGGTGCCGGGACGCAGTTGGACGTCCGGGCCGAGCGCGTCCTTGACCACGGTCAGGGAGTTGGCGGTCTGCGCGAAGGCGATCGCACCGGCCTTGCTGAGCATCACCCGCATGAACTCCATGCCGCCCGCCGTGTTCTTCGCCTTGGCGGGCACGATGTACGGCTCGTTGGCGCCGCCACGGATCGCCTCGAACGGCATTTTGTCGCCGGGCAGCGAGGGCATCGGCATGAAGGTCATCTCGAAGTCCGACGGGGTGGACTTCAGCTGTTCGTTCTCCAGCCAGGCACCGCAGGGGACGAAGGCGGCGCGGTACTGGTTCCAGGCGGTCTGCGCCTCGATGTGGGTCATGCCGTTGGTGCCGGGCAGCAGGTAGTTGTTGCTGACGATCTGGTAGACCGCCTCGATGGCGTTCTTCGCCGGGGCCTCGTCCCACACCGTCTCGTCGAGCTTATCGACCCGGTTCATGAAGGCCTGGCCGCCGTTCTTGATGGCCAGGTCCATGATGGCGACGTTGATGTAGTACGGGTACTTGCCCTGGTGCGCGAACGGCGCGATACCGGCCTTCTTGATCTCCCCGGAGAGCGACATGAAGTCGGCCCAGGTCCTGGGTGCGCTCCAGCCGTGCTGCCGGAACAGCTTTCCCGAGTACCACAGGCCGAAGACGGTGTAGACGTACTGGAGGGTGCAGAAGGTGCCGCCGATGGTGCCCAGCTCGACGGTGCCGGGTTGCAGGGTGTCGCGGACCTTCTTGCTGGGATCGTCTATTGACGGAGCGTCAAGCAGTGGGGTGAGGTCGGCGAGCTGGCCGGCCTTCTGCAGGACGTCCAGCTTGATCTGCGCGTTTCCCGAGTCGTCCACCACGTCCGGCGGATTGCCGCCGTTCAGCCTGGGCTGCAGCAGGCCGGTGATGTTCTGGGTGGGCGTATGGGTGACCCGCGCGTTGGGGAATTCCTTCGAATAGAGCTTCTCGAACCGCTTGGCGTAGTCGTCGCCGAATCCGCCCTTGAAGATGATGACTTCCAGGCCCGCGTTGTCCAGCACGCCGAACGGGTTGGTCGCGGTCTTCTTTCCGGTCTGCTGCTTGCCGCCACCGCCGCTGGCGGCGCACGCGCTGAGCAGCCCACTGGCCGGAACGGCGGCGATTCCCAGCGCCGTGGCCCGTTTGATGAGGTCGCGGCGGTTGAGCCGGTTCGGCTCGATGGTGGATCCCATGCTCAAGTCCTCGCCTTCTTCAGGACTCAGGCGGTGCACCGGAACCCGCCGGCTACCGCTGTCGGTCGAAGCTGGGTCGTACGGTGAAGCTGGGCCGAATTCGCAGGGCCGTTGGACGCCGACAGGTATAGTCCACTTCCTGTGAGGCGGCAAGATCGAGCACAGTCCCGGACGGGAAGTTTCCCGAGTTGAGACCTGCCGCGCAGTCACCTCACAGGCCTGAAACATAAAACAGGGCCGCACTCCTGAAGTGGAGTGCGGCCCTGTCGGCCGTGTCGGGCACGTCGTGCCCGCCGCGGATTACTTCCGGATCAGCGAGCGCAGCACGTACTGCATGATGCCGCCGTTGCGGTAGTAGTCCGCCTCACCGGGGGTGTCGATGCGGACGGTGGCGTCGAACTCGACACCGGTGTCCGTGGTGACCTTCACGGTGGCGGGGGTGCGGCCCTCGTTCAGCTCGGTCACGCCGGAGATCGAGAAGGTCTCCTCACCGGTCAGGCCCAGCGACTCGGCGGAGGCGCCCGCCGGGTACTGCAGCGGGAGCACGCCCATGCCGATCAGGTTGGAGCGGTGGATGCGCTCGTACGACTCGGCGATGACGGCCTTGACGCCCAGCAGCGCGGTGCCCTTGGCAGCCCAGTCACGGGACGAGCCGGAGCCGTACTCCTTGCCCGCCAGCACGACCAGCGGGATGCCCGCGGCCTGGTAGTTCTGCGACGCGTCGTAGATGAAGGAGACCGGTGCGCCCTCGACGGTGAAGTCGCGGGTGTAGCCGCCCTCGGTGCCGGGCGCGATCTGGTTGCGCAGCCGGATGTTGGCGAACGTCCCGCGGATCATCACCTCGTGGTTGCCGCGGCGCGAGCCGTAGGAGTTGAAGTCGCGCTTGGCCACACCGTGCTCGGTGAGGTACTTGCCCGCCGGGGTATCGGCCTTGATGGCACCGGCCGGGGAGATGTGGTCGGTGGTCACCGAGTCGCCCAGCTTGGCCAGCACCCGGGCACCGGCGATGTCCTCGACCGGGGTGGTCTCCATCGTCATGCCCTCGAAGTACGGGGGCTTGCGCACGTAGGTGGACTCGGCGTCCCACTCGAAGGTGCTGCCGGTCGGGATCGGCAGCGCCTGCCACTGCGCGTCACCCGCGAAGACGTCCGCGTAGTCCTGGGCGAACATCTCCTGGCCGATGGCGGAGGCGACGACGTCCTCGACCTCCTGCTCGGAGGGCCAGATGTCCTTGAGGAACACCGGGTTGCCCTCGGTGTCGGTGCCCAGGGCGTCCTTGGTGATGTCCACCTTCATGGAGCCCGCGATGGCGTACGCGACGACCAGCGGCGGGGACGCCAGGTAGTTCATCTTGACGTCCGGGTTGATCCGGCCCTCGAAGTTGCGGTTGCCGGACAGGACCGAGACCACGGCCAGGTCGTTGTCGTTGACCGTCTTGGAGACCTCCTCCGGCAGCGGGCCGGAGTTGCCGATGCAGGTGGTGCAGCCGTAGCCGACCAGGTTGAAGCCCAGCTTGTCCAGGTACGGGGTGAGCCCGGCGCGGTCGTAGTAGTCCATGACGACCTTGGAGCCCGGAGCCAGCGTGGTCTTGACCCACGGCTTGCGGGTCAGGCCCTTCTCCACCGCCTTCTTGGCCAGCAGCGCGGCGCCGACCATGACGTACGGGTTGGAGGTGTTGGTGCAGGAGGTGATCGCGGCGACCGCGACGGCGCCGTGGTCGATGGTGTAGGTCGAGCCGTCGGCGGCGGTGACCGTGACCGGCTTGCTGGGCGCGCCGTTGGAGACGGCCGGGGCGTCGGAGGCCGGGAAGGACTCCTTGACGGCCTCGTCCGGGTCCGTGCAGTCGGTGACGTAGTTGCGCACGTCCTGCGCGAACTGGGCGGCGGCGTCGGCCAGCACGATGCGGTCCTGCGGGCGCTTGGGACCGGCGATGGACGGTACGACGGTGCTCAGGTCCAGCTCGAGCTTCTCGGAGAAGTCCGGCTCGGCGGCCGGGTCGAGCCACAGGCCCTGCTCCTTGGCGTACGCCTCGACCAGGGCGATCTGCTGCTCCGAACGTCCGGTCAGCTTCAGGTAGTTGACGGTCTCGGAGTCGATCGGGAAGATCGCGGCGGTGGAGCCGAACTCCGGCGACATGTTGCCGATGGTGGCGCGGTTGGCCAGCGGGATCGAGGAGACGCCCTGGCCGTAGAACTCCACGAACTTGCCGACCACGCCGTGCTTGCGCAGCATCTCGGTGATGGTCAGCACCAGGTCGGTGGCGGTGGTGCCGGTGGGCAGCTGGCCGGTGAGCTTGAAGCCGACGACCCGCGGGATGAGCATGGAGACCGGCTGGCCGAGCATCGCGGCCTCGGCCTCGATGCCGCCGACGCCCCAGCCCAGCACACCGAGGCCGTTGACCATGGTGGTGTGCGAGTCGGTGCCGACCAGCGTGTCGGGGTACGCCTGGCCGCCGCGGACCATGACGGTGCGGGCCAGGTGCTCGATGTTGACCTGGTGGACGATGCCGGTGCCGGGCGGGACGACCTTGAACTCGTCGAACGCGGTCTGGCCCCAGCGCAGGAACTGGTAGCGCTCCTTGTTGCGGCCGTACTCCAACTCCACGTTCTGCGCGAAGGAGTCGGGGGTGCCGAAGCGGTCGGCGATCACCGAGTGGTCGATGACCAGCTCGGCCGGGGCGAGCGGGTTGATGCGGGACGGGTCGCCGCCCAGCTCCTTGACGGCCTCGCGCATGGTGGCGAGGTCGACGACGCACGGCACACCGGTGAAGTCCTGCATGATCACGCGGGCCGGCGTGAACTGGATCTCCTGGCTGGGCTGGGCGCTCGCGTCCCAGTTGCCCAGCGCGCGGATGTGATCGGCGGTGATGTTCGCGCCGTCCTCGGTACGGAGCAGGTTTTCCAGCAGCACCTTCAGGCTGTACGGCAGACGGGCGGAGCCCTCGACCTTGTCCAGCCGGAAGATCTCGTACGACTCGTCGCCCACGCGCAGCGTGCTGCGGGCGTCGAAGCTGTTCGCCGACACGACAGTCTCCTTATGCATGTTTCGCGCGTACCACCGCATCCTGTCGCCACGCTTCCAGGCCGATGCACTAAGGTAGACCTAAGTTAGGTAAGCCTTACCAGCGCGACAGCGGTACGCCCCTCGGCAGATATCTCGATGTCGAGATAACACTAGTACATCGGCGCCGCGCGGTCATGCCCTGACCCCCGTCAGCGCCGGGCCGCCGGGTTGCGCCATTCGCCGCACTCCAGACCGCCACACCACCCCACTGCCGAGCCGCATCTCATATCTGAGATAGCCTGGTGCTCATGACCGACGACTACCTCGTACGTATCGGCAAGCTCATCCGTGACGCGCGGCAGCACCGCGGTTGGACCCAGTCGCAGCTCGCGGAGGCCCTCGGCACCAGCCAGAGCGCGGTCAACCGCATCGAACGCGGTAACCAGAACATCAGCCTTGAGATGATCGCCCGAATCGGTGAGGCGCTGGACAGCGAGATCGTCTCCCTCGGCTACGCGGGCCCCATGCATCTGCGGGTGGTGGGCGGACGGCAACTGTCCGGCTCGATCGACGTCAAGACGAGCAAGAACGCCTGTGTCGCGCTGCTGTGCGCCTCCCTGCTGAACGCCGGGCGCACCACGCTGCGCCGGGTGGCCCGGATCGAGGAGGTCTACCGGATCCTGGAGGTGCTGGGCAGCATCGGCGTGCGCACCCGCTGGATCAACGGCGGCAACGACCTGGAGATCGTGCCGCCCGCCGAACTCGACCTGGACTCGATGGACACCGAGGCGGCGCGCCGCACCCGCAGCGTGATCATGTTCCTCGGCCCGCTGATGCACCGCACCGACCGGTTCAAGATCCCGTACGCGGGCGGCTGCGACCTGGGCACCCGCACCGTGCACCCGCACATGGCGGCGCTGCGGCACTTCGGACTGGACGTCACGGCCACCTCCGGCTCCTACCACGCCCAGGTCGACCCCTCACGCTCCCTGGGCAGGCCCATCGTGCTGACCGAGCGCGGCGACACGGTGACCGAGAACGCGCTGCTGGCCGCCGCCCGGCACGACGGCGTCACGGTGATCCGCAACGCGAGCTCCAACTACATGGTCCAGGACCTGTGCTTCTTCCTGGAGCAGTTGGGCGTGAAGGTCGAGGGCATCGGCACCACCACGCTCACCGTGCACGGCGTCGCGCACATCGACCGCGACGTGGACTACGCGCCGTCGGAGGACCCGGTCGAGGCGATGAGCCTGATCGCCGCCGCGGTCGTCACCTCCTCGGAACTGACCATCCGCCGGGTGCCGATCGAGTTCCTGGAGATCGAGCTGGCGGTCCTGGAGGAGATGGGCCTGGACCACGAGCGCAGCCCGGAGTACGCGGCGGACAACGGCCGCACCCGGCTGATCGACCTCACCGTACGGCCGTCGAAGCTGCGGTCGCCGCTGGACAAGATCCACCCGATGCCGTTCCCCGGTCTCAACATCGACAACGTGCCGTTCTTCGCGGCGATCGCGGCCACCGCCCAGGGCTCCACGCTGATCCACGACTGGGTGTACGACAACCGCGCGATCTACCTGACCGAGCTGACCCGGCTCGGCGCGAGCGTCAAACTCCTCGACCCGCACCGGGTGCTGGTCGAGGGCCCGACCCGCTGGCGCTCGGCGGAGATGATGTGCCCGCCCGCGCTGCGGCCCGCGGTGGTGGTGCTGCTGGCGATGCTGGCGGCGGAGGGCACCTCGGTGCTGCGCAACGTCTATGTCATCAACCGCGGTTACGAGGAGCTGGCCGAGCGCCTGAACTCCATCGGCGCCCAGATCGAGACGTTCCGCGACATCTGAGAAGGTGGGTGGGCGGAGGAAATCCACAGCAACCCCCGCCCACCCGCACCCGCCCACCGCGGATCACCGGTACAACTCCCGCGCGATGATGGACCGCTGCACCTCCGTGGCCCCCTCGTAGATCCGCGGCGCCCGCACCTCGCGATAGAGGTGCTCCAGCAGATGCCCGGCGCGCAGCGCACCGGCTCCGTGCAGTTGGACGGCGGCGTCCACCACGTACTGCGCGGTCTCGGTGGCGAACAGCTTCGCCATCGCCGACCGCTTGGCGATGTCCGCGGCGCCGCAGTCGTACGCCTGCGCCGCGGCCAGGACCAGCAACCGCGCCGCCTCGGTGCGGGTGGCCATCTCGGCCAGGGTGTGGCTCACGGCCTGTAGTTCCTTCAACGGCCCGCCGAACGCGGTGCGTTGACCGGCGTGCCGCACGGCGGCGTCGAGCGCCGCCCCCGCCATGCCGACCGCGAACGCGCCGACGCTGGGCCTGAACAGGTTCAGCGTCTCCATGGCGACCCGGAAGCCGCGCTCGGGTTCGCCCAGCAGATCGTCCCGGCCGACCGGCACCCCGTCGAAGTCCAGGCTGCCGATGGGGTGCGGGGAGAGCATCCGGATCGGCTCACCGGTCAGCCCGGGCCGGTCGGCCGGAACCAGGAAGGCGGTCACACCACGCGCCCCGGCGTCCGGCGCGGTACGGGCGAAGACGGTGTAGAAGTCGGCCTGAGGGGCGTTGGAGATCCAGCGCTTGGTGCCGGTCAGCCGCCATCCGGCGCCGTCCGGCTCGGCGCGCAGCCGCAGCGCCGCCGCGTCGGACCCGGCCTCCGGCTCGGTCAGCGCGAAGGCGGCGACCGCCCGGCCCGAGGTCACCAGGGGGATCCAGCGCCGCGCCAACCGCGGTGCGCGCAGCACCGGATGGGCGCCGAGGCCCTGGAGCGCCAAGGCGGTCTCCGCCTCGGTGCACTCGCGGGCCAGCGACTCGCGCAGCAGGCACAGGTCGAGGGCGCGCGGGCGGCCGTCGGCCGGAAAGAGCCGCTCCAGCAGTCCGAGCCGGGCGAGTTCGGCGAGCAGCGGCCGGTTGACCCGGCCGGGCTCGCCCGCCTCGGCGAGCGGACGCAGCCGGGTGGCCGCCTGCTCACGGACGCGCTCACACCACGCCTGCTGTTCGGGATCGAGTGCGAACACCGGCACCGGGCTGCCTCCTCGTATCGCGGTCTGACGGACTCAACTCGTTGCTTATCGCGATCTGTTGACTGTCGTCACCATCACGTTACGCTGATTCGGCAATCGCACGGCCGGAATCCCACCCTTGCCCGGACCGTCGCAAAGGGGCGACCCACAATGGACCTGCTGCCCTCCGCACATCGGGACACCTTCGCGCGCGACCACCTGCCGCCGCCGGAGCAGTGGCCCGCCTTACTGCTCGACGCACCACTGCCGCACTACCCGGACCAGCTCAACTGCGGTACCGAACTGCTGGACGCCAGCGCCGAGCGCTTCGGCCCCGACCGCCCGTGCCTGCGCATGCCGGGCGGCGAGGTGTGGAGCTACGAGGACCTGCGGGCGGCCTCCGACCGGATGGCGCGGGTGCTGGTGGAGGACCTGGGCGTGGTGCCCGGGAACCGGGTACTGCTGCGCGGCCCCAACTCGCCCTGGCTGGTGGCTTGCTGGTTCGCCGTGATGAAGGCGGGCGCGGTCGCGGTGACCGTGCTGGCCGCGCACCGCCCCCGGGAGCTTGCGGTGATCTGCCGGATCGCCCGGGTGCGGCACGCGCTGTGTGACATCCGGTCGCTGGACGACCTGGAGAAGGCCGAGGTGCCGGGGCTGCGCACGGCGGCGTTCGGCGGCGAGGGGCCGGACGACCTGACACGGCTGACCCAGCGCAAGCCCGACCGCTTCCCCGCGGTGGCCACCTCGGCGGACGACGTGGCGCTGATCGCCTTCACCTCCGGGACGACCGGGGTGCCGAAGGGCTGCATGCACTTCCACCGGGACGTGCTGGCCATCGCCGACACCTTCTCCGAACGGGTACTGCGGCCGCGGCGGTCCGATGTCTTCGCCGGAAGCCCGCCGCTGGGCTTCACCTTCGGGCTGGGCGGCCTGGTCGTCTTCCCGCTGCGTGCCGGCGCCTCCACGCTGCTGCTCGAACGGGCCGGGCCCGAGCCGCTGTTGGAGGCGGTGACCCGGCACCGGGTGAGCGTGCTGTTCACCGCGCCGACGGCGTACCGCGGCATGCTGGGCTCGCTGGACGCGGGCGGGTACGACATCTCCTCGCTGCGGCGGTGCGTCTCGGCCGGGGAGAACCTGTCGGCGGACACCTGGCACGCGTGGCACGAGCGCACCGGCATCGAGATCATCAACGGCATAGGCGCCACCGAGATGCTGCACATCTTCATCTCCGCGTCCGACGGCGCGATCCGCCCGGGCGCCACCGGGCTCCCGGTGCCCGGCTACCAGGCGCGGATCGTCGACGAGTCGGGCGGCGAACTGCCGGACGGCGAGCCCGGGTTGCTGGCGGTGCGCGGCCCGACCGGCTGCCGCTACCTGGCCGACGAGCGGCAGCGCGACTACGTGCGCGACGGCTGGAACATCACCGGTGACACCTATGTGCGGGACGCGGACGGCTACTTCACCTACGTGGCACGCGCCGACGACATGATCATCTCGGCCGGGCACAACATCGCCGCGCCGGAGGTCGAGGAGGCGCTCTCGCGCCATCCGGACGTGCGCGAGGTGGCGGTGATAGGCATCCCCGACCCGGGTCGCGGACGGATCACCAAGGCGTACGTGGTGCTGCGCGACGGCGTGCCGCGGGGCGAGGAGACGGCGCGCGCGCTGCGGGAGTTCGCCAAGGGCGAGATGGTGCCGTACAAGTGCCCGCGCGAGGTCGCGTTCCTGGACGCGCTGCCACGTACCCCCACGGGCAAGCTGCAGCGCTTCCGGCTGCGCGACCTAGAGTGATCACGTGGAAGGGCAACGCACCGAGGGGCATACACCGAGTTCCTTGATCCTGACGTTCTTCGGGGCGTACGGCCGGGCGGAGTGCGCGGGCCGGGTGGCGGTCGCCGCGCTGATCCGGCTGCTGGGCGCCGCGGACGTCGACTCGCAGTCCGTGCGCTCGGCGGTCTCCCGGCTCAAGCGGCGCGGGCTGCTGGTCGCCGACCGGGCCGCCACCTACCGGCTGTCGCCGGACGCCACCGAACTGCTGGCGGACGGCGACCGCCGGATCTACCGGCACTCCCCCGCCGCGGGCGCGGACGGCTGGGTACTGGTGGTCTTCTCGGTGCCGGAGACCGAACGCCACAAGCGCCATCTGCTGCGCTCGCGCCTGTCTAGGCTCGGCTTCGGCACGGCCGCGCCCGGCGTGTGGATCGCCCCCGCCCCGTTGTACGAGGAGGCCCGGCACACGCTGGACCGGCTCGGCCTGGCGCCCTACGCCGACCTGTTCCGCGGCGACCACCTGGGCTTCCAGCCCACCTCGCAGGCGGTGCGCCGCTGGTGGGACCTCGACGCGATCGCCGCCTTGCACCGCGCGTTCCTGGCCGAGCAGCAGCCGGTACTGGCCGCCTGGGCGCGGCGCTCGCCGGTGTCCCCGCAGGACGCCTTCCGCGACTACCTGCGGGCGCTGGACTCCTGGCGGCGGCTGCCGTACGCGGACCCCGGGCTGCCCGCGGAACTGCTCCCCGCCGACTGGCCGGGCGGCGAGGCGGCCCGCGTCTTCGGCGAACTGCACGAACGGCTACGCGAGCCGGGCGCGGAGTTCGTCCGGGCGGTTCATCGGATGACGTGACGGGCGGGGGTGGTGGTCGCTATGGGTGACGTACGCCCGGCGGGAAGCGGCTGGGGCATATCCTGACCACGTCGGAGCGGTTCATGACGGTCGAGGAGGTGCGGGTGGTAGCCATGCCTGCGATCGAGCGCCCTGGCCCTAGCGAAGACGAGCTGCTTGCAGCCTTCTTCAACGTCGACCTCTCGTTGCCCGAGGGCTACCGTGCCGAGCTGATCGAGCGGGAAATCGTCGTGAGCCCGCCGCCCGACGGAGACCATGAGGACGTGCTGGCTTACCTGGTGCGGGACGTCTATCAACAGTCCACTTCGAAGCTCCACGTCTCCGGCCACAAAGGCCTTATCACACCCGTTGGCCGATTCATTCCGGATGCCACGATCGGCCGGGAAGGACTGTTTCGCGGCCAGGAACCATGGGCCAATCCGAAGGGCGTCGTGATGACCGTCGAGGTGACTTCGAGTCGCCCAGGCACGGACCGTGACCCGAAGCGGCGCGGGTATGCCGCCGCTGGCGTCCCCTTCTATTTGCTGGTCGACCGCACCGATGGCGCGGTCACCCTCTTCAGCAAGCCACGCGACGGGGATTACCGGGGAAGCGCGCGAGTTCCGTTCGGGGAGCCCCTGGAACTCCCCGCCCCCTTCGAGTTCACCCTCGACACCGCCATCTTTACCTGGCATCCAGCGTCAACCGCGGCTTAGGCCCATCCGTCCGCCCTGTGGGCGGCCGTCTGCTACCCGCCTGATAAGGCAGCGCCCACACCGCGCCCGGCCCGGAATACCCCTGCTCCGCCGCCGCGTGCAGTGTCCAGTTCGGGTCGTACAGGTGCGGACGCGCCAACGCGCACAGGTCGGCGCGGCCCGCCAGGATCAGGGAGTTGACGTCGTCCCAGGAGGAGATGGCGCCCACCGCGATGACCGGGACGCCCACCTGGT
Organism: Streptomyces sp. PLK1-5; assembly: GCA_037034305.1. Lineage (GTDB taxonomy): Bacteria > Actinomycetota > Actinomycetes > Streptomycetales > Streptomycetaceae > Streptantibioticus_A. Next base: position 311,344 of record JBAGJY010000005.1, read on the forward strand.
TGCGGATGCGGTCCGCGTACGGCGTCTGGTACGAGCGGCCGAACGCCGGGCGCTCCTCGGGGACGACCTGGCCGGTGGAGACGTCGATGGCGTCGGCGCCGTGCGCCGCGAAGGCCCGGGCGATCTCCACCGCGTCGCCAGCGGTGGTACCGCCGTCCGCCCAGTCGGTGGCCGATATCCGTACCGTCATGGGCCGCTGCGCGGGCCACACCTCGCGTACCGCGTCGAAGACCTCCAGGGGATAGCGCAGCCGTCCGGCAAGGTCGCCGCCGTAGCGGTCGGTGCGCTGGTTGGTCAGCGGTGACAGGAAGCCGGAGAGCAGGTAGCCGTGCGCGCAGTGCAGTTCGAGCAGGTCGAAGCCCGCGCGGGCGCCGCGTAGGGCGGCGGCCGTGAACTGCTGGCGGATCTCGGCGAGTCCGGCCGCGTCCAGCGCGTGCGGCACCTGGTTCACCCCAGGCCGGTACGGCAGCGCCGAGGCGGCGGCCAGCGGCCAGTTGCCGTCCGGCAGCGGCTGGTCGATGCCCTCCCACATCAGCCGGGTCGAGCCCTTGCGGCCGCTGTGGCCGAGTTGCAGGCCGATCGCCGCCGCCGACCGGCCGTGCGTGAAGTCAACGATCCGCCGCCAGGCCTGCTCGTGCCGGTCGGTGTAGAGCCCGGCGCAGCCCGGTGTGATCCGCCCGTGCGGGCTGACGCACACCATCTCGGTCATCACCAGGCCCGCGCCGCCCATCGCCCGCGCGCCCAGGTGCACCAGGTGGAAGTCGCCCGGCGTGCCGTCGACCGAGGAGTACATGTCCATGGGCGAGACGACCACGCGGTTGCGCAGGGTGAGGCCGCGCAGCCGGAACGGGGTGAACATCGGCGGGGTGCCGGGCTCATCGCCGAACTCGGCCTCGACGGTCGCGGTGAAGTCCGCGTCGCGCAGCCGCAGGTTGTCGTGGGTGACCCGGCGGCTGCGGGTGAGCAGGTTGAAGGCGAACTGGTGCTTGGGCTGGTCGACGTACTGGGCCAGTTCCTCGAACCACTCCAAGCTGGCCAGGGCCGCGCGCTGGGTGCTGCGCACCACGGCCCGGCGCTCGGTCTCGTAGGCCGCCAACGCCGTGTCCAGATCGGGCTGTTCACGCAGGTTGGCGGCGAGGGCGAGGGCGTCCTCCATGGCCAGCTTGGTGCCGGAGCCGATGGAGAAGTGCGCGGTGTGCGCGGCGTCGCCGAGCAGTACCACCCGGCCCGCCCGCCAACTGGCGTTGGTCACCGTGGTGAAGGCCGTCCAGCGGGAGCGGTTGGAGCGCAGCCGGTGGCCGTCGAGCAGTTCGGCGAAGACCTTCTCGCACAGCGCGATGGAGCCTTCCTCGTCCAACCGGTCAAGGCCCGCGCGCCGCCACACCTCCTCGCGCATCTCCACGATGAATGTGCTGGAATCCGCACTGAACGGATAGCCGTGCGCCTGCATCAGCCCGTGCGGGGTCTCGGCGATCTCGAAACGGAAGGCGTCCAGCAGCAGGTCGGTGGCCAGCCACACATAGCGGCAGCGGTGTGTGGCCAGGGTGGGCCGGAAGGCGTCCCGGTACGCCTGACGGGTCGCGCTGCGCACCCCGTCCGCGGCGATCACCAGGTCGTGGCCGCCAGCCAACTCGGCGGCGGGCGGCGCGTCTTCGCCGAACCGCAGCCGCACGCCGAGGTCGCGGCAGCGCTCCCGCAGCACGGCGAGCAGTCGGCGTCGGCCGAGTGCGGCGAAGCCGTGGCCGCCGGAGCGGATGACCGTGCCGCGGTGGGAGACGTCGATGGCGTCCCAGCGTACGAACTCCTCGCTGAGCGCCCGGTGGACGACCGGGTCGGCGTGCTCGATGCCGCCGAGCGTCTCGTCGGAGAGGACGACGCCGAAGCCGAAGGTGTCGTCGGGGGCGTTGCGTTCCCAGACGGTGATCTCCCGTGCCGGGTCCAGCCGTTTGAGCAGCGCCGCGGCGTACAGGCCGCCGGGGCCCGCGCCGATCACGGCGATCCGCCGCGGACCGGCCGCGGTCACCGGCCCTCCCACTTCGGCGGGCGCCTGCCGGTGAACGCGGCGTGGAACTCGGCGTAGTCGGCGCTGGTCATCAGCAACGCCTGTGCGGCGGCGTCCATTTCGACGGCGGCGGCCAGCGGCATGTCCAGTTCGGCGGTGAGCAGGGCCTTGGTCTGGCGGTAGGCGAGCGCCGGGCCGTCGGCGAGCCGTCGGGCCAGGGCGGCGGCGGCCGTCGCGGCCTGGCCGTCCTCGGCCAACTCGCTGACCAGGCCGATGCGTTCGGCCTCGGGGGCGGGCACGGGTTCGCCCAGCATCAGCAGCCGGGTGGCGTGGCCGAGCCCGACCACCCTGGGCAGCAGGTAGGCGGCGCCCATGTCGGCCCCGGCCAGGCCGACCTTGGTGAACAGGAAGGCGAACCGCGCCGAGCGCTCCACGATCCGGAAGTCGCAGGCCAGCGCGAGCACCGCGCCCGCGCCCGCGGCCACCCCGTGCACGGCGGCGATCGCCGGGAACGGGCACTCGCGCAGCGCCCGCACCACCTGGCCGGTCATCCGGTTGAACTCCAGCAGCTCACCGGCGCCCATCGCCAGGGTGGCGCCGATGATCTCGTCCACGTCGCCGCCGGAGCAGAACCCGCGGCCCTCGCCGCCGAGCACCAGCACCCGGGTCCGGCCGTCCTGGGCCAGTTGGGGGAGCAGGTCGCGCAGGTCGGCGTAGGCGCCGAAGGTCAGGGCGTTGAGCCGGTCGGGGCGGTCGAGGGTGACGGTGGTGACGCCGCCGGCTCGTTCCACCCGCAGATGGCGCCATTCCTGGGTGATCGTCGCGGAGCCTCGCATCGGGCTCATGGCACGGCCTCCTTCACGGGGGGAGGGCGGACGGACGCTCGCGGTCCGAAGCTATCACCGCTTTGTGACCGCCGTCATGAGTGCTGCATAACTCCCCCGGCCGCCGACCCGGGCCCGCCAGGGCCACGACGGCCGTCTCCCACGCGGCGGACGAAGACAGGTGGCGGGGAGCCGAGGCTCCCCGCCACCTGCCTGACGTCCTGTCAGCCGAGCGTTGCCACCAGCACCGCCTTGATGGTGTGCATCCGGTTCTCCGCCTGGTCGAAGACGACCGAGTGCGCCGACTCGAAGACCTCGTCGGTGACTTCGAGCGAGTCCAGCCCGTACTGTTCGTGGATCTCCCGGCCGACCGCCGTGCCCAGGTCGTGGAAGGCGGGCAGGCAGTGCATGAACTTCACGTCCGGGTTCCCGGTGGCCCGCAGCACGTCCATGGTCACCGCGTAGGGGCCGAGCAGCGCTATGCGCTCGTCCCACATCTCCTTTGGCTCGCCCATCGACACCCACACGTCGGTGTGCACGTAGTCGACGCCGCGCACACCCTCCGCCACGTCCTCGGTCAGGGTGACCCGGCCACCGGTGCGGTCGGCCAGGCGGCGGGCCGCGGCGACCACCGACTCACCGGGCCACAGGATCCGCGGCCCGACGATGCGCACGTCCATGCCGAGCAACGCACCCGTTATCAACAGCGAGTTGCCCATGTTGTAGCGGGCGTCGCCGAGGTAGGCGTAGGCGATCTCGTTCAGCGGCTTGGCGCTGTGCTCGGTCATGGTGAGGACGTCGGCGAGCATCTGCGTGGGATGCCACTCGTCGGTGAGGCCGTTCCACACCGGGACGCCCGCGTGGGCCGCCAGTTCCTCGACGATCTCCTGCGCGTGGCCGCGGTACTCGATGCCGTCGAACATCCGGCCGAGCACCCGGGCGGTGTCCTTGACCGACTCCTTGTGGCCGATCTGCGAGCTGGCCGGGTCGAGGTAGGTGGTGCGCGCGCCCTGGTCGGCGGCGGCGATCTCGAAGGAGCAGCGGGTGCGGGTCGAGGTCTTCTCGAAGATCAGCGCGATGTTCCTGCCGAGCAGGCGCCGCTCCTCGGTGCCCGCCCGCTTGGCGGCCTTCAGCCGCGCGGCCAGCTCCACCAGGTGGCGGAACTCCTCGGCCGAGAGGTCCAGCTCCTTGAGGAAGTGGCGGCCGGTGAGGTCGATGGCCATGGCGGGTGCTCCTAGGTGGGGCGACAGAGATACCGGAAGTGTATACGACGCCTCGCATCCTTATGCGGCACCCTCGCGTCGCCTACCGGCATCATCGCCCCGCGCCGGTCGCGCGAGCCAGGGGACACCCCTACACGGGGTCCCGCTCGATCGGGCAACTCATGCAGCGCGGGCCGCCCCTGCCGCGGCCCAGTTCGCTGCCCGGGATGGTGATCACCTCGACGCCGTGCTTGCGCAGGAAGGTGTTGGTGGTGGAGTTGCGCTCGTAGGCGATGACCACGCCCGGTTCGAGGGCCAGCACGTTGCAGCCGTCGTCCCACTGCTCCCGCTGCGCCGAGTGCACGTCCTGGGTGGCGCTCAGCACCCGGATGTCGTCCAGACCGAGGGCGGCGGCGATCGCCCGGTGCATGTGCTCCGGCGGATGGTCGGTGACCTTCAGCTCCCCCTCGGCCGCACCGGGCTCGATGGTGTACGAGCGCAGCATCCCCAGGCCCGCGTACTTGCTGAAGGTGTCGCCGTCGACCATCGTCATCACCGTGTCGAGGTGCATGAACGCACGTCTCTTCGGCATGTCCAGGGCGACGATGGTGCGGGCCGAGCCCGCCGCGAACAGCCCGCGCGCCAGCATCTCCACCGCCTGCGGGGTGGTGCGCTCGCTCATCCCGATCAGCACCGCGCCCTCGCCGATCACCAGCACGTCACCGCCTTCGATCGTGGACGGATAGGCGGACTGCCCCGCCGACCACACGTGGAACAGGCCGCCCGCGAACATCGGGTGGTACCGGTAGATGGCCTCGAAGTGCACCGTCTCCCGCCAACGGGCAGGCCAGCGCATGGCGTTGATGCTCACCCCGTCGTACACCCACGCCGAGCTGTCCCGGGTGAAGATGTGGTTGGGCAGCGGGGCCAGCAGGAAGTCGTCCGGCTCCATCACATGGAACCGCACCGAGATCGGTTCGGCGTGCCGCTCCAGGAACTCGCGCTTGGTCATGCCCCCGACCAGCGCCTCGACCAGGTCGGCCACCGGCAGTTCGGCGAAGGCGGCCCGCAGGTGCTCGGTGGCCAGCGGCCCGAACTCCTTCTCGTCGAAGACCCGGTCCAGGACGAGTCGGCGGGCCTCGGGCACCAGCAGCGTCTCGCGCAGCAGGTCGCCGAAGAGGTGGACCTCCACCCCGCGGTCCCGCAGTATGTCGGCGAAACCGTCGTGCTCGGCGCGCGCCCTGCGCACCCAGAGCACGTCGTCGAACAGCAGCGCGTCCTTGTTGGACGGGGTGAGCCGCTTCAGCTCCAGGTCCGGGCGGTGCAGGATGACGCGGCGCAGCCGCCCGGCCTCGGAATCCACATGGAAGCCCATGGAAGAACCTTCCCACGCGGGGCGCGGACGCCCCACCCCGCGCGCGCCGCCCGTCCGGCGGGGACCGCTACAGCCGTGGATCGACCGGTTCCGACGCCAGCGCGAGCACCGCGAAGGACCAGCGGATCTGGCGGGCGTTACGCCTGTGCGAGCTCCGCGGCGACACGGGCGATGTCCGCTGGCCCCACCCGGCAGCAGCCGCCGATCAGCCGGGCACCGTCGGCGCGCCAGCCCCGCACCAGGGCCGCCACGTCGAGGGGCGTGTCGCGCCAGCCACGGGACACCGGGTCCCACTCGCCGCCGTTGGGGTAGGCCACCACCGGCTTGCCGGTGACGGCGTGCGCGACGGCCACCGCCGGGCCCACGTCCCGCGCGGCGGAGCAGTTGACTCCGACCGCGATCACCTCGGGCGCGTCCGCGGCCAGGGCGAACGCCTCTGTCAGCGGCTGCCCGGCACGGGTGCGCTCGCCGCTGACGGTGTACGACAGCCAGACCGGCGACCCGAGGTCGCGGACCGCCCTCAGCAGCGCCTGCGCCTCGTCGGTGTCCGGGACGGTCTCCAGGGCCAGCACATCGGGACCCGCGGCGGCCAGCTCGGCTATCCGGGGCCGGTGGAAGCGTTCCAACTCCCTTACGGACAGCCCGTACCGGCCCCGGTACTCGCTGCCGTCGGCGAGCATCGCGCCGTACGGGCCCACGGAGGCGGCCACCCACACGTCGGGCAGCCCGTGCGCCGCCCGCCGGGCGAGTTCCACGCTGCGGCGCAGCAGCCGCGAGGTCTCGTCCTCGGAGCGTCCGCGCTGGGCGAAGCCCTGGTAGGTGGCCTGGTAGCTGGCGGTGGTGAGCACCCGCGCGCCCGCCCGTAGATACGCCGCGTGCGCCGCCTCGATCTGCCCGGGGGCGTCGGCGAGCAGTCGGGCGGTCCACAGCTCGTCGGACAGGTCGCAGCCCTGGTCCTGGAGTTGGTTGGACAGGCCCCCGTCGAGCACCACCGGTCCCTCGGCGAGGGCGGCGGCCAGCGGGGTGGTCGGGGCGGGCAACGCGGGTTCTCCTTAAGAGCGTTGGGCCAAGGCGCCGTCCGGTCAGCCGAGTTGCGACTGCACGCGGGCGGCGATCAGCTCCAGGTGGTCCAGGTCGTGCAGGTCGAGGATCTGCAGATAGACACGGGACGAGCCGACCTCGCGGTAACGGCCGATCTTGTCGACCACCTCGTCCGGCGAACCGGCGAGGCCGTTGGCCTTCAGCTCGTCGACCTCCCGGCCGATGACCGCGGCACGGCGGGCCACCTCGGCGTCGTCCTTGCCGACACAGGCGACCAGCGCGTTGGAGTACACGATCTCGTCGGGCTTGCGGCCGTGCGCCGCGGCGGCCTCGCGGACCCGGCCGAACTGCCGCGCGGTGTCCTCGACGGAGGCGAAGGGGAGGTTGAACTCATCGGCGAACCGGGCCGCGAGCCGCGGGGTGCGCTTGGCGCCGTGCCCGCCGATGAGCACCGGCACCTTGTGCTGCGCGGGCTTGGGCAGCGCGGGCGAGTCCTTGAGCTGGTAGTAGGTGCCGGGGAAGTCGAAGGTCTGGCCCACCGGGGTGGACCACAGTCCGGTGACGATGGCCAGTTGTTCCTCAAGGCGATCGAACTTCTCCTTGGGGAACGGGATGCCGTACGCGGCGTGCTCCTCCTCGTACCAACCCGCGCCCAGGCCGAGTTCCACCCGGCCGCCGGACATCTGGTCGACCTGCGCCACCTGGATGGCCAGTACGCCGGGCAGCCGGAAGGTGCCCGCGGTCATCAGCGTGCCCAGCCGGATGCGCTTGGTCTCCCGGGCGAGCCCGGCGAGGGTGATCCAGGCGTCGGTGGGGCCGGGCAGCCCGTCGACCGCCCCCATCCGCAGATAGTGGTCGGAGCGGAAGAAGGCGTCGTACCCCAGCTCCTCGGTGGCCCTGGCCACCGAGAGCAGAGTGTCGTAGGAGGCGCCCTGTTGGGGTTCGGTGAAAATGCGTAGATCCATAACCTCCATCCTGCACCGGGTACGGCCGCGCTGCCTGCTCTACCGGGCGGGGCGGGCCAGCGAGAGCGCGAACCGGCCTTCCGGGTCGGTCCACCACCGCGCCAAGTCCATTCCGGCGGCGGCCAGTTCGCGGCGCACCCGGGCCTCGCGGAACTTCGCCGACACCTCGGTGCGCAGTTCCTCGCCGTGCGCGAAGTCGACCTTGAGGTCCAGGGCGGGGACCTTGACGGTGAGCGGACGCCGGGCGCGCAGCCGCATCTCCATCCACTCCTGTTCGCGGTCCCACAGCGCCACATGGTCGAAGTCGTCCGGGTCGAAGTCCGCGCCGAGCTCCCGGTTCAGCACGCTGAGCACGTTCTTGTTGAACTCGGCGGTGACTCCCGCCGCGTCGTCGTAGGCGGCGACCAGCACCCGCTCGTCCTTGACCAGGTCGGTGCCGAGCAGCAGGGCGTCATCGGGGCCCAGCGCGGCACGCACCGCCTTGAGGAACGCGGCGCGCTCGGCGGGCCGCAGATTGCCGATGGTGCCGCCGAGGAACCCCAGCAGCCGCGGCGCCTCGCTGTCCGGGAGGGCGAGCCCGGCCTGGAAGTCGGCCACCAGGCCGTGCACGTTCAGCCCCGGGTAGTCGACAAGCAGCGCGCGGCCCGCCTGCTCCAGGGCGGACTCGCTGACGTCGATGGGCAGATACGTGGCCAGCGTGCCGTGCTCACGCAGCGCGCCGATCAGCAGCCGGGTCTTCTCCGAGGAGCCGGAGCCCAGTTCGACCAGCGTCCTGGCGCCGGTGGCCTCGGCGATCTCGGGGGCGACGCGCTCAAGGATGGCCCGCTCGGCGCGCGTCGGGTAGTACTCGGGGAGCCGGGTGATCTCCTCGAACAGTTCGCTGCCGCGGGCGTCGTAGAACCATTTCGGCGGAAGCCACTTGGGACTGGCGGTCAGCCCAGCGGTGGCGTCGGCGCGCAGCGCCGCGATGGTGGCGTCCAGCGGAAGCTGCCTGGTCAGGGTGAAGGCGCTCATACGGTCGGCTCCTTGAGGGGGGTGGTCTCGATCCCGTCCCGGGTCGCCAGCAGCAGCGTGCGGTCGGGGACCTCGGTCCAGCCGGGTTCGTCGTCGTACGGTTCGGAGGCGACGGTGAGGCCGTGGCCGGGCTCCAGCCGGTGCCACAGGGAGTCGCCCCAGGCGGTGGCGGCCACGCAGCTGCCGTCGGTGAGCAGCAGGTTCAACCGCGCCTCGGTGCGGGCGGCGACATCGGTGACCGTGTCGGCCAGGGCGTCGGCGAGCGGGTAGCCCGCCCGCAGCCTGTGCAGTACCACCGCCCACAGCAGCGCCGAGTCGCAGCGCGCCTCGATGCCGAGCAGTTCCTCGGCGGGCAGTTCCCGCGCCAGACCGGCGACCGAGTGCGGCCAGCCGGGCACCGCGCCGTTGTGGCTGAACAGCCAACCGCCCGCGCCGTAGGGGGCGGTGGCGGACTCGTCGGGCGTCGAACCGTCGGTGGTGTCCCGTACGGCGGCCAGCAGCGCGCCGCTGCGCACCACCCGGGCCAGGTCGGCGAACGACGGGTCGGCCCAGATCGGCCGGGCCCGGCGGTAGCGGGCCGGTACCGGGTCGCCGGGCGCGTACCAGCCGACGCCGAAGCCGTCGGCGTTGACGGTGCCGTTGCGCTGGCGGCGCGGCTCCCAGGACTGCCGGTACAGCGAGTGCGGCGGCTCGAGGAGGATCCGGCCCAGCGGGACGTCGGGGCCGAGGTAGGCGAGGTGTCGGCACATCACAGCACCTCGTCGGGTCCGGCGTCGCGGGCGGTGCGGAATCCGGCGAAGATCTGACGCCGCACGGGGTAGTCCCAGTTGCGGAACGTACCGCGGCAGGCGACCGGGTCCACGGCGAAGGACCCGCCGCGCAGCACCTTGTACTCCGGCCCGAAGAAGACCTGCGAGTACTCCCGGTACGGGAAGGCGCGGAACCCCGGGTAGGGCAGGAAGTCGCTGGCGGTCCACTCCCACACGTCGCCGATCAGCTGCCGTACGCCGTGCGGCGAGGCGCCCTCGGGGTGGCTGCCCGCGGGGGCGGGGCGCAGATGGCGCTGGCCGAGGTTGGCGTGCGCCGGGGTGGGGTCGGTGTCCCCCCACGGGTAGCGGCGGGAGCGGTCGGCGGCCGGGTCGTGCCGGGCGGCCTTCTCCCACTCGGCCTCGGTGGGCAGTCGACGGCCCGCCCAGCGCGCGTAGGCGTCCGCCTCGTACCAGCTCACGTGCAGCACCGGCTCGTCGGGACGCACGGGCTCGACCGCTCCGAAGCAGCGGCGCAGCCACTGGCCGCCCTCCCGTGTCCAGAACAGCGGTGCGCCCAGGGCGTGTTCGCGCACCATGGCCCAGCCCTTCGGCTCCCACCAGCGTGCCTCGCGGTAGCCGCCGTCCTCGATGAAGCGCAGATAGTCGCCGCAGGTGACGGGTGTGGTGTCGAGGAAGAACGGTGCGACGTCCGCCCGGTGCGCGGGCCGTTCGTTGTCCAGCGCCCAGGGCTCGGTGTCGGTGCCCATGGTGAACGGGCCGCCGGGAACGAGGACTTCGGCGGGCAGCCGCAGCGCGTCGGCGGGGGCCGGGTCCGGTGGTGGCGCGGTGAGCGCGATGGGGCCCTGGCGCAACTGGTGTGTGATCAGCATGGTCTCGTCATGCTGCTGCTCGTGCTGGGCGATCATGCCGAACGCGAAGCCCGTGGTGAGGAGCCGGGTGCCGTGCAGCTGCGTGGCGTCCAGCAGGTCGAGGACGCGTCCGCGCACCTCGGCGGCGTATCCGCGGGCCTCGGTGGGCGACAGCAGCGGAAGGCTCGGGCGGGCGGCCCTGGGGTGCTCGAAGGCGTCGTAGATCGGGTCGATCTCCGGGCGCATCGCGTCACGTCCGCCGACGGCCCGCAGCAGCCACAACTCCTCCTGGTTGGCGATGTGCGCCAGGTCCCACACCAGCGGGGACATCAGCGGCGAGTGCTGGGTGATCAGCTCCTGGTCGTCGACGCAGGTGGTGAGGGTGCTGGTGCGGCTGCGCGCGGTGTCCAGTACCCGCGCCACCCGCTCCTTGAGGAGAACCGGGTCGGCGCTCTCGGCGGTTTCGGAGTGCTGGGCCGTCACGATCGGCCGTCCTTTCCGATCAGCGGGGCGGTGCGGGCGGTTGCCCGGCGCCCCTGTGTCGCTTGGTCAAGCAGGTCGTCGGCGGGACATCGGCCCCGGGCGACATAGCGCTCGGTGAACTCCTCCACGGCGGTACGGATCGCCGCCGAGGCCCCCAGCCTGGGCAGCGCTTCGCGGGCCGCGGCGAAGCACGCCTCGGCGGCGCCGCGCAGTGCCGGGTCGGTCAGCCCGTGCCGGGCGGCTCGCCGCCACAGCGGGTTTCCGGGGGCACGGTGGTACGGGCGCGGGTCCAGCGCGCCCACCGCGCGGTGCGCCGCCACCGCCGCCAGCGGGTCGTCGAGCAGCGCGGCGGTGACCGCGAGGGGGACGATCCAGCCGTCCTCTCCGGGCTGCGCGTCGATCATGCGCAGTTCCAGGTGGCCGTGCGGGCGGACCGGCGGGAAGAGGGTGGTCAGGTGGTAGGTGAGGTCCTCGTCGGTGGGCGGGCGCGGCGACCTGTCGCGGCCACCGTCGCGTATCCAGTCGCGGAAGGACAGTTTCTCGGGCACCGCCCAGGCTTCGCCGTCCTGCCGTATGCACAGCACGGGGGCGTCCAGTGCGTATCCGGCCCAGGCGTCGCGGGGGTCGGCGGCCTCCGGCGGGGCCATGGTGCGAGGTGGGTCGAGCGCCGCCCACACCGCCTGCCTGGTACATCGGATCCCGGTGGGCTGCCCCCCGCTGAACGGCGAGTTGGCGAACGCCGCGACCAGCACCGGGCCGATCAGATGGGCCAGCCGCCAGCGGGCCGGATAGCCGTCCGGGCCGCGCCCCTGTGTTCCGGCGTCCAGACAGACCTGGACGGAGGCGGTGCCGCACATCATGGCCCGGCCGACCGGGCCGCCCCGGTCGAAGTACTCCTCCATGGCGGTGTAGCGCGGCAGTCGCAGCAGCCGCCGGGGTCTTCGCCAGGGCTCGTGCCCGTATCCGACGAGGCGCAGCCGGTGGCCGCGCAGCGCTGCCCGTACCGCGGCCAGATCCTCCGCCATCGTGGTCACGCACTCGGTGAGGGAGTCCGCAGGCGGGGAGCTGAGTTCGAGTTGGCCACCCGGTTCCTGGGTGAGCGTGGAGCGCAGCGGGAGTCGTCTCAGGTCAGCCAGGGCGGCGGCGAGGCGTGCCCGGCCGACGGTGCGCAAGGGGTCGAGGTCGTCGTGGACCAGCCATTCCAGTTCGACACCCGTGCGCCTGGGTGGGCCGTTCTTGAAGCAGATGCCGTGCGCTCGGGCCGCTGCCTCGGTCTCGCTGATCGGACGGTCACTCGTCATCGCGGGGACCCCTTGTCGACGGTCGTTGTCTGACAACCACTCCACTGCATCACGTTCGCAGGCGAACCGCACGCGCTTTGCGAACATGTGTTCACATGCCGACCACTCCTCTCGCCTGTTTCCCCACCGGGGAGCCGGTCAATCCCCTGTATCGAACATCGACTTTCGGACGCCACCGGAGGGTGAACATCCCCCAACTCGCCTTCGAACCCGCCCTGTTGGCAGTGACCAGCGTCATTCGGTGATCGTTGGCTCGGGCGGAGCCCGGCCACCGGGCTGGCGCGGGCCCGGCGCCCGCCACGATCGCTCACACCGCCCGCCCCACCGCAGGGGCCAGGGCCCGAGGAGGCCACGTTGTCCCAGGAGACCGCCCCCGACCAGGGCCTCTCGGCTGCGGAGAGCACGGGCGCGGCCCCGCCCAAGGGGCTGCTGCAGCAGATGGAGGAGCTGCTCGCCGCGGTGACAGCGGATCTCGCGGGGCTCGACGCGGACCTGCGTGCCCGCGAGCGCGATCCGCGGACGCCCTCCGGCACCGACGACACACCCGCCTGACGCGGACCCTCCGGTGCCGGGGGCAGGCCCGGCCGCGCCACGAGCCGAGCGCCCCGCCGGGCAGGCCCGCTCACGGCGGAGCCGGTGGCGCCGCACCCGGGGCATCGGGGCGTCGCGTCCCGTACTGGCGGAGCAGCGCGCGGACGCGGTCCTTCGTCTCGTCTGTCGCGTCCAGCGCGTCGACGCAACTCCAGTAGTCCCGCTCGTCCTCCGTGGTGCAGGCGAGCGTGGCCAGGGCCGCGCCCGTCTCCGCGAGGAGGGCCAGCAGTCTGCGTAGGGCGGTCGTCGGGTCCCGTACCCCGGTCAGCCGCGCCGCGCGGACCGCGAGCGGCCGGGATCCCTGCGGCCCGGCGGTGTCCCGGGCGCGGCCACCCGCCAGGCACAGCGCCCGAGCCGCGTCCCGTGACGCGGGGTCACCGCGGGCCGCCAGACAGGCACCGACTGCCTGAGCCAGCGCCTGTGCCTGCCAGGCCTCGGCGATCATCGCCGCCACGTCCGGGGCCTGCGCCAGTGCCTGCCGGGTCGCCGTGATGAGTCGTGTCGCGTCCATCGTCCTCTCCCCCTTCGCGGTCCGGTTCGTTGACCGGCTGCCACTCAGCGTGACGGCTGGCGATCAACTCGGGAAGGAGGGAGGTGAATTCGGTGGACAACCAATCCGATGTGGATAACTCGCTCACCGGAACGAGTGAGTTACGGCTTGGGGAAACGTTCCTCGTTGCGGTCGATCTTCGCCGCCAGCGCGGCCAGCGGATCGATCCCCAACGACTCGCAGAACTGCAGCAGATACGCCAGCACATCGGCGACCTCGTCCTCGACCCGGTGCGCGGTCTGCGCGTCGGCCATCACCCGTGCCGACTCCTCCGGTGTCAGCCACTGGAAGATCTCCAGCAGCTCCGCCGCCTCGACGCTCAGCGCCGCCGCCAGGTTCTTGGGCGTGTGGTAGGGCTCCCAGCGGCGCGCCGCCGCGAACTCGGCCAGCCTGCGCCGCAGTCCATGCAGTTCATCACTCACCCCGCCAGGTCTACCGCATGACCGCCGCGCCGCCGCGCCCCGGCCTCCTGCCCGCGGGTCCTACTCGCGGTCCCGGCGGGCTGTCACGGCGGACGCGCCCCGCTCCGCCTCGCCGCGCTGCTGCGGGACCCGCGCGCCGCCCGCGTCACCGCGCCGCAGCCGCACCACCGACACCGACTCCGCGCCCTCGAACGGCGCAGCGTCGTACACCGTCCCCAGCAGCCGCACATGCCCCCGGCGCGCGGCGCGGGCCGCCAGGGACAGCAGTTCGGCGCTCTGGCGGCGGTCCAGTCCGCTGTCCAGGCCGTCGGCGAGCACCGTCATGGCGCGCAACGCGGAGGGCACCTCGGCGCTTTGGTCCATCTCCAGCACGCCGGGGCCGGTGAGCAGCACCAACGCCAGTGCCAGGAAGCGCAGTTCGCTGTCGCCCAGCCGGTCCAGCGGTGTACTGCCCAGCGGTCCGCGGTGCAGGGCGGCGAGCACGCGCTCGCGCCCCCGCCGGTGGGCCACCAGGCCGTCCACCGGTCCCGCGCAGGCCGCCCGGGCTGCGCCGACCAGGGCGGCGTGCCGGGTGCGGCACTCGTCCTGGGTGCGGTACAGCACCGCGGACAGGTTGTCGCACCCGCCCCGCAGCAGTCCGTCGCCGAGCCGGGCGGGCTCCCGCATCCGCCATGGCTGCGGATCGACGGGGAAGACCGCGCGCAGCGCGATGACCACCTGCTCCGCGGCGGCCAGCACCAGCCGCTGCCCGTCCGTCGTACCCGCCACGCGCAGCGGCAGCAGGGCCGTGGCCAGCCGGTCGTCGGGCAGCGGCGCACGGGTGACCTGGACCGCGCCCCCGGTGTGCCAGGCGGCCTGCACGGCCCGCCGGGCCGGATCCCTCAGCGCCGTGGCGAGCAGGATCCGCCCCGCGCCGGTCAGCCGCTCGCCGACGACGCGCGGCTCCGGCTCGGTCTGCACCGCCACGTCGAGCCGTACCGCCCCCGCCGGGCCGTCCACCGTGCAGCCGACGCGGAAGCCGCGTCTGCGCTGGGTGTCCGGCCGGGTGCCGAGCGGCGCGCAGGCGGGCGCGCCGCCGCGTACCACCCCGTCGAAGACGCCGCCCAACTCGTCGCCGCCCGCCAGCCGGGCCAGCACCGCCAGCGCCTCCAGCGCGCTGGACTTGCCGCTGCCGCCGCCTCCCGCGAGCAGCGTGAGAGGGCCGAGCGCCAAGCGCGTGCCACGGTGCGACTTGAAGGCGGCCAGTCGCAGTTCGGTGATGGTGGGGCGGGTGTTGCCGGAATTCATGATCGGGAACGGTAGGGCATAGCTCCGCGCGCCGAACCGTTACGCCCCGGGTGTGATCCTCCGAACGGGCTACGGTGGGGCCGTGACGAGATATGTGGCCCTGCTGCGCGGCATCAACCTCGGTTCGCGGAACCGGCTGGCGATGGGCACCCTGCGCGAACTGATCGGCGCCATGGGCGGGGAGAACGTCAAAACCCTGCTGCAGAGCGGCAACGCGGTTTTCGATCACTGCGAGTCCGACCCCGCGCTGCTCGCCGAGGAGTTGGAATCGCGAATCGCCGCGCACAGCGGGTTGACGGTGCCGTGCGTGATCCGTACCGCTGCGGACATCCAGCGGGTCGTCGAGCGCAATCCGTTCGCGCGTGAGCTGGCGGGCGAGGTCGCCGGGGTGCGAATCGACCCGGCCAGGCTCTTGGTGACATTTCTCTCCGGCCCGATGGACGCGTCAAAGCTCCCCGAACTGGATCCGGAACGGTACGCTCCGGACCAATTCCGGCAAGAGGAGCGTGAGTTGTATGTGCATTGCCCGAACGGCATCAGCGACAGCCGTCTGCTCCGCGATCTCGCGTCGGCCCGCCTCGGCGCGCGCGGCACCTCCCGCAACTGGCGCACGGTCACCAAACTCGCGGCGCTGACCAGCGGTTAGCCTTCCGCCAACATCGCCTTCGGGAAAGCCGAGTTCGACGATCAGAACCAACTCGCCAGTAACCGATCGCATCCTCGCGGCACCATTGCAAGATTCCCGTGTCACCCGGGTGCAACGTCCGTGTCACACACGGGTACAACATTGCGTGTGGGGCGCCACGTCCCACCCGTCCGTCCTCTTCCCCCCACCCCTGAGGAGGCGCCCCCACCATGTTGCAGGGCATCGACGTCAGTTCCTACCAACCCAGTGATTACTCCACCACCGGACTTTCCTTCGTCTTCATCAAGATCACCGAAGGGCTGGGCTACGTCAATCCGAAGTGGGTAGCCCAGCGCACCACCGCGCGGCACGCGGGACTGGTCACCGGCTTCTACCACTATCCGCACATCGCCAACTCCGCGACGGCGGAAGCCGATCACTTCCTCGCCCAGATCAACCTGGTGCCGGGCGACATCGTCTGCCTCGACTGGGAGTGGTACGGGCAGAACGTCTCGGACCAGCAGGCCCGCGCCTACAAGGACGCCTGGGTGGCGCACGTCCGCGCCAAGGCCAAGGGCCACCGCGTGGTCGTCTACTGCAACCGGACCGACTGGCTGACCGTGGACACCGACTCCAACTGCGGCGACGGCCTGTGGATCGCCGACTACACCAACGCCGGGCACCCGCGCGTCAAGCACCGCTGGGTCTTCCACCAGTACACCAGCACGCCGCTGGACAAGGACGTCGCCAACTTCCCCAGCGTCGCCGCGCTGCGGTCCTGGGCCGGGGTGCCCCACCACCTCGCGGCCGAGACCGAGGCGCAGGCCCCGGCCTCCGAGACGTCGTCAGGCTGAGGTTTCCACCGCCGTCAGGTGCCCATCAGGTGGCGGGTGGCCACCGTCGCCGACCCTGGGGTGGCCGGTGCCCGGCCAGCTGGTGGGTGCGGGTCGCATCCGGCGCGTGACCGGCTTCCTATACGGCCCGTTGCCAGCTGGTCGGTGAGAAGTACGCCGGTGCGCGGGTGGGCAGGGCCCACCTCGCGACCGGCCCGACGGGGGCGGGCGTGGCCTGCCGGGCCGCCACGGTGCGTGTCGCGAAGACGGCGGTTATGGCGGCGAGTTCCTCGGCCGTCGGCGAACCGGCGACGACGCTCATCAGTGGAAGGGGGGCTTCGCCCTTCATCTCGGACCATCTCCCATCGGTCTGCCAGCGGTCAGGGCGTGTCGGCCCCCACGGC
>JBAGJY010000006.1:0-295420 GCA_037034305.1 Streptomyces sp. PLK1-5
GGGGCCTTGTGGCCCTGGGGGAACGGCTTTTTGCGTTGCCCTGCTCCGCCGCCCGGTGCGGATACCCGGATGGGTGTGAATCCGCGGATGGGGGCACGTGGTTGGTCAAATTCCCTCGGTCAGCCGGGAAGTGGCCGACCGCCAGATCGATTCCGCCTCCTGGCGGGGCCAGCGGTGCCTGGCCTGCTCCTCGGAGCGGAGCACCGCGAGCACCGGGATACCGGCCGCCGGGCCCTCGGCCATCAGAGCCGGGAGTTCGGGGATCGGAGCGAGCCTCGCGACGTCATCGAGGACACAGGTCATTGGTGGGTCGAGCCGACCGGGGGATGACCCTGCGGCCATGCGCCGGCCGTGCTCGACCACGCTTGATACGAGTGCGGTGAGCAGAGGCATCGCACCCGGGTGGGCGCGGGGATCCTCGCGCGGCTCACCCACTACATACAGCGTTCCCCGTTCGTTCACGAACGATTCCAGATCGAACCCATCGGCTCGTCCCGGATTGCAAGCGTCCCTGATGTGGATGGAGTTGAGGCCGGACAGTGCCTGCTGGATCAGTCCCTGCGCGGTGTCCCGACGCTCCGGATGCGCGTGCAGGGTGGCCTCCAGCTCGCCGCTCCAGCCGCTCGCCGCATCCCGCGCGGTGCGCAGGATGCGTACCGGATCGGCCGCGCCGGAGCCGGACGCCCAGCGGTGCAGCTGCCGGAACGGCTGGCCGTCTATGGCCGCCGCGTGCAACCAGCAGCGCAGCAGGGTCACGGCGGCGTCGTTGGCGGCGACATCGTGGGTGCGAAGCGGTGCCAGCAGCGCACGGGCCCGGGAGGCGGCGGTTGCCGGGTCCTGGCAGCCGTGGTGCGGGGCCCAGCGCAACCGGCCCGGGGCGTCGACCAGGTGCTCGGGGTCGAAGAGGTGGACCGGGCCGAGTTTGCCGCGGGCGCTGGCGGTCTGCTGCCAGGTCTGGGCGTCGGCGCAGGTGACGATCACCGAGCCCTCGGCGTCCAGCACGGTGGGCTCGATGACGCGCTTGCCCTTGTCGCTGCCGCGCGCACTGGCGAACAGTACGTGGCTGCCGGTGAGTTGGCCCTCCGGCAGCCGGTCCGGGGGCGGGGCCGCGGTCAGCGGGCCCGCGACAGGAGTGGGGGGTGCCGGAGGCTCGGCCGGTACCGCCAACGGTACTTCGGGGGCGCGTACCGGCAACTCCCCGTCGTACGGCAGGGCTTCGACGGCCGGTTCGGGGGCCGTCCGTGTGCGCTTCTGCCGGGGCAGCGGGGTGGGGCGGGCAGCAGGTTGTGCGGCCTTCGCCTGTCTGGCCGCGGTCCGTACCGCGCGGTAGCGGGTCACCGTGCCGACGGCGAAGCCGAGCAGTACAAGCAGGACGAGGAGTTCGCCGATGAACACGCCCCAGAACAGGCCGGGCCGGGGCAGGTCGGCGGCCGGGACCTGGGGCCACGCGGCGGGAACGTCCTTCGGCTGGCTGATGAGTTCGCGCATCGCCACCGGCGTACGGGTGAAGTGCAGGTCTTCCGGCCAGTGGCCGTGGGCGATCAGCCCGCTCAGGCCGGTGCCGGTCCACACCAGGACGGTCACGCCCAGCAGGAAGCCGATGATGGCCACCAGCAGGCCGTCCGGGATGCCGCTCTCGCGGCGCTGCTGCGTCATGCTCTCACCCGTTCGTGCCGTCACTCGTCACGCCCACCCGTCGCCCGCCACCACCCTCAAACGAAGGCGCTGGCGCGCCCCTGCCCACCCGTCGCCCGCCACCACCCTCAAACGAAGGCGCTGACGCGCCCCTGCTCACCGTGGCGCGGTTGGTGCCGGGGGCGCCGGTCAGGCCACCGCGTCGTCGGCGAGTTGCTTCTCCAGGTCCACCTCGGCCTTGGTGCGCTCGGTGGACGCCTCGGTCATCGCCCGGTCGGTGAAGACCAGTGGGCGTTCGACTTCGGTGATGAGGTGTTTGACGACCTGTACGTTGCCGTTGACGTCCCAGACCGCGATGCCGGGCGTCAGGGTCGGGATGATCTCCACCGCCCAACGTGGCAGGCCCAGTACGCGTCCGGTGGCGCGGGCCTCGTCGGCCTTCTGGGCGTAGATGGTGCGGGTGGACGCCATCTTGAGGATCGCCGCTGCTTCCTTGGCCGCCGCGCCGTCCACCACGTCGGACAGGTGGTGGACGACGGCGACGAAGGACAGGCCGAGGCGGCGGCCGAACTTCAGCAGCCGCTGGAACAGTTGGGCCACGAACGGGCTGTTGATGATGTGCCAGGCCTCTTCCACCAGGAAGATGCGTTTGACTCGGTCCGGCCTGATCCAGGTGTGTTCCAGCCAGACGCCGACGATCGCCATCAGGATGGGCATGGCGATCGAGTTGCGGTCGATGTGCGACAGGTCGAAGACGATCAGCGGGGCGTCCAGGTCGATGCCCGCGGTCGTCGGGCCGTCGAACATGCCGCGCAGGTCACCGTCGACCAGCCGGTCCAGCACCAGCGCCACGTCCAGGCCCCAGGCCCGTACGTCGTCTATGTCGACGTTCATCGACTCCGCCGACACCTCGGCGGGGTGGCGCAGCCGCTCCACGATGTCGGTGAGGATGGGCTGCCGGTCGCTGATCGACTCCACGGCGTGGGCGTGCGCGACCTTCAGCGCGAAGCCGGAACGCTCGTCCAGGCCGCGGCCCATGGCGACCTCGATGATCGTGCGCAGCAGTGCCAGCTGGCCGGTTGTGGTGATCGACGGGTCCAGCGGGTTGAGCTTGATGCCGCCGTCGAGCGCGGACATGGGGTCCAGGCGGATGGGCGTTATCCCCAACTGCTGCGCGATGAGGTTCCATTCGCCGACGCCGTCCTCGCCCTGGGCGTCCAGCACGACCACCTGCCGGTCGCGGAACCGCAGTTGGCGCAGTACGTAGGTCTTCTCCAGCGCCGACTTGCCGTTGCCCGACTCGCCGAGCACCAGCCAGTGCGGGGCGGGCAGTTGCTGCCCGTAGAGCTGGAACGGGTCGTAGATGTAGCCCTTGCCGGAGTACACCTCGCGGCCGATGATCACGCCGGAGTCGCCGAGGCCGGGCGCCGCGGTCGGCAGGTAGACGGCCTGGGCCTGGCCGGTGGAGGTGCGCACCGGCAGCCGGGTGCTCTCCACCCTGCCGAAGAGGAAACTGGTGAAGGCGTCGGTGATGGCGGAGATCGGATCCAGCATGGCCATGGCGCGCTCTCCTTACCGACTGCCGGTGGGACGGTTGGTGCTGTGCGTGGTGGCCATTTCAGCGGCGGATTCCGGTCGCGAACGGCAGGGTGTTGACGAAGGCCCGATGGTGCTCGCGGTCGCACCACTCCAGCTTGAGGTAGCTCTTTCCGGCGGAGGCGCGGATGGTGCGCTTGTCGCGGGCCAGTTCCTCGGGGGAGCGGGCGGAGACGGTGATGTAGCCGACCAGGTTCACTCCGGCGGCGCCTGCGGCGAGGTCCTCGCCGCGCTGGTCGACCCGGGTGTGGTGGGCGACGTCGCGCGGGTCGACCACCCGGTTCATCTTGGCGGCGCGGCTGGCCTCGGCGTCGTCGTTGGTCTTCTCGGTGAGCATCCGCTCGATCGCCACGTCGGTGGGCTCCAGGTCCATGGTGACGGCGACGGTACGGATCACGTCCGGGGTGTGGACCAGCAGCGGGGCGAGGAAGTTGACGCCGACGGGGGTCAGCGGCCACTCCTTGACCCAGGCGGTGGCGTGGCACCAGGGCGCCCTGGTGGTCGACTCGCGGGTCTTGGCCTGGAGGTAGGTGGGCTGGGTGGCGTCGAGTTCGGCGGGCCAGGCGTTGCGGCGGGTCATCGCCTGGATGTGGTCGATGGGGTGGTCCGGGTCGTACATGGAGTGCAGCAGCGAGGCGAGCCTGGCCTGGCCGAGCGGTTGGCGGACCCGGATGTCGGCCTCGGTGAGGCGGGCGCAGATGTCGTTGAGCTCGCGGGCCATGACGATGGCCAGCCCCTCGTCCCGGCTGTGTCCGGTGGCCTTGGCCATGGCGTTCGCCTCGGCGGACAGGTCGCGGGTGTAGTGCATGCAGGCGACCAGGTAGGCGCGGTGCTGCTCGGAGGAGGTGGAGACCATCGACTGCAACTGGTCGTACGAACCGCGCAGCCACGCCGGGGAGTTGTCGTCGCCGCGCTGGGCGACGTCCTTGGCGTGCGCGTCGGGGTCCGCGGGCAGCGTACGGGCGAGCATCTGCAGCCGGGTCACGAAGCCGTCGCCGTTGGCGACGTGCTTGAGCAGGGTTCCGAAGCGTTCGACCAGCGCCTCCTGGTCCTCGCTGTCGCGCAGGCCGACGCCGGGGCCCTCGATCTCGATGGCGGCGGTGACGGTGCGCCGGTCGAGGTGGAGCAGTACCGCGATCTCGTCCGGCCCGAACGGCGCGGCCAGCCAGTTGACCTGGCCGATGCCGGGCGGCGGGCCGATCTCGACCTCCCGGCCGTCCAGCCGGGTGCCCGCCTCGGGGGCGGCCGAGCGGTAGACGGCGCCGCGGCGCAGGGTGCGGCGGTAGCTGCGGTTGATCTCGAACCAGCGGTAGAAGGTGCGGCCGCGGTACGGCAGGAACACCGCGGCGAAGGCCAGCAGCGGGAAGCCGACCAGTCCGGCGATGCGCAGCGGCAGGATGGTGACGGCCAGGCCCCACACCATCCCGATGAACGCCCCGACGACGAGCAGCGTGATCTCGCCGGTCTCGCGGTTCTTGCCGACGATCGCGTTCGGGCGCGCCTTGCCGATGAGGTAGGTGCGGCGCTGCGCGATCGGCTGGGTGGTCACGGCCGGTCCCCTCCGTTCTTGACGTCTGACGTGCGTGGTGCGGGAGGCGAGGGGGCGCGGCCGGGCGCCGGGGTCGCGGGGGCGGCCGGAGGATTGCCGCCGCGGGCGCTGTGCGCGGCGATGCCGCCGGAGACGGCGCCGGCGGGCTGGGCGCCGCCGGAGGCGGTCTGCTCCTGGGGGACGCCGCGGGTGCTGTGGGTCTTGATGCCCTGTTTGACCAGGGCGGCGGGCGAGGAGATGAGGGCGGCGGCCGGGTTCCCGGCGGCCTTGTGGTCGCCGCGCAGCTTGACCACGTCGTCGCCGAAGCCCGGTACGAAGCGGTAGATCATCGCGCTGGCGAAGATGGCCAGGAAGATGATGGCGAGGCCGGAGACCACGGCGGAGAACGACGACGGGCCGCCGGAGCCGGACAGCGCTCCGGCGAGGCCGAGGACGATCACTATGACCGGCTTGACCAGGATCACCGCGATCATGACACCGGCCCAGCGGCGTACGTGGTGCCACATGTTCTTGTCGACCAGGCCCGCGTAGACGGCGGTGCCGAGCAACGCGCCGACGTAGAGGAGGGCGGCGCGGATGACGAGTTCCATCCACAGCACGCCCGCGGCGAGCACCGAGACCAGTGAGACGACGATCAGCATGATCGGGCCGCCGCCGATGCTGTTGCCCTTCTTGAGCGCGTCGGAGAACGCGCCGAAGAACACGTCGCTGCGCGCGCCGGTGCCCTGGCCGATGACCTGGGTGACGGCGTCCACGGCGGAGACGACGGTGTAGAGGACCAGCGGGGTGAAGGCGGAGGCGAGCACGGTGAGCCAGAGGAAGCCGACGGCCTCGCTCAGCGCCTCGGTGAGCGGTACGCCGCGCACCGCGCGCTTGGCGACGGCGAGCAGCCACAGCACGAGCGTGAGGATCGTGGAGGCGGCGAAGACGACGGCGTACTGGCGCAGGAAGGTGGGGTTGGTGAAGTCCACCTGGGAGGTGGAGTTGATCTGGTGGCTGAGCTTCTCCACGATCCACGAGGCGGCGTCGGCGCAGCCCTTGGCGAGCGAGGAGAGGGGGTCGAGGGTGGAGGTGAGGCCGCCGGAGGGTTGGGTGGATCCGCCGCCGGTGCCGCCTTGGCAGTAGGCGCTCACCGGACCGGCGTTGACGCAGCCGCTGCTGGGGCTCGGCGAGACCGAAGGTGAAGCCGAAGGCTTCGGTGCGGGCGCGGCCCATGCGCGAGTGGCGAGCAGTACGAGTCCGGCCTGGACGGACGCCAGCGCTCCGACCCGCCCGGCGATGCGGTGACGCGGCCTACCTGGCATAGGTGAACCCTCCGTACTGCGAGACCGCCTTGGCGATGTCGGCCGCGGTGGCCGCGGTGTCGTCGCCGGGGACGGGAGCCGGGCCGTTCTTCTGCGAGTCGCTGGCCACCTTCCAGTCGGAGCCCGTCCACACCAGATTGAAGCTCCAGGTCATCCAGTCGGTGTGTACCGGGTCGGTGGAGCTGTTCCCGGCCATGCCGATGAGGCCGGTGTACCAGACGGAGACGGTGGCGGTGTCCGTGCCGTACTGCTCGACCTTGGTGCCAACGGGGATCGTGCGGGAGATGAACGTCATCCCGGACGGTGGGTTGCCGTTGGCGTCGAGCCCCAGCTTGCTGAGGAAGTCCTTGGAGTACGCCTGGTCCTGGGTCGGCTTCAGCTTGGCGGCGGCGTCGGGGGTGTACACCGCGTCGACGAGGGCGTGCCGGGTGTTCGTCTTGAACATCCCGTCACCCCCCAGCGCCACCGCGTAGTTCGCGGCTGCGGACTGGGCGCCCTGTTGGGTCCTGGGGAAGCCGGTGGCGATGCCCGAGGTGGAGCCGTTCACCGGGCGCACCCCGGTGGGCGCGGTGGGGGCGGCCTGGCCGCCGCCCTTGGCGGCCTCGCTCCCGTTGTCCGTGCCGCCGCCGGACGACCCCCTCGTGGCGAACGCCAGTGCCGCGATGAGGAGCACGACGACGCCGACGACGGTCACCAGGGTCCGCGAGGTGCGGACCGGGCGGCGGCCCGCCGCCAGGGCGGCGGACTCGCCCTCCGGCAGTCGGGTCCGGGTGGCGGTGGCGTCGCCGGGGTCGTGGTGGCTCGGGTGAGTGGGCATCAGCACGCAGCCTAGATGGGGGAGTGGGGGCCGGGGACGGGCCCTTCGGGGGCGTACGTAGGCGTTGGGGGCGCGGGTGCGGCTAGACCGCCATCCCGTACACGATGGTGAACAGGGTGCCGAGCGAGCCGATGATGAACACGCCTGTCAGTCCGGCGATGATCAGACCCTTACCCTGCTCGGCGCTGAACGTATCGCGTAGCGCCGTGGCGCCGATGCGTTGTTTGGCCGCGCCCCAGATGGCGATCGCCAGGCAGAGGAGGATGGCCACCGCCATCACGACCTCGACCATCACCCGTGCCTCGTTCCCGAGGTTGCCGAAGGGACCCCAGTTTGGTGCGATCCCGCCAATGATGGTGTTGATGTCACCTTTGCCGGCTGCCAGGAACATGGATAACTCACCGCCCCGCATGATCAGTTGGGACCCTTGCGGAGGCGCAAGGATCCAGACTCTATATTGGCCGACAATGTCGCCAGTGGATGTCGACTGAGCGACTTTCTCGACGGATTCCCCGTGTGATTCGCGACTTGACGGTCACACTGGGCCCAGGCCGGTGTCCGACGGGGCCCCGGGCGGACTGTGAAGCCTACGGTAGTCATTACTGTGTGTATCACGGTCGGTAGCTCAGAGCAACGAACCGGCATGTGGGGTGAGGGAGGGACGCCGTCTTGGGCGGGACAGTGCGCAAGACCTGGCTCATCGTCATCATCGCTGCCGGGGTGTGCTTTTCGTTCCTCGCGCTGCTGGTCATCGGTACGTACTCGGCCGCCGCGTCGCTGCTCGGCGGCGGCGGCGCGGTCGGTCTCGCGCCGGGCGCGGTGCCCGCCGCGTACCAGCCGCTGGTCGAGCGGTACGGCACGATGTGTCCGGCCATCAGCCCACCTTTGCTGGCCGCCCAGTTGTACACCGAGAGCGGCTGGAACCCCAACGCGCGCAGCGGTGTCGGGGCCGAGGGCATCGCCCAGTTCATGCCCGACACCTGGGCCACCCACGGGATCGACGCCAACGGCGACGGCAGGGCCGATGTGTGGGATCCGGCCGACGCGATCCCGTCGGCCGCCGCGTACGACTGCCAACTCGCCCAGGACGTCAAGAGCGTGCCGGGTGACAAGACCGACAACATGCTGGCCGCCTACAACGCGGGCGCCTACGCGGTGATCGCGGCCCAGGGCATCCCGTCGTACGCCGAGACCCAGGACTACGTGCGGTCGATCCGTACCCTGGCGCAGAGCTTCTCGGCGCCGGTCGGCCGGGTGCCGCCCACGCAGCAGGCGGCCGGTGCGATCGCGTTCGCCCAGTCGAAGCTGGGTACGCCGTACCTGTGGGGCGGTACCGGGACGGCCGCGGACAACGGGCGGTTCGACTGCTCGGGGTTGACCCAGGCCGCGTACCACTCGGTGGGCATCGAGCTGCCGCGGGTGGCCAACGACCAGTGGAACGCCGGTCCGCATCCCGGTCGTGACGAACTGCTTCCGGGTGACCTGGTGTTCTTCGCCACCGATCTGAAGGATCCGCGCAGCATCCATCACGTGGGGATCTACGTCGGCGGCGGCTATATGATCGATGCTCCGCATACGGGGGCGAGCATCCGGTTCGACCCGATTGACGTACCGGACTACATCGGTGCGACCCGGGTGACGCAGGCCGGTGCGCAGGCCCTGCCGTCGCCGTCGGCGTCGCACTGACGGCGGGTGGTGACCGGCGGTCAGGCCGTGGCCGCTGGTGGGGGGAGTCGGGGTCTCCCTTGTATAACTTCCTGGTGATCTTCCGGTAAGGGCGGAACGCTTCCCGCTGTGTTGCCCGTTCAATGGAACGACGAACGAACTGTGCCGACAGCGGGGGTTGTGCGCGACCGACGACCAGTTACTAGCCGGAGGGGTGGCTCACCATGAACGAGCTGGCGTTCGACGGTCAGAACCCCGACGTCGGTTTGCTCTACAACATCAACGACCTGGCCCGGTACGCGCCCGGGTGGCTGGACCGCGCGGTGCGGTTCCTCGGCCAGTACGGTCTGGTCGCGGCGATGGCGGTGCTGCTGCTGGTCACCTGGTGGCGGATCGCCCGGCGGCAGGGGGATGACGCTCCGTCGGCCGTGGCGGGCGCGGTGTGGGCCGGGCTCGCCGCGGTGATCGCGGTGCTGCTGAACATCCCGGTGCGGGGTCTGGTGCGGCGGCCCCGGCCGTTCGTCGACCAGCAGCACCTCGACGTGCTGCTGCACGGCACGTCGGGCTTCTCGTTCGTCAGCGACCGTTCGGCGTTCACCATGGCGGTCGGTGTCGGTCTGTTCATGGTCAACCGCAGGGCTGGTCTGATCGGTATCGCTCTGGCGATGGCCGAGGGGTTCACCCGGGTGTTCGTTGGCGTGCACTATCCGACCGATGTGATCGGCGGCTTCGCGCTGGGCACGGCGACCGCGCTGCTGCTCGCCCCGCTGGCGATGCTGCTGCTCGGACCCGCGATGACGGCCCTCGCCCGGACCCGGGCGGGCGCCCTGGTCCGCTCCGCCAAGCCGGTGCGCAGGGCGCCGGTGCGCGGGGAGCCGTATCCGGAGCCCACGGCGTGCGACAAGGACCTCGCCGCCTGACACCCAGCGGCGAAGCCCACTGCGCTTGGGCGGCGCCCTGAAGGGGCGCGGGGAACTGCGCGACCAGCCACGACGGCGCCGCGGGTGATCGACGGCAATTCCCCGCACCCCAGCGGAGCGCTAGATCGCCTGCGGGAAGTCGAAGAGGCGGTTCGGGTCGTACTTCCGCTTGACCGCGGCCAGCTGGTCGGCGGCCGAGCCGTAGTAGGCGCGCCGCCAGTCGCTCAGCGTCGGGTCGATGTAGTTCTGGTAGGCCGCGCCGGAGGCGTACGGGCGCATCGCCCGGTGCGCGCCGTCCAGCCAGCCGGTGCCGCTGAGCGGCCCCGAGGCGATGTACTGCGCGAGGAACCGCGAGCGGCGGTGGACGAACGCCGTCGCCCCCGGCGCCACCCGGTTCACCGCGCCGCCCAGCGCGGTCAGCGCGGCACTTCCCGCGCCGCCGCCGGAGACGGTACGCAGCCGTTCCAACTGGGCCACCAGCGCGGCGGCGCCCGAGCCGGACAGCGAACGGTCGTAGAAGTCGGAGCGCGCGGTGTAGGTCTCCCGGTCCAGCTGGCCGCTGGGCGTGCGCCCGGGCGTGCGGCCCGGCAGATGGCACTGGCTGGGCGTGCGGTCGGTGCAGCCCGCGTAGGAGTTCATCGCGTCGAGGTAGGCGTGGCGGCGCAGCGAGACGCTCTTGGCCGGGCCGCCGATCCGCTGGGACAGCCGGTCCACCGCGTTCTGCAGATCGGAGTACGAGCCCAGGGAGAACGCGGCGACCGACAGCGTGGGCGAGCCACCGGCGGCGCACTCCAGGTGCAGCGACGACCAGATCTCGTCCGGCTGGTCCGGTCCCCACTCCTGCCAGGCGCTGATCGCCGCCGCCGCCTTCGACCAGGGCCAGGTCATGTAGGCGGTGACGCAGCCGGGTGCCGGATGGGTACGGAAGCGCAGTTCGGTGACGACGCCGAAGTTGCCGTTGCCCGCGCCGCGCAGCGCCCAGAACAGGTCCGGGTTCGTGCGGGCGTCCGCGCTGACGGTCCTGCCGTCGGCGGTGACCACGGTGGCGCCGGTCAGGCTGTCGCAGGTCAGCCCGTACGCGCGGGCGGTGACGCCATGGCCGCCGCCGAGCGTGAGGCCGGAGACGCCGACCGTCGGGCAGGAGCCCGCGGGGATGGTCACGCCGTGCCCGCCGAGGGTGTTGTAGACGTCGATCAGCTTGGCGCCCGCGCCGATCGTCGCGGCGCCGCCGGAGACGGAGATCGCCGACAGCTTGGAGACGTCGATGACCAGTCGGCCGTTGCCGGAGGACCAACCGGCGTAGGAGTGGCCGCCGTTGCGTATGGAGACCGGTACGCCGGTGCGGCGCGCGAAGGCCAGGCACTCCGCTATGTCGGCGGTGTTGGCCGTGTAGGCCAGCGCGGCCGGGCGCTGTCCGTCGAAGCGCGTGTTGTACAGCTTGCGGCCGGTGTCGTAGTCCGCGTCTCCTGGACGTATCAGCTTGCCGTGCAGGCCGCGGACGAGCGCCGACCAGTCGGCCGCGGAGGCACCCTTGGCGCTGGCGTTGCGGGCATTGGCCGGGGCGGCTTGGGCCGCTCCGAGGCTGGCGCAGGAGGGCAGCGCGACGGAGGCCAGGCCGAGCCCAGCGCTACCGCGCAGCAGTGATCGCCGGTCGACCATCCGTAGCATCCTTTGGGTAGGGGCTTTACGGATGGGGACTACGACCGGCGGGTCGACGGTTCCGCCGTACTGTCAATCGGCGCCCGGGCGTGCCGGACGCCAACTGCTGTCAGGGAGTGGTGATGTGGCGTGCCGCGTCACGCCGTGCGCTGTCCCGGGCCCGTCGTGCGGGTCCGGTCCAGCCGCAGCTGCACCGGCCGATGGCGAACGCGCCGCGTTCGACCGTCGTCGTGCGGTGGAGGAGGGCGGGGGATTCGGTGTGCTGGTCCTCATGCTGGTTGAGCACGCAACAACGCTACCTGGTCGCGTCGAGGCTCGGAACCCGGCGTTCGAGAGCGGGCGAAATGGTCCTTACGTGCCATGCGCCGCCCGCGCGCCGCTCCCTAGTCTGGACATCTGGAAACCCCGGCGTTCTTGGACGAGGAGGTGGCGCACGTGGTGTCGTCGTGCGGGTCCCAGGCGACGGATCATCAGGACCGCGTGGCCCTCGCCGAGATCGAACTGTGCGGCGAGTTGATGATCGCGGCGACGGCGGTCAGCGAGGACCGGCTGAGTACGGCACGGATAGACGAGGTGCTTGAGGTGCGCCGGTCCGGTGGTGGTGCGGTGCGGGTGCCGTTGCACGGCCAGCGGGTACGGTGACGCCGCTGAGCGGCGGACCTTCGGGGCGGTATGCCCGCTATGTCGGCCAGGTTGGCATGGGCCCGTCAGGTCCTCAGCAGCCGGGCGATCGCGGCGGTCGCCTCGGCCACCTTGGCGTCCGCTTCCGGGCCGCCCTTGATCGCCGCGTCGGCCACGCAGTGCCGTAGGTGCTCCTCCAGCAGTTGCAGCGCGAAGGACTGGAGTGCCTTGGTGCCCGCCGAGACCTGGGTGAGGATGTCGATGCAGTAGACGTCCTCCTCGACCATGCGCTGCAGGCCGCGGATCTGGCCCTCGATCCTGCGCAGCCGCTTGAGGTGCTGGTCCTTCTGCTTGGCGTACCCGTGCGGCCCGGCGGGGCTGGCCGGGGCGTGCGGGACGGCGGGGTCCGCCGGGGGCCGCGCCGTGTCGTCAACCGTCATGCCCTCGTCCTCCGGTCTGGCGTGCCCGTTATACCCCCTGCGGGTATATGATACCGAATCGGTCCCGGTTGGGACCCACCTGTATGGAGCACTCTGCACTATGGGCGACACTGGATGACGCCGCTTCGCAGTGGCCGGATGATGCACCTAGCATCGACGAGACCGACCCCAGAGCACCCCGAGGACCCCCAGTGCGCCTTCGTCTGACCCCCAGGGAGACGAGCTTCTACGACATGTTCGCCGCGTCAGCGGACAACATCGTCACAGGATCGAAGCTCCTGATGGAACTGCTCGGGGCGGACTCCGCCGCACGCGCCGAGATCGCCGACCGGATGCGCGCCGCGGAGCACGCGGGCGACGACGCCACCCACGCCATCTTCCACCAGCTGAACTCGTCGTTCATCACGCCCTTCGACCGTGAGGACATCTACAGCCTCGCCGGTTCGCTGGACGACATCATGGACTACATGGAAGAGGCCGTCGACCTGGTGGTCCTCTACCAGATCGAGGAGCTTCCCAAGGGCGTCGAGCAGCAGATCGAGGTGCTGGCGCGGGCCGCGGAGCTGACCGCGGAGGCGATGCCGAACCTGCGCACGATGCAGAACCTCACCGAGTACTGGATCGAGGTCAACCGGCTGGAGAACCAGGCGGACCAGATCCACCGCAAGCTGCTCGCGCACCTGTTCAACGGCAAGTACGAGGCGATGGACGTGCTCAAGCTCAAGCAGATCGTCGACGTGCTGGAAGAGGCCGCCGACGCGTTCGAGCACGTCGCGAACACGGTGGAGACCATCGCCGTCAAGGAGTCCTGACCCCGGTGGACACCTTCGCACTCGTCGTCGTCATCGGCGTCGCGCTCTTCTTCACGTACACCAACGGCTTCCACGACTCCGCGAACGCGATCGCGACCTCCATCTCCACCCGGGCGCTGACGCCCAAGGCGGCACTGGCGATGGCCGCGGTGATGAACCTGGCGGGTGCCTTCCTGGGCAGCGGGGTCGCGCAGACGGTCAGCAAGGGGCTGATCGAGGCGCCGAGCGGCAGGCACGGCATGGCGATCCTTTTCGCCGCGCTGGCCGGGGCGATCGTCTGGAACCTCACGACCTGGTACTTCGGGCTGCCGTCGTCCTCCAGCCACGCGCTGTTCGGCGGACTGGTCGGCGCCGCGCTGGCCGGGGCGAGCACCGTGCACTGGACGGGCGTGATCGACAAGATCATCATCCCGATGGTGCTCTCGCCGGTGGTCGGCCTGATCGTCGGCTACCTGGTGATGCTGGCGCTCCTGTGGCTGTTCCGGCGGGCCAATCCGCACCGCGCCAAGCGCGGCTTCCGCGTCGCGCAGACCGTCTCGGCGGCGGGCATGGCGCTCGGGCACGGTCTGCAGGACGCGCAGAAGACCATGGGCGTGGTGGTGATGGCGCTCACCATCTCCGGCGTCCAGTCCGGCAGCGGCATCCCGATCTGGGTCAAGATCGTCACCGCGCTGATGCTGTCGCTGGGCACGTACGCGGGCGGCTGGCGGATCATGCGGACCCTCGGCCGCAAGATCATCGAGCTGGACCCGCCGCAGGGCTTCGCGTCGGAGACGACGTCGGCGCTGATCCTCTACATCACGTCGTACATCTTCAAGGCGCCGATCTCGACCACGCACGTCATCACGTCCTCGATCATGGGCGTGGGCGCGACGAAGCGGGTCAAGGCGGTGCGCTGGGGTGTCGCCAAGAACATCGTCCTGGGCTGGTTCATCACCATGCCGGCCGCTGCGGGCGTCGCCGCCCTCGCGTACCTGGTGGTCAAGCTCGTCTTCGCCTGAGCCCGTGCGCTCCGCTGGGAGGGCGGCGGTGTGCCGTCGACCGTCCGCGGCACCGTTGTGGCTGGTCGCGCGGTTTCCCGCGCCCCGCAGGGCGCGCCCCGGCCGCCCGCACGGGCTGGCCGAAACAGGGGGCGCCGGGGGCTCCGCCCGGAAGAAGGCCGCACCTCACACGAAGAACAGGGCCCGCCCCCCGAGGGGGCGGGCCCTGTGCCTGCGGTGGCACCGCCATGCAGCACCGCAGGCAGATCCGGAGCCCGAGCGGCAGGCGACTCAGCCGAAGCGGCCGGAGATGTAGTCCTCCGTGGCCTGGACGGACGGGTTGGAGAAGATCCGCTGCGTATCGTCGATCTCGATGAGCCGCCCGGGCTGGCCGACGCCCGCCAGGTTGAAGAACGCGGTGCGGTCCGAGACCCGGGCCGCCTGCTGCATGTTGTGCGTCACGATCACGATCGTGAACCGCTCCTTCAGCTGCCCGATCAGGTCCTCGATCGCCAGCGTGGAGATCGGGTCGAGCGCCGAGCACGGCTCGTCCATCAGCAGCACCTGGGGCTCCACGGCGATCGCCCGCGCGATGCACAGCCGCTGCTGCTGACCGCCGGACAGCCCCGCGCCCGGCTTGTTCAGCCGGTCCTTGACCTCGTTCCACAGGTTGGCGCCCTTGAGCGACTTCTCGACGATCCCGTCGAGTTCCGACTTCTTGCGCGCCGTGCCGTTCAGCCGCAGCCCCGCCGCCACGTTGTCGTAGATCGACATGGTGGGGAACGGGTTGGGCCGCTGGAAGACCATGCCGACGGTGCGCCGCACCGCCACCGGGTCCACTCCGGGTCCGTACAGGTTCTCGTCGTCCAGCATCACCTTGCCCTCGACCCGTCCGCCGGGGGTGACCTCGTGCATCCGGTTCAAGGTGCGCAGGAAGGTGGACTTGCCGCAGCCGGACGGGCCGATGAAGGCGGTCACGGAGCGCGGCTCCACGGTCATCGAGATGTCCTCGATGGCGCGGTTGTTGCCGTAGTAGGCGGAAAGGCCGCTGACGTCGATGCGCTTGGCCATGGGGATCACTTCTCTTCTGCGGTAAGGCTCAGCGGCCGGTCTTGGGGGCCTTCCAGCGGGCGATGCCCCTGGCGACCAGGTTCAGGATCATGACGAAGGCGATCAGCACGAGTGCCGCCGCCCACGCCCGGTCGAACGATGCGTCGTTGCCGTTGGTGTACTGCTCGTACACGTAGTAGGGCAGCGAGGACTGGGCACCGCTGAACGGGTTGTTGTTGATCAACTGGTTGCCGAAGACCAACAGCAGTACGGGCGCCGTCTCACCGGCGATACGGGCGACGGCCAGCATGACGCCGGTCAGGATGCCGCCGATGGACGTGGGCAGTACGACCTTGAGGATGGTGCGCCACTTCGGCACGCCCAGTGCCAGCGACGCCTCACGCAGCTCGTTGGGCACGAGCTTGAGCATCTCCTCGGTGGA
The DNA here is from genome assembly GCA_037034305.1 of Streptomyces sp. PLK1-5. Lineage (GTDB taxonomy): Bacteria > Actinomycetota > Actinomycetes > Streptomycetales > Streptomycetaceae > Streptantibioticus_A. The sequence goes on from JBAGJY010000006.1 coordinate 15,491, forward strand.
GCGCACCACCACCGGCATCATCAGGATCGCCAGCGCCAGCGCCCCGGCGAAGCCGGAGTAGCCGAAGCCCAGGATGATGATCCAGAAGGCGAGGATGAACAGGCCCGCCACGATCGACGGCACACCGGTCATCACGTCCACGAAGAAGGTGACGACCGTCGCCAGCTTGCCGCGCCCGTACTCGACCAGGTAGATCGCGGTCAGCAGACCGACCGGGACCGCTATCAGCGAGGCCAGGCCGACCTGCTCCAGGGTGCCGATGATCGCGTGGTAGACACCGCCGCCCGGCTGCGTGGTGATCACGCCGCCCATCGAGTGGGACATGAAGTTGCCGTCGAGCACCTTCACGCCCTTGCTGATGGTGGTCTGCAGCAGCGAGTACAGCGGCACCACGGCGACCACGAAGCAGGCCCACACCAGGCTGGTGGCCACCCGGTCCTTGGCCTGGCGGCGGCCCTCGACGCCCGCGGTGATCGCGTAGGTCAGGGCGACGAACAGCAGCAGCGAGAGCAGGCCCCACTGCAGGTGGCTGGCGAGCCCGGCGCCCGCGCCGATGCCGCAGCCGAGGGCGATCGCGGCGACCGCGATCCCGGCCGGTGCCCAGCGCGGCATCCGGCGGTGCGCCAGCGGCGCCCTCAAGGAGAGCGCGTCCTGAGTCAACGTCTCGCTCATGCCCTACCCCCTTCGTTCGCTTCTCCGCCCGCGCGGCGCGAAGGGGCGGCTTCCGTGGTCATCCGCGGCTGGACGGCCGCGCGTGCGACGCTCACAGGGCGGCTCCCGAGTACTCCCTGCGGCGGGCGATGATCAGCCGGGCGGCGCCGTTGACGAGCAGCGTGATGACGAACAGCACCAGGCCGGAGGCGATCAGCGCGTCCCGCCCGAAGTTGTCCGCCTCGGCGAACTTGGCGGCGATGTTCTGCGCGAACGTTCCGCCGACCGGGTCGAGCAGCCGCAGGCTGAGCACCGGCGAGGCGGACAGCACGGTGGCGACCGCCATGGTCTCGCCGAGCGCGCGGCCGAGGCCCAGCATCGACGCGGAGATGATGCCGGAACGGGCGAACGGCAGTACGGACATCCGCACCACCTCCCAGCGGGTCGCGCCCAGCGCCAGTGCCGCTTCCTCGTGCGCCTTCGGCACCTGCCGGAAGACCTCGCGGCTGACGTTGGTGATGATCGGCACGATCATGATCGCCAGCAGGATGCCGACGGTGAAAAGCGAACGGGCCGCGCTGCTCGGGTCGGACTTGTGGAAGATCCCGGTCCAGCTCAGGTACTCGTTCAGCCACAGGTTCAGGCCCTGCAGGTGCGGTACCAGGTACAGGCCGCCCCACAGGCCGTAGACGATGCTGGGGACGGCGGCGAGCAGGTCGACCACGTACGCCAGCGGCGAGGCCAGCCTGCGCGGCGCGTAGTGCGTGATGAACAGCGCGATGCCGACCGAGACCGGCACCGCGATGATCATCGCGATCAGCGAGCTGACCAGCGTGCCGTAGGCCAGCACGGCGATGCCGAAGGACGGCGGGGTGAGGCTGGCGTTCCACTCGAACGTGGTGAAGAAGTTGGTGTGGTCCAGCGAGATCGCGTGGATCGCCCGAACGGTGAGGAAGACCGCGATGGCGGCCATGATCACCAGCAGCAGGATGCCGGATCCACGCGACAGGCCGAGGAAGACGCGGTCACCGGGCCGGGTGACGGCGGGCTGCCGGGAGAGCGGGGGGTGTTCCCCGGGTGTGTTCACTGTGTCCATGGGGATTGGCTCCGGTCTGGCGGGGCGGTCGGCCCCTGGCGGCGGTGCACCGGATGGGGCCGGTCCCGTGCGTGCGCACGGGACCGGCCTGGCGGTAGGCGGTCGTTACGTCAGGAGAGCGCGGAGATCTCGGAGCGGACCTTGGTGGCGATCTCGGCGGGCAGCGGGGCGTAGCCCTGGCTGCTCAGGCCCTGCTGGCCGGCGTCGCTGGCGATGTAGTTCAAGAACGCCTTGGTGGCGTCCAGGGTGTCGGGCTTGTTGCCCTTGTCGCAGGCGATCTCGTAGGTGACCAGGGTGATCGGGTAGGCGCCCTCGGCCTTGGTCGCGTAGTTGAGCTTCAGCGCCAGGTCGCTGCCGGTGCCGACGACCTTGGCGTCCGCGATCATCTTGGAGGCGGCGTCGGAGGTGGCCGCGACCGGGGCGGAGGCGCCGGTGTCGATCTTCACCGTCGGGATGTTGCTGGCGGTCGCGTAGGACAGCTCGAAGTAGCCGATCGCGCCGTTGGTCTGCTTGACCTGCGCGGCCACACCCGAGGACTGCGGAGCGGACTGGCCGCCCTGGGCCTGCCAGGCCTTGCCGCCGCTGTACGGCCAGTCGCTGGGCGCGGCGCCCTTGAGGTACTTGGTGAAGTTGTCCGTGGTGCCGGACTCGTCCGAGCGGTGGAACGCCTGGATCGAGGTGGACGGCAGCTTGGCGGTCGGGTTGAGCTTCTTGATCGCCGGGTCGTCCCAGGTCTTGATCTGCGAGTTGAAGATCTTCGCCAGCGTCGGGGCGTCCAGCACCAGGTTGTCCACGCCGGGCAGGTTGTAGCCGACCGCGATCGGGCCACCGACCATCGGGAGGTCCACGCCCTCGCCGCCCTTGCAGACGGACTTCGACTTGGTGATCTCGTCCGCCTTCAGCGCCGAGTCGGAACCCGCGAAGGCGGTGCTGCCCTGGAGGAACTCGGTGACGCCCGCGCCCGAACCGGTGGGCTTGTAGTTGATCTGCGTGCCGGAGCAGGCCTGCATGTAGTTCTTGACCCAGACGTCCATCGCGTTCTTCTGGGCGGTGGAGCCGGAGGCGAGCAGGTTCGCCTTGCTGCCGCACTTGATGGAGGCCGCGGCGTTCGAGGAGCCGCCCGACGGGCTGCTGGAACCGCTGTTGTTGTCCGAGCCGCAGGCCGTCAGGACCAACGCGCTGGAGACCGCGATCGCGCCGACGGCCAAGGAGCGCAGTCCGGTCTTGCGAGTGAGCTTCACCTTCGAGTGTTCCTTCCCTGGATCCCGGCGACGGGGGTTCACCGGTACGGCCGAAAGTAAGCAGATCAGATGAAGTGGCCGACGGGGGTTGGTGAACGCAGGGTGAACCTCGTCCATCGGGGTGGCATACGGCCACCCGCCCGGTACGCCCCGGTTACGTGATGTTGCCCAGCGTGCGAACGAGCGCGTCGACCAACGGCCGGTCCCGCTCGTGGGTCAGCCGGTTGCGGGCGGCGGCGGGCGGCAGCCACACCAGGCGGTCCACCTCGCGGTTGGGCGCGAAGGCGCCGCCGATCGCCTCGGCGGCCCAGTAGCGGACCTCCTTGGGTCGTCCGTTCACCAGGTAGTAGGAGGCGGGCAGCTGCGGGCCGAGCAGACAGTCCATGCCGGTCTCCTCCTTCACCTCCCGCAACGCGGCGTGCGCGACGGCCTCACCGCTTTTGAGCTTGCCCTTCGGATGCGACCAGTCGTCGTAGCGCGGCCGGTGGATCAGCGCGATCTCGAACCGGCCGAGGGGTTCGCGGTGCCCGAGGCCGCTGGCGGGCGTACGGCGCCACAGCACCGCTCCGGCGGCACGGATCGGTGTCTGGATGGCGGACTGTCCCATGGCCTTCCCTCAACGGTGAACGCTGCCTGCACGGCTGCTCGCGACTGCTGACTGACCTGGCGGAACGCCACGGGCGCTACGCCGCCGGGGAGATCCCCAGCCATATCCGGCTGAACGCGTGGCGCGCCGCCTCCACCTCGGCCCGCTGGTCGGCGTGCAGCACGCCCAGCGCGTACCCGGTGGTCGGGGTGATCCTCGGCGTACGGGCGGCCGACGCGGCGGCCGACGCGGCCGCGGCGGCGTCCCGGTGCCGGTCCAGCGCCCGCCCCGCACCATACAGCCGACCGGGTTCCGGGATCCCGGGCGGTGGCTCGGCCAGCGGCTCCAGCGCGTACCGGCACACCCGCAGCAGGCCGCGCACCTGGTGCCAGGGCAGGTCCTGCTGTTCGTCGACGGGCGTGTCGGCCAGCGTCGCGCGCAGCGCGTGGGCGTTGTAGGGGTAACCGGCGAGCGCCAGCGGCAGCGCGTCGACCGCCTCGGCCAGCCGCCGGTAGGCGCGCTCGGCGAGCGGCGGCAGCAACTGGTCGGCGGGCGCGGCGGCGGCCGTGCCGAGCGGCGGATCCGAGGCGAGCAGCGCGACGGCGTCGGCCACCGCGTGGAACCGCGCCGAGCCGAACGCCTGCAACGTGGCTGAGTGCGCCCGGGTCCGCGACAGCGTCAGCTGCCGCTCCAGCAGCGCCCCGGCGCGCGCCGCCCCGACCGCCAGCGGTCCACGGCCCGCCGGACCGGTGGGCGGTTCCGGCGCCGCGGCCACGGGCGAGGGCGCGGACAGCACGCGTCCCCGCCGGACCGTCGCCCGCCGCCCGCCGCCGTCCTCGCCCGGCGCGGCCGCCGTCCGGTCCGGCGCGCCGTCACCGCCCGCCGATCCGCCGTCGCCGTCGGGGCCCGGCACACCGGAGACCAGCCGGTGCAACGCGGAACGCAGCCGGGCCAGTTCGGTGCCGTACCGCTGCTCGCGCGCCAACGTGCCGCACAGCCAGCCCAGTTCGCAGCGCAGGGACTGCGCCCAGCCGGGGTCGAGCAGCGGCTCGTAGGTCAGCAGCGCCGCGCTGATCCGGCGCGACGCGTGGCGCAGCGCCCGCGCCCCCGCGGCCTCGTCGTCGGTGCGCAGCCGCAGCCCGCGCAGGAACTCTGCCGCGTGCTCGCCGAGATATCCGGCCAGCACCTCGCCCGCCGTGCGGTCGGCCACCGGGGCGATGACGGCCGGAGCGCTGTCAGGGTGTCGCTGGGCCACGCCGGCGCCTCCGCGCGTCGATGAGCATTTCCTGTACGTTCCGCAGCGGACGGCCTTCGGCGTCCGTGCTGTGCCGGGTCCACTCGCCCTCCGGGCCGAGGTGCCAGGACGAGGTGTCGTCCGAAACCCCGGTCTCCACAAGGCGGTTGAGGGTGGCGCGGTGCGCCGGGTCGGAGACCTTGACCAGCGCCTCGATCCTGCGGTCGAGGTTACGGTGCATCATGTCGGCGCTGCCCAGCCACACTTCGGGCTCGCCGCCGTTGCCGAAGACAAACACCCGCGAGTGCTCCAGGAACCGGCCCAGGACGCTGCGTACCCGGATGTTCTCCGACAGGCCCGGCACACCCGGGCGCAGGGCGCAGATGCCGCGCACCCACACGTCGACCGGCACGCCCGCCGTCGACGCGCGGTACAGCGCGTCGATGACGGCCTCGTCCACCATGGAGTTGACCTTGATGCGGACGAACGCGGGCCGTCCGGCGCGGTGGTGCTCGACCTCCTTGTCGATCCGCGAGATCAGCCCGTCGCGCAGCGAGCGGGGGGCCACCAGCAGTCGGCGGAAGGAGTTGCGGCGCGAGTAGCCGGACAGCCGGTTGAACAGGTCGGACAGGTCCGCGCCGACCTGCGGGTCGGCGGTCAGCAGCCCGAGGTCCTCGTACAACCGGGCCGTCTTCGGATGGTAGTTGCCGGTGCCGACGTGGCTGTAGCGGCGCAGTAGGTCGCCTTCCTGGCGGACCACCAGCGACAGCTTGCAGTGCGTCTTCAGCCCCACCAGGCCGTAGACCACATGGCAGCCCGACTCCTCGAGCTTGCGCGCCCACTTGATGTTGGCCTGCTCGTCGAAGCGCGCCTTGATCTCCACCAGCACCAGAACCTGCTTGCCCGACTCGGCGGCGTCTATCAGCGCGTCAACGATCGGGGACGTCTCCGAGGTGCGGTACAGCGTCTGCTTGATCGCCAGCACGTCCGGGTCGGCGGCGGCCTGCTCCAGGAAGGACTGCACGGAGGTGGAGAACGAGTCGTACGGGTGGTGCAGCAGCACGTCGCGCTCGCGCAGAGCGGCGAAGATGTCCGGCGGCGAGGCCGACTCGACCTCGGCCAGGTCGCGGTGGGTGCCCGCCACGAACTTGGGGTACTTCAGCTCCGGCCGGTCCAGCGCCGCGATCCCGAACAGACCGGTCAGGTCCAGCGGCCCGGGCAGCGGGTACACCTCCGCGTCGGAGACCTTCAACTCCCGTACCAGCAGGTCGAGTACGTACGGGTCGATGGACTCCTCGACCTCCAGGCGCACCGGTGGCCCGAAGCGGCGCCGCATCAGTTCCTTCTCCAGCGCCTGGAGCAGGTTCTCCGCGTCGTCCTCCTCGACCTCCAGGTCCTCGTTGCGGGTCACCCGGAACATGTGGTGCGCCAGCACCTCCATGCCGGGGAACAGCTCCTCCAGGTGGGCGGCGATCACGTCCTCCAGCGGGACGTAGCGCTGCGGCCCGGCCTCCAGGAAGCGGGACAGCAGCGGCGGCACCTTCACCCGCGCGAAGTGCTGGTGCCCGCTGACCGGGTTGCGCACCACCACGGCCAGGTTCAGCGACAGGCCGGAGATGTACGGGAAGGGGTGCGCCGGGTCCACCGCCAGCGGGGTGAGCACCGGGAAGATCCGCTGGCGGAACAGGGTGAACAGCCGCCCCTGCTCCGTCTCGGTCAGCTCGTGCCAGCGGATGACGTGGATGCCGTGCGCGGCCAGCTCGGGCGCGATGTCGGTCTGGAAGCAGGCCGCGTGCCGGGCCATGAGCTCGCGTGACCGGCTCCAGATCTGCTCCAGCACCTCGCGCGGCTGCAACCCGGAGGCGGACCGGGTGGCCACACCGGTGGCGATGCGCCGCTTGAGCCCGGCGACGCGCACCATGAAGAACTCGTCGAGGTTCCCGGCGAAGATCGCCAGGAAGTTGGCGCGCTCCAGCAGGGGCGTCGCGGGGTCCTCCGCCAGTTCCAGGACGCGCTCGTTGAACGCCAGCCAGCTGCGCTCGCGGTCCAGGAAGCGGCCCGGCGGAAACTCCGCTTCCGCCGCACCCGGCGCGCTGGTGGCGTGCGCCGCGCCCGCCTGGCCGAGATCGGGAACGTCGTCCGGGTCACCGTCCAGGTCGGGTACGCCCAGGCTGCGACGGGCTCCTATGGAGCCCAGGGAGGGCGTGTCGGCCGTAGGGGACGGGTTTCGCGGGAGCATCAGGGCGCCGGCCTCCTCCACTTCGGGTAGGTGCTCCCCATTCTCCCGCTTCGGGAGCGAAACCGGCAGGTCGGACGTGTCGGGGCCGAGAAGTCTCATCCTGTGGGGGCGTCCGTCTCGATGTGCGTGTGGGGTCGGCACAACGGGCTGCATTCACCGATGCTCGCAAGACAGTTTGAATCACCGGTAACGGCAACATGGCGCCCCGGATATCGGAGTGCATCCTGCGGATTCCCACCACCGGGACAGGCCGCCGTACGAACGCCTCCGTCGCGACGGGAGCGGTGCCGAGCCCCCGGCCCCGCAAGCGGGGCTCAGGTCTCCGTGCGGTACATCAGGTCCACCTCGTGGACGGTGAACCCGAGCCGTTCGTAGACGGTGACCGCCGCGGTGTTGTCCGCGTCCACGTACAGCATCGCCGTCGGCATCTTGCGTTCGTACGCCAGATGCCTCAGGCCCGCCGCGGTCAGCGCCTTGCCCAGGCCCGTGCCCTGCTCCTCGGGGGCCACCCCGAGGACGTACACCTCCCCCAGCTCCTCGTCCGCATGCACCTTGGTCCAGTGGAAGCCCACGATCCGCTCGTCCCGTACCGCCAGGAGGAACCCGGCCGGGTCGAACCACGTCTCGGCCTTGCGGTCGTCCAGGTCACGCTGGGTGAGTGAGCCCTGCTCAGGGTGGTGGGCGAACGCCGCCGCGTTCACCGCCAGCCACTGCGCGTCGTCCTCCCCGGGCCGGAACGCGCGCAGCGTGACCCCTGGCGGGAAGACCGGCTCCGCAAGCGCCGCCTCACCGGGCAGCGGACGCCGCATCTGCCGCAGCTCCCGGAACAGCGCCAGCCCGAGCTGCGCGGCGAGGTGCCGGGCGGCGGCGTGGCCGCCGTGCGCCCACACCCGCAGCCGCTTGCCGGACAGGTCGAGCAGCGCGTGCCCGAGCGCCCGCCCGTGCCCGCGACCGCGCGCGCCGGGGCCGATGACCAGTTCGGCGGCCGGCGCCTCGACCGGGTCGCTCTCCTCCAACTGCGCGTACCCGGTGAGCTGTTCGCCCACGTACAGCAGCAGGTGCCGGATCCCCGGGCGCCGTCCGCCGCGCAGGTTCAGCCGCCCCTGTTCGGAGACGGCCGACTGGCCGTCCTCGGCCGCCGCCCGCTCGATGAGTTCCAGCACCTCGCGGGCGCTGTCCGGCGGCACCTCGTCCAGGGTCTCGATCCGGCGTGCGACAGGCTTCGCTGGGTCCGTCATGGTTCAGAGTTTAGGCGGGCCGCCCTCGGGGTTTCGCAGATGGCGCATCAGCTGTTCCAGGTGCGCCCACCCGGCGGCCGAAGTGCCGTCACCCAGCTCGTAGTAGAAGCCCGGGGCGCCCGCCGCCCCCAGGCGGTGCGGCGGCGGCCCCGACGGCGGGCGGCGGGCCCGGTCCAGGCCGATCTCCTCGACGTCCGCAGGCCCCACCGCGAACGCCAGCGGAACCGGCAGCGCCTCCAGCCGGGCGGGCACGGTCAGGTCGGCGCGCGCCGCCCGGCGCTGCACCAGCAGGTTCCGCAGCCCGTGGCGCGAGGTCAACTCCTCGGCCAGGGCCCGCAGCCGGTCGGCCGACGGAAGGACGCCGTCGGTGCCGCCCAGCGCCAGGCTGATGTCCTCCTCCACCCCGTCCCGGGTCCGCGCGACCCGCATCGTGGCGTGCGCCGGGCGGTCCGGGCCGCCGACCACGACCAGCCAGCTGCCCTCCGGCGCGCGGCCCCGGGCCAGCGCCGTGATCTCCTGCCGGGACCAGGGCGAACCCACCGGCTCCGCGGTACCCCAGCCCACCGGCGGCGAACCGGTCAGCGCCCGCCACGCGGTCTCCAGGGCGCCGCCGAGTACCAGTTGCTCCTCGGCCGGGTGGCAGGTGCGGAACGACAGCAGCAGTTGCCGCTCGTCACCCGCCTCGGTACGCAGGAACGACTCGGCCGGTGCGGCCCCCTCGACCGGCCGGAACGCGCCGTCGAGCCAGTGCAGTTGGGCACCGGACAGGCCGTCGTGGTAGCCGCCCGCGTCATCGCGGATCACCCACCGGTGCGGAAGCCCGGACAGCGCGAGCCGGGTCGGCAGGCTGAGCCGGGAGCCCGCCGGGGAGACGATCTGCAACGCCCGGTTGCTGCCGACGCAGGCCCGCAGCACATCGGAGAGCCAGGTGGTCATCGCGATGACCGGGCGCTCCTGGATCACCACGGCCACCCGCTCGGTGAGCACGTCGACGGCGGGCTGCGCGGCGGCCGGTGCGGGCGCCACCGTGGCGCCGCCGTCCAGCGGGACCTGCGGCACGTCGGCCGCCTCGGGCGGCCAGGTGGTGCCGTCGAGATGGCGGGCCAGGTGCCCGGCGAAAGCCGCGGCGAGCCGCTCGCCCTGCGGCACCGCGGTGGACGCCCGTGCCTCCGTCCACCACAGCGGGGTACGCTCGTCCGCCTCCGGCCCGAGCAGCCGCCGGGTCTCGCCCGGCACGTCGATCAGCACCGGCGCCTCGACGGACAGCAGCGGGCGGCCCGCGTCGTCGCACAGCTGGATGACCGCGCCGTCCGCCAGCGACTGCAGCCGCAGCTCGGGCCCCGCCGCGAGCAGCGCACCGGCGATCGTGCGGATGTCCGGCATCCGCGGGGTCAGGGCGATGGCGTCCTTGGTCACGTGGCGGGTTCCTCCCAGGCGAGCGCGGTCTGGATCAGCCGCGGGGCCTCGCCGCGGCGCACCAAAGTGCCGCGCCCGGCGGGCTGGGCCGTGGCGTACAGGTTGGCGAACAACTGGCCCTCCGAGCGGTCCCCGGACAGCACCAGGCCGGTGGTGCCGCTCTCCCGCAGCGCCAGCAGGAACGGGTCGTACAGGCCGCGGGCGGCGCCTGAGACCCGGCGGGTGACCACGAAGTGCAGGCCGATGTCGGGCGCGGACGGCACATACGGCAGGAACGGCGCGAGCGGCTGCTGGCCCGCGGTGGTCAGCACGTCGTAGTCGTCGATGAGCACCACGATCCGCGGACCGGTGAACGTGGCGCCGTCGGTCGGCTCCTGCGGTATCCGCTTGTCGAGTTCGCCCGCGATGCCGTTCGCCAGCGCCCCGCAGACCCGCGTGTTGTGCCCGTAGCCGCCCCGGTACGGCTCGGGCACCACCTCGCGCAGGCCGCGCCGCGGATCCATGACGGCGAACACCAACTCCTCGTCGGTGTAGCGGTCCAGCAGCCCGCGGGCGATCAGCCGCAGCAGATTGGTCTTGCCGCACTCGTCGTCACCGAGCACCAGCAGGTGCTGGTCGCGGTCGAACAGGTCGAGCAGCACCGGTGCGAGCGCCGTCTGGTCCACGCCGATCGGCACCCTGCGCGCCTCCCGGCCCACCGATGGCAGCGCGCTGGCGGGCAGCCGGGTGGGCAGCACCTTGACCCGCTGCGCGGGCTCGCCCGGCCAGGCGTCGCCGATGGCGCGGGCGGTGCGCTCCACCACCGCGCCCAGCCCGTCCGCGGTGGCCTGCGCGTCGATCCGGGGCAGCGCGGCCTGCGCGACCAGCTTGCCGTCGGTCAGCACCCGGCCGGGCTGGTCGGGGGAGAGCGCCTCGGCCAGCTTGCGGTCGATGCTGGAGTCGCTGGGGTCGTTCAGCCGCAGCTCCATCCGGGTGCCGAAGGTCGACTGGGCGGCGATCCGCACGTCGTTCCAGCGCAGCATCGCGGCGACCACGTGGATGCCGTAACCGCCGCCGCGTTGCAGCAGATCGGTGACCAGGCCGTCGATGTCGTCGAAGTCGTCGCGCAGCGCGCCGAAGCCGTCGATCACCAACACGATGTCGGTGGAAGGCAGTTCACCGAGCTGACCGGCGGCTCGCGCGGCGCGCAACTGCTCGACGGAGTCCACCCCGTGCTCGCGGAAGATCTCCTCACGGGCGGCGAGCATCCCGCGCACCTCCTCGGCGGTGCGCCGCACCCGCTCCCGGTCCGAGCGCCCCGCGACACCGCCGACGTGCGCCAGCTCGGACAGCGCCTGCAGCCCGCCGCCGACCAGGTCGAGACCGTAGATCCCGACCTCCTGCGGGGTGTGGGTGAGGGCCAGCGACAGCACGATGGAGCGCAGCAGCGTGGTCTTGCCGGACTGCGGCCCGCCGATGATCGCCGCGTGTCCGCCCGCCCTGGTCAGGTCCAGGTGCCAGGGCCCCTGCCACTGCCGGGTCGGGTCGTCCAGCAGGCCCAGCGGCACCCGCATCGGTCCCGGCGGCCGGGTCAGGTGCAGGCCGCGGGCCGTCAGGTCCACCGGGCCCGCCACCGAGTCCAGGGTGAGCGCGGTGGGCAGCGGCGGCAGCCAGATCCGCCGCACCGGCTCGGCGGCGTCCTTCAGCTGGTCGACCATGACGGACAGTTCGGTGGCGCCCACGGTGCGCCGCGGCACCACCGGCTCGGCGTCCTCGGCGCCCGGCTCGGGGGCGGCCAGGGTGTTGTACGCGGGGTAGGGCAGGGCGCTGGGCCCCTCGGGCGCCTCCTCCTGCCGGGTCGGGCCGCGGTACGGGCCGGAGACGTACCCCGCCTTGAACCGCTCGTACGCGCTGGTGTCCACCTTCAGATAGCCGAAGCCGGGCAGCGGCGGCAGATGGAAGGCGTCCGGGGTGTCCAGCACCGTGCGGGACTCCTCGGGCGAGAAGGTGCGCAGCCCCAGCCGGTACGAAAGGTAGGTGTCCAGGCCCTTGAGCTTGCCGCCCTCGATGCGCTGGCTGGACAGCAGCAGATGCACGCCGATGCTGCGGCCGATCCGGCCGATGGACAAGAACAGCTCGATGAAGTCCGGCTTGGCGGTGAGCAGTTCACCGAACTCGTCGATGACCACCAGCAGATGCGGCAGCGGCGGCAGTTCGGGCCGCACCGCCCGCTCGGCCGCGTACTGCGAGATGTCGGCGACGTTGCCCGCGTCCTTGAGCACCTGCTGGCGGCGCTGGATCTCGCCCGCCAGGCTGGCGTGCGCGCGCTCGATGAGCCCGGCGTCGTTCTCCAGGTTGGTGATCAGCCCGGCGACGTGCGGCAGTTCGGCGAACGGGGCGAACGTGGCGCCGCCCTTGTAGTCGACCAGCATCATCGACAGCGCGTCCGGCGGATGGGTCGCGGCCAGCGCCAGCACCAGGGTGCGCAGCAGCTCGCTCTTGCCGGATCCGGTGGCGCCCACGCACAACCCGTGCGGCCCCATGCCGAGTTCCGCGGACTCCTTCAGGTCCAGCAGCACCGGCTGCCGGTCGTCCGCCACCCCGATCGGCACCCGCAGGAAGCCCCGCTCCCCGCGCGGCGCCCACAGCCGCCGCAGGTCCAGCGCCGCCGGGTCCTCGACGCCCAGCAGCACGGGGAAGTCCAGCGGGCCGGTGACCGGACCGTCCTCGGTGACCGAGTCGGCGGAAAGCCGCAGCGGGGCCAGCATCCGGGCCAGCCCCTCCACCCCGGCGGCGCCGACGTCGTCCACCAACCCCTGGCAGACCACGGGCCGTTCACCGCGCAGGTCCTCCACGGTGGCCTGGCCGTCGGCGGTGGTGACCCGCACCGCCACCTGGCCCGGCTCCGCGACCCGCTCGGCGACCAGGTGCAGCACGGTGACGCCCATCGCCTCCAGCGGCACCGCCTCGTCGGTGCGCGGCAGTTCGTCCGCCACCGCGCCGTAGCCGTCGCTGACCACCAGCAGCCGGGGCGTCGACGCCAGCGCGCTCCTGTCGGACAGCCCGCGCCGCACCTCGGCCGCGTACGCGGCGCGCTGCCGCAGGTCGTCGCGGAGCAGCGCGCCGAGCTGACCCAGGTCGGGGGCGATCCGGCGGGCCGGTACCGGGCCGTCCAACTGCTCGGCGTCGACCGCGTGCGGCAGCCACTTCAACCACTCCCAGTCGGCGAGCCGTTCGCCCGGGCAGGCCAGCGCGATCGACACGTCGTCGGGCGCGTGGAACACCGACGCGTGCGCCAGCAGGGTGCGCACCGCACGCAGCACGTCCTCGCGCGGACCGACGACGCTGACGTTGCCCGCCCGGTCCAGCGGCACCGGCAGCGGCAGATCGCTTCCGGTGCGGTAGCGGTGCAGCAGCGCGTTGGCCTCGTTGAGCATGAACGGGTCCGGCGGGGTCAGCACGCTGCTGCCCGGCTTGGCCAGGGTCAGCTCGCGCACCGCCAACTCGCCGGTGCCGATGCGCACCCGCAGGAAGTCCGGGTCCAGGCGGCGCCGCTCCCACAGCCGGGCCGGGTCGCGCACCACGTCGTACAGCGCCTGAGGCGGCGGGTTGAGTATCCGCGACGCCTCGCGGTGCGCCCGCTCCTCGGCCGCCAGTTCCTCGCGCAACTGCTCCAGGTACTCCAGGTACCGCTCGCGCTGGGAGCGCCGGGTGCGCTGCGCCTTGCCGCGCTGCGACAGCAGCAGGCCCATGCTGCCCAGCACCGTCACCACCAGCACCACGGCGCCGACGGCCGCGTACTGCCCGCTGCGCAGCACGGTCATCATCACCACCGAGCTCATCACCCCGGCGATCGGCATCAGGGTGTGCGCGGCGCCACCGGTCTTGCCCTCCGGAAGGTTCGGCGGCGCCTCCACGGTGCGCGGCTCGCTGCCCACCAGATGGCGTGTGGTCCGAGCCGGACGGTGCACCAGCCGGATCGTCATGGCCGCCTCCGGAATACGAGGTTGTGGTACGTCACCTGCGTACGGCCCGGTCCAGCAGCTCGGCACCGAGCCGCGCGGTGGCGTCCCGTGTCTCCTGCCCGAGCAGCGCCAGCCGCACCGCCCCGCCCGCGGCCAGGTGCCGGTCGTAGGGCACGTGCACCACCGGCGTGTCGCCGACCCGCAGGTACCGCGTGGCGGCTTCCAGGTCGATCGCGGTGTGCGGCGAGGTGGAGTTGAGCGCCACCACGGTGCCCGGCAGCATCGGGCGCGGCACACTGCCCAGCCAGTCGAGCACGGTGCGCGCCGCCGCCACGCCCTCCATCGTCGCCGGTGCCACCAGCACCCGCGCCTGCGCACCGGCCAGCGCGCTGCGTGCCAGCTCGCCCGGCAGCGTCTCGCAGTCCACCACCGTGATCGCGAAGTAGCGGCGCAGCGCCATCGCCACCGTCTGGTACTCCGCCAGGCTCACCCGCGCGCCGATCTCGCCCCTGCTGCCGGGCAGCAGCCAACCACCCTCGGGCAGCCCCACCAGGTACCCGATGACCTGGTCGAACCGCATCGACGGGGCCACCACCTCGGCCACGTCGCTCATCGTCCAGCGCAGCGACGGCGCGGCCAGCCGCACCGGCAGCGTGCCCAGCGTCGGATTGGCCTCCATCACCAGCACCGGATCGGGCCGGTAGTGCGCGTACGCGCAGCCCAGCAGCGCGCTGACGGTGCTCTTGCCCGCACCGCCGTGCACGCTGGTGACCACGATCTGCCGCCCGGTGGTGATCGGCTGCTGCAACCGCCGTGCCACCGCGGTGACTTCGGCGGTCTGGCGGGCCGTGGAGGACAGCACCCCGTGCAGCGCGCGCCCGACCCGCCGGGCCGCCGAGTCGCCCCGGCGCGGCTTGCCGGTGAGCAGCGCCGCCGCCTCGGGCGGCAACGTCGGCGCGGGCGCGGGCGGTTCCGGCGCGGGCGGCGGCGCGTCGGCCACGGCGGGCGGCGGGGCCACCGGCGCGGGGGCCGGTGCCGTCGGCGGCGGTACGGGTTCGGCGGCGGGTGCGGCCACGTCGTTGAGCACGGCGCGCTGCCAGTCGTCCTGGGGCACCTCGGCTCCCTCCCCTCGGCTCACGGTCATCTCACCTGAAGGCGCCGAGCAGTTGCCCGTACACCCCGAACACCCCGAGCACCAGCGGGAACAGCGCCACCACGCTGAGCGTCTCGGCCAGGTCCATCGCCCGTCGCAGCCGCACCCGAACGTGCTCCGGCGGCTCGACCGCCAGGGCCACCAGCGGCAGTACCGCCGCGGCGCACATCACCAGCACCGGCCAGGCGTGCGCCGAGTGCGCCAGCCACACCGCGACCAGCCGCGTCAGCAGCACCCCGGTGGCCGCCTGCAACGCGACGACCTCGGCGATCAGCGGGAACGCCCGTGCCCGGGACAGCAGCGCCACGGCCAGCAGCACCGTCATCGGCACGGTCCAGGCGGTCGGCGCGGCCAGCAGCAGCCAGCCCGCCGCCGCGCAGGAGGCGGCGACGGTCACCGCCGCCACCGACAACCCGCGGTGCGCGGCGGCCAGCGCGGTGTTCACCTCGTACCGGCTCACCGACGCGCCACCCGCCCGCCGGTCGTCCAGCCGGGTCAGCCCGGCCGCCACCAGCGCGCAGCGCGGCAGCACGCCCAGCGCCACCACCGAGGCCACCGCGAGCACCCCGCCCAGCCGCGCCTGGTCCACGGCGCCGTGCGCCGCGCCGGTCAGCGCCGCGACCGCCTCCCACGCCGCACCGGTCAGCGCCAGCGCGCCCGCACCCACCAGGCCGCCGCGGCCGACCGGGGAGAACAGCCCGAGCACCGCGAGCGTCAGCACCAGCACCCCGGCCAGCCCGCCCCAGTGCGCGGCCACCGGCAAGCCGTGCGCGTCGGACAACGCCCAGGTGCCGCAGCCGCCCAGCGCGCCGCCGGTCACCATCAAGGCGGTGCCCAAGCCCCGGTTGCCCACCTTCGCGATGACCGCGCCGCCGGTCAGCGCGGCGCCGCCGACACCCAGCAGCCAGGGTGCGACGACGGTGGCGCCCATGTCACCCCACGCCAACAGCGCGGCCACCAGGCCCAGTACGGCAGCCAGCGCACCGGCGGTCCACCGCCGGGCGGCGGGCCGCCAGCGCCAGGCCCGCAGGTCCAGATCGTCGGCCACCTCGTCGGTGACGTCGTGCACCACGGGCGCCGCGGGCGCGTACTGGGTGCGCACCAGCCGCAGCACCGCACCGTCCGCCACTTCGGCGGACGCCAGCGAAGCGTCCTGCGGAAGCACGGTTCCGTGTGCGGTGACCAGGTGGCGGGGGACCGGCGGTGAACTCACCGCGTCGTCGAGCAGCACCAGGACTTCGGGGAGCAACCGGCCGATCGGCTCCTCCGAGGGCAGCACGAGATCGACGCGCCGCCGCTCACCCACCAGGGTGACCCGACTCAACCGCGTGGCACGCTTGGCCCCCGTACTCACCATTTCGCCGAACCTATCATCGCGGCGAGCCGCTGGCCGGGGCCGGGGACGAGGTGACCGGCACCAGTCCCGGCTGCGTCTGGTGCGCCAGCCGATGCGAGACGAACGACCACCCCACACACCCCGCGCACATCACCGCCGCCAACGCGACCCCGGCGAACGCCTTGCGCAGGTTCTCGTCGGTACTGCGCCGCGTCCGCATCGATCCGTGCAGCAACGCGTCCCGCAACCGCCTACGCCGCACGGCAACGGACTCAAGGAGCTGACTGTCGAAGTCGCGTGCCATCGCCTTCCCGCTTCGTGCTTGCCTGGGCTGAAGAGGGTAGCCCTCCGGGCCGCGCGCCCACTACGGCCGGTCGAGCTCGCCCGCCTTGATCTTTCGCAGCAGGGCGGCGAGGTGGGCGGGGGTGGTGGTGAGGACGGATTCGGGGGCGTCGCTTTCGCGGAGGTGGATTCGGGTGGGTCTGTGGGGGGATATCGCGATGTTGAGGCAGTTCGCGCCCTCCTCGCTGTAGGAGGACTTCTGCCATTTGAGCCTGGACATGTCTGACTCCCTTCACAATCCCTTTGCGACACTCCGGATCAAGTCCCGTGTCCTGTCTGGGTTGAGCGCGGATTCCGCCATGCGGTCCAGCACCGATCGGTACTTCGCCAACTGCGCCTCGGCGTCCAGGAACTCGCAACCATGCGCTGTATCCAGTTCGACGGTGTCGAGTTGCGGTACTGCCCCGTACGCGTAGGTGATCGGTTGCCCGGAGGACACGAAGGCTGGCTGGCCGAACGGGATGACGAGAACGTTGATGTTGTCGAAGTCGCTCATCGCGATGAGGTGTTCAAGCTGCTTGTGAGCGACCGCCGGACCTCCGAGGCCCATGCGTAGGGCGGCTTCGTGGACGATCGCCGTGTACACGGTGGGTGTGTCTCCGTGCAGGATCGCCTGGCGCTTGATCCGGTAGGAGACGCGGTGCTCCACTTCGAACGGCGTCAGCGTCGGCACGATCTCGTTGAAGCTCGCGCGAGCGTGGTCCGTGGTTTGCAGCAGTCCCGGGATGTGGATCACGGAGGCGACGCGCAGTTCCCGGGCATGGTGTTCCATTTCTGCCAAGTCGAGCAGCCCGCTGGGGAGTAGTTCACGGTAGTCCTCCCACCAACCCCGCGTTCGACCGCCGGTCATCCCTGCCAGAGCTTCGATGAGGGCCTCGTCAGAGCAGGTGTAGTTGCGGGCCAGGGTTCGCACTCGATCGGCGCTGACGGCGTAGCGGCCCGCCTCGATGTTGCTCATCCGGGATTGAGGCCCTCCGAGCAGGCCAGCCGCCTCCGTTGACGAAAGCCCTGCACGCTCGCGGAGCTTCCGCAACTCCGAGCCCAGACGGTGCTGGCGAAGCGTCGGAACGTTGGTTGGCCGCAACGCGCTCCATCTCCTTCTGTCACCCACACGGATGGTGTTGTCAGGGATTACAGCGAGCAACTGTTAGACCTTACATTCGCCGCCATATGGTGTGACGCAACCCACTTCACCCTTCACGGGAGCCCCCAATGGATCTCTGGACGTACTCCCTCCAACTCCCGCACGACGCACGTGCGGTACGCATCGCCCGCGTCACACTCCGTACCGTACTGACCACTCACGGACTGGGCGAACTCCTGGACCCGACCGAGCTGCTGACCAGCGAACTGCTCACCAACGCCTACCGCCACTCCGACGGCCCGTCGATGCTCCGCATCCGCAACATGGCGAACCGGCTGCGCGTCGGAGTGTGGGACACCAACCCCACCATCCCGCCACCGTTCGCGGAGGGCACGCTCCACGCGCCGGAACCGGAGAGCGAGCAGGGCCGCGGCCTGTTGCTCGTACGGCGCTGGGCCGACAACTACGGCGGCTACGAGATGGGCGAGGAACTCGGCGGCAAACGCGGCAAGTTGCTGTGGTTCGAGATCCTGAGGCGCGACGCGTTCGAAATGGCGGCATGACCGCCGCAGGGATGACGGGACCTGTCACCGCTCGGCAGCGTGGGCCGGAAGACTCGGCCTGCACACCACGCTGTTGAGGGCGCCTGTTTGAATGGTGTGCGATGACCAGTCCATACAACGCCGAGCCGCCGCGATACCCAACTCCGCCCTACCCGGGCCAGACCCCGTACCCGCCCATGGGCGAAGCCCCGTACGCGGCGTATCCACCGCCGACCACGGGCTACCTGCCGCCGGAGGCGTGGCCCGCCGCACAGCAGGACCCGCGCAACCCGCCGGTGTTGGCCAGCTTCGGCCAGCGGCTGGGCGGTCACGTCCTCGACTTCCTGCTCGTCTTCCTGAGCGCCGTGCTCGTAGGCATCGTGTTCCTGGTGATCGGCCGGGTGACAGGGCGCCCGGGGAGCGCGCCGGAGAGCGGCGTGCTGCTGGCGTGCCACGTGGTGGTGATGTGCGCGGTGATCGTGCTGTACGACCCGGTACAGACCGTCCTGTGGGGCCGCACGTTGGGCAAGCACTGTGCGGGCACCCGCGCGGTCCCGCTGGCCAGGCCCACCGAACGCCTCGGCTTCGGCCGGGCGTTGGGCCGCTGGCTCCTCCAGCTGACGATGACGTTCGTCCCGTTCCTGGGCCTCCTCAACGCCCTGTGGCTCCTCTGGGACCGCCCGCACTACCAGTGCCTGCACGACAAGATCGTCCAGACGGCGGTCATCCGGCAGCAGGACTAGGTTGGGCATTTGGCATGTACAGAATAGATGACATGCACGAGGGCGTGGTGCTGCGGGGGGCCAGCGGGCAGGAGGCACAGCCATTGACCCTGCTCAACCTCAACTTCGACGGTGGCGGCGGGATAGAGCAGTGTCCGCAGTCTCTCCAGGACCACATGCTGCAGCCAGGGGGCACGTTCACTCAGTGCACCATCCACATGCTGCCGAAGGGCGACACCCCTGCCACCGTCGTGTTCCAGGGTCAGGGATCTGGCGCACAGCCACTCACCTGGCACGCCACCGAAGGCAGCAAGTAGCCCCGGATCGGCTGCCGAATATGGAGCCGGGGGCCGTTGGGCGCTCCCGGCTCAGGCCTTGAACGCCGGTAGTACGTGCACCGGCATCTGGGCTCCGCGTTGCCAATGCGGCTACTGCGCTTTCGAGTTGAGGTCTCAGGTGTCGAACTCGCCCAGCCAACTCCGCCGCAGCAGGTGCTTGGGCAGGTATTCGGACTCGACCTCGACGGGAAAACCGGCATCGTAGGCGAGGCATGCAATGGCCAGCGGGCCGAGCGCGACCATGCCCTCGCTGCTGGTTGCCCGCTCTTCGTCCTTGGTCCAGTACTCCTTGTGCCACTGCAAGGCTTTGGCGAGTTCAGCGTTGAACTGCTCGTGGTCCTGTCGCAGGAAGCGATAGAAGAGGTTGATCGGCGGATACAGGATCTTCAGGATCAGTTCACGGTCGGCGACCTGTAGGGCCTCAGGGTCGGTTCCCTCCATGGCGGCTACCAACTTGTCGCCCAGATTCGGTCGTTCGAGCCAGTACGTCTGGAGCGCGTCCACCCACGAATAGATGTACTCGTCGAACACTGCCCCGGATTCGCGCAGCACGTTGATCGGAACGTTGCACAACTGGGTCATGCGGGCTTGCTCACGGCAGATGATGGCCAGCCAGAACGACGTGATCCAGTTACCGGCATCCGTGTAGTACTGGACGCCGGTGGCCGGGATCGTCCTCATCTTGTGCGCAACACGGCACTGCACCGTGCTCTCGGTTGCCGTCGCTGAGGCGAACATCGCAGAACCGATCTGCATGGCCGCGACATAGGCTTCCCACGTCCCAAGCTCGTTCGCCGTGGGGTCGAGGATGCAGCGTGCCTGGGCTTCGGTGAGGGCGGCATCCAGCGCGCTGTCGAAGTCGGGCGACTCCTCCAGGTCGGCAATTTCGTCCTTCGTGCCCTCGCTGAGCACCTCTACGCCCTGAGCCGCATTGGCGGTTGGGAATTCGTGGCGTGGCACGATAACAGCCACTTGCATTGCTCCTCTAGCCGATGTCGAAGTGCTTCATCAGGTAACCAGCATACTTGCTTCCGTCGGGTACCGCCTTGACCAGTACGTAATCCACCTTGCCCTGTTTGAGGGCTGCGCGTAGCTTCCGTTCAAGTGCTGCTTCCTGTGGGTCGGTCGCGGCGCGCTTACGCATTTCCTTAAGAATGGTCTCGAAGTATTCCCGCGTGCCTTGCTTGACGCTGCGACCGGTGAGGCCTTGGCGATGTCCAAGTTCGGCCTTGGGCGAACCCTTGGCTTCGACAACCACATAGTGCCCGTCGTGCCGCTGCCATATCTGGTCGAAGCGGTTGTTCCCCGTTGCCCGGTTGTCGACTCGTACGGCATCCGGATAGTGGTCCGGGATTGCGTGGTATTCGGCCGCGTTGTCCCCGAGTTCCTCGCTCGCCCTGTTCATCGCGGAGTGCAGGGGGCTGTGAGCTTGCTTCGCCTGCTCCAGATGGTTGTGCGCTGCCTCTATGGCGTTAGCGTCGTGCGTGTGTTGCGCGGCTTCGTGCGCTTGCTTGGCTGCGTCTAGGTGGTGCTCTGCGGCCTGATCAACTGCGACTGCATGGTCTCGTCGAGCGGCTTGATCATCGAGCGTGCCGAGATGATCAGGGGATACCGACGCCCTGTCTCCGGCTATGGGATTGACGTGCTTGTACTTCGGCGGGATCGGCGGCGGGGCATCCTCTGCTGCAATCCACCCCTTCGGATGCTGTGCATCGGGTGTGACCTTCTTCAGCTTCGCCAGCGGGTAGCCGTTCTCGTCGGGGTTCTCAATCCTGTGCCGATGGCCGTCGATGTTGTAGTGCTTCTTGAACCATTCGGGATCGTGGTTGGCCTTGTGGACTTGCTGCCGAACGACCTCACGCTGCTCTTCTTGCGTGAGTTGGTCGTACGGACGATGCCCGTTGTGGCCACTGGTCCCACCGGGACTGTGGTCGCCCGGCGTCGAGTGTTCTCCCGGAACGTGGGTGTCATGGCTGGCCCCTGAGGGAACGTGCTGACCCTCGGTGCCCGAGGGAACGTTGCTGCCGGAATGGCCGGGACCGTGGTCAGTGGTTGTGCCGTGGCCTCCGCCGGTCGAGTTATGCGCGTCGTGGCTGGTTTGAGCGAAACCATTCTGCGGCTCATGGGGACCACCAGTGCTGTTGTGCACCTGGTGATCGGTTCGCGCCATCGCGTTGGGCGGCTCGTGGGATCCGCCGCCGTGGTTCATTTCAGGATGAACGTTTCCGCCATCGTGGCCGACAGTGGGCGGCAGTTCGCCGCCGTTGCCGTGGGCCAGGTCGTGGCTGCCGCCGCCCACCGTGACGAGCGCGGGCTCCCTCGGGGCCTCGACGTGGATGTCGGGAGGGGTGGTCGCGGCGCGGTCGGCCGCGGACGGTTCGTGGACGGGTTCGTGTACGGAGCCGTCCGGCGCGTGGTAGTTGAGGTTGGGGTCGATGTGGCCGCCGTCGGGCAGTGGGACGGTGCCGTCGGGGAGGGAGCCGAAGCGGGCCTTGAGGGCGTCCATGTTGACCAGGCCCTTGACGTTGAAGACGGCCTGGTCCTTCAGGCCCTTCAGCGCGTCGAGGGCGGCGGCGACCTTGGGGAGTTCGCCGATGCTCTTCAGGGCGACGCCCGCGCCCTTGGCGACGTAGGTCATCGGGTCGATGAACTTGCCCGCCTTGCCAAGGACGGAGACGACCTTGCCGACCGTCCCGGCCTTGGCGGCCACTCCTTCGCCACCGGCGAGCAGCGTCAGGGCGTTGAAGGTGACGCCGCCCGCGGCGCGGGCGGGGTCCTTGCTCCACTCGTCCCAGGCCACCAGGCTCTTGCCGAACGCCTGGGTGGTCTTACGGCTCTCCTGCACCCAGCCGGGCAGCCAGGACTGGGGCATGGCGGCGAAGACGGGGGAGTAGCTGGCCAGGCCGACGACCAACTCACCCAGGCCCTTCCACGAGTTGAGGAAGGTGTCCAGGCCCTCCAGGCCGACCAGGCCGCCCAGGCCCTTGATGGTGCCCCAGATGCCGTCGACGATCAGGCCGTCCCACACGAAGGACTTGGCCCAGTGGTCGAGGCGGTACCAGTGGTACTTCAGGTCGACCGCGTCGCCCCAGGGCAGTCCCTTGGCGCCGTCCATCTGGTCGGCGGTGTAGCCGTACATGTTCGACTTGTTGCTGCCGTCGTTGTGTACGTAGTGGGTGCCGCCGAAGATCGCGTCGATGGCGTTGGCGCAGCGGATCTCGGCGTCCCAGAACGCGGAGACGGCGGCGTCGACCTGCTTGCGAAGGTCGTTGTTGCGGTCGACCTTGTGGCTGTCGTACTGCCAGTCATGGTCCTTCTTCGCGTCCGCGACGAACGCCTCGGCGTCGCGCCGTAGTTGCGCCAGTTTGGCCGCGATCGGTCTGATTTCGCCCGCGTAGGTGGACAGGGCGCCCGCGACGGTCTTCAGGTCGTCGCCGAAGGTCTTGCCCGCGTCCGCGACCGGCTTCGTCGTGGCGAACAGCTGCTCCGCCTCGGGGGCCTCGTAGAACGCGGACAGCCCCTGGAAGGTGGAGTGGACGTCCGCACCGGTCCCCGAGATCGCGCCCGCGTCGCCCCGCAGGTCGCTGACGTCGGTCTCAAGCAGGTCGACGTTACCGGTGAACTGCGGTATCTCCTCCGGCTTGATCAGCTCGTCGCTCACTTCTTACCCCCAGCAGAGGGCGGCAGCGCGACCGGAGGCGGCGTGGTGCTGGCCTTCAACGCGTCGCTCTGCGCCGTCGCGGCCATCTCCAGGTCACCGGTGATGTACGCCTTGGTGGCGTCCACCGCACCGGTCAGCGATGCGCCCGCGCGCGCGGCCATGAACTCCAACTGGCCCTTCGTCGCCTCGGCGAAGTTGCTCAGCGCCAACGCGACCAGGCCCATGCCGTTCTTGCCGCCGTAGTCGCCCGAGCCGCCCTTGCTGATCGTGCCCGCGTCCTTGGCCGCGTTCTGCACATGGGTGCCGTACGCGGTGACCTGGCCCTTGAGGCCCTTGGCGATGTCCCCGGTCTTGCCCACGACCGTACCCACACCGGCCGCATCGATCTTCCAACCGTCAGTTGGACCCGACATACCGCAGCCGCTCCTCCCCGAATCCCCGTAAAACCCGCAAGCCAGCGGCGCGTTACCCGATCCCGTCCACCGCCGACTTCGCGTGCGACAGCGTCTGCTGCGCCGTGCCGTCGTTCTTCTCCAGCGTCGAGCGCACCAGGTGGATGATCTGCCGCACCTCGTTCGCCGCGCGGTTCCAGCGCTGCTCCTTGCCGTGGTACTCGTCCGAGACACCGTCGGCCTGGAAGTCGGCCATCGCCCGCTTCACCTGGCCGTCCCGGGCGTTGATCACCGACTCCAACTGCGAGATCACGCCCGCCAGGTTCGTCTGCGCCTCGGCGGACGCACCCGTGTCATAGCTGCGGCGGTCAGAGTTGCCCATCAGTCAAATCCCCCTGTGTCTCAGCGGCCGGAGAAGCGGGCCGCGTCGAAGTTCGCCGAACCCATCGCCGACCGGGCGTCGTCCGACATCTGCGTGTCACCGGTGGTGAACGACTTGTTCATCCCACTCTGACCGCCCAGGATCGAACCCAGCGAACTGTTCAGATCCGCCGTGATCCGGTCCGACTGCGCCTTGAACGCGTCGAACGCGGCCTTGCCCGCGCCGTTGAACTTCCCCTCCAACGGCTGCGCCGCCGCGATCAACTGCTTGATCAGCGAACCCAGATCCTCACTCGATCCCTGGGTCTGCTGGATCAGAGTCGACAGCGTGGTGTTCCCCATGTCGAACTTCACATCAACCCCCGATGCTTCCAGGCCCCGTCGTCTCCGGACAGTTCCATCTTCCCATCACCACGTCCATCCCAGCGGTTCGGTTCCCGCTCGGTCAACCCGGTTGCACCGCCCGTCACGGGTCACTCCGGCGGCGCCACCGAAGTGCCTGGTAGGCGGACCACGGCCACGGTGCCGCCGCCAGGCGCGGATTGGAGCGCCACCTCGCCGCCCGCCTGTTGGACGGTGCGGGCGACGATGGACAGGCCCAGACCCGAGCCGGGCAGGGCGCGGGCGGACGGGGAGCGCCAGAAACGCTCGAAGACGTGCGGGAGGTCCTCCGGGGGGATGCCGGGCCCCTGGTCCCGGACGCTCAACTGGCCGTTGACCAGGATCACTTCGATGGTGCCGCCGGACGGGCTGAACTTCACCGCGTTGTCCAGCAGGTTGACCACCGCGCGTTCCAGGGACGACGGCTCGGCGCGTACGTACCAAGGTGTGAGGTGGGTCTTGATGGTCAGGTCGGGGCCGCGCAGCCGGGCCCGTTCGAGGGCGTGCTCGGCGACCTCGTGCAGACCCACGGTCTGGAACGGGGCGCTGCCGGGCAGCGCGTCCGGACGGGAGAGCTCCTGCAGGTCGCCGACGAGCAGGGCGAGTTCGCTCATCTGCGCCTTGACCGAGGCGAGCAGCGCCCTGCGGTCCTCCGGCGGCAGCGGGCGTCCGGTCTCCTCGCTACGGGTCAGAAGCTCGATGTTGGTGCGCAGTGAGGTCAGCGGGGTGCGCAGTTCGTGGCCCGCGTCGGCGATCAGCTGCTGCTGGCGCTCGCGGGAGGAGGCCAGTTGGGCGGTCATCGAGTTGAACGCGGCCGACAGCCGGGCGATCTCGTCCTCGCCTTCGACGGGGATGCGGACCGCCAAATCCTCGGTGCGGGCGATGTGTTCGACGGCGTCGGTGAGGCGGTCCACGGGGCGCAGGCCCGCGCGGGCGATGCCGAGACCGGCGCTGGTGGCGCCGACGACTCCTATTCCGGCGACGATGACGAGGATGACGGCAAGATCGTCGAGGGGTTTGGTGATGTCGTGCAGCGGGCGTGACACTGAGACGGCGAACGGCTGCGCACCCAGGCCCGGCTGGCGGACCGGCATCACACGGGTGTACACCCGCACCGGCTCGCCGTTGGCGGTCCTGCTGTCGTGTTTGGCGAACAGCCCCCGCGATGCCCAATCGCCGCTGGCGACCGCCTTGGCGATGGCCAGGTCGTACTTCGTAACCTTGATTTCCTTGCCCTCCACCACGCAGGGCGGTGCGTCGGGCAGTACGACCTGCACGTAAGTCTGCGCCCCCACGACTCCGGGACTGGGTGGTGAGCCGGGAGCGCAGGAGCTCATGGCGGTGTTGATTCGGGGGGTGGTGTTCTTCAGCGAGTCGTCAAGCTGGCCCAGCAACTGCCCACGTGCGGTGAACCACGCGGCCACCGCGACCGCCGCCACCGCGAACCCCACCGCCGCCGCGACCAGAAGGGCCAGCCGGGAGCGCAGTGGCAGGGCCTTGAAGTGCCAGCGTCTCAGCAGGCGCAGACGGCTCATGGCCTGCCCTCGGCGGACCGCAGTACGTAGCCGACGCCGCGCACCGTGTGCACCAGCCGCGGCTGGCCGCCCGCCTCGGTCTTGCGGCGCAGGTACATCACGTACACGTCGAGGGAGTTGGAGCTGGGTTCGAAGTCGAAGCCCCACACCGCCTTGAGGATCTGCTCGCGGGTGAGCACCTGGCGGGGGTGGGTCATGAACAGTTCGAGCAGGGTGTACTCGGTGCGGGTCAGCTCCACCGGGTGGCCCGCGCGGGTGACCTCTCGGGTGGCCGGGTCCATCCGCAGGTCGGCGAAGACCAGTGCGGTGTCCTGCGGGGCTTCGGCGGCGCTGGCGGCGGCCGCCGCGGCGTAGGAGGTACGGCGCAGCAGTGCGCGCAGCCTGGCCAGCAGTTCGTCCAGTTCGAAGGGCTTGACCAGGTAGTCGTCCGCACCGGCGTCGAGGCCGGTGACCCGGTCGCCGACGGTGTCCCGGGCGGTGAGCATCAAGATGGGCGTGGTGACGCCGTTGTGGCGCAGTCGGCGGGCGGTGGTCAGACCGTCCATGCGCGGCATGAGCACGTCGAGGATGATGGCGTCCGGGCGGTAGGCCTCGACCTGTTCGAGCGCGGCGAAGCCGTCGCCGGCCAGTTCCGTGTCGTAGCCCTCGAACGCGAGGCTGCGGCGGATCGCCTCGCGCACCGCGGGCTCGTCGTCCACGACCAGGATCCGGGACGGCTGTTCGCCGCTCTCGGCGGGGCTCATCGTGTGCGTACCTCGCTGTCGCTCGTAACGGGTGGGGGGTCAGCTCGCGGCCCGCGCGGCTTACGCGATCAGCCTCGCACGGATGCGGAGGCGGTGCGTCGGCGCGCGGTGGCGTGCCTGGTCGTACGTCCGCGTCGGGGCGCGGTGGCGGGGACCTCCGCGGGGCGGGTGGCGGCCAGCGAGGCCGCCAGGGCCACCGCCAGGCCGAGGTCGGTCGGGCCAGCGCCAAGGCCGGCGTGTACGGCGCGGTGGACCGGGACGGTCGCGCGGTCACCGCCCGAGCACCAGGTTACGGCGGCGGCCAGGGCGTGGCGGGCGCGGTAGGCGCCGACGGTGAGGCGGGCCATGGACGGCTCCTCAGCTGTTGTAGCTGATGTGGTTGCTGTTGAGGAACGACTTGACGGTGTTGATCGGGATGGCGAAGCCCAGGCCGATGCTGCCCGCGTCGCTGGAGGAGCCGCTGCTGCCCGAACTCGGCGAGTACATCGCGGAGTTGATGCCGATGATCTGGCCGCTCAGGTTGACCAGCGCGCCGCCGGAGTTGCCGGGGTTGAGCGGGGCGTCGGTCTGTATCGCCTTGTAGGTGGTGGTGTTCCCGCCGACCTGGCCGTTGTACTGGCCGCCGCCGAACTGGAACGGCCACTGCTGGCCGCCGCCACGGCCCCAGCCGCCGAAGCCGTTGTCGTTGCCGGAGCCGCCGCCGCTGGAGTCGCCGCCCTCGACCGGCACGGTCACATCGCGGTTGAGCGCGGAGACCACACCGCTGGTGACGGTGTCGGACAGTCCCTCGGGGGAGCCGATGGCGACCACCTGGTCGCCGACGGCGAGCGTGGCGGAGTTGCCGAGGGTGGCGGTCGGCAGGCCGCTGACGCCCTGCGCCTTGATCACCGCGAGGTCCTTGGAGGCGTCGGTCGCGACGACCTTGGCGGTGGCGCTCCTGCCGTTGGTGAAGTTCACCTTCACGGTGTCCGCGCCCGCGATGACATGGTTGTTGGTGAGGATCGCGCCATCGGAGCCGAGGACCACCCCGGAGCCGATCGACTGCCCGGAGCCGGTGTTGGCGGTGATCTCCACGATGCTCGGGCTGACCGCGGAGGCCACCGCGCTCACGCTGCCGAGCGACTTGGCGGAGGCGGGCGACCCGACGACGGACGACGAGACGGTGTCGGTGCGGGTCGCGTTGCCTATCAGCACCGCGGCGCCGCCGCCGATCAGGCCGGAGGCCAGGGCGACCGCGGCGACCAGCGCGACGGACCGGCGCGAGCGCCGGGGCCTGGGGCCGCCGGGCTTGGCCAGCGGCTGCGACGGGTGGTACGGCGGCGGGGGAGGGTACCCGCCGTCGAAGGGGCTTTCGGCACTGTGCTGCGAGCCGCTGCTGAAGTGGGTGCTGTCCGTCATGGCAATGACTTTCGGCGCCGATCATGAGAGTCGTCTGAGCGCCAGCTGAGAAGCCCGACAGAAGTAGGTATGCCCGAAATAAGGGCCGAGCCTGTCTGTCGCCCGTGCTTTTTCCGGGGCGGGGGCGCCCTGCCCGCGTCGCGCCGCCTGCGCTACGTCGCCCTGCCAGCGTCGCGCCGCCTCTCGCGTGCCGCGGCGTGCCGCGTCGTGCTGCCTACGTCGCGCAGCCGCAGGACCGGCGGATCACCAGCCGGGACGGGAACTGCTTGAGCCGCTCCCGGCGCGATCCGGCGAACCGCAGACCGTCGTCCAGCACCAGGTCAACTGCCGCGCGGGCCATCGCCTCGCGGTCCGAGGCCACCGTGGTCAGCCCGGGATCGGTCAGCGCCGCTTCCTTGACGTCGTCGAAGCCCGCGACGGCCAGCTCGCGGGGCACGTCGATGCGCAGCTCCCGGGCCGCCCGCAGCAGGCCGATCGCCTGGTCGTCGGTCGAGCAGAACACGGCGGTCGGCCGGTCCGGGCGGGACAGCAGCTCAAGGCCGATGCGGTAGGCGTCATAGCGGTTGTACGGGGCCTGGATGAGACGGCCGTCCGTGGACCGCCCGGCCTCCTGCATCGCGCGCCGCCAACCCTCGACGTGGTCGGTGACCGGGTCACCCACCGTGGGGGTGCCCTCCAGGCCGCCGAGGCAGGCCACGTACTCGTGGCCGTGCTCCAGCAGATGCCGGGTGGCCAGTTGGGCGCCGCCGATGTCGTCGGTCACCACGGCGACGTCGTCGATCGCCGCGGGGCGCTCGTGCAGCAGCACCACCCGGGCGTCCCACGCCTCGATCTCGGCCGCGGCGCTCTCGCTCGGGCCCTGGCTGATCAGGATCACGCCCGCCACCCGCATGCCGAGGAAGGCGCGCAGATAGTGCACCTCGCGCTCGTCGAGGTAGTCGGAGTTCCCGGCCAGCACCATCTTTCCGCGCTCGGCGGCGGCCCGTTCCACGGCGTGTGCCATCTCCGCGAAGAACGGCTGACGGGCGTCGGGGACGATCAGGCCTATCAGGTCGGTGCGGCGGCTGGCCATCGCCTGGGCCACCCGGTCCGGGCGATAGCCGAGCTGTTTGATCGCCGCGAGCACCCGCTCGCGGGTGGCCGGTGCGACCGGCCTCGGTCCGTTGTTGATGACGTAGCTGACGACCGCGGTCGAGGTCCCCGCCAGCCTGGCCACGTCGTCGCGCGTCACCTTGGGCACGGGCGTAGTCTACGCGGGTGAACCGCCGACCTTACCGGTCGTCTTCGCCGGTCGTACGGGCGGTCGACCTGGCACCCGCGGCGGCCTCCTCCCGCGCCGCCTCGCCCCGGCCGGTCGCGGTCCGCCCGCTCTCCTTGGCCTTGGCCTCCTCGGCGGCACGCTCGACCTTCTCCGGTACGACGAAGCGGTAGCCCACGTTCCGTACGGTGCCGATCAGCGCCTCGTGCTCCGGGCCGAGCTTTGCGCGCAGCCGCCGCACGTGGACGTCGACGGTGCGGGTGCCGCCGAAGTAGTCGTAACCCCAGACCTCCTGGAGGAGCTGCGCGCGGGTGAAGACCCGGCCCGGGTGCTGGGCGAGGTACTTCAGCAGCTCGAACTCCTTGAACGTCAGGTCCAGGACCCGGCCCTTGAGCTTGGCGCTGTAGGTGGCCTCGTCCACCGACAGGTCGCCGGTGCGGATCTCCAGCGGGCTGTCGTCCGCGGTGATCTGCTGGCGGCCGGTGGCCAGCCGCAGCCGTGCCTCGACCTCGGCCGGACCCGCGGTGTCCAGCAGTACGTCGTCCACGCCCCAGTCGGCGGTGACCGCGGCGAGGCCGCCCTCGGTGACGACGAGGATCAGCGGGCAGCCGGGACCGGTCGACCGCAGCAACTGGCACAGGCTGCGGATCTGCGGCAGATCACGGCGGCCGTCGACCAGGACCACGTCGGCGCCGGGCGTGTCGACGAGCGCGGGGCCCTCCGCGGGGGCGACGCGCACGCTGTGCAGCAGCAGGCCGAGCGCGGGCAGCACTTCGGTGGACGGCTGCAGGGCGTTGGTCAGCAGGAGCAGTGAACTCACCGGAGGCTCCCCTCCGTCGTCCGGTCATGGCAGGGATACGGCGCGCCGGACGCGCCGTGCCCACCCGGCCAAGACGGCCCGGCCGGGCCGTCGGCCGTATACGGCGCTGTATACGCACTGTCTGAAGTACGTGTACTGCCCGGTTTGCTCATTCGCGAACCCTCCTCGGTCCCTGCGAGGACGTGGCGCCCTGCGGCTTTTGGAGTGCCCGAAAGCACGAAAGGACCCGGGGGCGGCGCTGCCCGGATCCTCTTGCCTCAGGAGAATAGCCGACATGGACGCCACGGGTGAGAACGAGTTGGCACGGATCGGTGTTTCCTCGATCACGTCACGTAGTCGGCAATACACCCGAAAGAGATCGTCTCGTCATGCTCTGTTGACGCGCGACGGGGTGCGGATCGAGGCCGAGCAGTACGAGGCGCTCGACGGTCGCGACGACCTCGCGGTGGTGCTGGCGCACGGCTTCACCGGCTCGCTCGACCGGCCCGCGGTGCGGCGGGCGGCGCAGGCGTTCCGGGGGTTCGGCGGGGTGGTCACGTTCTCCTTCCGGGGGCACGGGGGCTCCGGCGGGCGGTCCACGGTCGGCGACCGCGAGGTGCTGGACGTGGACGCGGCGGTGGGCTGGGCGCGTCGGCTGGGGTACCGGCGGGTGGCCACCGTCGGCTTCTCGATGGGCGGTTCCGTGGTGCTGCGGCAGGCGGCGGTACGGGAGGTTCCGGTCGACGCGGTGGTGTCGGTGAGTTCGCCCGCGCGCTGGTACTACCGGGGGACGGCGCCGATGCGGCGGCTGCACTGGGTGGTGACGGGGCCGGTCGGCCGTACGGTGTCCCGGTACGGCCTGAGGACCCGGATCCACCCGCAGGGGTGGGACCCCGTGCCGGTCCCGCCGGTCGAGGCGGTGCGGCTCATCGCGCCCACGCCGCTGCTGATCGTGCACGGGGACCGGGACGCGTACTTTCCGTTGGACCATCCCCGGGCGTTGGCGGCGGCCGCCGCCGGGGCCGCGGAGCTGTGGATCGAACCGGGCTTCGGGCACGCGGAGAATTCCGCGTCCGCGGGGCTTTTGCGGCGCATCGGCCGGTGGCTGCACCAGTCGTAGTCGCTCGCGCTGGCGGTTGGGGCTACACCCACCCGCCCACCCTTTGCCGTTGCGCACGGCCCGTGCGGGGTTCGCCCTCCCCCGCGCTGCGGCTGGGTGGGGTGGGGCTTTCCCGCCCGCCCGATTGCCCTCTCGCGGGCGTTACGTGAGGGGGTGTGCCGGGGTGTCCCCGCAGCGACCCTGCGAAGCACCCGCAGCCGACGACGCGCGCGGAGCGAGGAGTCACCCCGGCACACCCCCGACCCACAGACGGCAGAGCGCCCCGGCGCGCAATCGGCCGACGGCAACGGGCGGGTGGGTGGGCACGAACCCCGCCCCCACGCGCGCACCGGCGCGCACACGGCAAACGGGCGGGCGGGTGGGCACGAACCCCCCGCCCACAAACCCGCAGCGCACCCCCAACCGCCAGCCCACCCCCCTTACCCTGAACCCCAAAACCCCCGTCCCGCCAAGGAGCCGCCATGGGCGCCCCGAACCACGCGGGCGCGCAAGCCGCGCCCGCGACCGGCACGATCCGCTACTGGGCGGCCGCCAAGGCCGCCGCCGGTACCCCGCAGGAGCCGTACGAAGCGGTGACCCTCGCCGAGGCGCTGCGCGCCGCAGGCGACCGGCACGCGCACCAGCCCGAGTTCGCCCGCGTCCTGGCCAGGTCCTCGTTCCTCGTCGACGGCGCGCCGGTCGGCACCCGCGACCACGCCACGATCCGGCTCGCCGACGGCGGCACCGTGGAGGTGCTCCCGCCGTTCGCGGGAGGATGAGCGACGCCATGACGACACCACAGTGGAACGACAACGGTCGCGGCGGCTACGGCGGCCAGTACGACCCCGCGTACAACTACTACGCCCCCGAGCAGATGCCCGACCAGGCGGCTACGGCATACCCGCCGCCGTACGGCTACGACGGGTACCAGCTGGAACCGCAACCCCTGCCCGAGCCCGCGCCGGAACCCGTGCCCGCCGCCACCCCGGCGCCCGTCCGTACCGGGTCGCCGATCATCCCGCCGGGCATCCAGCCCGCGCTGCTGACCGCCGTGCTCGCCGCGCTCACCGCCGCGGGCGCGGCGCTGGGCCGCCCGGCGCTGGCGGTTGCGGCCGTGCTGCTGCAGGCCGTGACGGCCGCCGGATGGTTCCGGCTGAACGGCATGTGGCCCGCCCGCCAGGGCATCGCCCTGGCCTTCCTGGCCGGTCTGGCCGCGGACGCCGGACTGCTGGCCGCCCCCGCCGACCAGGCCCCGGCCGTCATCCTCGGCACGCTGGGGGTGTGGATCCTGCTGGTCCTGATGCAGCAGATGCGCCACCGGGGCAGCGCCGACGAGCGGCTGGCGAGTCTGACCGCGACCTGCGCCTCGACCGCGCTGACCGTGCTGGCCGCCGGGTACCTGGCGGTCGACGGCAGGGTGGGCGGCCACCCCGTGGTGGTGGGCGCGGTGGCGGTCGCGGTGGCCACGGTGGCGCGGGCGCTGCCGCTGCCGTCGGTGGTCTCGGTGGCCGTCGCGGTACTGGCGGCGGCGGGCAGCGGGGTCGCCACCGACCGGCTGACCGGTCTGGGCACCGTGTCCGCGGTGCTGATCGCGGTGGCCGCCGGGGTCTGCGCGCTGATCGGGCTGCGGGTCGCCAGCTATGACTTCCCGTCCCGCTTCGTGCACTTCACCGCGGGTGTGGCGCTGCCGCTGACGGTCGCCGCGCCGGTCGTCTACGCGCTGGGGCGCGCGCTGGGCTCGTAGCGGCCGGGCCGGGTACGTCGGCCCGGGCGGTCCGTGGGGAACCGCCCGCACTCCCCGGACGTAGTGATCTATGACGCCAGCTCCCGGTGACCGGCCTCACGGAGGCGGAAAGGTCCGCCAGGTATGGTCGCGGCGCCGAGCAACCACACCTGGAGACGCCGGGGAGTGGGGGAAGAGGAGAGATGCGCGGGCGCGGGATACGCATACTGCTGATACTCGTCGTGGTGCTCGGCGGCCTGTTCGTGGCCGCCGACCGCGTTGCGCTCTCGTACGCGCAGTCCAAGGCGGCGGAGAAGATACAGCGGTCGCAGGGGCTGGCGGACAAGCCGGAGGTGTCGATCAAGGGCTTCCCGTTCCTGACCCAGGTCATGGACAAGAAGCTGGACGAGGTCACGGTGACCTTCACCGGGCTGCAGGCCACCTCCGACTCCGGTTCGCTGCGGGTCGCCAAGCTGACCGCCGACGGGCACGGCGTGCACCTCGGCGGCGACCTGATGAGCGGCCAGGTCACCAGCGCGGTCGCGGACACCGCCACCGGCACCGCGCTCATCTCGTACGCCGACCTGTCCAAGAGCGCGTCGAACGGCATCACCGTCTCGTACGGCGGACAGGATTCGAACGGCAAGGGGCGGCTGAAGGTCACCGACAGCGTGGATCTGCCGCTGGTGGGCACCCAGCAGGTCAGCGTGATGAGCCATGTGGTCGTCAAGAACGGCGACGCCGTGCAGTTGCACGCCGACGGCATGCCCTCGATCATGGGCATCTCGCTGCCGGTCAGCGCGGAGCAACTGGTGCGCCAGCAGACCGACTTCGGCGGTCAGCTGTCCGGTCTGCCCAGCGGGATAAGGCTGGAGAGCGCCGAGGCGACCCCCGACGGACTGCGGGTGTCGCTGTCGGGTTCCAACGTCAAGCTGGGCTGACCCCGGCCCTGCGGTCCGACTGCTGAGACAGGGCGTCCGCCCCTCAGTCGCCTGACGGCTCCGGCGGCGCTCCCGTCGGCCGCGAGGGCCCAGATGGGCGTGATTTGTTCCGCCATCCGGACGATCTCGTCTCGAATGGCGACACACCGGTGACACCCGCTCCGCGCTTCCCTACGATCGGGGCCATGAAGCGACAGGCGGATCTCACGAAGCGGCGGGCAGTCGACCTGTGCCGCGTCGCCGCCATGCTCTGTCGCGCCCGCTGAAGGGCCCGTCGCCCCGAGGCCTCCCCGCCCGGCGTATCCGCCCTTCTTCCCGCACCGCACCCCGCAGCGCCCTCGCGCGCCGTGTAGCGCCCGCGTACGGGGGACACCCGCACAGCAAACGCCCCGCCGCAACTGCCCCGGAGGAGAACAGCATGAGCCGCAGCGACGTCCTCGTCGACGCCGAGTGGGTCGAGAGTCATCTCGACGACCCCAAGGTCGTCATCGTCGAGGTTGACGAGGACACCTCGGCGTACGAGAAGAACCACATCAAGAACGCCGTCCGGATCGACTGGAAGCAGGACCTCCAGGACCCGGTGCGCCGCGACTTCGTGGACCAGGCGGGCTTCGAGAAGCTCCTGTCGGAGCGGGGCATCGCCAACGACGACACCGTCGTGCTCTACGGCGGCAACAACAACTGGTTCGCGGCGTACGCCTACTGGTACTTCAAGCTCTACGGCCACCAGGACGTCCGGCTGCTGGACGGCGGCCGCAAGAAGTGGGAGCTGGACTCCCGCGACCTGGTCGCGGAGGTGCCGACCCGGCCGCGCACCGAGTACAAGGCCAAGGCGCAGGACCTGTCGATCCGCGCCTTCCGCGACGACGCCGTCAAGGCGATCGGCCAGCTCAACCTGGTCGACGTGCGTTCCCCCGACGAGTTCAGCGGCAAGCTGCTCGCCCCGGCGCACCTGCCGCAGGAGCAGTCGCAGCGTCCCGGCCACATCCCCACCGCCCGCAACATCCCGTGGTCGAAGTCGGCCAACGACGACGGCACCTTCAAGTCCGACGCGGAGCTGAAGGAGCTGTACGAGGGCGCGGGCGTGGACCTGGGCAAGGACACCATCGCGTACTGCCGGATCGGCGAGCGCTCCGCGCACACCTGGTTCGTGCTGCACGAGCTGCTGGGCCAGCAGAACGTCAAGAACTACGACGGCTCCTGGACCGAGTACGGCTCGCTGGTGGGCGTGCCGATCGAGCTCGGCGCCAACTGACTCTCTAGGTAAGGAAGTTCATCCATGTGTGGAGCCAAGGCAGGCGGCCCGGACGCGTCGACCGTCAAGGCCGGTGAGACCACGATCCAGGGCTCGGTGACCCGCGGCGGCCAGCCCGTCACCGGATACGTACGGCTGCTGGACAGCACCGGCGAGTTCACCGCCGAGGTGCCGACCTCGGCGACCGGGCAGTTCCGCTTCTACGCCGCGGAGGGCACCTGGACCGTGCGCGCGCTGGTGCCGGGCGGGCAGGCGGACCGTACCGTGGTCGCCCAGCGGGGCGGTCTGGCGGAGGTCGCCATCGCCCTGTAGGTCTTCGGGGCAGGTACGGCGGAGGGCCGCACCCCAGGGTTGGACGCCTGGCGGGGTGCGGCCCTCCGCGCGTTCGACGGCCGTCATGGCGGCGCCGCGGCGCCCTACTGGCCTCAGTCGCCGCGGTCCAGCCGGTCGAGGCGCTCCTTGGCGGACTTCTCGCCCTCGCGCCAGGCGTCGTCCTTCGGCTCGTCCTGGAGCCAGCTGTCGTCGGGCACGTCCCACCATCCGTCGTCGGGGCCGCGCCGGTTCGCCACGATGGCCGCGGTCGGCGGGATGACCATCGCCACCAGGCACATGGCGACGGCCGCCGGTACCGACCACAGCCGCACGACCGCCCAGGCCAGGACGAACAGCCCGATACACGTGCCCATCATGGCGAAGTACCAGTGCTTACGCCGCGCGTACATACTCCAACGGTACGTCCGTACGGCCCCGCCGACAGCTGGGTGGACCGCCCCTTGCCGACGGGCGAGCGGATCGAGTGATTCCGCCGCGCTTCGGCCGCCGCCCTGAAGGGGCGCGGGGAACCGCGCGACCAGCCGCGACGGCGCCGCACATGATCAACGGCAGAAGGTCACCGCGCCCCCAGCGGAGCGCCTAGTAGACGAGCGCCTGCACGCCGTCCGCCGTCGCCTCCTGGACGAAGACCTGCGCCCCGGCGATCCGCACGCCGTCGATGACGTCCGTCTCGGTGATCTCACGGCGGGCCGCGCACTGGGTGCACAGGGTGATCCGGCCGCCCGCCAGGATGCCGTCGATCAGATCCGGCAGCGGTGCCGCGTGCGGCAGCTCGAACTCGGCCGCCCGGCCCGGCAGCGCGAACCACGAGGACTCACCGGTCAGCCACAGCGAGACCTCGACCCCGCTGGCCGCGGCCACCGCCGCCACCGTGAACGCCTGCGAACACCGCTCGGGCGCGTCGGCGCCCGCCGTCACCTTGATCACCAACCGCTTGGTCACGCAGCTCACCCTACGCCGCCGCGTCACGCGTCCGACCCGCCGACTAGACTCAGCCGCGTTGTTAACAGTCAGCAGCCTGCCCGAGGAGCGCCAACCGTGCTTGAGGCCTTTTTCGAAGCCCTTCTCGCCCTGGTCGTTGTGGCCGTCATCGCCTTCGCGGGCCTGTCCGTGAAGAAGCTGTTCCAGGGCCAGCGCTGACCCCGCGTACCTGACCGACCCCTCACAGATCGCCTGAGCCCCACGCCATGATCGAGATTCCGTCCGACCTGCACCCGGACCTCGTCCCGCTCGCCTTCCTCCTCGGCAACTGGCAGGGCGCGGGCGTCAGCGACTTCCCCGGTGGCGAGAAGTGCAACTTCGGGCAGGAGGTCACGTTCTCCCACGACGGCCGCCCGTTCCTGGAGTACACCTCGCACACCTGGGTGCTGGACCCCGAGGGCAACAAGGTGCGTGCGCTGGAGAGCGAGAGCGGCTACTGGCGGATCGGCGCCGACCGCAAGGTCGAGGCCGTGATGTCGCGCGACGAGGGCGTAGTCGAGATCTGGTACGGCGAGCTGGCCGACCAGAAGCCGCAGATCGACCTGGCGACCGACGCGGTGGCCCGACTGGCCTCGGCCAGCCCGTACTCCGGCGGCAAGCGGCTGTACGGCTACGTCAAGGGCGACCTGATGTGGGTGGGCGAGAAGTCGACCCCCGAGGTGCCGCTGCGCCCGTACATGTCGGCGCACCTGAAGAAGGTGGTGGACCCGCGCGAGTGGGCCAAGGACCTCAAGGACCTGCCGGACGACGGCATCGCGTTCTTCAAGTAGTCCTCCGCCGTCCTTCTTCCCCGTTGTTTCCCTAGAATCGGTGGCGTGGTGAGCACCGACTGGAAGAAGGACCTGCGCGAGCGCGGCTACCGGCTGACGCCGCAGCGCCAGCTTGTCCTGGAGGCTGTCGACCACCTGGAACACGCCACTCCGGACGACATCCTCTCGGAGGTCCGGCGCACCGCCAGCGGCGTCAACATCTCCACCGTCTACCGGACGCTGGAGCTGCTGGAGGAGCTGGGCCTGGTCAGCCACGCCCACCTGGGGCACGGCTCGCCCACGTACCACCTGGCCGACCGGCACCACCACATGCACCTGGTCTGCCGGGACTGCGACAAGGTCATCGAGGCGGACGTCTCGGTGGCCGCGCCGCTCATCGCCGAGCTGGACCGGTCGTTCGGCTTCGACACCGACATGAAGCACTTCGCGATCTTCGGGCGCTGTGCGAACTGCTCCCGCGCCGCCGCCGACCCCGAGGCGGTCCCCAGCGGGTCGTAGGCTGGTGCGCATGACGATCAGTCCCCTGCTCTCGCTGCCCGGCGCGGTCCCCGCTCAGGCTCCGGACGAGGGCGTCGCCGCCCACTACGGAGACCTGTTCCGCGAGCAGCGCGCACTCGCCGCCGGGACCGGTTTCGTTGACCTCTCGCACCGCGGTGTCGTCACCGTCAGCGGCGCCGACCGGCTGAGCTGGCTGCACCTGCTGATCACCCAGCACGTCAGCGAACTGCCGCCGCGGCAGGCCGTGGAGGCGCTGATCCTCTCCGCGCACGGCCACATCGAGCACGCGCTGTACCTGGTGGACGACGGCGCGACGACCTGGATCCACGTCGAACCGGGCACCCAGGGCGAGTTGCTCGCCTACCTGGAGAGCATGAAGTTCTTCTACCGGGTGGAGACCGCGGACGCGACGGACGACTACGCCGTTGTCCATCTGCCCGCCGGTTCCATCGTCGAGGTGCCGGACGGCACGGCAGAAGGCGCGGGCGACGGATGGGCGGTGCGGGAGACCGCGTACGGCCGTGATGTCTTCGTGCCGCGCGGTGAGTTGGAGTCGTTCGCCGAGCAGGCCGGTCCGGCGATCGGCGTGCTGGCGCTGGAGGCGCTGCGGATCGAGGCGCACCGCCCGCGGCTCGGCCTGGAGACCGACCACCGGACGATCCCGCACGAGGTGGGCTGGCTGGAGACCGCCGTCCACCTGAACAAGGGCTGCTACCGCGGCCAGGAGACGGTGGCCCGGGTGCACAACCTCGGCCGCCCGCCGCGCCGTCTGGTCTTCCTGCACCTGGACGGCAGCGAGGTCAAGCTGCCCGGCCACGGCGCGCCGGTGCGGCTGGCCGAGGACGGGCCGGACGGCCGCCAGCTGGGCTTCGTCACGTCCTCCGCGCGGCACCATGAACTCGGCCCGATCGCCCTGGCGTTGGTCAAGCGCAACGTGCCGGTGGACGCGGTGCTGCTGGCGGACACGGTCCCGGCCAGCCAAGAGGTGGTCGTGGAGCCGTAGTTGGCCCTGGGGCCGGGCGAAGGCCACGCCCGGCCACGGCGGTCCGCGCGTCAGACCTCCAACAGCACCGTGAACGGCCCGTCGTTGACCAACGACACCCGCATCGCGGCCCCGAAGCGCCCGGTGGCGACCTGCGCCCCCAGCGCGCGCAGTTGCGCCACCACCTCATCGACCAGCGGCTCCGCCACAGGCCCGGGCGCCGCCGCGTTCCATGTCGGGCGGCGCCCCTTGCGGGCTTCGCCGTACAGCGTGAACTGGCTGACGACGAGGAGCGGCGCGCCGATGTCCGAGCAGGACCGCTCCTCGGGCAGCACGCGCAGCGTCCACAGCTTGCGGGCGAGTTGGGCGGCCTTGGCCGGGGTGTCGTCATGGGTCACCCCGACCAGGACGCACAGTCCGGGTCCGGTGATCTTGCCGACCGTCTCCCGCCCGGCGTCACCTTCCACGCAGACGGTCGCTTCGGTCACTCGCTGGACTACGGCACGCATGGCCCCATTGTGGCGCGCCGTGCGCGGTGCCACTCTCAGGGGTGAATTCGTCATCTCAACTCCCCGGCGCATACGCCCGTCAGCGCCCGTGTCCGCCAAGGGCGCCGGGGCCGTTCGGGTGCACAGGCGCTGCGAGTTGTCAGTGTGCGGTGGCACGATCTGATCCAAGGCGATGCCCGGGCGCACCGCCCGATGAGAGGGGCATCAGCCGACGGAGGGGGCGTATGCGCATATCCATCACCGATACCGGACAGACTTCCGACGCCGCACCCACAGCCGTCACATCCGGCACCGACCGCCACACCCACGCAAGTCCTGCCCGTACCACCGGTACCACCCGTAACGAGGAAGCCCGCATGCTGCAGGCCGACGCTGTCAATTCCCGCGCTCCGCGGCCGGACACACCCCGCCCGCGGGGGGCTGCCGAGAACCCCTCGGAGGCCGCCATGCCGCCACTGGCCACCTACCGCCTGCCCGAACTGCGGAC
This sequence comes from Streptomyces sp. PLK1-5, assembly GCA_037034305.1. GTDB lineage: Bacteria > Actinomycetota > Actinomycetes > Streptomycetales > Streptomycetaceae > Streptantibioticus_A. The sequence goes on from JBAGJY010000006.1 coordinate 54,779, forward strand.
GCTGCGCCGTGACGCCCAGCAGGAGGAGGCCGACCTGTCCTATCTGCGGCGGCTGCTCCAGGGCCGGATCGACATCCTGCGGGCCGAGCTGGGGCGGCGTACGGCGCCGGGGGAGGCCAGGGACCCCAAGGACCCCAAGCCGGGCCGCACGCTCCTGGTGCGGCCGCTGCTGGACCGGCTGCCGGAGATCCTGGCCGACGGCCCCTCGCGGGGGCGCTCCGCCCGGCACGTGACGCTGGGCACCCCGCACAGCGAGGAGTACCGGCGGCTGGCCGAGGAGATGCTCGCCGACGTCGAGCTGTCCGACCTCGCCGCCCGTACCGACCAGGAGCTGCACGCCGCGATGGCCAAGCTGGTGGGACGGGAGCAGCAGGTCTCCCGCCGCCGTCGGCGGCTCCAGGCGACGGTGGACGGTTGCAGCGCCGAGATCGCCCGCAGGTACCGTGAGGGCGAAGCACGAGTAGACGACCTGCTGTCCGACGGCTAGACCGCGTTCGGGAGACCCCGAGCGGGCCGCTGGCGGGAGCGGGCCGTCCCACCCCCGGAAGGCCGACGATGACGTCCCGTACCCCCACTGAGCTGCCCGTTCTCGCCGAGGTCATACGTTCCGGCTTCGTCGAGGGGCATCATCGCGGCTCGCTGGTGCTGCTGGACGCCGACGGCGCGGTGGACGTCGCGCTGGGCGAGGTGGCCGCGCCGGTCTTCCCGCGCTCGGCGAACAAGCCGATGCAGGCGGAGGCGCTGCTGCGGGCCGGGCTCGACCTGGACGGGGAACTGCTGGCACTGGCCGCCGCCAGCCATTCCGGAGAAACGTTCCACCTCGACGGCGTACGGAAGATCCTGGCCGCCGCCGACCTGGACGAGGGTGCCCTGCAGACCCCGCCCGACCTGCCGCTCGACCCGACCGAGGCGGAGCACTGGCTGCACGGCGGCGGCACCCGGGACCCGCTGCTGATGAACTGCTCCGGAAAGCACGCCGCGATGCTCGCCGTCTGCGTGCGCAACGGCTGGCCGCTGGAGAGCTACCTCGACCTGTCCCACCCGGTGCAGCAACTCGTCCTGGAGGTGGTCCGGGACGCGAGCGGCGAGAGCGTCGACCACATCGGCATCGACGGCTGCGGCGCGCCGCTGATGGCGCTGAGCCTGACCGGCCTGGCCCGCGCCTTCCGCTCCTACGTGCTGGCCGAGCCCGGGACCGCCCGGCGCCGGGTCGCCGACGCGATGCGCGCCCACCCGCAGTACGTGGCGGGCACCCGGCGGCCCGACACCTGGCTGATGCGCGAGGTGCCGGGGACGCTGTCCAAGATGGGCGCCGAGGCGGTGCAGGCGGTGGCGCTGGCGGACGGCCGGGCGCTCGCCTTCAAGATCGACGACGGCGGCGGGCGCGCCCTCGGACCGGTGCTCGCCCGCGCCTTGCGGATGCTGGGCGTGGACGCGCCGGTGGTGGACCGCATCGGCGACGCTCCGCTGATGGGCGGCCCGCAGAAGGTCGGCGAGATCCGCGCGGCGTTCTGAGCCGCGGGCGGTCGCGGCGGGCGGCCGGGCGCGCCCGGGATAATCGGGTGCGTCCCTGGGCCGGGGCGGCTTAGCCTGCGGGAATGAGCCGTGCGATCGAGGTCCGGTACATCGAGGAGTCCGACTACGCCGACTGGATTCTGGCGCTGCGCAAGGGCTTTCTGCGCCCTCCGCTGAGCGCGGAGCGGGACGCCACCGAGGCTCCGGGCATCCTGGAGATCGAACCGGCCCGCACCCAGGGCGCGTTCGAGGACGGGCGGTGCGTGGCCACCTTCCGTGCGATGCCGCGCGAGCTGACCGTGCCGGGCGGCGGCTCGGTACCGGCGGACGCGGTCACCAACGTCTCGGTGACCGCCACCCACCGGCGCCGCGGGCTGCTCAGCCGGATGATGGCGAACGGCCTGGCGGCGGCGAAGGAGCGCGGTGACGCGGTCTCCATCCTGGTCGCCGCCGAGTACCCGATATACGGCCGCTTCGGCTACGGACCGGCCACCTGGGTCACCGACTGGACGGTGGAGATCCCCAGGGCCGGACTCGGCCGTCCGCAACCGCCCGACGGCGCACGCATCGACCTGGTCGACGGCGCCGAGGTCCGCAAGCTCGGCCCCGAACTGCACGAGCGGGTGCGGCGGTTGACGCCCGGCGCGATCAACCGCACCGACGGCTTCTGGAAGCAGTACACCGGTGAGGCCCTGCTGCCCTGGCACTCCTGGACCGAGCCGTACCACGCGGTGTACCGGAACGCCAGCGGCCGGGTGGACGGGCTGCTCACCTACTCGGTCGCCGATGTGTGGGACGGCAAGCTGCCGCAGTGCACGCTGACCGTACGGAAGTTGATCGCGGCCAGCCCGCAGGCCGAGGGCGCGCTGTGGCGGTACGCGATGTCCGTCGACTGGGTGGTCAGGCTCGACTCCGGATCCCGTGCGCCGGACGACCTGCTGCCGCTGCTCCTGCCGGACCCGCGGGCGGCCAGGGTCACCTCGCACGCGGACTTCATGTGGCTGCGGGTCCTCGACGTGCCAGCCGCACTGGAGGCGCGCGGCTATGCGGGCACCGGCGAACTGGTGCTTCAGGTGCGCGACGCCGACGGCCACGCCGACGGCCGCTGGCGGCTGACCGCCTCGCCCGAGGGCGCCGAGGTCGGCGCCACCACCGCCGAGCCCGATGTCGTCTTGGACGTACGGGAGTTGGGGGCGCTGTACCTGGGCGACGAGTCGGCGGTACGGCTGGCCGCCCTCGGCCGCGTCGAGGAGCGCCGCCCGGGCGCAGCCGCCCGCGTCGACGCCCTGCTGCGCACCCCGCGCCGCCCGTGGTGCCCGGACATCTTCTGACCGCGGGCGGCCTTCGACCGGCGGACGTCAGCCCTTGGTGAGGATCATCCAGCGGTGCGGGTCGTCCAGTGGCCGGAATCCGGCCTTCTCGTAGACGCCGTGGGCGTCTTCGGTCGCCAGCAGGATGCGGCGCAGTCCGTACGGCAGCAGATGGTCGCGCACCGCCTCCACCAGGGCGGTGCCCAGACCGTGGCCGCGGGCCGGGCGATCGACGTAGACATCGCAGAGCCAGGCGAAGGTGGCGTGATCGGTGACCACCCGGGCGTAGGCCGCCTGGATACCGGAATCCGCCTGGTAGGCGCCGAAGTTGAGCGATTCGGCGATGGCACGTTCCTGCGCCTCGCGACTGCGGCCTATCGCCCAGTACGCGTCGGTGCTCAGCCAGCGGTGCACCCGGGCGATGTCCAGTCGGGCCGGGTCGGTGGAGATGTCGTACACGGCTTCCATGCCGGTGAGGCTGGCAGGCCGACCGGCCCCGCGTCGAGGGAATTTCGAAGTGGTCCATGCCACCACGACGCCGGCCGCCCCGCTCACCAGCCGCTTCACAACCGGACCGGCCGATTCATGCCGCACCGGGCGAAAGGGGCGGGTCAGTGGCCGGGTGGCTGTGGACCGTAGCGGCCCCGAAGCCGGGCGGCCGGTCCGCGGCGCGCCGGGGCCGGGCGGCCTTCGAGGGCCACGGTTAAGCGCTGCTTCGCTGTGCCCGGTAGGACAATTAACTGGACCTCAAGTATCGGGGTGGGTCAGGCTCGCGGCATGGAGAACAGCAGCGCGCTCACCGGTATCCATGTACCCCTGGTCACCCCCTTCGCGGCCGACGGCTCGGTCGCGTACCAGGCTCTGGAGGCGCTGGCCCACCAGGTGCTCGATGACGGCGCCGCCGGGCTCGTGGCGCTCGGCACCACCGGCGAGCCCGCCACGCTGGACGACGCAGAACGCAGCGCCGTCACCGATGTGATCGCCCGGGTCTGCCGCGCGCGCGGGGTACCGCTGACCATCGGGGCGGGCACCAACGACACCCGCGGCAGCGTCGCCGCGCTGCACGCGCTGAAGCACTGGCCCGAGGCGACCGGAGCGCTGGTCTGCGTCCCCTACTTCACCCGCCCGTCCGAGGAGGGCGTCCTCGCGCACTTCGAAGCCCTCGCCGCCGAGAGCCACCTGCCGCTTGTCGTCTACAACATCCCCTACCGCTCGGGGCGGTCGCTCAGCGCCCGCACCCTGCGCCGACTCGCCGCGCTCCCGCGGGTGGTGGGCGTCAAGCACGCGGTGGGCGCCATCGACGCCGAGACCGTCGACCTGCTGGCCGACCTCCCGGACGGCTTCGCGGTACTGGCGGGCGACGACCCCTACGTCTCCGGGCTGCTGGCCCTCGGCGCCCACGGCGGCATCCTGGCCTCCGGGCACTGCGCGACCGCCCGCTACGCGGAACTGGCGGCGGCCTGGCGGGACGGCGACCTGCCCCGGGCGCGCCGCCTCGGCGGCGAGCTGTCGACCATGGCCCGGGCGCTGTTCGCCGAGCCCAGCCCCGGCGTGCTCAAGGGCGTACTGCACGCGCAGGGCCGCATCCCCACCCCCGCGGTCCGGCTGCCCATGCTGCCCGCGAGTCGCCCGGCGGTGGAGGCTGCCATGCTGGTGGTCGGGACACTCGCGGACCGGTAGCCGAAGCCGCCCACGCGAGTCCACGGCCCCGGCGCGGGCCCGGGGGAACCTCTCCAGCGGAGACCATCGAGTACGCCCAGCGGCGAAAGGTGAATCGGATGAAGGTCGGAATCGTCGGCGCGACCGGCCAGGTCGGCGGCGTCATGCGCCAGGTCCTGGCACAACGTGCCGCCGAGGGCCTGGGGCTGCCCGTCAGCGAGCTGCGGCTGTTCGCCTCGGCACGCTCGGCGGGCCGCACGCTGCCCTGGCAGGGCGGCGACGTCGTCGTGGAGGACGCCGACACCGCTGACTACCGCGGACTGGACATCGTGCTGTTCTCCGCCGGGAAGACCGCCTCGCTGGCGCTCGCGCCGCGCGTGGCGGAGGCCGGTGCGGTGGTGGTCGACAACTCCTCGGCCTGGCGGCTCGACCCACAGGTCCCGCTGGTGGTCTCGGAGGTCAACCCGCATGCGGTGGCCGACCGGCCCAGGGGCATCATCGCCAACCCCAACTGCACCACGATGGCCGCGATGCCGGTACTGCGCCCGCTGCACGAGGAGGCCGTACTGGTCAGCCTCGTGGTGGCCACCTACCAGGCGGTGTCCGGCAGCGGTCTGAGCGGCGTCGCCGAACTCGCCGACCAGGCGGCCGCGGTGGGGGAGCGGGCCGGTGAACTCACCTTCGACGGCGGTGCGGTGGAGTTCCCGGAGCCCAAGGTCTACGCCCGGCCCATCGCCTTCAACGTGCTGCCGTTCGCCGGATCGCTGCTGGACGACGGCTCGGGGGAGACCGACGAGGAGCGCAAGCTGCGCAACGAGAGCCGCAAGATCCTGGAGATTCCCGACCTGAAGGTCTCCGGCACCTGCGTCCGCGTGCCGGTCTTCACCGGCCACTCGCTGCAGGTCAACGCCCGCTTCGCGCGCGACATCACCCCGCAACGCGCGTACGAACTGCTGGGCGGAGCGCCCGGCGTGGCGCTGTCCGAGATCCCCAACCCGTTGCAGGCCGCCGGACAGGACCCCACGTTCGTCGGCCGGATCCGTACCGACGAGACCGTGGACCGCGGCCTGTCGCTGTTCTGCTCCAGCGACAACCTCCGCAAGGGCGCGGCGCTCAACGCGGTGCAGATCGCCGAGCTGGTCGCCGCCGAACTGCGCTGACCGAGCGTCGCCTTGGGCGGTCGGCCGCTGGACGCGGGTTCAGCGTCGGCCGCCCGGCAGGAACCCGAGCACCGCCGCGGTGAAGTCCTCCGGGCGCTCGGCGTGCACCAGGTGCCCGCACGGAATGGTCAGCAGCCTGCCGCCCGGGATCAGCCGGGCCATCTGCGCCAGCTGGTCCTGCGGTATGTGACTGCGCGACCCGCCCGCGACCACCAGCGTCGGCGCGGTGATCCCGGCGAGCCCGGTACGCCACCACTGAGGCGGGGCGGCAAGTTCCGCGTGTACCGCGGCCACCACCTCCCAGTCGAAGTCCAGCTCGCCGTCCGGCCGTTCGGCCTCCTTGTGGTCGCGCGGATACGGCGCGGGAACCTCTTCCAGCACCAGCCGCTCCACCCGTTCCGGATGGGCCTGGGCGAACAGGTGGGCCACCACCGCGCCCATCGAGTGCCCGAGCAGCGTCACCCGGTCCAGCCGGAGCGCGTTCAGCAGCCCCAGTACGTCGTCGCGCATCAGCTCGAAGGAGTACCTGCCGGGCCAGTCGCTGCGCCCGTGCCCGCGCAGGTCCGGTACGTAGACCCGCCAGCGCGCCGCGAACCGCTCCGCGACCGCGTTCCAGTCCGTGCTGGTTTCGCCCAGTGCGTGCAACAGCACCACCGGCGGCCCGTCGGGATCCCCCGACACCCGGCAGGCCAACCGGACGTCACCGGTGTCGATCAGCCGCAGCTCCATCCTGCGAAGCTACCCTGCGCGCGCCACACCAGCCATACCGCGGGCGCGCGATGACCGCATGTCAGCCGTGGCCGCAAGCGGGCCGCGGCCCGAACTCCCCCCACCGCGCGCACTCGTAGCGCCGCAGGCTGCGCGCTGAGCGGTGAACGTCCGTGCGCACTAGGGTGCTTGGCCGTGACCGAACCAGACTTCCTGCGCCACACCCGGGCGTCGTACGACACGATGTCCACCGAATACGCCGAGCGCTTCGGCAACGAACTCGCGGCCAAGCCGCTGGAGCGGGCGATGCTCGCCGCGTTCGCCGAGCTGGTACGGGCGGCCGGTCTCGGGCCGGTCGCCGACGTCGGCTGCGGTACCGGCCGGGTGACGGCCCACCTCAGCGGCCTGGGGGTGCCGGTCTTCGGCGTCGACCTGTCGCCGGGGATGGTCGAGGTGGCCCGGCGGACCCATCCGGACCTGCGGTTCGAGGTGGGATCGATGCTCGACCTGGACCTGCCGGACGGCTCCCTGGGCGGCCTCATGGCCTGGTACTCGACCATCCACATACCGGAGGAACTGCTGCCGCAGGCCTTCGCCGAGTTCCACCGGGTGCTGGCGCCGGGCGGCCATCTGCTGCTCGCCTTCCAGGTGGGCGAGGAGCCGCTGCACCTGACGGAGGCGTTCGGGAGCGCCGTCCGGCTGGACTTCCACCGGCGTCAGCCGGAACACGTCGCCGAGTTGCTCAGCCAGGCCGGGCTGACCCCCCGCGCGCGGATGCGGCGCGAGCGCGACGAGGACGGCGAGTTCCCGGAGCGCACCCCGCAGGCCTGCGTCCTGGCCCGCAAGCCGGTGGGCGTGTCACGCGGCTGAAACGACACTGTTGCAAGCGGCGTGCTTGCAAAAGTTAGCGCACGTGTGGCACGGTCGTGGCATGGCGTCACTGAATGTCGGGAACCTCGGCGAGTACCTGCGCGAGCAGCGGCGCAGCGCGCAGCTGTCGCTGCGTCAACTCGCCGAGGCGGCCGGGGTGTCCAACCCGTACCTCAGCCAGATCGAGCGCGGACTGCGCAAGCCGAGCGCCGACATCCTCCAGCAGCTCGCCAAGGCGCTGCGGATCTCCGCCGAGACGCTGTACGTGCAGGCAGGGATCCTCGACGAGCGCGACCACAACGGCATCGAGGTGCGCACCGCGATCCTCACCGACCCGACGATCAACGAGAAGCAGAAGCAGGTGCTGCTGCAGATCTACGAGTCGTTCCGCAAGGAGAACGGCGCCGCGGACGGCCCGGCGGCCGACCCCGCCCAGGCCGCCGAGGCCAGGAGGGCGGCGGTCGCGCGGACCGCGGCCAAGAAGGCCGCCGCGAAGAAGGCGGCGGCCAAGGTCGCCGACGCGGTCGCGGAGACCGTCGCCGCGCGGACGCGTGCGCTGAAGTCCGTTCCGACGAAGGACAAGCAGCACAATCAGGACAAGCAGCGCGGCGATGACGGTGTCGCCGCCGGAGCCTGACCGGCGCCACGAACCGAACACCACAAACACGCCACCCGTACGGAGGACCCCTGATGGCAACCACCGAAAGCGTCCGCAAGGTACTGACCGACCCGGCCCCTCTCTACGCCGTGGCGGGCGCCGTCGACCTCGCGGCCGAGAAGCTGGGCGAAGTGCCGCCGCTCCTGGAGAAGTTGCGCGAGGAGGCGCCGGAGCGGATCAACAAGGTGCGCGCCACCGACCCCAAGATCGTCCAGGAGCGGGTGTCGCGCCAGGCCAAGGAGGTCCAGGCGAAGATCACCGAAAGGCTCGGCTCGGTCGAGCTGGACCTGAAGAAGCTCTCCGACACCGCGCAGGACTTCGCGCTGCGCCAGGTCGGCTGGGCGGCCGAGGCCGCGGTCAAGGCCGGAGAGACCTACAACGGGCTGGTCGACCGCGGCCGGGGCGCCGTCAGGACCTGGCGCGGCGAGGCCGCCGAGGAGGCCGTGGAACTGGCCGTGGCCATCGAGCCGGAGCAGCAGGACGCCGGGGAGCCGTCCGGCGCCGCGTCCCGCAAGCCCGCCGCCAAGAAGACCACCGCGCGCAAGTCCACCCAGGCCAAGCAGGGTGAGTGAGGCCCGGCGGTGACAAGGGTGTGACAACGGGCCGGGCACATACGCGATGCCCGGCCCGTTGTACGGGTACCGTGGCGGCGAAGGGGACCGTCGGGCGGACGACAAGGCGGTGGACGCAATGCTGATCCAAGGGTTCAACACGATCTTCAGTTGGGTATCGACCGGCCTGCTGGTGTTCACCGTCGTCGCGTTCATCAACGCGGCGATCCACCGGGAGGACGCGTACCGGGCCGCGGACAAGCACACCAAGCCGTTCTGGCTGATCATCCTGGGCCTCGCGGCGGCGGTGATGGGGCTCTTCCCGATCCTGTCGATCCTGCCGCTGATCGGGCTCGTCGCCACGATCGTGTACATGGTCGACGTGCGCCCGGCGCTCAAGGAGGTCGCGGGGCGCGGCCCCGGCAGGCGCGGCAGCAGCAGCGACGGGCCGTACGGGCCGTTCCGCCGCTGAGCGGCGGCCTGCCGCGGCAGGCCGCCGGGTGCCGCGCCGCACGCGCGGCGCACGTGGAGCGGTGAGCGCCGCCGCGTCAGCCGGGCCTCAGCCGCGTTCGAGCAGCACCACCGCGACGTCGTCCGTCAGTTCGCCGCCGTTGAGTTCCCTGACCTCGTCCATCGCCGAGTCCATCAGTTCCTCACCGCTCAGCCCGGTGGCCCGATGGCGGTCGACGAGTTCGAGCATCCCGTCCGTGCCGAGCCGGGCGGTGCCCTCGCCGATCCGCCCCTCGATCAGCCCGTCGGTGTAGAGCATCAGGCTCCACGCCTGGCCCAACTCCACCGTGCGACGGTCCCACTCGGCCTGCTCCAGCATGCCCAGCGCCGGGCCGCCGTGCTCGTACGGCAGCAGCTCGGCCGGTCGCCCGCCGCGGACCAGCAGCGGCGAGGGATGCCCGGCCAGGCACAGTCCGGCCCGCTGGCCGTCCGGTGCGATGTCGATCGTGCACAGCGTCGCGAACATCTCGTCGTGCGGGCGCTCGTACTCCAGCACCTCCTGGAGCGTGCCGAGCAGTTCGTCACCGCTCAGCCCGGCCAGGGTCAGCGCACGCCAGGCGATGCGCAGCTCGACACCGAGCGCCGCCTCGTCCGGGCCGTGCCCGCACACGTCGCCGATCATCGCGTGCACCGTGCCGTCCGGGGTGCGCACCACGTCGTAGAAGTCCCCGCCGAGCAGCGCGCGGCTGCGGCCCGGCCGGTAGCGCGCGACGAACCGCAGGTCGTCGGCGCCGTCCAGCAGCGGGGTCGGCAGCAGACCGCGTTCCAGCCGGGTGTTCTCCTGCGCCAGCAGCCGGGTCTCGGTGAGCTGCCGCTGGGCGACGTCGGCGCGTTTGCGCTCGACGGCGTAGCGCATCGCACGGTTGAGCAGCGAGGCGTCGAACTCGTCGCGGAACAGGTAGTCCTGCGCGCCGACGCGGACCGCCTCCGCGGCCAGTTCGGCGTCCTCCTCACCGGCCGCCAGTACGAGCACCGCGGTGGTGGGGGCCATTCCCAGGACCTCGCGCAGCGCGGTGAGGCCACCGGCCTTGGGGCGGTCGGGGACCAGTTCGATGTCCAGGTCGAGCAGGATGCAGCTCACGTCGTCGGTGAGCAGCCGCGCGGCCTCGGTGAGGTTGCGGGCACGGCGGATGCGGACCGGGTGCCCGGCGGCGTCCAGCAGATCGGCCGCGGCCAGGCTTCCGGTGGGGTCGTCACCGACGACGAGTAGGGTGAACGGCTGCTGCGACCGCACCGGCTCGGCCGGTCTGTCCACGGGTACCGGTTCGGTCACCCGCTGGCGCGGGAGCATCGCGGCCGTTCCCGCGGGACGCTGGTCGGGCGTCCATCCGGAGTGCTGGTCGGTCTGCCGGTCGGTGGACCGGCCGGTGGCGGACATGGCGTGCTTCCTTCCCTCCCCCGAGGGTGTGGCGGACGCTGTGGGGAGGCGCCGCCGTCCCAGGTCCGGACCATGTGGGGTGGCCGGTCGCTGGGCACTGCCAGGGACCATAGCGGCAGGGCGGGCCTGGCGGGAGGGCGTGTGAGGGATTAGCCGTCGGCATATCCAAAGGTAGGAAGCGGAATTCGGGCGGCAGGCGGGAATCCGGGCATGAGATAGATCACGCCTCAACGCGGGTTCGTCACCCGTTGGTTGGGGACGTGTGCGGGGTTGTGTGACGAGTGTGGCGGACGGTGCGCCGGGGGCTGGCGGGTCAGCCTGGCCGTACGGCGCCGAGTATCGGCATGGAGCCCGCACCCACGAGGTCTATCGTCCGGCCGGGGCGGGGCGCCTGGATGACCGCGCCGTCGCCGACGTAGATCGCCACATGGCTGGCGTCGGAGTAGTAGATGACGAGGTCGCCGGGACGCAGCTGGTCCAGCGGGATGTGCGGCAGCCGGGCCCACTGCTCCTGCGAGGTGCGCGGGATGGCCACGCCCGCCGCCGCCCAGGCCATCTCCGTCAGGCCCGAGCAGTCGTAGCTGGACGGCCCCTGCGCACCCCATTCGTACGCCTTGCCGAGCTGGGCGGACGCGAACGCCACCGCCCGTGCGCCCAGCGCGCCAGCCGTGCCCGCGGTGCCGCCGAGCTTCGCGCCGACGCCGTTGAGCCAGTCGGCCTGTGACCGGTACGCGGCCTGGTCGTCCAACTTCCGTAGCTGGGCGCGCTGTTGTGCGGTGAGGCTGTTGAGCAGCGCCTGCGCCTGGGCCAGTTGCCGCTCGACCCGCTCTTTGGCGCCGGCCTTCCTGGCCTGCTCGGCGGTCAGGCTCTCCCAGCCCCTGGTGGCCGCGTTCGCGTAACCCTCCAGTGCCTTCCTGGTCGTCCGCAGCTCGCCCAGCTCGCTCGTGGCGGCCTGCGCCGTCCTCTCGGCGAGGGCCGCGTCGCTCAGGAACGTCTCCGGGTCGGAGGACAGCAGGAACTGCGCGGCGAGCGGCAGGCCGCCGCCGCTGCGGTACCGGGCCCTGGCCAACGCGCCCAGCCGCCGGGTCAGCCGGTCCTCCTTCGCCTGTGCGGCGACGACCGCGCGGGCCAGGGCGACCAGATCCCTTTGCTGCCGCTCGATCTGCTCGGTGACCGCGTCGTAGGACTGGGTGGCGGCCTCCGCCTGCCGGTACAGCCGGTTGACCTCGGCCCTTACCTCGGCCAGTGACCTGGGCTTCGCCGCCTGCGCGTCGCCCGGTACGGCGAGCAGGCCCGCCGCGCACACCAGCACGGTGGACGCCACCGCCGCAGTCCGCAACCGCATGAGGCACCTCGAATCTGACGAACCGTCACCTCGGTGCGGATGGTGCCACAGGGGGGCGCAATACGACAGACGCGTGCGGAGGTCAGCCGCGCGGGACGCCCGCGGAGGTCAGCCGCGCTGGGCCGGGACGAAGGGCCGCGCCGGGGCCAGCGCCTCCCAGCGGACCGTCACCTCGCCCTGCCGCCAGCGCGCCGGGCCGTCGGTGAGGGGCCAGCCCGCCGCCCGCAGCGCCTGGGCGGAGCGGATCCAGCGCTGCCGCGCGCCCAGCGCGCCGAAGGGCGCGGCGGCCGCCCACGCCCGGTCGAAGTCGGTGAGGAACCTGTGCACCGGCTCGCCCGGCACATTGCGGTGTATCAGCGCCTTCGGCAGCCGCTCGGCCAGATCGGACGGCCGCTCCAGGGAACCCAGCCGGGTGGCGAACGTCACCGTGCGCGGCCCCTCGGGGCCGAGCGCCACCCACACATGGCGGCGGCCTATCTCGTCGCACGTCCCCTCGACCAGCAGCCCGCCCGGCGCCAGCCGGTCGCACAGCCGCGCCCAGGTGGCCGCGACCTCGGCCTCGCCGTACTGCCGCAGCACGTTCGCCGCCCTTATCAGCGCCGGACGCCGCCCGGCGGGAAGCGGAACCTCGAAGCCGCCGCGCACGAAGCGCAGTCCGTCGCGGGCGTAGGGGGCGGCGGCGGTCACCCGCGCGGGGTCTATCTCGACGCCCACCACCTCGGTGTCGGCGCGCACCGTGCGCAGCCTGGTGAGCAGTTCGACGGCCGTCCACGGGGCGGCGCCGTAGCCCAGGTCGACGACCACCGGATCGCCGCTGCGGCGCAGGGCCGCGCCGAAGGCGGCGGCTATCCAGCGGTCCATACGGCGCAGACGGTTCGGGTTGGTGGTCCCCCGGGTGACGGTGCCGATGGGGGTCATTCAGGGGGCCTTCTCGCGCGGGATCCCGGGGGGCTGACGCTTCAGGGTAATTGCCCGCCCGCCCGTTCACCGTCGGCCTTCGCCTGCCGTCGCGCACCGGCGGGTGTGGGCGGGGGCGCGCCGCCCGCGCGGGGGCCTCGCGCAGTGCGCCGCAGGCACGTTCCCCTGGTGCGGTGATAACGACTTGGCAAAGAGGAAATGCCCGCCCCCGCTCCCGCCGTTACACGACAGACGCAAAAGGACCGAGGGAGGCACCGTACGGTGAACCACCAGGTGGCCCACGTGCCCCGGCTGGGCGCGCAACGTCTGCGCGCCCGCGCGCACCTACCCCGGCGGCTGCGCCGCGCGGGGACCCCGCGCAGGGTCGCGATGCTCAGCGTTCACACCTCCCCGCTCCACCAGCCGGGCACCGGCGACGCGGGCGGCATGAACGTCTACATCGTGGAGCTGACCAAGCGCCTCGCCGAGCTGGGCATAGAGGTCGAGGTCTTCACCCGCGCCACCACCGGCGGCCTGCCGCCGGTGGTCGAGCTGGCGCCCGGTGTCCTGGTGCGGCACGTCGACGCCGGACCCTACGAGGGCCTGGCCAAGGAGGAACTGCCCGCCCAGCTGTGCGCCTTCACGCACGGCGTGATGCAGGCGGAGGCCTCCCAGCGGCCCGGTTACTACGACCTGGTCCACTCGCACTACTGGCTCTCCGGGCACGTCGGCTGGCTCGCCGCGCAGCGCTGGGGCGTACCCCTGGTGCACGCCATGCACACCATGGCCAAGGTGAAGAACGCCGCGCTCGCCAAGGGCGACACACCCGAGCCCGCGGCCCGGGTGATCGGCGAGACGCAGATCGTGGCGGCGGCCGACCGGCTGATCGCCAACACCGAGGAGGAGGCCGACGAACTCGTCCGGCACTACGGCGCCGCCCGCGAGAAGGTCGCCGTGGTCCACCCGGGAGTCAACCTCGACCGCTTCCGCCCGGCGGACGGCCGGGCCGCCGCCCGGGCCCGGCTCGGCCTGCCGCCGGACGCGGTGATTCCGCTGTTCGCCGGGCGGATACAGCCGCTCAAGGCCCCCGACGTGCTGATCCGCGCGGTCGCCGTACTGCTGGACGAGGACCCCTCGCTGCGCGAGCGCCTGCTGGTGCCGGTCGTCGGCGGCCCGAGCGGCAGCGGCCTCGCCAAGCCGGAGCGGCTGCACAAGCTGGCCGCCCGGCTCGGCGTCGCCGATGTCGTACGGTTCCAGCGGCCGGTCGACCAGGACCGGCTCGCCGACTGGTACCGGGCGGCGAACGTGCTGGTCATGCCCTCCCACAGCGAGTCCTTCGGGCTGGTCGCGGTCGAGGCCCAGGCGTGCGGCACACCGGTGGTGGCGTCGGCGGTCGGCGGCCTGCCGGTGGCGGTGCGCGACGGGCACAGCGGGTTCCTCGTCTCCGGCCACGATCCGGCCGACTACGCACGGGTGCTGCGCCGCTTCGTCGACCAGCCGCGGCTCACCGAGGAACTGGGCGCCGCCGCCCACCACCACGCCCGCGCCTTCGGCTGGGACGCCTCCGCCGCGGCGACCGCCGACGTCTACGCGGGCGCGACCGCCCGGCGCCGCCGGGCGTAGCCGGGTCGCCTACGATCAGCACATGAGCGAGCAGGACGCAGCCCGCGCGACCGTGGAGCAGGCGCTGAGGGACGCCGGGCTCGAATGGGACACGCCGGACGGCGCCGCGGGCACCTACGTGGTGCGACTGCCCGGCACACGCAAGCTGTCGACCACCTGCTCGCTGGTGGTCGGACGGCACACGCTCTCGGTGAACGCGTTCGTGGTGCGCCGCCCCGACGAGAACCACGAGGCGTTCTACCGCTGGCTGCTGGAGCACAACACCCGTATGTACGGGGTGTGTTACGCGATCGACCGGCTCGGTGACGTGTACCTGGTCGGACGGCTGCCGCTGGCCGCGGTGACGGCGGAGCAGGTCGACCAACTGCTCGGCGCGGTGGTGGAGAACGCGGACGGCAGCTTCAACACCCTGCTGGAGCTGGGCTTCGCGTCCGCGATCCGCAGGGAGTACGCGTGGCGCACCGCCCGGGGGGAGTCCACCCGCAACCTGGAGGCGTTCACCCGTCTCACGCGGGACGTGTAGCCGCCCGCGGCGGGCCTCGCGCGGCAGGGCACCGCGGGACGTCGATTAGGCTCACGTCCATGGCTGCTGCTCCGTACAAGCTGATCCTGCTCCGCCACGGCGAGAGCGAGTGGAACGCGAAGAACCTGTTCACCGGCTGGGTGGACGTGAACCTCAACGACAAGGGCGAGAAGGAGGCGGTCCGCGGCGGTGAGCTGCTGAAGGACGCCGGTCTGCTCCCCGACGTCGTGCACACCTCCGTGCAGAAGCGCGCCATCCGCACCGCGAACCTCGCACTGGAGGCCTGCGACCGGCACTGGATCCCGGTGCACCGCTCCTGGCGGCTGAACGAGCGCCACTACGGTGCCCTCCAGGGCAAGGACAAGGCGCAGACGCTGGCGGAGTTCGGCGAGGAGCAGTTCATGCTGTGGCGCCGCTCGTACGACACCCCGCCGCCCGTGCTTGAGGACGGCTCCGAGTTCTCGCAGAGCGACGACCCGCGCTACGCCTCCATCCCCAGCGAGCTGCGGCCGCGCACCGAGTGCCTCAAGGACGTCGTCGCCCGCATGCTGCCGTACTGGTACGACGCCGTCGTGCCGGACCTGGTCGCCGGACGCACCGTGCTGATCGCCGCGCACGGCAACTCGCTGCGCGCCCTGGTCAAGCACCTCGACGGCATCTCCGACGCCGACATCGCGGGCCTGAACATCCCCACCGGCATCCCGCTCTCCTACGAGCTGGACGCCGACTTCCGCCCGCTCACCCCCGGCGGCACCTACCTCGACCCGGAGGCCGCCAAGGCCGCCATCGAGGCAGTGAAGAACCAGGGCAAGAAGAAGTAACGCTGACTGATCAAGCCCCCTACCTGCGGGTTCTCCGCTGGTAGGGGGCTTGTCGCTGTGCTGGGGCCGTCTCTGGGCCGTCAGGTGCGGGACGGGGCGGACCGGGCCGTGCCGAAGACGGCGGCCACGGCCTTGCGGGTGCGCTCCTGGCTGGACGGCATGAGATGCGCGTACACGCGGAGCGTCAGCCCCGGGTCCGAGTGGCCGAGGTACTCGGCGAGGGCCTTGATGTTCTCTCCGGCGTCCAGGAGCACCGAGGCGTAGAAGTGCCTCAGCGCGTGCGTGCCGTTCTCGCGGGACTCGGCGTACGACTCGCCCGGCTTCTGCTCGGGGATCACCCCGGCCGAGGCGAGGGCCCGCTTCCACACCTCCTCGTTGAGTGACGTACGCCAGACGTGCCCGCCGCGTGGCCCGGTGAAGATCAGCCGCTTGGTCACCGGGGACCCGTCCGCCACCTTCCACGGCAAGGTGATCTCGACCGGCGGGAACCGCTTCATGTGCTCGCGGAGCGCATCGGCGACCGGCCCGGGCAGCGGCACGTCCCGGAGCTTGCCACCCTTGGGCGGGGCGAACACGGGCTTGCTCCCCGGCGTTGTCGGAGGCCGCAGCCGCCGCCCAGGTCGACCATGGCTTGGAAGCGCTCGGGCATCGCGGCCCGGACGGCGAAGAGCCGTTCCGACGTCCACGGGACGATGCGCTTGTTGTCCACAGTCGGTGGCCGGACCGAGCGAGCCGCGCACGGATTCCGGGGAAGGTGGCCGTCGTCCACGGCTGCGCTCAGGGCGGCACGGACGTTGGAGTAGATCGTCCGGGCGTACGAGCCGCGGACGCCGTTCTCCTGGAGCTGCCGTACCCAGTCACGGACGTGAGCAGGTTGGAAGGAGCCCAGTGGGCGGGATCCCAGATACGGGAAGGCGTGCAGCCGGAGCTGTGACTCCATTGAGGCCTGGGTGTTCGGGTCGGCGCCCTGGGTGGCCACCCAGCGTTCCGCGTACTGCTGGAAGGTGATCCGGGCCGCACGGGGGTCGATGTACTGCCCGCGTGCCATGTCCGCCTCGATGTGCGCCAGCCACAGATCAGCCTGCCGCTTCTGCCGGTCGGGGAAGCTCTTGGACTTCTCCGTCCCGTCCGGGCCGACGTAGCGGGCGCGGTAGCGCATGCCCGTGCCATAGCGCTCGGTCTTGGCCTTGTGGGCCTTGCCGTCAGGGCCGACCTCGGTCTTGTACCAGCGGTCTTGGATGTGTCCGGCCATCAGGCCGCCACCCCCTCGCGCTGGGCGTCCACCCAGGCCCGCACGTCCGGCGGGTCGAAGCGCAGGTGTCGACCGACGCGGAAGCCACGGGGGCCGGTGCGCTTGCGACGCCACTGGTAGACCGTCTCGACGCCGGGCAGATCGAACAGCTCCACCAGGTCGTCAGGGGTCAGGTACCGCGACGGCAGGACGCGAGGTACGGCGGCCACTTCCGCCACGGTGAGGCGTCGGTTAGCCACGGGTGGACTCTCCTTCCGTTCCCGGTGCGGGTGTAAGCGTGGCGGCGAGCCATTCCTCGCCACGGGTGAGCCCGGTTCCGGCGAAGGCCCAATGGGCCAGGACCAGCGTCGTCTCGCCGGTTTCGCCGTCCGTCGGCCGGTTGTCGGTGTCGCCGCGAGCCGTGATGGCTTGGGCGCGTCGCCATTCGGCGCGGGCGGTGCGCAGTGCGCCGAGGGTGGTGGAGTAGCGGCGGGTCTTGGTGGAGAAGTGGCCTCGGAAGCCGAGCATGTGAGCCCAGGCGCGAAGTCGGAGATCCTCCAACTCCCGCCGTCCGCCGAGCGCCCAGGCGGTACGGATCATGCGGCGGGCATGGTCGCCGATGTCGAGACGGGCCAGCTCGGCGAGGAACTTGATCGGCCGGTCAAGGGTGCCCGTCGCCGACTCGGCGCCCTTCGTCGCGTACTTGGCGATGTAGGCGGCGACCGCGCGATCGGTCAGCTCGGTGCCGCCGTCGAACTCGGCGTTGCGGATGGTGCGTACGTCGAGCTGGCGGCCGAAGGCGAAGACGTGCTGCCGCCCGTCCACGACCGGGCCGGTGATGCGGGCGGTGGTAGCGGCGGCGCGGATGGCGTCGGTCAGCAGCTCGGCGGTTGCCCAGGCCGGAGGCGAGGTGGCGCCGCCGTCCGGGCCGTCGAGGCGGATGACGGCATGGAAGTGCACCAGGCCGCGCCGTTGGTACTCGGCGACCTTCGCGAAGCTGACCCGCGCGAACCGGCGGAAAGCGCGTTGGGTCAGGCCAGCGCGCTTGGCGATCTCGCGGCGCAGGTAGATGGAGAAGCGCCGCCAGAGGGCACCGGCGTGGGCGTTCCAGAGGACCGCAGCTTCGTAGTCGTAGGAGTCCGGGGCGAGTGGCGTACCCAACTCCGGCGCGTCCTCTGGGTGTTTGGTTCCGCAGCGGCAGCGGCCGGAGTCCGGGCGGTTGTGGACCGGGCCGAAGCTGGGCGCGGTGAAGGTGGCGAAGACGCGCGGGTGCGTGGCGACCTATTCCGGGGTGCCCTTGCCGCCGCGCAGTCCGGCGGTGACCAGCTGGAAGGTGTCGCGGCGGTAGACCTCGGCGCAGGCCGGGCAACGGGTCACACGGCGGTTGTTGCAGCGGACCAGGAGGTGACCGGCGGGGAGCTGGTCGGAGTTCAGGTGGTGGACGAGCGGGCCGATCTCGCCGGTGACGGTGTCCAGCGTGTACTCGGAGCGGTAGCCGTCGAGGCGGATCGGATTGGTGCAGCCGCCCAGGCCGGAGAGCTGGCGCAGCAGCGCGGGCATGGTGCCGAGCGAGGCCAACATGCCGAGTTCCGGCAGCGGGGGCGGGGTGGCCCCGGTGATGATGGTTGTCTCCTTTGCGGCTTCGGTCGTGAGGGGTGGGCTGCCGGGGCGGCGATGCTTGGCGGTATCGGGCCGCCCCGGCAGTTGCGGATCAGCGGTGGCGCGGAGTGCCGAGCAGGGAGCGCAGGACCACGGCGGCGACCGCCACGGACACAGCCCCGACGGCGACGGCGGTCACGAGGGCGGTGAGCACGACGCCGACCAGGACGACGGCGCCGACCGTGCCGACGCCGAGCCCGACGGCGGGGGCGATCCGGCGGGCCGGAGTCTCCGGCGTGTGGGGGTGCTGGCAGGAGCAGGCCGGAACGGGCGCCTGTGGCGCGTGCATGACAGAGGACTCCGTGACGGTCGGCTGGGCTGGAGCCTCCGGGTACGTGGGGCGGAGCAGCATGGAGCCGGTCCTTTCAGCGGTGGGTGCCGTTGACGACGCCGACACCCGTGCGGGTGCCGCTGTCGATGGCGGGGGCCAGGAAGCTGTGGGCGAGGTAGAAGCCGAAGAGCGCGATGACGACGGCGACCCACAGCCGGATGTTCATGAACTTGATCGCGGCCCAGGCGACGACGCCGAGCACGAAGACCAGAGGCAGGCTGACGGTCAAGACGCGGTGTCCTCTCAGCGGACGGGGCAGCGGTGGGTGCGGGCCGCGAGCTCGGCGGCGGCGCGGGTGTCGTAGTCGGCGGAGAAGCCGCAGCGCGGGGCGGTGCAGGCGGCGGTGTGCTTCTCACGGCCGCGGTTGTCGTAGGCGGTGCCTACCTGGACCGGACCGATACGCACGACGTTGCGGAAGCGGCGGTTCGCGGACACGGAGAACTCCTCTCAGAGTTGGGCGGCGATGGCTTCGGCGAGCGGCGCGGGGACGCCGAGCTGGGCGCGCAGGGTTGGGGTGTCGATGGCCCGCCCGGTGCGCTGTTGGTGGGCGGTGGCGAGCTTGCGGGCGTGTTCGACCAGGGCAGTGGGAACCGGGGGTGTGGTCCGCTGGTCGGTCGGTTCCGGCAGTGCCGGAGGGGGAGCGCTGCCGCCCAACTCGGCTTGGTCAGGGGCTTCGTCCTCGTCCACCAGGTCCAACTCGACCGCGTCGACGGACGGTTGGACCGGCCGGGGCGGTGTGGTGCTGTGCGCCAGGAGCGTGCCGCCGAGGAAGGCGACCGCGGGCCATCCGGCGACGAGGATGCGCAGCCAGGCCGGGACGGCGCCCAAGTCGAGAAGTCCGGCGGTGGCCACGTTCGCCCCGAGTGAGGCGGCGAGCGCGAACACGAACCAGCACCACCCGGCCGCCTTGGACGGGCCGGAGCGCAGCCGTCGCCAGGCAGCGACGAGCAGCAGGTCGACCGAGATCGGGTAGGCCCATGCCTTCCAGCCGTTCTGTCCGGCCGACGTGGCGATGTCGTGCAGGTGGGCGAAGGACAGTGCGGCGGCGATGACCGCCTGAACGAGCACCGCGTCAACGCGGGCCCGATATGCGCGCATGGCGCGGCCTCCTTCCTGGAACAGGCATGACGGGGGTAGGGACGTGGCGTGATGCGGTCACGCCGACCGGGATGGGGGGAAGGAGTTAGTCCGTCACCGGCAGCGGCTTGACCAGCGACACCGGGCGGTCAACAGGCTGCACGGGCGGGGCGGGCCGGAACCGATCAAGCGCGGGAACGTCCGGCACGAGGTGAGCCGTCTCGGCACACACCGCCGCAGCGTCGCCGAGCGACAGATACGGGGTGCGGATGCGGGACCAGCCGCCGGAGGTATCCCCAGCGACCGCCAGGCCAGGCGACTCGGGCGCGATGGCGCAGGCCGCGCCGACCGCTTCGGGTGCGATGTCGCCGAGCGCCATCTTGGCCGAGGCTTCGTCGTTCACCCGGTGGCAGACCCGACCGGTGAGCTGGGCGCGGAGCATCGTGGCACCCTTGCCCAACTCGGCACCGAACCGCTGACCGCACACCTCCAGGTAGATGCCTGCGGCACGGCCGAGTTGGGCGAGCCGGATGAGCTGGGTGACCATCTCGTCCCGCCGTTCCTCGTCCTTCTTCGTGGCGACCAGGAACAGCTCGGCCACCTCGTCCACCAACAGCACGACCGGTACGGGGCGTTCGGCCTCGGGCAGGCCCCAGATGTCCGAGGTGATCTCCTCATCCGGCGTACCCGGCGCGATGCCCTGCCGCGCCTTGATCAGGTCGTACCGGTTCTCCATCAACTCGACCAGCACCGGCAGCAGTTCAGCCGCCTGCTCCGGATCGGTCGCCAGCGCGGACAGCCTGGGAGCGAACGGCGCCAACTCCACGCCCCGCTTGCAGTCGATCCCCACCAGCGCCACCGGTTGGGGAGCGAGCCCGGCGACCAGATGCCGCAGGAACATCGACTTACCCGACAAGGTGGCGCCCAGGGTGAGTTGGTGGGGTATCGCCCGGTAGTCCCGCACGAACGCCGTCGCATCCTCCCGCAGCGCCACCGGCACCTTCAGAAAGTCGCCGCCAGTCTTGCGAGGCATGCGCACTTTCCGCAGCACATCGAACCCGACCAGCCGCAACTCGACCACACCCGGCTTAACCACGGTGACGTACACGGCGTGAACACCCCAGGCATGCCGCAGCCGTTCCGCCGACGCCGCCACATCCGCCGGTTCCTGCCCAGGAGCGAGCCGCAACCGAAGCCGCATCCCCGTCGCAGTCGGCCGGATGATCCCGCGTCGCGGCGGGACGGGCCGCACCTCCCGCCGGGTGGTCGCCTGAACCAGCAGAGCCCGGAGCCTGGACGGCTGGACGGTCAGCCCGCACGCGTCCATGGTCGAGCCGTACGAGCCCAGCAGCTTCGCCGTCGAGACCGGCAGGCCGAGCGTGCACCAGTAGGCGGCCGGGTGCCGGGCCCGGAGGTAGGCAGCCCCGCCACCGAACACGGCGACCGGGCCACCCACCTCCACCAACGTCATCAGGTCCGACACGGTCAGGCCCCCACCTCGGCCGGGAAGGAAGCCGGAGCCACCACCTCGGCCCGGTAGGCGATCCCGTGCCGCTGCTGACCGTTGAACGTCGACTCCCACGGCCGCGCCACCAGGCTCGGTGATGCCCCGCTCGGGAACGGTGACCTTGATCAGCGAGGACTCGCCGCCCTCGATGTAGACCACGCCGAGCGTCATCAGCGTCTCGCCGGTGACCACGTCGGTGGCGATCTCTCCGGACCGCCGGTCCTTGACCTTCTTCTCCGGAGCCTCGGTCAACAGGATCGTCGCCGCCGAGGTCTCCACACGGATGGAACGCACAGAACTACTCCCTTGCGCGCGCCCCTCGTCGTGAGGAGCGCAATTGCTGACGAATGCCTACGCAACGGGAGGTTGACCGCATACGGCCTGGGCGCGATACGCTCTAGGAGCGTTGTGCCAACGACGCACCCGGCCTGAGTGGGCTGCCTCCCGCTCAGGCCACATTCATGTCTGTGGCCCTTATCGCTCGCGCCCCGGTGCAGGTCTGCCTTCCTGCTCCGGCGCGTTCGCATGCCCGCATCACCCACTCCGCCGGATGCGGAGGAGTCTGCCGACACTCACCACAGTAACCCGTACTCCAAGTACTGTCTAGTACTTCATGTACTAGTCCGCACTTCCTGTACGCCCAACTCGCTTGCAAGCGACCGCAACTGATCCGACGGCGGCTGACTCATGGTCAGCAGGTCCGTCACGAGTTGCTTCACACTCGGCATGGCGCGGACCATCTCAGGCGAGAGCTGGCGGGCCTTCAGTAGCGCGGAGACAGCGCTGTCGACCTGCCGACGTTGGGCATGCGCACGCGCGATGTCGATCTGGAACCGTGTCTGTCGCTCGGAGGAGAGCACCGACGCGTCGATGCTCTCCGCGGCCCTGAGAGCCACTCCGGCGTCACCGAGATCGACGGCGACCGAGACCTCATGAAGCCCGACGTTGGTGGGACCGAACTCGGTGTTGTAGTCGTTGCGCCCGGAGCCAACCTGGTCAGCCATGCCCCGGGCGTCCCGCAGGTACGCGTACGCGGCCTCGGCGTCATTCGCCTTGGCTGCGGCTACTGCCCGCTGCAAGGTCAGTGCCCCGCGCAGGGCAACAGCTTCGACCTGCCCGGACTCCGCCAGGGGGCGAAGTGCGTCCGCGGCAGTCCCCGAGGCTTGGGCGGCCTGGTCGAAGTGGCGCGCACCGAGGAAGACGATGGACAGTCGGAACTCGCCGGCTGCCATCAACAACGGATCGTTGGCCCGTTCGGCGGCGACCACCGAGCGGTCAACGGCGATCCAGGCTGCCTCGGGCTCTCCCATGTTTGCCAGGGCGGCACTGCACGTGTGGTACATCGCGGCCAGCAGCCGGAAGAGCTCAGGCCGTTGTTTCTCCGGAGTCGATCGCGCGGCTCCTTCCAGCCTGGGGACCAGCCGTTCCAACAGGTCTGCCAAATCCGCGTACTTGGCCTGGTGCGTCAGTTCCCATGCGCGGTCGACCTCAGACCGAAGCGCAGGCACGTCCGGCGGCTCGTGGTGCCCGAGGATCGCCTTCAGAGAATGGGCGGCGCTCAGCACTAGGCGCAGGCGGCTGGCCCCCGGGGGCTCACCTTCGGCCACCGATGCCACGATCGGCGCTTCCGCCGCCAGTTCCGCCAAGGGCAGTTCGAGGACTTCGGCGACCTTCTCCAACACCGTCATACGGTCGATGCGGCGTACACCCCGCTCTACCTGGGACACCCAGGCTTCGGAACGGTCCAGCAGGCGAGCGAACTCTTTCTGTGAGAGCCCACGGCGCTTGCGGTTGAAGGCGATCTTGCGACCAAGCGCCTTCTCATAGTCAGTGCTCAACGTCCACACCCTTGCCGGACACGAAGTCCAAGCGATCGACCTCGGTTGAGGCAAGGTACTGCTCGCGCGCGGAGAGGAAGGCCTTCACGTAGTCCTTCGACTCGTGAGCTTCGAAGGCGTCCTTGTCCCGGTAGAGCTCGTAGAAGATGCGTTCCAGCGGGCGACCGTCAACCCGGTGCACCGTGTAGATCACCGTCCCGGGCTCGTTCGCGCGGATCTGTTCGCCGGTCCGCGCCACCAAGGAATCGAACTCGGCAGCCGCCGACTCGTCCTTGCACGTGAAGCGCACCATCAGCCCGAACATGCGGTTCCCCTCTCGATCGACGTCTCAGCTCAGCACCACACCTCGGCGTGAACGCTATGCGCCAGGCGACCCGCACGAAAAGTGCGATCCCGCACTCGGAGTACCCGCACACTCGGTACGGTGCTAGTAGTAATTGTACGGCTCACTGCGATCCGCGTCAGCAGGACGAGGTAGTTGGCGCAGAAATCCGCAGGTCACCGAGATGGAGGCGGTCCATGCCCGAGTACCGACGCACCTTCCCCGGGCGACCGGAAGAGATCCGCAACGCCCGCCAGTGGACGCGAGACATCCTGAATGGCAGCCCGTATGTCGAGGACGCCGCTCTGGTGGTGACCGAGCTGGGTTCCAACGCCCTTCTTCACACCGCGAGCGGCGAGGACACCGGCACCTTCCGGGTCTCGCTCGGAACGTCCGGCGAGGGCATTACGGTCTCGGTCGCCGGCCTCGGCGCCGCGAAGACGGAGCCGAGCGTCCAGGCCCCCGCCGAAGAGGACCCCCACGGCCGAGGGCTCGGCTTGGTCGTGGCGCTGGCTCAGCACGTCGACATCGACGGTGACGAGCACGGCCGCACGATCACCGCCTACTTGCTGCCAGTGCCAGCCGGGCAGGTGATCGCATGCTGACCCTCTTCAACTACTGGTGCGAAGCCGTCGCCCATGTCAGGGACAGCGGACACGCCCACTTGCTGAGCACACAACCGGCCAGCACTCCACGCCTGGCGCTGCGTTGGCTCCGCGGTCGCGTACGAGATGTCGCCGAGCAACTCGACCCGGCGCCCGCTCGACCGGCCAGTCACTGGCTCGACGACCAGGTCGAGCACGAACGCGCCTTATCCGCGCTAGCCGCAGGTGAGGCGTACGCCTTCGTTCTCGCCGACGACACCACTCGATACGTCCTGTCAGTCCGCCCCATAGGAACCGCACGGTGAAGAACCCCGACCTCAACGTTCGCCGCGGCTACTGGTGCGAGTGCTGGACCACAAGCCCCACAACTGGCAGTGCTCCTGGTCTCTTTGCTTCGTTTGAAGCGGTCACCGCCACACAGGCTGTGCGCTGGATCAGGGGGGTCCTACGGACGATCGTGTCGGCTCTCGAACCGGACGCAGCCGATCGAGCCCGGGCCTGGTTGGCGACTGGCTACGTGACTGCCGTCGGCGACTTGGAGCGCGCCCAGCCATGCGTCTTCACCGTCACCCACGCCAGCACCCGCATCGAGTGGACCGCCCGACCAGTGCTCTTCCTGACGCTGGCGCACCGCCAAGGGGGCAACCTCCCAGACTGCACAGAGCAGTTCTGTGGCCATGCCAGGTGATGCCGCATTTGGCTCGCGCCTACGGTGGAACGACCAGCCAGCCGAGGGGAACCGGTGATCGTGAGCATCCAACGCCCGCACTCTGTGAGCGTCGCCGGAGTCATCGTCGACGACCAGGGTCAGGCTCTGCTCATACAGCGTCGGGACAACGGGCATTGGGAACCACCCGGCGGAGTCCTGGAGGCCGGGGAGACGATCCCAGAAGCCCTCCGGCGCGAGGTGCTGGAGGAGACCGGGATCCTGATCGAACTCCCGGCAACGCTCACAGGCGTCTACAAGAACATGACCGGCTTGGTCGTCGCCCTCGTCTTCCGATGCAAGGCGATGGGCGGCAGCCTCAGGACCGGAGCGGAGACCCGGGCACTGCGCTGGGCTACCCGCGAGCAGGTACGCCAACTCGCCGACGAGGCATACGCGATCCGCGTCCTGGACGCACTCGACGTGGCGTCCTCGCCCGCCGCGCGTGCGCATGATGGTGTGAAACTCGTCTAGCACTGGTTCGCCAACCCCAGCCCCACGCAGATGGCGAGTAACAACCTTCTCTACGGGTTCAAGGCGGCTCGCTCCGCTCACCGCGCGCGGCCCGGCCCCCGGCCGGGCCTGCGCTCCTGTCTTCGCCCCGCTCCAGCCCGGCCGGCGCCCGTGCCGCGGGCACAGCAAGCAGCCGCCTAGGGTGAGAGATAGGGCATGCCGTGGTCGGGGGCTCCACGGCTTTACCCACCTCCCCGGTCCGGGCCCCACGTCGAGCAAGACCAGGGGGCCACTCGTGCAAATTGCGGTCAGGCCCAAAGCCTGCCCGAGTTGCCGACCAGCGTACGGCCCCCTGATCATGCTCGACCCCAGACCGGGCAGGCCACCGGCCAAACCCGCTCCGCCGATTCCAGCACCGGGCAACCGGGAGCTCCCAAAACCCTTGACCTAATTAACAGTACTCGTGTGAGCCTGATGCGCACGGCACATCGGGGATTCCAGTGCGTCAACGGCTTGTCCATGCCGTGTCGCGTCCGGTGACCACCGAATTCCCTCACCAGATGAGGTGATGGTCAGCGATCCAGCGCAGGCGAACTTGGCGAAGACTCCAGGTCCGCTTCGAAGGCTAGCGATAGGAAGGCTCTCTGGATGACACGAACGACTAACTTGCGTGCAGGCAATCTGCACGTCATCTCCCAGCGCTTCGCGTAGCCCTTCAACGATCTCTTTACGAGGATTCACAAAATGTGATCTGCCATGAGAGAAGATCACTAATCTAGGCCTAACAGCTCTGGCCAGGTCAATTGCAAAAGCTTTGTTGTCCGGCGCACCTGAACGACCTCCGTGGTGAGGAAACACCAAAACTGGTGCCCTCATGTCCACATTGGCGCGCTGCATCTCCGTGAATCCCTTAGCATCAAGATCACCAGGCAGCAGTACAGCTGGCTTGCCATCTAGTTCGATCCGAACAACGGCGGACATGCCGTTGGAAGTTATTGGCCCTAGCGGATGCGCGCCACCTGTGGGTCCGACGCCGGCCCACACGATCCCCGGGTGTAGCACTCTCACACCTATTCGGCGGACATCTAGTAGGCCGTCCGAACCTACATTGAGATTAGTGCGGACGCCGATCAGGCCTTTCCTCTGCCGATCAGCCGCCACCGTCAACAAGTCGAGGAAGGCCTCGGAGAACTTCGTCGAATCAGGATTAGCCCACAGCGTTTTGACGGTGACTTCATCATGCGCCATGAGCGCTGCGGCACCTTTGATGTGGTCGTTATCCGCATGCGAAAGAATGAGGTGTTCGACGACCTGTGCCCCGACGGTAGCCATCTCTTGCAGAAGAGGCTCCACTGCAGGCACGTCTACGACGACCCCACTCGTGCCGTCGTATATAAGCGAGCAGTTGCCGTGCCCCACGTTCAAGATCGCAGCTGCCAGCTCGTCAGCCGACCTTGGCTTTGGAAGGGGTACAACCCCAGACATGACAGTCCCCCTACCGCGCCGAAAGCCAACTCTGCGGAATTTCTGGCGCTACCTCAAAATTTTCGAAGAATAGCTCTTCCGAAGACCGAGCGTGGATGTTGACGTTGGCCATGAATCGCATTCCAGGCAGATCGTCAGTCGTCAGTCCCACGGATGTCGTGATCATGTCTGCAGGGAGGATTACAGCATCTACCGGGTCCCAAGCCACGACAATCACCTCGACAATCCGCTCGGTCCCTATCTGATCGACACGGAGAACGCGGACGACGGTTCGGTGACCTTCCCGCTCAAGCGCAGGCCCCAGCAACTGCTCACGATGAGCCAACTGCAGAGCCGACTCGATTTCTGCCGGCTTGAAACGCTTGCGAAGCATGCAAGGGATGCTCGACCGCCACCTGCGGATACTCGTCTGCTCATCGAGATCAGCGTAGCCAGTCACTAGCACTGCTGGGATACGACGGCGGTTACTTGCTGCGACGACTTGGGCGCCTGTGAAGGCAGCAGTGGCCCCGTGGCTCAACCTGTGATCGCACACCAAGCCATCTGCTTTTGCCGCTACAGCATTAAGCAAGGCTTCAAGGGTAGGAAACGACGGATCGATGGCGACCGGCTCGAACTCAGCGTCCTCTAGCAGGATAGAGGTCCGCCGCATGTCATCGACCGAGTCATCGACTACCGCGATCTTTGAACCAGGTCGAATCTCGTCAATTAATCCCTGCACACTCGCCCTCACTATGCAGAATTCTCAACCGTACCCCTTGACAGATCACGAAGGGGCAATGCGCGGAAACGACACATAAAACTCCGCGCCGCCCAACTCGCCATGCTCGATCGCCCAAACCCGCCCCTTCAAATCGAGCACGATATCCCGCACGATGGTAAGTCCCATACCCGTTCCCTCATTCCGGGTTGACTTACCGGGCTTCCATACATCTTCCTTGGATATGTTTGTGATTCCCGGGCCGGAATCGAGGACACCAAGAGTGACGAAGTCCTGGGAAGTCTCCGTCCGTACTACTATTACACGTTCGGGGGATTGATTTTGGGGACTCGTGAACGCTGCAACGGAGTTGGCCAAGAAGTTAGCCAGAATCGCTTCGACAGACGCGATGGTTGAACGTACGAGCGCAGGAGGATCTTCTGCCAAATCAGTTGAGACAGAGACTCGTGCGTCACTGAAGTACGGATCGAAGCTCTCAACTATGTCCTGCACGATCAGATTAACGTCTACGTCACGCCATTTCCGCTTACGCTGCTTGAGTAGTTCCAGAGGAAGCTCAGCGAATGTCTGTAGCGAGGCAGCTGACTTCTTAATCAGTTCTACCGGATCAGCCAGTAGAGAGGCAAAACGTTCGCCGCCGAGTGCACGCTCTCCTCTCGTAGCGATGGATCCAACCATTTGTTCAATCGTGTCGACCGGCCGAAGAGTCTCATGGGCAAATACAGCCGTCGTGGTCCCCACCGTGCTTAGGGTCCGGTAAAGCATCAAGTCGTTCTCAACTACTTCCAGGCGCTCCTCCATAGCGGCCCTGTCTTCGCGGACCGCTTGCTGCACCAGCGGCCGAACACTCTCAGGCACGAGCTTAAGCGCTGCATCAACTCTGTCGTGAGTCTCCTTCACTTTCTCGCGTGTCTTCTTTTTTTCTTCGACCTTCCTCTTATCGCGCCGCTGGAGACGGACGTCCGCAGCCCACTCCAGAGCGGCACGCACAAACTCCTTTAGCTCCATAAACGCCATATTCTCAACGAACCCACTGCGGTCCGTTTTAGGAACCAAGGTGCCGTTATCACTGACAACCTTCAAGCGTCCTACGGAGTTATTGGTTCCTGGTCGCTCCTCTGGGTTGCGTTTCTGCAGGACGTTCATGTCCA
The DNA here is from genome assembly GCA_037034305.1 of Streptomyces sp. PLK1-5. Lineage (GTDB taxonomy): Bacteria > Actinomycetota > Actinomycetes > Streptomycetales > Streptomycetaceae > Streptantibioticus_A. The sequence continues at coordinate 83,393 of JBAGJY010000006.1, forward strand.
ACCAGTCATAGCCGCGATCCCCGTAGGGATGCACACGCAATCCGCGCTGATAGAAGTGAACGCCTCCTACTTCGTCAAGCCACGCAAGGTAGGCCTTCCGGAGCGCCGGCGTCATCTGGGTGTTGAAGGATGGCTTAGTTCGATTGAACATCCAGATTTCCAACTCCGCCGGCGGAGCTAGATATCCGGAGTGGTTGCCCATTTCCGAAGCTGATGCAACTGCGAAGTGATCGCCAGAGGCGATGATTGTTCCTGTCTCATCCACTAGATATGCCGCAGCTTGCCCGTTCTCATCCAGCGTAGCTTTCAAGATGTAATGGGCAGCCTCGAAAAATCCAGCCTCAACTACTCGCTGTAGTTCGGAGAATTCTGGCGCATGCAGAACGACACTGAAGTCATCGCTTTTGTCCGGGAACGGCCCCGTCAACATAACAAGGGAACGGGCGAGTCGCCTCACATCAGCGTCTGTAAGTGGAGCCCGCAAATCACGGATTTCGATCGTAGTACCAGGGAGTTCGTCCGTTTCCCGGGTGATTACTTCGAGGCCGACTTCCTCAATTGCAGTCGCCTTGTCGTACCGCTCCCAATCAATACACACCACGTGCTCACGCTGCGGCTCGACCGTAGGGCGCGTACGGACGATGGCTGAACGCCCCAGGCGTAGCGCCGCCAATCGCCCTAGACCCTTTTCGCCAACTTTTCTCCTGCCACCAGCGGTGACAGCATCCTCGACTTTGGCTGAGCGGCCAAGAAGCAAGAAACCATCCCTGATGGACTCAAGCGTCATTCCATCGCCGACGTCGGACACGACGATTGTTCCGCCCGGCTCCCCCACGTTTTGGAGGCGGACTTCGCAACTCTCCGCATCGGCGTCATACGAGTTGCGTGCCAGCTCCACGATCCCCAAGTCTGGGTGTGGGATGAGTTCCTCGCCCAGTCGGGCAAGCATCTCCGGTGCGAAGCGGAGCCTCTCTGTCGCCATCTAGTACCTGCCCCCCACGTCCTAGATAGATGTCCGCGCCGGTAGCCCGCGAAGCTTGCTCGGCGGCACAGCCGTTCCTGCCTGTCAGCAAGATCGCTTCTCTTGGCCAGCGTAGTGCTGCGCGATCGCCTCGTGCACTACGTTGGTCGGACGACTCTGACCCAAAGCAACCTTCTTTGAACCGATGGTGACACAACGTCAGGGCCAGAGGCTAGAGGTGACAGGAAGTGGGGGCGACATGACAGGAGCTCGGGGCTACAGCGAGTACACCGCTCAACTGCGTCAACTGACCACCGATGCAGCTGCAGGCCGCACAGTCCAACCTCGCCGCTTGCTGGCCAGTGTTGACGGGGAAGCGTCTGAACAGCTGCGTCGCCTAGTGTCCTTGCAGTATCGCCGGCAGGTCGGTGCCTTCTTCACGCCCGCCCCCCTGAAGCAACGTGTGACCGAGGTACTGCTTCGGCACCGTGCCAACTCGTACCTGGACCCTACTTGCGGCTCCGGAGACTTGCTCCTGGCTGCCTCGAACGTCCTTCCCATCCAAAACTCATTGGCTGCCACTCTCCGCGACTGGACAGATCGGCTTTACGGGTGCGATATCAATCGAGAGTTCGTGGAGGCAGCTCGACATCGCCTCTTTATCGCCGCGCTGCTACGACATGGCGTCGCACGAGACGAGCAAGTCACTTCTGTTGAAACGGGCAGGTATTTCTCTAACATTGTCGTAGGAGACGGACTCAACTCCCTCTCGAAGGCGGACTCGTTCACTGGGCACATACTGCTTAATCCGCCGTTCGGCGTGATGTCGTCTTCCCTAAGCCGGGAGTGGACATCGAAGCCAACGTCCACTGCCGCCATTTTCGCATATCAAGCCATTCGCCACCTGGCTTCCGGAGGGTGGCTGACAGCAATCCTTCCAGACGTGTTGCGAAGCGGCAGCCGCTATCAACCTTGGCGGACACTGGTGGATGAAATATGCGCGCGAGAATCAATCATCACCTATGGACAATTTGACGACCATGCTGACGTGGATGTCTTTCTGCTGAACGCTAGAAGCACCCCCCTCGCGGAGGAAAGGCCCGCAACGGAGTGGTGGGCCCCCGAATCTCTGCCTCTTACTGGGCCGCGGATTGGTGATTACTTCACAATTCGGGTCGGCACTGTAGTCGATAACCGCGACCCAACTGAAGGTCCGATCTATCCCTTCGCTAAAGCCAGGGATCTCCCACCGTCCGGCGAGGTTTCCCTTCCTTCCGGTCGCCGGAACTTCGCCGGCCGGGTGTTCGAGCCTCCTTTCGTGCTCCTACGCAGGACCTCGCGTCCTGCGAAACCTGGCCAGTCTCGCGTCTGTGGTGTATTGATTACAGGAAAGAATCCTGTCGCTGTGGATAATCACCTGATTGCAGCCTTGCCTAAGGATCACTCAATCGAGTCATGTCGGGCACTTCTACGGGTATTGGCCAGCGAGCCTACAAGTGAGTGGCTAGATAATCGGATCCGATGCCGACACCTTACGGTGGGGGCAGTGCGAGAGATCCCATGGCGTGATCTCGCCGATTTTAGTTAGGCGTTGGAGAAGAATATCCGCGCCAACTGATCCTGTGCCGTCGAGAAGAAGCGACTTGGATGGCGCCGAACAGCTCGCACGCCGGGCCCACGTGAGTTTGAGCGTCACATCCTCATGCTCTCCGACGGAGCCGGGTAGCTCTCCGAGCAGCTGGATGGGCCGTTGGAGCACGCCAAGGCCGTCGGCCTCGACTACGCGATCGACTCGCAAGAAGCCAATGATTGGGCTCTGACCCGCACTCGAATGCTCGCCGTCCTTCGCGAGATCCCGGAGAGCGTCAGGTCCAACAGCAGTCCTGAGTAACCCGTCTGCGGAATGGTGCGGCCCTCCATGACCGCACCCGCTGCTCAGGCGGGATACGCCTCGCTAACCCGGCTCCTGCTCGTGGACCATTCGTGGACGGGATTCTGCGTAAGCGGATCCATGGGCCCGTAACCTGCAAGAATCCTCAGCAGCGAAGCGCCCTCCGGAGCCGGGTGCGAATGGCTGTGGAGTGGGTCTCACAGAGGCGCGCACGTATTCGCTGCGGTCAGACCTTCCGCTGGTCTTCCCAGATCGCGTGGTCTAGCTCCCACGGGGTGCACCTCAAGCGTGCCGCAGCCTCAGTGATGAGTCCGATCGCTTGGGCCGTGGTCACCGTGCGCTGCAGCACCGTTTGCAGCCACCGAAGAACCATACGGTCCGGCTTGATGCGGCTGTCGTCTCCCAAGAGCATCCACAGGTAAGCGAGACGTGCGCCGGAGCCGTGGCCAGCAACCCCCGCGAGGTCACCCTCAACGGTCTTCAGCTTGTCCAAGTCAGCGAGTAGCGCGTTGGCATCAGCAAGGGTCGCGATGCCGTGAGATACCAGGATCTCGGCGCACTGACGGGCAGCCTCCGCCTTCAGTGGGGCCTCGCGGCTTGCCCGTGTGCGCTGCCTGTTCTGCAAGACCTCGGAAGAAAAGGCCGCCTCGCCGTGGGTCTGGATGTGCGTAACGAAGACCTGAAGCGGTTGCTCGTCGGGGACAGGGAGCTGCGCGCTACCTGACAGCGGAACTGAGATGCCGGCCCAGGCCGCGTAGCGGTGGCAGGTCGGAACCGTGTGCCGCTCGTAGTGGGCGTTGATGGAGAAGACGGCGTCCAAGACGCACAAGGAGGCATGGGCCCACCGAGGACCTCGCGGTTTGAGTGCCAGACGCCGAGCGGCGACGACTACTCGTCCTATCTCGTCCATCGACCCCCCAACGATGCGCGGTGGAGACAGTGTTGCATGCGGCACTGACAGGGGAGTCAGGATCGTTCTCATGCCGCGAGGACGTCGGCCCACGCTACCGGGCCACTCATGCCAGACGCGTGCCAGATCGGGCGGGGATCCACGGGGAACACCGGGGAATCAACTCGCCTGCCCAACAGGCACCGGCCCCTTCCGCCCCAGGTCAGCCGGGCCGTTAGCCCCAGATCACCTCAGCTTCCCAAGCTGAGAGCTCGGCCGGCCGCCGTCATCAGGCGCTGGCCGTCGGCACTTGCTCTGGTCCACGGCACGAGCAGCATGGCTGAGGCCGGTGGGGGTGCATGGAGGCACACGCATGCGTGATCGGTTGGCGCACCCGCCATCGTGGCTAACTGTCGTCGGCTGAGGTTCAGACGGGGCACGTCGAAGGTGTTGGCCGTCAGTCGAGCACGCCAAAGCTGGGCCGTCTCTGGGCCGTCCGAGGCCGATCGACAGTGGCCAACGACGACGAATGACGACCAGTCAGGCTCGGTCGACCGGCGTCGGGACCAGCGAAAACCCAGGTCACCAAGATCGGCGACAACACCCAGGGCAAGAAGAAGTAAGTCGTATTGATCAAGCCCCCTACCTGCGGGTTCTCCGCTGGTAGGGGGCTTGATGCTGTCCTGGGGACGGCCACGCTCAGGATCTCGCCTTGCCAAAGGCCGCAGCCGCCGCCCAGGTCGGGGTTACTGCTGCGAGCGCTGGACCGAGGACCTGACCGAGCAGTGGGGCCGGCGCTGCTGGCATGGTCCGACGCGTACTCGGCACCCCAGGCGGACCGCTGGGTGGCGGTTGCGCTCCGCACGATCTCACCAACCCTGGACGCGGACGCCTCCGACGAAGCGTGGGCGTGGCTGTATGGGGGTCGCGTCGAGACCCGCCGAGCTTTGTTGCGCGCCGAACCGTGCACGGTGTCGGTGACCCACGCCAACACCCGCATCACGCGGACGATCCGACCGGTGCTCTTCCTGCCACTCACGCACCGACAGGCAGCCGAACTCCCGACGCGCCGCAAGCACGGGGCCATGATCACTCGCGCCAAAGCAGCGCCACCCCAAATCCGCTCCACCGACCGCGCGTGCATCAACCGGCCGCGCCCCAAGCCTTTTCGGCTACTCGTCGGTGGCGGTGGTGCGCCAACGGCCGACTCGGGAAACACGCAAGACCATTCAGGTGAATCTGACAGAGAAGTGAACGGCTTAAGTTATTTAGGGCGCACTTGCGGGTGATTGTATTTCTTCGTCTGAATCAGGAATTCCCGGTTGACTCGCGGAGGTCTAGATGGTGGGAGAGCTGGTCGGCCGACGACGCCGGAGATCAGGCCGAGGAGCACTGGCGGCGCTGTCCGCGCTGGTGGTGGTGACCTGTGGGCCGCTGGGGTCCACCGGAGGAACCGCTTCGGCCGCAACGCCTGCTGCCGACCACGGTGTACGACAGGCGCTGCGTTCCTGGGCCACCATCTGCAACTCCTCGGCGTCACGGCCGCCGTTCTTCGTCGACGAGGCGCAGCAGCCGCCCGTGGCCAAACCGGACAGGGGCAAGCCGGATGGGATGGACCACTACACCCTCAAGGCAGCGGTCCACGACACGCATCACTTCGCCAGCTCCTGGCCGGCGTCCAAGACGTTGGCTTACAGCACGGCCAACGCTCCGATGGACTACTTCGGGCCCACCATCGTCACCCGGGAGGGCCATCCCATCGATGTGAAGCTGGTCAACCAACTCCCGCCCGCCGGAACGCCGGTCTTCCCGACCTTTCCCACGACGAACAACGAAAATATGCTCACCCTGCATCACCACGGCGGCCTGCAGAGTGCGGAAAGCGACGGGGTGCCCGTACCGCTGGGCTCCGAAATCCTGCCCGGCCACTCCTCCACGTACCGCTATCCGAGCGATCAGGCGGCTGCGCCGTTGTTCTACCACGACCACGACGACGGGAACACAGGTCCCCACGTGTACGCGGGCCTGATCGGGTACTCACCGCAAACAGACCGTCGCGAACAGCGCCTCGGTCTGCCGGACGGTTCCTACTCCAAGACGTACGCGCTGCTCAGCGCATCTTTCGACAGCAACAAGCAGCTGTGCTACACGAAGTGGGGTGACGTGCCGGTCGTCAACGGCACCATCGCGCCAAAGCAGCAGGTGAAACCGAGGCGCTACCTGTTCACTCTCCTCAACGAATCATCCGGCCGTTATTTCCACCTGTCCTGGAAGCAGGTGCACGGCACTAAGAGCAGTCCTCCCACCACGACAGTGGTCGCCAGCGACCAGGGCTATCTACGCCATCCCGCAACAGTGTCCGATCTGCTCCTCGCACCGGGAGAACGGTACCGCGTCGTCGTGGACTTCCACGGCCACAATGCGCAGCAGTGGGTCCTGGCCAACGACGCTCCGGCCCCCTACCCGGCGGGCGGAAGCGGCCTGGCCATTCCGCAACTCATGCGGTTCGACGTCGGTGCGCACAACTGCCCGCCCGACCACTCCCGTATTCCGAGAACGATCGAGGAGACGAACAACGGCCTACCGTTGATTCACAAACTGCGGAACGCCCGGTTGCGCATTGTCCAGGCTGCAGAACCCACCTCCGGTAACCCCATGCTCGGAGACGCGAACCAACCGCTGAACTACACCCAACCCGCCACGGAGACCCCGCAGCAGGGCTCCTGGGAAGTATGGGCCATCCGCAACCACAGTCCCGATGCGCACCCCATCCACCTCCACCTCATCGATCAGCCGCAACTCATCGGACGCTGGCACGTGGGTAAATGGACGCCCGACGGCAAACCCGTGCCAGGCACCATCGGGCCATTCGAGCCGGCGCCCCCATACCAATCCGGCCCCAAGGACGTCTTCAACGCGGACCCCGACTACATCACTGCTTGGGTCAGCAAATTTCCCATCAAGGGAACCACCGTCTGGCACTGCCACATGGCCATTCACGAAGACGGCGTCAACTCCAACGGCGCCATCGAGATGATGCGCCCCCTCGTCATCGGACGGAAAGAACAAACACAACTGCCCCGGGTCCAGACATTGGAACGGCTCAACCGGCTCGTAAGCTGATCCTGAACCGGCTTCCACTCTTGTCGATGCCGCCCAAGAAGAGCGCCCCGCGGCGCGTGGCCGCAGGGCGCCTTGGGAGGGGGTTAGTCGATCTTCTCCCCGTTGTGCGTGCCGCCCTTGCAGACGTTGTGCGCCAGATCGGGCGTTCCGCCGCCGTGCTCGCACTGGGAAGGAGTGACGTAGGATGGGCCCCCCTTCGCGGTGGCAGCCGTGGCGGTGGCGACGCCCGTGAGGCCGAGACCGGCTAGGGCAGCCGTGGCGGTGACGGCCGCGAGGATTCGTCGCATACGCATTTGGTTCCCCTTTCACGGATTGCCTCGGTTGGGGCACTAGTCAGCTTGGTCCTCACCCAAATGGGTGGCACGTCATGTTGCTCCATTCGGGTGACAGTGCCGTCGCCGCGCCCGCCTGGCTTGTCGCTCGCCGCCCGCAGGGCAAGGACGCCTCCGTGCCTGCCGTGGGCACGAAGACCGCGTCTGACCTGCGAGCCGACACCGACAGGGCAAGACAAGCGACATGCCGCCAGCGGCTCGGGGCGCCAGTTCCGGGACCTCTCCGGGGCCTGCGAGGACGACCGGCAGCGACAGGCGACGACCACCCACGACCGCCCGATCGCAGGTCAGTGGGGGTAAAATATGCGCCCGCCAGGCCCAAAAGACGGGCCCTCAGACCCAGGGCAAGAAGAAGTAACGCCCAACGCCAGGCCCCCTCCCCGCGGTTCCGCCGCGAGGAGGCCTGCCGCTGCCCGGGCCATCGGCAGGTGGTCGGGGTTCGGCGGCCTGCCGCTGGATCGCGGGGCTCGTGGTCAGCCGCGGGCGCGGAGGCTGGCTTCCTCCAGGTCCAGTTCGCGTTGGATCCGGCGCCGGGTGGCGTAGCTGATCTTGTTCGCTTCGTAGAGCCGCTGGAGTTCGGCCGCCTCGATGGCGATCAGCGTCCGGCGTATCTCGCGGTAGGCGTCGGCGGGACGGGCGTCCGGGTCGGTGTAGTGCGCGTCCTCGGCCTGGTGGATGCGGGCTTCCAGATGGCGACGGGCCTGTTTCAGGGCGGCCTCGGAGGCGGCGCCCAGATCGGCGAGCTGGTCGAGGTCGCCGAGCTGTTTCAGCTCCTCCAGCGCGACGTGGGCGATGCGCCGACGGGTCCGGGCCTCCTCGCGGGCGGTGTGCTCCGGCTCCAGGGCGATGCCGGAGCGGCGGACGACAGGGGCCAGGGTGAAGCCCTGGAAGACCAGGGTGAGCGCGATGGTGCCCGTGGTGAGCGTGAGGATGAGCGCCCGGTGCGGCAGCGGCGCCCCCGTGTGGGTGACCAGGGGGATGGAGAGCGCGGCGGCCAGCGGCATGACGCCTCTGGTGCCCGCCCAGGACAGGACCGCCGGAACGCGCCAGGACAGGCGGCGGTCGCCCTCCCCGTGCCGGTAGTGGATCAGGGCGGACAGCGGGAAGACCCACAGCAGGCGGATCGCCAGCACGGTGAAGGCGATCACCGGTACCCACAGCGGCCAGCCGTGCTCGTCGTGCGCGAGCTGACGGACGGCGGAGGGCAGTTCGAGGCCGATGAGGGCGAAGACCACGCTCTCCAGCAGGAACGTCAGGGTGTCGTAGACGGCGTGCACCTGGAGGCGGATGGGGGCGTTGCCGAGCTTGTGGCCGGTGCTGCTGAGGGCGACCCCGGCCACGATGACGGCGGTCACGCCGGAGGTGTGCGACTGCTCCGCGACGACGTACGCGGCGTACGGAGTGACCAGGGCGATGACGGTCTCCAGCACCGGGTCCTCGGTACGTCTGCGGACGAGGATCACCACCGCGGCGACCACCGCGCCGATGACGGCTCCGCCGCCCGCGAGGACCAGGAACTGCTCCATGGTCCCGGGCACGGAGACGGCGCTGCCGGAGACCGCGGTGGCCACCGCGACCTTGTACAGGACCAGGGACGTCGCGTCGTTGAACAGGCTTTCCGCCTGCACCATGGCCTGAACGCGCGGCGGTAGGGCCAGCCGTCGGCCGAGCGCGGTGACGGCCACCGGGTCGGTACTGGCCAGGATGGAGCCGAGGATGAACGCGGTCACGGCGGTGAGCGGGGTGATCGCCGCGGCGACGTACCCGACGGCGATCGCCGAGGCGAGGACCAGCCCGAAGACCAGACCGGTCACCGGCCGCCACACGGTGCGCAGGTCCCGGACGGAGATGTCCCCGGCCGAGGCGTACAGCAGTGGCGGCAGCACCAGCACGTTGATCACGTGCGGCGGCAGGCGGACCTCGGGAACCCAGGGCATCAGCCCGACGATCAGGCCGGCGATCACGAGCAGCGAGGGGGCGGGCAGGCTCCAGCGCCGGGCACCGGTCGCCACGGCTGTGGCCAGGACCACGAGCAGCAGGATGACGGTCAGGCCGGTCATGCGGCGTCCCCGGGATTGCGGCTTGTCACCCCCGTCTGACCAGGTGCTTCACCAACGTAACCGACCTTGGGCGGTGATGCAGCCGAGGTGGCGCCGGGACCGCGCGGGGAGCGCGCGAGACGGAGTCGGCCCCAGCCATCCGGCTGGGGCCGACTCCGTCACAGGGCTCGTCCTGCCGCGTCAGCCGCAGGACCCTCCGCACTGGCACGGGCCGCCCGACTGGCACCCGCAGCTGCAACCGGGACCGCACTGGCATCCACTCATCAACACCCTCCTCGGTATCGTGCCGGAGCGACGTGCCGAACACACGCACTGACGCTCAGTGAACGCTCGCACCCCCCAGCGCATCAAGGGCGCGTGGCGGCGCGTTCGCGACGCGCCGTCCGCTCCCTCGAGCTGTCGGTGTCAGGAGGCGTCCGCGGCGGAGGACGGCGACGAGGTCAGCTCGTCCGCGTGCTCACCGGTCACCAGGTAGACGACGCGGTTGGCCACCGACACGGCGTGGTCCGCGAAGCGCTCGTAGTACCGCCCGCACAGCGTCACGTCGACGGCCGTCTCGATGCCGTGCTGCCACCGGTCGTCCAGCAGGTGCTGGAAGAGGGTGCGGTGCAGCTCGTCCATGCGGTCGTCGTCCGCCTCCAGTTGCAAGGCGGCGTCCACGTCCTTGGAGACGATCACCTCGGCGGCCTTCGCCATCAGCCGCTGCGCGAGCTGGCCCATCTCCAGCACGGTGCTGTGCAGGTCGCGCGGCACCGCCGACTGCGGGTAGCGCAGCCGGGCCAGCTTGGCGACGTGCCGGGCGAGGTCCCCGGAACGCTCCAGGTCCGCGCTCATCCGCAGGGACGTGACGACGATCCGCAGGTCGGTGGCGACCGGCTGCTGCCGGGCGAGCAGGTCGATGGCCCGGTTCTCCAGCTCCCGCTGGAGGTCGTCCACCCGCTCGTCGGAGGCGATCACGCTCTCGGCGAGCTTGAGGTCCGCGTCCAGCAGCGCGGTGGTGGCCCGCCCGATCGCAGAGCCGACGAGCCGGGCCATCTCGACCAGCCCGTCGCCGATCGAGTCCAGCTCCTCGTGGTAGGCGTCCCGCATCAGTTTTCCTCTCTTGCAGCCGCGCCCGCATGGCGGTACGAGTCTCGGTCACCCACCGTGCTTCGTACACGCGTCCCGGCCGGACACCCAGAATGAACCAGCCACGACACCACGGTGAACTCTTGGCAACGAGTGTTCGAGTCCCTCCCCCGAAGGCTGTGGACCACTCATTCCGCCCGCCTAGTCTTGACGACATGGACGTGAACGCGGCAATCGCCGCAGCCAGTGCGATCGGCGGCGTGTGTACCGGTGCCGCCGCTGTGCTGGCGTTTCGCTGGAGCGAGCGCGAGCAGGCGCGTCCGACCCGTACCTCGCTGCACACCGAGGCGGTGCTGCCGCCCGGTGTGGACACCGTACTGTCCGTGCTCCGCTCCTCCGCGGTGGTGCTGGACGAGGGCGACACGGTCGTCAAGGCCAGCTCGGCCGCCTACGCGCTGGGCCTGGTCAGGGGCGGACGGTTGGCCGTCGACCAGATGCTGCAGATGGCCCGGGAGACCCGGCGGGACGGCGAGATACGGCAGGTCGAGCTGGACCTGCCGCGCCGCAGCGGGCGCGGTGAGCCGCTGGCGGTCTCCGCCCGGGTGGCGCCGCTCGGCTCCCGGCTGGTGCTGCTGCTGGTCGAGGACCTGACCGAGGCCCGCAGGATCGAGGCGGTGCGACGGGACTTCGTCGCCAACGTCAGCCATGAGCTGAAGACCCCGGTGGGCGCGCTCTCCCTGCTCTCCGAGGCCGTGATGGACGCGGCCGACGACCCGGAGGCGGTCAACCGCTTCGCGGGCCGGATGCAGGTCGAGGCCACCCGGCTGACCAGCCTGGTGCAGGAGATCATCGACCTGTCGCGGGTGCAGAACGACGACCCGCTGGAGGACGCCGAGCCGGTCGCGGTGGACGACCTGGTCGCCGAGGCCATCGACCGCTGCCGCCACCCGGCCAACACCAAGCAGATAACCATGGCCACCGCGGGCGCGCCCGACCTGTACGTCTGGGGGCACCGCGGCCAGCTCGCCGCCGCGCTCGGCAACCTGGTCGAGAACGCGGTCAACTACAGCCCGGCCCGTACTCGCGTCGGCATCGCCGGACGCCGGGTTCCGGCACCGGGCGGCGACTTGATCGAGATCTCCGTGACCGACCAGGGCATGGGCATCTCCCAGGCCGACCGGGAGCGGATCTTCGAGCGGTTCTACCGAGTCGACCCGGCGCGCTCGCGCGCCACCGGCGGCACCGGTCTCGGCCTGTCGATCGTCAAGCACGTGGCCGCCTCGCACGGTGGCGAGGTCACCGTGTGGAGCGCCGAGGGACAGGGCTCCACGTTCACCCTCAGGCTGCCGGAGGCCGCAAGCTCCCGTTCGTCCGACCGCCGCGACGACGCCGCGGGCACAGCGGACGCCGAGCCGTGCGACGGCGGCGCCGGGCAAGCCGTACCGCCCGGCGAGCCGTACGCGACCACCCCCCCGACCCCGATCCACGCAACCCCCCATCCTGCCCCGGAGGTCCTTCCGTGACCCGAGTGCTCGTTGTCGAGGACGAGGAATCGTTCAGCGACGCACTGTCGTACATGCTCCGCAAGGAAGGCTTCGAGGTGGCGGTCGCGGCCACCGGGCCGGACGGCCTTGAGGAGTTCGAACGCAACGGCGCCGACCTGGTGCTGCTCGACCTGATGCTGCCCGGCCTGCCGGGCACCGAGGTCTGCCGCCAGCTGCGCAACAGGTCGAACGTCCCGGTGATCATGGTCACCGCCAAGGACAGCGAGATCGACAAGGTCGTCGGGCTGGAGATAGGAGCCGACGACTACGTGACCAAGCCGTTCTCCTCGCGTGAGCTGGTCGCCCGGATCCGCGCCGTGCTGCGCCGCCAGGGCGAGCCGGAGGAGGTAGCCCCGGCGGCCCTGGAGGCCGGACCGGTCCGGATGGACGTCGACCGGCACGTCGTCACGGTCTCCGGCGGCAAGGTGGACCTTCCGCTCAAGGAGTTCGACCTGCTGGAGATGCTGCTGCGCAACGCGGGCCGGGTGCTGACCCGGATGCAGCTCATCGACCGGGTCTGGGGCGCCGACTACGTCGGCGACACCAAGACCCTGGACGTGCACGTCAAGCGGCTGCGCGCCAAGATCGAGCCGGACCCGGGCGCGCCGCGCTACCTGGTGACGGTGCGCGGCCTCGGCTACAAGTTCGAGCCGTAAGCCGCTGCGGCCGATACGCGCGAGGGGCGCCCGGATCACTCCGGGCGCCCCTCGCGCACATCCGTGCGCTGGTTCAGCGCAGGGCCGACGCAGAAGCGCTCGGGACACCGGACTCACCCGGCGTGCCCGGCTTGCCGGAGGCGCCCGGCTTCGCCGAGGCGGAGCCGGACGGGTGGGCCGACGGCACGCCGGAGGCGGGGGCCGACGGGGTCACCTCGATGCCCGGACCGAACGGCTGGAAGTAGTGGGTGGCCGGGGTGACCTGCGGGGCGAGGCTGACCTGGCCGGTGCTGCTGAAGTTGAACACGGTGCTCTGGAAGTTGCCGGGCACGACGCCCTGGCTGCTGGACAGGATGGCGGTCGGGTTGCCGCTGCCGCCGAGCGTGAGGGAGCCGTTCGCCGGGATGGTGATCGAGCCGGACTTGCCGTCCGTGCCGGTCAGCTTCACCTGCTGGGCGGCGCCCTCGACGGTGATCCCGGTGAGCTGCTCCGGGCTGCTGCCGTTGTTGAAGATGCGGGCGGTGACCGCGGCCGGTCCCGTACCGTTCGGCTCGGTGATGATGAAGGCGTTCTGGACCTTGATGTTGCCCACGGACGTGGCGACGGAGTCCGGCTTGACCTGGAGGGTCTGCGAGTCGCTACCGGCCCCGCAGGCGGCGGCGAACGGGACGACGGTCAGAGCGAGAACGGCGGCGACAGCGCCGCGTCGAAGGCTGCGGCTCACGGCGGCGGCATCTCCTTGGACGACTTGGACGAGTTACGGCGGCGAGCTTCGGCGGCCGTGGCGGCGCCCGGTGGCGCCGTGTAAAGCCGCACTAAGGATCTTCCAGCGCGCTTAGGTTACCGAGCCGCCGATGTGGGGCCGCACCCGGCCACCCCTTCTCGGTCCCACCTCACCCACGCGGCGGTTGAACGAGGGCCGCACGCGGCGGTTGGACGAGGGCTGGTCCGGCCGCCCGCCACGGCGCCGCGCGGGCGGTACGCGAGCGGTCCGCGGGGGATTGCGTTCGATGATTCCGGCCGGTGATTGCGGTACTTGTCCGGGGGATGTCCAGCGCTTGTCCGGTACCTGAAGATCAACCCGAAGATCAATTCCGTCGGCTGTGCGGCCGGGCCGTTAATCGGAACTGTCCAAATGTGGATCACTCCGGGGAGCGTTAATTCGCCATTTCGTACGGGGGTCATGGCGTGGAAGGTGTGAAGGGTTCCGGGAACGGCCCGAACCGGCCCGTGGTTCGGTGTCCGTTCTCCGAACGGAGTAGCGGAAGTGCACTCACGAGTGGGTGACAAAACCGGACGAAACGCCCCTCGGGCGAGGTTTCCAAGGGTGTAACGTGCGCGTTTCCCCTCCCCTGTACAGCCGCTCCGACCTGCGGATACCTGTCCAGAACCGTTCCCTCCAGCACGACCCGACCGCACTTGTCAAGCCCTGAGATATGCCCTGACCTGCGAAAACGCCATTCAGATGAGGCCGTTCCCGTGTTACCCTGGATAGCCACGGAAGGGGTACCTGTCACATGACGTTCAAGGTTGGCGACACCGTGGTCTATCCCCATCACGGGGCCGCGCTGATCGAGGCCATCGAAACTCGCCAGATCAAAGGCGTGGACAAGACCTACTTGGTGCTCAAGGTCGCCCAGGGCGACTTGACGGTACGTGTGCCCGCGGACAATGCGGAGTTCGTCGGCGTACGCGACGTGGTCGGTCAGGACGGGCTGGACCGGGTCTTCGAGGTGCTGCGCGCACCGTACACCGAAGAGCCGACCAACTGGTCCCGTCGCTATAAGGCAAATCTGGAGAAGCTCGCCTCCGGTGATGTCATCAAGGTCGCTGAAGTCGTGCGCGACCTGTGGCGTCGTGAGCGGGAGCGTGGGCTGTCGGCCGGTGAGAAGCGCATGCTCGCCAAGGCCCGCCAGATCCTCGTCAGCGAACTCGCGCTGGCCGAGAACACCAACGAGGACAAGGCCGAAGCCCTCCTCGACGAGGTTCTCGCGTCCTGACGCTGGGGGTTCCGGGGACACCCCCGCGATACCCAGTCTGCCGCGGTGCCCGGTCATACAACCGGGCGCTGCGGCATGTTTGTCAGCTTCACCGCGGCCCGGTAGCCGGGCGTACGGCGACACCGGCGTCCGGCGTGCTGGGCGACATCTGGCATGCTGAGCGCGTGCGTACGACGCGCGGTCGCGCGCGCCGTGCGTGCCGGGCCCGGGCAGCCTGCCCCGCGCCAGCGGGGGCGTGCCACTGCGGCTTCACGGAAGGGCGCCGCGGTGACACCGTGCCCGGCACGTTGAGGCGATACCCAACTCGGCCAAGGACGCAAACCTGACTCCCACCCCGCTGCCCGCGACCCCGCCCGCGCCGCGAGCGGTCGCGGCCGTCATCCCCGCCGCCGGACGAGGCGTCCGGCTCGGCCCCGGCGCGCCCAAGGCGCTGCGCGCCCTCGGCGGAATCCCGATCCTGGTGCACGCCGTGCGGGCCCTCATCCGCGCCCGAGAGGTCTGTCTGGTCGTGGTGGTCGCCCCCGCGGACGGCGTGGCCGAGGTGCGCGGCCTGCTGGACTCCCACGGCCTGCCCGAGTCCAAGGAGATAAAGGTGGTCGCCGGCGGCGACACCCGCCAGGACTCGGTGCGCCTCGGCCTGGCCGCCCTCCCCGACGCCGTGGACGTCGTCCTGGTGCACGACGCCGCCCGCCCGCTGGTGCCGGTCGAGACGGTGGACGCGGTGGCCGCCGCGGTGCGCGCCGGAGCGCCCGCCGTGGTGCCCGCGCTGCCGCTGGCCGACACCGTCAAGGAGGTCGTCCCGGGGCCCGGCGACGGCCCGGAACCGGTGGTCGGCACGCCCGAGCGGGCCCGGCTGCGGGCGGTGCAGACGCCGCAGGGGTTCCGCCGCGACGTGCTCGCCGAGGCGCACGAGAAGATCGCGCCCAACGGCGAGGGCGCCACCGACGACGCGGGGATGGTGGAACGGCTCGGCGTCGAGGTCGTGGTCGTGCCGGGTCATGAGGAAGCGTTCAAGATCACCAGGCCGCTCGACCTGGTGCTCGCCGAAGCCGTGCTAGCCCGCCGGAGGGCCAGCGATGTCTTCTGACCTTCCCGCGATCCCGCGCATCGGCGTCGGCACCGATGTGCACGCCTTCGAGGCGGGGCGCGAGCTGTGGGTCGGCGGGCTGCGCTGGGACGGCGAGCCCTACGGCCTGGCCGGGCACTCCGACGCCGACGTGGCCGCGCACGCCGCCTGCGACGCGCTGTTCTCGGCGGCCGGGGTCGGTGACCTCGGCGCCCACTTCGGCACCGACCGCCCGGAGTGGGCCGGAGCCTCCGGGGTGGCGCTGCTGGCCGAGGCGGCGCGCATCGTCCGCGCGGCGGGCTACGAGATCGGCAATGTCGCCATCCAGGTGATCGGCGTCCGTCCGAAGATCGGCAAGCGCCGTGACGAGGCGCAGCGCGCGCTGTCCGCGGCGGCCGGCGCCCCGGTCTCCATCAGCGGCACCACCACCGACGGCCTGGGTCTGACCGGCCGCGCCGAGGGCCTGGCCGCCATCGCCACCGCCCTGGTGCTGCCCCGCGCCTGACGCCCCGTCGGCGGTACCCCCGTACGGGTGCGGAACATCGTGGATCGCACGTGTCGTACCACTTCGTACCGGTATGCCGGGTTACCTACACAACGGCCCGACGTACCACGCCCGAAGGGGACCGCCATGGCAGCCGCACTCTCCGACGACCTGAAGAAGCTCCTCGACAGCCCGGTCTTCGTCATCCTCGCGACCGTCCAGCCGGACGGCAGCCCGCAGGTCTCGCCGGTGTGGTGCAAGCGCGACGGCGACGACGTGCTGATCTCGACGACCATCGGCCGCCGCAAGGAGAGGAACATGCGGCGCGACCCCCGGGTGACCGTCCTCGTGCAGCCGTCCGACGCGCCGTACACGTACGCCGAGATCCGCGGCAACGCGATGCTGAGCACCGAGGGCGGCCCGGAACTGATCGAGGAACTGTCCCGCAAGTACACCGGCAAGCCGTACGGCGAGTTCAACCCGGCGTCCGTGAACGACGCGCAGCGGGTCGTTGTCCGTGTTACGCCCCGCAAGATCGTGGGAAGCATCTGAGTCGCCGAACGCGTTCCCGGTATACGAACAGGTCGGCGGGGGCGTCCAAGCGCCCGCCGCCACCCCCAAAGGCGGGCACTGAAGCGCCCGCCGTCACATTCGGTGTCCCTGTGGTCCGAATTGGACACAGGGCACCCCGTCGCGCCCACTACCCTTGTTGCCGTGACTATTCGCCTGTACGACACCAGCACCCGCAAGGTCCGTGACTTCACCCCGCTCGTGCCGGGCTGTGTCTCGATCTACCTGTGTGGCGCCACCGTGCAGGCCGCCCCGCACATCGGGCACATCCGGTCGGGCCTCAACTTCGACATCCTGCGGCGCTGGTTTGGGTACCGCGGCTACGACGTGACGTTCATCCGCAACGTCACCGACATCGACGACAAGATCCTGGCCAAGTCGGCCGAGCAGGGCCGCCCGTGGTGGGCGATCGGCTACGAGAACGAGCGTGCCTTCAACGCCGGTTACGACGTGCTCGGCTGCCTGCCGCCCACGTACGAGCCGCGGGCCACCGGCCACGTCCCCGAGATGATCGAGATGATGCGCGAGCTGATCGAGCGGGGCCACGCCTACGCCGCCGACGGCAACGTGTACTTCGACGTGCGCTCGTTCCCCGGCTACCTGTCCCTGTCCAACCAGGAACTGGACAACCTGCGGCAGCCGGAGGGCGAGGGCGAGACCGGCAAGCGCGACCCCCGGGACTTCGCCATGTGGAAGGCGGCCCGCCCGGGCGAGCCGAGCTGGCAGACGCCGTGGGGCCCCGGACGGCCCGGCTGGCACCTGGAGTGCTCGGCGATGGCGCACAAGTACCTGGGCGCGGCGTTCGACATCCACGGCGGCGGGATCGACCTGATCTTCCCGCACCACGAGAACGAGATCGCGCAGGCGGTGGCCTGCGGCGACGAGTTCGCGCGGTACTGGGTGCACAACGCCTGGGTCACCATGAGCGGCGAGAAGATGAGCAAGTCGCTGGGCAACTCGGTGCTGGTCTCCGAGATGGTCACCCGGTGGCGCCCCATCGTGCTGCGCTACTATCTGGGCTCCGCCCACTACCGCTCCACGATCGAGTACAGCGAGGAAGCGCTGCGCGAGGCGGAGTCGGCGTTCGCGCGGATCGAGGGCTTCGTCCAGCGGGTGGTCGAGAAGGCCGGGCTGGTGGAGCCCGCTGCCGAGGTGCCGCCCGCCTTCGCCGAGGCGATGGACGACGACCTCGGGGTGCCGCAGGCGCTGGCGATCGTGCACACCGCGGTCCGCCAGGGCAACTCCGCGCTCACGGCCGACGACAAGGAGTCCGCGGTGGCGCGGCTCGCCGAGGTCCGTGCGATGCTCGGAGTGCTGGGTCTTGACCCGTTGGGCGCGCAGTGGGCCGGTGCCGACCGCGGTGACGACCTGCACGGGGTCGTCGACTCGCTGGTGCGTCTGGTGCTGGAACAGCGCGAGAGCGCCCGCGCCCGCAAGGACTACGCCACCGCCGACGCCATCCGGGACCAGCTCCAGCAGTCGGGTCTGGAGATCGAGGACACACCCTCCGGCCCCCGGTGGTCGATCGGCTCGCGGTGAGCGATCACCGCGCCCACCGCACCGCGGAGCCGAACGGTTCCGCAGCGGGGCTCGGGGGCGTAGTGCCCCCGAGATCCACCCCGCCCCCATGTTTTGACTCGAAGAAGAAGTGAAGGTGCCCCATGGCCGGGAACAGCCAGCGACGTAACCGCCGCACCACGTCCAAGAAGGGCGCCCAGGTCGGCAGCGGCGGTCAGCGGCGCCGTGGGCTGGAGGGCAAGGGCCCGACCCCGCCCGCCGAGATGCGCAAGGGCCACGTCAAGCAGCGCGCCGCGCAGTCCAAGGCCAAGCGGGCCGCCACCGCCCAGAGGCGCGCGGCGGGCGGCAAGGGCGGCAAGTCCGCGTCCGAACTGGTCGTCGGCCGCAACCCGGTGGTCGAGGCGCTGCGCGCCGACATCCCGGCGACCGCGCTCTACGTCCAGCAGTTCATCGACAACGACGAACGCGTCCGCGAAGCCCTCAAGCTCGCCACCGAGCGCGGCATCCCGCTGCTGGAGGCGCCGCGTCCGGAGCTGGACCGCATGACCAACGGCATCAACCACCAGGGTCTGGCGATGCAGATCCCGCCGTACGACTACGCCCACCCCGACGACCTGACGGCCGCCGCCGACGACAGCGCCGAGGCTCCGATGATCGTCGCGCTCGACGGTGTCACCGACCCGCGCAACCTGGGCGCCGTGGTGCGTTCCGTGGCCGCCTTCGGCGGGCACGGCGTGGTGGTGCCTGAGCGCCGCGCGGCGGGCATGACCGCGGGCGCGTGGAAGACCTCGGCGGGCACCGCGGCGCGCGTCCCGGTGGCGCGGGCCACCAACTTGACCCGCACCCTTGAGGCCTACCAGAAGGCGGGCCTGATCGTGGTCGGCCTGGCCGCCGACGGCGACGTCGAGCTGACCGAGCTGGAGGCGCTGGACGGCCCGGTGGTGATCGTGGTCGGCAGCGAGGGCAAGGGCCTGTCCCGACTGGTCGGCGAGACCTGTGACCTGCGGGTGCGGATCCCGATGCCGGGTGGCGCGGCCGAGTCGCTGAACGCCGGTGTCGCGGCGGGTGTCGTGCTGTACGAGGCGGCTCGCCGCCGCGCTGGCGCGTAGCGTTCGCGTCCGCAGGGTTTGGCGACGGCGCGGCCGGTTAATGCGCGCGGTCGGTTGACGCGCGCCGTCAGTTAATGCGACGGCTTCCGGATGGGCCCGTCAGGATCCGGCATTTGACTGGAACTTTGACGGGCCTCGGACACCGCGCCGAGCGTCAGGCAGTGTCCTAACCGGGCGTCACTCGGTTAGATGAGTGTGGATACCAGAACACCCCGCTCATCCACGGGGGGACGGTCACCCGGGTTCGAAGAGGACGTGCTCAACACGGTGCGGGTCCCGAGCGATCCGGCCCAGGTCATCGTCAACCACGCCAGTTTCCGGGTGAAACTCGGCGCGAGCGCGCCCGAGCCCAGATACGACCCCACCGACGAAACCGCCCCGATCCCGGTCATCCCGACATCCGTGCGCTCCGCCGCGGAAGCCCGTATGCCGCGCAGGCGCCGTGCCGCGCCCGTGGTGTGGTCCGGGCACACCGACGGCGATCCGGCGGCCACCCAGCTGCTCCAGGCGGTACGCGGCGCGGGTGGCACCCAAGTGCTGCCCAGGGTCGGCGAGCGGCTGCGGGACGAGGAACTGGACGACGGGTTGCCGCCGGTGCGGCCCGCGGTCGTGGCGCCCCGCTCGCCGGTGGTGGGCGGCCCCCCGCCGGGCGAGGCGCCCGGCGGCGTACGGCCGCCGCGCGACGGCCACGACGGGTACGACACGCCACCGCACGGCGCCCCCTACGACGAGGTGTACGACGACGAGGAGGACGAGTACGGCGGGCGCGCCGACCGCCGGGACCGCAGGCGCGGGGAACCGGTTCGGCACGCCTGGTACCCGGGGCGCCGGATGAACCTCGGCGTGGTGCTGCTGCCGCTGCGGATCTTCCTCGGGTTCATCTCCATCTACGCCGGTCTCGGCAAGCTCTGCGACCCGGTCTACTTCGACGGCGGCGCGCGCGGCTCGATGGTCCACTGGCTGCACGCGCTGCACCCGTGGTCGGTCGCCGAGCCGCTGCGCGCCACGGCCCTCGCCCACCCGGTGGGCGCCGGGCTGACCGTGGCGTTCCTCCAGGTGACCGTCGGCGTGCTGACGATCATGGGGCTGTGGCAGCGGGTGGCGGCGTGCTTCGGCGCGCTGCTGTCGGTGGCGCTGCTGGTGACGGTGAGCTGGCGGACCGTCCCGGTCTACGACGCGCCGGACATCATCTACCTGGCCGCCTGGAGCCCGCTGCTCATCGCGGGCGCGCCGGTCTACTCGGTGGACGCCAAGCTCGCGGGCGAGGCCTGGCGGCGGCTCGGTCCGCGCGCCCCGCTGTGGGACCTGCGGCGGTACGTGCTGCGCCGCGGCATCGTGCTGGCCACCTTCGCCGCGGGCGGCACGCTGGTACTGGGCGCGGTGCTGGGCAGCGCGGTGCGCGCCTCGCACACCCATCTCGTCCCCCCGGCGGTCCCGAGCGACCTGCCCACCAACGACCTGCCCGGCTCGCCGCTGCCACAGGCACCGGACACCGGCCTTCCCACGCCGCGCCACTCTCTGCTGCCCGGCGCGGCGCGCTCCAAGTCGCCCACGGCGGGCGCGAGTTCCTCGGCGGCCACCGAGGGCACCCCGGGGGCGTCCGCGACGGCCGGGGCCGGGGCCACGGCCGGTACGTCGCGTCTGGGCGGTACGGCGGGCCGCCACCGGGTGCCCTCCCAGGACCAGACGGTGCAGGCTCCGCGCGACTCCGCTCCGGCGCCGCGCTCCGAGCCCGCCAACCCGGCTCCGTCCAGCGGCGGTTCGTCCACCGGCGGCTCGCTGGGCGGCCTGTTGGGCAGCAAGCCGCCGACCGGCTGGCTGCTGGGCATGCCGGGCCAGCGCAGGGCACCGTCGAACAACGGCATCGCCTGACCCCGAAACGTGTGGGCGGCGCGACCCGATCGGGTCGCGCCGCCCACACGTTGGTGGTTTGACGCGTCTGCGGGACTTGGCGCGTCAGGTCGTCAGTCAGGTGGTGGCGGTGTCCGGCTGGGAGAGTTCCTTCGCCGCCTCGGTGAGGTCCTTCGCGGTGTCGATGGCCCGCCAGTAGGCGCCCTGCGGCAGCGGGAACCCGGCGAGTCGCCGTTCACGGGCGAGCTGCGGAAAGGTGGTCCGCTCGTGGTCGCCGCGCTCCGGCAGCAGATCCGCGAACTCGGGGGCGAACACGTACAGCCCCGCGTTGATCAGGTACGGCGACGGCGGCGCCTCGATGAAGTCCAGGACATGCCCGAACTCGTCGGTCTCCACAGCGCCCCAGGGGATGTTGGGCCGGGCCAGCGCGAGCGTGGCGGTGGCCCCGCGCTCGGCGTGGAAGTCGGCCATCGCGCGCAGTGAGAAGCGCGTCCAGATGTCGCCGTTGGTGGCGTACCACGGCTCCTCGGGGCGCGGCAGAGCGGCGGCCGCGTACTTCAGGCCGCCGCCGCGGCCCAGCGGTTCCCGCTCCACCACCGTGGTCACCTTCAGCGGCAGGTCGGCCGAGTCCAGCCACTTCTGCAGCACTTCGGCGAGGTGCCCGCAGGAGACGACCACATCCGTGACGCCCTCGGCGGCGAGCCAGTCGAGCTGATGGCCGATGATCGGGGTCCCGGTCCCGGGAATCTCGACCATCGGCTTGGGCCGGTCGTCGGTGTACGGCCGCAGCCGCGAGCCCTGGCCACCGGCCAGGATGACCGCCTGGGTGACCGGGGTGTCGGAGATGGCACCTGTCGTCATGCTGCGCACGATACGGGCTCGGTATAACGCTGGGCAGGCTTGGCGTTAACACCGGTTGACGACAAGGCCGTCCCGAACCCGGTGGCCGGTCAGCGGATCGAGGCGACACCTGAGGCGAAGGACGTGTCGCACACCGGCCGGGACCACGCCTGGGCCCGCCGGTTGGCCGACGCGGCGCCGTACAGCCGGGTGTACTTGGCGACCGCGGCCTGGCCGAGGGCCCGTGCGAGTCCGGCGCAGTAGCGGGCGAGCGACGGCTTCCTGGCCATCTCCGTCTGCAGGTCGGTCAGCGCGACGCCGGGGTTGCGCTCCTGGAGCTCGGCGAGCAGACGGCGGCGCAGCACGTCCTGCGCGGCCGTTCCGGCCTCCGTGGCGCCGCGGTGGGAGGAGGCGGTGAGCACCTGGGCGTCGGAGGGCGAGGCGGCCCAGGGGACGCGGGTGACGGCGAGGGTCCCGGACAGTACGAGGACGACCGGGAGCACGAGAGCGAGAGTCTTGCCGATACGGCGAGCTGCCTGGTTCACGACGGTGATGGTAGCGAGGGGTGATGATTTGGCGACATTTAGTCACCCTTACGAGTGATGCAAGTCCCCGGATCGAGGGTCGCTCGCCGATGTGTGCTACTCGGAAAGCCTCGCCGCCTCTGCCTATTTGTCGACAGCGCCGCTCTTTCCCGCCCGGCACGCGCCGCCCGCGGGGTCCGTACGGCCGGTCGGCCGTACGGACCCCGCGGTGGGCTCAGTCGCTGAGGCGTTCGCCGGTGGAGGTGGAGAAGACGTGGGTCTCACCGGCGCGGGGTACCACGTGCAGGACGTCGCCCTTCATGGGGACCTGTCGGCCGCCGACGCGGACGACGATGTCCTTGTGTTCCGCGCCGATTTCGGCGGTGCCGTAGACGTATCCGTCGGCGCCGAGTTCCTCGACCACGTTGACGGTGACGGCGAGGCCCGCGGACGCGCCGTCGGCGGGGGTCTGGGGTTCGCCGCTGACGATGTCGAAGTGTTCGGGCCGTACGCCGACGGTCACGGTGCGGTCGCCCTTGTCGGCGGCGGCGGCGATGGCTTCGCGGTTGACCGGGACGACGCTGTTGCCGAACTTCACGCCGCCGTCGGTGATGGGCACCTCGACCAGGTTCATGGCGGGGGAGCCGATGAAGCCCGCGACGAACAGGTTCGCCGGGCGGTCGTACATGTTGCGGGGCGAGTCGACCTGCTGGAGCAGGCCGTCCTTGAGGACGGCGACTCGGTCGCCCATGGTCATGGCCTCGACCTGGTCATGGGTGACGTAGACGGTGGTGGTGCCCAGGCGCCGCTGCAGCCCGGCGATCTGGGTGCGGGTCTGGACACGGAGCTTGGCGTCGAGGTTCGAGAGGGGTTCGTCCATGAGGAAGACCTGCGGTTCGCGGACGATGGCCCGTCCCATGGCGACGCGCTGGCGTTGACCGCCGGAGAGCGCCTTGGGCTTGCGGCCGAGGAACTCCGTGAGGTCGAGGATCTTGGCGGCCTCTTCGACACGGGTGCGGATCTCGGTCTTGTTCACCCCGGCGATCTTGAGGGCGAAGCCCATGTTGTCGGCGACGGTCATGTGCGGGTAGAGCGCGTAGTTCTGGAACACCATGGCGATGTCCCGGTCCTTGGGGGGCAGGTGGGTGACGTCGCGGTCGCCGATGCGGATGGCGCCGTCGTTGACGTCCTCGAGACCGGCGAGCATGCGCAGGGAGGTGGACTTGCCGCATCCGGAGGGTCCGACGAGGACGAGGAACTCGCCGTCGGCGATCTCGATCTCCAGCTTGTCGACGGCTGCCCGCTCGGAGCCGGGGTAGATGCGGGTCGCCTTGTCGAACGTGACTGTGGCCATGGTGATGAATCCCTTCACCGGCAGGAACGTGCCGGACGATCCGAGTAAAGGTCTAGTCCAAGAGGATTGGACTTCCCGTGACGCTACCTCCCGCCCGCCCACTTGTCAGCGCCCGTGCCCCAGGTTTTCCTGCCCGATCCGTGTGGCCCTCCGCCCGCCCCTTGATACCCTTCTCATGGCCCCGGCCGTCCACGGCAGGGCCAAGCCTCCTTAGCTCAGCTGGCCAGAGCACCGCTCTTGTAAAGCGGGGGTCGTCGGTTCGAACCCGACAGGGGGCTCTCGGCTTCACCCCGGATGACCTCCGGGGCATCGGGGGAACATCGGCGCCCCCGGGAGGTTCTCCCGGGGGCGTTTGCGTGAGCGGACGGTGCGTCCGCCGAGGCTACGAGCAAGGACGTGCCGGTAGCGCGCGTAGTGCGTCCGCGCGGCACCAGGCGGGCGGCGGTCTCGGTGACCGCCACGCCCTTGTCCGGCGGCAGGCTCGTGTGCGGGTCCGCCGTGATGGCGATGGAGGAATGCCCGAGCATCTCCTCGATGTCCTTCAGGTCCCCTCCCGCCGCGGGAGCGAGTGTGGCGGCTTCGTGCCGGAGGTCGTGGAGGCGGATGGGCGGGAGGCTGATCTCCTCGCAGAGCTCGGTGAAGCGATGCGTGACGTTGGCCGGGTGGGAGCCATTCGCCGTTCTCCCATGTGAAGGCCCGGTCGTCTCGCTCCAGGTGGTGGGCCATTGGTTCACCCATCCCTGATCCCTGACCGGTGCTGCTTTCCACGCTCTTCGCGGGCGCCACCGCGGTGAGGGCAGCGGTGAGTTCGCGAATGATCGCCATCCGGGCAGTGCCATAAGGCTGAGCCGCGCCCGACACGACGCCGGTCGCGCCAGCGGCGAGCGGATGGTGTGGGTAACTGGGTTTTCCACACCATCAGATGAGTCGCCCGCCCTCATGCTGTTGGCCTCGAAACGTGCCCTGCGTGCCGGGGCCGGGAGGTCGCGACAGCCCCGCACGCGGATGGGGGCTGCCTCGGACGACGCCGTCAACAGGCGGCCGAACGGGTCGGCTCACCGACCGTTCGGAGGATTGATGCACGTATCCCGTGCGTTGCGTTCGTTCGTTGCCGTCGCTTCGGTGGGAGCGGCGCTTATGGCTTCGCCGGCGTGGTCCGCCACGTCCGCCACCGGAGTCGTACACAAGCCGGCCACCCACGCGCACGCTTCTCGCTCTCCTGATTCCGGCCCAGCGGTGCACCATGACATCTCGCCACCGTTGCGTGATCTGTCGCAGAGATCCAGACGGTTCCGGTCCGCTCCCCACCTCGTGCCCCCCAGAAGGGTGCCGCACCCGTCCCTCACCAGGGCCACCGGTCCCGATCGTGTGGTGCAAAACCGCAACGGCCACCGGGGCCGGATCCGGTTGGGAGTCGATTTCGAAGGCATCAGGGAAGGCGGAGGCGTCCCTCCTGACCCCAACGCCTCGGTAGGCTCCCGCCAGGTCGTGGAGATCACCAACTTCGAACTCGCGGTGTACTCCAAGTCCGGTGCCACGCTACTGGGGCCGCTGACGACCGAAACCCTGTTCAGCGGGTTCGGCGGACCGTGCGAGTTCGCTCAGAACGCCTTCCTCGGGGACCCAGTGGTCCGCTGGGACACGCTGGCCCACCGCTGGGTCATCAACCAGTTCGCCCGCGACAACGTGACCAACACGAACCGACTGTGCGTGGCCGTCTCCCGAACCGCGGATGCCACCGGCGAGTACTACCGCTACGCCTTCGGCTACCAGAACCTCCCCGACCACCCGAAGCTCGCGGTGTGGCCGGACGCCTACTACGTGGTCGCCACCGGGCCCGGGGCGCTCTTCGAGGCGTGCGCCTGGGATCGCCGCAGGATGCTGCGCGGAGCCGACGCCGACCAGCAGTGCTACACCCTCCCGGCGTCGACCATCCCGATCGGCTCGGACCTCGACGGCAGGACCCCACCCCCGCGGGGCGAGCCCGACCTGCTGATCAACCTCGGTCCCACCGACGACACTCTTCAGTACTGGCGGTTCCACGTCGACTGGGCAGACCAGGCCCGCACCACCGTCAAGGGCCCGCGGGAACTGCGCGTGGCCCACTACACCCGGGCCTGTGAGCGTACCGACCCCACCCATTGCGTCCCCCAGGCCGGGACCACCCAGAAACTGGACTCGCTCTCCTACTCGCCCATGTACCGGTTCGCCTACCGCAACTTCGGCGACCACCAGTCGCTGGTCTTCAACCACGCGGTAGCCGCCCGCGGCGGCGTGGGCGTGCGCTGGTACGAACTGCGCCTGCGGCACGGCCGCCCGGTCGTCCGTCAGCAGAGCACCTACGCTCCTGGGCCCACGTACCGGTGGATGGGCTCAGCGGCCCAGGACAAGAAGGGCGACATCGCACTGGGCTACTCACGGTCCTCCTCCCAGGCACATCCCTCGATCCGTATCACCGGCCGCCTGGCGCACGACCCGCGGAACCTGATGTCGTTCCACGAGACGACCGTGTGGACCGGCGCGGGCTCCCAGACCGGGAGCAACCGCTGGGGTGACTACACCTCCATGGCCATCGACCCGGTGAACAACTGCACGTTCTGGTACACCAACCAGTACCAGCCAGCCGACGGCACCGGGAACTGGCACACCCGTATCGCCTCCTTCCAACTCTCCGACTGCCACGGCCATCGTCACCACCACCACGGCCACCGTCACCACCACGGCCACCGTCACCGTCACCATCACCACGGCCACCATCACCACGGCCACCACCACCACGGATGACACCTCGGTGGACAGCGCACCGCCGTCCACCCCGGCCAGCGCCGCACCGCCTGAAGCGGACCCCGGCGCGGAGAAGAGAGAGCCTGTCCGGTGCGACGGGGGATGCACACCGGACAGGCCCTGGAGCCTTCTTACCGCATCGGGCCCCGACCGCGCACCGAGAGTGGGTACTTCGGCCGTCACCAGGTGACCGGAAGCGCGAGCAGACCACGTGCGCGGATCGACTTGCGCCACCGCAGGTCCTCCGGCGATCCGTCGAGGGCCAGCCCGGGGAAGCGGCGCAGCAGCGCCTCGATGGCGGTCTCGGCCTCCAGCCGGGCGAGCGCGGCGCCCAGGCAGTAGTGGATGCCGTGGCCCAGCCAGAGGTTGCCGCCCTGCGGGCGGTGCGGGTCGAGCCGGTCGGGGTCGGCAAAGCGGTTCGGGTCGCGGTTGGCCGAGGCGACGGAGAGCAGCACCGTCTCCCCGGCCGGTACGGTCACGCCGCCGATCTCCACGTCCTCCAGCGGGAATCGGCGGATGGCCAGCGGCGCCGGTCCGTCCCAGCGGGCGAACTCCTCCACCGCCGCCGGGATGGCCGCCGGATTGCTCCGCAACTCCGCCAGCAACTCCGGCCGTTCCAGCAGGGCCAGCACCGAATTGCCGATGAGGTGCACGATGTTCTCGTACCCGGCGAACAGGATGAGGAAGGCCAGCGAGGTCAACTCGTCCTCGCTCAGGCGGTCCTGGCCGTCGGTGGGGTTTGCCGCGTCGTCGCGGGCGGTGATCAGGTCGGAGAGCAGGTCGTCACCCGGTTCGGCCCGTTTGGTCGCGATCAGGCCGGTGTAGAAGCGCAGCATGCCGCCGACGGCTTCCTTGGCTTGTTCCGGCCTTTGCGGATCGGGAGCGACCAGTACGTCGGTCCAGGCGCGGAAGTCGTGCCGGTCCGCCGCCGGGACACCCAGCAGGTCGCAGATGACGGTGACCGGCAGTGGCCCCGAGTACGCGGCGATCAGGTCCGCGCGACCGTGTGGCTCCATCGCGTCGAGCAGTTCCTCGCAGATCTCACGCACCGGTTCGCGCAGCTTGTCGACCCGGCCAGGGGTGAACGCCTTGGTCACCAGGCGCCGGATGCGGGTGTGGTTCGGCGGGTCCATGTTGAGCAGATTGGCGTCCAGCGCGGGCGGCAGTGCGAAGCCGCGGTAGCCGCCCGGCAGCGCGTTGCGCTTGTCCAGCGACAGGCGCGGATCGGCGAGGGCGGCACGGACGTCGTCATAGCGGGTGACCAGCCAGGCGGGGAGTCCGTCGGGACCGGTGATCCGGTGCACCGGACCGGCCGTCCGCAGCGCGGCGTACGTCGGGTACGGGTCGGCGATGAGAGCGGCCGTGTCGACCTGGACCGGGCAGCCGGACGTCGTGGGCTTCTGCATGGCTCCCGACTCTACTGGGGCGCCCGGAACGCCTGCTGGCCGTCGCCGGACAGCCGCGAAGCAGGCGTGCCGAACGGTCGCGGGCGGTGCCGGGTCACCGCGGCTGAGGTGCCCCGACCCACCAACTCCCTTACGGGCCACGCATCTACGGCCGCCGCACGGAACCCCCCATCCGCAACTCGGCGAGGACCTCGTCCACCAGCGACGACCGGTAGACGTCCGCGACGCACGCCAAGTGCTCGTGTTCGGCGGCCAGTTCGTCGCCCACCGCCACCACGACGGTGTCCGCGCCCGGTACGGGCACGTTGCCGACCGCCTCGTTCTGCAGCCCGCGGCGCAGCGCCGCGGCCTCCACCACGGCGGCCAGCCGTCGCGCGTCGTAGCCGTGTTCCCGCGCCTTGGCCCGGGCGAGGTCCAGCGTCTCCGCCTCCACGTAGCGGCGGATGCCGCGCTGCACATCGCGGATCTCCGCCATCTGCCGGTTCGCCCGCCACTCCAGGTCGGCCAGCGGCCACCAGGACGCCCAGCGTGACTGCGCCATCGTCACCTGCGGGGCCTGGGCGGTCACCTCTCGCCACAGCGGCTTCAGCCGCCGCAGTCTGCGCCACGCGGACACCCGTGGCCCGGCGGCCGGCAGCGCGAAGCCGGTGAGCACCAGCAGCGCCGCGACCGAGGCGCTGAGCGGCGCCACGCCGTTGGCCAGCCAGCGCGCGTCGACCCCGGCCCAGGAGAGCCCGAAGCTGACCAGCTTGCACCCGCAGTAGACCAGCCCGAGCCAGCAGCCGACCGCCAGTATCCGCAGCCCCCGGGCGAGCCAGGAGCGGCCCAACTGCGCGGCGTACCGCGGGCAGAGTGCACCGAGCCCGGCCAGGCTGGTCCCGAAGATGGCCAGATACAGGACGAGGAAGCACACCACGCCGGGCGCGGAGGCATACGCGGTGCTCAAGTCGCGCGGATGCTCGACGGAGTCGGGGCGACCGAGCAGGAAGCTGACCACGGCGACCGCCCACGCCCCGCCGATCGCCGCCACCAGGACGCGGGCACGCCGCGCGACGCGGGCACGTGCCGCGTCGCTGTCGCGTCCCGTCCACCGCAGCACCAGGATCAGCGCCCCGGTGGCGAAGACCACCAGGGACGAGTAGAGGAAGACCATGGCCAGGTTGGCCACGCCCACCAGGTGGTCGAACCCGATGTAGAGGCTGGGCGCGGAGAACAGGAAAACGGTGGCTACGCCTGCCGTCATCACGCAGGTCAGGCCGAGGTCGGCGTTGGCGCGGTCGCGGAGCCAGGCGCGTGCCTTGTACGCCACGATCGTCCACGCGGCGGCGCCGAAGCACAGGTACAGGACGTCAAACACGCGGTCCGCCCTCGCTCCCGCCGCTCTGCGCCTCCTGCCTGATGTGACGTAACGCGGGCCCCAGCGACGCGGCCAGCTCAGCCGCCTGGCCCTGTAACGGCAGGCCGTCATCGGGGGCCATGGGCGCCAGACGCTCCATCAGGAGCGTGCCGAGCACCTCGGTTTCGCGCTCGGTGGCGTTGTCGTAGCAGTGGTGGCGTGCGAAACCCAGGTTGTTCCTGGTGAGCCCGAGCCGCCGCATGGCGGTGGTCACATCGACCGACGGCGTCCACACGCGCAGCGCGTCCTGGGTGACCCGGGGGTTCTGGTCGTGGCCGAGCAGGAGATGGCTCAGCTCGTGCAGCACGATGTGGGCCTGGTGCCAGGGGGAGGTCTTCAGCTCGTAGACGACCCAGTAGCCGTCGTCCGTGGTGGCCGTCATCCCGGAGACGACGCCGTCCAGACTCATCGGTACGAGGTGCACCGGGCGGCCCACCCGGCGCGCCACGATGCCGCACATGCCTTGCAAATCGGTCGTGGCGGGCAGGCTCAGCTGCTGGATCAGCCGCTTGCACCGCCGCCGTGTCGGCCCCACACGCATGCCCGCTCCGTCTTCGCCCTCGGTCCCCGTCCGTTGCCAGGAGTAGAAGACCGCGTCCGCTTCAGTCCCGTCCACTTTCTTCCTCCCTCTGCTCGGGGAGGCTCATCCGCTGGCGAAGCCGGGGGATGATCGTGGTCAGCCTGTCCTGTGCCTCAGGCGGCGGGCCGACGGATCGCGGCGCGATGGCCCGAACGCGCTGATCACGCATGGCGACGCGGAACTCGACTTCTTCCTCCGCTCGTTCCGCTCGCGAGGGCGTGCGGCCACCGAGCGGGTAACCCACGTGTACGGCGCAGGACTTCGCAAGCGTGCGCGGCACGTCGGGGCTGGGGTCGGCTCGCTTTCCGTTGCGCGGCATCGGCAGACAATCCTCGGTCAGCCGTATTTCGCCGTACTCCTCGGCACCGCCGCTGATCTCCGCGGCGACATGGGCGTTGGGGTACGGCGCACCGGGCGGGTGCACGTACGTGAGGAGGCAGTTCAGCCGCTCCGCGAGCGCGCGCCCACTCCCGCCGCCCATCTGCCCCACCCTCCTTCACAGCCGCGCTGCCCCGCATCCTGCCATGACGCGGACGGGCGTCCACCGGGCCACCGGGCGGCGGGGCACAAGGCGCTCGGGCATGACCGACGGCTACTGCCTAAGCAGAGCAGACATGCCCCGAATCGGGGCCGTGCATGTGCCCGTTGGGCTCCCGCTTTTTCATCGGGCGCAGACCGTGGCTTCGAATGGCATCCTTGAAGAAATCCGAGGGCCAGCATGTCAGGTAGTTCGCCTGGGTGTCCTTGTAGTGTGCGCCCGTCAGGTCGGTCAGGTACATGCGCGTGCTCAGAAACCACGCCCCCTGAAGGTTCGCGTTTTTCAGGCTGGCCTCAGAGAGGTCAGCGCCCGTGAAGTCGACCCCTTTGAGGTCGGCGTGTTCGAAGTTCGCTCCATGCAGCTTCGCGTCGCGGAATGAGTAGCCAGCGAGGGGCCTTCCGCTGAAGTCCGCGTCGGAAAGGTCCTTGCCGGTGAAGGAGATGTCCTTGATCGAATGGTGGTGCGGGGTGAAGCCGGGGACGTTTGGGGCAAGTTCCACGTTGGCACGCCATGTGGCCTCCTCCTGGCCCCTCTCGAAGGAGTTCTGCAGAAAGAACACGGAAAGACTTACGGCGAAGCCGGTGATCAACCCGCCGCCCACGCCGGAAAGGACGCTGCTTTCGGCGGATGCTTGATGCGTTCCGGCCGCCAGCCTCCACGCGATAGCGGCCAGGAGCACCCCGATGACAATCAGCAGGCTGACCAGTGTCCACTGCAAGGGGCTTGGCGTCATGCCCCACATGATTACTGCGGTCGTCCGATGAAGGCCTTCGCGGCGGGCGGAGGTGATGGCCAATCACTCATTTTGGGCACTGCCTCCACCTTGCGTCGACACTTCCGCCGCACGCTGGGAGTGCCCCCCGGACACCCACCGCCGCACGTTCCAGCAAGCGCGCAACGGTTGACGGGGCGGCTGCCGGGGCGGCTTGCGCAAGTCGCCCTTCGAATCGGCCGGTTGGGCTCGCTCGCCGTGACGTGGGGCATGGCCGCCGGGCCGCTGTGGTCACGGGGATCGCGCCCGGGGCTTCGGGAAGATCTGAGGGCGACCCGTCAGCCCCTTCGGCGGGCGTTGAGTCGGGCGGCCTGGCGTGTCAGGTGATCGCGCTCGGCGAGGTTGGATGCCTTGTGGGCCGCCTCGGCGTACAGCCGTGCCGCCCTCGCCAGGTCGCCGTCGCGCTCGTGGAGGTACGCCGCCACCGCGGCGTGCCGCGGCAGTGAGGCGTCCAGCGCGGCGAGTGCCGCCAGGCCCGCGCGCGGTCCGTCGGCCTCGCCGACGGCCACTGCGCGGTTGAGCCGCACGATGGGGTTGTCGGTCAGGCGCGTGAGTTCGTCGTACCACTCGACGATCTGCGCCCAGTCGGTCTCCTCGGCGGTGGGCGCGTCGGCGTGCAGGGCTGCGATGGCGGCCTGGGCCTGGAACTCGCCCAGCCGGTCGCGGGCGAGGGCCGCCTGGAGGATCGCGACGCCCTCGGCGATCAACGCGGTGTCCCACCGGCCGCGGTCCTGCTCGGCGAGCGGTACCAGGCTGCCGTCGGGCGCGGTCCGGGCGGCGCGCCGGGCGTGGTGGAGCAGCATGAGGGCGAGCAGCCCGGCCACCTCGGGGTGGTCGACCCGGGCGGCGAGCTGCCGGGCGAGCCGGATGGCCTCGGCGGCGAGGTCGACGGCGCCGGAGTAGCCCTCGTTGAAGACCAGGTAGAGGACGCGCAGCACGGTGGCGACGTCGCCGGGCTGGTCGAACCGCACGCCGGAAACCGTGCGCTTGGCCCGGCTGATGCGCTGCGCCATGGTCGCCTCGGGCACCAGGTAGGCCTGGGCGATCTGGCGGGTGGTCAGTCCGCCGACGGCGCGCAGCGTGAGCGCGACGGCGGACGACGGCGTCAGCGACGGGTGGGCGCACAGGAAGTACAGCTGGAGCGTGTCGTCCACCGCGGACGCGGGCCCGGGCACCGGCGCCTCGTCGACGAGGTCCTCACGTCGACGGCGGGCGGCGTCCGCCCGGGCCCGGTCGAGGAACTTGCGCCAGGCCACGGTGACCAGCCAGCCCTTGGGGTCCCGCGGCTGGTCGGTCGGCCAGCCGCGGACCGCCTCCACCAGCGCGTCCTGCACGGCGTCCTCGGCCGCCGCGAAGTCGGCGCCGCGGCGGACGAGGATGGCGAGCACGCTCGGCGTGAGGCTGCGGAGCAGGGCCTCGTCCATTGGTGAGGTCACTCCGTGATGGTGGGCTGGCAGCCCAGGAACGGGCGTACCTCGAGCCACTCGTGGATCGGCTTCCCGCCCGCCCCGGGGGCGGCCGACAGTTCCCCGGCCAGCTCGACGGCGCGCTCGTAGCTGTCAACGTCGATCACCATCCAGCCAGCGATGAGGTCCTTGGTCTCGGCGAACGGGCCGTCGGTGACCGGCGGGCGCCCCTCACCGTCGTACCGGACCCACGTCCCCTCGGGGGCGAGCGCCTGACCGTCGACGAACTCGCCGGTCTTCTCCAGCCGGGCCGCGAAGTCGTTCATGTACTGCACGTGCGCCGAGATCTCCTGCGGCGTCCACTGGTCCATCGGAACGTCGTTGACCGCGGCCGGGGCGCCACGGTAGTGCTTGAGCAGCAAGTACTTGGCCATCGTGTTCCTCCTCGCTGATGCGACCCATTGTGGTCGCGTTCATTGTGGGGACGTAGCCAGTCGCGGGTTCTCGACATCGCCGTCCGATCGCGGGGCCTTCCGCAACCGACGGCGGGATGGCGCCACCGGGGCCAGGCCCGAGCAGGCCGGACGAAGTGCGCTGCGGTTCGGCGGCGCGCTGTGAAGGGTCGCTAGCAGGTCGAGCGTGGTGCGCTGCGGTTCGGTAGCGCCCTGAAGGGGCGCGGGGAACCACGCGACCAGCCCCAACCGGTGCGCGGATGATCGACGGCACATCGCCGCACTCCCAGCGCAGCGCATAGCATCGGGCGGCAACGGATCAGGCGGCGGGAGGCCGGGATGGGTGGGGCGTTCGACGCGGGCCGGGTGCGGGAGGCGGTCCGGGAGTTCGCGCTGTCGCTGCCGGAGGCGCGGGAGGAGTTCCCGTGGGGCGGCTCGGTCGCCAAGGTGAACAAGAAGGTCTTCGTCTTCCTCGGCCCCGACGAGGGCGAGGGGCCGCTCCGCTTCACGCTCAAGCTCACTGACGAGGATGTGCATGCCGACGCGCTGGCCGCTCCCGGCGCCGAGCCCGCCGGATACGGACTGGGCAAGTCCGGTTGGGTGACCGTGCCCTTCCGTGAGGGCATCCCGCCGGTGGAAGTGCTCCGCGAGTGGATCGAGGACAGCTACCGGGCGGTCGCCCCGAAGCGGCTCTCCGTCCAGTTGGACGCACCGCACCGGCAGTAGGGCCCCTCCGCGCGGCGTCCCGCCGAACCCGGCCGCTCGCGTCGCGCCCCGGCCATCTCGGCCGCCTTCCCTTCCCCTCCCTTTTCGAGCTCTGCGCCGCTGCGCGCGGGTCACGACCTGACCTCCCTGCCGCTCCGCCGCGGCCCGCGTCTCGCGGCCTTCCAGTCGCTCCCCGGCCGTTCGCGGGGGAGCCCGGAGCCGTCCGCGGTGAGCGCCGAGCGGGAGAGCCCGGAGCCGTCCGCGTGGAATCAGGATCCCAATCCGGATTCTGTAGCGTTCGCTAAGAAATTGGTCTACGCTACTTCTGTAGCGAACGATAGGGAAGGTGAGAAGGGAGAGAGCCATGGGTGCGCTCAAAGGCAAGGCAGCGTCGGTCGCCGACGGCGGCGGCAAGGGCATCGGCCGGGCCGCGGGTACGGACTCCGCGCACCGCCCAGCGGTCCCGGGCAGCCGGGGTCGTGCCGCTCAGCGATACTCGCGCGCCGCGTCCTCCAGCATCCGTGCCACCGACAGCCGAATATCGAAGTGACGGGCGATCCACGGCGCGTCGTAGCCCTGGGTGGCGAACACCCAGGCGACATGCAGGCGGTTGAGGCTCGGGGCGTCGGGGCCGGAGAGGGTGGCGTCCAAGGCGTCCGCGGGGAAGCCGGTCAGTGCCGTGGCGGGGAACCACGGTTCCTCCGTCGCGACCAGCACCGGAGCGAACGCCCGGACCGTGCCGCGCCGACGCCGTCGTAGGGCGCTGGCAACGGCGACCACGACCACGGCCGCGGCCGCCACCGCGAGGGCGGCGAGCGCTTCACCGATGGAGAGGCCCTGTGGGCGCGGCAGGAGGGCCAGCGTCATGAGTGTCATTCCGGCCACCACCATCCCGGCCCAAAGCCCCGTCACCATGGTGATGCCCGGCAAGGTACGGCCCTCATGCGCGGTCATGGCTGTTCGTCGTCGCTGCGGGAAGTGGAGAGGGGGGTGTAGCGGTAACCGACCTGGCGGACCGTCGCGATCAACTTCCGGTGGTCCGCGCCGAGTTTGCCGCGGAGGCGAGCGATATGCACATCGACGGTACGGGTGTCACCGACCGCGGGCTGGTTCCACACCGCGGCGATCAACTGGGCGCGGCTGTGCACCCTGCGGGGGTGGGCGACCAGATGCGCGAGGAGTTCGAATTCCAGATACGTCAGCCTGAGCACCCGGCCGTCGACCGAGGCGACCCGGCGTTCGACGTCAACGGTCAGGCCGGGGGTTGAGGCCACCTTCGGGACAGAGGAGGAAGGCATCACGGCGGCCGCGGAGGGGGCGTTCGGGGGCGCCTGGCTGGCCGGGACGTCGCGGAACGGCGGTATGAAGACGGCGCGGCGGTGCGCTCGGGGGTAGCGGACGGGCATTGGTGCTCCTAGGAACCCTGGGGGCGGTGGGACGGTTCAGGCTGCTACGGCGCGCGGTCCCCGGGGGGACGGTGGCCGGGCGTCCGCCGCGGTCCAGTGCACGTCCTGCACGCCGGGCTGGAGGAACAGCCTGGAGACAAGCGGCTCCACCGCCGGGGCGGGTGCGCCGTGCACGGTGAGCGCGGCCTGGAACTCCACGGTCTTCTCGCCGCGTTGGGCCCGCAGCCCGTCGTACCGCAGGCCCGACGTGGTGAGGGCGTCGCTCAACAGGGCCCGGATCCGATGCTCCTGGCGTAGATCGCACGCCAAGTGCACGGTGACGACGTGGCGTTGGCAGGAGCCGTGCGGCACGGTGGCGGCGCGCGCGGTCGGCCGGAGCGCGGTGACGACGGGGCTGTGCAGCGGAGAGTCGGCGATCCGGTTGAACGCGTCGGCGAGGAAGCGCCGCAGGCGCGGGGTCGCCGAGAGGCGCAGGAAGCGGACGGTGGTGATGGTCGCGGTCATGCTGATGGCACCTCCCGAACGGTTCGGGGAGATCGAAGGAGGGAAGGCGGGATGAGCGGGTTCAGCGCGAAGCGTGCGCCGCCGCCTCGGTGATGCGGTGCGCGGCCGACGACGGCAACTGGGCGAACCGGGTCAGCCAGTGGGCGTCGTAGCCCTGGCGGGCGAGGACGTACGCGGCGTGCACCAACCGGTCGTAGACCGGGCCGCCGAGCGCGGTGGCGGCCGAGACCGGGGTGTCGAGCAGGTAGTCGCGCTCCACGCCGTCGGACAGCGCGAGGCGGACGGTGGGGGTACGGCGAAGGGTCAGTACGGTCATGGAGGTCACCTCCAGGAAGGGGGACACGAGGGCGTGACGGTGCCCCCGTGGCACGCGGGGAGATCGGGTCAACGTGCTGTGGCGCCTGATCGCCGAACCGGTTGGATCGGTGCGGTGGTTGGCGGAAGGGCGCTAGCGGTCGGCGGCGGAGCGCGCGGAACGCGGCCCCGGACACGGCGAGTACGCACGCGGAGCGGTCCGGGTGTGCGGCTGACTGTGGCCCGGGGTACTCGGACTGCTCGACGTGCTACTACTGGGATCCATGTCTGTCGCCTCCTTCCGGCCGGGGCCGCGCACGGTGCGCGTCATCATCGACTCGGCAGGAGCGGACCGGCCCGTTTGACCGACCGGCTCACCCCAACTCGTCAGAGCTTTGGCACTTCACGGCGTAGTCCCCCGTGGGGGCAGCCACTTGGGATCACCCCTTAACTCGGGGAGACCTGTCCTGATCCGGAGCGTCTCTCGACGGGTGGGATCAGTGGCCTGTGTCCGTGAAGACGCCTCACCGAACGAGGTGCCTCCTGTGGAACCGTATGCAGTATAAGCAGCTACTTGCGTATCGACGCAAGTAGCGTCAGGGTCGCGTCAAGACGCGCGCACCGTCGGGACAAGACGCGCGCACCCGCGGGCTCGCCGTGTCCCGGTGGGAACGTGGCGAGGCCCGCGGGTGCGGCCGGGGTGCGCGGGCTCAGAGAAGTACGACCGAGCGCAGTACCTCACCCTTCGCCATCTTGTCGAACGCCGCCTCGACACCGTCCAGCGCGATCGTCTCCGAGACGAACGCGTCCAGATCCAGCCGCCCTTGGAGGTAGAGGTCGATCAGCATCGGGAAGTCACGGGACGGCAGACAGTCGCCGTACCAGGAGGACTTGAGCGCGCCACCGCGGCCGAACACGTCCAGCAGCGGCAGTTCCAGCTTCATCTCGGGGGTGGGTACGCCGACCAGGACGACCGTACCGGCCAAGTCCCGTGCGTAGAAGGCCTGCTTGTACGTCTCCGGGCGGCCGACCGCCTCGATCACCACGTCGGCGCCGTTGCCGCCGGTCAGCTCCCGGATGGCCTCGACGGGGTCCTGGGAACGGGAGTTGACGGTGTGCGTGGCACCCAGGCGCCCGGCGGCGGCGAGCTTGGTGTCGTCGATGTCGACGGCGATCACCTTGGCCGCCCCGGCCAGCCGGGCGCCCATGACGGCCGCGTTGCCCACGCCGCCGCAGCCGATGACGGCCACCGAGTCGCCCCGGGTGACCCCGCCGGTGTTGATGGCCGCGCCGAGACCGGCCATCACCCCGCAGCCCAGCAGCCCGGCGGCGGCCGGGGAAGCGGCCGGATCGACCTTGGTGCACTGTCCGGCCGCCACCAGCGTCTTGTCCGCGAACGCGCCGATGCCCAGCGCCGGGGACAGCGCGGTGCCGTCCTCCAGGGTCATCTTCCGCCGGGCGTTGTGGGTGTTGAAGCAGTACCAGGGCCGACCGCGCCGACAGGCCCGGCACTGGCCGCACACCGCACGCCAGTTGAGAATCACGAAGTCGCCGGGGGCGACCTCGGTGACGCCCTCGCCCACCGACTCCACCGTGCCCGAGGCCTCATGGCCGAGCAGGAAGGGGAACTCGTCGTTGATGCCGCCCTCGCGGTAGTGCAGGTCGGTGTGGCAGACCCCGCAGGCCTGGACCCGTACCACCGCCTCGC
Organism: Streptomyces sp. PLK1-5; assembly: GCA_037034305.1. Classification (GTDB taxonomy): domain Bacteria; phylum Actinomycetota; class Actinomycetes; order Streptomycetales; family Streptomycetaceae; genus Streptantibioticus_A. Next base: position 121,184 of record JBAGJY010000006.1, read on the forward strand.
CGGGGCCCGGATCCGGCACGACGACCGTCTCGATCCGCACCGGCTCGCCCCGGCCCGGGGCGATCACACCACGTACCCGCTGTGCCATGGAGTCCCCTCACGCTGCCCGACGAAATGTCTTCGGTCAGCGTACGTAATCGATCACCGGGAAGCGCGGGGACGGGCCGTCGAACAGGCCGTCGCCGCTGCCGCCGCGCAGCCACTTGTCGAAGAAGGAGGTGAGGTAGGCCCTTTCGGCGGCCACCGCCTGGCCGGGGTCGACGGTGCCGATGTTCTCGCGCACCGTGCTCGCGGGCAGCCCCAGCTGGCGGGCGATCTGCGGGAGCAGCGACTCGGCGTCGGTGAACGACGCGTGCTCTGCGCCGCGCAGGGTCAGATCGCGGTGCCAGCCGGGGCTGTTGTTCCACAGTTGTCCCCAGGACGGCACGGTGCGGTGGTTGTTGCCGTCCTTGCCCATCAGCAGGAAGGGACGCTTCAGTCCGGCGGTGGCCACCGGGAAGGGGTTGCCCGGGGTGTGGTCGTCCTGCTCGTAGGCGAGGACGCCGTCCAGGTCCGCGCCCGCCGTGATCCGCTGGTCCTCGTGCATCGTCTCCAGGGCCGCCATACCGCCGGAGGACTGGCCGACCATGCCGATGCGGTGCGCGTCGAGGGCGCCCGCCAGGCCCCGCGGCAGCGCGCGGTGCTCGGCGTCCGGATCACGCCCGGCGGCCAGGGCGTCCACCTGGTCCAGTACGAAGCGGGTGTCGGCGATGTTCACCGCCATCGTCTTCTTCAACAAGGCGGTGATCGCGGCCGGTTGGCCCTTGGTCGCGGCGAACTCCTCGGGCAGGACGGAGCGTTCGACCCGCCCGCCGGGGAACTGCACGGCGGAGGCGTCATAGGTGTGGTCGACGGTGACCACCACGAAGCCGTGCGAAGCGAGGTCGTCGGCGAGGGTGGTGCCCAGCGAACGGGGGTCCAGCGTCCCGGGTTCGTAGAGCACCACCGGCAGCGGGCCGCCCCGCCGGTCCACCGGTGCCCCCTCGTGCGCGTGGGAGGGGGTGGCCGCCCAGTCGACCCCGCCCTTGGGGACGCCGGTGAAATTGTTGAGCGCGTCGAACCCGGCCGCCTCCCCGGGCAGCATCTGCGGTGCCAGCGGATACCGGTCCGCGTCCCGTGCCGGGTAGCGGACGCTGACCATCAGCTCGCGGTGCTGCCGGGTGGCCACCCAGGGGTCGCGCCGGGCCGGGTCGACCAGGTGCAGGGAGACGGTGCCGACCTGGTGCGGGCCGGTGGGCGCGGGCAGCGTCAGGTGCCGCGGCGCGGCGGTCGCCTCGGGCGCGGCGAGCGCGGTGGCCGCGAGCGCGGCGCCGAGCAGCAGCCCGGCGCCGCGCCGGATGCGTGGCCTGCGGCGGGTCGTGGACGTGTGCATGGGAATCCCCCTGGTCGCGGTGCGAAGTCCTGGCCAGGATCGCTGTTTCGCGGGGCACCGGACCATGGGGCGGCCAACCGGCCGCCAGGTGGGGATTTCCCCACCCTGGGATCCCCTACGGGGCGTCAGCGCACCGGGTCGAACGCCACTGGCCGCACCCGGCCCTCCAGCATCGCCCCCAGTCCGCGCACCGCGCAGTCGTCCGGGTCCGCCGCGATGTGCACCGGCATCCCGGTCGTCGTCCGCAGCATGGTGTCCAGACCCGGCATGGGCGCGCTGCTGCCGGCCAGCGTGATGCCCCGGTCGGCGAGGTCGGCGACCAGGTCCGGCGGGCAGCGGCGCAGCACCGAGCGCAACCCGTCGAGCACCGCGTTCATCGGGCTGCGCACCGCCAGCCGTACGCTCTCGGAGTCGACCAGCACCGAGCGGGCCAGCCCGCTGGCCGCGTCCATGCCGCGCACTTCGGTGCTGCGGATGGCGGTGCCGTCGGCGTCCAGCATCTGGTGCAGCGGATTCACCTCCTGCCCGGGGATCATCAACGCGTGGTGGTTGCGCAGGTGTTGGATCACGGCGCGGTCCATGACGTCGCGCCCCACCGGGATGGTCTCGGCCGCCACGATCGAGCCCAGTGACAGCACCGCGATCTGCGTGGTCGCCGCCCCGGACATCACGATCATCGTCGCCTCGGGCAGTTCCACGGGCAGCCCGCAGCCGACCGCGGCGCAGATCAGCGCGTCGATGAGTTCCACCCGGCGGGCACCGAGACCGGCGAGCGTCTCGACGGTGGCGCGCTGGGCGAGCGGTTCGCTGCCGTGCGGTACGCACACCGCGGCGCGCAGCACCGGCTTGAACCGCCAGGCCTTGCTGAGCTTGTCGCCGATGAGCGCGCGCAGCATGCGCTGGGCCATGTCGATGTTGACGACGGTGCCACCGACGACGGGCCGCACCACCCGGATGTGCTCGGGGGTGCGGCCCGTCATGTGTGCGGCGTCGTCTCCCACGGCGACCAGGGAGCCTGACCGGCAGTCGACCGCGGCCACGCTGGGCTGGTCCACGATGATGCCGGTGTTCTTCAGATACACCCTGGTCCTGGACGAGCCGAGGTCCACGGCGATGGTGCAGCGGCGCAACTGGTCGAGGCTGGCGGTCATGGGCGCTTCCTCCCCTGGCTGGCTGATACGCCAGATATGTACCCCGATAATCAGCTCATCCGGCGTCAGGTGTTCTGTCTTGTACGCCGGTTGGCCCAGCCGCCAGAGGGGTTCCGCCCAGATGGCCCGTCAGGGTGCCGCCAGCCGCCGCTGACGGCGGTTCACATCGCCGGGACCTTGTCCAGGAAGCCGTGCACCGTCTGGATCCTGCCGTCCGCCGCGACGGCCGCGACATCGAAACCGACGGCCAGCGCCGCACCGTCCGCCGGTCCCAACTCCCAGGTGAAACGGGCCAGATGGTGGTGCGCGTCAACGGGCCCGGCGAGCCGGAAGACCAGTCCGGGGAACTGCGCCTGCACCGCCGCGATGGTGGCGTCGAACGCCTCCCGCCCCTCGGCGACCGCCAGCGGGTCCACATAGGTGCCGTCCTCGGCCCACAGCGCTTCGAGCTGGCCGCGCCGGGCGGCCGGGTCCGTCTCGTTCCAGACGGCGATGTAGCGCTCGACGAGGTCCTGGATGTCGCTCATGGTCTGTCCTCCTGCTCGGTCGCGGGGCGTTCCCGCTGGTGGAAAACGTACGGAGAACGGCGACCGGCGGAATCCGTCGGCATTAGGTACTCCCGTCGCCGGTAGCGCAGTTGACGTCGTTAAGCTTTACGTCCATGCCGGGATCGCTGTACGGGAGGGAGCGCGAGCAGGCGGTGCTCGACCGTCTCCTCGACGCCGCCGGGGACGGTACGAGCGGCGTCCTGGTACTGCGCGGCGAACCCGGGATCGGCAAGAGCGCGCTGCTCGACCACGCGGCCGCCACCGGCACCGCCGCGGGCATGCGGGTGATCCGCGCCGCCGGTGTGGAGTACGAGGCCGAGTTGCCGTACGCGGCGCTGCACCTGCTGCTCGGTACCGGCCTTGACCGGCTCTCCGCCCTGCCGCCGCCGCAGCGCCGGGCACTGGAGGGCGCCTTCGGCCTGGCACCGCCCGCCGCCACGGACCGCCTGCTGACCGGGCTGGCCGTGCTGTCGCTGCTGTCCGAACTGGCCGAGGAACAGCCCCTGCTGTGCGTGGTGGACGACGCGCAGTGGCTGGACCACGCCTCCGCCGACGCCCTGCTGCTGGCCGCCCGGCGACTGCAGGCCGAGCCGGTCGCGCTGCTGCTCGCCGCCCGCGACGGCGAGGGCCCACTGGCCGCGTCCGGCCTGCCCGAACTGCGGCTCACCGGCCTCGCCGAAGAGGCGGCGGCCAGGCTCCTGGACGCCCGCTCCGCCGAACTCTCCGCCCCGGTACGGCACCGGGTGCTCACCGAGGCGCGGGGCAACCCGCTGGCGCTCACCGAACTGCCCGCCGCGCTCGCCGCCGAACCCGCGGGAACTCCCGAGGTAACGGGCGCGATCCCGCTCACCGACCGGCTCCAGGTGGCCTTCCACGGCCAGGTCAGCCGACTGCCCGCGGCCACCCAGACCCTGCTGCTGGTGGCCGCCGCGGAACCCGGCGGCGACCTGGAGGTGCTGCGCCGCGCCGCCGAACCGCTGGGCGCCGGGCTGCCCGACCTGCGCCCGGCCGAGGAGGCGGGGCTGGTGTACACCGCGGAGGCGGACCCGGCTCGGCGGACGCTCGCCTTCCGCCATCCGCTGCTGCGCGCCGCCGTGTACCGGCGGGCGCCGCTGGCCACCCGGCTCGCCGTGCACCGAGCGCTGGCCGACGCGCTCGCCCGGTCGGCGGACGACGACGCCGCCGACCGCCGCGCCTGGCACCTGGCGCTGGCCGCCCCGGCCCCCGACGAGACGGTCGCGGCGGCCCTGGAACAGGCCGCGGTACGGGCCCACGGCCGCGGTGGCCACGCGGCGGCGGCCGCCGCGATCGAACGCGCCGCGCGGCTGACCCCGGATCAGGACACCGCCACCCGTCGCTTCGCGCTGTCCGCGGAGGCGGCCCTGGAGGCGGGCGACCCGGCGCGTGCCGAGTCCCTCGCGCGGCGCGCCGCCGCCCGCCTCACCGAGCCGCTGTACGACCTGCCGGTGATGCCGGGCGAGCCGGGACTGCGCGATGTGCTGGCCCATGTGGCGGCCACCGCGCGCTTCCTGCAAGGGGACTTCCCGGGCGCCTACCGGCTGCTGGCCGACGGCGCCGACCGGGCCGCCAGAAGCGACCCCCGGCAGGCCGCGCGGATGCTGATGCAGGCCTTCCATGTCGCCTGGTACCTCGGCGGACCAGAGCTGGGCGAGGTCGTCGACGGGCTGGAGCGGTTGCCGCACCCGCCGGACGATCCGGTCACCCCGCTGGTCCACTACCTTGTCGCCGCGACCTCACCGCTGCTCGGCCGCCGCGCGCTGCCGCTGCCGCCGCTCGCCGAGACGGTGGCCGCGGCCGAGGCGAACGGCGCCCGGGTGCCGTGGGACGTGGTCCAGGTGTGCGGGGCGTCGCTCATCCACGGGCGGGACGCGGAAACGTACCGCCTCGCCGCCCGGCTCGCCGCCGACTCCCGGGCGAGCGGCGGCTTCGGGCAACTGCCCACCGTGCTGTTCTTCCTGGCCGAGGCGGAACTGTTCCACGGACGGCACCGCGACGCGCTGGCCAGCGCCACGGAGGCGCTGCGCATCGCCCGGGACACCGGGCAGCGGCAGTGGACCAGCCAACTGACCGGGTTCCTGGCCTACTTGGCGGCCGTCGATGGAGACACGGAGGGCTGCCGCCGACTGGGGCACGACGCCCTCGCCGACACCGGCACCGGTGAGTCCTTGGCCATGGCGCCCGGTGAGCCGTGGACGCGGTGGGCGTTCGGGCTGCTCGACCTGGGCGCCGGGCGCGCGGCGCAGGCACTGGACCGGTTGGCGCCACTGGTCGAAGGGCCGATGCGGCACCATGTCTCGGCCACCCGGGCGGTGCCCGACCTGGTCGAGGCGGCGGTACGGCTCGGCCGCCCGCAGCGGGCCCGGCGCCCCGCCGAGCGGTTCGCCGACTGGGCCGCGCTCACCGGACAGCCCTGGGCCGAGGCGCTGGCGCTGCGCTGCCGCGCGCTGCTCGCCGACGACCCCGATGAGCAGGAGGCCTGCTACACCAAGGCGCTCGCCGCCCACCAGGAGCCGGGCGAGCCGGACCGCCCGCTGGAGCAGGCCCGCACCGCCCTGCTGTACGGGGAGTGGCTGCGCCGCGCCCGCCGCAAGGCGGAGGCCAGGGCGCCGCTGCGGGCCGCCGTCGAGACCTTCGAGCGGCTCGGTGCCGGGCCCTGGGCTCAGCGGGCGCGCACCGAGCTGGGCGCCGCCGGGGACGTGGCGCCCCGCGCACCGGGCCGGCTCGGGGCGCTGGCCGGGCTTACCCCACAGGAGCTACAGATCGTCCGGTTGGCGGCACGCGGGCTGTCCAATCGCGACATCGCCGCTCAGCTGTTCCTCAGCCCGCGCACGGTCGGCTACCACCTCTACAAGGCCTATCCCAAACTCGGCGTCAGCTCGCGCGGCGAACTCGTCGGCTGGGACACTGATGTTCACGGACGGTGATGGGGTGGTAGCTGTCACCAGGCTCTCACCCCCCTGTTCGTCCGCTGTTACGAACCTATGACGTAATTCATGGAGGAGGACGGGATCCGCCCGGTCGTTTTCTGCATCTCACAAAGGGCAGACGACTCGCCATGGACCCGTTAGGAAGAACGATTCGGTGGAGCGACCCTTGATGAAACGTTGGCTGACCGCGGCTGTGGCCCTGATATCCCTGGGCCTTGTCGCCGGGTGCAGCGACGAAGGCGACCCGGTGTCGTTCGGCAACACGAACCCGAGCGCCGCGGGCTCCGCGGCGCCGAAGCCGGACAACCCGAACTCCCTGGCCCTGATGCCGACCGGCCCGGCCGCGCAGTTCAAGGTGCAGCGGACGGTCGAGGCGGCGGACAACACCAAGATAGGTGTGACCACGTACCACGGTGCGAAGTCCGGCTTCACCGGCAAGGTGTGGGTGTGGGCGCCGCCGCAGTACTTCCAGAAGGAGAACGCCAACAAGGGCTTCCCCGTGATCATCGCCCTGCCCGGCGGGGAGGGCTGGCCGACCAACTACTGGTTCGGCGGCGACCTGAAGCTCCAGGAGGACTTCTACAAGTGGTCCCAGGAGGGCAAGGCGAAGCCCTTCATCCTGGTGATGCCGGTGATCAACCCGGACAAGCAGTACCACGACTGCAGTGACATACCGGGCTCGCAGAAGATGGGCACCTGGCTCACCCAGGACGTGCCGGACCTGGTGAAGCAGAACTTCCGCACCCTGAAGACCCGGGACGGCTGGGGCTTCATGGGCTCGTCCTCCGGCGGCTTCTGCGGCCTGAAGAGCGTGCTGCAGTACCCCGACACCTTCAAGGCCGCGATACCCAGCGGTCCGGACATCGTTCCGGACTCGCCGCTGTGGCACGGCGACAGGGCCGCGATGCAGGCCAACAACCCGCAGTACCTGGCCAAGGAGCTGATCAAGAAGGGCGGCCCGGACGTCTACCTGGGCTTCCAGGTCGGCACCACTGAGACGTCCGACATGGTCAAGGTCAAGCAGTTCATACAGCAGTACGGCCACGGCCCGGTGCACACCCGGCTGCAGGTGATCGACGGCGGCGAGCACAACGCCCGCAGCTACACCCGGGGTATGGACGAGGGCACGATCCAGTGGATCAGCAACGTGATGCAGGGCCCGTCCGAATGACCCGCTGACAACCACAGCGTACGGCGCCCCGGGGCTCGCTCCGGGGCGCCACGCCGTAGGGAGTGGGACAAGGGCGTACGAAAGGGGTCCGCACCGCCGGGTGCGGACCCCTTTTCGTGGGTGGCCGTCAGTTGCCCGAGGGGCTGGGCGACGTGCCGATCTGCTTGGCGTAGGTCTGGGTGTACTTCGGGATCAGCGCCTCGATCCGGTTGACGTAGTTCTGCGTCTCCGGGATCTGCGGGATGCCCTGGGCCTTGAGCACCGCGCCGGGGCCCGCGTTGTAGGCGGCGAGCGCGAGCTGGGTGGGGTCGCCGGGGATGCCCTTGACCTCCTTGAACAGGTGGCACATGTAGGCGCCCTGAGCCGGGATGGCGTCGGCCGGGTTCCACACGTCGGCCTTGCCGTCGCCGGTGTAGTCCTTGCCCCACTCGGCCCAGGTCGACGGGTAGAACTGCGCGATGCCCTGGGCCTGGCCGGAGTCGGCCTGCGGGTTCCAGTGGCTCTCCGCGTCGAGTTGCGCGGCCAGCATCGGAACGCTCAGCTCCGGGCACGTCTTGGCGGCCGACTGAACGGTCACCAGGTACTGGCTGGGAATGGCGGGCAGTGCGGGCGGCCGGGTCAGCCACCAAAGGAGGCCTAGGCCGGCGGCGACTACGAGTACGGCTCCGAGGGCCAGTCCCACCAGACACCCTCGGCGGCCGGAGCGCCTGGTTTGTATCTCCATGTATTTCCACCGTAACGGGAGGTTTTTGCTTACCCCCTATACACGGGGGAAGCGGGCCCGCAGGTTCCACACGGCAGGGTTGTCGGCGAGGCCGTCGTGCATGTCTACCAGGTCCGCGAGCACATCGTGTAGGAAGTCCCGTGCTTCGCGGCGCAGATCACTGTGGCGTACCGAGATCGGCGGTTCCTCGCTCGCCCAGTCCGCGGTGATCTCCACCCAGCCGAAACGGCGCTCGAAGCGCAGCCGTTCGGTCGACTCGGTGAAGTCCAGCTCCGCCCGCTGCGGGCGTGCGGCCCGGCTGCCCATCGGGTCCTGGTCGAGTTGCTCGGCGATGTCGCACAGCGCCCAGGCGAAGTCCAGCACCGGAACCCATCCCCAGGCTGTGGACAGCTCTCGGTCGTCCTCGGCCAGGTAGACGTCACCGCAGAACAGGTCGTGCCGCAGCGTGTACACGTCAGCGGTCCGGTAGTCGGTCTGCGGCGGGTCGGGGAACCGGCGCGACAGGGCGTATCCGAGGTCGATCACCCCGAGATCCTAGGCGGCGCGGCGGAGCGGCCCACCGGGGGCCGGGCAAAACGACGTGACGCGACCGCTGTTACCGGGGATCATGGAGGCATGTCCGGACCACTCGTCATACGCGGTTCGGTCTCCGTGCCGGAGGCCGAGCTGACGTGGCGTTTCTCACGCTCGTCGGGGCCGGGCGGGCAGCATGTCAACACCACTGACAGCCAGGTTGAGTTGCGCTTCGACCTGGCCGCCACCCAGTCGCTGCCCGCGGTCTGGAAGGAGCGCGCGCTGGAGCGGCTCGCGGGCCGCCTGGTGGACGGCGTGCTGGTGGTGCGGGCCAGCGAGCACCGCTCCCAGTGGCGCAACCGGGAGACCGCCGCGGTGCGGCTGGCCGCGCTGCTGGCGCAGGCCACCGCCGCGCCGCCCAAGCCGCGCCGCCCGACGAGGATTCCGCGCGGCATCAACGAGCGCAGGCTGCGCGCCAAGCGCGAGCGCGGCGACATCAAGCGCGGCCGCAGCGGGCGTGACTGGGACTGACGGCCCACCCGAGGCGGCGCTCGCCCGGGAGCGGGGGCGGCCCGAGGCGGGCTCAGCCCAACTGGCGGTAGCGCCCGCGGAAGTACGCCAGCGGGCGGCCGTCGGCGCTCGGGGTGCGGGCGGTGAGCACCTCGGCTATGACCAGCGTGTGGTCTCCCGCCGTAACCCGCTGCGTGGTGCGGCACTCCAGGACCGACAGCGCGCCGCCGATCAGCGGAGCGCCCGAGACGGCGCCCCGGGTGTACGGGATGTCGTCGAACAGCAGCCGGTCGCTGATCCGGCCGCGCATCGCGAAGCGTCCGGCGACATGCCGCTGGCTCTCGCTGAGCACCGAGGCCGCCCAGTACGGCTGCCGTTCCAGCAACTCGTCCATCCGCGACCCCACCCGCACGCTGACCAGCGCCAGCGGCGGTTCCAGCGACACCGACAGGAACGCGGTCGCGGTCATCCCGACGTCCTCGCCCGCCACCCCGTCCTCCGGGTCGTGCGCGCTGATCAGCGTGACGCCCGCGGCGAGCCGGGACATCGCGGCACGGAACTCGTCCGCACTCGCCCGTGGCTCGTCGGAGCGCGGCTGGGCCGGGCTCATGGGGTCGTCGGGGTTCGGCACGCCTCCAGCATGAGGGATGGCTCCGGCCCGGGGGCTGGCGGTGGCGGTCTGCTCGGGGGAATCCTGCAACACGTACCAAACGGTAACCGGCGGCCAGGTCCCACGCCTCGGGCGGAGGGCCGATGCGGGCTCCGCGTAGGGACCTAGGTCCCGCGGGGGCTTGTGTCGTACGCTCCGGACACAGATTCCGGCCGGGCGTCCGGTATGTAACGTTCGAACCCAAAGTCTTGCGCACGAAACCACTTACCGTGCCCAACTTCTGACACAGAGCTGTGACCTCAGTCACAAGGAGGGGGAATTGTTGACCCTGTGTACCCGCCGGGCTGCTCGCTGTGATTCAGTTGCGGTGGCAATCGGACGATAGGAAATCGCGAACACACCAAGGGATTAACAACCGAGGAACGCAAGAAGTACGAAGTGGAACTCGTCGAGGCTCGGGGGAGAGACATGGACACGGAGTCGGAGCCGTACGTCCGCCTCGCGACTCTGCGCCAGCTGCACCAGGTGGTCGCCGATCTGAACACCGCCCGTAGCCTGGCCGACACGCTGCAGGCCGTCGCCGACGGCGTGGTCAGCGGGCTGGGGTACGAACTGTGCGCCGTGAACCTGGTGCGGCCCGACGGCGACCTGGTGGTCGCCGCGGTCGCCGGAAGCGCGGGCGCCGAGGCACTGATGGCGGGCCGGGTCGGCTCCCGGGCGTCCTGGGAGCGACGGCTGGCGATGGGCCACCGGTGGGGATCGCTGCGCTTCATCCCGTACGACGAGGGCTGGGTGCTGGAGGGCGACGACGTGCCCAGCTGGCACCGGGAGAACGGCCCCGCGCCGCGCTTCGACGACGACTGGCACCCGCAGGACCGGCTGCTCGCCCCGATGTACGCCACCCCGGCGGGCGGTGGCGAGCTGATCGGCGTGATCTCGGTGGACCGGCCGCGCGGTGGCCGCCGCCCCGGCGCCTGGGCCCGTGAGGCCCTGCAGACCTACTCGTTCCAGGCGGGCATCGCGATCAGCAACGCCCGGCTGCGCGCCAACATGCAGCGCGCGCTGGTCCGGCTGGAGCGCGAGCAGCAGGCGCTGCGGGCCAGCGAGGAGAGCTTCCGGCAGGCCTTCGAGTACGCGCCCAGCGGCATGGCGATCGCCGAGATGGGCGGTGACCAGCACGGCAAACTACTGCGCGCCAACGACGCGCTGTGCCGGATGCTGGGCCGCCCGGCGAACCAGATGCGCCGCTACTCCTTCTCCGACCTGGTGCACCCCGAGGACATCGGGACGCTGCTGCGCACCTCGGCCGAGGGCGGCCGGGCCGAGCTGCGGCTGGCTCGCCGGGACGGCACATACCTGTGGGTCTCGCTGCGCAACTCGGTGGTGGCCGACACCACCGACGGGCCACGCTTCCTGCTCACCCACGTCGAGGACATCGAGGAACGCAAACGGCACGAACTCGCCCTGGCGCACCGCGCCAGCCACGACTCGCTGACCGGCCTGCCGAACAGCGCCGAACTGCGCGCCCGGCTCAGCGCCCGGCTCTGTTCCCGCCCGTTCTCCGCCGAGGAGCACACCGCCAGCGCCGAGGACCTGGACGAGTTCGGGTACAGCTTCCCGGCGCCCTCCCCGCACCCCTATGACCACCATGTCCACGCCATCGAGCCCGACGAGGGCGACGGCGCGGACGGCGGCAAGGGCCTGGCGGTGCTCTTCTGCGACCTGGACGGCTTCAAGTCGATCAACGACAGGTTCGGCCACCACACCGGTGACGCGGTGCTGATCGAGGTGGCCAGGCGGCTGTCCAGCGTCGTACGGGACGGGGACACCGTGGCCCGGCTCGGCGGCGACGAGTTCGTGGTGCTCGCCGACGGCCTGGACCGGGACGGCGCCCAGGACCTCGCCGTCCGGCTGCGCAACGCGATCATCCCGCCGATCAGGGTGGACGGCCGGGCGGTGCGGGTCGGGGCCAGCTTCGGCATCGGCTGGGCGGGCTGCGGAATGACGGTGGAGGAAGTGCTGCACTCCGCCGACCAGCGGATGTACGTCGAGAAGCGCTCCCGTGCCAAGGCCCAGCGCCGGGCCGGCTGACCCCCGCTGTGGGCGGGGACACGCGTTGAGCCGCTGGATCGGGGTAGGCTCGCGCGCGTCCAGCAATATCCGGCCCGCGGTGGCCGGACGCAGTGGGAAGTGAGCAGCGGATGACGGCCGCGGGTAACGGCACGCCAGAGCCCGAGAACGACGACCCGTTCGCGTACCTGTACCGCGGGGAGGGTGACGAGGCCGCGCCCGCGGCCGACCGGCGCGGGGTGCCACGCACCTCGTACCACCAGGTCACCCGGGTCGGTGAGCGGCGCCAGGCGCCACAGCAGAGCGGCTACGGCTATCCGCCGCCGCAGCAGACCCAGCCGCAGCAGCAGTACGCAGCGGCCCCGCCCGCACACCGAGGCGGCCATGGCGGCGGCCACGGCGGTGGCCGGGGGGTCGCCGCCAACCGGCGCGGGCTGATGCTCGGCGCCATCGCGGTGGTCGTGGTGGTCGCCGTCGGCATCGGCGTGGTCGCGCTGACCGGCAGCGACAAGTCGGACAACGCGGCGGGTGCCAACACCAGCCCCGCGCCGAGCAGTTCACAGGACTCCCAGGCGCCCTCGGCGTCCGCGAGCGCCGATCCGAACGCGAAGCTGCCGCAGGAGTTCGCCGCCACGCTGACGTTGAGCGGCGGGGCGAAGACCGACAACAACCACCAGGGCGCCAAGGGTCCCAACGGCGCGTTCGTGGACGGCATGGAGACCCCGGGCGCCACCGCCACCTGGAGCACCACCGTGCCGAAGGCGGGCACCTACGCGCTGTGGGTGCGGTACGCCAACGCGCAGGCGGACGACGCCAAGACCACCGTCGTGGTCAACGGCAAGCCGCTGACCTACAAGATCAACCTCAAGAACTACGGCACGGTCGGCAACTGGGACTCCTGGTACACCTCGTGGGTCTCGGTGGACCTCAACAAGGGCGCCAACACCATCGCGTTGACCTGCGGCGCGGGTGACGTCTGCCACTACAACCTGGACCGGGTGGGCGTGACGGTCGACCAGAGCGCCAAGCCGCAAGGCTGGTAGCCGGCCGGGGAGCCCGGGGCTCGCCCACGAACGCGGGCGGGCCCTGGAACCCTACTGCTCGGTGACCGCGACCTGCGGCAGCAGGACCTCGTACCGCTCGCGGTCGAACTCCCCGGCGACCGGCGCGAGCACGGTGGCCGCGGAGAGCGCCACCGCCCGGGCCAGCCGCTCGGGCCAGGGGAGGCCCTCCGCCGTCGCGGACAGCAGGCCCGCCACGGCCGAGTCACCCGCGCCGGTCGGGTTGCCGGACAGCCGCCTGGGCGGGGCGGCCCGCCAGACGCCGCGTTCGGTGACCGCCAGCATCCCCTCCACGCCCCCGGAGGCGACCACCGACCGCGCCCCGCGCCGCCGTGCCTCCCGCGCCGCGCGCAACGGATCGGTGAGGCCGGTGAGTTGGGCCAGCTCCGCCGAGTTGGGCTTGACCACGTCCGGCCGGGCGGCGATGCCCCGGCGCAGCGCCTCACCACTGGTGTCCAGCAGCACCGGCACCCCCACCGCCCTCGCGTTGCGCACCAGTTCGGCGTACGAGCCCACCGCGAGCCCCGGCGGCAGGCTGCCGCACAGCGCCACCGCCCGGGCGCCCGCGAGCAGTTCGCGGTAGCGGTCGAGGAAGGCCGTCCACTCCTCGGGGCCGATGACCGGTCCCGGCTCGTTGAACATCGTGGTGTCGCCGCTCGAGCCGTCCACCACCGCCACGGTGCGGCGGGTGTCGCCCGCCACCGTGACCAGGGCGTCGGTCACCCCGGGCGCGGCCTGTCGCAGCAGGGCGCGCAGCGCTTCGCCCGTACGGCCGCCGACCAGGCCGGTGACGGTGGTGTCATGGCCCAGGGCGGCCAGCACCCGGGCGACGTTCAGGCCCTTTCCGCCGGGCCGCTCGACGACCTCGCGCACCCGGTGGGTGGTGTGCGGTTCCAGCCGTGGCACGCGGTATGTCACGTCGAGGGCGGCGTTGAGCGTGACCGTCAGGATCATCGCGCCAGCACCCCTGTCTGAAATGGACTCGGTCGGTCTCGGTAGCCGTTCCGCGAGCGATCATGCCAAAAGAACGGCGGGCGGCCCAGAGTCGGGCCGCCCGCCGTCCGGCCGCACGGCACGAAGCCGCACGAACGCGTCATCTGCCGGTGGGCCGCACCACCCACTCGCCCTTGCGCATCACACCCGCCAGGGCGAAGTCGTCGTCCAGGACCACGAGGTCGGCGTCCTTGCCCGGTTCCAGCGAGCCGATGCGGTCGTAAAGTCCAAGCAGTCTGGCCGGGTTGCCGGAAATGGCCTGTACCACCTGCTCGATCGGCAGCCTGTCGACGGTCACCGCGCGGCGGAACGCGGTGTCCAGGGTGAGGGTTGACCCCGCGATGGAGCCGCCCTCGACCAGCCGGGCCACCCCGTCCCTGACCTCGACCTGCATCGGGCCGAGCGGATAGCGGCCGTCGCTCATCCCGGCCGCGCCCATCGCGTCGGTGATGAACGCCACTCGCCCGGCGCCCGCGGTGCGGAACGCCAACTCCAGGACGGACGGGTGCAGATGGACACCGTCGTTGATCAGCTCCACCGTCACCCGCTCGTCGCCGAGCAGCGCGGCGATCGGGCCGGGCGCGCGGTGCGCCAGCGCGGGCATGGCGTTGAACAGGTGCGTGGCGACGGTCGCGCCCGCGTCGATCGCCTCCAGTGTCGCGTCGTAGTCGCCGTCGGTGTGGCCCACGGCGGCGATCACTCCGTGCTCGGCCAGCAGCCGCACCGAGTCGAGCCCGCCGGGCAGTTCGGGCGCGAGCGTCATCATCCGGGCGGTGCCGCGCGCCGCGTCGACCAGCTTGCGCACGTCGGACGGGTCCGGGTGGCGCAGCAGCGTCGGCTCGTGCGCTCCGCAGCGGTGCGGGGAGATGAACGGGCCCTCGAAGTGGATCCCGGCCAACTCGCCCTGCTCGACCAGTTCGGACAGCACACCGGCCTGGCGGGCGAGGTCGTCCAGGTCACCGGTGACGGTCGAGGCGAGCATGGTGGTGGTGCCATGGGCGCGGTGCGTGCCGACGGCGGTCAGCGCCTCCTCGGCGGTGCCCGCGGAGAACGAGGCCCCGCCGCCGCCGTGCACATGGATGTCGACGAAGCCGGGCACGATCCAGTGCCCGGACAGGTCGGTGCCGCCGCGCTCGTCGTGGCGGTTGGCGGCGATCCGGCCGCCCTGGACGGTCAGGCTGTCCCGGACGACGCCCGACGGCAGTACCACCCGTGCCCCGGTGAGGACTTCGCGGCGATCGGTGTGCTGTGTGGCCATCAGGCGGTTACCTCCACGGAGAGTCGGTCCCAGGCGAGCAGACCCGCGCCCAGGCACCCGGCAGCGTCCCCGAGGGCCGCCGGAACGATGAGGGGGAGCCGTTGGAACGTCACGCGCTCCGCGACGGCCTCGCGCAGTGGCGCCAGCAGCGTCTCGCCCGCCTCGGCGAGCCCGCCGCCGATGATCAGCGTCCGCGGGTCGAGCAGGGTGAGCCCGGTCACCAGACCGTCGGCCAGCGCGCCGACCGCGTGGCGCCAGACGTCCAGTGCGCGCGGGTCGTCCTTGGCGACCGCCCGCGCGCAGTCCGCGGCGGTGGCCGCCGGGTCGCCGCTCGCCTCGGCCCAGTCGCGGGCCACGGCGGCGGCCGACGCCTCGGTCTCCAGGCAGCCGGTCTGCCCGCAGGGGCAGCGGCGCCCGCCGGGCCGCACCACGATGTGGCCGATCTCGCCCGCCGAGCCGTGCGCGCCCGGCTCGATCCGGCCGTCGATGCCGATGGCGGCGGCGATCCCGGTGCCCAGCGCGACGAACAGGAACCGGTCCTGGCCGCGCCCGGCGCCCAGCCGCCCCTCGGCGAGCCCGCCGCAGCGCAGGTCATGGCCGACGGCGGTGGGAATCCCGCCCAGCCGGTCGGCGAGCAGCGAGCGCATGGGAACGTCCCGCCAGCCGATGTTGGCGGAGTAGACGGCGACGCCGCGCGCGTCGTCGACCACCCCGGGTACCGCGACGCCCGCCGCGGCGGCGGGCCTGCCGAGGGTGCGCTCACCGTGGGCGCGCAGCTGCGCGGCGAAGTCGAGTACGGCGGTGATCACGGCCTGCGGGCCGCGCTCGCGGTGCGTGGGGCGGCGCGCCTCGTACAGGAGGGTGCCGTCCGCCGCGACCAGCGCGGCCTTCATACCGGTGCCGCCTACGTCCAGGGCGATGACGTGTTCCACGGTGACCAGTCTGACCGGTCCCGCCCCACTGGTCTAGTCCACCCGGTGTGCCGCGTCGTCCGCCCACCCGTTTGCCGTCCCGCGTGCGGGGTGGGTGGGCGGCGAACGCCCCGGGAGCGCGACGTATATTGGCGTTTTCGGTGGGGACAGGCACAAAGGGCGGTAGGTACACAGTGGAGCGGCGGCGGTTCCTTGGGCTCGCGGCGGGGGGTGGCCTCGCGGGAGCGATGTCGCTGACGGGATGCGGTGGCGGCGCGGTCGGCGGCGGCACCAGACTCACCATGGTCGCGGCGGACTACGGCGACGGCCCCGGCAACACCTCGCAGACGTACTGGAACGACGTCGCGGGCCAGTTCAAGCAGAAGAACCCCGGCATCACCGTCGACGTCAAGGTCTACGGCTGGGACGTGGTGGACAAGAAGGTCGCCGACATGGTGGCCGCCGGGCAGGCGCCCGACATCGCGCAGTGTGGCGCGTACGCCGACTACGCCGCCCGCGGCCTGCTCTACAGCGTGGACGAACTGCTCTCCATACCCGCGCAGGCCGACTTCATCAGCTCGATGGCGGACGCGGGCAGCGTCAACCGGACCCAGTACGGCCTGCCGTTCGTCTCCAGCGCGCGCATGCTGTTCTACAACAAGACGCTGTTCAGGCAGGCCGGGCTCGTCGACGCCAGCGGCGCCCCACAGCTGCCGAGGACCTGGGACGACCTGAAGGCCACCGCGCAGAAGCTGAAGGCGGCGGGCGTGAAGGTGCCGTTCGGCCTGCCGTTCGGGCCGGAGGAACCGGCCGCCGAAACGCTGATCTGGATGCTCGGCAACGGCGGCAACTACACCGACGACGTGGGCAGTTACACCATCAACTCGGCGCAGAACATCGAGACCTTCCAGTGGATCAAGGCCAACCTCTCCGACACCGGGCTGTCCGGCCGCAATCCGGCCACCACCAACCGCCAGGACGTGTTCAACGCGTTCGCCTCGGGTGACTGCGGCTTCCTCAACGGCCACCCCACGCTGATGCAGATGGCCGAACGCAACCGGATCGACTACGGCATCGCCAAGATCCCCGGCAAGTCCGGGCCGTTGGCCTCCACCGTCGGTGTCGCCGACTGGATGATGGCGTTCAAGAAGAACGGCAACAAGCAGCAGATCGGCAAGTTCCTGGAGTTCGCGTACAGCCAGGAGAACACGCTGCGGTTCCTGCGCGCCTACGACCTGCAGCCGGTGACGGTGTCCGCGTCCAACGCGATGCTCGCCGACTCCTCCCTCAAGCCGGTCTGGCCGTTCCTGAACGAACTGCCGAACGCCCGCTTCTACCCGGACGACAAGGTCTCCTGGGGCCCGGTCAACGCCAAGCTGAAGCAGGTCATCGGCCGGGCGGCCACGCAGGACCCCACGGGCGTGCTCGGCGACCTCCAGCGCACCGCCGAGGCGGCGGACAACAGCGCCGCCGCGAAGTAGCGTTGGCGGCGTGGCACGAGCCGAGGAGGTGGCGCCGGTGGGCGAGCTGACCGAGCGCGAGCGCGGCATCCTCGTCGTGGCGGGGCGCTCCTGGCCCACGGTGGGCGCCAAGGAGCGGGCCATCAGGGAGCGGCTGGGCATCTCGCCGCACCTGTACTACCAGCTCCTCAACGCCCTGTTGGACGACCCCCGCGCCCTCGCCCACGCCCCCGGCACCGTCAACCGGCTGCGCCGACTGCGCGAGGCGCGCCGCGCCAACCGCTAGGCGCTGCGCTGGGAGTACGGCGATGCGCCGTCGATCGTCCGCGGCGCCGTTGTGGCCGGTCGCGCGGTTCCCCGCGCCCCTTCAGGGCGCTGCCGAACCGCAGCGGACTTCGCCCGACCTGCTCAGGGGTGTCCGTGGAATCCGGCCCCGACGGCACCCGGTGCCGGTAGGGTCGGGGCATGGGCTGCCAACCTGTTCCCACCCCCGCCACGCCAGCGGGCAAGGCCGGGACGGCCGCGCTGCTGGCCGAGCCCAAGCGCGCCGTGGTGGCGCTGGACTTCGACGGCACGCTGGCGCCGATCGTCGCCGACCCGGAGCAGGCCAGGGCGCATCCGCGCGCGGTGCCGGTGCTCTCCCGGCTGGCGCCGCGGGTCGCCTCCGTAGTGGTCATCACCGGCCGCCCGGCCGGGGTCGCGGTGCGCTACGGCGGCTTCGCGGGCGTACCCGGCCTGGAACACCTGGTGGTGCTCGGCCACTACGGCGCCGAGCGCTGGGACGCCGTCTCCGGCGAGGTACGCGGGCCCGGCGACGACCCGGGCGTCCTGGCGGTACGGGCCGAGCTGCCCGGATTCCTCGAACGCCTCGGCGCCTGGCGCGACACCTGGGTGGAGACCGCGCACATCGAGCACAAGGGCGGCCGTGCCGTCGCCGTGCACACCCGCAGGACCGACGACCCGAACGCCGCCCTGGAGGCGCTGCGCGGGCCGCTGACCGAACTGGCCCACCAGCACGGCCTGATCGTCGAACCGGGCCGCATGGTGCTGGAGCTGCGACCGCCGGGCATGGACAAGGGCGTCGCCCTGGCCTCGTACGTACGGCGGACCGGCGCCAGCGCGGTGCTCTACGCCGGGGACGACCTCGGTGACCTGGCCGCCTTCGACGCGGTTGCGGAGCTACGGGCGGAGGGCGTGCCCGGGGTGCTGGTGTGCAGCGGCAGCAACGAGGTCCCCGAACTCGCCGCCCGCGCCGATCTCGTGGTCGACGGCCCGGAAGGCGTGCTGGGACTGCTGGCCGCGCTCGCCGACGCGATGGCCTGAACTACTCGTTCAGCGCGCCCAGTTGGTCGAGGAACCAGCGCTGCGGCGGCAGTGCGGTGGCCGCCGCGGCCAGCCGCTTGGCGCGCATGGCCCGCTCGCCGTCCGGCATCGACAGACCCTCGTGCAGCGCCCGCGCGGTCGCCTCCACGTCGTACGGGTTCACCACGATCGCGTCCTCGCCCAGCTCCGCGTAGGCGCCCGCCTCCCGGGACAGCACCAGGGCGCAGCCGCCCTCGCAGACCACCGGGACCTCCTTGGCGACCAGGTTCATCCCGTCCCTGATCGGGTTGACCAGCACCACGTCGGCCAGCCGGTAGGCGGCGAGCGAGCGCGCGAAGTCGTCCTTGACGTGCAGGATCAGCGGTTGCCAGTCGGCCGTGCCGTACCGGGAGTTGACCTCCTCGGCCACCCGCCGCACGGTGTCCGTGTAGTCGCGGTAGACGGCCAGGTCATGGCGCGAGGGGTAGGCGAAGGCGACGTGCACCACGCGGCCGTGCCACTCGGGGTGGGTGGCGAGCAGCCGCTCGTAGGCCAGCAGACCGCGCACGATGTTCTTGGACAGCTCGGTCCTGTCCACCCTGACGATGACCTTGCGGTCCGGGCCGATCTGCTCCCGTAGCGCGGCCAACCGCTCGTCCACGTCCGGGCGGTGCGCGCGCTCCCGCAGGAACTCGGCGTCGGCGCCCAGGCCGTGCACCCCGAGCCGGGTGGTACGGCCCTCGTGGCGCACCGCCAACGCCCCGCCGTCCCCGATGACTTCGGCGCCCAGCAGGTCGGCGCAGCAGGCGGCGAAGGCGTCCGCCCAGCGGCGAGTGAGGAACGCGGCCCGGTCCGCGCCGAGGATGCCGCGCAGCACCACGGTGGCGATGTCGTCGGGCAGCAGCCGGAAGTAGTCCGGCGGGGCCCACGGCGTGTGCGAGAAGTGGCCGATGCGCAGATCGGGGCGGCGCTCGCGGAGCAGCCGGGGTGTCAGTGTCAGGTGGTAGTCCTGTACCAGGACGGCGGAGCCCTCGGCGGCCTCTTCGGCCAGCGCGTCGGCGAACGCCGCGTTGTAGCTCTCGTACTGCGCCCACTCGGCGCGGAAGTCCTGGTTGAAGACGGGTTCCAGCGGGGTCTGGTAGAGGAGGTGGTGGACGAACCACAGCACCGAGTTGGCGATGCCGTTGTACGCCCCGGCGAACACCGCCGGGTCGATGTCCAGCATCCGCACCCGCTGACCGCCGGTGTCGGCCGGGTCCAGCCGTCCGTCCACGGCTCCGGCCGCCGCGCGGTCGTCGTCGGACAGCGCCGCGCACACCCACACCGAGTCCGCGTCGGCGCCGATCGCGCTCAGTCCGGAGACCAGTCCTCCGCCACCGCGCCGCGCGGTGAACGAGCCGTCCTCGGCTCGGGCGTACGAGACCGGTCCGCGGTTGGACGCGACCAGGACCTGGGCTGCGCGCGTAGCGACCATGCGGCCAGCGTACCGGCGCCGCCGGTGCGCCGTGGCTGCGTGCGGGGGTAATCGGACGCGGGCGGTGCGCGTTGGTGACCCGCGGCGGCTGGGGGAGCGCTACGCCGCGCGGCGGGCGGCGTACTCGGGGACGGTGATCATCGGTGGCCGCTCCTCCGCCGCCACCTCGTGGACGCGTGGCTCAAAACCGCCCCCAGGTCCCCGGTCGAACTGCGTCAGCACCGGCCGCACCATGGCCGCCCGGGCCAGCCGTACCTGCGCGGTGCGGTAGATGGTCGCGGCCATCCGGCCGAGGGCGTGCGCGTCCTGGTGCCGGTGGTGCCGTACCCCGACGTCCACCTGGGCGAGCGCGTCGAGACCGACGCTGGCCAGCGCGTCCACCAGCATGCCCAGCTCCACGCCGTACCCCACGGGGAACGGCAGCCGCTCCAGCAGCGAACGCCGCGCCGCGTACTCGCCGCCCAGCGGCTGGACGAACCCGGCCAGCTGCGGCCAGTGCAGGTTCAGCAGCGGTCGGGCCACCAGCTCGGTGACCCGGCCGCCGCCCGCCGGAACCACCGCGCCACCGGCCGCCTCCAGCGGGCGGTCGTACATCGCCTTGACCAGGTGCACCCCGGGATCTGTCAGCAGCGGCCCGACGATCCCGGAGACGAAACCGGCGTCGAAGTCCCGCAGGTCGGCGTCGACGAAGCAGACGATCTCGCCGCTGGTGGCCAGCAGCGAACGCCACAGCACCTCGCCCTTGCCCGGCACCGCCGGTATCCGCGGCAGCACCGCGTCCCGGTGCACCACCCGCGCCCCGGCGCGTTCGGCCACCTCGGCGGTGCGGTCGGTGGAGCCGGAGTCCATCACCACCAGCTCGTCCACCAGCGGCGCGGCCTCGCTCATCAGTGACCGCCGGATCTCGCCGACGATCGCCCCCACGGTGGCCTCCTCGTCGAGCGCCGGGAGCACCACGCTCACCGTGCCTGCGGCGCCCGCCGCGCGTTTGGCGGCGAGCAGCCGGTCGAGCGGTCGGTCGGCGGCGGACCAGGACCGCCGCTCCAGCCAGCGCTCCACCTCTTCCAGCACGTGCGCGTCTCCCCTGCCAGCAGAACCGCTGATGTGATCCATCTCGCGGTTCGGACGACTATCTCAACTGTCCGACCCTTCGGTTACAGTCTTGAACAACGCGCGTGACGACCGCATGCCGGGGGTCAGCGCGTGACAAACGCCCGGGCGTACAGCCCGGTGCCACAGAGCTCATCCAGAGGGACTGAGGGAACGGCCCGTTGACGTCCCGGCAACCCTCCTACCGGCCGCGCAGCTGTCAGCCGAGGCCACGGTGGGGAAGGTGCCAATTCCGGCCTGCGGCGAGACGCGCCGCGGGGAAGATGAGGAGAGAGGCCTCGCCATATGGCTGTCGAAACCGTCGCATCCGCCGTCAGCGCTTCCACCGACTTCGGTCCCGCCGTGGCCCTGTCCTGCCGCGAGTGCGGCGAGCGCTTCCCGCTCGGCCCGATCTTCGCCTGCGAGGCGTGTTTCGGTCCGCTGGAGGTCGCCTACGAGTTCCCCGCCGGTGACCCGGAGGCCCTGCGCAAGCGGATCGAGGCCGGTCCCAACAACATCTGGCGGTACGCGCCGCTGCTGCCCGTCCCCGCCGACGTCGCCACCAAGCCGAACCTGAACCCCGGTTTCACCAAGCTCGTCAAGGCCGACCGGCTCGCCCGCGAACTGGGCGTCACCGGCGCTCTGCACGTCAAGGACGACTCGGGCAACCCCACCCACTCCTTCAAGGACCGGGTGGTGGCCATCGCCGTCGAGGCGGCCCGAAACTTCGGCCTGACCACGCTGTCCTGCTCCTCCACCGGCAACCTCGCGGGTGCCGTCGGCGCCGCCGCGGTACGCGCGGGCTTCCGCAGCTGCGTGTTCATCCCGCACGACCTGGAGGCGGGCAAGGTGGTGATGGCCGCGGTCTACGGCGGCGAACTGGTCGGCATCGAGGGCACGTACGACGATGTGAACCGGTTCTGCAGCGAGCTGATCGGCGATCCGATCGGCGAGGGCTGGGGCTTCACCAACGTCAACCTGCGCCCCTACTACGGCGAGGGCTCCAAGACGCTGGCCTACGAGATCTGCGAGCAGCTCGGCTGGCGGCTGCCGGACAACATCGTCATCCCGATCGCCTCCGGCTCCCAACTCACCAAGATCGACAAGGGGTTGCAGGAGCTGGTCAAGCTCGGCCTGGTCGAGGACAAGCCGTACCGGATCCACGGCGCGCAGGCCGAGGGCTGCTCCCCGGTCTCCACCGCCTTCAAGGCCGGGCACGACGTGGTGCGTCCGCAGAAGCCGAACACCATCGCCAAGTCACTGGCGATCGGCAACCCGGCCGACGGCCCGTACGTGCTGGACATCGCCCGGCGCACCGGTGGCGCGGTCGAGGACGTCAACGACGAGCAGATCGTCGCCGCGATCAAGCTGCTGGCCCGCACCGAGGGCATCTTCGCCGAGACCGCGGGCGGGGTGACCATCGGCGTGCTGAAGAAGCTGGTCGAGACCGGTCAGATCGACCCGGCCGCCGAGACCGTCGCCATCAACACCGGTGACGGCCTGAAGACCCTGGAC
This sequence comes from Streptomyces sp. PLK1-5, assembly GCA_037034305.1. Lineage (GTDB taxonomy): Bacteria > Actinomycetota > Actinomycetes > Streptomycetales > Streptomycetaceae > Streptantibioticus_A. The sequence goes on from JBAGJY010000006.1 coordinate 143,903, forward strand.
GCGGTGGCGCCGACCACCGGCCCGACCGCCGTCATCCGTCCCACCCTTGACTCGTTCCGAGAGGCTGGCCTCGCATGAGTGTCAACGTCCGCATCCCGACCATCCTGCGCACCTACACCGGCGGACAGGCCGAGGTGACGGCCGAGGGCAGCACGCTGTCCGAGGTCATCGCGTCGCTGGAGCAGAACCACCCCGGTATCTCCGCCCGCGTCCTGGACGACCAGGGCAAGCTGCGCCGTTTCGTGAACGTCTATGTGAACGACGACGACGTGCGGTTCGACAACGGCCTGCAGACGGCCACCCCCGACGGTTCCGGGGTGTCGATTATTCCGGCCGTCGCCGGAGGCTGACCTTCCGGCACCGAAAGATTCCAGCCATTTGCGAATGCCCCGTTTGCCATTGCGGCAGGCGGGGCACGCGCTTGTCCTCGGGCGCGGTACAGTATGCGCGACAGCGGTCGTCCGCCTTTCAAGGGCACCGCTTCGCGGCGGCCAAACCTCATTTCCGGTCATTCGCCAACGGTCGTCCAACCAGGCTGGGCCGCCAGCGCAGTTCGCACCGCAGGACCACCGCCGTACAGCCGCTCGGGCTCGGGACGTGACGCACGTGCCGAGGGCACGTGAAGAACGCGACAAGTTGTACCCGAAATCGGGGTGTCATTTGTCGCGTTGGTCGGCTATGCCCGGTCCGAGTTGCCCTGAATTCCCGGCCTTTTTCCAGGAATTGCCGATCGGCCGCGCCCAGAATTCTCGTCCGATTGACCTGTTGCAGAGGGCGTCCGTGCAGATACATTCAGCCGCGGTCGACACGCGTTCCGGCGCACACCTCCGTGTGTTAGGGGGTGAGGTCTGACCCGGGCCCGCGGAGTGCGGTCCCGTGCAAGGGCCAGTAATAGGGGAGTTAGGGATGGCTCAGGGCACCGTCAAGTGGTTCAACGCGGAGAAGGGATACGGCTTCATCGCGGTCGACGGTGGTGCGGACGTCTTCGTGCACTACAGCGCGATCCAGATGGACGGCTACCGCACCCTCGAAGAAGGCCAGCGGGTCGAGTTCGAGATCTCGCAGGGCCAGAAGGGGCCGCAGGCTGACATGGTCCGGCTCGCCGGTTGACCTCCGGCGCGTCGCGCCACGAGACCTCACGTTCGAAGGGTCCGCACCCCACGGGTGCGGACCCTTCGCGTGCATGAGGGCGGCGGCACCGGCGCCCTGCGGGCGGCTTGCGGCCTGCTGTCGCCCGACCACCGCCCCTATAGGAGGCCCTGCGGGCGGCCTGCGCCCGCCCGTCGCCCGACCGCCGCCCTCATAGGAGGCCCTGCGGGCCGCTTGCGCCCTCCCGTCGCCCGACCACCACCCCTCATAGACGCCCTCCGGGCGGCTTGCACTCGATGGGGCAGAGTGCTAATCATTGGCGTTAGCACTCTGACGTTGAGAGTGACAGATGGACCGGGTCGGTGAGGCCCGTTCGGCTGTCGGGACGGAACCGGTGGCCGACCGGCCGTCCGTCGCGGGCGCCAGCGCGGTCCGACGCAAACCCCCGTCCGGGAGGACCACTTCACATGGCCAAGATCATCGCGTTCGACGAGGAGGCACGGCGCGGCCTTGAGCGCGGTATGAACCAGCTCGCCGACGCCGTAAAGGTGACCCTCGGCCCCAAGGGCCGCAACGTCGTCCTTGAGAAGAAGTGGGGCGCGCCCACGATCACCAACGATGGTGTGTCCATCGCCAAGGAGATCGAGCTTGAGGACCCGTACGAGAAGATCGGTGCCGAGCTGGTCAAGGAGGTCGCGAAGAAGACGGACGACGTCGCCGGTGACGGCACGACGACCGCGACCGTCCTGGCCCAGGCGCTGGTCCGCGAGGGTCTGCGCAACGTGGCAGCCGGTGCCAACCCGATGGCCCTGAAGCGCGGCATCGAGAAGGCCGTCGAGGCCGTCTCCGGCGCGCTGCTCGACCAGGCCAAGGAGGTGGAGACCAAGGAGCAGATCGCCTCCACCGCCTCCATCTCGGCCGCCGACACCCAGATCGGCGAGCTGATCGCCGAGGCCATGGACAAGGTCGGCAAGGAAGGCGTCATCACCGTCGAGGAGTCGCAGACCTTCGGCCTGGAGCTTGAGCTCACCGAGGGCATGCGCTTCGACAAGGGCTACATCTCGGCGTACTTCGCCACCGACATGGAGCGTATGGAGGCCTCCCTGGAGGACCCGTACATCCTGATCGTCAACTCCAAGATCTCCTCGGTCAAGGACCTGCTCCCGCTGCTGGAGAAGGTCATGCAGTCGGGCAAGCCGCTGCTGATCATCGCCGAGGACGTCGAGGGCGAGGCCCTGTCCACCCTGGTGGTCAACAAGATCCGTGGCACCTTCAAGTCCGTCGCCGTCAAGGCCCCGGGCTTCGGCGACCGCCGCAAGGCCATGCTCGGTGACATCGCCATCCTCACCGGTGGCACCGTCATCTCCGAGGAGGTCGGCCTCAAGCTGGAGAACGCCGGTCTCGACCTGCTCGGCCGCGCCCGCAAGGTCGTCATCACCAAGGACGAGACGACCATCGTCGACGGTGCCGGTGACAGCGACCAGGTCCAGGGCCGCGTCAACCAGATCCGGGCCGAGATCGAGCAGTCGGACTCCGACTACGACCGCGAGAAGCTCCAGGAGCGCCTGGCCAAGCTGGCCGGCGGCGTGGCCGTCATCAAGGCCGGTGCCGCCACCGAGGTGGAGCTCAAGGAGCGCAAGCACCGCATCGAGGACGCCGTCCGCAACGCGAAGGCCGCCGTCGAGGAGGGCATCGTCGCCGGTGGTGGCGTGGCCCTGCTGCAGGCCTCCCAGGTCTTCGAGAAGCTGGAGCTGGAGGGCGACGAGGCCACCGGTGCCAACGCCGTCAAGCTGGCCCTGGAGGCCCCGCTGAAGCAGATCGCCGTCAACGGTGGTCTCGAGGGCGGCGTCGTCGTGGAGAAGGTCCGCAACCTGGCCGTCGGCCACGGCCTGAACGCCGCGACCGGTGAGTACGTGGACATGATCGCCGAGGGCATCATCGACCCGGCGAAGGTCACCCGCTCCGCGCTGCAGAACGCCGCCTCCATCGCGGCGCTGTTCCTCACCACCGAGGCCGTCATCGCCGACAAGCCGGAGAAGGCCGCCGCTGGCGCCGACGCCGCCGCTGCCGGTATGGGCGGTGGCATGGACTTCTGATCCACCGAGGATCAGGCTCCGTCCAACCCGAGGGCGGTACCCCACGCGGGGGTACCGCCCTCGGGCGTTTGCGCTCAGCGCCGCGACTGGTTGAGCGCCGTGCGCAGCGCGGCCCGCAGTTGGCCGCCGTGCCGGGCCAGCAGGCGTTCGGCGGTGGCGGCGTCCACCTCGCCCAGGATGGTGAGGATGGCGTTCTTCACCTCGCCGCCGGTGGCGGCCAGCGCCGCCTCGATCTCGTGGTCGGGCGCGCCGGTGGCCAGTGCGACGATGCGCCGGGCGCGGGCGCGCAGTTTGTCGTTGGAGGAGCGCACGTCGACCATCAGGTTCCCGTAGGTCTTGCCGAGCCGGATCATCGTGATGGTCGAGATCATGTTGAGCACCAGCTTCTGCGCGGTGCCCGCCTTCAACCGGGTGGAGCCGGTGAGCAGTTCGGGGCCGACCACCACCTCGATGCCGTGCTCGGCCGCGGCGGCCAGCGCGGAGTCCGCGTTGCAGGACAGCCCCACGGTCAACGCGCCGCGCGCACGGGCGTGTTCGACCGCGCCGACGGCGTACGGGGTGCGGCCGGAGGCCGAGATCCCGACGACGGTGTCGGCGGAGCCGAGTCCCAGTGCGTCGAGGTCCCTGGCGGCGAGTTCGGCGCTGTCCTCCGCGCCCTCGACCGCGCTGAGCATCGCCTCGGGACCGCCCGCGATCAGACCGACGACCTGTCCCGGCCGGGTGTTGAACGTGGGCGGGCACTCGCTGGCGTCCAGCACGCCGAGCCGCCCCGCGGTCCCCGCGCCCGCGTAGACCAGCCGCCCGCCGCGGGCCATCCGTTCCGCGGTGGCGTCGATGGCGGCGGCGATGTGCGGCAGCCGGTCGGCGACGGCGGTCGCGACGGTGGCGTCCTGGCCGTTCATGATCCGGGCGATGTCGAGGGTCGGCAGCTGGTCGATGTCCGACAGCTCCGGCTGGAACGCCTCGGTGGTGAGGGTCGCCAGCTCACGGCGCAACTCGTCGTAGGGGGTCTCGCGGGACATGGCGGCTGGGCTTCCTAACGCGCGGTGGGCACTTCGGGATGGTGGCGGTGGGTGAGCGCCTCGTACGAGGCGGACAGGGCGGGCGCCGCCCGCTCGTAGGTGCGCTGCGCGACGCCGACGAACAGGCAGTCCACGACCAGTAGTTGACTGGTGCGGCTGGACATGGCGGCCGGGCGCAACTCGCTCTCCCGGCGCACCGCGGTGGTGAGGACGAGGTCCGCGTACCTGGCCACCGCGCCGTCCGGCCGCCCGGTGATCGCGACGGTGGTGGCGCCCCGGTCGAAGGCGGCGCGCAGCGGTTCTATGACGTCCACGGTGTTGCCCGAGTGGGTGATCGCCAACGCCACGTCGCCCTGGCGCAGTTGGACGGCGTTGGTCACCGCCAGGTGCGGATCGCTGTGGGCGTGCGCGATCAGCCCGATGCGCAGCAGCTTCTGCACCAGGTCCTGGCCGACCAGGGCGGACGCGCCGATGCCGTAGACGTCGATGCGGCGCGCGGCGGTCAACGCGCCCACCGCTGCCTCCAGTTGGGAGACGTCGAGCCCGGCCGCCGTGTCGGCCAGGGTCTGCCGCTCGTCATGGGCGAGCTTGGCGACCACGTCGGCCAGTGGATCGTCCACCGCGATGTCCGCGGTGACCGAGGCCGGTGCGCCGGACTGCTGCTGGGCGGCGAACGCGGCGAGGGCCAGCCGCAGGTCGCGCCAGCCGGGGTAGCCCAGGACCCGGGCGGTGCGCACGACGGTGGCCTCGCTGGTGCCGGTGCGCTGGGCGAGTGCGGTGACGGTGAGCTGGGCGCAGCCCGCCGGGTCGGCGGCGACCGCCTCGGCGACGCGCTGCATGGAACGGGGCAGGGTGGCGGAGAGGGTTTTGACCCTGGAGGTCAGGGCGGGTCCGGTGTCGCACTGGCGGAAAGTTTCCTTCGCGTTCTGCGTCACGCCTTGAAAGATATTTTCATCGCACCGCTCGGTCAATCATCCGAGGCCGGGGCGCTCCGGTGGGGGAGGGACAATCGAGGTATGGATCTGGAACCCGCGCTGCACATGGCCCGCGCGTTGGTACTGGCCGATCTGGCGGCCTGCGACGTCGACGACGCGGCGGTCGTGTCGCTGGTCGAGGACGCGGTGGCGAACCGCCGGTGGTGGGTGGAGCAGTGGCCGGACGGCGCGGAGTACGTCATCGGACTGGTCGCCCAGGACGTACAGGACGCCCTGCTCGACCGGTACGGGCGCTGGCCTCTGTGCCCCGCCTGCGAGGAGCTCCACGCCCTTGACGTGGAGCCCGAGCTCGGGACCGATCCGCACTGGGTGTGCGGGAAGGGCGGCGTTGTCATCGCGGCCGTCGGCCAACTGCGGGGGCGCTCCCGCTAGGGGGTACGGGGTTTTTCCCGCCCGCCCACCCGATTGCCGTCAGCCGATTGCGCGCCGGTGCGCTCCGCCCTCTTGGGGTCGTGCTTGGCGGGGTTGCTGCGGGGACACCCCGGCACACCCCCTCGCGTGGTTCGCTGCGACAACGGGGTGGGTGGGGAGAGCAGCCCGCGGGCGAGGGAGCGCTGGACGGCGAGTCCGCGGTCGCGGTAGAGCTGCGGCTCGCTGCTCAGCGGCGTCAGGAGCTGATCAACCGCAGTTCGGTCTCCAGGTTGTGGCGGGCGGTCCGCTCCCAGTGCCGCTGGCCGAAAGGCGTGTGGAACAACTGTGGCAGGGCGAGGAGTTGGCGCAGTACGTCGGCCCGCCCGGCGCGGAAGGCCTCGTCCGGTACGAAGCCGTACTCCTCGCGCACCGCCGCCGCGTAGGCGGCGTACTCGCGCGGGCCGGAGGCGAGCACCGCCAGGTCCGCGTCGCACAGCACCTCGCCGTCCCGGTCGCCGTCGGCCGGATCATGGCCGACGGTCAGCCGTACCAGTCGGACGACCTCGGCCACCAGCGGCCCGGGCAGCCCCGCCTCGGTCAGCGCCCGCTGCGCGAGGTCGGCGCTGCGCTCCTCGTTCTCCGACCGGTCCGGCCGGTAGACGGCGTCGTGGAACCACACGGCGAGCAGTACGGCGTCCGGGTCCGCGGCGTACGAGGCGAGCGACTCGGCGTGGTCGAGGGTGGCGACCAGGTGGTCGGTGGTGTGGTAGCGGCGCTGCGGCTCGGCCCAGCGGCCGAGCAGGTTCTCGCCGTACGGGACCGGGTCCACGGCGCACCCGGCGTGCCGCAGCAGTGCGGTCCAGCGGGTGAGCAGGGCGTCGTAGGAGGGGTGGCGGGGCGTCGGGAGCGTGGCCATGGTGCCCATTCTCGCCATTGTGGAGGGTCGTCTGGCAGCGCGTGGCGGGGTGTGGCAGGCTGTGCTACATGTCTAGACCAATCTTCGAAGTGATCGCTCTGGGGCCCGACGACGCTGTCGCCGCCCAGGCCGGTGGGGCGGATCGCCTCGAACTCGTCACGGACATGGCCGCCGACGGCCTCACGCCCAGCCTGGAGACCTTCGCGGCGGTGCGGGCCGCGGTCGACATCCCGGTGCGGGTGATGCTGCGGATGGCGGACGGCTTCGGCGCGGGCGACCCGCGCGAGCTGGACGCGCTGTGCGCGCGGGCGCGGGCGCTGCGGGCCGAGGGCGCCGAGGAGTTCGTACTGGGTTTCCTGGACCGGGACGGCGGCCCCGACCTGGCGGCGGTAAGGACCCTGGTCGACGCCGTCGACGGGTCCCGCTGGACCTTCCACCGGGCGATCGACCGCGCGGCCGACCGTGACACGCTGCGCAAGGCGCTCACCGGGCTGCCCGGCCTGGACACCTACCTCACCGCGGGCTCCCCGCTCGGCGTGCCGCACGGTCTGCCGGTCCTGCGGGCGGAGGCGGCCAGGACCCGGGCCGCCGAACCCGGCTACGAGCCCCGCCTGCTGGTGGGCGGCGGCCTGCGCGCGGACCACCTGCCGCAACTGCGCGCCGCGGGCGTGGACGCCTTCCACGTCGGCGCCGCGGTCCGCCCGGACGGCTGGGCCACCCCGGTCGACGCGGCGGCGGTAGGACAGTGGCGCGAGGCCCTCGACAGTCCGGTACCGGTCCCCTGAGAAAGGGCGGGCGAACCTACGCCACGCCGCACGCCCGCGCGCCGCAGCCAGCCGTGCACCCCTACGCGGCGAGCTGTTCCGGCAACTCGGTGGCGTGCACCACGACCAGCCCGGAAACCGCCCGGGTGAGCGCCACGTACAACCGCCGCAGCCCGGTGCGTACGTCCGGCTCGCCGTCGACGACGGCGGACGGCTCGTCCAGCACCACGTAGTCGTACTCCAGGCCCTTGGCCAGCGAAGCCGGTACGAGGGTCAGCCGAACCCGCTCGGAGGTCTCCTCGCCAGGGGCGAGGTAGCGCATCCCGGCCGCGTCCAGCGCCTCGGCCAGCACCGGAACGCGCGAGTCGGCGGCGATCAGCCCGATCGAGCCCTCCCGCTCCAGCGACTCCCGGCCCGCCGCGAGCACCGCCGCGGTCAGCTCCCGCGGCGCCACCCGCCGTACCCGCAGGTCGCCCGGCGACTCCCGGACCGAGGTGGCCGGGGCCAGGTCCGGCGCGATGGCGGGCAGCAGCCGGGAGGCGTACGCGATCACCTCGCGGGGCACCCGGAAGCCGCGGGTCAGCTCCTCGACCGCCGCCTCCGGCTTGCCGAGATGGGCCAGCGCCTCCTGCCAACTCGCCGTCGCCCAGGGCGTGGTGCCCTGTGCGATGTCGCCCAGCACGGTCGCGGAACCGGTGCTGCAGCGGCGGCCCACCGCGCGGTACTGCATGGGGGACAGGTCCTGCGCCTCGTCCAGTACGACATGGCCGAGCGAGGGGGTGCGCCGCACCAGGTCCATCGCCTCGTCCACCAGCACCGCGTCCGCCGCTGTCCACGGCGCCGACTTCACCCCGCGGCCCGGCCTGGCCCACAGGATCTCCTTCTGCTCGTCCGCGCTGAGCAGTCCGTCCGCGCACCGGGCCAGGAACTCCGGGTCGGACAGCAGCCGCAGCACGGTCCTGGCCGGATCGACCGGCGGCCACATCGCCTTGGCCGCCGCCCGGACCGGCTGGGAGCGGGCCACCGCGTCCTGCACCCGGTCGTCAGGGGCCTCGCCCGCGGCCTCCATCCGGGTCAGCACCGCGTGCGCGATGCGCTGCGGCAGCGCGTCGGCCGCCGCGCCGTAGCGGATGTCCCGGGCCTTCAACTCGCCCAGGATCTCCTCCAGTTCGTAGGCCGGAACGCGCCAGCGGCGGGAGCCGCGGACCACGACCACCGGTTCGGTCGGCGTACCGATGCCGCTGCGCACCGCGCGGCGCAGCACCTGGGCCATCCGCGCGTCGCCCTTGAGCCGGGCGGCCCGGGCGGTGTCGGTGCCGCGAACGGGGACATGGGCCACCAGGTCGTCCACGGTGGCCTGCTTGACGTGCAACTCGCCCAGCGCGGGCAGCACTTGCTCGATGTAGTGCAGGAACGACCGGTTGGGGCCGACCACCAGCGTGCCGGTGCGGGCCAGCCGCTCGCGGTGCGCGTAGAGCAGGTAGGCGACCCGGTGCAGGCCCACCGCGGTCTTCCCGGTGCCCGGCGCGCCCTGCACGCACACCGTGCCGCCGATCCCGGCCCGGACGATCTCGTCCTGCTCGGGCTGGATGGTGGCCACGATGTCCCGCATCGGTCCGACACGCGGTCGCTCGATCTCCGCCTGGAGGATCCGGCTGCCGGTGTCGGCCTCCGCCGGATCGGTCAGGTGCTCGTCCTCGTAGGCCGTCAACTGCCCGCCGGTGTACCCGAATCGGCGCCGCATCCCGACGCCCATCGGGTCCTTGTGCGAGGCCCGGTAGAACGGCTGGGAGACGGGCGCACGCCAGTCGATGACCATCGGGTCGCCGTCCGCGTCGTGCACATGGCGCCGACCGATGTAGAACAGGCCGGCCCCTCGCCCACCACCGCCCTCGGTGGAAGCGCTGCGCGCCGCCCCCTGCGCGGCGCCCTCCGCCCGGTCCGCGCCGGGCGCGTGCAGATAGTCGAGGCGGCCGAAGAACAGCGGGGTGTCGGCCAGGTCGGCGAGCGCCTCGATGCGCCGCTCGATCTGCTGCTGGAGCACCTCGGCGTTGACCCAGTTGGCGGTCACATCGCGGATGTCCAGTGACTCGGCGTCAGCGCGCATGGCACGCAGCGCCGCTCGGGACGCGGTGAGATGGGCCCGCTCACGGTCGAGCGGTTCTGTTGTGTCGATGGACACGGTGCGGTGCCTCCGGCGGTACGCAGGACAGACGCCCGTTGGCGGACGTGACGTGTGGTGCGTGGCTGCCGACCGGTTGCCGTCCGGTCGGCGCTCTCCGGCGCGCGGACGGCGCGGAGGCGGCAAGACGCGCGATGCTACGCCGTCGGCCCTGGTGGCGCGAATGGTTTTTAGGCGGTCGTACGTCCCGCGGCCGACCCCCTAGGGGCTCGCGTACCCCTGGGGACTGATGGACCGGCCCGAGGGGCCACATGAACGGGCCCGTCCGATCATCCTGCGGGCCGATGTACGCCAAGGGGGTGAAAACCTACCGTTGAACCATGGTTACCACGACATTCACCCCGATCCGGGGCAGCACCGCCATGGGGGCGGCGGACGCCCCCGACGACCCGGTCCGGCGCACTCACCCGCGCCACATCCTCGGCAGCACCATGCGGGCGATCGCGGTGTTCGCCGACACCGCCTTCCGCGTCGTCGTCCTGGGCGGCGACGGCACGAAGCAGCCCGACCAGGCCCCTCACACAGCCCGGCGTTCCGGTGACAACCAGGCATAACCTCTGGTAAGCGGCATGTGCCACTGAGCGCAGGCCAACCACCGCCGGGTAGGGTCGCCGCCGGGGCGGACGGCGATCGAAGGGTGTGGCTTGGTGAGTACGACAACGGCTGCGCGCGGCACGAACCGTACGAGGTGGGACGCGCAGCCGCTACGGGTGGCGTTGGCCGCCACCCCCCGGCGCCCGTTGATGCTCGCCACCGCGCTGCTCGCCGTGTCCCTGACCGCCTACGCCGGGCTGTGCCTGGCGATGCGCTTCGAGATGGCCGACGCCATCGTCTACCGGGCCGAGGGCATCGCCGCCGCCACCGGCCACGGCCTGTACGACCTGCGGGTCACCGAGTGGAACCTGCCCGCCACCTATCCACCGTTCGCCGCGATCCTGTTCATGCCGACGGCCTGGCTGCCGCTGGACGTGCTGCGGCTCGGCGTCACCGAGGCCAACGTCGTACTGCTGGGGCTGCTGGCCCACCTGTCCTTCCGGTTCGTCGGCTGGCCGCGCCGGGTAGAGCTGCGGCCGGTGGCGATCATCGTGGCGGTCGCCCTCGGGCTGTGGATCGAACCGGTCTTCCAGACCTTCGTCTTCGGCCAGGTCAACATCGCGCTGGCCTGCCTCGTCCTGTGGGACCTCGCGCGTCCGGACGGCGCCCGCGGCAAGGGCCTGGCGATCGGCGTCGCGGCCGGGATCAAGCTCACCCCGGGCCTGTTCGCCGTCTATCTGCTGCTGACCGGCCGGGTACGGGCGGCGGCCGTGTCGGCCGCGTCGTTCGCCGCGACGGTGCTGATCGGCTGGCTGGTGCTGCCGGACGCGACCGTCGACTTCTGGACCCGGCGGATGTTCGAGACGGAGCGGGTCGGCAAGGTCTGGATCGTCGACAACCAGTCCCTGCAGGGCCTGGTCTCGCGGCTTCTGCACACGCCGGACCCGGGCCTGTGGTGGACGGTACCGGCCGCGCTCACCGCGGCCGTCGGACTGCTGCTCGCGGTGGTCGCCGCGCGGCGGGGGCTGGAGACCTGGGGCGTGCTGTGCGCGGCGGTCACCGCGCTGCTGATCTCGCCGATCAGCTGGTCGCACCACTGGGTGTGGTGCGTACCGCTGATCGCGCTGCTGGCCGCCGAGGCGCGCCGGGAGCGGTGGCGGTGGGTGGCGTTCGCGGCGGTGGTCGCCGGCTTCACGGCGCGCACGATGTGGATCGTGCACGCCCCTGGCGGCTATGTGCTGCACCTGCCGTGGTGGGCCCAACCACTGGCGTCCCCCTACCCGTTGATGGGTCTGGCCTTCCTCGCGGTCACCGCGCTTCGGGTGCGGCGCGCCGGGGGCTGGCGGCGCGCCGTGGGCTAGGCGCATCGCAGTCACATCTGCGCGGCCTCGGCGACGCCGCGCACGTCAGGCTCGGCGGGCATGGACCGTGAGGCGATCGGCGAGCGCGGTGACGAGGCCGCGGAGTTCATCGGGGCGCTCGATGACGAACGGCCGGTCGAGTGCGGCGAGTACCGCAGGCAACCAGTCGAGCTGCTCCGCCCGCAGCTCGACGCGCAGCCAGCGCTCGGCCGCCCGGTCCTCGCCAGCCGTGGACTGGTCCTCCTCCAGGCTCGCGACGCTGGCCGGAAGGTGGGCGCGGATCTGCTCAACCGTCCCGTGGATCCGCAAGGTCACCTCATGCCGGTACTCGGCCGTGGCGAACCCTGACAACACGCGCTGCGCCGGAGCGGGATCCACTGGCGCTTCGAACGAGCCGGGCAGGGTCCGCGCGGCCGCGATGCGATCGAGCCGGAAGGTTCGGTCCTCGCCGATCTGGGCGTCCTTGCCCGTGACGTACCACCGGCCCGCGTGGGCGACGATCCCGTACGTGTGCAGCGTGCGTTCGCTGCGCCGTCCCTCACGGTCGGTGTAGCGGATCGAGACCGGTCGGCGGTGGCGCACCGCGTCGGCGATCGTGAGCAGGACCCCGGCGTCCGGGTGGTCCGACTGGCCGGGCTGATCCGTGAAGGCGAGAGCTTCCAGGAGTGTGTCGAGCCGACGGGCGATGTGCTTGGGCAGCACCCGCCGGATCTTCGCCGACGCCGTCTCGCTCGCCGTGTGCTCCGTCGTCGTCAACCCTGCTCGGCGGCCCGCGACCAGGCCGAGCAGCACGGCCAGCGCCTCGTCGTCGCTGAGCATGAGCGGAGGCAAGCGGTACCCGGGGGCGAGCCGGTACCCGCCGTAGCGGCCGCGCACCGATTCCACGGGCACGTCGAGGTCGATCAGCTGGTCCACATACCGGCGTACGGTGCGCCCCTCGACGCCGAGCCGGTCGGCGAGTTCGGCCACCGTCCGGGTGCCGCCCGACTGCAGCAGCTCCAGGAGGGTCAGCACGCGGCCGGTGGGTCGAGGCATGTCCGCAGCCTAACGCGAATAGTGGACCGATCCTGTCCGCTATTACTCCTAGCCTGCGACGTGCACGCCTCCAGCACAGCCAAGGAGATTCCCATGGACTTCGTCTCGATCCGCATCATCACCAGCGACGTCGCGCGTCTCGTCGACTTCTACGAGCGAGCCACAGGGGCGCGGGCGACGTGGGCCACCGAGGACTTCGCCGAACTCAGGACCGCGGGCGCGACCCTCGCGATCGCCGGCACCCGCACCGTCCCGCTGTTCGCCCCGGGCTCCGCCCGCCCGGCGGACAACCACAGCGTGATCACCGAGTTCCTCGTCGACGACGTGGACCGCGTTCACCAGAACCTGACCGGCTTCGTCACCGACTTCGTCACCGAGCCCACCACGATGCCCTGGGGCAACCGCTCGCTGCTGTTCCGCGACCCCGACGGCAACCTCGTCAACTTCTTCACCCCGGTCACCCCGGCGGCCATCGAGAAGTTCGCCCGCTGACGTCACGCACAACCGCTCCCGCGGGAGCCCTGAGATCTCAGACCTCGTCGACCTCGCCGGTGAGGATCTCGTCGGCGTCGGCGATCCGGTAGGCGTAGCCCTGTTCCGCCAGGAAGCGCTGGCGGTGCGCGGCGAAGTCCTGGTCGATGGTGTCGCGGGCGACCACCGAGTAGAAGTGCGCCTTGTGCCCGTCGGCCTTCGGCCGCAGCACCCGGCCGAGCCGCTGCGCCTCCTCCTGCCGGGAACCGAAGGTGCCGGACACCTGGATGGCGACCGTCGCCTCCGGCAGGTCGATGGAGAAGTTCGCCACCTTCGAGACCACCAGCACGCTGATCTCGCCCGCCCGGAACGCGTCGAACAGCTTCTCGCGCTGCGCGTTGGTCGTCTCGCCCTTGATCACCGGCGCGTCGAGGTGCTCGCCCAACTCGTCGAGCTGGTCGATGTACTGCCCGATGACCAGCGTCTGCTGACCCTTGTGCTTGGCCACCAGCGCCTCGATCACATGCCGCTTGGTCGCGGTGGTCGCGCAGTACCGGTACTTCTCGTCCGGCTCCGCCGTGGCGTACGCCAGCCGCTCGGTGTCCGTCAGGTTCACCCGGACCTCGACGCAGTCGGCGGGCGCGATGTAGCCCTGCGCCTCGATCTCCTTCCACGGCGCGTCGAACCGCTTCGGCCCGATCAGCGAGAACACGTCCGACTCCCGGCCGTCCTCGCGCACCAGCGTCGCGGTCAGCCCCAGGCGGCGGCGGGCCTGCAGGTCGGCGGTGAACTTGAAGACGGGCGCGGGCAGCAGATGCACCTCGTCGTAGACGATCAGGCCCCAGTCACGGGAGTCGAACAGCTCAAGGTGCGGGTAGACGCCCTTCCGCTTGGTGGTCAGCACCTGGTAGGTGGCGATGGTGACCGGCCGGATCTCCTTGCGGGTCCCGCTGTACTCGCCGATCTCGTCCTCGGTCAGCGAGGTGCGGCGCACCAGCTCGTGCTTCCACTGCCGTGCGGAGACCGTGTTGGTCACCAGGATCAGCGTGGTCGCCTTGGCCTGCGCCATCGCGCCCGCGCCCACCAGCGTCTTGCCCGCGCCACACGGCAGCACGACGACACCGGAGCCGCCGTGCCAGAAGCCCTCCACCGCCTGCTGCTGGTAGGGGCGCAGTCCCCAGCCGTCCTCGCGCAGCTCGATCGGGTGCGCCTCGCCGTCCACGTACCCGGCGAGGTCCTCGGCGGGCCAGCCCAGCTTCAGCAGCACCTGCTTGATCTGGCCGCGCTCCGACGGGTGCACCACCACGGTGTCCTCGTCGATCCGGGCGCCCACCAGCGGATGGATCTTCTTGGACCGCATCACCTCGTGCAGCACCGGCCGGTCGCTGGTCTCCAGCACCAGCCCGTGCGTGGGGTGCTTGACCAGCCGCAGCCGCCCGTACCGCGCCATGGTCTCGGCGACGTCGATCAGCAGCGCGTGCGGCACCGGGTACCGCGAGTAGTGCACCAGCGCGTCCACGACCTGTTCGGCGTCGTGCCCGGCGGCCCGCGCGTTCCACAGCCCCAGCGGTGTGACCCGGTAGGTGTGGATGTGCTCCGGCGCCCGCTCCAACTCGGCGAACGGCGCGATGGCCCGACGGCACTCGTCCGCGCTCGGGTGGTCCACCTCCAGCAGCAGCGTCTTGTCGCTCTGGACGATGAGAGGTCCAGCCATGGGGTCACCTTTCGAACGGCTAATCCTCAAGTGTGCCGCACGGCGAGCCATGCTTTGAGTGGATCCATTAGTGGCCTTCTTCTGTAGCTATCGGCCCTAGTCCGCCTCGGGTGTGGCGGTACGCGCTCAGGGTGAGGGCGCCGGACTGGAACGCCGTAGGCGATGGCGGCCCAGACATGGGCGTTGGCCAAGACCCGATCATCGGCGCGGTGCAGGCTGTGGAGCAGGGGCATCCGGGATTCGAGCGTTTCGTACTGACCGTGGACGGTGACGGTAACGGGTACGGCTGGACAGTCCGGCCAACCACGTACCTCAGGGGGCGCGCGGAGCGTCGGCCCATTCGTACGCTGCCTCCCTACCATATGAGCAGGGCTCCCCGCTGCTGATCTGCGGAAACGGTAGGCCATCGGGTTCTGACAAGTCTTCAGTTGCCCGCGTGCGGGTGATCTCTGCGGGGACGTAGCGCTGGGCGTTGGCTAGTAATGGCACTCTGTGAGCGAACAAGCCTGGCCGATGCATACCAGGGCCTGTACCGTCAAACTTTGACGAGGACGGGGGTCTAACAGCGTGATCGAGTGCTTGAAGAGGAGGCTGGCATGCTGCTGCGGTTCCAGGTGACCAACCATGCATCACTGCGGGATGAACAAGAGCTATCTCTCATTGCCTCCAATCGGCACCCCAATCGGGCCGAGTGCCGGGTACCTGGGGTTGACCACCGCGTCGTGCCTGTAGCGGCGATCTACGGGACAAACGCCTCAGGCAAATCCAATGTCATTGACGCCATCGCGTGGATGCGTAATGCAGTGTTGTCATCATTCCGTCGCTGGGACCCCACAGGGGGTATCCCAAGGCGTCCCTTCCTGCTGCGTAACGATGCCTCCTCGTACTCGAGCACATTCGTGATCGAGTTCATGTCGGATGAGATTCGCTATGAATTCGGGTTCACAGTAGATGACGACCAGGTGCTCAATGAATGGCTCTATTACTACCCCGAGGGTAGGGCGCGACGTTTGTATGAGCGGAAAGGCGGGGAGTCCATCGTCTTTGGGCGATGGCTCACCGGTCGCCGTAAGGTCATCTCGGAACTTCTGCGGCCTAATAGTCTCTATCTTTCTGTCGCTGCCGCTCAGGGGCATCCGCAGCTAAATTCCATTTACCGCTGGTTCCAATTCGGTCTGCGCACCGCGACGGACGGCAATTTCCCAGAGCGGCTGGATCACACGCTTCACCTATGCATGGACGGTCGGCATCGAAAGGATGCCGAACCGGTCATGGCCCTTCTGCGTTTCGCTGACCTTGGAGTCTCGGGGCTGGAAATCGCAGAGCCGGATGAGGCGATCAAGGAGGAGCACAGGCGGCTCACACAGGTCTTGCGCGAAGCGCTCGGCGAAAAGGTGCGGGTGCAGCGTGGGGGTGTTCAAGACGTGCGAGTAGGGCATCGTACGGACGCGGGCGTCTTCCCGCTCGACCTCGCCGATGAGTCGAGCGGGACGCGTACGTGGATTGGGATGATAGGCCCTGTAGTCACAACACTGTCCAAGGGGGCGGTGCTGTGTGTGGATGAGCTCGACGCCCGGCTCCACCCTTATCTGGTCGATGCGCTGGTAGGGATGTTCCAGTCCCCTGAAGTCAACAAGAACGGTGCTCAGTTGGTTTTCAGCACCCATGAGGCAACCTTGTTGGGAAGGAATGTGCGAACTGAGCTCCATCGAGATCAGGTGTGGTTTACGGAGAAAGACGCAGAAAGCTTGGCAACTCGCCTGTTTCCTATGACTGAATTCCATGTGCGAGATTCTGTTGAGAATCTTGAGAAGCGGTATCTAGCGGGCCGCTATGGAGCGGTGCCTTACTTGGATGACGACCTGCTGCTGAACATGGCGGCAGCATTCCAGCGCGGGAGTGTGCGTGGGGCGGGGCAAGTCGTTGACGCGGGGGAGAAGCTCCCGCCCGGAGCAGCGTAGGTTCTTGATCTACTGCGAGGGTGAGTGTACGGAAAATCACTACTTCAAGGGTCTGCGCAGGGAACTGCGGGCGTTGCCTGTCTCTGTATGCATAGGTGGCACGCACGGTGAGCCGAAATCCTTGGTGCGGGCCGCGATAGCGCACAAGAAGAGGGCTCCCCAGTCCGCTGCGGACCGGTATACCGCTTACGACGAGGTCTGGTGCGTGATGGACGTCGAGGCGCCAACGCCTCACCCTTCCCTGGGCGAAGCGGTGCGACTGGCAAACAGGAACGGGATCGGAGTGGCGCTCACGAACCCATGTTTCGAGCTCTGGCTGTTGCTTCACTTCAGGGCTGTTTCCACCTATCACACATCCGACCAAATGCAGCAGGCTCTAGAGCGGCTTGCCACGTGCGGGTACACGGCGCAGCGTAAGCATGTGGACTTCGATGCTCTGCGTGATAGGTATGGGCAAGCGTGGGAGCGGGCGCAGGCCCTGAGGGTCGGTGAATCGGTCACTTACCGGGCGAACCCGTGGACTGATGTAGACAAACTGGTCGAACGATTGAGAGCGGCTCGCTACGGGCAGCTTGACCAGCAGAGGAGATAGGGCCCCGTACGCGCGGCTAGTATGCGTACCGCACCTGATCGCCTGGACGATGAGAGGTCCGTTCAACGCCCTGGCCCTTCGCTCGTGTACGGGGACAAGCCTCCAGTGTCGCGCATCCCGCGGGGAAACCGGGTGGCCGTGCGCCGGGCGGCCTCGGGGATGCCGGGGGCGTAACCGGGGCCGCTCAGCCGACGTCCTCGGTCAGCTCGGCGACGCCGGTGATGCGGTGCAGGGCGTAGGTGCGGACCTGGTCGGTGGTGTGGTCGTAGGCGGTGACGAAGCCGCCCTCCACCTTGACCGGTTCGATGACCCGCTGACTGGCGGCGCCGTCGGCGTTGACGTAGCCGATCCACAGGGGCTCCCCGGTCAGGACCGCCGCCTGCACGGTGGCCAGCGTCTCGGCGGAGGTGGTGCGGGGCAGCGCGGAGCCGGGGTGGACGGGCCGCGCGGCGGGCTTGCGGGGCGCGGTGGCCGCGCGGTCGCCCGCGCGGATCGCCCTGACCGCGGCCGACAGCAGCGTCTCGTCCGGCCGCGGCGGCCCGTCCGGCACCGGGACGGGCGCGGCCCGCGGCGGGGTGCGGCGGGCGTCGGCCCGGGTGATCAGCACGTCGCCCTCGGCGGACTCCGCGGCGGGCGCGAAGCCCATCGTGCGCAATCGTTCCAGCAGGGTCACCGGCTCGCACTGGGCGGCCAGCACGGTCGGCGCCAGCCGCCGCAGGCCGAGTCCGGCCGCCCGGCGGTCGGCGAGGATCTCGGCGAGCACCGCGTCGTCGTCGCAGCGCAGGTACGCCGAGGCGGCACCGACCCGCAGCCGGCCGTGGCGGCGGGCCACGTCGTCGATCAGATAGCTGAGCGGCTGCGGCACCGGGGTGCGCGAGTGCGCGGCCAGGAAGGCGTGCAGTTCGGCCGCGGTGCGCCCGGCGTCCAGCGCCCGCCGCACCGACTCCGGGGTGAACCGGTACACCGTCGCCCCGCCCTTGGACTCGACGTCGGCGAGCACACCCAGCGTCTCGGCCAGCTCGGTGCGCAGCGGGCCGGGGGCGACCGCGGTCAGGTCGGCCTGAAGCAGTACGTGGTCCAGCGGCTCGGGCAGCAGCGCGGCCAGCCGCGCCGCGGCCGCGTCCGGGTCGGTGAGCAGTTCGCGGCCGTGCCCGGACAGCGCGCCGCGGCCGGTCACCCCCAGCAACTCGGCCTGCTGGACGGTCCACTGGACCAGCCGCGCCCGCAGCTCGTCCAGCGCCGCGCCACCGCGCAGCGGCCGTTCCCAGCGCAGCCGGGCCAGCAGGTCCTGCGGCCGGGCGGTCGCGCCGTCGGGCAGCTCGGCGAGCAGTTCCAGCACCCGGCGCCGCACCCGGGGAGCGATCGAGCGGTCCAGGTCGGGGCCGAGCGCGGACAGCGTGCGGCCCCTGGCGTCCCGGGCGCCGACCAGGCCGGGGGTGCGGGTCGCCGCCAGCCACGCGGCGGCCAGCCGCGTCCAGCGGTCCTCGGTGGGCAGCCGCAGCCACTCGTCGTACCCGGGTGTCGGCGCGTACGCCTCGTCCACCTCGCCGTCGGAGGCCACCAGGCCCGCGGCGTACGCGGTCTCCAGCCAGAACGCGGCCAGTTCCTCGGTGGTCTCCAGAGCGCTCGCGGTGCGCTTGAGGTCCCGGACGCTCATTCCGCCCGCCCGCAGCACCAGGGGCCCGCCGGTGTCCCAGCCCTTGACCAGTTCCTCCACGGTGCGTACCGCCGTGAACGCCTCACCGGCCGCGGTGCCGTCCACCACCTTCGTGTCGTACCGGGCGCCCGGCGGCACCTCGGGCGGCAGCGGCTCCGGGGCGCGGTGCGCGCGCCCGCCGCGCAGCCGTAGCGCGGTCTCCCGGGGCAGCACCACGGTGTGCGGCCCGGCGGGCAGCAGTACGCCGCGGGCCAGCAGCCACTGCACGGGGGTCTCGGCGGTGGCCGCCCGTACCGGTTCCGCGGCCTGCGCCACCTCGCCGTAGGGCGGGCCCCAGACCAGCTTGTCCAGCACCGCGCGCGCCCCCTCGGGGGCACCGGCGAGCAGTGCGGCGAGCCGCTCCCGGTCGCAGAACAACGCGCTGAGCGCCGCGACCGCGCTGACCGGATCGTGGGTGGCGGGGAGCCCGGCGTCCGCCACGATCTGCTGAAGGCGGCCGGGTGACATGCCCGCGGCGGCCTCCGCGACCGTCGGGCCCAGACCGGTCGGCGACGGGGCGGCGGGGGAGGGGGCGAGCAGGTCACGGGCGGTGCGCACCAGCCGCAGCCGGTCGGCGGCCCCCCACACCAGCGCGTTCGTCCGCAACGTGGCCACCGCCGCGGGCAGCGCCGCCGCGATCCGCGGCGCCCCCTCGTCGCCGGTCAGCAGCGCGCACAGGGTGTCGTACGGGCAGGGGTCGGCGGCGATCGCCAGCGCCTCGGCGGTCTGTAGCGCGAACCGGTCGAGATGCTCCAGGGCGCGCACCACCGACGCCCGGGTCCCGGCCCTGGTGGCCAGCTGGGTGAGGTCGCCGGGGACCGGGTTGACCAGGTCGGGGCGGGCCAGCAGCAGCGCCGCCACGGCGTCGTCGCCCCGGGCGCGCAGATCCTCCGCGAGGGTGCGCGGGCCCGAACCCGCGCCTGCCGCTTCGACACCGCTGGCCACGCGCACCTCCCGATTCCGCTCGGTGGTCATCGATCCGACCCGGCTGGTCGCCCGAACCCCGGGGCGGTCATCCGTCTCACATTAGGGCCTGATCCTCTGAACTTGTGTGGTGCCCGCGACGCGGTGGGTAGTGCTCGCCGTATCCAGGGTGCGCCCTGCGACCCGGACGGCGTCGGCGGTACGGTCAACGGGCCGGGCAGTACAGCGGGTTGGGCGGTGAACTCCGATGGGCATCGAGAGCGACAAGCTCGTCTTCGACTATCTGAGCCGGGTCGGCGATCTCGCCCAGACCGCCATGGGCTCGGCGGACCGGATGAGACTCGTCGCGCAACTGCGCGGCGACATCGACCGACAGCGCGGCGGCGGCGACAGCGAGGCCGTGGTACGGCGCATCCTCGGCAAGCTCGGTACCCCGGACGAGGTGGTGCGGGCGGCGGCCCGGCAGGCCTCGGCCGCGGTGCCGAGGGCGCGTACCGAGGAGCCGGTGGCGGCGCCCGCCCCGAGCGTCAGCGAGCCGGTCAGCCTGGGCAAGGCGCCCGCCGGTGGCGCGGAGCCCGCCGAGTGGTGGCGGGTGCCGCCCGGCGACGAGCGCACCGAGGGCGGCGGGATACGCGGGCCGAGCACCAACGAGGTGCTGGCCGGATGGTCCGGCGGGCTGCTGCCGCCCGAGCCCGACGACGAGCCCGCGGCACCGGTCGAGGAGACCGAGACCGAGGCCGCCGAGGCCGCCGAGCCCGCCGCGCGCCGGTTCCGGTTCCGGCTGCGGCGGGCGGGGGCGTCCGGCGCGGCGGACGCGGGCACCCGGCGGCGGCTGCCGGTGGGGCCGCTGGAGTTGCTGGCGGCGCTGGCGCTGGTGGCCGGGGTGGCGCTGGGCAACTGGCTGGCGCTGGGCGCCGGTTGGCTGCTGGCCTACTCCACGCACGGCATCGGCCGCAGGCAGGCGAAGTTCGCCGCTCTCGGGGTGCCGGGACTGGTCGTGCTGGGGGAGCTGGTCTGGCTGTGGGGCCGCACGGACCGGCGCTGGGGCGGCCCGCTCGCCGCGGACCAGCTGGGGCAGGCCGTCACCGCCGACTTCCCCACCACGGTGAAGGTCGCCGCGCTGGGCACGGCCGCCTTCCTGCTGTGGCGCAGCGCGCGGCGCTGAGACGTTGCCGTCGCGGACCGGCCCCGGAAACCTCGCGTTCACCGCGGCCGTCACAATGACTGGCATGGCCCCGCTTTCCATGACGGTCGGATTCGACCTCGACATGACCCTGATCGACTCCCGGCCGGGCATCAAGGCCGCCTATGACCAGCTCTCCCGCGAGACGGGCCGGTACATCGACTCGGATCTGGCGATCACCCGGCTCGGCCCGCCGCTCGACGTGGAGCTGGCGCACTGGTTCCCCGCGCAGGAGATGGCCGAGGCGGCCGAGCGGTACCGGACGCTCTACGTCGAGCACGCCATCGCGCCCACCCCCGCCATGCCCGGCGCCCGTGCGGCCATCGACGCGGTACGGCGGGCGGGCGGCCGGGCCATCGTCGTCACGGCGAAGCACCAGCCCAACGCCGAACTGCACCTGAAGCACCTCGGCATCGAGCCGGACGCGCTGATCGGCTGGTTGTGGGCGGAGGCCAAGGCGGAGGCGCTGCGCGAGCACGGCGCGTCGGTCTACGTGGGCGATCACACCGGAGATGTGCGCGGAGCCCGTACCGCGGGCGCGTTGTCCGTCGCGGTGGCCACCGGCCCGTGCGACGCCGACGAACTGCGCGCCGCGGGCGCCGATGTGCTGCTGGGCGACCTCACGGAGTTCCCCGACTGGTTCGACGGCTACGCGGCGCGGGCCGTCGTTCAGGCGCCGCGAGGCTGACGCTACGCGGCCGCCGCCTCGCGGGTTCGACGCCGCTGGGCCAGCGCGGAGCGCAGCAGCCCGGACAGCGCCAGCAGGAAGCCGACGCCCATCAGCATGCACACCAGGTACGCGGCCGTCGGCAGCGGATGCGTGCCGATGAACAGCGGCGTAATGGTGGCGAGCGTCGCGACCGCGCCAATGATGAACACGATCGCGCCGATCCGCACCAGCAGATCACCAGGCATACGGGTTTCACTAGTCACCTCACCAGGGTAGGTCGCGCAAGAGACGCCGCGGGATCGGGGCCTGGGCGTCTTGTCACCCACCCGCGGACCATTAGCCTGGTGACAGGCGGGTCTTCAGGGGGCCCGCTGCACTGCTATCCGGGCTACCCGGAGTCGGCGACGACTCACTTCCGGGCGGTGGTGCTCGAAACGGATTTTCTCCACCAGACGAGGACGAGGTCGGACGTGCCAACCGGCAAGGTCAAGTGGTTCAACAGCGAGAAGGGCTTCGGCTTTCTCTCCCGCGACGACGGCGGTGACGTCTTCGTGCACTCGTCCGTCCTCCCCGCCGGGGTGGACTCGCTCAAGCCCGGCCAGCGGGTGGAGTTCGGGGTCGTCGCGGGCCAGCGCGGAGACC
The DNA here is from genome assembly GCA_037034305.1 of Streptomyces sp. PLK1-5. Classification (GTDB taxonomy): domain Bacteria; phylum Actinomycetota; class Actinomycetes; order Streptomycetales; family Streptomycetaceae; genus Streptantibioticus_A. The sequence goes on from JBAGJY010000006.1 coordinate 166,101, forward strand.
AGGCGCTGTCCGTGACGGTGCTGGACCCGGCGCCTTCGGTGGCCGCCGCGCAACGCCGCAAGCCCGACGAACTGCTGCCCATCGTGCAGGACGTCACCACCTTGCTGGAGGAGGTGGCCCGCTCGCTGCAGCGCGGCCGCTACCCGGAGAAGGCCCACGGCCGCAAGATCGCGGGCGTACTGCGCGCGGTCGCCGACCAGTTGGACGTCTGAGCGCCCGGGCCCACGAGCACGCCCGACGAAGGCCGTCCGCCGAACCGGCGGGCGGCCGAAGCGCTATGCCGGAAAGCCGAGCGCCTCTTCACCGAGCGGCGGCACCAGCCCCTCGGCCGCCGCACGCGTGAGCAGAGCGCGCACCGCCGCGTAGCCGTCCTCGCCGAGGTCCTCGGTGAAGTCGTTCACGTACAGCCCGATGTGCTGGTCGGCGACCGACTCGTCCATCTCCTGCGCGTGTGAGAGCACATAGCCGCGCGAGGCCGCCGGATCGTCCCAGGCCATCCGCACCGAGGCACGGGCCGCTTCGGCGAGGCGGCGCAGCGTCGGCGCGCCCAGTGACCGCCTGGCGATGATGGCGCCGAGCGGGATCGGCAGTCCGGTGCTCTTCTCCCAGTGCTCGCCCATGTCGGCCAGGCAGTTCAGCCCGTAGTCCCGGTAGGTGAAGCGGGCCTCGTGGATCACCAGACCGGCGTCCACCCGGCCGTCCCGCACCGCGGGCATGATCTCGTGGAACGGCAGCACCTCGATCCGGCCGACGCCGCCCGGCACCTCGGTGGCCGCCCACAGCCGGAACAGCAGGTACGCGGTGGACCGCTCGCTGGGCACCGCCACCGTCCGCCCGGCGAGGTCCGCGGGCCCGGCCGCGGACCGGGTGAGCACCAGCGGCCCGCAGCCGCGGCCCAGCGCACCGCCGCACGGCAGCAGCGCGTACTCCCCGAGTACCCACGGCAGTACGGCGTAGGAGACCTTGAGCACGTCCAACTCGCCACGCTGCGCCATCTGGTTGGTGACGTCGATGTCGGCGAACGTCACGTCGATCGGCGGCGCGCCGGGCACCAGGCCGTGCGCCCAGGCGTGGAAGACGAAGGTGTCGTTGGGGCAGGGCGAGTAGGCGATCTCGAGCGGGTCAGCCATCGCTGGCGGCCTCCGATTCCAGTACCGGTACGAGGCCGCGGAAGGCCTCGGTCAACGCGGCCAGCGCGTCACCGATCCGCCAGGCGGCGCGGTCCCGTGGACCGACCGCGTTCGACACCGTACGGATCTCCAGCACCGGCACCTCGTGTCCGGCCGCCGCCTCCGCCACGCCGAACCCCTCCATCGCCTCGGCCAGCGCGGTGGGGTGACGGTCCGCCACCTCGGCCGCGGTGGCCGCGGTGCCGGTGACGGTGGAGACGGTCAGCACGGTGCCGTGGGCGGCGCCCAGCGCGTCGGCCACGGCGCGGGAGAGCCGGGCGGGCGGCAGATGCCGGGCGGTGCCGAAGCCCAACTCGGTGACGGGGACGAATCCTTCGGCCGTCTCGGCGCCCAGGTCGGCGGCGACGATGGCGTCCGCGACCACGGTCGAGCCGATGGGCGCGGCGGGCTGGAACCCGCCGCCGATACCCGCCGAGACCACCAGGTCGTACGGCTCCCCGGCGAGCCGGGCGGCGGTCAGCGCGGTCGCGGTACCGGCCGCGGCGGCGGCCTGGCCCACCCCGGCGTCCAGCAGGTCCACCCGTCCGGCGCCGTGCGCGCCGAGCCGGTCCATGGCCAGCCGCAGCAGCGAGTAGCCGCCGGGCAGCGGGCGTTGCAGCCCGACGTTGGCGTCACCCGACAGCCGCGCCTGGTTCGCGGCGTGCAGCCCGCGGGCGGCGGCGTCGCGCTCCGCCGCCACCGCCGTCACCACGAGCAGCCGCACGGCGTCAGTCCGCCAGCTCCAGCTTGACGTTCCACACCCCGGCGGCGCCGCCCTTGCCGGAGACCTCCACGATGCTCAGGTTCGCGGTCTTGGAGGACTGGCCGGTCTGCTGGTCGACGAACAGGGCGCTGGCGTTGGCGAAGGTGTAGTACGACTGGTTCTTGAGGACGTCGCTCTTCTGGCCCGTGGCGGTGAGCACGACCCAGCCCTTGTCGGCGATGGCCGGGTCGACCCCGACGTGCACCTTGTCCGAGGCGTGCACCGTGACGGTCTGCTCGGGCGCCTTGTTCAGGCACGAGGACAGGTCGCTCAGCGCCTTCCCGTCGTTGTAGCAGGACGCTTCCGTGTGCACGGAGGTCGAGCCGACGGTGACGGTCGCCAGCGGGGTCGGCTTAGTGCAGGCGGACAGGGCGAGCAGCCCAAGGGCGACCGCCCCCACGGCGGTGGCACTGCGGCGAATGGTCATGACGCTGAGGCTACCGGGCGCCCTGGTTCACGCCGCGCGCGGGTGCGGCGTGCCGCGTCTGGCCGCCGCCAGCAGGCCGCGCACGGTCGCCGCGGCGGCCACCGCGAGCAGCCCGGCGCCCACCGCCAGCCCCAGCACGCCGTTGAGCGGCAGCACGATGCCGAGACCGCCGCCGAGCACCCAGGCGAGTTGCAGCACGGTCTCCGAACGGGCGAACGCCGAGGAGCGCACCTGCTCCGGTACGTCCCGCTGGATCAGCGCGTCCAACGACAACTTGCCCAGCGCCTGCGTCAGTCCGGTGGTCGCCGCCGCGAGGATCACCGCCGCCACCCCGTAGCCGATCGCGGCGAACACCAGCGTGCCGAGCGCCACCAGCAGGACCGTCGTGATGATCACCTCCGGTGCGCGGGTGCGCAGCCACGCGCCCAGCACATTGCCCAGCGCGTTGCCGCCGCCCGCCGCCACCGCGACCAGGCCCAGCGCGAACGCCGGGCTCAGCCCGCCGGGCGGATGCTCGCGCAGCACGAACGCCAGGAAGAACGTGAGCAGCCCGGACAGTGCGCGCAGCGCGCAGTTCGCCTGCAGCGCGTACAGCACCGACACGCCCACAGTGCGCAGCCCGGGGCGCCGGACCGGCTGTGCGGGCGGTGTGTCCTCGTGGTGCGGCGAGCCGCGGCCCTCGCCCCTGGCCGAGTCGACGTGCGGCGGCAGCGAGAAGCACCAGAACGCACCGGCCGAGAAGATCGCGAACGCCCCGTACAACGGCCAGGCGGGTCCGACCAGATGCAGCAGCGCGCCGAACGGCGCGGCGAGCGCGGTCGCCAGCAGCCCGGCCAGCGTCATCCGCGAGTTCGCCTTGACCAACGAGATCCGCGGCGGCAGCAGCCGCGGTACGACGGCGCTGCGCACCACGCCGTTCGCCTTGGACGCCACCAGCACGCCGAGCGCCGCCGGGTACAGCCCGAGCCCGGCGGTCGAGATCACCGAGGCCATCGCCCACGCCAGCACCGCGCGGGCCAGCATCGAACCCGCCATCGCCGCGCGGCGGCCGTGCGGGAGGGAGTCCAGCAGCGGCCCGATGACCGGGGCGAGCAGGGTGAACGGCGCCATGGTGATCAGCAGGTACAGCGCCACCCGGCCGCGTGCCTCGCCGGACGGCACCGAGAAGAACACGGTGCTGGCGAGCGCGATCGTGATCATCATGTCGCCCGCGGAGCTGACCGCCTGCAACTCCAGCAGCTTCGCCAGCCCCGTCTCGCCCGCGCCCTGCGCGTGCGTGACCTTGCGGACCGCCGACCGCGCACCGCGCCCCAGCCGCGCCGCCGCGCGCGCGACGGCCCGCCCGGCCCGACGCATCGGCCCGGCCGAGTCGCGGCGTAGGGCACCCACGAGTGCCATCCTGCCCTCGATACCGGCCCCGCATGGCCGTTACGGCCACCGCCCACGGGATGTCCCCGCTGACGGCGGTACGGCGGGGCGCTGCCGGTGGGGCGACGCGCCGCCGCACCGCCGTGCCGGACGGGTCGGACGCACCCCTGACTTCCCGCCGGGACCGCGGACGGGTAGCGTGCCCCACGCGCCGTCACCGGCACTTCCTCGCCGCGCGCTGCCGACCGATCCCGCAGAATGGGAACCAAGTCGGTGCGCCCGAGGAGCGGATGGGCGGACGTCGACGCGGTCCTGCGGTCCGCTCCGTCCCGCTCGCCCTTCGGTGGGCGCACCCGTGAGACGGCGTAGGAGAGAATCGATTCTTGTGAGTGCTGCGATGCGAAGCCGGACACCGGACCGCCTGTGCGCCGAGGCGGTTGACCTCGCCCGCGCGGCGGCCGAGGAACTCGCCGGGGCGGAGGCCGTCGGCGAGCACCTCGGGGCCGTGGCCGAGGGGGACCGCGTCGTCACGCACTCCTTCGCCTGCCAGGACCCCGCGTACCGCGGCTGGCGGTGGGCGGTCACCGTGGCCCGTGCCTCCCGCGCCAAGCTCGTCACGCTCGACGAGACGGTACTGCTGCCCGACGCGGACGCGATGCTGGCCCCCGAGTGGGTGCCCTGGAGCGAACGGCTGCGCCCCGGCGACCTCGGCCCCGGCGACCTGCTGCCCACCGAGGCGGACGACCTGCGGCTGGAACCCGGCTGGCTGGCCGCCGAGGAGGCACCGGCGGACTCCGCGGTCTCGCCGGTCGCCGAGGACCTCGCGGAGCTGGCGGAGGCCGAGGACGCGGACGTGACGGCCACTGCGCCCGCCGCGCTGCCCACCGCCCCGGCCCGCGGCAGCATCTCCGCCGTCGCCGAGGAACTGGGCCTGCGGCGGGCGCGGGTGCTCTCCCGGTACGGGCTGGAGGCCGCCGCCGCCCGCTGGTACGAGTCGTTCGGCCCGAACACCCCGATGGCCCAGGCCGCTCCCGCGCCGTGTGTCAGCTGCGGCTTCCTGGTGCCGATCGCGGGCTCGCTACGGCAGGCGTTCGGCGTCTGCGCCAACGAGTTCAGCCCCGCCGACGGCCACGTGGTCTCCCTCGCCTTCGGCTGCGGCGGCCACTCGGAGGCGGCCGTCATGCCCCGGCCACCGCGCCCGGCCCCCCCGGTCCTGGACGAGATGAAGGCCGAACCCCTCCCCCTCCACCGCGCGGGCTCGGTGGAGCCCGAGGGCCCCACCGAGGAACTGGGCCACTCCTAGCCCCGCCCCGCCCGGCGATCACCGCTCGCACCACCAAGAGGCATCCCCCGAAAGGGGGCCTGGGGGCGAAGCCCCGGAGAGCCCGCGCCAACGCCGCACCCGGTCTCCGAGACGCACCCCGGCGGGGTCGGGGGCGAAGCCCCGAAGGGGGCTTGGGGGCGCAGCCCCCGATGGGGTCCGGGGCGGAGCCCCGTGGGGCGGGTGGGTGGGAAAGAATGCGCGGGTAGGTGGTTCGCGGCAGCGGAAGGACCAACGTGGGCAAGCCGATCGTGCAGGAACCGCAGGCAGGAGCCGACCCGTTCGGCACCGAGCGCCTGCGCCGAACCGTGCTGGACGCCTGGCAGGCGTCCCCCGCCCGGTTCCGCGAGGACGCCAACGCGGAGGAGGACCTCGCGCTCGGCGGCTACCGCGACCGCCTGGTCGTCGAACTCGCCCAGAACGCCGCCGACGCCGCGATGCGCGCCGGTGTCCCCGGCCGCCTGCGGCTCACCCTGCACCAGGACGTGCTGGCCGCCGCCAACACCGGCGCCCCCCTTGACGCGGCGGGCGTCGAGTCGCTGTCCACCCTGCGCGCCTCCGCCAAGCGCGACGACGCCGAAGCGGCCGTCGGCCGCTTCGGCGTCGGCTTCAGCGCCGTCCTGGCGGTCAGCGACGAGCCCGCCGTGGTGGGCCGCACCGGCGGCGTGCGCTGGTCGCTCGCCGAGGCCCGCGACCTGACCGCGCGCGCCGCCGCCCAAGTCCCCGATCTCGCCGACGAGTTGCGCCGCCGCGACGGCCAGGTTCCGCTGCTGCGGCTGCCGTTGCCCGCCGAGGGCGCAGCCCCGGAGGGCTATGACACCGTCGTCGTGCTCCCGCTGCGCGACGGCGCCGCCCAGGACCTGGCCGAGCACCTGCTCCGCGGCGTGGACGACGCACTGCTGCTGACCCTCGCCGGGCTGACCGAGGTCGTGGTCGAAACGCCGGACGGCCGGGTGCGCACCCTCACCCGCCGCCAGCACGGCGACGACGTCATCGTCGAGGACAGCGCCACCGGAACCACCCGCTGGCGGGTCAGCGGCACCGGCGGCACACTCGCCCCCGAACTCCTCGACGGCCGCCCCGTCGAGGAGCGGCTGCGCCCCGCCTGGTCGGTGACCTGGGCGGTACCGGTCGGCCCGGACGGCGCGCCCGCCCGCCCCCGTACCGCGCCCGTGGTGCACGCGCCGACCCCGACCGACGAACCGCTGGGCCTGCCCGCGCTGTTGATCGCCTCGTTCCCGCTCGACCCCACGCGGCGCCATGTCGCGCCCGGCCCGCTGGCCGAGTTCGTCGCCGCCCGCGCCGCCGACGCCTACGTGGAACTGCTGCGCGACTGGCGCCCGCCCACCACCGGCGTCATCGACCTGGTGCCCGGCCCGCTGGGCAGGGGCGAGTTGGACGGCACACTCCGCGCCCACCTGCTGCGGCGGCTGCCGCAGGTCCCGTTCCTGCCCGCCGCCAGGCCCGTCACCGACGAGGGGGAGCCGCACCCGCTGCGTCCCGACCGCGCCGAGCTGCTCGAAGGCGCGTCCGCCGAGACGGTGGCGGTACTGGCGGAGGTCTTCCCCGGCCTGCTGCCCGCCGGGCTCGAACGCCGGGTGGAACTACGCTCGTTGGGCGTGGCCCGCCTCCCGCTCGGCGACGCCATCGACCGGCTGTCCGGCACCGAACGCCCGGCGCACTGGTGGCACCGGCTCTACGACGCCCTCGCGGGCACCGACCCCGACCGGCTCAGCGGCCTGCCCGTACCGCTCACCGACGGCCGCACCGTCGTCGGCCCGCGCCAGATCCTGCTGCCCACCGGCGACGCCCCACTGCCCGACGGCCTGACCCGGCTCGGCCTGCGGGTCGCCCACCCCGACGCCGCCCACCCGCTGCTGGAGAAGCTGGGCGCCACCTCCGCAACGCCACGCTCCGTACTGACCACCGCGCAGGTGCGCGCGGCCGTGGCCAACTCCCTTGACGCGGAGGAGATCTGGGACGAGGAGTCCGGCACGCTCGACGCCGACGAGCTGGCCGAACTCGTGCTGACCCTGGTGCACGACGCCGACCTCGGCCCCGGTGACGAGCCGTGGCTCGGCGCCCTCGCACTCCCCGACGACGAGGGCGAACTCACCCCCGCGAGTGAACTCGTCTATCCGGGAAGCCCCTTCGAACAGGTCATCCGTGCGGACGAAATGGCGTCGTGCGACCCGGAGTTGGCCGACCGTTGGGGTGAACAGCCGCTGACCGCGGTCGGTGTGCTCGCCACCTTCGCGCTGGTGCGCGCCAGCGACGTGGTCCTCGACCCGGACGACCTGGAACCGCGCGACGGCCAGTGGGCCGAACCCGACGACCCGGGCCTGCTCGACGCGGTCGACGTGTGGTGCGAGGACGTTCTCGACCAACTGCCGGACACCGACGTCCCGCCGGTCGCCACCGAGATCACCGCGGTACGCGACCTGGACCTGGTCGACGACGACGCCTGGCCGCAGGCCCTCGCGCTGCTCGCCCAGCCGCCGCTGCGCGACGCGATCACCACGCCGGTACGGGTGCTGCTGCCGGACGGCACCACGCGCAGCGTGCGCCCGTACACCGCCTGGTGGCTGCGCGACCATCCGGTGCTGGACGGCCGCCGCCCGGTGGGCCTGCGCGCGGCCGGGGGAGACCCGCTGCTCGCCGGACTGTACGACGAGGCGGAGACCTCGGCGGTGGACGAGCAGGTGCTGCGGGCGCTGGGTGTGCGCACCTCGGTGGACGCGCTGCTGGACGAGCCCGGCGGCGCCGCCGAGCTCCTGTCCCGGCTGGCCGACCCGTCCCGCCCGGTCTCCCCGGCCCAACTGCGCTGGCTGTACGCCCGGTTGTCGCAGCTCGACCCGCAGGCGGTGACCCTGCCCGACGAACTGCGGGTGGTGCGGGACGGCGTGGTGACGGTGGTGGACGCGGGCGAAGCCCTGGTCGCCGACGCCCCCGACCTGCTGCCGCTGGCCACCGGCCGCGCCCTGCTGCCCGCCGGGCCCCGGTTCGCGGACGACCTCGCCGAACTCTTCCAGGCCCGCCGCCTCAGCGAGGAGTTCCCGGCCCCCGTCACCAGCGAGGGCCAGCCGCACGAGGTGCCCGAGGAGGTACGCGAACTGCTGCCCGACGCACCGCGGTCGTACGTCGAACACGACGAACTGCTCGTCGAACCGGGTGTCGAACTGGACTGGCGCCACGTGGACGGCGTGCTGCACGCGTCCACCCTGGAGGGTGTCGCGGCGGGCCTGGCCTGGGCGGCGGGCGAGTGGCAGCGCCGCTTCGAGGTGGCGGCGCTGCTTGAGGATCCGTCCCGCGCCGCCGAGTTGGCCGAGGCCCGCTGGTTCGACTAGAGAGCCGTCCTGACCCCCGCCCGGGCGGGGGTCAGCCGCGGGCGCCTCTCGTGCGGTGGTGCCGGATCGCGACGACCACGATCGCCACGACGGCCAGCACGATCAGCAGCGAGACCCACCACGGCAGATACCCGCCGCCCCCGTAGTAGCCGTAGGAGTGGTGGACGTACGTGTGATGGTGGACGACCGTGGTGTGCATGACCGTCGTGTGGCTGACGGTGGTGTGAGAGCCCCCGTGTGAGCTCCCATGCCCGATTCTCGCGAACGCATAGGAAGACATGGTCCGCGATCATACGGTCAGTCACCGCGGCGGCTGATCCAGCGCCAGACGACCTCCAGCACCGCCGAGGCCACCACCGCGACGCCCACCGCGGTCCACGGCGCCTCGGTGCCGACCAGGCGCAGCTTGAAGAAGGTCTGCAACCACGGAGTGACCAGCACGGCCAGGAAGCACCCGGCCATCGCCAGCACCAGGCAGACCCGCCACCAGGTGTAGGGGCGGGCGATGATCGCCAGTACCCACAGGGAGATCAGGAACAGCGTCAGCGTCGCCGCACTGGTCTGCGCGTCCAACTGCCCGACGCCGTGGTAGAGGTGGCGCGCGACCAGGTACGTGACGAACGTCGCGGCACCGGCGACCACTCCCATCGGCAGCGCGAACCGCATCACCCGGCGCACGAAGTGCGGCTGGGCGCGTTCGGTGTTGGGCGCCAGCGCGAGGAAGAACGCGGGCACACCGATCGTCAGCGTGCTCAGCAGCGTCAGATGCCGGGGCAGGAACGGATACGGGACCCGCCAGATGACCACCAGCAGCGCCAGCAGCACCGAGTACACGGTCTTGGTCAGGAACAGGTTCGACACCCGGGTGATGTTCCCGATCACCCGGCGGCCCTCGGCGACCACCGAAGGCAGCGTGGCGAAGCTGTTGTCCAGCAGCACGATCTGCGCCACCGCCTTGGTCGCCTCGCTGCCCGTCCCCATCGACACCCCGATGTCGGCGTCCTTCAGCGCCAGCACGTCGTTGACGCCGTCCCCGGTCATCGCCACGTTGTGACCGCGCGACTGCAACGCGCCCACCATGTCCCGCTTCTGCCGCGGGGTGACCCGGCCGAAGACCGAGCCGCGCTCCAGCGCGTGCGCCATCTCGTCGCGCTCACCGGGCAGTTGACGCGCGTCCACCGGAGCGTGCGCCCCCGGCAGCGCCAGCTTGGCGGCGACCGCGCCGACCGACACCGCGTTGTCCCCCGAGATGACCTTGGCGGTGACGCTCTGCTCGGCGAAGTAGCGCAACGTCTCCTCGGCGTCGGCGCGCAGCCGCTGCTCCAGTACGACCAGGGCGGTCGGCGCGAGCTGGTCCACCACCGCCGGGTCGTCCAGCGGCCTGGCCGTACGGGCCAGCAGCAGTACCCGCAGCCCCCGCGCACCCTGCTCGTCCACCGCGACCAGCTCCGGGTGCCCGGGCGGCAGCAGCACGTCGGGCGCGCCCAGCAGCCAGGTGTGGCTCTCACCGGCGGCGTCCCGCAGTGTCGCCCCGCTGTACTTGCGGGCCGAGGAGAACGGCAGCGTGCCGGTGCAGTGCCAGCCGTCCGAGCCGTCCGGGTAGGCGTCGACGATCGCCTGGAGACTGGCGTTCGGCCGCGGGTCGCTGGCGCCGAAGACGGCCAGCACCTTCGCCGCGTACGACTCGTCGCCGTCCAGCACCCGCAGCTCGGTGACGTCCATCCCGCCCTCGGTGAGGGTGCCCGTCTTGTCCAGGCACACCGTGTCCACCCTGGCCAGGCCCTCGATCGCGGGCAGCTCCTGCACCAGGCACTGCCTGCGGCCCAGCCGGATCACCCCGATCGCGAAGGCGATCGAGGTCAGCAGCACCAGCCCCTCGGGAACCATCGGAACGATCCCGCCGACCATCCGGCGCACCGCCTCCCGCCAGTCGTGGTTCTCCACATAGAGCTGGCTGACGATGAGGCCGATGGCGACCGGGACCATCATCCATGTCACGTACTTGAGGATCTGGCTGATGCCGGTGCGCAGTTCGGAGTGGACGAGGGTGAACCGGCTGGCCTCCTCGGCGAGTTTGGCGGCGTAGGCCTGGCGGCCGACCTTGGTGGCGGTGAACGCCCCGCCTCCGGCCACCACGAAGCTGCCGGACATCACCGGGTCGCCGGGCCGCTTGGCCACCGGGTCGGCCTCACCGGTGAGCAGCGACTCGTCGATCTCCAGGCCGTCGGCCGCCACCACCGTCCCGTCCACCACGCACTTGTCGCCGGGGCCCAGTTCGATCACGTCGTCCAGCACGATCTCGGAGGTGGACAGCGGCACGCCGCGGCCGTCCCGGCGCACGGTGGGCCTGGCCTCGCCGATCAGCGCGAGAGAGTCCAGGGTCTGCTTGGCGCGCAGTTCCTGGATGATGCCGATCGCGGTGTTGGCGATGATCACGAAGCCGAAAAGGCCGTCCTGGATCGGCCCCACCACCACGATGATCAGGAACAGCACGCCCAGGATCGCGTTGAAGCGGGTGAAGACGTTGCCGCGCACGATGTCCGCGGTGGAGCGGGAGCTGCGCACGGGTACGTCGTTGACCTCACCGCGCGCCACCCGCTCGGCGACCTCGGCGGACGTCAGACCGTTCGGGTTCGCCCGCGGCACGCCGGGCCGGTCATGATCGCTCATGGTCCGACATTACGTGGCGTAAGGGAGATTCCCCGTCCGCGAGCGCGCGGCGGGTGGCTGGCCTCGAACCCCGGAACGCCGCGACCGCCAGCGACCGCCCGGCCGGAGCCCGGCGGTGCCAAGCCCGACCGCAGGCCCCGTCGTTACTGGGCCGAAGGCGCCCCGCGGCCCGCCTGCCGCAACGCCTCGCGCCGCCTGCGCACGTACCAGATGCCGACCACACCGAGACCGGCGCCAGCCAGACAGCTCCAGATCCACCAGGAGTGCCCGCGGGCGGCGAACCAGCCGTAGAAGGGGAGCTGGACCAGGAAGAGGACGAACCAGACGATCGTGCCGCCGGTGACGATCGCGACATCGTTCGCTTCCAGCGGCTCAGGGGTCTCGTGCCGCGGTGCCCACTTCCTTGTCATAGCGCACAGCCTACGGCCCGCCTCGACGGCTCCCGCGCACCCCGGCCAGCGGTGTCTACGCGCGGAGATAGCGATCATTCGCTCATAGGTTCATACTGAAACGGCCTATGGCTGACTGGATTCTTTCGTCTGAATATCCAAATCCGGTCGGCTTCGAGACGACCCCCGCCCAGCGGCCCTGCCGCGCCTGACCCGAGGATTTCCATGCCCAGCTCGGCGACCGCTCCGGTCGGCTTCGCGAAGCCCGACTCCCCGAACGCCCCCAAGAACGGTCTGGATCGTTACTTCAAGATCTCCGAGCGGGGTTCCAGCGTCTATCGCGAGATTCGTGGTGGTATCGCGACCTTTTTCGCGATGGCGTACATCATCGTGCTGAACCCGATCATCCTCGGTAGCGGCGTCGACAAGTTCGGGCATCACCTCTCCGGTGGCCAGTTGGTCACCGCTACCGCGCTGACCGCCGGACTCACCACGCTGCTGATGGGCGTCATCGGTAACGTGCCGATCGCGCTCGCCGCCGGTCTCGGCATCAACAGCGTGGTGGCCCTGCAACTCGCGCCCAAGATGAGCTGGCCGGACGCGATGGGCATGGTGGTGCTGGCCGGTATCGCGATCATGCTGCTGGTCGCCACCGGGCTGCGGGAGCGGGTGATGAGCGCGGTGCCGCTCGGGCTCCGCAAGGCGATCGCCATCGGCATCGGCCTGTTCATCTTCCTCATCGGGCTGGTGGACTCCGGCTTCGTCTCACGCATCCCGGACGCCGCGCACACCACGGTTCCGCTTCAGCTCGGCGCCAACGGGCACCTCAACGGCTGGCCGGTGCTGATCTTCGTCCTCGGGGTGCTGCTCACCCTGGCGCTGATCGTGCGCAAGGTGCCGGGCGCGATCCTGATCAGCATCGTGTCGATGACGGTGCTGGCGCTGGTCATCGACTCGGTCGGCAAGCTCCCGGCCGCCTCCTGGGGCCTCACCGTCCCCAGGTGGCCGGGCAACCCGGTCTCCACCCCCGACTTCGGGCTGATCGGCAAGGTCAGCATCTTCGGCGGATTCCACCAGGTGGGGATCATCACCGGAGTGCTGTTCGTCTTCACCGTCCTGCTGTCCGGCTTCTTCGACGCGATGGGCACCATCCTCGGCGTGAGCGACGAGGCGCATCTGCTGGACGAGAAGGGCGATCTGCCCGGTATGAGCCGGGTGCTGATGGTCGACGGCATCGCCACCGCGCTCGGCGGCGCCACCTCCAGCTCGGCCAACACCTGCTTCGTGGAGTCCACCACAGGCGTGGGCGAGGGCGCGCGGACCGGTCTGGCCAGCGTCGTCACCGGGCTGCTGTTCGTGCTGTCACTGTTCCTGACGCCGGTGGCCACGATGGTGCCCGCGCAGGCGGCCACTCCCGCGCTGATCGCGGTGGGCTTCCTGATCCTGGCGCACAGCATCGGGGACATCGACTGGAACGACTTCACGATCGCCATTCCGGCGTTCCTGACCATGCTGATCATGCCGTTCACCTACTCGATCACCAATGGCATCGGCATGGGCTTCATGACCTTCTGCCTGCTGCGGTTGGTGGTCGGACGGGGCCGAGAGGTGCCGATCGCGCTCTACGTGGTGTCGGCGGTCTTCGCGTTCTACTACCTGATGCCTGCGCTGCACCTGACGTAGTGGTGGGCTAACCCGCGTAGAACCGCCGGGTTCTGTCCACCGAGGCCTTGAACCTCTCGTCGAAGTCATCGCGCATGAGCGTCCGGACGACATAGTCCTGGACGCTCATTCCGCGTTTGGCGGCATGGTCGCCGATCCGCTCCAGCAGTTCGGTGTCTATGCGCACACTGAGCACTTTCGATCCACGCGGTCCCATACGTCTACCGTCGCCCTCCGCCGTCACGCGGTGCCGCTCTTTCCCGGACCAACTCACTCGTACGGGTGAGTTCGCACACAGTCGCGTTTGGTGACCTCTGCCGGGTTTCGTTAGGATAGGTAATGAGGTAATCTAAAGAACCGTGACCAAACTGTCCGAGGACGACCTCGCCGCGGTGAGTTCCCTGCGAGCGGCCGTGATGCGGCTGTCGCGCAGACTGCGACACCAACGAGTGGACGAGTCGCTCAGCCCGACCGAGATGTCGGTGCTGGGCACCCTGGCCCGCTGCGGCTCCGCCACCCCCGGCGAGCTGGCGCGCAAGGAGCACGTGCAACCCCCGTCCATGACCCGCATCGTGGCCATGTTGGAGGGCAAGGGCCTGGTCCGCCGGGACCCGCACCCGGAGGACCGCCGCCAGGTCGTGGTCAGCCAGACCGAACAGGCCGAGGCCATGCTGGCCGAGAGCCGCCGCAAGAGGAACGTGTGGCTCGCGCAGCTTGCCGAAGGGCTCACCGACGAGGAGTGGGCGACGCTGCGCGAAGCCGCGCCGGTACTGGAGAAGCTGGCGCACCTGTAGACAGCGGGAACGTCTTTGAGTCGTTAGCAGCAGAGGAGACACACCCTTGAGTTCGGCCCCCGGAGCAGACGCCGCACCCGGATCGAACCCCACCATCACGACGACCCCCCAGCCGACCGAGCCGACCGACCCCACCGCGTCGGCGAAGCGGCACATGTTCAGCTCGTTGCGGAACCGCAACTACCGGCTGTTCGCCGCCGGTGCCGTGATATCCAACACCGGCACCTGGATGTCCCGAATAGCCCAGGACTGGCTGGTGCTCAGCCTCACCGGCTCGTCCACCGCGGTGGGTGTCACCACCGCCCTGCAGTTCCTGCCCATGCTGCTGTTCGGGCTCTACGGCGGCGTCATCGCCGACCGCTACCCCAAGCGCAGGCTGCTGCTCGCCACCCAGGCGACCATGGGCCTGCTCGGCCTCGCCCTCGCGGCGCTGACCCTCAGCGGCCATGTCCAGGTCTGGCATGTCTACGCCATCGCGTTCCTGCTCGGCGTGGTGACGGTGGTGGACAACCCGACCCGGCAGTCCTTCGTCGTGGAAATGGTCGGACCGAAGGACGTGCGCAACGCGGTCAGCCTCAACTCCGCCAACTTCCAGACGGCGCGGCTGATCGGCCCGGCCGTCGCCGGTGTGCTGATCAACGCGGTCGGCAGCGGCTGGGCCTTCATGGCCAACGGCCTGTCCTTCGGCGCCCCCCTCGTCGGCCTGCTGCTGATGCGCAAGGAGGACCTGCACGAGGTGGAGCTGACTCCGCGCGGCAAGGGCCAACTGCGTGAGGGCCTGCGCTACGTGGCCTCGCGGCCGGACCTGATCTGGCCGATCGTACTGGTCGGCTTCATCGGCACCTTCGGCTTCAACTTCCCCATCTGGCTGTCGGCGTTCGCGCACGGGGTCTTCCACGCGGGTGCGGGTACCTACGGTCTGTTCAACACCGCGATGGCGATCGGCTCGGTGGCCGGAGCGCTGCTGGCCGCCCGTCGGGCGGCGACCCGGCTGCGGCTGCTGGTCGGCGCGGCGGTGGTGTTCGGCGCGCTGGAGGTGGTGGCGGCGGTGTCGCCGTCGCTGTACCTGTTCGCCGCGCTGCTGGTGGTGATCGGAACGTTCGGGATCACCGTCAACACGACCGCGAACTCGACGGTCCAGCTGGCCACGGACCCCGCGATGCGGGGCCGGGTGATGAGCCTGTTCATGATGGTCTTCGTCGGCGGCACACCGCTGGGCGGACCCCTGGTCGGCTGGGTCACCGACACCTACGGCGCCCGGGTCGGCTTCCTGACCGGCGGCCTGGTCTCCGCCGCGGCGGCGGCCCTGATCGGCCTGGCCATCAGGGGAGCGGCCAGCCGGATGAAGCCCGCGCTGTGAACGACGCGAGGGATGTGCCGGGCGGGCCCGGCGCACCCCCGGCCGACGGCAACCGGGCGGGCGGATGGCTGTGACCCCCTGGGCGGGAACAACCACCCCATGAGACTCTTCGTAGCCCTGTGGCCCTCCCGGGACGCCCTGCGCGACCTGGCCCGCGCGGAGAACCGGCTCCGCGCGTCCCCGGACGCGCAGGCCCTCCGGTGGGCCGGGGAGGGCGGCCACCACCTCACCCTGGCCTTCCTGGGCGAGGTCCCCGCGGAGACCCTCCCCGACCTGACCGCCCGCCTGGAGCGCGCCGCACGGCGCCACGCGCCGCTGCCGCTGCGCCTGGCGGGCGGCGGCCGGTTCGGCGACCGCACACTGTGGGTCGGGGTGGAGGGCGACGTCGAAGGGCTCGGGCACCTGGCCGACTCCCTCGCCGCGGGCGCGCGCAGGGCGGGCGTCGAGATGGAGGAGCGCCCGTTCCGCGCCCATCTGACCCTGGCCCGCGGCCGACCGCACCGGCACACCTCGCTGCGCCCGTTCACCGAACTGCTGGCGGACTTCAGCAGCCATGAGTGGACCGCCGACCACATCGACCTGGTGCGCAGCCACCCGCCCACCCCGGGCACCCCGGGCGCGCAACCCCACTACGAGGTGCTGCACCGCTGGCCGCTCGGCCACTGACCGTCCTCCGGCCCAGGGCCCGGCCCCTGACTCAGGGCGCGGCCCCCCGGCCCTGGGCAGGGTCCCGGGCCGGTTAGGCTCGGGAGCGTGGACCCGAAGACCCGTACCCGAGTGATGACCGCGGCCCTCGTACTGCTCCTGGCCGTGGTGGTGGCCGCCGCCGCCATCCGCTGAGCACCCCGCCCCACGCGAACGACCCCGAGCGGCCAGCCGCACGCCGAACGCCTGAACCACGAGCGGCCAGCCGCGAGCCGAGCGGCCGCTACCAGGCGAAGGCCTCCGGTGACGGACCGGTACCGGGGAAGACCCCGTCCAGCTCGGCCAGGAAGTCCTCCGAGAGCGACAGTTCAAGCGCCCGCAGCGCCGACTCCAGTTGCCCGGCGGTCCGCGGCCCCACGATGGGACCGGTCACCCCGGGGCGGGTGAGCAGCCAGGCGAGGGCCACCTCGCCGGGCTCGTAGCCGCCCCCGGCGCAGAGGTCCTCGTACGCCTGGATCTGCTCGCGCCGTGCGGTGTTCTTCAGCGCCTCGGCGGCCCGCCCGGACGCCGACCGCCCGCCCGCCGCCTCGCGCTCCTTGCGCAGCGCGCCGCCGAGCAGTCCGCCGTGCAGCGGCGACCAGGGGATCACCCCGAGCCCGTACTCCCGGGCGGCCGGGATCACCTCCATCTCGGCGCGCCGCTCCATCAGGTTGTACAGGCACTGCTCGCTGACCAGTCCGAGCGAACCGCGGCGCGCCGCCGCCTCGTTGGCCCTGGCGATGTGCCAGCCCGCGAAGTTGCTGGAACCGGCGTAGAGGATCTTCCCCTGCTGCACCAGCACGTCGACGGCCTGCCAGATCTCGTCGAACGGGGTCTTTCGGTCTATGTGGTGGAACTGGTACAGGTCGATGTGGTCGGTGCGCAGCCGCTTGAGGCTCGCGTCGACCGCGCGGCGGATGTTGAGGGCGGACAGGCCCTTGTTGTTGGGCCACTCGCCCATGTCCCCGTAGACCTTGGTGGCCAGTACGGTCTTCTCGCGCCGGGTGCCGTCCTTGGCGAACCAGGAGCCGATGATCTCCTCGGTGCGGCCCTTGTTCTCGCCCCATCCGTAGACGTTGGCGGTGTCGAAGAAGTTCACTCCGGCGGCGTGCGCCGCGTCCATGATGGCGTGGCTGTCGGCCTCGTCGGTCACGGGTCCGAAGTTCATGGTGCCCAGCACCAGTCGGGACACCTTGAGGCCGGTACGTCCGAGCTGTGTGTAGTCCATGGGCGACAAGCCAAGCCGTTGGAGCGCACTCGAGGCAAGAAGGCGGCGGGGCCGCCCCGAGGTCGTCCCCGGTCGGCCCCGCCTCCCTCAACAGGCCTGCTACAGACGCTCGATGACGTAGTCCACGCACGCGGTGAGCGCCTCGACGTCGGCGGGGTCGACGGCCGGGAACATCGCGACGCGCAACTGGTTGCGGCCCAGCTTGCGGTACGGCTCGGTGTCCACGATCCCGTTGGCCCGCAGCGTCTTGGCGATCGCCGACGCGTCGATGCCGTCGGAGAAGTCGATCGTGCCGATGACCTGCGAGCGCTGCGCCGGGCTGGCGACGAACGGGGTGGCGTGCTCGGACTTCTCGGCCCAGCCGTACAGCCGGGAGGAGGAGTCGGCGGTGCGCTCCACCGCCCAGCGCAGACCGCCCTGCCCGTTGATCCACTTCAGCTGCTCGTTCAGCAGGAACAGCGTGGCCAGCGCTGGGGTGTTGTACGTCTGGTTCTTCGCCGAGTTGTCGATGGCGGTCGGCAGGTCGAAGAAGGCCGGGATGTGGCGTCCGGAACCGGCGATCCGCTGCGCACGCTCCAGCGCGGCGGGGGAGAAGACCGCGAGCCACAGCCCGCCGTCGGCCGCGAAGGACTTCTGCGGGGCGAAGTAGTACACGTCGGTCTCGGCGATGTCGACCGGCAGGCCGCCCGCGCCGGAGGTGGCGTCGACCAGGACGAGCGCGTCCGCCTCGGCGCCCGCGACCCGCCTGATCGGCATCGCGACACCGGTGGAGGTCTCGTTGTGGGTGAAGGCGTAGACGTCCACCCCGGCTTCGGCGCTGGGCGCCGGATGCGTACCGGGGTCGGAGGAGATGACCGTCGGGTCCTCCAGCCACGGCGCGAGCTTGGCGGCCTTGGCGAACTTCGAGGAGAACTCACCGAAGGACAGGTGCTGCGACTTGGACCTGATCAGGCCGTGCGTCGCGATGTCCCAGAAGGCGGTGGAGCCGCCGTTGCCGAGCACCACCTGGTAGCCCTCGGGCAGCGAGAACAACTCGGCGATGCCCTCGCGCACCTCGCCGACGAGGTTCTTGACCGGCGCCTGCCGGTGCGAGGTGCCGAGCAGTGACGTTCCGGTGGCCGCCAGGGCGTCGAGCGCCTCCGTACGCACCTTGGACGGGCCCGCGCCGAAACGGCCGTCGGCGGGCTTGATGTCTGCGGGAATCTGGATCTCAGCCACGAGCGGAAGCCTATTGCGAAACGCCTCCTCGGCGGTCGCCGTTTCACCCGATGAGACACCGGTGTCCCACCGGCGGCGGGTCCCGGGCGGGTCCCGCGGCCCGGGTGCGGCGGACGGGCCCGGAAAACCCCCTCGCCGGTGATCAGCAGGTCGATCCTGGGCACGCTGAGGACATGACCCTGCTGCGCGCCCTGGAAGAAGCCGTACGCGGGCACGTGGCGTTCGACACGGCGAGTCGGGCGCTGGTGACCATGGACGCCTCCAACTACCGGCGGGTGCCGCTCGGCGTCGTGGCGCCGCGGGACGCCGACGACGTCGCGGCGGCCCTTGAGGTGTGCCGGGAGCACGGTGTGTCCGTGGTGCCGCGCGGCGGCGGTACGTCGGTCGCCGGGAACGCCATCGGCACCGGAGTGGTGCTGGACCTCACCCGGTACATGAACAGGGTCGAGGCCATCGACCCGGCGGCCCGCACCGCCGTCGTACAGCCCGGGGTGGTCCTGGACGAACTGCGGCGGCAGGCGGCGGCGCACGGCCTGACCTTCGGCCCCGACCCCTCCACGCACAGCCGCTGCACGCTCGGCGGCATGATCGGCAACAACGCCTGCGGCGCGCACTCCGTGGCCTGGGGCACCACAGCCGACAACGTGCACGCGCTGGACGTCCTGACCTACGGCGGCCAGCGGCTGCGGCTGGGCAGCGGGACCGACGCCCTGCCCGCCGGGTTGCGGGACGGCGTCCAGCGGCTGACGGCGGACCATCTCGCCGCGCTGCGCACCGGCTTCCCCGAACTGCCGCGCCGGATCTCCGGTTACGCCCTCGACCAGCTGCTGCCGGAGAAGGGCGTCCATCTGGCGCGCGCGTTCACCGGCAGCGAGGGCACCTTGGGGGTGCTCACCTCGGCCACCGTACGGCTGGTGGCGGCGCCCGCGGTGCGCGCGCTGGCGGTGCTCGGCTACCCCGACGAGAGCGCCGCGGCCGACGCCGCCCCCGGGCTGCTGCCGCTGCGTCCGCTGACGGTGGAGGGCATGTCCGCCGATGTGGCGGCCGGTGCCGCACGGCTGCTGCCGCGCGGCGGGGCATGGCTGTTCCTGGAGGTCGGCGGCGACTCGACCGCCGAGGTACGGGCGAAGGCCGACGCGTTGTGCCGACAGGCGCTGCGGGACGGGGCGGTGGACAGCGCCGTCGTCACCGAACCCGGCGGGCAGCGCGCGCTGTGGCGGGTGCGGGAGGACGCCGCTGGCCTGGCGACCCGGTTGCCGGACGGCCGCGAGGCCTGGCCGGGCTGGGAGGACTGCGCGGTGCCGCCGCACCGACTCGGCGGCTACCTGCGGGAGTTTCGCGAACTGCTCGCCCGGCACGGGCTGCGCGGGGCGCCGTTCGGGCACTTCGGCGAGGGCTGCGTCCATGTCCGCGTCGACTTCGACCTGTTGGGCGCCGCGGGCGTCGCCCGCTACCGCCGCTTCTCCGAGGACATGGCGCGGCTGGTGGTGGCGCACGGCGGATCGCTCTCCGGTGAGCACGGCGACGGCCGGGCCCGCTCCGAACTGCTGCCGCTGATGTACGGGCCGGAACTGGTCGGCCTCTTCGAGCGGTTCAAGGCCCTGTGGGATCCGGCGGACGGCATGAACCCGGGCGTGTTGGTGCGTCCCGCCCGGCTCGACGAGGATCTGCGCTTCGCGGTGCTGCCGCGGCGCCCGGTGGACGTCGAGTTCGCCTATCCGCACGACGGCGGTGACTTCTCGGCCGCGGTGCGGCGGTGCGTGGGCGTCGGCAAGTGCCGTGGTACGCAGGCCGGTTCGGGGGTGATGTGCCCGTCCTTCCGGGTCACCGGTGAGGAGCGGCACTCCACCCGGGGGCGGGCCCGGCTGCTGCACGAGATGCTGGCGGGCGAGGTGGTGACCGACGGCTGGCGGTCAGCGCAGGTGCGCGAGGCGCTGGACCTGTGCCTGTCGTGCAAGGGCTGCCGCTCGGACTGCCCGGTCGACGTCGACATGGCCACCTACAAGGCGGAGTTCCTGCACCACCACTACGCGCGGCGGCGCCGCCCGGCCGCGCACTACTCCATGGGCTGGCTGCCGTTGTGGCTGCGCGCCGCGGCGGCGCTTCGGCTGGCGCCGCTGCTGAACGCGGCGGCCGCCACGCCACTGTCCGTGCTGGCCAGGCGAGTTGGCGGCATCGCTTTGGAACGTGACATCCCGTCGCTGGCCGAAGAGCCCTTCACCCGCTGGTGGCGCACCCACCCGCGCGCCCGGGGCGCCGGGCGCACGGTCGTGCTGTTCCCCGACACCTTCACCAACTACCTCGCCCCGCAGGCCGGTTCGGCCGCCGTGCGGGTACTCCAGGCGGCCGGGCTGCGCGTCGTGGTGCCGCCGCGGCCGGTGTGCTGCGGGCTGACCTGGGTGTCCACCGGCCAACTCGACCGCGCCCGCGCCGTGATGCGCCGCACCGCGCGCGTGCTGCGGCCCGCGCTGGCCGCCGGGCTGCCCGTCGTCGGCCTGGAACCGAGCTGTACGGCGGCGCTCCGCACCGACCTGCCCGAACTGCTGGGCGGCGACGACGCCGGGCGGCTGGCCGCCTCGGTGCGCACGTTCGCCCAGGCACTACAGGAGTACGCGCCCGAGTGGACCCCGCCGCGCGTCGACCGTCCGGTGGTCGGCCAGACGCACTGCCACCAGCACGCGGTGCTCGGCGACGCCGCCGAGCGGCGGCTGCGCGCCGCGGCGGGGCTCACCGGCGAGCTGTCCGGCGGCTGTTGCGGCCTGGCCGGGAACTTCGGCTTCGAACGCGGCCACTACGAGGTCTCGGTGGCCTGCGCCGCCGAGCGGTTGCTCCCCTCCGTCCGCGACGCCCCCGGCACCGCACTGGTCCTGGCGGACGGCTACTCCTGCCGCACCCAACTCGCCCAGCTGGCGGGCGTGGAGGCCCGGCACCTGGCGCAGGTGCTGGCAGCGGGCCTGGAGGACGGACCGGAGCAGGCCGGGGACCACCCGGACGATCAGTGAGCGGCCGCCCCGTACCCCTCGACCTCCTGCGGGCCGCGCGGCCCGGGACCCACGTACCGCGCCGAGGGGCGCACCAGGCGGCCGGTCCGCTTCTGCTCAAGAATGTGCGCGCTCCAACCGGCCGTGCGGGCGCACGTGAACATCGACGTGAACATGTGCGCCGGAACCTCCGCGAAGTCCAGCATGATCGCCGCCCAGAACTCCACGTTCGTCGCCAGCACCCGGTCCGGACGCCGGTTGTGCAGCTCCTCCAGCGCCGCCTTCTCCAGCGCCTCGGCGACCTCGAAGCGCGGCGCGTCCAACTCCTTGGCGGTACGCCGCAGCACCCGGGCGCGCGGGTCCTCCGCGCGGTACACGCGGTGCCCGAAGCCCATCAGCCGCTCGCCCTTGTCCAGGGTCTTCTTCACGTACGCCGCCGCGTCACCGGTGCGCTCGATCTCCTCGATCATCCCGAGCACCCGGGACGGCGCACCGCCGTGCAGCGGCCCCGACATGGCGCCCACCGCGCCGGACAGCGCGGCGGCCACGTCGGCACCGGTGGAGGCGATGACCCGGGCGGTGAACGTCGAGGCGTTCATGCCGTGTTCGGCGGCCGACGTCCAGTACGCGTCCACGGCCTTGACGTGCCGCGGGTCCGGCTCGCCGCGCCAGCGGATCATGAAGCGCTCGACGATGGTCTCCGCCTTGTCGATCTCCCGCTGCGGCACCATCGGCAGCCCCTGGCCGCGCGCCGACTGCGCCACGTAGGACAGCGCCATGACCGCCGCCCGCGCCAGGTCGTCGCGCGCCTGCTCGGCGCTGATGTCGAGCAGCGGTTTGAGGCCCCACACCGGTGCCAGCATCGCCAGCGCGGACTGCACGTCGACCCGGATGTCACCGGAGTGCACCGGGATCGGGAACGGCTCGGCCGGCGGCAGACCGGGGTTGAAGCTGCCGTCCACCAGCAGGCCCCACACGTTCCCGAACGACACACTGCCGACCAGGTCCTCGATGTCGACGCCCCGGTACCGCAGCGAGCCGCCCTCCTTGTCGGGTTCGGCGATCTGGGTTTCGAACGCGACGACTCCCTCAAGTCCGGGTACGAAGTCGGACATCAGGCGGCTCCTCTTGATGTGGTCGACGAGTGGCTGGTGACACCTCGGTCATGCCCTGCTCGGGTGGTGGTTCACCCTGCCGAGGAGGAACGCAGCAAGATATCTGTTGATGTCGAGAGGTCACAGCGGTCCAGGGGCGATTCTGTCGGTTTCGCTACGTGACCGGAAGCGTGACGTGCGGCACACTGCGTGACCCTCGATCAGGTGGCGGTGTGCCGGACCTGTCCCGAACCGCCCTGACGTGCGGTGTCACCCGCCCGGGTGAGCATTGCCCCGGCCGCGCACCGGCCGCGTTCCGTGCTGCAAGATGTGCGGGTGCCCCACCCCGACCCCGCCACCATGCGGAAGCAGTACCGGGCCGCCGGACTCGACGCGCCCGACCTCGCCGCCTGCCCGTACGAGCAGTTCGCCCGGTGGTTCGCCGACGCCGCGAGCAGCGGACTGCCGGAGCCGAACGCGATGGTCGTCTCGACGGCCGACGCCTCGGGGCGCCCCAGCTCCCGCACCGTACTGCTCAAGAGCTACGACACCACCGGCTTCGTCTTCTTCACCAACTACACCTCGCGCAAGGGCCTCGACCTGGCGCAGAACCCTTACGCCTCGCTGCTCTTCCCCTGGCACCCGATCGCCCGGCAGGTGGTCATCTGCGGTCCGGTGGCCAAGGTGACGCGGGAGGAGACGGTCGCGTACTTCCGCAGCCGTCCGCACGGCTCGCAACTCGGCGCGTGGGCCAGCGACCAGTCGGCGCCGATCGGGTCGCGCGCGGAACTCGAACAGCGGTACGCGGAGCTGGCCGACCGCTATCCGGAGAGCGAGCGGGTTCCGGCGCCGCCGTTCTGGGGCGGCTACCGGGTCGACGCGGAACGGGTGGAGTTCTGGCAGGGCCGGGAGAACCGGCTGCACGACCGGCTGGTGTACGTCCGCGAGGGGGAGGGCTGGCGGATCGACCGCCTGTGCCCGTAGCCGCCACCAGGGCGGCGCAGAAAAAGCGGCGACCCGCGGGCTGCTGCCTGGAGGCGCCTCCAGGACCGGTCGGACGAGGTCCGGTAGCCCGCGGGTCGGGTGACTGCTTGGATTAGGCCTGCGGCGCACGACTCGCAGGCGAGGTGCGCGGCGTCAGCCCGCAGCCACCTCACGCGTCCGATAGTCAATCATTCTTCGGACCACCTCCTCTCCGTGTACCGCCAGCGTAAGAAGGCCGGCGGCGAGAGACAACCGATTTTCCCGAACATGCTGTGGGCTGCGTCACAGGGGAGTTGAATGGGGAGACGTGCAGCCTTCCGACGCCGACGCGAAGCCGCTGAGCGGAGGCGACGAGCAGCTACTCGCCGCCCTGCTGGAAAGCATGGACGCCGCTCTGTGCGCCTTCGACCAGGACGGCCTGGTCACCCACTGGAACACCGAGGCGGCCCGGATCCTCGGCTGGACCGCCGAGGACGCCGTCGGCCGCCGCGGACTCGCGGGCTGGGCGGTGCGCAGCGCCGACGCCGACGAGCTGATGGCCCGGCTGCTCGGGGTGATGAACGGGCCGGGCCGCCAGGTCCATGAGTTCGCCCTGCTCACCAAGGACGGCCACCGCGTCCTGGTGCGCGCCCAGAGCGCCGCCGTCACCGCCTCCGACGGCCGGCCCGCGGGCGTGTACTGCGCCTTCTCCGAGGTGCACGCGCAGATCGACCTGGAACGGTCCATCGCGCTCAGCGACGCCCTGTTCCAGGAGGCGTCCTGGGGTGTCGTGCTGATAGACGCCGACCTGCGCCCCGCCGTCGTCAACGGCTGCGCCGCCCGCGCGCTGCGCACCGGCCGGGAGGCACTGCTCGGCCGCCCGCTCGGCGAGGTGCTGGACCAGGGCGTCGAGGAACTCGAGGGCGCGCTGCACCATGTGCTGTCCGAGGGGCCGCCGACCGTGCCGCTCGACCTGTGGGTGACGCTGCGCGCGGACGGGCCGGGCGCCCAGCGGCACTGCTGGCGCAGCGGCTTCGTACGGCTCGGCTCACCGCTCGGCGAGGAGCCGGTGCCGCTCGGCGTCGGCTGGCTGTTCGAGGACATCACCGAGGCGAAGCTCGCCGAGCAGGACGCGTCCCAACTGCGGTTCCGCACCAACCAGTTGCGCCGTGCGGCGAACGCGGGCGCCGAGTGCGAGGACCCCATGGAGGCGGCCACCGGCTACCTGGACTACGCGCTCGCGGGCTTCGCCGACGAGGGCCTGATCGACGTGATGGGCGCGGGCGGCAAGCTGGTACGGGCCGCCGGAACGGCGGGCGGCCCGGGACCGTGCCTGCCGATCGCCTCCGGCGGCATCCCGGTGCCCTACGAGGAGGGGCATCCGGCGTTACAGGCCGTCGAAAGGCTCGGCTCGGTGCGCTCCTCGGACCTCTCCCCGCAGAAGGCAGCGGCGCGCAGATGGCCGGAGGGGACGGTGTACGCGCTGTGCTCGGTGCTGCGCAGCCGGGGGCGGACGCTGGGCGTGGTGACGTTCCTGCGGGGCGCGGCGCGGCGGCCCTTCGACCGCGCGGACGCGGCGTTCGCCGAGGACGTGGCGGCCAGGATCGCGGCGGCACTGGACATGACGGCGCTGCTGAACCGGCGTCGTTAGGCGGCTCAGTGCCGGTAGAAGATCCGGTCGCCGTACTCGGCCAGGATCCGGCCGTTCCACTCGTGGCCGCCGTCCACGTTGCCCGACCGCAGCAGCGGAGGGGTGACGCCGCGCGCGGCCAGCTCACCGACCGCGGTGGCCACCACCGCCTGGAGCAGGGCGCTGGTGACGACGGTGGACACCGGGCCGAACGGCGCCGGTACGCCCGGCGCGGTCAGCTCCGCGTCACCGACCGGGATCCTGCTGTCGAGCAGCACGTCGCAGTGGTCCTTCAGATACGTGCCCGAGGAGTGCCGCGACGTGGTGTGCTCCGGGTACGCCAGCGAGGTGACGCCGATGACCTTCAGGCCCAGCGCCCGTGCGCCCAGCGCCATCTCGACCGGCAGCGCGTTGCGGCCGGACAGCGAGATGACGATCAGCACGTCGCCCGCCTCGGCGGGGCTGGTCTCCAGCACGGCCGCGGCCAGCCCGTCCACCCGCTCCAGCGCGCTGCCGAGGGTGGCGGGCATGACGTCCACGCCGGTCACCCCCGGCAGCGAGAGCAGGTTGACCAGGGCCAGGCCGCCCGCGCGGTACACCACGTCCTGCGCGGGGAGCGAGGAGTGACCGGCGCCGAAGACGAAGATCCGGGCGCCCCCCTCGACCGCGTCGGCGAGCAGTCGGCCCGCCTCGGCGATGCTCGCGCCGTCCTCGTCGCGTACCCGGCGCAGCAGGCCGATGGCCGCGTCGAAGTACTGTCCGGCGAGATCGTCAGCCGCCATGTCGCCGTCCTCCGCTTCTGGGTCGCCGATCACGGTGGAGCCTTTCGGCACGGGCTGTCAACCGCGAGCGGGCCGCGTTGTCGGTGGCATGCGTCAGAATTGTCAGCAGGGCCACCGCACGAGCTATTGAGGGGCACGTATGTCGGGACACCTCATCGACACGACGGAGATGTACCTCCGCACCATCCTGGAGCTTGAGGAGGAGGGTGTGGTCCCCATGCGCGCCCGTATCGCAGAACGTCTGGACCAGAGCGGTCCGACGGTCAGCCAGACGGTGGCGCGGATGGAGCGGGACGGCCTGGTGCAGGTCGCGGGCGACCGGCACCTGGAGCTGACGGAGGAAGGACGGCGGCTCGCCACCCGCGTCATGCGCAAGCACCGGCTCGCCGAGTGCCTCCTGGTCGACGTCATCGGCCTGGAGTGGGAGCAGGTGCACGCGGAGGCCTGCCGCTGGGAGCACGTGATGAGCGAGGCGGTGGAGCGGCGGGTGCTGGAGCTGCTGCGGCACCCCACCGAGTCGCCGTACGGCAACCCGATCCCGGGCCTGGAGGAGCTGGGGGAGAAGGCGGAGGCCGATCCGTTCCTGGACGAGGGCACGGTCAGCCTGGTCGACCTGGACCCCGGCACGGACGGCAAGACCGTGGTGGTACGGCGGATCGGCGAGCCGATCCAGACGGACGCGCAGCTGATGTACACGCTGCGGCGGGCGGGCGTCCAGCCCGGCGCGGTCGTCAGCGTCACCGGTTCCCCCGGTGGCGTCCTGGTCGGCTCCGGCGGCGAGGCGGCCGAGCTCAGCCAGGACGTGGCGGGTCACGTCTTCGTGGCCAAGCGGTAGCGCTCGCGCTTGGCGCTTTTTGGGGTATGCCCGCCCACCCGTCCGATTGCCGTGGGGCGGTTGCTTGCCGGTGCGCTCTGCCGTCCGTGGGGCGGGGGCGTGCCGGGGTGACTCCTCGCTCCGCGCGCGTTGTCGGGTGCGGGTGTTTCTTGGGGTCGCTGCGGGGACACTCCGGCACGCCCCCTTCCGTGAGTTGCCGCGCTGCGGGGCGCCCGAAGGTCGACGGCAACGGGTGGGTGGACGGGAGAGAGGCCGAACGCCAACGGCGAGACGCCTGGACGTCAACCGGGTCGCAGCCGGAAAGGGACGGGGCCCCGGCGAACGCCGGGGCCCTCCTCTCGTCCCCCGGGTGTGCCGTACCCGGAACCCCGAGCTCTCCGGGTCCTTCCCCTCACCCGGCGGGGGACGATCCCTCCCGCTGGAAGTACTCCCCGCAGCGCCTCCAAAGCACACCCTTCCCTTGTCACTCGAAAGGGCGGTGTTAAGCGACTTACCCCCTTCTTCGAAGGTGAGTTCGATACGGTGGGTGTGTTCGGCCAACCGGGCCGGACAGGACGGTTGACCCGGGGGTGCCGGATCGATGGTTCGTCGTATCGAGGTGTCCGGAGCGGACGGTGTGCAGCTGGCCGCCTGGGACTTCACCGACCAGCACAAGCCGCATGACGCGCCGCCAGGGGTGCTGGACGAGCGGCCCCACGCGGCCGAGGACCCGCGCCCGGCGGTCCTGCTGCTGCACGGCCTGGCTGGCCGAGCCGCCCACTGGGCGGCGACGGCCCGCGCGTTGGCGGCCCGGTACCGCCCGGTCGCGCTCGACCAGCGCGGCCACGGCCGCTCCGCCAAGCCGGACGGCCCGTACACCCGCGAGGCGTACATCGCCGATGTGATGGCCGCCGTCGAACAGCTCGGCCTGGCGCCGGTCGTCCTGGTCGGCCACTCGATGGGCGCGCTTACCGCCTGGCAACTCGCCGCCCGCCGCCCGGAGTTGGTGCGCGCCCTGGTCGTCTGCGACATGCGGGCCTCGGCGCTCGGTGAGGCGAGCCAGCGTGAGTGGGAGCAGTGGTTCGCCTCCTGGCCGCTGCCCTTCGCCACGCTGGCGGACGTACGAAGATGGTTCGGCGCCGACGACCCCACGTTGGAGAGACCGCGTCCCGCGCGTGGGGCGTTCTACACCGAGGTGATGGAGGAGCGCTCCGGCGGCTGGTGGCCGCAGTTCTCCTTCCGGCACATGCTGGCCTCCCGCGAGCCGTGGATGCGTGACGCGCACTGGGACGAACTCGCCCAGGTCCGTTGCCCCACCCTCGTCGTACGCGGCTGGGACGGCGAACTGGGCCGCGCCGAGGCCCAGGAGATGGTCCGTGTCCTGCCGCACGGCTCGTACGCCGAAGTGGCCGACGCCGGTCACCTCGTCCCGTGGGACCAGCCGGAGGCCTGGCAGCACGTCCTGGAGGAGTTCCTGGCCGCGACCGTCCACTGACGCCTCGGCAGCCGCCACCGCCTCAGCGTTCCCGCTGCGCGGCGGCCTCCCGGCCGCAGGCGTAGGCGAGCGGACTGATCAACTCCTCGGCGTCCGGCAGCCACCGGTTCAACGCGGTCGGCTGCCGCGCCCACTGCACGGAGCCCCGGCCCATCCGGGTCGGCGGCGCCGGAACGTAGTCCCCGTCGCCACGGACCACCATGTCCAGCGCGGACGGCGGCCACCCCAACCGCCGCACCAGATCGGGGACCTTGGCGCTGGCGCCGGGCAGCACGAAGAAGACCAGCCTGCGGTTGGGCGTGGACAGGACCGGGCCGAGCGGCAGTTCCATCCGTTCCATCCGGGCCAGCGCCAGGCAGCCTGCCACCTCCGGCACGTCGATCGCGTCGAAACTCCGGCCGGTGGGCAGCAGTACGCAGGCGCGCGGCTCTCTGGACCACATCCGGCGCACCGCCACTGAGCTGCCGGTCGCCTGCCCCGGCCAGTCGGTGCGGGTGGGGTGGGCGCCGGGGGCGGGGCAGCCGCTGAAGCCGCAGGAGCAGCGCAGGGCACCGCCGTTGTCCTCGAGCCAGCTGCCGGGGAACACGTCCCAGTGCCGCTCGTCCGCGTATCGCACCGCCGCCTCCAGCAGGTGTTCGGTCACGGCGAGCGGCTGCGGGGCTCCGATGGTGTCTTCCACGCGATGCACAACTTCCCTTGTCAGCAAGGGTTACGGAGGCCCCGTTCCCTCTTGGGTGGGACACGCGGGGCGCACAGGTGCACGGTTGGGGGCGCGCACGGGGGACCGGCTCCGGGGGTGGGTAGTTCCTTCACGGCACGGTGGCACACCTCATTGCGCAAAGTACCGATAAAGAGCCGTAAAGCGGCATAGCTGCCCGCCCTGGGTGGGCAGAGATCATGCAGCACGGGGAGTGACCCGGCTGCGACACCGTTAGGTACGTAAGGGGGGACGACGATGGCCGCCCGACCACTGGTGGCGCGTCAGCCGAACGAACGGCTGCAGGCGCTGATCCAGGAAGCCGGATGTTCCAACGCCGGCCTGGCTCGCCGCGTCAACATGTGCGGCGCCGAGCACGGCCTCGATCTGCGCTACGACAAGACCTCCGTGGCGCGTTGGCTGCGAGGTCAGCAGCCGCGCGGCCGAGCGCCGGCGATCATCGCCGAGGCGCTGGGCCGCAAGCTCGGCCGTACCGTGACGATCGACGAGATCGGCATGGCCAACGGCAAGAACCTCGCCTCCGGGGTCGGTCTGCACTTCGCGCCGACCGTGCTCGGCGCGGTGGAGCAGGCCTGCGAGTTGTGGCGCAGCGACGTGGGGCGCCGCGACTTCCTGACCGGCTCCACGGTGGCCGCCTCGGCGCTGGTCGAGCCGAGCCGCGACTGGCTGATCACCGGTCCGGACAGCGTGGTCTCGCGCAGCGGCGGCCCGCGGGTCGGCGCCGCGGACGTGGCGGCGGTGCGGGCGACGACCCAGGCGCTGGTCGACCTCGACCACCGCTTCGGCAGCGGCCATGTGCGCCCGATCGTGGTGCACTACCTCAACAGCGTCGTCTCCGGGCTGCTGGCGGGCTCCTACCGGGAGGCGACCGGCCGCCAACTCTTCGCCGCCGTGGCCCGGTTGACGGAGCTGGCCGGATACATGGCGGTGGACACCGGCCAGCCCGGACTCGCCCAGCGCTACTACATCCAGGCGCTGCGGCTGGCGCAGGCCGCGGGCGACCGCGGTTACGGCGGCTATGTGCTGGCGGCCGGAATGAGCCATCTGGCCGCCTCGCTCGGCAACCCCCGGGAGATCGCGCAGCTCGCCAGGGCCGCGCAGGAGGGCGCACGCGGCCATGTCACCCCCACCGCGCAGGCGATGTTCTACGCGGCGGAGGCGCGCGGTCACGCCCTGCTCGGTGACGCCAGGGCGTGCGAGGCGGTCGCGGGACGGGCGGTGGAGGCGCTGGGCCGCAGCGTTCCGCAGGACGACCCCGACTGGATCGCGCACTTCGACGAGGCCTATCTGGCCGACGAGTTGGCGCACTGCCACCGGGACCTGGACCAGCCGGGCCCGGCGATGCGCCGGGCCGAGGAGTCGCTCGCCGGGCATCCGCCCACCCGGGTCCGGCGGCGGGCGATAGGCCTGTTGGTGCTGGCCAGCGCGCAGGTGCAGGCCCGGGAGGTGGAGCAGTCCTGCCACACCGCGGCGCAGGCGGTCGAGTTGCTGGGCGGGCTGCGCTCCAACCGGGGCGCGGAGTACCTGGACGACTTCCGCCGCCGTATCGAACCGTTCTCGGACGAGCCGGTGGTACGGGAGTTCGGGACGCGACTGGAGGAGAGCGAACTGGCCGCGTGAGGCCGTCCCGGCGGGGGTGAGGAATGTCTCGGGGGCGCGCCCCCGATCCCCGCCGGGGCGCTCCAATCGTTACGGGACCGCTATACCGACGCCTTCCACCGTTATGGAAGGCACTGCATGCTGCGATTTCCTGGAACGTGTGCCGGGCCCGCGGGTGACCGTCAGCACATTACTGTGCGGTCACTCACACGGGCGCGTAGTGGGGACCGGAATTGACCCGGTAGCGTGAGCCGACGTTCCTAAGGGCCGGTCGGGGGTCAGGGACCCAGCTCCACCCGGGGCGTGTCCCGCACGGCCACAGTTACGCAGCAGGCAGGAGTTCCGGTGATGCAGAGCGGGCGCGGAGAAGAGGCGGCGGACGGCGCGTACCGGCCGGTGCCGCTTCCACACGAGCCGCAGGCGTCGGCGGTGCCGGAGGCCCACGAGGGCGTCGTGCTGCCCGCACACGGTGATCAGCAGTGGCCGCAGCCGGACCAGACGGTGCGGCCCGCCTCCGGCGAGCCGTGGGGCGCGGCGCAGCACGCGGCGCAGCAGCCGCCCCAGCCGCAGGCCTCCCAGGGCTTCCACGCTGCGCACGACCTGCCGCAGGCTCCCGGTGGTGAGGCCACCCAACTGCTCCCGCCCTACGGCCAGCGGTCCGAGGCGTCCCACTTCGCTTCGCCGCACGGCCACGATTCGGAGGCCACCCAGCTGCTCACCCCGTACTCCCAGGAGTCCGAGGCGACGCAGCTGCTCACCCCGTACTCCCAGGAGTCCGAGGCGACGCAGCTGCTCACGCCGTACGGCCAGGCCCAGGCCGCGCCGGGCGCCGAACCGTCCGCGTTGGGCGGCGACTCGGAGAAGACCCAGCTGATAGCGCCGGTACCGCACCAGCAACCGGTCGAACTACCGCAGCAGGCCGCCGAGTTGCGCCAGCCGCTGCCCCCGGAGCAGCAGTTCCGGACGCCCGTACCGCCGCTGCCGCCGCAGCCGCCGGCCGAACAGGCGCCGCCGATGCCCAGCGCCGGGCCGTACTCCATCCGGCCGGGCGCCCCGGGAGACCAGCCGCCGCAGGAGCACACCCAGCTCCTCACACCCCAGCAGCCGGGCGCGGCGCCCACCGAGCAGCTCCCGCGATACGACCAGGCCCGGCTCTCGCCCCAGTCGCAGGACGCGACGGCGCGGTACGCCGAGCAGGCGCCGCCGCGGCCCAGGGACGACTACGACTTCCTGTACCGCCAGGACGGCGACGCCGGGGCGCCGCAGCCGCCGCACACCCCCTCCTACGGCTCCGGTATGCCGCCGCAGCCGCCGTACCCGCAGCAGCCCGCCAGGAACTTCGGGCAGGACGCCCCCGGGCGCGGCGGGCGGTTCGGGAAGCTCTCGCCTCTGGCCATGATCGGCATCGGGGTCGCCGGGATCGCCGTCGTGGGTGTCGCGGTCGGTGCCGCGCTCAGTGGCGGCGGCGACAACAGCGCCGACCAGCAGAAGGCGGGCGTCGCCTCGCCCGCCGCGGGCGGCACCTCGTCGGGCGGTGCCGGGGACGGCGCCCAGGCGCAGGCCCAGCAGCTCGACTCGCTGCTCAAGGACAGCAACAGCAGCCGCGCGTCGGTGATCAGCGCGGTGGCCTCCATCAAGTCGTGCTCCAACATGGGCCAGTCGTCCACGAACCTGCGCACGGCCGCCAGCCAGCGCGACCAACTGATCACCCGGCTCGACCAGTTGGCGCTCGACAAGCTGCCTAACCACGACGAGCTGGTCAAGCAGCTCACCGCCGCCTGGAAGGCGTCCGCCGAGGCGGACAACGACTACGCGCAGTGGGGCGACCAGGTCTCCAAGGACAAGAAGGGCTGCGAGAAGGGCCAGGCCAAGGGCACCCCGGCCGCACAGAAGGGCAACGCGGCCAGCGGCCGGGCCACCTTCGCCAAGAAGAAGGCGGCCGACCTGTGGAACCCGATCGCCAGCCAGTACGGCCTGACCCAGCGGCAGTTCACCGACCTGTAGCGGCCCCGGTCAGCCGACGCCCTCCAGCGTGTCCCGCACGTCCACGAAGCCGCCCTTGCCGACGGCGGTCAACTGGCCGTCCCTGACCACCTGGTAGGTGACGGTGGCGTTGACCATGCGCGGATAGCCGCGCACCGGCAGCATGTCCGCGTACCGCCAGCCCAGCGGCGGGGTGAGCCCGCCGGTGGAGACGCCGTGAGCGCGGTCGAGCGCGTCACGGACGCTCTGCGCGGTGACCGGGCCGTCGCCGAGCGAGGTGACGATCTTGGACAGGACCGTGTACGCGATCCAGGTGGTCTCCGCGCCCGGGTCGGCGACATCGATCCGGTTGTCGCCGAACGCGTACGTCGACACCGCGGTGCGCATCGTGTTCCACGCGGGGTCGCTGGCGGCCGGGTACCAGCTCGTCGCGTACGCGCCCTCCAGCGGGCTGTCGGCGCCCCCGGTGCTGTCCAGCAGCGACTGCTTGACGCTGCCGAGCACGGAGGCGGTGCGAACCTGCTGCCCGGGGCCGAGCCGCCGGAAGGAGTCGAAGAACGTGGCGGTGCGGTCGCCGAGCACCGCGGTCACACAGCGTCCCGGTTCTCCCGAGCCGATCGCCCGCTGGGCGGCGCCGGTGTAGTCGGTGGCGTCGTCGGGCGCGCGGATGTCGTCGGCGGGGGAGCGGTGCCGGAAGGCCAGGCCCGCGTCGAGGAACTCCGGGTACTGGTCGCCCGCCGCGGAGTCCGGGCGGACCAGGGCCGTGTGGTCGCAGATGCTGGACAGCTGGCGGCCGTTTCCGGCCAGCAGCGCGGGCGCACCGCCGTTGATCGGGTACGACAGCGGGCTGGTGAACTCCTCCGGCGCGACCCCGTATCCGCCGAGGTAGGGGATGCCCGCGTTCTCCAGCGACGCCATGAAGCTCTGCCCGTACTGGCTGTACGAGCCGACGACGGCGACCGCGTGGGAGCCCACGGCCTGCTGCGCGCAGCGCTCAGCGCGGACCGTGTCGTTGTGCTCGTCGCACGTGAGGACCTTCAACGTGTGGCCGTTGATGCCGCCCTCGGCGTTGACCATCCGGGCGTAGGCCTGCGCCATGGCGGGCATACCGGGCATGTTGGTGGAGTTCGTGCCCTGTGGCGCCCAGGTCATGACCACGATCGGCGCCTTGGAGTCCGCAGCCGCCCCGGTCCCCGGCACCGCCCCGCAACCGCTGACGCCGCCGCCGACCAGGATCGCCACCGTCGCTGCCAGAGCACCGAACCGTCGTCTAGCGGTCATGGCTCCGTAGGCTTCCCGGCCGCCGTCAACGAAGGAGTGACCGCATCGCAACCCTAAGTGGCCGGTAGGTGAATTGCCCGTGCGCGCGTTGTGCGCGGTGTTCGTTTCGGACCGTACCTGGTGGGATCCGTGCTCTTCGCTGAACGTACGATCGATAACCGTGCAAGGTTCGGAGAAGTCTTCCCGGCGGGGCGCCCGCTCCTCCACGATGGGGCGTATGCCGCTCAACGACATGCCCTGGTGGCGCTGGCGCAGCAATGTGCGTTCCGCGCTGCACATGCTCAGCGATCCGGTCTTCCAGCAGGAGTGCTGGGTCGCCGGCCGTCCCGGCTACGGGGACGTGACGGACGCCGTCTACCGCCTGGTCGAGGACACCTGGTTGGACAACTGGTCCGCCGAGAAGTACGTCGGGACGATCTTCCGCGACGCCCAGGAGGCGGCGCTGG
Source organism: Streptomyces sp. PLK1-5 (assembly GCA_037034305.1). Taxonomy (GTDB): domain Bacteria; phylum Actinomycetota; class Actinomycetes; order Streptomycetales; family Streptomycetaceae; genus Streptantibioticus_A. The sequence continues at coordinate 200,287 of JBAGJY010000006.1, forward strand.
TGGACGCCGCCGTGCTGCGGGTGCTGCGGATCCTGCACGAGGTCGGCGCGGACGCCCCGGCCGCCGCCTACATGGGCCATCCCGGCTGGCCGGAGGCGGTACGGGCGGCCAGGGAGGCGCACGTACGGCTGGCGACCAACGACGGCGACGACGTGGACGCGCCGCCGCGGTCGCTGGACGTGCTGGCGATCTACACCCGCTCGCGCTGACGGTCTCGCAACCGGCCCGCTGACCTGCGGCCCGGCGGAATGTGCGAGGCTATTGCGGTGACCGAAGCGCAGCCCACCACCCCGCAGTACGTCCTGACGCTGTCCTGCCCGGACAAGCAGGGCATCGTGCACGCCGTCTCCAGCTACCTGTTCATGACCGGTTGCAACATCGTGGACAGCCAGCAGTTCGGTGACCAGGACACCGGTCTGTTCTTCATGCGGGTGCACTTCTCGGCCGAGCCCTCGGTCACCGCCGACAAGCTGCGGGCCAGCTTCGCGGCCGTCGCCGACTCCTTCCGCATGGACTGGCGCATCCACCCCGCCGAGGAGAAGATGCGGATCCTGATCATGGTCAGCAGGTTCGGGCACTGCCTGAACGACCTGCTGTTCCGCTCGCGGATCGGCGCGCTGCCGGTGGAGATCGCGGCGGTGGTCTCCAACCACCGGGACTTCGAGGAACTGGTCGGCTCCTACGGGATCCCCTTCCACCACATTCCGGTGACGAGGGACACCAAGGAGCAGGCCGAGGCCGAGCTGCTGAAGCTGGTCGAGGACGAGGACATCGAACTGGTGGTGCTCGCGCGCTACATGCAGGTGCTCTCCGACGACCTGTGCAAGCGGCTGTCCGGGCGGATCATCAACATCCACCACTCCTTCCTCCCCAGCTTCAAGGGCGCCAAGCCGTACCACCAGGCGCACGCGCGCGGTGTGAAGCTGATCGGTGCGACGGCGCACTACGTCACCGCTGACCTCGACGAGGGCCCGATCATCGAGCAGGAGGTCGAGCGGGTCAGCCACGAGGTCAACCCCGACCAGCTCGTCGCCGTGGGGCGCGACGTGGAATGCCAGGCCCTGGCCCGAGCGGTCAAGTGGCACAGCGAACACCGCGTCCTGCTGAACGGCCACCGCACGGTCGTCTTCCCGTAGGGCGAGCTACATCCGCGACAGGCTCGCCGTCGCCGCCAGAACGTCCCGCACCGCCTGGCGATCCCCCGCCTGCCCGACGGCCAGTTCCTCCGGCTCCCGGTGCCCGGCCGCCAACTGGCAGAACTCCGTGGCCTCCAGGGCGACCTGCGCCACGCTCTCCGCCTTCGAGCCCACCGCCGCCGGTGAGTCCAACGGGATGTACCAGTTGCCGCCGCCCTCGCCCTCCAGCTCCAGATGGACGGAACGTCCCGGCGTACCCGCCTCCACCCACCGCGCCGGTGAGGTGGCGAGCCCGGCTCTGCGCCGCCCGGCCAGGGCGATCGGCAACAGCCGTGCCGTCAGATCGAGCATCGCGTTCAGGTGCCGTGGCGCGGGCGGCCCGTACGGGTAGTCGACCGCGTCCGCGATGTCCCCGGCATGGATCCAGCACTCGAACGCCCGGTCCACGAACGCGTCCCGCAACGGCAGTTTGAAGTCCCCGTAGCTGACGTCGAGCCCGCCCGCGCCGCGTCCGGCGAAGGACACCGTGCGCAGCAGGCTGTGGCCCTGCTCCCGCCACTCCTCGCGCACCTCGCCGCCGGTCCGGCCGCGGGACCGGCGCCAGTACTCGGCCGTCCGCTCGGCCGGATCGCGCGGCGCGTCCGCGCCCAGCGCCGCGTCCTCCCCGAGCGCGGCCCCTATCAGCCCGTCGACCGCGGCCAGATGTCCGATGACACCGGCCACGGAGGTACGCCGCGCACCGCGGTGCCACTCCAGGACGACCGGCGCGGCCCAGTCCTGCGGCCCGAGGTCCCGTAGCAGCGCGTCGAGCCGCGCGGTCTCCGCGTCGTACGGCCCGGCCCACTCGGGCACGGGTATCCGCGCGGGCCGACGGCCCAGGCAGTTCTCCAGCACCCGGGCGCGCAGTAGCGGATCGAGGTCGAGCGACTCCTCCGACCGCAGCAGCCCGACCGCGTCCCGAAGCCGTACCGCCTCCTCCGCACAGGCGGCGCAGTCGGTGAGGTGCGCCTCCACCGCGGCCGTCTCCTCGGCGGAGCAGGCCGACAGCGCCCATGCGCCGAGCAGTGACTTCAGCGTCAGATGGTCGAGCGACGGCACGGGCGCGGGCACCGGCGCCGCAAGCGGCGGCCCATCCTCCGCCGCACCCCGTGGCAGCGGCACCCACGGCAGCGCCGGGCCGCCGTTGTGCTCGGAACCGCCGCCGCGCGGACCGTCACCCATGGGCCCGGTCATCGCGAACCGCCCTGCGGGGGCCGGGAGTTGGAGTCCGTCGGCGCGGTGGTGTGCATGGCGGTGGAGAGCATCTGCAGGCCCAGCCGGAGCCGCCGCCGTGCCTCGTCCTCGGTCAGGCCCAACTCGGCGGCCGTCTGCCGGTAGTCCCGGCGGTGCAGATACGCCAGGTCCAAGGTGGCGCGTATCGAGGCGGGCATGGAGCTCTTGATGAAGTCGGCGCGGGCCGCGGTGTTCGCCTCGCACACCTTCCGCTCGAACTGCTCGGCGGTCCGCTCACCGCCCTCCCCGACGCGCTCCGCCTCACACCGCCGCAGCCGGTGCACCGCCTGCCGCTGGGTGAGCGTGGCTATCCAGGAACGCAGGTTGCCTTCCTTGGGGTCGTACGCGTCCGGGTTCTCCCAGACGTACCCGAAGACCTCGCGGGTGATCTGGCCGGCGGCGTCCTCCTCGCCCATCACCCGGTACGCCAGGCCGTGCACCAGCGAGGCGAAGCGGTCGTACAGCTCGCACAGTGCCGCCTCCTCCCCTCGGGCCAGCCGCTGCTGCATCCTGCGGTCCCAGCGCGGTGGTGCGGGTGTCGCCATACGGCCGCCCCCTCTCGGCTCATCTCATCGCTCAACGTCCATCGCTCGTCACCCATCCGTTACCAACGAATGTATCCGCAGGGTCTGACAACGCACCGCGCTTTGCCCCAACGAACACCCGATGGTTAACCGGTGAGTACGGAACCGGTACCCAACCCGCCATAAGTAGAGGCCTGGTGAAGGCGAGCTGTTATGGGGGTGTGACCACGGCCGAAGCGGGAAGGCATCGTTGCTGGGAATAGGGTCGGGGGTGACCGAACGGAACGACCTGCCGACGAAGGGGCAGCGAGCGGTGGCGTTGAGAGTCAAGGCGGAGCAGCGGGACGGCTGGACCGTACTGTGCGTGTCGGGCGAGATGGACCTGGTGACCTCGCCCGCGGTGCGGCAGCACGTCCATGACGCGGTCGCCGAGGGACGGCGCCGTGTGGTGCTCGACCTGTCCGGAGTGCGTTTCTGCGACTCCAGCGGGGTGGGCGTGCTGATCGCGGCGCGCCGCCTGATGCGCTCGTGCACCGGCCGCCTGCGGCTGATACTGCCCGCGCAGGGCGCGGTGGACGGCTCGCACGTCAACCGGGTGCTGGCCGCGCTGGGTGTGCGGCGCCTGTTCGAGGTCTTCCAGGACCTGGACGCCGCTGTGGACGACACGGCCCGCCCGCTGTCCGCCTGAGCGGCCCTATCTGACCGCGTAGTCCCCCAACGAGGGCTCCAGCAGCCCGAACGCCTCCCGGGCCGCTTCGGCGAGCCCGGTGAAGAACTCCTCCTCGTCCTGCCCGGCCTCGGAACGCCGCCGCGCCTCGTGGAACAACACCCGCTGCACACCGGACAGTTGGGCCGCCGCCACCCAGGGCGACACTCCCTCGGCGCCGACCTCCTCGACCAGTGTCCGGGCCAGCGCCTGCTCCTGCTGGTCGTAGATCTCCCGCAACCGCGCCCGCAGCGCCGGGCTCTGCACGGTCAGCCGGGCGAAACCGGGTCCGACACGGCCGAGCAGTGCCGCGTGCGCCTCGCAGTCCGCCAGGTACCTGCGGCGCAGCGCGGCCAGCGCCGACTCGCCGGGGGACCGTTCGGCGACGGTGCGCGACGGCCCGTCGACCACCTCCTCGTGCGCGTCGAAGAACAGGTCCTCCTTGCGCGGGAAGTAGTTGGTGACGGTCATCTTGGAGACCCCGGCCGCATCGGCGATGTCCGCGATGGTCGTCTGCTCGAAACCGCGCTCGATGAACATCAGTGTCGCGACGTGCGAGATCCGCTGCCGGGTCTGCTGCTTCTTGAGTTCACGGAGTCGGGCCATGACCGCATCCTATCCGGTTTCTAGGTCGGACCTAAAAATCTGCTTGACGCCATTCCTTGGTTCGACCTAATTTTAGGACCATGCCAAGAATCGAGCGGGCGGTGTCCGTCCGCCCCGCGTCCCAGGCGGATCCCGACCACGTGGACGCCGCTGTCTGGCGGCTCGCCGCCGTACTCCTCCTCGGCCCGGTGCTCGCCCTGCTGGACACCACCATCGTCAGTGTCGGCCTGGACTCCGTCGCCCACGACCTCGGCAGCCCGCTCGCCACCGTCCAGTGGGTCTCCACCGGATATCTGCTGGCCGTCGCCCTCGTCATGCCGCTCACCGGCTGGGCGACCGAACGGTTCGGCGGCAAGGCGGTGTGGATGGCCTCCATCGCGTTGTTCACCGTGGGCTCCGCGCTGTGCGGTGCGGCCTGGTCGGCGCCCGCGCTGATCGCCTTCCGGGTGCTCCAGGGCGTCGGCGGCTCCATGATCCAGCCGGTCGGCCAGTCGATGCTGGCCCAGGCGGCCGGTCCACGGCGGCTCGGCCGGGTCATCGGCGTGTCCGTGCTGCCCATCACCCTCGCCCCCGTGGCGGGCCCGGTGCTCGGCGGCCTGATCGTGCGGAACCTCGACTGGCGCTGGATGTTCTACGTCAACGTGCCCATCGGTGTCGCCACCTTCCTGCTCGCCGCGCGCGTACTGCCGGCCACCCCGCGGGCGGGCGGCCGCACCCCGCTCGACGTGACCGGACTGGCGCTGCTCGCCCCCGGGCTCGCCGCGCTCATGTTCGGCTGCGCACAACGCAGTTGGGGCGTCCTGCTGGCAGGTGTCGCGCTGGCCGCCGCGTACACCGGGTACGCGCTGCGCAAACGTGGTCGCGCGCCCCTGATCGACCTGCGGATGTTCGCCCGCCGCGGCTTCGCCGCCGCCACCGCGTCGTCGTTCGTCCTCGGCGGCTCGCTCTACAGCGCGATGCTGCTGCTCCCGCTCTACTTCCAACAGGTGTGTGGCGCCGACGCGATGAGCGCGGGCCTGCGGCTCGCCCCGCAGGCCGTCGGCACCGCGGCCGTCTCCCTGCTCGCCGGACGCCTCGGCGACCGGCACGGGCCGCGCCCGATGATGCTCGCGGGACTGGCCCTCGCGCTGCTGGGCACGCTGCCGTTCGCCTTCCTCGGCCACGGCCCGGCCAACTGGCTGCTGACCGCCGCCCTGTTGGTGCGCGGTGCGGGCCTGGGCCTGGCCATGGTGCCCGGCATGTCCGCCGTCTACGCGGCCGTCCCTCCCGAGCAGGCGCCTCGGGCGGCGGGAACCGTCAACGTCGTCAACCGGCTCGGCGGTGCGCTCGGCACGGCGGTACTGACCGTGCTGCTGCAGCGCCAACTCGCCCGCTCGGCCGACCCGGCCGCAGCCTATGGCCACACGTTCGCCTGGGCGCTGGCCCTGTCCGCGGTGGCGTTCGTCCCCGCGCTGTACTACCCGGCGCGCGGGAAGCGTTGAGCCCCGCGCAGTCCGGCACCTGTCCGCTCTACCGACCGACAAGGAAGCGATTGATGGCGACCCCCCGACTGATGGCCGTGCACGCGCACCCCGACGACGAGTCCAGCAAGGGTGCCGCGACCCTCGCCCGATACGCGGCGCAGGGCGCCGAGGTGCTCGTCGTCACCTGTACAGGTGGCGAACGCGGAGACGTCCTCAACCCGGCCCTGGACCGTCCCGAGATCCGCGCCGACCTCCCGGCGATCCGCCGCCGTGAGATGGCCGCGGCGGCCGAAGTCCTCGGCGTGCGGCAGCGGTTCCTCGGCTTCGTGGACTCCGGTCTCCCGGCGGACGGCGAACCGCTGCCGGAGGGCTGCTTCGCGACCGTCCCAGTGGCCGACGCGGGGGCCGAACTGGCCGCAGTGATCCGCGAGTTCCGCCCGCACGTCGTCATCACCTACGACCCCACGGGCGGCTATCCGCACCCGGACCACGTCCAGACCCACCGTGTCGCCCTCGCCGCCTACGACGCCCTGGAGGGGGACCCGGCGCAGCCGCTCAAGCTCTACTACCAGGCCGCGTTCGACAAGGAGTGGTTCGCCACCCTGCACGAGGCGATGCTGAGGCGCGGCATCGCCTCCCGGATGGGCGAGGTGCTGGCCGACTGGCCCGACTGGGCCCCCCGGTTCGACGTCACGACGCGCATCAGGTGCGCCGAGTACTTCGACGTACGCGACCGCGCCTTCCGCGCGCACGCCACGCAGGCCGATCCGGCGCACCCCTTCTTCGCCCACCCCCGCGACCTGGAACGCCAGGTGTGGCCGACGGAGAACTACGTCCTCGCCCGCTCCCGGGTGGCGGCGCCGGTACCGGAGGACGACCTCTTCGCGGGCGTCAGCCTCCGCTGACGGCCGCGTGCGGCACCGGGGCGGCCCAAGTCGCCGACACCGGCGGACGCCCCAGATGACCGGTCGCTCGCCTGGCGGCGCGTGCCTCAGGCACGGCCGTCAGCCGATGTACCCGGCGCGGCCGTCAGCCGATGTAGGGGGTGGTCGCGACGACGAAGTCCCGTATGGCGGCACGTGACGCGTCGCGCGCGGCGTCCAACCCGCCTCGGTCCTCGGCGTGGTGGAGTGCGGTCACCACCTCCAGCGTCCGCTCGGCGAGTCCGGACAGCTCCGCGTTCCCGGTGAGCATCTGCGCGCGGAACATCGCCTCTTGCGCCGCGTAGCGCAGCTTGTAGACCTCTTCCTGGAGCTCGCGGGTGTCCTCCTCGACCCGGTGCTCGTGCCGTACGAACCAGCGATGCACCAGCACCCGCCGGTATTCCAGGAGCGCCCCCGCGTAGCCGCAGTAGGCGTCGATCCGCTCCTGGCGCAGCTTCTCGTCCCGGTTGAGCCGCGCGCTGCGCTCCGCGGTCCGGCGCTGGAAGGCGTGTGTGACGGTGGACCCCAGCAGTGTGCCCGACACGGCGATGACGCTCGGCAGAACCGCACCCATGGCGGCAGCGGATCACACGGCGCGCGCCCTTCGCGGTGGCATGATCGCGGCATGGCGCACATCACGTTCGCAAAGGGTGACATCACCGTCCAACACGTCGACGCCGTCGTGAACGCCGCCAACTCCTCGCTGCTGGGCGGAGGCGGCGTGGACGGCGCGATCCACCGCGGTGGCGGCCCGGAGATCCTCGCGGAGTGCCGGGCGCTGCGGGCGTCGAAGTACGGCAGGGGGCTGCCCACCGGGCAGGCGGTGGCGACCACCGCGGGCAGGCTGCCCGCGCGGTGGGTGATCCACACCGTGGGACCGGTCTGGTCGGCGAGCGAGGACCGCTCCGCCGCGCTGGCGTCCTGCTACCGCGAATCACTGCGGGTGGCCGACGAGTTGGGGGCACGGACGGTGGCCTTCCCGGCGATCTCCACCGGCGTCTACGGCTGGCCGATGGACGACGGCGCCCGGATCGCGGTCCGCACGGTGCGCGAGACGGACACGTCGGTGGACGAGGTGCGCTTCGTCCTCTTCGACGACGCGGCGTACCAGGCGTTCACCGACGCGATGCCCTGACCGTTGCCCCTGGCGCCGCTACCGATGCAGCCGTCCCGCGAAGCGGCGCTCGAAACCGTCACCGGTGTCGGCCGTCACCGTGTGGTCGTAGCGCCCGGCGGAGGTCGGCGCGAGCACCTCGTGCGCGGATCCACCCGGCGCGACGGTGACCGTGCGCGGCGCCGAAGGCGTCGCGAACCGGGCCGCGTTGGCCCCGATGGTGAAGGCGACCGGCTTGCCGCCCTCGTTGCGCAGGGTCAGCCGCAGACCGTCCGGGTGCTCGGTGGCGGCGATCTCCGGATGCCCCTTGGCGGGGTCGCTCCAGGTGCGCACGTCGCCCTTGAAGCCGCGCAGGAACCCGTCGGGCCCGTGCGCGTCGATGTCGTACGGGCCGCCGCTGACCGACTGCGCGCTGAAGAAGTCGGTGACCGTACCGCCGACCGGCAGGGTGTAGCGCCAGGCGCCGAACTGGCGGTGGTTGACCGTGTACATCGACAGACCGGCACCGAGGCGGCCGAGGTTGTCCACGGTGATCCACAGCAGGCCCTTGGCCGGGTCGGTACGCGACGACGAGCCGAACCGGTAGCCGATCGCAAGCGCGGGCCGGTCCCCGGGCTCCACCTCGGGGAGGTTCTGCACGAGCGGCGGGAAGATCGGCGGCAGGATCTTCTTGTCCTGCTCGGCGAGGTCCGCGAGCAGCTTCTTGGTGTCCGGCAGCGTGGGAAACACGGTGGTGTTCTTGTGCCGGAAGTCGAACGCCGACATCAGGTCGCCGCACACGGTACGGCGCCAGGAGGAGATGTTGGGCTCCTTGACCCCGGTCCAGTTCTCCAGGAACCGCAGCACGGAGGTGTGGTCGAAGACCTCGGAGTTGACGCGTCCGCCACGGCTCCAGGGCGAGATGACGATCATCGGCACGCGTGGTCCGAGGCCGATGGGCTGGCCGTTGACGAACTCGTCGGGCGTGCCGTCGGGCGCCACCGGCGGCACCACGTGGTCGAAGAAGCCGTCGTTCTCGTCGTAGTTGAGGAGGACGACGGTCTTCTCCCAGACCTCGGGGTGTTTGGCGAGCGCGTCGAGCACATAGGACGCGGTGAAGTCGGCGCCCTGCGCGGGCGGGTGGTTGGGGTGCTCGGACTGGTCGGTCGGCGCCACCACCCAGCTCACCGCGGGCAGCTGGCCGCTGGCGACGTCCTGCGCGAAGTCGTCGGGACCGCGTTTGGCCATGCCCCGGGTGTAGAGCGCCGAGTCCTTGGGCGCGTTCTGGAACTGCTTGAACCACGCCAAGGGGTTGTCGTCGAAGTTGTCGTCCTGCTGGTAGATCTTCCACGAGATCCCGGCGGACTGCAGCCGCTCCGGATAGGTGGTCCAGGTGTACCCCTTCTCGCTGTTGTCGGTGACCGGCCCGCCGCCGGAGCCGCGCGGATCGATCATTCCCGTCCACAGATAGAGGCGGTTGGGGTTGGTGGACGCCATGGTGGAGCAGAAGTACTGGTCGCACAGGGTGAACTGGTCGGCGAGCGCGTACTGGAACGGGATGTCCTGGCGGCGGTAGTAGCCCATCGTGTACCAGGACTTGGCCGGTATCCAGTTGGTGTACTGGCCCTTCGCCCAGGCGCTGTGGGTGCCGTCCCAGGAGTGGTCGAGGTCGAAGATCCGCTGCGCGTCGGAGGTCGTGGTGTCCAGGTGCCAGGGCAGCAAGGTGGTCCCGCCGAGGTTGCCCAGCAGCTTCTGGTGCAGCACGTCGGACCCGTTCGGCAGCCGCACCAGCGAGGTGTCCCGGTAGCCGCGCACCCCGTTCAACGTCCCGTAGTAGTGGTCGAAGGAACGGTTCTCCTGCATGAGGACCACCACGTGCTCGACATCGTCCAGCGTCCCGTGCGGCCCGCGCCGCGCGGTGGCCGCCACGGCCTGCCGTACCGCCCCGGGCAGCGCTCCGGAGCCGAGCGCGGCGCCGCCGGCGACGGCCGAACCCAGCAGCGTGCGGCGGGAGATGGGGGACACGGCGCCTCCTGATCAGCTTGGGTTACCGGCGGGTACAGGCCGGTGCGGCGCGATGATTCCAGCCGCCGGTGAACATGGGAAGGCTCATGCGCCGCTGGATCGCGACGAGTTGGCGGCGGCGCCGTACCGGGCTCACGCCTGCGAGAACCGTTCGCGCAGCTTGTACTTGAGCACCTTGTGCAGCGTCTCGTTGCGCGGCAGCGCCGTCACGACCTCCAACCGCTCCGGAAGCTTGTGCACCGCCAGCCCCGCCGACCGCAGGAACGAGGTGACCTCCGGCAAAGTGAGCGCGGCGCTGCCCGGGGACTGCTCCACCACCGCGCAGACCCGCTCGCCGCGCTCGGGGTCCGGCAGGCCGATCACCGCGGCGTCGCGCACGGCGGGGTGTGCGTAGAGCAGTTCCTCGATCTCCTTGGCGGAGATGTTCTCCCCCTTGCGGATGATGACGTCCTTGAGCCGCCCGGTGAGCACGAGGTGCCCGTCGGCCGTCAGCCGACCCAGGTCACCGGTGCGGAAGAAGCCGTCCTCGTCGAACGCGGCGGCGGTCTGTGCGGGGTCCACATAGCCCTGGCAGACCGCCTCGCCGCGCAGTCTGACCTCGCCGTCCACGACGCGTACCGCCATTTCGGCGGGCGGGCGGCCCTCGGTGGTGGCCAGGTTCTCGGGGGTGTCGAGCGGCGAGCCCATGGTGATCATCGGGGCCTCGGTCATGCCGTATCCGTGGGTGAGCTGGCAGCCGAGTTCCCGTACCACCTGGTGGTACAGCTCGGGGGGCTTGGGCGCCCCGCCGCCCGCCAGCAGTCTCAGGGTGGGCAACAGGCGTTCGCCGGGGGGAAGTTGGCGCTGCGCGGCCAGGAACTGGGTGTAGAACGCCGTGCTGCCGCCCGCCAGGGTCACGCCGTGCCTGCGGTAGGCGTCCAGTGCCCAGGGCAGCGCGAACCGCTCCACGAGCAGCGCGGGGAACCCGTAGAGCAGCAACATGACCAGGTAGTCCGGGCCCCCTATGTGCGCGTAGGGGAAGGCGATCGAGCCGACGTCGTCCGGCCGCATCCGCAGCGCGTGGGCCAGGCAGGCGCCGCCCGCGATCAGGCTGCGGTCGGTGTGCAGCACGCCCTTGGGCGCGGAGGTGGTGCCGGAGGTCCAGTAGATCCAGCGCACCTGCCTGCCGTCGGTCGGCGGGGGAGGCAGGGTGCCGGGGTCCCCGTCGGGCAGGGCGTCGTACACGGTCAGCCGCGTCGGCGGGCGCGGCAGGCCGCGGGCGACGCGGTCGGCCATGGCGGCGTGGTCGAAGCCGCGCCAGGTGCCGGGGGTGAGAAGGAACCGTGCTTCGGTGCGCTGGACCGCGTACCGCACCTCGCGCTCCCGGTAGGACGGGATGACGGGGGTCTGGACGGCCCCGAGCCGGGCGAGCGCGGCCGAGAGCACCACCGTCTCGATCCGGGTCGGCAACTGCCAGCAGACCGCGGTGCCGGGCCGCACCCCGAGCCCGTACAGGCCCGCCGCGGTGCGCCGCGCGCGCTCGGCGAGCCCGCCGAAGGTCATCCGTCGGTCCGCCTCGTCCAGCAGCACCGGCGCCTCGGGAGTGAGCGCGGCGCGGCGCGCGATCAGCTCCCACAGTGTGCCGGACCTGCCCAGGGCGTAGGGGGTCGTCGCGCTCATCCGGGCCTCCGGTCGCGCCTTGTCGGTTGGGGGCGGCATGGCTACGGTAGATCTGACGGAGCGTCAGTTAAAGGGGTTCGGGCGAAGGGGAGGCGGCCGTGGAGCTACCGAGGATCATCAGCGTCGACGACCACGTCATCGAGCCCGCCCACCTGTTCGAGAAATGGCTTCCGGCCCGGTACCGCGACCGCGGCCCCAAACCGCTCACCGCGGGCATCGGCGAACTCGCCTACGTCGGCGGCAGATACCAGATCACCATGGACCCCGACGGCCCGCCCACCGACTGGTGGATCTACGAGGACCTGAAGTTCCCGTACAAGCGCAACATCGCGGCCGTCGGCTTCGACCGGGACGAGATGACGCTCGAGGGCATCACCCGCGACCAGATGCGCCGCGGCTGCTGGGACCCCGCCGAGCGGTTGAGGGACATGGACCTCAACCATGTCGAGGCCTCACTGTGCTTCCCCACCTTCCCGCGCTTTTGCGGCCAGACCTTCGCCGAGGCGCGGGACAAGGAGGTCGCGCTGGCCTGTGTGCGCGCCTACAACGACTGGATGGTCGAGGAGTGGTGCGGGGACAGCGCCGGGCGGCTGATACCGCTGTGCCTGATACCGCTGTGGGACGTGGGGCTGGCGGTCGCCGAGATCCGGCGCAACGCCGCGCGCGGGGTGAAGGCGGTCTGCTTCAGCGAGATCCCGACCCACCTGGGGCTTCCCAGCATCCACTGCGGCTACTGGGACCCGTTCTTCGCCGCCTGCGAGCAGACCGGCACCGTCGTCAACATGCACATAGGGTCGTCCTCGCAGATGCCCGCCGCCTCACCGGACGCGCCGCCCGCCGTACAGGCCAGCCTGAGCTTCAACAACGCGATGGCATCCATGATGGACTTCCTGTTCAGTGGCGTGCTGGTGAGGTTCCCCCGGCTCAAACTCGCCTACAGCGAGGGCCAGATGGGCTGGATTCCGTACGCCCTGGAGCGGGCCGACGACGTATGGCGGGAGCACCGGGCGTGGGGCGGGGTGCGCGACCTGGTTCCGGAGCCGCCGTCCACCTACTACTACCGGCAGGTCTTCTGCTGCTTCTTCCGCGACAAGCACGGTGTCGAGTCGATCGACACCGTCGGCCGCGACAACGCGACCTTCGAGACCGACTACCCGCATGTGGACTCGACGTTCCCGCACACCAGGCAGGTGGCCCTGGACCACGTCAAGAGCCTGGACGACGAGACCGTGTACAAGCTGATGCGCGGCAACGCCATCCGGATGCTGGAGCTGGACCTTGACCGCTGAGCTGTGCGCCGGGCGGGTGGTGGCGATCACCGGCGCGGGACGCGGCATCGGCCGCGAACACGCCCTGGCCTTCGCGGCGGAAGGCGCACGGGTGGTGGTGAACGACCTCGCCCCATCCGATGAGCCGGACAGGTACGGGGAGTCGGCCGCGGCTGACGAGCCGGAGCCGGTCGACGCCCCCGGTACACCTTGGGAGGTCGTCGCGCGGATCCGGGAAGCGGGCGGCGAGGCCGTCGTGCACACCGGGGACGTCTCCACCTGGCCGGGCGCCGCCTCCCTGGTGCGCACCGCGCTCGACACCTTCGGCGGCCTGGACGTACTGGTCAACAACGCGGGCATCCTGCGTGACCGGATGCTGGTCTCCATGGACGAGGCGGAGTGGGACGCCGTGGTACGGGTGCACCTCAAGGGGCACTTCGCGCCGCTGCGGCACGCCGCCGCCTACTGGCGCCAACAGGCCAAGTCCGGCCGCCCGGTGGCGGCGCGCGTCATCAACACCACTTCCGGCGCTGGCCTGTTGGGCAGCGTCGGACAGGGCAACTACGCGGCGGCCAAGGCGGGCATCGCCGCCCTCACGGTGGTCGCGGCGGCCGAACTGCGGCGGTACGGGGTGACGGTCAACGCCATCGCCCCCGCCGCCAGGACCCGGATGACCGAGCAGGCGATGCCGCAACTGGTCGCCCGCCCGCAGACCGGGTTCGACACCTACCACCCGGGCAACGTCTCCCCGCTGGTCGTCTGGCTCGGCAGCACGCGGTCCGCCGGGGTGACCGGCCGGGTCTTCGAGGCGGAGGGCGGCCGGGTGTCGCTCGCGGACGGCTGGCGGCACGGCCCGGCGGTGGACGCGGGCCGCCGCTGGACGCCGTCCGAACTCGGCCCGGTCATCGGCGCGCTGCTGGCCAGGGCGACGCCGCCCGAGCCGGTCTACGGGCAGTGACGCATGGACCTGACCTACACCGAGGAGGAGGAAGCCTTCCGCGCGGAACTGCGCGCCTGGCTCGCCGCCGCTTTGCCCACGCTTCCCCCCAAACCCGATCCGGAGGACTGGCCGGGCCGCAGGGCGTACGACAGCCGCTGGCAGCGGATGCTCCACGACGCCGGATACGCCGGGCTGCACTGGCCCGTGGACGCCGGTGGACGCGGCGCCACCCCCACCCAGCACCTGATCTTCCTGGAGGAGACCGAGCGGGCCGCAGCGCCGTACGTCGGCGCCCACTTCGTCGGGCTGCTGCACGCCGGACCGACCATCGCCGCCGAGGGCACCCTTGAGCAACGCGGACGCTGGCTGCCGCCGATCCTGCGCGGCGAACAGGTGTGGTGCCAGGGCTTCAGCGAACCGGAAGCGGGCTCCGACCTCGCCGCGCTGCGCACCAGGGCGGTCCGCGACGGCGACACGTACGTGGTGACCGGCTCCAAGATCTGGACCTCGCACGCCGAAGTCGCCGACTGGTGCGAGCTGTTGGTGCGCACCGACCCCCACGCGCCCAAGCACCGGGGGATCACCTGGCTGGCGATGCCCATGAGCGCCGACGGCATTAAGGTGCGGCCGCTGCGCACACTCGCTGGATCGAGGGAATTCGCCGAGGTGTTCCTGGACGAGGTCCGGGTACCGGTGGCGAACCGGGTGGGCGAGGAGAACGACGGCTGGCGCGTCACCATGGTCACGCTGTCGTTCGAACGCGGCACGGCGTTCGCCGGTGAAGTCATCGCCTGCCAGCGCACGTTGCGCGAGGTGGCCGCCATGGCGCGGCGCGACGGCAGCTGGGACGACCAGTCGCTGCGGCGGCGCGTCGGGCGGCTGGCCGCCGAGTTCTCGGTGTTGTGGCGGCTCATCCAGTGGAACGTCAGCGCGGCGCAGGACGGTACCGGCATCCCGGGCGTCGGCGGCTCGGTGTTCAAGCTGCGCTACTCCCAGGCACGCCAGGAACTGTACGACACGGCGGCGGCGGTGCTGGGCGCGGACGCCCTGGACGCCGCGCGGGAGTGGACCGCCGACCGGCTGTCCTCGCTGTCCTACACGATCGCCGCGGGCACCTCGCAGATCCAGAAGAACATCGTCGCCGAGCGGATCCTCGGCCTGCCGAAGGGGCCGTGACGCCGTGCGCTTCCAACTGGACGACGAGCAGCACGCGTTGCGCCGGGGGGTGCGGGAGCTGCTGGCCGGGCGTTTCGACCGGGACCGGATGCGGGCCCGCGTGGCCGACCCCGCGGTGGACCGCGAGCTGTGGCGGGAACTGGGCGCCGCGGGGATGTTCGGCCTGCGGCTGGACGGGATGGGGCTGGCCGAGGCGGTGTTGGTCTTCGAGGAGGCCGGACGGGCGCTGCTGCCCGGGCCGCTGGTGACGACGCACCTGGCGGCGGGAGTGGTGGACGGAGCCGCCGAGGGCGAGACGGTGCTCGCCTGGTGTGACGGCACTCTGGTCGATCACCTGGCGGACGCGGACGCGGTGCTGTGGCTCGACGAGTGCGGCGCGCGCGTGCTGGGTCCGGAGCAACTGATCACCGTCGCGCTGCGGTCGGTGGATCCGATGACCCCCCTGAACCGCGTCGTCTCGCGGACCGCCGACGGCCGCGTGGTGCCGCGTGCCGCGCGGCTGCGCCAGGAGGCCGTGCTGCTGACCGCCGCCCAGCAGTGCGGCAGCGCTGAGCGGACGCTGGAGTCGGCGGTCGAGTACGCGGGACTTCGGCGCCAGTTCGGGCGGGCGATCGGCGCCTTCCAGGCGGTCAAGCACCTGTGCGCGGACATGCTGGTGCGGGTCGAGATGGCCCGTGTCGCCGTCTACGCGGCGGCCGTCACCGCCGATCCGGTGGACGTCGCCGCCGCCAAGCTGCTCGCCGACGAGGCGGCCGTCCGCAACTCCCGCGACTGCCTTCAGATCTTCGGCGGAACCGGCTTCACCTGGGAAGCCGATGTGCATCTCCACCTGAAACGCGCGTGGTTGTTGTCAACCCGGTTCGCCCGGGAGGGGGAGATCCAGGACACCCTGGCGCGTTCCCTTTCCACCGCAGGGTTCTGGTAATGGTGACCGGGCGGGTACACGGTGTCGCCGCTGATCGCCACCGGTTGCGGAATGGGGCGATATGCCCGGAATAAGGAGTCACAGAGCGTCGATATCGGGTTGTGTCCGAGGTGTAACTCGTAACGGCGTGGAGTCGACGCCCCGCTCGGGTACCCTCCATCGGGTGCGAGTGGTTCAGTGGCGCAACAATCGCGACGGCCGTCCTGGCGGAGTCCAGGTGGCAGCCGGCGCGGTGCCCAGGGACACCCGCGGACGGGGAGAATTCGCCCGTAGGCGCTGGACACGCACGGTGTCGCGCCCATCCTCTACCCGTAACGAGCCCGGCCGCGGGGCAGTATCCAGCATGTGTACCGCGTTCCGTTGGAATATGACCGAAGCGCTTGTTGCGGTGACTGTACGTCAATCATGCTGTCCTTCGTCAGCGTCACGGTCGGTGACGGTACGGAGGCGCGAGGCGATGTGTCCGCCGGTTCGGATGGTGTGAGCGGTGCAGGTGCTTCAGGTGCAGTTGGAGGTCTTCCCCGACCCGGCCGAAGTGGGCCGGGCCCGTAGATGGGCCCGCTCCCGGCTGCAGCGATCGGGCATAGGAGCGGACGAGCCGCTGGCCGAGACACTGCTCCTGCTCATCTCCGAACTGGTCACCAACGCGGTGGTGCACACCGGTTGTCCGGCTGTGCTGCGGATGCTCTTCCCCGAGGCGGAGGCCTGTGACACGGCCGCCAACGGGACGGTACGGGTGGAGGTCGCCGACGCCAGCGCCAAGCCTCCGGCGCCACGGCACGCCCAGGGTGACGAGACCGGCGGCCGCGGCCTGGAGCTGGTGGACGGCCTCGCCGACCGCTGGGGCTGGGAGCGCGAGGGCTCCGGCAAGCACATCTGGTGCGAGGTCGACCGCGGCGAGACCGACCACGCCGCTCCCTCGGCCCGGTACATCTGCGACGAGCCGCCCATGGCGGCCTACGGCGACGCCATCGGATACTGGGACGACGGCCGCCCCGCCGCTGGGACCGTCTCCGGGCCGGCCGCCACCTCCCGACGCTCCGGCGCCGCCAGAACGGGCTACCTGATCGCCACCGGCGCGACCGGACTGCCCACCCCGCCGACGAACGGCTCGGGCGTGGCGCTCAGCAGGAACGCGTAACGGCCGTCCTCGGCGCAGGCCGCGGACAGTTCCTCCAGATTCCAGTTCTGCCCCTGTGGCATGCCCATCTCCACCAGGTGGAGCGCGTGCACCGGCAACCACAGGCCGTCGACCTCCGGCGGGAAGACCTCGAACGTCAACGTGTCATTGGCTACCGCCGCCACATCGCGGGCGTGGAACCACTCGGGGGCGCGGATCGACAGCCCGGGGGAGGGGTACGCGTAGCCGTGCCGGTCGCCGTTCAGGTACCGCCGGATCTGCCCGGTGCGAATGAGGACGATGTCGCCGCCGTGGACCGTCGTTTTCGCCAGTTCCTCGGCGGCGTCCAGGTCTTCGGGCGTCACGGCGTGGCCCTCGGGAAGCCGGTCGACGCCGTGTGCGCGGGCGACGTCCAGCAGCACACCGCGGGAGACCAGGCTGGTGATCTTCTCGGTTCCGCCGAACTCGGCGCCCTGGTGTGCGGTGACGGTGCTGGCGGGGCGGCCGTTGTAGATGCGGCCGGAGTGCGAGATGTGACCGAAGCCGTCCCAGTGTGTGGCCGCCTGTAGGCCCATCGTGACCACGTCGTCGCTGGTGGCGACCGTGTCGGGGCCGAACAACTGCCAGTTGACGGCGGTCATCGTGTGCAGCGGGTTCACCCGGCCCGGGATCGCGCCGGTCTGTACACCGTCCTGCCGCAGGGGCAGCGCGAGCGGGACGCGGCGGCCGGTGCGGACGGTGCGGACCGCCTCGCGCACCACCTCGTCGGTGACCAGGTTGAGCGTGCCGATCTCGTCGGCCGCGCCCCAACGCCCCCAGTTGTTCACGCGTTTGGCGATGCCGTGGAACCGCTCGGGCATCGGCATTCCGGCCTCCTGTGCGGAGTGCGGGCTTCCGGGGACGCGGGGCTTGCGCGATGGGTCACCGGTGTTCCTAGAATCTAACGGACCGTCAGAAACTGGGGAAGTTCCGTGGGGAGGTTCGGCCGTGGGCGACTTCTTGACCGGCAAGGTCATCGCGGTGACCGGCGCGGGGCGGGGCATTGGACGAGCCGTCGCGCTCGCCTGCGCCGCGGAGGGCGCCAAGGTGGTGGTCAACGACCTCGGCGTCTCCATCGAGGGCGGAGAGCCGACCAGCGAGGTGGCGGCGGCCGTGGTCAAGGAGATCGAGGCGGCGGGCGGCCACGCCGTAGCCGTGGCCGACGACGTCGCGACCATGTCCGGCGGCGCACGGGTGGTCGGCACCGCCGTCGAGACCTACGGGCGGATCGACGGGGTGGTGTGCGTCGCCGGAATCCTGCGCGAGCGCATGCTGTTCAACATGACCGAGCAGGAGTGGGACCCGGTCGTCGCCACCCACCTCAAGGGCACGTTCACCGTCTTCCGCGCCGCCTCAGCCGTCATGCGCCAGCAGCGGTCCGGCACCCTGATCGGCTTCACCAGCGGCAACCACCAGGGCAGCGCCTCCCAGGCCAACTACTCCGCCGCCAAGGGCGGCATCATCTCCCTCGTCCGCAGCGCCGCGCTCGGCCTGCACAAGTACGGCGTGACCGCGAACTGCGTGGCACCCATCGCCCGCACCCGGATGTCCGCCAACGTCCCCATGGAACTCAAGGAGATGGGCGAACCCGAGGACGTCGCACCGCTCGTGGTCTACCTCCTCAGCGACCGCGCCCGTGCCATTACCGGGCAGGTGTACACCGCCGCCGGACCCAAGATCGCGGTCTGGGCGCAACCCCGTGAACTGCGCGCCGCCTACGCGGAGGGCGGCTGGACCCCGCAACGCGTCGCTGACCTCCTTCCCGGCAGCGTCGGCACCGACCCGATGCCGCTGCTCGCCCAACTCGACGCCATGCGGCAGGCCGCCGCCACCGGCGACCGCCCCAACGCGTAGGACCCGCCATGGACTTCACCTTCGGCCCGCGCGCCGAGGCGTTCCGCACCGAAGCGCGGGACTGGCTCGCCGAGCACGTGACGCCCACCACGACCAGCGGCCGAGCATGGGAACGCGAGTTGGGCGCCCACGGCTGGATCGGCCTAGGCTGGCAACCCCCGCCCAACGAGCACGCACCGCATGACGGCGCACGCGGACCGTACGGGAACCGCCGCGGCTCGCTGGTCGAGCAGGTCGTCTGGGGCGAGGAGTACGCCCGCGCCGGCGCACCGTCCCGCTCCGGCCACATCGGCGAGAACCTGCTCGCCCCCACCCTGCTCGCCCATGGCACCCCCGCCCAACGCGACCGCTTCCTGCCGCCCATCACTCGTGGCGAGGAACTGTGGTGCCAGGGGTACAGCGAACCCGGCGCCGGATCCGACCTCGCGGGCGTGCGCACCACGGCCGTCCGCGACACCGGCGGACCCAGCTACCGCGTCACCGGCCAGAAGATCTGGACGTCACTGGCGCTCGACGCCGACTGGTGCTTCGTACTGGCCCGCACCGAGCCCGGCTCAACCCGGCACCGCGGGCTGTCCTTCCTGCTGGTGCCCATGGACCAGCCCGGCCGCGTCGAGGTCCGGCCCATCCGCCAGATGTCCGGCGAGAGCGACTTCAACGAGGTGTTCTTCGACGGTGCCTACGCGTCCGCGGACCACCGCGTGGGCGCCGAAGGCGACGGCTGGCGCATCGCCATGGACCTCCTCGGCTTCGAGCGCGGCGTCTCCACCCTCGTGCAGCAGATCGGCTTCGCCCGGGAGTTGGCGGATGTCATGGCGCTCGCCGTCGGCAACGGCGCCGCCGATGACCCGGTGTTGCGCGACCGCCTCATCCGGCAGTGGGCCGACCTGCGGGTCATGCGCTGGAACGCGCTGCGTACCCTCGGCACCACGGACCGGGCCGCCCCGAGCATGTCCAAGCTGCTGTGGGGCCGCTGGCACCAGCGCCTCGGTGAACTGGCGATGGCGGTACGAGGCGCCCCCGCCTCGGCGGGCCCCGTCCCCCGACCTCCGACATCCTCGGCCACCGGGACCGGCGACCGGCACACTGACCTTCCATACCAACTCGACTCCCTCCAGCGGCTGTTCCTGTTCAGCCGCGCCGACACCATCTACGGCGGTTCGGACGAAATCCAGCGGACGATCATCGCCGAACGTGTCCTCGGGCTGCCGAAGGAACCCCGGCCATGACAGCCGAGCCAGCCCCCGGCCAGCCCACCGAGCCCAGCACCGCCACCACCGCCGGGGACGTGGGCGGGCGGCCACGCCCACCGTCGTATGAGCCACCCCATGGGCTGCTCACCGGACGTACCGTCCTGGTGACCGCCGCCGCGGGCACCGGAATAGGCTTCGCGACCGCCAAGCGCTGCGCCGAGGAGGGCGCCACCGTGGCCATCAGCGACCGCCACGAACGCCGCCTGGCAGCGTCCGCCGAACAACTCGCCGACGCAACGGGCAGCAAGCCCCTCGCCGTGCCCTGCGACGTGACCGTCGAGGAGCAGGTGCGGCGCCTGTTCACCACCGCCACCGCCGAACTCGGCGCCATCGACGTCCTGGTGAACAACGCGGGCCTGGGTGGCACCGCCGGGCTCGTCGACATGACCGACGAACAGTGGAGCCAGGTCCTCGACGTCACACTCGGCGGCACCTTCCGCTGCACCCGCGCCGCCCTACGCCACATGTGCCCACGCCGCACCGGTGTGATCGTCAACAACGCCTCCGTGCTGGGCTGGCGCGCCCAGGCCGGGCAGGCCCACTACGCCGCGGCCAAGGCCGGTGTCATGGCGTTGACCCGCTGCGCGGCCATCGAAGCCGCCCCGCACGGTGTGCGGGTGAACGCCGTCGCCCCCTCTTTGGCCATGCACCCCAACCTGGCCAAGGTCACCAGTGACGCACTACTCGAGGAACTCACCTCCCGCGAAGCCTTCGGCCGTGCTGCCGAACCCTGGGAGGTCGCGAACGCGATCGTCTTCCTCGCCAGCGGCTACAGCTCCTATCTGACCGGTGAAGTCATATCTGTCTCCTCTCAACACCCCTGATGTCGCGGCCACTCGAAGGACCAGCGGTGACCGGACGAACGAGCCCAGCGAAGGGCACTGACGGATGAAGCGCTACGCGCACTGGATCAACGGGCGGCGCCAGCCCGCACAGCACCACTATCCGGTCGTCAACCCGGCCACCGAGCAGGTCATCGGCCTTGCCCCGGAGGCGACCCGAGACGATGTGGACGCCGCGGTGCACGCCGCGCGCACCGCGTTCGAGGGCTGGAGCCGTACCGCGCCCCGCGAGCGCGCCGCCGTGCTGGATCGCGTCGCCGACCTGCTGGCCGCCGGTGCCAAGGACCTGGTGCCGCTGCTCCAGGCGGAGACCGGATCGACGATGCGCGTGGCGGCCACCATGCAACTGCCCACGGCCGCGGAACGCTTCCGGCGCTACGCGCGCGGAGCGAACGAGCCTGACACGGTCCCGTTGGCGCCCGTGCCGGTGAAGGCGTCCCCGTTGGCCGCCGGAGGACTGCTCGGCGCGGTGGCCATGCGGCGTCCGGTCGGCGTCGTCGGCTGTATTACCTCGTACAACTTCCCCGTGGTGAATCTGGCCGGGAAGGCCGCCCCGGCGCTCGCTATGGGCAACACGGTCGTGGCCAAGCCAGCACCGCAGGACCCGTTGACCTGTCTGCTCCTCGGCGAGGTCTTCCGGCAGGCCGGTCTGCCGGACGGGGTGTTCAACGTGGTGACCGGATCCGGCGCCGCGGCGGGCGAGGACCTCGTCGGCCACCTCGGCGTCGACATGATCAGTTTCACTGGTTCCACCTCCGTGGGTAAGGCGATAGCCGAATCGGCTGGGCGGTCGATGAAGCGAACGCTCATGGAACTCGGCGGCAAAGGAGCCGCGATCGTCCTGGACGACCTGGCCGACGGGGCACTGAAAAACGTGGTGAGCGGCGTCGGCTCGACATGGTCGTTCCACAGTGGACAGATCTGCACGGCACCGACCCGGGTACTCGTACATCGCGCGCTGTACGAGAAGGTCGTCACCGGTCTCCAACGCTACGCCGCTGCACTGACAATCGGGGACCCTGTGGATAACTCCACGATCGTCGGCCCGCTGATCAGCGCCACCCAGCGCGACCGCGTCGAGTCCTACATCGCCGGGGCCCGGGACCAGGGCGCCCGCATCGTCACTGGCGGCACCCGGCCCGATCTCAAGCCCGGGTTCTACGTGGCACCCACCCTCATCGCCGACGTCCGACCGGAAATGGCGGTGGCACGGGAGGAGATCTTCGGGCCGGTGGTGGTCGCCATCCCCTTCGACACCGAGGACGAGGCGGTCGAGATCGCCAACGGCACCGCCTACGGCCTCCACGACTACCTCTTCTGCGGCGACGCCGGTCGCGCCTGGCGACTCGCCGGTCGGCTGCGCAGCGGGAACATCGGGCTCAACACCGTGCAGCGGCACCCCGAAGCGCCCTTCGGCGGATTCAAGGACAGCGGAGTCGGCAGGGACGGCGGATCGTTCGGCCTGCACGCGTACAGCGAACTCCAGTCGGTGGTCTGGTCGTCGTGAGGGACCAGCGGTCGTGAGGACGGTGCGGACATGAGAGGCGTCATCTTCGACGGCAAGCGGCCCCGGGTCGTTGACGACCTCGCGGTCCGCGCACCCGGCCCCGGGGAGGTCGGGGTCCGCATCCGGGCCGCAGGACTGTGCCACAGCGACCTTTCCGTGATCGACGGCACGATCCCCTTCCCGGTCCCCGTCGTTCTCGGCCACGAAGGCGCGGGGGTTGTCCAGTCGGTTGGCGCGGGCGTCGGCCATGTCGCGCCCGGCGATCACGTCGCGCTGTCCACTTTGGCCAACTGCGGTACCTGCGCCGAGTGCGACCGGGGCCGACCAACCATGTGCCGCAGGGCGATGGGCCGTCCGGAGCGGCCGTTCAGCCGAGGTGGCGAGGCGCTCTACAACTTCGCCGCCAACTCGGCCTTCGCGGAGCTCACCATTGTCAAGGCGGTGCAGGCGGTGCCCATACCGGAGGACATCCCTTTCACTTCGGCCGCGTTGATCGGCTGCGCGGTCCTGACCGGGGTCGGTGCCGTCCTGAACCGGGCCAGGGTCGGTCTCGGCGACTCGGTGGTCGTCATCGGCACCGGCGGCATCGGCCTGAACGTCATCCAGGGCGCGCGGATCGCCGGGGCCCGGCGCATCGTCGCCATCGAGGCGAACCCTGCGAAGGAGGCGGCCGCCCGGCGGTTCGGCGCCACCGACTTCATCGACGCCTCGCGGGTCGCCGACCCGGTCGAAGCGGTCCATGCCCTGCTGCCGAGCGGCGCGGACCACGCCTTCGAATGTGTGGGGCAGGTCAGACTCATCCGCCAGGCCATCGACCTGCTCGACCGGCATGGCCAGGCCGTACTGCTCGGCGTGCCGCCCGCGGAAGCCGAGGCGTCGTTCCGGGTCTCCGCCATGTACCTGGACAAGTCCATCCTCGGCTGCCGGTACGGGACTTCGCGGCCGCAGCGGGACATCGCGCTGTACGCGGAGCTGTACCGCCAACGGCGACTGATGCTGGACGAGTTGGTCACCAGAACCTATCCGGTCGAGGACTTCACCGAAGCCGCCGACGACGCGCAGAACGGACGTGTGGCCCGGGGGGTTCTCACCTTCTGAACAGGATGGTGCCAGCTCAACGCTCTGCGTCTCTCGGAGTGGGTCCCTGTGGGAGACGGCGCCGCGCGCTAACCGGAGAGTGTGCCCAAACGCCCCTGGTGGAAGATCAGCGGCGCCTGCGCTGCCTGCCGCGGAGTGCCCAGGGCGGCTACCAGGCCGACGACGATCAGGTGGTCACCGCCCGTGTGGACGGCGTGAACGGAGCAGTCGACCCAGGCGGGGACCCCGGCGAGCAGCGGCGAACCGGTCACCGGGGCGGCGGCCCAGTCCACCCCGGCGAACTTGTCACCGCCGCTGGCGGCGAAGGCCCGGCACAGCTCGCCCTGCTCGGCGCCCAGCACGTTGACGCAGAAGACACCGGCGCTGGCGATCCGCGGCCAGGTGGTGGACGTACGGCCGACCATGAACGCGACCAGCGGCGGATCCAGCGACAGAGAAACGAAGGACTGGCAGGCGAAGCCAGCCGGGCCGGGTCCGTCGCCGGGTGCGCCCGGTGCGGTGATGACCGTGACGCCGCTGGCGAAATGGCCCAGCACCCGCCGGAATTCGCCCTGGTCGAGCGGTGCGCGCTCGTCCTCCCGTACCGCGCGCAGTTCCGGGCGCGGCATCGCCTCGACGGGCGCGGTGGTTGTCGGCGCCCCGACCGACCTCAGGTAGCGGATGGCCGTGGCCGCCATTCCTGCGTGTCCCATCACATCGCCCATTGAAGCTGACGATACGTCAGATTGGAAGTGCTGTGGGACCTGCGCCGCCGGTCAGCGCCCCCTGAATTCCGGACCGCGGCGTTCGACGAAGGCACGGATGCCTTCCTGGGCGTCCGCGGTGGTCATGTTGATCTCCTGGGCGGCGGCCTCGGCGGCGAACGCGGCGCTTCGGTCCGCCTCAAGCGAGGAGTTGACCAGTTGTTTGGTGAGCGCCAGGGCGCGGGTGGGGCCGCAGGCGAGCCGATCAGCCCACTCACCGGCGGCCTTCGCCAACTCCTCCGCGGGCACCACGCGGTTGACCAGTCCCAGCCGCAGGGCGGCGTCCGCGCGCAGATCCTCTCCGAGGAACATCAGCTCCTTGGCGCGTTGCGGACCGATCAGTCGGGTGAGCAGATACGCACCGCCTCCGTCGGGGACGAGACCGCGCCGCACGAAGACCTCGATGAACCGCGCGCTCTCGGCCGCGAGGACGACGTCGCAGGCGAAGGCCAGGTGCGCCCCGATCCCGGCGGCGGTGCCGTTCACGGCCGCGATCACCGGCTTCTCGCAGTCCAGCACCGCGGCGATCAGACGTTGGGCGCCGCGCTGAACGGTCCGCGCGACGTCGCCCGCGATGCGCTCGCCGGGAGTCCGGCTGGTGTCCGGGCTGGGGGCCGGGGTGGCGCGCAGGTCGGCCCCGGCGCAGAACGCCCGGCCCGTCCCTGTGATCACCACCGCCCGGACCAGCGGATCGCCGGAGGCCCCCTCCAGCAGGCGGATGACGCGTTCGCGCTGGTCGGGGGCGAGTGCGTTCATCGCCTGCGGACGGTTGAGGGTGATCCACGAGACACCGTTGTCAGTGGTCTGGAGTACAACGGAATCGACGGACGAACCGATGGATTCTTCGGGGGAGGAAGTCATGAACGTCCTTGGTCACGGTCGCAAGTCCCGGCCGCCCACACGGCACCGGCCGGATACCCCACGCGGCTCACCGGCACACCGCGAGTGCGTCAAGCGCCACCGCGCCCTGGCCGCGCGGCAGCACCATCAACGGGTTGATGTCCAGTTCGGCGAGGCTGTCGTCGAGTTCCATCGCCATGCGCTCCACGCGCAGGATCACGTCCACCAATGCCTCGGTGTCGGCGGGCGGTTGGCCGCGTACGCCGTCGAGAAGGAGGCGCCCGCGCAGCTCGTGGAGCATCGCATGGGCTGCTTCGGCCCCGAACGGAGGTACCCGGACCGCCGTGTCCCGCAGGACTTCGACCAGGACGCCGCCGAGCCCCACGGTCACGGTGGGCCCGAACAGCGGGTCGTGGTTGACACCGACGACCATCTCCACGCCCTGGTCCACCATCTGGCAGACCAGGATGCCGTCCAGGTCGATGTTTCCGAAGCGGGCGATGTCGGTCAGTTCCCGATAGGCGTCGCGGACCTGGCTCGCGGAGGTCAGCCCGACCTGTACCAGGCCGAGTTCGGTCTTGTGCGACAGCTGGGCTCCGGAGGCCTTCATCACGATCGGGTAGCCGACCAGTCCCGCGGCGCGCACGGCCCCGGCGGCGCTGGTCACCAACTGCTCGCGTGGCACGCGGATTCCGTATGCCCGCAGCAGTTGCTTGGCGGCGTGTTCGCTCAGCTGCTGTCCCTCGCGCAGCAGTGGCCGGGCCTTGCGAACGGACGGGGAGAGCGTGCGCGGGGCGTCGGTGAAGGGGGACCGGTAGTCGGCGACGAAGCGGTGGTGGTCGAGGTAGGCCTTGATCGCGTTGACGCAGTTGCCGAAGGTGCGGAACGTGGCGACCCTGCGGGAGCCGAGGAGCGTGTCGCGGTAGGCCGCCTCGGTGCCCACCGGCGAGCCCCACACCGCGCACACCAGCTTGTCCGTGTGCTCCGCCGCGTCCACCAGGTCCTGGGCCAGCTTGTCGCTCATGGGCGGGAAGGGCCCGGTGATGGGGCAGACCAGCACGCCCACGGACGGGTCGGCCAGGATCGCGTCGATGATCTTGCGGCCTCGCCAGTCGCCCACCGGATGGCCGCCGTTGTCCACTGGATTGGCCACGTCCAGGTACTCGGGTATCCACTGGTGCAGCTCGGCCTGCTTGTGTTCGGACAGTACGGGAAGCGGCAAGCCCGCCGCGCTGGCCAGGTCGGAGAAGTGAGCGCCGGTACCGCCGGAGATGGAGTACACGGCGACACCCTCGGCGCGCGGTGGGTTGGCGCGGGCCAACAGGTGGGCGGTGTCCTGGAGTTCGTCGAGACCGTTGACCCGGACGACGCCGAACTGCTTGAAGGCCGCGTCGGTGACGGCGTCGGAGCCGGTCAGCTTTCCGGTGTGCGAGGCGGCGGTTCGGGCGCCGGTCTCGGTCCTGCCGACCTTGATCGCGACGATCGGCACCTTGTTCCTGGCCGCTCGATCGGCTGCGAGCATGAACGACCGGCCGTCCTTGAGCCCTTCCACATATGCGGCGATCGCCCCCACCTCGGGCTGCTCGGCGAAGTAGGAGATGAAGTCGGCGGCTTCCAGATCGGCCTCGTTGCCGGTGGGTGCCCAGTGGCTGAGCCGGATGCCCAGCTCCTGGAGGGCGAAGACCGGGCGCCCCTGGTGGCCTGACTGGGTGATCAACGCGATCGCCGGGCCTTCCAGGTCGTCGCGGAACCGCTCGAAGGCGTTGAGGTTGGTGTTCGGCCCGAGCAGTCGCAGGCCCGAGCGGGCCACCGCCTCGGCGAGGCGGTGCTGCGCGGCGGCGCCCGCCGCACCGGTCTCGGCGAACCCGGAGGCGAACGCGACAGCGAACTTCGCCTTGGTGTCGGCCAGTTCCTCGATCGCCGGAAGCGGATCGGCGACCAGCAGCACAGCGAGGTCCACCGGCTGCGGCAACTTCGCGACGGAGGCGTGACAGGGAAGCCCGAACACCGTCTCGCGCCCCGGGTTGACGGGGAGGAGGCGTGCGCCCACGCGCTCGGCCCAGGCCAGCAGCTGGCGGGTGATGCCGGTGTTCGGCTTGCCCTCGGTGTCCGAGGCGCCGACCACGGCCACTGTCTCCGGGTGGAAGAACCGGTCGAGGTCGGGCACCGGGGCGCGCAGCGGGCGTCCGCTGACGTCGAGGTCCGCGGCGCCGTACACGGTGGGTCCGGGGCGCTCGCCGCAGGCCACGGCCCGCGCCGAACGGGGATCGGTGCTGAGGCTGCCGTGTGTCGATCCAAGCATGGGTCCCGCCCGCTCCTGGTGCGCTGTTGACGTAACTGACGCATAGTCAGATTACTGAATTGGTTGAGCCTCAGGAACGGGTCAGTGACGAGAAGCTTCCAAGGGGCGCGTGGGCGCCGGGAGGTGGCGGAGGGCCTCGCCATGGGGACTTCCGCGAACGCGGCAGATGACCGGGATCGATGAGGGAGGAGTTCCGCGATGCACACACTCTGGCTGACCGGCGGCGACTGGCTCGCCGTGCTGCGCATAGGCCTGGGCCTGTGGTGGCTGGAGAGCTGGCGGCACAAGGACAAGAAGGCCTGGTTCGAGCGCGGCTCGGGCATCGCCTGGGCTGCGGACATCGCGGGGAAGCACCGCTGGGCCTTGGTGCGCGACGGTTTCGGCGCCGTCGTGGCCCCTCGGCCAAAGGTAATCGCCTACGTGGTGGCCTACGCCGAACTCGCGCTTGGTCTGGGGCTGACATTCGGGCTGCTCACGCCGATAGCCCTGGTGGGCGGCCTCCTGCTCAACATCGTCTATTTCGTGCTGATGATCCATGACTGGGCCGAGCAGGGTCAGAACTCGATGATGGCGCTGATATCCCTGGTGGGACTGTTCGCCATGTGCTGGCAGCACTGGTCGCTCGACGCCGCGTTCGGACTCTTCTGACAGTGGAACGTGAACGGAAAGGACGGCCATGCCGCAAGTACGCTTCGACCGGCCGGAGATCGACACCTTCACCCGCCGCTACTGGAACGCGGCGGCCGAGGGCCGGTTGCTGATCCGCCGGTGCCGGGGCTGCGGGGACGCTCATCACTACCCGCGTGAGATCTGCCCGAGTTGCTGGAGCGATGCCGTCGACTGGGAGGAGGCCAGTGGCCGGGCCACGCTCTACACCTGGTCGGTTGTCCATCGCAACGATCTGCCCCCCTTCGGTGACCGTGTGCCGTACACCGCCGCGGTGGTCACTCTCGCGGAGGGGCCGCGCATGATGACGGAGGTGGTCGACTGCCCGGAGTCCGACCTGCGGATCGGCATGGAGCTGCGAGTGGCCTTCCGCACCGGGGAGGGCGAGGGGGTGTGTGCGACTCCCGTGTTCCGCTTGGCCGATACAGGTGTTGAATGAGTGCATGCTGCGACCTGTCGAACTCCAGGCCTACGGACTGACGTTGCGCCCTTGGGAGGAGGGCGATGTGAAGGCCGCGCTGCGTGGTCTGTCGGACCCGGACTTCAACCGCTGGAACACGCCCGCGGCGCGGATCGAGGACGAAGGGGGCGCGCTGAGGTTCATACGCAACAGAAGGGAGGGGTGGGCGCGTGGTGACATGCTCTCGTTCGCCGTCTCCGAGGACGGCGATGTCCGCGGCCATGTCGGCTTGCAGCTGTCCGACCAGAGGATGCGCAGCGGGCGGGTCGGCTACTGGGTGATCAGGGAGGAGCGGGGGCGACGCATAGCGTCGCGGGCACTGGAGGCGCTCACCCGGTGGGCCTTTCGCGATCTCGGCCTGTATCGGCTGGAGTTGGGCCATGACCTCGACAACGAGGCGTCCTGCGCGGTCGCCCGCCGGTGCGCGTACGCCTATGAGGGGCTTTTGCGTGGCGCGCGGATCGATCTGGACGGCGTGCCCCGAGACCTGCATCTGCACGCCCGACTCGCCATCGACCCGGCCCCCGACGTGCCGACCGTCCCCTGACGGGCCGGTTCCGCCCGCCCACTCGGCGCCAGGCGTATCAGTCGCGCCCCAGGACGACGGTGCCCGAGGAGCAGAACCAGCCGCCCGTGCCGGAGGCCACGGCCAGCCGTGGCGGCCCCCCGCCCGCTCTGCGCACCTGGTGACCGCCCGCCTCACCTCTCAACTGCCGCACGGCTTCCACGAGGAGGAACAGTCCGCGCATACCGGGATGGCAGGCGGACAGCCCGCCGCCATCGGTGTTGACCGGCAGCTCGCCATCGGTCAGCAGCCGCCCCTTGCCGACGAACGCGCCGCCTTCACCCTTGCCACAGAAGCCCAGGTCCTCCAGCGTCACCAACGTCATATATGTGAACGCGTCATAGATCTCGGCGACATCGATCTCAGACGGCCGGATCCCGGCCCGCTCGAAGGCGAGCCGTCCGGAGACCGCCGCGGGTGAGACGGTGAAGTCCTCCCACTGGGACATCGCGGAGTGCGACACGCACTCGCCGGTGCCCAGGATCCACACGGGTGGCTTGGTGGTGTCCGGTACGCACTCCTCGGCGGCGAGCAGTACCGCGCAACCGCCGTCGGAGCGGATGCAGCAGTGCAGCTTGGTGAACGGATCGGCGATCATCGGGCCGGAGAGCACCTCGTCCACGGTGATCGGGGTGCGGTACATCGCGTCGGGGTTGCGGCTGGCGTTCGCCCGGGCCTGGACCGCCACCTCGGCGAGCTGTTCCAGCGTGGTGCCGTACTCGTGCATGTGGCGGCGGGCGGCCATCGCGTACTTGGCGATCAGGGTGTGCCCGTACGGCGCCTCGAACTGCAGCGGGCCGCGGGCGCCGAAGGAGAGGTTGGCGGTGCGGCGCCCGGCCCTGAGGTCGGCGCGGGCGGTGGAGCCGTACACCAGCAGGACGGCGTTGGCGTGCCCGGCGGCGATGGCGTCGGCGGCGTGCGCCGCCATCACCTCCCAGGTCGAGCCGCCGACGGCGGTGGAATCGACCCAGGTGGGGCGCAGGCCCAGGTATTCGGCGACCTCGACGGGTGCCAACGCGCCCAGTCCCGCGGATCCGAAGCCGTCGACGGCCGACCGGTCGAGACCGCAGTCCGCCAGGGCGCGTCGGGCGGCCTGTGCGTGCAACGCGTAAGCGGTGAGCTCATCGACCCGGCCGCAGTCGGCCAGCGCCACACCGACGACGGCGACCTTGCGACGCGAGGCGGATATCACGGGTGACGACACAAAACTGACGGTACATCAGAACAGCGGGCGCGCAACGTCGCCGCCGCACGCCTCTGTGCCCGCGCTGCGGCACTGCCTAACATGACGGCACGTCAGGTACGACAGTGCTCCGGTGGACCACCTGGAGGAACCCGCCGATGGATGCCGCGTTCACCGAGGAACAGGACGAGATCCGGCGCGCACTGCGCGCCCTGCTGCACAAGCGGTGCGGTCCGGACCAGATCAGGGCCGCGTGCCGCACACCGACCGGATATGACGCGGAAGTGTGGTGGGAGCTGGCCGAGCGGCTGGGGCTGCCGGGCCTGGCCCTCCCGGCGAGGTACGGGGGCGTCGGCTGCGGTCCGACCGAGCTGGCACTCGCGTGCGAGGAGATCGGCCGGGTGCTTCTGCCCGCTCCGCTGCTGGCCAGTTGTGTGCTGGTGGCACCGCTCATCGCGCAGTTGGGCAGCGAGGAGCAGCGGACCGGTTACCTGCCGCGTATCGCCGCTGGCCGTCTGACGGCCGCACTGGCCGTCTCCGGGCCGCTGAGCACCGTCCTCGGGCTGACCGGCCCGAATGACGGCCCCTGGTCCGGAGACGGTCGAGCGGGCGGCGTGCAGGCTCGACAGGCCGAGGACGGCTGGCGGCTCTACGGTCAGGCGGACCAGGTGCTGGACGGGCACAGCGCCGGGCTGCTGCTGGTCGCAGCGCACCACGGCGGCTATGTGCGGGGTCGCACCCACCTGTTCATGGTGGACGCGGCGGCGCCCGGGCTGACCCGTACCCGGCTCACCACGCTCGACGAGACCCGTCCGCAGGCCCGTGTGGAGCTGCGCGACGTGGCCGCCGTGCCCCTGGGCGGAGCGGCTGTTCCGGCACCGGACGAGCTGTCGGCGGCCTTGGTGCGCACCGGTGGGCTTGTCGCGGCCGTGCTGGCCGCGCAGGCGGTGGGGGCGGCGGACTTCGCGCTGTCCAGCACGGTGGCGTACCTGCGGGTGAGGGAGCAGTTCGGACGGCCCGTCGGATCGTTCCAGGCGGTCAAGCACCGCCTCGCCGACGGCTACGTGCGGGTGCAGGCGGCACGTTCGGCCGCGTACTACGCCTCCTGGGCGGTGGGCCGCGAAGGGCCGGTCGACGGCGGCGGTACGGAGGACGACATCGGCGTCGTCGGTCCACTGGCGCTCGCGCAGGCCCTGGAGACGCTGAACCATGTGGCCGGGGAATCGATCCAGCTCCATGGTGGGATCGGGTTCACCTGGGAGCACCACGCGCATCTGTACTTCAAGCGGGCCGCCGCGGACGAGTTGATCTTCGGCCCAGTGCACCGGCTGAGGGCGCGTGCCGCCCGACGGGCAGCGCTGTTCGGTGCGGGCGTGGCAGAGGGGGCGGTCGCGTGACGGCGTCAGGCACTGTGCGGCGGGTCGTTCAGGAGGTCTCTTCCACCCGGGCGTTCGCCAAGGTCGCACCGCATGTCCTCCCGGCGCTGGACCGGCTGCTCCACCGGCTGACCGGCGGCAAGGTACTGCTGGGCACCCGGATGCTGCCGAGCGTGGTCCTGACCTCCACAGGGGCGCGCACCGGGCAGCCGCGGCACACCCCGCTGGCCTGTATGCCCGCGAGGGACGGCACGTTTGTGCTGGTGGGCAGCAACTTCGGGCGACCCGGTCATCCCGCCTGGACGGGCAACCTGATCAGGAACCCGAGTGCTCGCATCAGCTGGAAAGGCCGCGACATCCCGGTCACCGCCGCGTTGCTCGAAGGCACCGAGCGTGCGCGGGTGTGGGAGGCGGTGGTGCGCTTCTGGCCGCCTTACGCGAAGTACGCGGCGCGGGTGGAGCGGGAGATCCGGCTGTTCCGGCTCACTCCGCGCGACTGATCGGACGCCATCTGGAGCGGGGGGCCTCACACGCCGACGCGGGCGCCGGACCGGCTACCTCCCCCGAGGGCCGGCCGACGCCCGCGTCAATGGCAGGACGTGGCAGGACGAACTGGCGACACGGCGCTGAGCCGCCGCCGAAGGTGTTGGAGCTGTTACTTGGTCGGCTTCTTGCCGGTCACACCCAGGTGCACCAGGAGCGCCAGGTTGGGCTTGAGCTCAGCCTGCTTGACGCCCCAGGACTGGAAGCCCTTCTGGTGCGCGGCCACCGCGGCGAGCATCGCGACCAGGGAACCGGCGACCGCCGCCGGGCTGACCGACTTGTCGACCCGGCCCTTGTCCTGAAGCTCCTTGATGGAGTCGGTGAGGGAGTTGGTAACGGCGTTGAGGATCTTCATGCGGATCTTGTAGAACCGTTTGTCCCCTTCCGCCGCGCCAAGGTCGACGACGCGCAGAATGGCGTCGTTCTTACGCCAGAAGGAAAGGAACCCGTCCACCAGGTCTTCCGCGGCGGCCCAGGCGGGCTTGCCCGCCCAGGTGCGCCCCGCGACCAGATCGGTGAGGGTCGCTCCTTCCTTGGCCATCTCCTCGGCGAGTTCGAGGACCGCGCCCTCGACATCGGGGAAGTACTGGTAAAACGTTGCGGGGGAGGTACCCGCCATCCGGGCGACGTCGATGACCTTGACGTCCCGGTACGGCGAAGTGCTGAGCATCTCGCTGAGGCATTCGAGCAGCTTCTGCCGCGTCGCCTGCCCGCGGCGCCCGGCAACTCGGCCGTCGACGGTGCGAACTTGTCCTGTCATGCCGTCAGTTTACCTTCGGGTGATCAGTGCGCGATTCGGCTGCGTACAAATGGGGAGGGCGCTCACCGCCACCATGAATGTGCAGGTCAGCGCCGGTTATGTAGCGCGCGCCGGGTGATGCGAGAAAGAGCACCGGATCCGCGATCTCGTCGGGGTGGGCCAGTCGGCCCATGGGAATCGCGGCGGCCAGCGTCCGCCGGGCGGACGCGTCCCCGTAGTGGTCGAGGGCGGCCCGCGTCGTCGCGCCGGTGCCGTCGTCGGTCAGGACCAGGCCCACGACCAGGCAGTTCACCCGGACCTTCGGTGCCCACTCGGCGGCCAGGGATCGAGTGAGCGAGGACAGGCCGGCCTTGGCGGCTCCATAGGCGGCGGTACCGGGGGACGGGCGGACCCCGCTGACGCTGCCGATGTTGACGATGGATCCGCCGCCGGGCTGCTCGCGCATGATCAGGTACGCCGCCTGCGCGCAGTACAGCGGGGCCAGCAGGTTCAGCTCGATGATCGCGCGGGAGAACCGTGGGGAAGCGGCGGCCGCCTCCGCGTACGGGGAGCCGCCCGCGTTGTTGACCAGCAGGTCGAGCCGTCCGTATGTGGCGCGCAACCGGTCGAACAGCGCGCTGACGGCGTCCGGGTCCCGTACGTCGGCCGGGTGGAAGGCGACGCCCCGTGGCAGCGCGTCCGGCTGCCCGCGGGCGCAGACGGCGACCTCGGCGCCCGCCGTCCGCAACCGCTCGGCGATCGCCCGGCCGATGCCACGGGTGCCACCCGTCACGAGCGCGACTTGCCCTTCCAGGTCTTCCGTCACGTCGGCTATCGTGCCAGAGAAACTGACGGTACGTCAGATCAGGCTCAAGTAGGCGCGGAGGCGGGGCTGGTGGCGATACGGGTGGCGCGTCAGGCGGCGGGCATCGCCGAGGTGGTGATCGACGCACCGCCGGTCAACGCCCTTGAGGTCGCCGGGTGGTTTGAACTCGCCCGGGCACTTAACGCGCAAGGATCGCGATCCGACACAAGGGCGCTGGTGCTGCGTGCCGAAGGCCGGGGCTTTTGCGCGGGGGTCGACATCAAGGAGATGCGGCGTCCACCACGCGACGGTGCGGGGGCCTACGACGCGCTGCTCGGTGCCAACGCCGGTTGTGCCGCGGCCTTTTCGGCGGTGTACGACTGCCCGGTGCCGGTGATCGCCGCGGTGCACGGCTTCTGCCTGGGCGGTGGGGTGGGGCTGGTCGGCAACGCGGACATCGTGGTCGCCTCGCACGACGCCTACCTGGGGCTGCCCGAGGTCGACCGCGGCGCATTGGGGGCGGCCACGCACCTGGCCCGGCTGGTGCCGCAGCAGCGGATGCGGCACATGGTCTACACCGCGCAGCACGCCACCGCCGCCGAACTGCACGGCTACGGCTCGGTGCTCGCCGTCGTCGACCGCGCGCGGCTGCGCGAGACGGCGCTGGACGTCGCGGCGCGCATCGCCGCCAAGGACGTGGTCGTCGTCCGCGCCGCCAAGCAGTCCCTGAACGGCATCGACCCCATCGACGTCAAACGTTCCTACCGCTATGAACAGGGCTTCACCTTCGAGCTGAACCTGACCGGGGTCAGCGACCGGCTGCGCGACGACTTCGGCCGCAGCGACGGCGCCCCGGAGCAGGGCAGCGCGGCACAAGGGGAGGGCGCATGACGGACAAGCGGATGACCGCCGACGAGGCCGTCTCGCGCATCGAGGACGGCATGACGGTCGGCGTCGGCGGCTGGGGATCGCGCCGCAAGCCCATGGCGCTGGTGCGCGCTCTGCTGCGTTCCCCGGCCAAGGACCTGACCGTCGTCTCCTACGGCGGCCCTGACGTGGGGCTGCTGTGCGCCGCGGGCAAGGTCCGCAAGGTCGTCTACGGCTTCGTGTCGCTGGATTCGATACCCCTGGAGCCCCACTTCCGGGCCGCCCGGGAATCGGGCGCGGTGCAGGCACTGGAACTGGACGAGGGCATGTTCCTGGCCGGGCTGCGGGCGGCGGCGCTACGGCTGCCGTTCATGCCGGTGCGCGGGGGGATCGGCTCGGACGTGCCGCGCAACGCGCCTTTCCTGCGCACCGTCGCCGACCCGTACGGAAGCGGCGATGAGGTGATGGCCGCACCGCCGCTGGAAGTGGACGTCGCCCTGGTGCACGCCAACCTCGCCGATCCGCGCGGCAACGCTGCGCTCACCGGGCCCGACCAGTACTTCGACGACCTGTTCTGCCTCGCGGCGAAGACCTCCTATGTGTCGGCCGAACGCGTTGTGCCCACCGCCGATCTGCGGCGGGAGGCGGGCTGCCTGCATGCGCTGGTCATCCACCGGTACCTGACGGCGGGCGTGATCGAGGCGCCGCGCGGCGCGCACTTCACCGAGTGCCCGCCGCAGTACGGGCGGGACGAGACGTTCCAGCAGGCGTACGCGCGGGCAGCGGCCGACCCCCAGGAGTGGGCGGCCTTCGCCGACCGCTTCCTCGCGCACCCTGACGAGCCGTCGTATCAACAGGCTGTGGACGAGTTCCACGCGGCGCGAGAAGACCGTGCGGGAGGCGCCCGGTGATGACCACCGTGACCCGTGCCGAGGTCTGCGTGGCCTCCTGCGCGCGGGTCTGGCACGGTGACGGCGAGATACTCGCCAGCCCCATGGGCACGGTGCCGACCCTCGGCGCCCGGCTGGCCCGCGCCACGTTCGCGCCTGACCTGGTGCTCACCGACGGCCTCGCGCAGATCATCGACGGTGCCCCCGCCTTGGGCGCACCGGCCGACGGCCTGACCGTTGAGGGCTGGCTGCCGTATCGCGCGGTGCTCGATCTGCTGGCGAACGGGCGCCGCCACGTGATGATGGGACCGGCGCAGATCGACGCCTACGGAAACGCGAACATCTCCTGCGTCGGCGACTGGGAACGTCCCAGCCGTCAGCTCCTGGGCGCCCGCGGTGCCCCGGGGAACACCGTCAACCACGCCACCAGCTACTGGGTGCCACGGCACAGCCGCCGGGTCCTCACCTCGCGTGTCGACGTCGTGTGCGGTGTCGGCAACGACCGGGCCGCCACACTGCCCGGTCCCGCAGCCCGCTTCCACGATCTGCGGCGGGTCGTCACCAACCTGTGCGTACTGGACTTCGACACCGGCGACGGGCGGATGAGGCTGGTGTCCGTGCACCCCGGTGTGACGGTCGCGCAGGTTGTCGAGGCGACAGGTTTTGATCTCGCCGACCCACAAGACGCGGATGAGGTGTTGACGAGCGGCGCTGACGTACCGACGACCGCCGCCCCCACCGCGGAGGAACTGCGTCTCATCCGCGAGGTCCTCGACCCGCGTTCGCTGCGCGACCGTGAGGTTCCGCAATGACACTGCGCACCCGGCTCACCACCCTGGTCGGCATCGACCACCCGATCGTGCAGACCGGCATGGGGTACGTCGCCTATCCGCGGCTGGTCGCCGCCACCGCCCGCGCGGGCGCCCTGGGCGTACTGGCCTCGGCGACCATGGCGTACGAGGAGTTGGCGGCCGCCATCGCCGAGGTCAAGGCGGCGGCGCCGAACCGCCCCTTCGGCGTCAACCTGCGGGCCGACGCCCCCGACGCCGCCGAGCGGATCGACCTCATGGGCCGCGAGGGCGTGCGGGTCGCCTCCTTCGCGCAGGCGCCCAGCCGCGACCTGATCAAGCGGGCGCACGAGCACGGCATGATCGTGCTTCCGTCGATCGGTGCCAGACGGCACGCCGAGAAGGTCGCCGAGTGGGGAGTGGACGCGGTCGTCGCCCAGGGCGGCGAGGGCGGCGGCCATACCGGTCAAGTGCCCACGACGCTGCTGCTGCCGCAGGTCGTGGACGCCCTCGCGGGCTCATCGGTCGCCGTCGTCGCGGCGGGCGGGTTCTTCGACGGTCGGGGTCTGGCCGCCGCCCTCGCCTACGGCGCGGACGGTATCGCGATGGGCACCCGCTTCCTGCTCACTTCGGACGCCCCGGTGCCGCGCCCGGTACAGGGCCGCTATCTGGCCGCGGACGTCACTGGGACGACGGTGACACGTGAGGTTGACGGTGTGCCGCACCGCGTGCTGACCACCGACTTCGTGGCCTCCCTGGCGCGCGGCGGGCCACTGGCCCGCTACCCGCGGGCCGTGCGCAACGCGTTGCGCTTCGCGCGGCTGTCCGGAACTACGGTGCGCGCGATGCTGCGCGAGGGCCGGGCGATGCGCGGCGCGCGCGGGCTGAGCTGGCCGCAGGTGCTGATGGCGGCCAACACCCCGGTACTGCTGCGCGCCGCGATGGTGGACGGCCGCGCCGACCTGGGGGTCATGGCGGCCGGGCAGGTGGTGGGGGTCATCGACGACCTTCCGTCCTGCGCGGAGTTGGTGCGGCGGGTGGCCGCCGAGGCGGAGGAGCGACTCGCCGCTGTCCACAGCCTCGCGATGCGCTGATCCGATGATCGGATCCGAGTTATCCACAGGGCGGGCGGAAGGCGTGCGGCCGGGCTAGCGTGGCCAACGAGACGACATCCCATCGCACGGGAGGAGGACTCAGGGCCATGTCTGCGTTCGCGGAAGGTGCCCCTTGCTGGGTGGATGCGATGCTCCCGGATGTGGCGGCGGGCAAGCGCTTCTACGGGGAGCTGCTGGGCTGGACGTTCGAGGACGGCGGCGCACCGGGCAGTTCCTACAGCCTCGCGCTGCGCGACGGACGCCGCGTCGCGGCGCTCATTCCCAAGCTGGACGGGCGCATGCCGACCACATGGACGGTGTACTTCGCGTCGGACGACGCGTTCCGGAGCGCCGAGACGATACGCGGGGCGGGCGGCCAGATCGTGACGGGCCCGGGACAGGTCGGCGACTTCGGCACGATGGTGATCGCCGCCGATCCCAGCGGCGCCGTCTTCGGCGTGTGGCAGGGCGGCACCCACCATGGCTTCGACAAGCGGGACGAGGCGGGGGCCTTCGGCTGGACGGAGTTGTACACCCGGGATAAGGACGCCGTAGACCCCTTCTACCGAAGGGTGTTCGGGTACGAGACGGAGCAGATAGGCGAGGCGGGTGGCGACTTCGACTACGAGGTGTGGACGCTCAAGCGGGGCTCGGAGATCCAGTACGTCGGAGGGCGGCTGCAGATGGGACCGGACTTCCCGGCCGGGCTGCCCGCGCACTTCAGGGTCTACTTCGTGGTCGACGACTGCGACAACGCGGTGGGCACCGTACGCAAGCTCGGTGGAAAGGTCAGTACGGAACCGCGGGACAGCCCGCACGGCCGCTGGTCCTCGGTCATAGACGACCAGGGCGCGCACTTCACGGTCATAGACATCGCGACGAAAGCGGGGGAGACGTAGGGGTTCGCCGGACGACGCGCGTGTGCGCAGAGTCAGTTGAGGGTCGGGAGCTACAGCCGTTCGATGATGGTGACATTGGCCTGACCGCCGCCCTCGCACATCGTCTGCAGGCCAAACCTGCCGCCCACGCGCTCCAGTTGGTGCAGCAACGTGGTCATCAGCTTGGCGCCTGTGGCGCCCAGTGGGTGACCGAGGGCGATCGCGCCGCCGCAGGGGTTCACCTTCGCTGGATCCGCACCGGTCTCCTTCAGCCACGCCAGCACCACTGATGCGAAGGCCTCGTTGATCTCGACGGCGTCGAAGTCGTCGATGCCCATGCCGGTTGTGGCCAGGGCGTGCGCGGTTGCCGGGATCGGCGCGGTGAGCATGGCGATCGGGTCGTCGCCGCGCACCGACAGATGGTGGATGCGGGCGCGGGGGGTGAGCCCGTGGACCCGCAGCGCCTGCTCCGAGGCGATCAGCAGCGCCGAGGCGCCGTCGGAGATCTGTGAGGCGAGGGCGGCGGTGAGCCGTCCGTCCGGTGCGAGTGGCTGGAGGGAGGCCATCTTCTCCAACGAGGTGTCCCTGCGCGGTCCTTCGTCAACCGTCAGTTCCGGTAGCGGTGCGGTCTCCTTCTCGAACCAGCCGTTGTCGATCGCGTGCACGGCCCTTTGGTGGCTGGTGAGCGCGAGGTGCTCCATCTCCTCACGGGAGATGTCCCATCGGCGCGCGATCATCTCGGCGCCGTGGAACTGGCTGACGGGTTGGTCGCCGTACCGCTGGCGCCAGCCGGCGGAGCCCGAGAAGGGGTCGGTGAAGCCGTACTCCGCGCCGACCCGGAAGGCGGCGGCGATCGGAATGCGCGACATGTTCTGTACGCCGCCCGCGACCACCAGGTCGCAGGTGCCGGACAGCACCGCCTGTGCCGCGAAGTGCAACGCCTGCTGCGACGAGCCGCACTGCCGGTCGATCGTCACGCCCGGCACGTGTTCCGGCAGCCCGGCGGCCAGCCAGCAGGTGCGGGCGATGTCACCCGCCTGCCCGCCCACCGTGTCCAGGCAACCGAAGATCACGTCCTCGACGGCCGCCGGATCGACCCCGCAGCGCTGAACCAACGCACGCAGCACATGCGCGCCCAGGTCGGCCGGGTGCACCGTGGACAGTGCGCCGTTCTTGCGGCCCACCGGGGTGCGTACCGCCTCGACGATGAAGGCCTCTGCCATGACAACCTCCTACAGGATGCTGACGACGACCGCGGGATGGTGAGGAGCGCACACCTCTTAAAACTGACGATCCGTCAGTTTATGCTAACGCAAGTGACGGACCTTGGCTTCAGCGCGAACGAAGAGGGCTTCCGGCGGGAGATACGCGACTGGCTGGCCCGGCATGTGCCGCGCGAGCCGCTGCCGTCGATGGACACCCCGGACGGCTTCGCGGCGCACCGGCG
This sequence comes from Streptomyces sp. PLK1-5, assembly GCA_037034305.1. Classification (GTDB taxonomy): domain Bacteria; phylum Actinomycetota; class Actinomycetes; order Streptomycetales; family Streptomycetaceae; genus Streptantibioticus_A. The sequence continues at coordinate 239,902 of JBAGJY010000006.1, forward strand.
GTGGGAGCGCCAGCTGTACGACGCCCGCTGGGCGGTGGTCAGCTGGCCCGTGAAGTACGGCGGGCGGGGTGCGTCGCTCGTCGAGTGGCTGATCTTCGAGGAGGAGTACTGGCGCTCCGGCGCGCCCGGCCGGGTCAGCCAGAACGGCATCTTCCTCTTCGCTCCCGCGGTCTTCGCGCACGGCACCGAGGAGCAGAAGGACCGCATCCTGCCGTCGATGGCCGCGGGGGAGGAGATCTGGGTGCAGGGCTGGTCGGAGCCGGAGGCCGGATCCGACCTCGCCGCGCTGCGGTCGCGCGCGGTGCGTGACGAGCGGCGCGGCGGCTGGCGACTGACCGGACAGAAGGCCTGGAGCTCGCGCGGAACCCATGGACACCGGATGTTCGGCCTGTTCAGGACCGACGCACGGGTGGAACGCCACCACGGCCTGACCTACTTCATGGTCGACCTCGCGGCCCACGGTGTCACCGTGCGCCCCATCCGGCAGCTCGGCGGCCAACCCGGGTTCGCCGAGGTCTTCCTGGACGACGTCTTCGTGCCGGACGCGGACGTGCTCGGCGAACCCGGCCAGGGGTGGGCCGTAGCGATGTCGACCACGGGAGACGAGCGCGGCCTCAGCCTGCGCAGCCCCGGCCGATTCCTGGCCGCGGCCGACCGGCTGGTGAAGCTCTACCGCCGGGTCAGTGCCGGTGAGGAAGCGGGCACCGGCACCCCGAACGCCTTCCGTGACGCGGTGGTCGACGCCTGGATGCGCGCCGAGGCCTACCGCCTCTACACCTTCCGCACCGTCACCCGGCTTGGCGACGGGCAGCCCATCGGCGCGGAGTCCAGCTTGAACAAGGTCTTCTGGTCCGAACTCGACCTAAACCTGTACGCCACCGCGCAACGGCTCCTCGGACCGTGGGCGGAGGTCGGCGGCCCATGGCTCGACGGCTACCTCTTCTCACTCGCGGGCCCGATCTACGCGGGCACCAACGAGATCCAGCGCAATGTCATCGCCGAACGACTGCTGGGCCTGCCGAAGGAGCCGAAGGGGATGAGCGAGGAGAAAGGGGCACAACGGTGAGGCTTGCGCCGACGGCCGACGAGGAACTGTTCGCCCGCACGGTCCGGGACCTGCTGGCGCGCCGCTGCACCCCGCGGGACGTGCGGGCGGGGTTCGCCCGTAAGCGGTGGGACGAACTGGCCGAGATCGGCGTCACCGGGCTGCTGGTGCCCGAGGAGCACGCGGGGCTCGGCCTCGGTGCGGGCGCGCTGGTCGCGGTGGCGCAGGAGATGGGCCGGGCGTGCGCACCGGAGCCGGTGCTGGAGGCCGCCGTCTGCGCCACCCTGCTCGCGCAGGCGGACACGGACGACCGCGCCGCCGAGTGGCTGCGGGCACTCGCCGCCGGAGCGGCCGTCCCCGCCGTGCAGCTCACCGGGCTGGATTCGGCGCCCGTCGCCCATGCCACGCACGCGGACTTCGTCCTGGTGGTCGAAGGCGACACGCTGTACGGGCGGTCGGCCGCCGACGCGCACCCGCGCCCAGCACCGGGGGTGGATCCGGGACGTGGCCTCGGTTTTATCGATATGTCGATGTTGGTGGATGGTCCGCTGGCCGTTCGGCAGGGGCCCGCGATCGCCCGGGCCGCGCGGCTCGGCGCGATCGGCGCAGCCGCCGATCTGCTGGGCGCCGCCCGCGCGATGCTCGACCTCACCGTGCGCCACGCCCGGCAGCGCCATCAGTTCGGGCGGCCCATCGGCTCGTACCAGGCGGTCAAACACCGGCTCGCCGACGTCCTGATCGCGGTGGAGTTCGCCCAGCCCGTCGTTCTTCGTGCCGCCTACTCGCATGAACATGACCGGCCGTCGGCGAGGCGGGACGCGGCCATGGCCAAGGCCTTCGCCTCCGACGCCGCGGACCTGGCGGCCCGCTCCTGCCTCCAGGCGCACGGCGCGATCGGCTACACCGAGGAGTGTGACCTGGCGCTGTTGCTGCGGCGTGTCTGGGCTCTGTCAGCCGCCTGGGGTGACGCCGCTCACCACCGCGCCGTCGTGGCGGAGGACCTCCTGGGTCCCGCACCAGCGCCGCCGTGCCCCTAGGGGGCGGGACGGGCGGGTGCGGACGTAGGGCCCGCACCGGCCCGTCGGGCACCCCCTGGGAGGCACAGGCAACCTGTGGCCGAAAGTCGGCGTCTGTATCACAACGTGGGCGCACCAGTAGACGCAGAATCGTTCCGGCGTACCGTACGGCACGCTCGGAATCGCCCCGGGTTCGCAACCGGGGCACATCCCAGGAAGAATCAGCACCCGTACCCCGGGGCGATTGACGGTGAGACGCCGCCCGGGGCTGCAACAATTCGGGGGTACGGGGAGGTGGCAGGCCAGTGGTGGAACAGCTGACGCAGCACGACCCGAGGCGAATCGGTCCATTCGAGGTCCTCGGGCGGCTCGGCGCCGGCGGCATGGGTTTGGTCTATCTCGCCCGCTCGGCGTCCGGCCGACGCGTGGCGATCAAGACGGTGCGTGCCGAGTTGGCGGAGGACCAGCTGTTCCGGGTCCGGTTCACCCGCGAGGTGGAGGCGGCGCGCGCGGTGAGCGGCTTCTACACCGCCGCCGTGGTCGACGCCGACCCACGGGCCGCCGTGCCGTGGCTCGCCACGGCCTACGTACCGGCGCCCTCGCTCGAAGAGATAGTCAATGAGTGCGGGCCGCTTCCGGCCCAGGCGGTGCGCTGGCTGGCCGCCGGAGTGGCGGAGGCGCTGCAGTCCATCCACGGCGCCGGTCTGGTGCACCGGGACCTCAAACCCTCGAACGTCCTCGTGGTCGAGGACGGGCCCAGGGTGATCGACTTCGGCATCGCCAGCGGGGTGTCGAACACCCGGCTGACCATGACCAACGTCGCCGTGGGCACGCCCGCGTACATGTCGCCTGAACAGGCGCGTGACTCGCGCAGTGTCACCGGCGCCAGCGACATCTTCTCGCTCGGCTCCACGCTGGTCTTCGCCGCGACCGGACATGCGCCCTTTCACGGTTCGAATCCGGTCGAAACAGTCTTCATGCTGCTCCGAGAAGGCCCGGACACCACAGGGCTGCCGGACGAGCTGCGTCCGCTCATCGAGTCGTGTATGCGCATGGAGCAGGAGCGGCGGCCAACCCCCGCGGACCTGCAGGCCCAGCTGGCGCCGCACCTGTTCTCCTCCGCGGACGACGGCGGCTCGGTCTCCGCGTGGCTGCCCGAGCGCGCCGTCGCGTTCATAGAGCAGCGCAGCGGCCGCAGGCAGCGCGCCGCGGCAGCCGCCGCGGCCAACGTCGCCGCCGCCAACGCCGTCGTGGCCGCGGGCCACGACGGACCGGCCGCCCCCGCGGCCCCGGTTCCTGAACAGGCGCCGTCCCCGGCAGCGGCCTCAGGGCGCCACGCCAACCCCGAACACGCCGCCGACGGCCATCAGGCGCGGCCCGCGGGACCGGTGAAGCTCGCGGGCTCCGTGCCGATCGGGCCGGGCCCGCTGGTGGCCGACGGCAAGGACCCGCGGGGCACCCAGGGCGCGCCCCCGGCGCCCGGCCTCGACTGGACGGCACGCGGTCGGGCCGCGGCCCCTGCACCGGCCAGCCCGCACCCCGCCGCCGGGGCGGTCTCGACCCACCAGGCCGTCCCCGCGCAGCCGCCCGCTCCACCGGCCCGGTACGCCACCGAGGGCCACGACGAGCGGGAGGCGCGCTGGCGCCCGTGGCGCTTCCGCATGTCGAACGACGTGTGGGGCACGCCCGTGGTGGCGGGTGACCGCCTGTATGTGACCTCCTTCGAAGTGCACGTCCTGGACGTGGCCACCGGGCAGCGGCAGTTCAAGACCCGTGACGTCGCCTGGACGATGACCGTCGCCGACGGCCGGATCCACGCCTCCGACGGTCCGAGCCTGTACGCGATGGACGCCGCCGACGGCGGTGAGCTGTGGCGCCTGGCCGTCGACGGCTGGGTGTACGCGCTCCAGGCGGCCGGTGGCACCGTCGTCACCGGCATCCGCGGCGGAGGCGTAAAGGCGTGGGACGCGGCGAGTGGCGAGGCGCTGTGGGAACGCACCGGCGCCCAGGCCGACTTCGAGTCGCCGCACTCCGGCCCGGCCCTGCTGGACGGAGTGGTCTACTACCGCGGCGGCGGACTGCTGCACGCGCTCGACGCCCGTTCAGGCGCCGAGCGCTGGGCGCATCCGCTGGGCGACGGCGAGATGGCCGCGGGCGGCGCGTCCGGCATGCCGGTGCGCCCGGCCGCGGGCGGCGGCGCCGTGTATGTCACCGCGGGCAGCCGGGTACTGGCGCTGGATTCCTCCGACGGCTCCGAGCGCTGGCGCTTCGACGCCCCGGCGGTCGTCTTCGCACCGCCCACGCACGCCCCGGGCGGGGTGTACGTGGCCGACTACCTGGGCACGGTGTACGCGCTCGACGCCCGTTCAGGTGTGGAGCGTTGGCGTGTCGCCACGGAGGCCCGGCAGTCCGTCGAACCTGTTCTGGTCTCGGATGGACTCGTCCACCTCGGCAGCGGTGGCGCGCTCTACACCCTGGACGCGGTCTCCGGTGCGCCCAGGTGGCGGTTCGCCACCCAGGGCGACATCGTCGGCTCCCCGGTGGCGGCGGACGGCCGACTCCACTTCGGCTCGGTGGACCACTGCCTGTACACCGTGGACGCGACGAGCGGCCAGCTGCGCTGGAAGCTGGAGACCGGCGGCGAGATCACCGGCTCCCCGGTGGCGCGCGACGGGGTGGTGTACGCGTGCAGCAAGGACCGGTGCGTGTACGCGCTCGACGCGGTCAAGGGGACCGGTTCGCGCCGCTAGGCCCCTGGTGGGCGGGCCTTCGGACCGCCCATCTCAGCGCACACGGTGGTCAGCGCGGCGGGTGCGGAAGAGCGCGTCCTGCCGCTCGGGCGGAAGGTTTCCCAGGGCGATCAGGTGCGGCGCTCCGGCCAGCGCGAGCGAACGTGCGGCGGCCCGCGCCGACCACACGGCGCGCACCGTCCCCTGCACCGCCTCGGCAGGGTACGAAGCGATGACGCGGGCCGCCCGCAGGGCGGTGCCCAACAGCCCGTCGCCCGGAGCGATTTCGGAGACCAGCCCGATCTGGTGAGCGCGCCGGGCGCCGATCCGCTCGGCGGTGCCCATCAGGGACATCCGCATGACCTCGCCGTACGGCATGCGCTGCGCCATGCCGATGGACTCGAAGGCGCTGACCATGCCGTAGGTGGTGTGCGGATCGAAGAAGGTGGCGTGCTCGGCCGCGATGGCGAACTCGCACTCCGCGAGCAGGTAGAACGCGCCACCGCAGGCCATCCCGTTGACCGCGGCGATCACCGGTGTCCACAGATCGGCCGCTTTGGGGCCGATGTCGGCCAGCGGATCGTCGATCGCGTACGGGGAGGGCGGTTGCGCAATCGCCCACGAGCGGTCGAGGCCGGTGCAGAAGGCCTTGTCACCGGCGCCGGTCAGAACGACAACGCGTACGTCGGCGGACATCCGCAACTGCCGCCAAAGGGCCCGCAGTTGGTCGCGCATCGCGCGGTCGATCGCGTTGTGCCGGTCCGCACGGTTGAGCGTGACCACCGCGATGCCGTCCCCGGAGTCGACGGTGATCACGGGCGCTCCAGTGTCCAGCGCGGGACGGCGACGCCTTCCGCGATCGCGTGGAAGCAGACCCGCACGGCCGCGCCGATGCGCAGCCGGGACGGATCAAGGGAGTTGAGCGGCGCGTCGGGCCCGGTGACCACGTTTCCGACGAGCCGGATGCCGGGATCCTCCAGGAGTTCCACGACGACCGCGTTGTACGGCGCCTGCGCCGCGTAGCCCGGCAGCAGCGGCGGATGCGGCACGACGTAGGACCAGATGCGGCCGCGGCCGGACATCGGGCGCCATTCGCCGGCGAAGGACCGGCAGTGCGGGCAGCACGGTCGCGGCGGGAAGCGCAGCCGTCCGCACGCCGCGCAGGCCTGGACGCGCAGTTCGCCGTGCGCCGCGAACTCCCAGAAGGGGGCGCCGTCCTGGTCGCGGACCGGCAGCAGCAGGCCGTTGTCAGTGGTGGCCTTCATGATGGAGGACATGAACGCTCAACTCCTCAGAAGGAGGGCGGACGTTGGCACGCCCTCGCCCGCCGTGACCAGGCATGTCGCCGCGCCTGGCACCTGCGCCGTGGAGGTGCCGCGCAGCTGTTTGACGCCCTCGGTGATCAGGTTGAAGCCGTGTACGTACGCCTCGGACAGACCGCCGCCCGAGGTGTTGAGTGGCAGCCGACCGCCGATCTCCAGGGCGCCGCCCGCGGTGAAGGCGCCGCCCTCACCACGCCCGCAGAAGCCGTAGCCCTCCAGGGAGAGCGGGATGAGCGGGGTGAAAGCGTCATAGATCTGTGCGACGTCGATGTCCTCGGGGGTCAGGTCGGCGGTCTTCCACAGCTGCCTTGCCGCTGTCCACGCGGGGCCGGTCAGCGGGTCGTCGGTCCAGTAGTTGACCATGCCGTGGTGCTGGGCGGGCAGCGCCTGCGCGGCCGAGTGCACATAGACCGGCCGGTGGCGGCAGTCGCGGGCACGGTCGGCGCTGACCACGACACATGCCAACGCGCCATCGGTCTCAAGGCAGTTGTCGTAGAGGCACAGGGGCTCGCTGATCCAGCGTGCGGTCATGTACATCTCGCGGGTCAGCGGTCGGTCGTACATCATCGCGGCCGGGTTCTGGTTGGCGCGGTTGCGGCACGCGAGGGCGACATTGAACAGGTGGTCCCGGGTGACTCCGTACTCGTGCATGTAGCGGCGGGTGAGCATGCCGATCTCGTCCGCCGGGCGCAGCAGTCCGAACGGCCGCGTCCACTGGGCGGGGGTGGGGAGCTGGGTGTGTACGTCGGCCCAGGGGCGCTTGCCCGAGCCGCGTTTGCGAGATCGCCAGGCGACGCCGACAGTGGCCTGACCGGTGGCTATGGCGGCGGCGAGATGGGCCACGGTGGCGCAAGAACCTCCGCCTCCGTAGCCGACCTTGGAGAAGAAGGTCGCATCGCCCGCGCCGATGCACTTGGCGACCTCGACCTCGTCGGTCTCCTCCATGGTGTACGAGGCGAACGCGTCCACCTCGCAGGGGTCGATCCCGGCGTCGTCCAGGGCTGCCAGGATCGCCCGGCAGGCGAGTGTCTTCTCGGGTTCGTCGAGCCGTTTGGCGAACGCGGTCTGGCCTATCCCGACGATCGCGGTCGCGTCCTTGAGCGATGCCACCGGCGCCACCTCCTGGTGTCCCGAGCCCGCACGCCTTGGGCTGGCAGGGCACAAGGCTACCCACTAATCTGACGGTTAGTCAGCTACCTGGGTTGATCCGCACGGCTAGGGGAGGCAGCGGTGATGCGCGGTGACCTGGAGTTCGGCAGCATCCCCGGACTGGTGGCCGAGGCCGCCCGACGGTACGGCGACCGGGAGGCCGTGGTCGACGGGCGGACCCGGATCTCCTACCGGCAACTGGCCGAACGCGTCGAACGCGCGGCGGCGGCCTGCATCGCCCACGGCATCGAGTGGGGTGACCGGGTGGCGGTATGGGCGCCGAACTCGGCGGAGTGGATCACCGCCGCGCTCGGCGCGGTCAGCGCGGGTGGCGTCCTGGTGCCGTTGAACACCCGCTTCAAAGGTGCCGAGGCCGCCTATGTGCTGGGCCGCACCCGCGCCCAACTCCTCTTCGTCACCGGCACGTTCCTCGGCACGTCCTATGTGGCATCGCTACGGCGCGCTGCGGGCGGCGGGCGCCCGCCGGGCACAGACGGGCCGCTGCCGGGACTGCCCGACCTGCGCGATGTGGTGGTCCTGGCGGAGGACAGCCCGGCTGGCTTCCACACCTGGAAGGGGTTCCTGACGGCTGGCGAGACCGTGCCGCCCGAGCGGGTACGCGCCCGCGCCGCCGCCGTACGCCCCGACGCCCCCTCGGACATCATGTTCACCTCGGGCACCACCGGGCACCCCAAAGGCGTCGTCATCACCCATGCGCAGACGCTGCGCGTCTACGGAGTGTGGAGCGAAATCGCGGGCCTGACCAGCGAGGACCGCTGTCTGATCGTCAACCCCTTCTTCCACACCTTCGGTTACAAGGCGGGCATCATCGCCTGTCTGCTGCGCGGGGTGACCATGGTTCCGCAGCCTGTCTTCAACGTGGACACCGCCCTCGCCAACATCTCCACCGAACGCATCAGTGTGCTGCCCGGCCCGCCCACCCTGCACCAGTCGATCCTCGACCATCCGGCACGCGCCCAACACGACCTGTCCACACTCCGGTTGGCGGTGACCGGAGCCGCCGTGGTCCCACTGGAACTGGTGCGGCGGCTGCGCCACGAACTGGGCATCGCCGACGTGCTGACCGCCTACGGCCTGACGGAGGCCTCGGGCACCGTCACCATGTGCCGCCGCGGCGACCCGCCGGACGTGATCGCCTCGACGTCCGGCCGGGCCATCCCCGACACAGAGGTCACCATCGCCGACGACGGCGAGATCCTGGTACGCGGCTTCCACGTCATGTCCGGCTACTTCGAGGAACCCCAGGAGACGGCGAAGACGATCGACAAGGACGGCTGGCTGCACACCGGCGACGTGGGAGTGCTCGACGCCGACGGCAACCTGCGGATCACCGACCGCGTCAAGGACATGTTCATCGTGGGAGGTTTCAACGCCTACCCGGCGGAAATAGAGCGCGTTGTCTCACGCCACCCCGATGTGCTGGACGTGGCCGTGATCGGCGTTCCGGACCCACGCCTCGGCGAGGTCGGCAAGGCGTACGTGGTGCGGCGCCCGGACTCGACGGTCAGCGGTGAGGACGTGATCGCCTGGGCACGGCGGCGGATGGCCAACTACAAGGTGCCGCGCCAGGTGGAGTTCCTGCCGGAACTTCCGCGCAACGCCAGCGGAAAGATACTCAAGGGCGCCCTGCGCGCCCGCACCACAACATGACGGAGCGGCGGCGGACCCCCCGGTGCCGCCGCCGCTCCTGCTTTGTGGTGAGGCTTACACGTTGCTCCAGTTGTCCGGCTGAGCGCTGCTCGCGTTCAGGCTGACGGCACCGTGCTCACCGGTCGCGGCGGTCGCCGGGACTACTACGGCTACCAATGCGGCTGCGACACCCGCTGCCACAATGGCAGCCTTCCGTATCAGACTCATGTCTGCTCCAGTCTCGGAGTGATGAATAATGGGAGTCGCACACAACAAGGTTGGCCGCGACGCCCCCTCCACGCCGCGGCCGCCCTGCGCGCTGTACAAGCGCCCCCCGTAGCCCCCTGGCCGGTGCCCCTAACGCAGGGTGTTGCTCCAGTTGTCAGGGTTGTTGATGATCGGCCGCTCTTCCTGGGCCTGCTCCTCAACGCCCTCGCTGAGCGGCTGAAGCTCGATACCAGCGGTCGGCTCCGGGAACTCCCCCGAGTTGGCTCCCGTGTCGATCCCCGCTCCCGGCTTCTTACTCTTGCCCGTGCTCGGAACGTTGGTAGTCATGCTGTTTCTCCCCGTTTGATGTCTCGTTGTGGTTCTCGGTGCCCGCCTGGTGACGACCCCCGTGCGCCACCAGGCGGGCATCTCTCGACGCGGTGAAATCCTGGCAGCGCCCGATAAGCAACCGATAAACGACTCTTGATGGCCCCTTCGGCCTGCGACTATACGGCCACGCTCGCAGATGAGTGCTCATCGAGCAGATGGAGGATCTCGTCGCTGCCCTCGGTACCCAAGGCCTTGTGGATGTTCAACGCGTCATGCCAGCAAGCCCGCGCACGGTCGACCTGCCCGATTCCGTGGAGCGAGCGCCCGAGAACGGTCAGCACGTCGGCCGTCCGCCAGTGGCCGGTGGCCTTGCTCACCAGCCCCAGCGCCTGCTCGGCGTGCGCGGCGGCCTGGCGATGATGGCCAGCGGCGAGGTGGACCTCGGCCATGCGGTGGAGGGTCACGCCCTCCCACAACTGCTGGCGTGCCTCCCGGAACATCGGCAGCGCCTCGTTGAGGCTTGACAACGCCAGATCTAGCTCGCCGCTGGAGGTCTGGGCGATGCCCAGCGTGTACAGCGCGACGGCGTGACGGTACCCCTTGTGCAGATCCTGGTAGATCGCCACCGCTTCCTCGGCGGCGGCGACTGCCGAGGAACTGTCGGCGAGTTCGACGTAGGCACGTGAGAGGTTCGACAAGGTAGCCGCCGTGGCGTGCGGATTGCAGTCGTCGCGGAAGGCGCTGAGCGCCTGCTGGTAGTACTCCTTGGCGTCCCCGTAGCGCTTGCGGTCCTTTGCGATCAGCCCGCGAAGGTTCGGCGCGTAGCTGCACGTCAGAGGGTCCTCGGCGGCCAGTCCCAGCAGCTGTGCGCGCTGAGCCTCGAGATCCGCCTCTTCGAAGTGGCTGCTCGACCAGGAGCGAATCCGTCCCAGCAGCAGATGCGCCCGGCCGGCTACGAGGGTTTCACCGCAGCCGTCCGCGGTCTCGACCATCGCACGCACGGCTTGCTCGTACTGGCGCAGATGAACGCCAGATTCCATCAGGTCCTGGGCGGCGAAGAGCAGGTCGATCGCCCGACGCAGTGGGCCGGAACAACCGATCGCGGCGGCCTGCTGGACCGCTGCCAGCAGGTTGGCTGCCTCGGTGAACAGCCAGTCGAGGGCTTCCGGGCGTTCCGCGAACGCCAAGCCGCTGCGTTCGGTTGACGACAGGTGGGCCAACGCCCGGTCACCGGGGTTCTCCAACTCGTACACACCGGCCGCCGACGCCAGATAGAAGTCCAGCACGCGCGAGAGTGCCGCCTGGCGGTCGTGCGGGGTCTCGTCGCGGTCCGCGCAGTCGCGGGCGTACAGGCGCAGCAGGTCGTGGTAGCGGTAGCGGGCGGGGGCCGCGGACTCCAGCAGGCTTATGTCGACCAGCGCCTCCAGCAGCGACTCGGTCTCGTACGGGTCCATGTCGAGCACCGCGGCGGCCGCGTCCAGGGAGATGTCGGGGCCGTCCGGCAGGGCCAGCAGACGGAAGGCCCGCGCCTGTTCAGGAGCCAACTGGCCGTAGCCCATCTCGAAGGTGGCCTTGACCGCCAGGTCCCCCGCCTTCAACTCGTCCAGTCGGCGCCGCTCGTCGCTGAGCTTGCGGGCCAGTACCGATACCGTCCAGGTGCGCCGGGTGGCCAGCCGGGAGGCGGCGATGCGGATCGCGAGCGGCAGGAAACCGCAGGCCGCCACGACGTCCAGAGCGGCCTGGCGCTCGGCCATCACCCGTTCGGTGCCGACGATCTTGGTGAAGAGCTGAAGCGCCTCCTCCGGACTCATGACGTCCAGGTCCACCAGATGGGCACCCTCCAGATCCACCATGCGGACCCGGCTGGTGATCAGGGCGGCGCTTCCCGGAGTGCCCGGCAGCAACGGCCGTACCTGGGCCGCGTCGTGCGCGTTGTCCAGCAGGGCGAGCACACGACGGCCGTCGAGCACCGAGCGGTACAGCGCCGCGCGGTCCTCAAGACCGTCCGGAATGGCTGAATCCGGTGTGCCCAGCGCCCGTAGGAAGGACGCCAGCACCGTCTCCGGCTCGGCTGGCCGCGCCCCCTGTCCCTGGAGGTCAACGTACAACTGCCCGTCAGGAAAGGCGGTTCGGGCCGCATGGGCCACATGGACCGCCAGCGTGGTCTTGCCGACACCGCCGATGCCCGCCACCGCGGACAGTGCCATGACGCCCTGGTCCGCGGTGGCCAACTCCTCGGCCAGTTCGGAGACGAACGCGGCGCGTCCGGTGAAGTCCACGACGGTCGCCGGGAGTTGCGCGGGACGTACGGTGGTGACCGGCGCCCCGCCGTCCCCGGGCGACGGCGGAGCGGCCAGGTCCGGATCGGCCTCGAGGATGCGCTGATGGAGTTCGGTGAGCTCCGCACACGGATCCACGCCCAGTTCGTCGGCGAGCAGCCGCCGCGTGTCGGCGAAGACGCCCAGCGCCTCCGCCTGCCGACCGCTGCGGTACAACGCGAGCATCAACAACGCCCGCAGCCGCTCACGCAGCGGGTGTTCGGCCGACAAGGCGGTCAACTCGGAAACCGCCTCACTGTGGCCGCCCAGTTCCAGGTCCAGTTCGAGGCGGGTGTCCAGCAGCGACAGCCGCCACTCGATCAGCCGGGCGCGCTGCATCTCCGCGTACGGCCCCGGCAGCCCCGCCAGCGGCTCGCCGTCCCACAGGTCGAGGGCGGCACTCAGTAGTTCCCTTGCCCGCGCCGCGTCACCCGAGACCCGGGCCTTCTCCGCCTCGGCCGCGTGCTGCTCGGCGACCGCGACGTCCACGCTGCCCGGCGCGGTGCGCACCGCGTAGCCGCCCGACACCGATGTCAGCACCTGCGCGCCCAGGGCCTTGCGCAGCCGGAACGCATAGGTGCGCAGCGCCGCCAGCGCGCTCTCCGGCGGTTCGGTGCCCCACAGCGCGTCGATCAACTCGTCGGCCGTAGCGGTGCGGCCGCCGCGCAGCAGGAGTGCGGCGAGCAGGGCACGTTGCTGGGGCGAGCCCGCAGGTAGCAGGTTCTCGCCATGCCAGGCCCGCACCGGGCCGAGGAGCGCGAAGCGCAGTCCCGGCTCCGTTCCGCCATCCATCACAGACTCCCATTCCGCCGGTTGCGAGAACGCGTCGAGCACGTACCGAGCGGACGTATATCGATCGTTCATCGCGAGCCGGGACCATCTCCGCGTGTGATGAGTACAGCCGCGTGACCGCCAGTTTGCCCTGTCCTACCGGGCGCGGTCACCTCCTCACGGGCGGTTGTACGCCAACCAGTCCGAATTGATCGGAATTTGAGATTCCGTGTGTGGGGTCTGTGGGTGAGAGGAGTGACGGAGCTGTCATGTGCTCATGGTGCACACCACCGAAGCCGTCCGCATCGGTGTTCGGGGGCGGTCTCGGTGGGCCCGCCACGGAGCGGGCCAGTGCGAGGATGAGCACGGTGGTCACACCCGGCCGGATGCTGCGCAAGAGGGCCGCGGAACTGCCGTGCGCGGTACCGTACGGCTCCCTGCCGGGCGCGCCCTTCGCCGCGACCGCCGCGTGCAGCTACGCCGAACTCGACCGCAGGGCACGTGCGGTGGCCGCCAGACTGGGCCGCGCGCTCCCGCCGGGTAGCCGAGTCCTCCTCGCCTACCGCCAGGGCCCGGACTTCGCGGGCGCCTTCTACGGCTGCCTGTACGCGGGCATGGTCGCGGTGCCCTATCTGCTGCCGGAACGAGGCCCCGACGACGGCGCACCGGACGGCATGGATGACGGCCTCGACGACGGGATCGCCGAGGCCGTCGACCGGGTCGGGCCCGCCGCCGTACTGACGGCCGCCGACGGCTGGTCGGCGCTGCCGGTCAACCGCGAACGCGTTCCGGTTCTGGAGGCCGACGGGCACATGGTCGGCGGCTGCCCGGTCGGTGAACTGGCGGCCCGTTGGCGCCCGGTGGGGGTACTGCGCGGGACGGACGCCTACCGACGCTACATGCCGGGGCCGCTGGGCGACCCGTTCGGCGGCCGGATGGAGCCGCCGTTCAGCCACGGCGACCTGCTCAACGTCCTCCAGGAACTACAGGACGCCTGCCGACTCGGCGTCAAGGACGAGGAGTTGAGCTGGATCGCCTCCGTGCACGGCATGGACGACGCGGTGTGGCGGCTGCTGCTCCCCGTACACCAGGGGCGCGCGGTCTGGGAGACGGGCCGGCCCTCCGGCCCGGACGGCAGGGCGTAGCGGCGGGCGGGGCGACCGGGCCTTCGGGAGGGCCTTCCACGAGAGCTGACGGTACGTCAGATTGGCGCTACGGTGACTCCATGGAGAGCTTCCCGGAGATCATCTCGGTGGACGACCACACGGTCGAGCCCGCAGGCGTCTGGCGGGACCGGCTCCCGTCCCGGTACCACGACATCGGGCCGCGCGTCGTCCGGGCGCCACTGAAGGAAATGACCTTCGTCGGCGGCCGGTTCGCGCCGACGATGGGCGCGCCCGGCGATGACGGGCCGACCGCCGACTGGTGGGTCTACGAGGACCTGCGCCGCCCGCTGACCCGACTCGACACCGCCGTCGGCTTCAGCCGCGACGAGGTCAGGCTGGAAGGCATCACCTACGAGCAGATGCGCCCCGGCTCCTACAGTGTTCCGGAGCGGCTGGCGGACATGGACCTCAACCATGTGCGCTCCGCCCTGTGCTTCCCCACCTTCCCGCGCTTCTGCGGCCAGACGTTCACCGAGGCCAAGGACCGTGAACTCGCCCTGCTGTGCCTACGGGCGTACAACGACTGGATGGTGGAGGAATGGTGCGGACCGCAGGCGCACGGCCGCCTCATCCCGCTCACCCTCATCCCGCTGTGGGACGCCGAACTCGCCGCCCGCGAGGTGCGGCGCAACGCCGAACGCGGGGTGCGCGCGGTCTGCTTCAGCGAGATACCGCCGCACCTGGGGCTGCCGTCGATCCACAGTGACGAGTGGGACCCCTTCCTGGGCGCCTGCGACGAGACCGGCACGGTCATCGCCATGCACATCGGCTCCTCCTCGAAGATGCCCTCCACCTCCGCGGACGCCCCGCCCGCCGTCGGCTCCACGATCACCTTCGCCAACTGCTGCTACTCGATGGTGGACTGGCTGATGTCGGGCAAGTTCGAACGCTTCCCCAACCTCAGGATCATGTACGCGGAGGGGCAGATCGGCTGGATGCCGTACGTCCTGGAGCGCGCGGACGTCGTCTGGGAGGAGAACCGGGGCTGGGGCGGTGTCGCGGACAGGGTGCTGCGCCCGCCGTCCGAACTGTTCGCCGAACATGTCTACGGCTGCTTCTTCGACGACGCGTTCGGCCTGCGCAACCTCGACGCCATAGGGGTCGGCAACGTGCTGTACGAGACGGACTACCCGCACTCGGACTCCACCTGGCCGAAGTCCAGGGAAGTCGGCGAGTCACAGATGGGCCACCTCCCCCAGGACGTGGTCGAACGGATCGTGCGCGGCAACGCGATCGAACTCCTGGGCCTGACGAGCGACGGCCTGTGGGTACGCGCGGGCACGTGAGGCGGCGGCCGAACCGTGGGTGGACGGTCCCCCGCGCCGCCCACCCACGGGGCCTCCCCCCCTTCCCCTCCCCACCCCTCCCCGTCCAGTCCGCTCGGCTTCGTTGAGCCTGTCCCCTCCTCGGCGGTGGCCGTTCGCCGTGGGGCTTGCGGCCCGTGATCAAAAGGATGCCGGGGGGCGGGGTGCGGTGGGCAGTGTCTTATGTCCTGAGTGCGTTATGACATACGTCATGGGGTGGACCGTGAACGCGGTGTGACGGCGGGCTCGGGATCGTTGCGGCCCGTTGTCAGTGGGGCCGGGCATCATCGTTTCCATGACCCAGAGCACCGGTGACACGCTGCACGAACTCGCCCGCGAGTATCTGCCCGAGGAGATCGCCGAGCGGTGGATCGGCCTGCTGCGGCCGGGCCTTCGCCTGGAGAAGGTCACGGGTGCCGAGCCGGTCGTCGGTCGGCTCGGTGGCCTGCCGGAGCTGCCGGAGAACGAGGAGTGGCCGGTATGGGAGGGGCGCGGTCCGCTCTCCTTCGTCGCCTCGCTCGACTGCGCCGCGCTCCCCTCTGCCGCACTGGACATCGTCCTGCCGACGGACGGCACGCTGGCCTTCTTCTACTTCGACGGGCGGATCGACGACGGCTGGGCGGTGGTCGAGCCCGGTGATCTCGACGGTCGGGCGGAAGCGCGCGTGCTGTACATACCGGCGGGCGTGCGGGTCGCCGAGCGCGCGGCGCCCGAGGGACTGCGGCCGTACCCCGGGGTGCGACTGACGGCACGGGTGGAGACGACTGCGCCCTACCTGTGGCATCCGCTGGTCTACCGGGAGTTCGCGCCGATGCCCGACGACCACCCGCTGTGGGACGAGGAGTTCAGCGAAGCCCTGTGGGATCACTCGGCGGCCACCGAGCACCGCGTCGGCGGCCATGCGGCCCCGGTACAGGACGAGGTGGAGTCCGAGGTCGCCCGTGGCGCGCTGGGCGGACCGCCGTGGGACGACCCCCGCATCAAGGAGGAAGCGCTCCGCTGGGTGCTGCTCGCCCAGTTCGACTCGGATGGCGACGCCGACATGATGTGGGGCGACTGCGGCATCCTGTACTGGCTCATACGCCCCGAAGACCTGGCCGAACGCCGCTTCGACCGCGCTAGGTTCACCTTCCAGTGCAGCTGACGGGGGATGCGTTCGCCGGTGGCCGGGGCGCCGCCCGGTTGCCGGAATGCCGCCACTGACGGCGAGCCGACCGATCCACCCGCCAGGGGTGCGCCCGTGGGGCAATGGCAGGCCTTGCCTGACGGTACGTCAGCTAAGACGATGTGGGCACTCGTGACGAGGAGGCCCCCATGGTGCGGATCCTGCCGGAAGGTCGTTTGGTCTTCGGGATGCAGCTGCCGGTCCAGGCGCTGAGCGCGGTCTTCGCGGAGGGGTGGGAGACCGAGGCGGGGCCCGCGGAACTGCTGGCGGTCGCGTGTGCGGCGGATCGGCTCGGCTTCTTCTATGTCGCCTGCTGTGACCATGTGGCGATTCCGGTTCGGCTCGCGGACGCGATGAGCACCACCTGGTACGACCCGGTGGCCACCTTGTCCTATGTGGCGGCCGCGACGACTCGGGTGCGGCTGCTCAGCCATGTCGCGGTGGCGACGCTGCGGCATCCGTTGGCGCTCGCCAAGCAGTACGCCACGCTCGACCGGCTGTGCGGTGGCCGGTTGATCCTCGGTGTGGGTGCCGGGCATGTCCGGGAGGAGTTCGACGTGCTGGGAGCGGACTTCGACCGTCGCGGTCCGGTGCTCGACGAGGCCATTGACGCGCTCAAGGCCGCGCTGGGTCCGCAGGAGTTCCCGGAGTACGAGGGGCGGCACTTTGCCTTCCGGGGGCTGGGGCAGCGGCCCCGGCCCGTCCAGGTGCCCCGTCCGCCGATCTGGGTCGGCGGCTCGTCGCCCGCGGCGATTCGGCGGGCGGCGCTGCGCGGTGACGGCTGGCTGCCGCAGGGCGATCCGCGCGGCCGGCTGCCGTCGCGGATAGCGGAGCTGGCGCGGTTGCGGCGCGGTGCGCCGCTGGAGATCGGGGCGATCAGCGAGCCGGTGTATGTGGGGGAGCCGTCCTGGCCGGTGGGGCGGCGCACGCTCCGCGGCAAGGGTGAGGTGATCGCGGAGTCGCTGCGGGGGTACGCCCGGATGGGGGTCGGGCAGATACAGGTCCGCTTCCGCAGTCGTAGTGCGGCCGAACTCCTGGATCAGATGGAGGCGTTCGCCGTAGACGTCGCGCCGCTGCTCGGCTGATCCGGGGTGCGAACCCGGGCGGTGTCCGGGTATTGACGGCTTCGGCGCGGCGCTGCGAGAGTCGAATGAATCTGACGCTACGTCAGAAACGGCGGACGTGCCCCCGAGGAGCGATCGTGGAGTTCGGGATCTTCGTACAGGGATATGTGCCCGCGAGCCGGGCGAAGGCCGACCCCGAGGCCGAGCACCACGCGCTGCTGGAGGAGACCGAGTACGTCATCCAGGCCGACAGATCGGGCTTCAAGTACGCCTGGGCCAGCGAGCATCATTTCCTGGAGGAGTACTCCCACCTCTCGGCCAATGACGTCTTCCTCGGCTATCTGGCCCATGCCACCGAACGCATCCACCTCGGCTCCGGGATCTTCAATCCGCTGCCGCAGGTCAACCATCCCGCGAAGGTCGCCGAACGGGTCGCCATGCTCGACCATCTCAGCGGTGGCCGCTTCGAGTTCGGCACCGGACGCGGCGCGGGCAGCCACGAGATCCTCGGCTTCCTCCCCGGGGTCACCGACATGAACCACACCAAGGAGATCTGGGAGGAGACCATCGCCGAGTTCCCCAAGATGTGGCTGCAGGACACATACGAGGGGTTCGAGGGAAAGCACTGGTCGCTTCCGCCGCGCAAGATCCTGCCCAAGCCGTACGGGTCCTCGCACCCCGCGATGTGGTACGCGGCGGGGTCGCCGTCCTCGTACGCCATGGCCGCCGGAAAGGGCCTGGGCGTGCTGGGGTTCAGTGTGCAGAAGGTCTCCGACATGGAATGGGTGGTCGACTCGTACAAGACCGCCGTGCGCGACGCCGAGCCGGTCGGCGACTTCGTCAACGACAACGTGATGGTGACCTCCACCGCGATATGCGCGGAAACCTCGAAGAAGGCCCGGCAGATCGCGGTGTCCAGCAATCTCAACTACCTGCAGTCGCTGCTGTTCCGCTATCACGACACGTTCCCCAGGCCGGAGGGGATTCCGCGGTGGCCGGAACTCCTGCCGGACTACACACCGGAGATCATCGACCTGCTGATCGCCGAGGAGCTGATGATCTGCGGCGATCCGGACGAGGTCCTCTCACAGTGCAGGCGGTGGGAGGCGGCGGGAGCCGACCAGTTGGCGTTCGGGCTGCCGGTGGGCGTGCCGTACGAGGACACGCTGACGACGATCAAGCTCATCGGAGAGCACGTCATTCCGAAGATCGACACCGACCCGGTACACCGCACCACCCGCTTCCGGCAGGCGGCGGGGGCCTAGGGCTTGCCGAACGGTGCGCGGCGGGCCGTACCGCGGCCCCGGCGCCCGCTGTGCGGCGACGGCTTCCCGGGCCGTCGCTTCCCGACCCGGTCCGGAGCCGTGCGGCGGCGGCCCGTCGCACGGCTCCGGCCGGGCCGACCCCCGAGCCGCGCACCCTCGCCATCACTTTCCGCAGAGGGGAATCGACCATGCTTGACCACCTGATAGAGGGCGCCACCGTGGTGGACGGCACGGGTGCGCCCTCATACGTGGCGGATGTCGGAATACGGGACGGAAGAATCGCCTCCATCACCGCGCCCGGCAGCACCGCCACGGAAGGCGCGCGTAGTAGCCAGGACGCGAGCGGACTGGTGCTCACGCCCGGATTCGTCGATCCGCACACCCACTATGACGCGCAGTTGTTCTGGGACCCCTTCGCGACGCCGTCGATGAACCACGGTGTGACCACCGTGGTGGGCGGCAACTGCGGATTCACCCTGGCGCCGCTCAGGCCGCGGGACGCCGACTACACACGGCGCATGATGAGCAAGGTCGAGGGCATGTCGCTCAAGGCCCTCGAGGACGGGGTGGAGTGGAGTTGGGCCTCGTTCGCTGAGTACCTCGGCGCGCTGGACGGGCGGACCGCGGTCAACGCGGGTTTCATGGTGGGGCACTGCGCGCTGCGTCGACATGTCATGGGCGAGGAGGCCATTGGCGGGCAGCCCACACCACGGCAGTTGGAGCGCATGTTGTGGTTGCTGCATGAATCGATGGATGCGGGCGCGTGGGGGCTTTCGACCACGCAGTCGTCCACGCACTCCGACGGGGACGGCAAACCGGTGGCGTCCCGCTACGCGCGCCGCGAGGAGTTGCTGGCGCTGTGCCGCGCGGTCGGCGAACACGAGGGCACACAGATCGAGGCGATAGTCGCCGGATGCCTGGACCAGTTCTCCGACGACGAGATCGATCTGCTGGCCGCCATGAGCGCCGCCGCCGGACGCCCGCTCAACTGGAACGTGCTGACCATCGACGCCGCCGTCCCGGAACGTGTGCCGCGGCAACTGCTGGCATCGGCCATGGCCCGCAAGGCCGGTGGCCGGGTCGTCGCACTGACCATGCCGATCCTCACCCCCATGAACATGTCGCTCGGTACGTTCTGCGCGCTCAACCTGATTCCCGGATGGGGGGAGATCCTGGGCCTGCCGGTGGACGAGCGGATCGGCAGACTCCTGGACCCCGCCGTGCGGGCGCGGATGCTGCGCCGCGCGGACAGCCCGCAGGCCGGTGTCTTCCGGCGGCTGGCGGACTTCGGGCGCTACGTCATCGGCGATACGTACTCCAAGGAGAACGCGGGACTGACCGGCCGACGGGTCTGCGACATCGCCGCCGAGCGAGGGCAGGAACCCTTCGAGGCACTGGTGCGGATATGCGCCAACGACCGGCTGCGCACGGTGCTTTGGCCCATGCCCACGGACAACGATCCGGTGAGCTGGGAACTGCGGCGGCAGACCTGGGAGCACGAGGACGTCATGCTGGGTGGCTCGGACGCGGGTGCGCATCTGGACCGGATGTGCGGTGCGCCGTATACGACGCGGTTCCTCGGGGACTGCCTGCGCGGGCGCAAGCTGGTGGCGCTGGAGCGGGCGGTGCGTATGCTCACCGGCGACCCGGCCAGGCTGTACGGGCTGCGGCTGCGTGGCCGTATCGCCCAGGGGTACTTCGCCGACCTGGTGCTGTTCGATCCGCGGCGGATCGACGCCGCGGCCGCGACCCTGGTGCACGATCTGCCGGGCGACAGCCCGCGGTTGGACTCCGCGGCGCAGGGTGTGGTGAGCGTGCGGGTGAACGGCGTCGAGACCATCAGGGACGGTGTGGTCACCGGCGCCGTCCCGGGAACGGTGCTGCGCTCGGGGCGCGACACGCACACGGTCGCGACGCGCTAGGCGCTCCGCTGGGAGTGCGGCGATGTGCCGTCGGTCATCTGCGGCGGCGTTGTCGCTCGTCGCGCGGTTCCCCGCGCCCCTTCAGGGCGCTGCCGACCCTCCAGCGCAGTTCGCCCGACCTGCTCAGGCGCCGCTGTGGAGCGCGTCGCCGCCCGAGGCGAGGTGCTCGGGCGGCGACGTGTTGGGCCTACTCGCCGTGGCGTTCGCGTAGTTGCTCCTGGTAGAGGCTGGCGGGCCGCACGTGGCCGCCTGGGGACTGGAACTCGCCGGGGCGGTGGCCGCTGGCGGGCGGCGCCTGGGTGCCGGTGCAGCCGATGGCCCAGTTGTGGGCGGTCGGCGGGTCCTCCACCTCGTACCTGCCCACCGAGCAGTTCCACGCCACGTCGTTGGCGCCCGCCCAGCCCTGGCCGCTGCCCATCCACTGGCGGTCGTGCAGTGCGAGGGTGCCGGAGGTGTCCATGGTGACCTCGTCATAGAGGGTTCCGGTCGCCCACCGCTGGTGCGGGCCCGCGTCCAGCAGCCGCTTGCCGGTGTTCGTGGCCGTGCAGTTGCTGATCACGTTGGGGCCGGGAACGCGCGCCTGGGTCGCCCAGGCGTGCTGGTTGCTGCCGGTCACCGTGCAGTTCTCGATCAGGGTCTGTTGCCCGCTGACGGTGTAGGCGACCGGCTGGGCGTGGACGTCCTGCGGCACGGAGGCGTCCAGCGAGCGGGTGTCCAGCATGGTGTCGTGCAGGGCGCCGGTGCCGAAGGAGAAGGCCGAGCCGAACCTGTTCGCGGTGACATCGCGCACCCAGGAGTTCTCGGCGGCGTCCACGTTGACCAGTGCCGAGTCGAAGTATCCGGTGCTGTGCCAGGACGGGTCGGCCTCGAACGCCTTGCCGTTGCCGGACAGGTGCTCCACGCCCGCCTCGCCGACGCGGCCGCTGAAGGTGTACGACCACACGCTCGCGTGCGTGTACTGCTTCTCCAGCGCCTGGGGGAGCGGCACGTCGAGGGTGAGGGTGTCGCCGTGCACGCCGGTGACGGTGCGCTCGAACTCGTGGCCGCTGCTGAGCTTCCACGGGGCGCTGGGGGTGCCGTCGGGGCGTGGCGGGATGTGGTCCATGCCGATGGCGTGGATCCAGTTGTGCTCGATGGGGCGTTGCACGACTATCCGGTCCCCGGCACTGAAGTGCGCGGCGGCGCCGGACACATGGAGGCTGCTGGCGCCGACCGGCACATAGGTGTCGGTCACCGGGTAGGTGCCGCCGCTGCGGGTGAGCTGCCCGAAGCCGCCGACCGCGACCAGGGTGTGCGGCTTGCCGGTGCCGGTGAGCACGGTGCCGTTCTCACCCGCTCCGGAGCCGCGCACCACGACTCCGGACCGGTCGACCCTGATGGTGCCGCCGATCCGGTAGGTGCCCGCCTTGAGCAGTACCGCGCCGCCTGACGGGGTGCCACCGGCCCGTTCGACGGCGGCCTGGATGCGCGCGGTGTCGTCTCCGGAGGCGGTCGGGGCGAGGGTGACGGCGACCGGCCGGTCGGGGAGGGGCTGGTCGCCCTCGTGGTAGCCGACGCGGGAGAAGTCGGGGACGCGGTTGCCCTGGGCGTCGGTGCGGTAGGAGAGCCTGCCGCCGCTGAAGGTGACCCAGTCGGCGCTGGCCGCGGCGGTGGTGTGGGGGGAGGCGTCGGCCTGCCAGTACGTGGTGGTGAGCCCGGCCGTCACGGCGAGTGCGGCGGCGGCGCCGAGTACCGCGTACCGCCTGCGGCGCGGATGGCTCCTGTGGGGTTCCGTCATGGAGCGGCAGCTTGCCGGTCCCCACCGTGTTAGTAAAGGTTCCTTACTGTCTTTTACGGAACCTTCAACTCCCGGACTTCTCAGAGTTGTTGGGCCCCGCTCCGGTGGCGCGGTGGGTCTGGTGGGCGACGCCGGTCGCCGCGCGCGCGGATGACAGGAGTCATTCCGGGATTCGGTGCGATGGCGTACGGGAAGAGACAAGACCGGGCAAAAGTTGCCCGTGTTCGGAGGTGCTCGCAGTGCGTGTCTCAACCATGATCTTCCTGACCGACGAGACCCTCGGCCCCGTCCAGCTCGCACGGGAGCTGGAACAGCGCGGGTTCGCCGGGCTCTACCTGCCCGAGCACACCCACATCCCGGTCTCCCGCAAGAGCCCCTACCCCTTCGGCGGCGACCTGCCGCGCGAGTACGGGCGTACCCTCGACCCGTTCGCCGCGCTGGGCGCCGCCGCAGCCGTCACCGAACACCTGGTCCTCGGCACCGGGATCACCCTGGTCGCCCAGCACGACCCCATCGTGCTCGCCAAGCAGGTGGCCACCCTCGACCACCTGTCAGGCGGCCGGTTCACCCTCGGCGTGGGCCTGGGCTGGAACCAGGAGGAGGCCGCCGCGCACGGTGTGGACTGGCCGCGCCGCCGCACCGCCGTCCGGGACAAGATGGCCGCCATGCGCGCCCTGTGGGCGCCCGAACCCACCGCGTACGACAGCGAGTTCATCCACATCGAGCCCAGCGAGGCGCACCCGAAGCCGAAGGGGCTGCGCGTCCTGCTCGGGGGCGCGGCCGGGCCGAGGCTGTTCGCGGACGTCGCCGGATACGCCGACGGCTGGCTGCCGGTGGGCCAGGACCCGGCCGAGCACCTGCCCGCACTGCGCGCCGCCTGGACCGAGGCGGGCCGGGAAGGCGAACCGCAGGTCGTGCCGTACTCGATCCGGCCCAGCGCGGACAAGGTCGCGCGGCTGCGCGACCTCGGCGTGCGGGAGGCCGTCTTCATGCTGCCGCCCGCGGGCGCGGGCGAGGTGCTGCGCACCCTCGACGACTACGCGCAGTACCTGTAACGCGCGAGTCGGGACCGGGCCGTCCGGTCCCGGCCGGGGCGGTGCCGTGTGGTGCGCGCGGTATTCCTGGGCGTGCCTGTGACAAACCGCGCAGGCGGGCGTCGTCTTCGCTGTCGGTGCTCGCTCGTATGCTCGGTGGATGGACACCAGCCTGCCGCGCCCCGAGGAGCCGACACCGACCGCCAACGCCATGCGCCGCGCGCTGGGCCGCGCCCGCAGCGGCGTCGCGTTGGACGTCGCCGAGGCGGCGGTCCTGCTGCGAGCGCGCGGCGAGGACCTCGACGCCCTGTGCGCGATCGCCGCGCGGGTGCGGGACGCGGGCCTTGAGGCCGCCGGCCGCCCCGGCGTGATCACCTACGCGCGCAACGTCTTCATCCCGCTGACCAGGCTGTGCCGGGACCGCTGCCACTACTGCACCTTCGCCACCGTGCCCGGCAAACTGCGGCGCGCGGGCGAGGGGATGTTCCTGTCCCCGGACGAGGTGCTGGCCATCGCCCGGCAGGGCGCCGAACTCGGCTGCAAGGAAGCCCTGTTCACGCTCGGCGACCGCCCGGAGGACCGCTGGCCCGAGGCCCGCGAGTGGCTGGACGCCCACGGCTACGACGACACCGTGGCGTACGTGCGGGCGATGGCGATCCGGGTGCTGGAGGAGACCGGACTGCTGCCGCACCTCAACCCGGGCGCGATGACCTGGACCGACGTGCAGCGCCTCAAGCCGGTCGCGGCCTCCATGGGCATGATGCTGGAGACCACCGCCACCCGTCTGTGGTCCGAGCCGGGCGGCCCGCACCACGGCTCCCCGGACAAGGACCCCGCGGTGCGCATGCGCGTACTGCACGACGCGGGCCGCTCCAACGTGCCGTTCACCACCGGCATCCTGCTCGGCATCGGCGAGACCTCCACCGAGCGCGCCGAGTCGCTGTTCGCCATCCGCACGGTGGCCCGGCAGTACCACGGCGTCCAGGAGGTGATCGTCCAGAACTTCCGCGCCAAGCCGGACACCCCGATGCGCGGCATGCCGGACGCCGAACTGGACGACCTGGTCGCCGCCATCGCCGTGGCCCGGCTGATCCTGGGCCCCGCCGCCCGTATCCAGGCACCGCCGAACCTGATCGCGGGCGAGTACCGGCGGGCCATCGCCGCGGGCATCGACGACTGGGGCGGAGTCTCCCCGCTCACCCCCGACCACGTCAGCCCCGAGCACCCCTGGCCGCACATCGAGCAACTGCGCGCCATCACCGCTGAGTCCGGCTTCACCATGCGCGAACGCCTCACCATCTACCCGGAGTTCGTTCAGCGCGGCGAGCCCTGGCTGGACCCGCGCGTCCTGCCGCACGTGCGGGCGCTGGCCGACCCGGACAGCGGGCTGGCCGTGGAGGACCGCAAACCCGTCGGCCTGCCCTGGCAGGAGCCCGACGAGGTGTTCACCGCCACCGGCCGCACCGATCTGCACACCGCCGTCGACACCGAGGGCCGCACCGGTGACCGCAGGAACGACTTCGACGAGGTGTACGGCGACTGGGAGGCGCTACGCGAGCAGGCCGCCCCCGGCGCGGTCCCGGACCGCATCGAGGCCGACGTCCGCGCCGCGCTGGCCACCGCCGCCGACGACCCCACCCGGCTCACCGACGCCGAGGCGCTCGCCCTGCTGCACGCCGACGGTCCCGCGCTGGACGCACTGTGCCGGATCGCCGACGACGTACGGCGCGACACGGTCGGCGACGAGGTCACCTACATCGTCACCCGGAACATCAACTTCACCAACGTCTGCTACACCGGCTGCCGCTTCTGCGCCTTCGCCCAGCGCCGCACCGACGCCGACGCCTACACCCTCTCCCTCGACCAGGTCGCCGACCGAGCCCAACAGGCCTGGCAGGTGGGCGCCACCGAGGTGTGCATGCAGGGTGGTATCCACCCCGACCTGCCCGGCACCGCCTACTTCGACATCACCCGGGCGGTCAAGGCCCGGGTGCCCGGCATGCATGTGCACGCCTTCTCGCCGATGGAGGTCGCCAACGGCGCCACCCGCACCGGGCTGTCCATCCGCGACTGGCTGCAGCAGGCCAAGGAGTCCGGGCTGGACACCATCCCCGGCACCGCCGCCGAGATCCTCGACGACGAGGTGCGCTGGGTGCTCACCAAGGGCAAACTGCCCACCGCGACCTGGGTGGAGGTGATCAGGACCGCCCACCAACTGGGCGTCCGCTCCTCCTCCACGATGATGTACGGGCATGTGGACCAGCCCCGGCACTGGTTGGGCCATCTGCGGCTGCTCGCCGAGATCCAGCAGGAGACCGGCGGCTTCACCGAGTTCGTCACCCTGCCGTTCATCCACACCAACGCCCCGGTGTACCTGGCGGGCATCGCACGGCCCGGGCCGACCCACCGGGACAACCGCGCGGTCACCGCCATGGCCCGGCTGCTGCTCCACCCGCACATCCGAAACATCCAGACGAGCTGGGTGAAACTGGGCACCGAAGGGGCGGCCGAAATGCTCCGCTCGGGCGCCAACGACCTGGGCGGCACGCTGATGGAGGAGACCATCTCCCGGATGGCGGGCTCCAGTTACGGTTCGTACCGCTCGATCCGCGACCTGGTGGCCATCGCCGAAGCGGCGGGCCGCCCGGCCCGGCAGCGCGACACCCTGTACGGCACGGTGCCGGAGGAACGCCGGGCGGCGGGGCAGGCCTTTGACGGCCACCTGCCCGAGCTGCTGCCGGTCCTGGACAGCTGAGATCAGACCAACGCAGTGAAGCGGCCCATGGAGAAGGGGAGTTGAGGCGTGGCCGGAATATGGGGGCGGGCGGAGCAACAGGACTTCCGCAGCCGGGTGAGAGGCTGTCTGCTCGGCGGGGCGATCGGCGACGCGCTGGGCGCCGGCATCGAGTTCGACTCGCTGTCCGTCATCCGCGACAAGCACGGTGACACCGGCGTCACCGACTACGTCCCCGCCTACGGGCGGCGCGGGGCGATCACCGACGACACCCAGATGAGCCTGTTCACCGTGGACGGGCTGATCCGCGCCCACGTCCGCCGGGACGCCGGGACCTGGCACCCGCCGACCGACGTGCACCGCGCCTATCTGCGCTGGGCCGCCACCCAGGCCGACTGGGGCCCCGACGAGCGGGACGCCGAGGCGGGCTGGCTGGCCCGCGAGGAGTGGCTGTACTCCCGGCGCGCCCCGGGACGCGCCTGCCTGTCCGGCCTGGGCGACGACCGGATGGGCACCCTGGCCCAGCCGAAGAACCCCGGCTCCAAGGGCTGCGGCACGGTGATGCGCTCCGCGCCGTTCGGCCTGCTGGTGGGATGGGAGCCGCAACTGGTCTGCCAACTGGCCCTGGAGTGCGCCGCGCAGACCCACGGCCACCCCACCGGATACCTGGCGGCCGGGGCGCTCGCGGTGATCGTGCACGCGCTGGCTCACGGCAACCCGCTGCAGGAGGCCGTGCGGCAGGCACTGGCGCAGCTGGCCGCCCACTCCGGCCACCAGGAGACCACCCAGGCGCTGCGCGACGCGCTGGAGGCGGCCCGCCAGGGGCCGCCGTCCGCCGAGCGGGTCGAGTCGCTCGGCCAGGGCTGGACCGCCGAGGAGGCGCTGGCCATCGGCGTGTACTGCGCGCTGGTCGCCGAGGACGTACGGCACGGGCTGCTGCTGGCCGTCAACCACTCCGGCGACAGCGACTCCACCGGTTCGATCTGCGGCAACCTGCTCGGCGTGCAGCACGGGGAGACGGCGCTGCCGCCCGCGTGGGTGGTGGAGCTGGAGGGGCGCGGCACGATCCTCCAGCTGGCCGACGACTTCGCGTTGCAGATGACGCAGGGTGCCGCCCTGACCGGTGCGAGCGCCTGGCTGCACCGCTACCCGGTCGCGGGGTGACCCGGCGCCCGGCCACCGGCGCTACACGCGGGGGCGGGTGGCCGGGCGAGGCGGCGCGCAAGGGGGCGCCGCGCCCGGGTTGACCAGCTCGACCACCGCGTCGCGCCGCGCCGTGCGCTCCGGCCGTACCAGCCCGACCAGCACGTACGACACCAGTGACACCGCCACCGGGGTGGCGATCTGCACCTGCAACGACACCGCGCTCAGGCCGAAGTTCGTCAGCCAGAAGCCGAACAGGCCCAGCGCCCAGCTGGCCAGCGCCGCCGTGGGACCCGAACGGCGACAGGCCCGCAGCAGGCCCATCAGCAGCGGTATGGAGATCGGCCCCACCAGGCCCGCGACCCATTTGACGACCACCGTGATGATGTCCTTGAACGCCGGGGAGTCGACCTGGGTGGCCACCGCCACCGACAGCGCCAAGAACGCCACCGTGGCGATCCGGGCCGCGACCAGCGCGGTCCGCGCCGACCAGCTACGCACCGCGCGGTAGACCGACGGCAGGATGTCGCGGGTGCACACCGCCGCGATCGCGTTGGCGTCGGAGGAGCACATCGCCATGGTGTGGGAGAAGAACCCGACCACCACCAGCCCCAACAGCCCGTGCGGCAGCAGCCGTTCGGCCAGCAGCGCGTAGGCGTCGCTCGCGTCCGGCTTGCGGGCGTGTACCAGCAGCGGCGCCACCCACATCGGGAGGAACAGCACCAGCGGCCAGACCAGCCACAGCGCACCGGACAGCGTCGCCGAACGGGTGGCGGCGCGGGCGCTGGTGGTGGCCATGTAGCGCTGCGCCTGGTTCCACATGCCGCCGTTGTACTCGAAGGTCTTGATGAACAGGTAGGCGAACAGGAACGTCAGGGTGTACGGCCCGGCCGTGGGATGGGTGTGCCCGGCGGGCAGCCGGTGCCACACGCTCCACAGCCCGCTGACGCCGCCGATCCGGCCGAGTGTCGCCGCGAACATCGCTATTCCGGCGAGGAGTTGGATGACGAACTGCCCGAGTTCGGTGAGCGCGTCCGCCCACAGCCCGCCCACCGTGCAGTACACGCAGGTCACCACTCCGGTGACGAGGATGCCCCGGTCGAGGGAGACCCCGGTGAAGACGGACAACAACGTGGCGATCGCCGCCCACTTGGCGCCGACGTCCACCGTCTTCAGCAGCACCCCGGACCACGCCAGCGCCTGCTGGGTCGGCACGTTGTAGCGGACCTTGAGGAACTCCAGCGGTGAGGCGACGCGTAGCCGCGACCGCACCCGGTTCAGCCGGGGAGCGAAACTTCTGGCGCCGATGAGGACGCCGACGGCGATGGGCAGGGACCAGGTGAAGAACGAGGTGACGCCCAACTGGTAGGAGATTCCCGCGTAACCGGTGAACATCACGGCGCTGTAGCCGGACATGTGGTGCGAGATGCCGGACAGCCACCAGGGCATCCTGCCGCCCGCGGTGAAGAAGTCGCCGACATCACCGACCCGGCGGTGCGACCACACCCCGATCGCCACCATCACGCCGAAGTACCCGACGAGGACGGCCCAGTCGAAACCGTTCATGCCCCCTCCAGGGGTCCGTCTTGTGAACACGGCGGCTGTGCACAAGGAACACGAACGCGCTTCGCAGGAGCGGTACTTGCGGGGGATTCAATCGGCGATCGAGGGTGTGGTCAAGAGGTTGCGGTTCATGGGTATGAACGGCGGTCAAATCAGAGAACGAATTTACCGCCTCTTGACTTCCGGTGGCATTGTTGTCGCTCGACGGGCGACGACACCATGAGCGGGTGCTTCGCAGGCACGGGACCGACGGTCGGCACGGCAGGGCCCGTGAACAGCAACGAGCCCCCTCGGCCAGGACGGCGACCAGTCGAGAGGACTCTGGTGTTACTGCCGCGTCGCGGCGGTGTTTGTCAGGAGGGGGTGTGGCGCTGCCGCGCCCGGGCCTCAGCCGAGGTCGAAGGCGCCCGCCTCCACACCGGCGACGAACGCGGCCCAGGACTCCGAGGAGAAGGCCAGCGAAGGCCCCTGCGGGTCCTTGGAGTCGCGCACCGCAACGGCGTGCGCCCCGGGGGTGCGCACCTCCACGCACGCGCCGTGCGCGCCGGAGTACGAGGACTTCTTCCACGCCGCCGTGATGCCCTGCCTGGCCTGCTGGTTGTTCATGTCAGCTCCGAAATAGCCGAGTCGGTTGGGGAGTTGTCGACCTTGACGACGCCGACGACGCTACTCGGCAACATCACGTGCTGGAGCTACTGTTCACTCGACCGGATGGCATATTCCATCCACCTCTTCCGTCATCGGTGACGACGGTGTAACCTCCGGCGCCGCAAGCGGCACCGGAGTACTCAAGGGGCTTACGAGGCGTACTCGCGAGCCACCTGGGACATGAACTGCCGCGTCTGCT
This sequence comes from Streptomyces sp. PLK1-5, assembly GCA_037034305.1. Classification (GTDB taxonomy): domain Bacteria; phylum Actinomycetota; class Actinomycetes; order Streptomycetales; family Streptomycetaceae; genus Streptantibioticus_A. Next base: position 269,423 of record JBAGJY010000006.1, read on the forward strand.
CGGGGCTGAGCGCCAGCGCCCGCAGATGCTCGTACATCACGCAGTAGTCCTGCACGTCGGTGGGCTTCTCCAGGTACAGGTCGCTGGTCATGCCCTCCAGGTACACCACGGAGGCGTCCGAGGCGTCCTCGAACTCCAGGATCGCGAACTCGCCGTACATCCCCGGGTGGGCGCCGACGCCGTACGGCAGGACCTGCAACGTGACGTGTGGCATGGTGCTGCACTTCACCAGGTGGTCCAACTGCTCGCTCATGATCGCCTCGTTGCCGGTGACCCGCCGCAGCGCCGCCTCGTCCAGGACCACCCAGAAGCGCACCGGGCTGACCGGGTCGGTGATTCGTTCCTGCCGCTTGAGCCGCACCTGGATACGTTTCTCCACCTCGGTGACGGTGGCCTCCGGCCACATGCCCTCGATGACGGCCCGCGCGTACGCGGGGGTCTGCAACAGGCCCGGGACGATCAGCGAGTCGTAGACCCGCAGCGAGACGGCGTCGGTCTCCAACCCGATGTAGACGCTGTACGGGACGTCGCCGAACGCGTGCCACCAGCCCTGCTGGCGCGACTCCTTGGCCATCTGCATCAGCGAGTCCACGATGCGGTGGTCCTCCACGCCGTACACCCCGCACAGATCGCGTACGTCGCGCTGGCTGATGCTGCGGCGGCCGTTCTCCAGTCGGCTGATCTTCGACTGCGACACCAGGAGCCGGGCGGCGACCTCCTCCGCCGTCATGCCCTTCATCTCGCGGAGTTTGCGCAGCTCCGAACCCAGCCTGCGTCGCCTGACAGTGGGATTGACGTTGGACGCCACGGAACTGCACCTCCGACTGTGAACCGCACCGGCACCACTGCTCTTGTAGGAGTTCAGGTACCTGCTCTTGTACGACCGGTGTACTGCCGGTCAGCAGCCTGCCACCAGAGGTCAACGCTGCGCAGAAGAACGGGAGCAATTAGCTGTGCGGTACCAGCGAAACGCGCGGGGTGGTGTACCGGTGTTCGACCGGTCACCACCCCGCGCGCTTCAGCGGCTCCCGTACCGGGCCATGGGGACGGGGGTGCGGGCCGTGCTGTGCCCGTGGTTCTCGTCCGGGGGTCTCGGACGCTGCCACGGTTGGGAGCACCAGTTCGCCCGAGGGCTTCAGCGGGCTCCTGCCCTGGCCATGCCGCGGCCGACGGCACGGGCCTGCGCCGCCTGGGCGGGTGCCCGCCGCGGCTGGACCGCCACGCCGTTCTGTACGTCCATCACGGCGTGGGCCACCAAGCCGCCCATCGGGTCGTACCTGATGAGGTCCCGTAGGCGCGATCGCGAGGACCGGCCCTCGTTACCGGGGTAGAGGTGCTTGCCGAGCCCCACCGCGTGGGCGAGCGAGGCCAGCGCCGCGGTCCGCGGGTCCGGCGGTACGCCGGTGCGGATCGCGTTGTCCAGCCGGGTCCTGATCTCCCGGCTGACCGCGCTGTCGGTCGCCTGGTAGCGAGTCGTCGGCAGCACCCCGCACATCTGGCCCGGCACGGCATGCACCATGTCGCACCGCTCCAAGTGCGCGAGATACGTCTGGCGCAGCCCCAGTCGGGGCCCACCGATCCAGTGAACGGCACGCACCGGGCTGCCGCGCCTGCGCAGCAGTTCCAGTGCGGTGTCCAGGGTCGGATCACCTGTCGGCCGCGGATGCACCACGGCGATACGATCCCCGTCCGGGGCTATCCGTCCCGCCAGCGCCAGCTCCACTAGCTGTGCTCCGGCCAGACCAAGGTCGAGTGACTGCGGCTGCGCCGTGGTCCCGGTCGTCGGGTCCAGGGCGAGCAGCAACAGCTCCTCCGGAATTGTTCTGCGGCTCCTGCCCATCCATGCCTCCCCGCGTGGATGAATGACAGGGTGACGCCTCTCACACCGATGTGTCGAGAGTGCCTCTTCCTTATCTGCGGGAACCGGTAGGTATGTCGTTCTCGTCTAGCGGGGTGGCGGCGGCGTCGTGTGGCGTGGACCGGCTGTTCCCAACGGGTTGTGGCGGGATCGGCGGGTCTGGCGGCGAGGGCGGGCGCACGCGCAGGAAACTGGTCCGGGACACTGGATATCGGCAGCGGGGCGCCGGGTGAGGCGCCCCGCCTGATGTGTACGGGAGGCTTGGGTGGCGGGCGAATCCCCCGGCAGGGCGGAACAGCGGCGGTCGTCGGGGGAGACGACAGAGCATTCAGGGACAAAAGAGGGCAAGGCGGACCCTCGGCTCGCGGTGCGGCAGACCTCGGCAACTGACGCCGCCTCGGCCGACGGCAAGGAGCGGGACGGCGCGCCCGAGCCGACGATGACGATGCGTCTGCGGGTGCCCGCCGGTGACGGCGCGGCCCGCTCCGCCACCGCGGTCACCGAGCGCGCCGAGCGCGAACAACCGGCGGACCGGCGAACCGAATCTACGACGGATGACGTAGCGGAACCGGACGCCGAGCAGCGTTCCGGTACGTCCGACGGTGGACGTGTGCCGACTCCGGCCGGGCCGGAGGCGAAGTCCCGGGCTGCTGACGACTCTTCCGGCGAGCCCGTGGCGGAATCTCTGGCGGAGCCCGAAGCGGAAGCCGATGCCGATCAAGAGAAGCGTTCCGGCGGCGGCGCCGACGCGGAGGCGGCCACGGCCGCGTCCGGGACGGACACTGCCGCGGAGTCCGGCGCGTCCGGGGACGGCAAGGAGAAATCCGGCCAGCCGAAGGACAACGCTGCCAAGGCGTCCGCTCCGGCTGCCCCTGAGGCCGCCCCGGACAAGGCGGTGGACGGCGGGTCCGCGCCGGAGAAGACCCCGGCGAAGCCCTCGTCCGCCGACGCCCCGCAGCGGCCGTCCAAGCCCGGGAAGCCTGCCGAGGCGGACGACGCCAAGAGCGAACCGGAATCCGGCGCCACAGCGCGGCAGCAGCCTGAGCAGGAGAGCGCGACGCCCAAGTCCGGTGGCGCGTCGGCGACTACGCCTCCGGTGAAGCCCTCGTCCGCCGGGTCGACCGGCTCGTCGGCCGAGCCGGAGAAGGCGACGCCTGCGGCCGAGGAGGCGGGGCCCGCCCCGGCGAAGGCGGCGCCCGCCGACCCGAAGCCCGTGCCCGCCGACACGAAGCCCACGCCCGAGTCCTCGACGCCCGCCGCCGAAAAGACGGCGCCCGCGCCCGAGAAGCCGAAGGCCGAGCCCGAGAAGCCGACGCCCGCCCCGGCGAAGCCCGGTCAGCCGTCAGCGAAGGCCGCCCAGGCCTCCGCGGCGCCCGCCCCGGCGAAGCCCGCCGAGCCCCCGGCGAAGCCCGCGCAGACGCGGGCGGACGCCGAACCGGAACCCGTGGAGCGGACCAAGCAGCAGCCGTTGCCGCCCGTGCCCGGTGAACCGTTGAAGCTCCTGGCGGAGCTGACCAACACCCCGCCTCCGGCGCCGACCCTGCTGCGCTCCGCGATGCGCCGGGTCAAGATCTGGACGCCGTTGGTCGCGCTGCTGGTGATCATCTTCTGTGTGGTGCAGGCGGTGCGCCCGCTGCCCAGTGCGAAGCTGACGCTGACCAGCCCGGCCTCGTACACCTTCGGTGGCGCGGCGCCGTCCATGCCGTGGCCGACCGAGGGCCAGGCGGCGGTGGAGGTCGAAGGGCTCGGCGGCATGGGCGCGTTCGGCCCGCAGAAGCCGGTGCCCACCGCGAGTGTCGCCAAGGTCATGACGGCCTATGTCATCCTGCGCGACCATCCGCTCAGGCACGGTGACTCCGGGCCGCTGATCAAGATCGACCCGCAGGCGGCGGCGGACGTCAGCCGGGAGAACGAGTCGGTGGTCAAGGTGACCGCGGGCCAGCAGATCAGCGAGTACGAGGCGCTGGAAGCGATCATGCTTCCGTCGGCGAACAACATCGCCCGGCTGCTTGCGCGTTGGGACGCCGGCTCCGAGGCCGACTTCGCCAAGAAGATGAACGCGGCCGCCAAGGACCTCGGGATGTCCAACACCACGTACACCGACCCGAGCGGCCTGGACGCCACCACGGTGAGCACCGCCGTCGACCAGATCAAGCTGGCCCGGCAGGCGATGACCAACGACGTGTTCCGGGAGATCGTCGCGAAGCCCTCGTACAAGGCGGCGACCGGAGACACCTACCGCAACTACAACGGGCTGGTTCCGCTGAACAACACGGTCGGCATCAAGACCGGCACCAGCACCAGGGCGGGCGGCAACCTGGTCTTCGCCGCCGTCAAGCAGGTCGGCGGCACCACGCAGTTGATCATCGGCGCGGTGATGGGCCAGTACAAGCCCGCGATCATCGACACCGTGCTGGCCGCCGGGCGGCAGCTCATCATGGCCGCCCAGCAGTCGCTCACCTCCGAGCAGGTGATCAAGAAGGGTGATGTGGTCGGCTACGTCGACGACGGCCTCGGCGGCCGGACTCCGGTCGTCGCCACGCAGGACGTGCAGGCGGTCGGCTGGGCCGGGCTGAAGGTGAACGTCGCGCTGAACGCCGGTGCGTCCGGCGTGCCGCACTCGGCGAAGGCGGGCGCCACGGTGGGCACGCTGACGGTGGGCAGTGGTCCCGGTCAGGTGAAGGTGCCGGTGGCGTTGCAGTCGGACCTCAACGCGCCGTCGTTCGGCAGCAAGTTGACCCGCGTCGGCTGAGGCCGAGCGGACAGGCGCGAAGCCGCGGTCGCCCTCCTGGGTGACCGCGGCTTCGTGTTTCCGGCGTCGCGACGGCGCGGTTCTCCACAGGCTGTGGATATCGACCGGGCCGCCGGTCGCGGGGGGTCAGCGACCGCGCAGCGAGCGGTACTGGTCCACCAGCGCGCTGGTGGACGAGTCCAGGCCCGGCACGTCGGCGCCCTCGGTCAGCGCGGGCTCGATCCGCTTGGCCAGCACCTTGCCCAGCTCGACGCCCCACTGATCGAAGGAGTCGATGTTCCAGACCGCGCCCTGGACGAACACCTTGTGCTCGTAGAGCGCCACCAACTGGCCCAGCACCGAGGGGGTCAGCTCCTTGGCCAGGATGGTGGTGGTCGGGTGGTTGCCCACGAACGTCTTGTGCGGCACCAGTTCGGCGGGCACGCCCTCGGCGGTGACCTCCTCGGGGGTCTTACCGAAGGCCAGCGCCTGGGTCTGGGCGAAGAAGTTGGCCATCAGCAGGTCGTGGTGGTCGGCCAGCTCACCCAGTTCCGCGATCGGTTGGGCGAAGCCGATGAAGTCGGCCGGAATGAGCTTGGTGCCCTGGTGGATCAACTGGTAGTAGGCGTGCTGCCCGTTGGTGCCCGGCGTGCCCCACACCACCGGCCCGGTCTGCCAGTTGACCCGGCGGCCGTCCCGGTCCACGGACTTGCCGTTGGACTCCATGTCGAGCTGCTGGAGGTATGCGGTGAAGCGCGACAGGTAGTGGCTGTAGGGGAGCACGGCATGCGACTGGGCGTCGTGGAAGTTGCCGTACCAGACACCCAACAGGCCCATGAGGAACGGCGCGTTGGCCTCGATCGGCGCCGTCTGGAAGTGCTCGTCCATCAGGTGGAAGCCAGCCAGCATCTCCCGGAAGTGGTCGGGCCCGATGGCGATCATCAGTGACAGCCCGATCGCCGAGTCGTACGAGTAGCGACCGCCGACCCAGTCCCAGAACTCGAACATGTTGTCCGTGTTGATGCCGAACTCGGCGACCTTCTCCCCGTTCGTGGACAGCGCCACGAAGTGCTTGGCCACCGCGCTCTCGTCGGCGCCCAGGCCCTTCAGCAGCCAGGAGCGCGCGGACTTGGCGTTGGTGATGGTCTCGATGGTGGTGAAGGTCTTCGAGGCGATGATGAACAGCGTCTCGGCCGGGTCCAGGTCGCGTACCGCCTCGTGCAGGTCGGCGCCGTCCACGTTCGACACGAAGCGGAACGTCAGGTCGCGCGCGGTGTACGGGCGGAGCACCTCGTACGCCATGGCCGGTCCCAGGTCGGAGCCGCCGATGCCGATGTTGACGATGTTCCGGATGGGCTTGCCGGTGTGGCCGGTCCAGTGCCCGGCCCGGACCTTGTCGGCGAACACACACATCTTGTTGAGCACCGAGTGCACCCTGGGCACGACGTTCTCGCCGTCCACCTCGACCACCACGTCACGCGGTGCGCGCAGCGCGGTGTGCAGCACCGCGCGGTCCTCGGTCACGTTGATCTTCTCGCCGCGGAACATCGCGTCCCGCAGCGCGGCCACCCCACGCACCTCCGCCAGCTCGCGCAGCAGAGTCAGCGTCTCGTCGGTCACCAGGTGCTTGGAGTAGTCGATGTGCAGATCGCCGACGGTCAGGGTGTAGCGCCGGCCGCGCTCGGAGTCGGCGGCGAACAGGTCCCGCAGACGCACCTCCCCCAACTGCTCGCGGTGCTTGCCGAGCGCTTCCCACTGCGGCAGCCGGTCCAACCGGGCGGCGTGGTCTGCTGGGCTCTCGGGCATCGTTGCTCCTCGTCGTCGACCGGCGGCCCGGGCCGGTGGGGTAGTGCGGGCCGATGAGGCGGTACGGCCGGTGGGCTGCTGGGCCCAGGGCCGTCACTCGTCACCCTACGTCCGCTCACCTGCCGCTTCGCAAAACGGGATCCACTCGGCGACCGCGTGCCGCCGTGCGTTCACCGGCCTGTCGCTCACCAGTTGGCCGCCGGGCTCAAAGGCGCGGCAAGCGGTTCACCGGTTCACCGGCTGGAAGTTCCGCAGCCGCAGGCTGTTGCCCACCACGAACACCGAGGAGAACGCCATCGCGGCGCCCGCGATCATCGGGTTGAGCAGTCCGGCCGCGGCCAGCGGCAGCGCGGCCACGTTGTAGCCGAACGCCCAGCACAGGTTGGCCCTGATGGTGCCGAGGGTGCGCCGGGCCAGCCGGATCGCGTCCGCCGCGACCGTGAGGTCGCCGCGCACCAGGGTCAGGTCACCGGCCTCGATGGCCGCGTCGGTGCCGGTGCCCATGGCCAGGCCCAGGTCCGCCTGGGCGAGCGCGGCCGCGTCGTTGACGCCGTCGCCGACCATCGCGACGCTGCGGCCATCGCGTTGCAGCCGCCTGACGACCTCGACCTTGTCCTCCGGCATGACCTCGGCGATCACCTGGTCGGCGGCGATGCCCACCTCGGCGGCGACCGCCCGCGCGGCACGCTGGTTGTCCCCGGTCAGCAGCACGGGCGTCAGCCCCAGGCCGCGTAGCCTTCGCACGGCTTCGGCGCTGGTGGGCTTGACGGTGTCGGCGACCACCAGCACGGCGCGCGGTCCGCCGTCGCGGGTGACGACGACGGCGGTGCGCCCCGCGGCCTCGGCGCGCTCCTTGGCGTCCCGCAGGTCCGCGGGCAGTTGCGCCTCGGCGCGGCCCACCAGGACCGTGTGCCCGTCGACCACGCCGCGCACGCCCACGCCCGGTACGGCGGTGAACCCGGTGGGGGTGGGCAGCGGGCCGGTGCGCTCCTCGGCGGCGCGGGCGACGGCCTTGGCGATGGGGTGCTCCGCCGCGTGTTCCACGGCGCCCGCGAGGCGCAGCGTGGCGTCCGCGTCCTCGCCGTCGGCGGTCACGATGTCGGTGAGCGCCATCACGCCGCTGGTCACCGTGCCGGTCTTGTCCAGCACGATGGTGTCCACCTCGCGGGTGGTCTCCAGGACTTCCGGCCCCTTGATGAGGATGCCGAGTTGCGCACCGCGCCCGGTGCCCACCATCAGCGCGGTCGGTGTCGCAAGGCCCAGGGCGCACGGGCAGGCGATGATCAGTACGGCGACGGCCGCCGTGAACGCCGTGGTCGGCCCCGCGCCGGCGATCAGCCAGTAGGCGAGGGTGGCCAGCGCCAGGGTGATGACGGCGGGTACGAAGACCGCCGAGACGCGGTCGGCCAGCCGCTGGGCCGCCGCCTTGCCGTTCTGCGCCTCCTCGACCAGCCGTGCCATCCGGGCCAGTTGGGTGTCCGCGCCGATCCGGGTGGCCTCGACCACGATCCGGCCGCCCGCGTTGACGGTGGCGCCGGTGACCGGATCGCCCGGCGCCACCTCGACGGGCACCGACTCGCCGGTGAGCATCGAGGCATCCACGGCGGAGGTGCCGTCCACCACCACGCCGTCGGTGGCGATCTTCTCGCCGGGCCGCACCACGAACCGGTCGCCGACCGCCAACTCGCCGGTGGGCACGCGTACTTCGCGCTCGCCGCGCAGCACCGCGACGTCCCTCGCGCCCAGGTGCAGCAGGGCGCGCAGCGCGGCGCCCGCGCGGCGCTTGGAGCGGGCCTCGAAGTACCGTCCGGCCAGGATGAACGCGGTCACCCCGGCCGCGGCCTCCAGGTAGATGTTGCCGCTGCCGTCGGTGCGGGAGACCGACAGTTCGAAGGGGTGCCGCATGCCCGGCATTCCGGCGGTGCCGAAGAACAGCGCCCACAGCGACCAGCCGAACGCGGCCAGCGTGCCCATGGAGATCAGCGTGTCCATGGTCGCGGCGCCGTGCCGCAGATTGGTCCAGGCGGCCCGGTGGAACGGCCAGGCGGCGTAGGCCACCACGGGCGCGGTGAGGGTGAGGGAGAGCCACTGCCAGTTACGGAACTGCAGCGCCGGGACCATCGCCATGGCGACCACCGGTACGGCGAGCACGACGGCGGTCAGCAGCCGCTGCCGCAGTACGGCCAGCTCGTCGTGGCCCTCGTCGGACGGGGGCTGGTCCGGCTGTACGGGGGGCGCGGGGACGGCGGCGGTGTAGCCGGTGGCCTCGACGGTGGCGATGAGGTCGGCGACCGTGTGAGCGGAGCCGTAGCTGACCTTGGCGCGCTCGGTGGCGTAGTTGACGGTGGCGGTGACGCCGTCCATCCGGTTGAGCTTCTTCTCGATGCGGGCGGCGCACGACGCGCAGGTCATCCCGCCGATCTCCAGCTCGGCCTCGGCGGCCCGCGGCGTGCTCGGCGCGGTGTTCGCGGGGGAGTCCGTGATCGGGTTCGCGGCGGGTGGGGTGCTCATCGACGCTCACTCCCGGGGTATGGCGGCCTGGCGGAACCTTACGCTCCACACAATGCTATACCCCAAGGGGGTATTCCCGGTGGCGCTCCCTTCCTGGCGGCTATCGGGCGTCGCCCGAGAACGGGTCGGCGTCGAACGGGTCCGGCTCGCCCTGATACGGATCCGGTTCGCCCTCGAACGGGTCGCCCTCGAACGGGTCCGGCTCTGCGTCGTCTGCCGGGGTGCCGTCCGCCTCCGCCTCCCGCGCGTGACCGGCGAGGACGTCCAGGATCGGCTGCCCGTACTTCGCCAGCTTGCTCTCGCCGACGCCGCTGACCGTGCCGAGCTGGTCGAGGGTGCTGGGCGTGCTGGTCGCGATCTCCCTGAGGGTCGCGTCGTGGAAGATCACGTACGCGGGTACGCCCTGCTCCTTCGCGGTGGCCGCACGCCACGCGCGGAGCAGCTCGAAGACCGGGACCGCCGCTTCCGGCAGGTCGACCGGGGCCTTGCGCCCGGCCTTGGCGGCCTTCGGCTCCTTGGCGGTACGCGTCGGCCGCTCCGGCTCCCGGCGCAGCACCACCTCGCGCTGCCCGCGGAGCACCTCGCCGCTGCCTTCGGTGAGCACCAGCGTGCCGTACTCGCCCTCGACGGCGAGCAGGTCCTGCGCCAGCAGCTGGCGCACCACGCCGCGCCACTGGGCCTCGCGCAGCTCGGTGCCGATGCCGAAGACGCTCAACGCGTCATGGTCGAACTGGATGACCTTGGCGGTCTTCCTGCCCAGCAGGATGTCGATGATCTGCCCTGCCCCGAACTTCTGGTTCCGTTCCCGCTTGAGGCGGACCACGGTGGACAGCAGCTTCTGGGCGGCGATCTTTCCGTCCCAGGACTCCGGCGGCGTCAGGCAGGTGTCGCAGTTGCCGCACGGCTCGCCGTGCTGGCCGAAGTACGCCAGCAGCCGCACCCGGCGGCAGTCGACCGTCTCGCACAGCGCCAGCATCGCGTCGAGGTGGGCGGTGAGCCTGCGCCGGTGCGCGTCGTCGCCCTCGGACGTCTCGATCAACTTGCGCTGCTGTACGACGTCCTGCAGCCCGTACGCCAGCCACGCGGTGGACGGCTGGCCGTCCCGCCCGGCCCGGCCGGTCTCCTGGTAGTAGCCCTCGATGGACTTGGGCAGGTCGAGATGGGCGACGAACCGCACGTCCGGCTTGTCGATCCCCATGCCGAACGCGATCGTGGCGACCACCACCAGACCGTCCTCGCGCAGGAAGCGCGCCTGGTTCTCGGCGCGGGTCCGCGCGTCGAGCCCGGCGTGGTACGGCAGCGCCTCGATGCCGCTGCGCACCAGGAACTCGGCGGTCTTCTCCACGGAGGCGCGCGAGAGGCAGTAGACGATGCCCGCGTCCCCGGCGTGCTCGGTGCGCAGCAGGTCCAGCAGCTGCTTCTTCGGGTCGTTCTTCGGCGCGATGCGGTACTGGATGTTCGGCCGGTCGAAGCTCGCCACGAAGTGCCGGGCGTCCTCCAGCTTCAGCCGGGCGGCGATCTCGGCGTGCGTCGCCTTGGTGGCCGTCGCGGTCAGCGCGACGCGCGGCACCTTGGGCCAGCGCTCGTGCAGCGCCGACAGCGCGAGGTAGTCCGGGCGGAAGTCGTGCCCCCAGGACGCCACGCAGTGTGCCTCGTCGATGGCGAACAGCGCGATCTCACCGCGGTCGAGCAGACTCAGCGTCGCCTCGCTCTGCAACCGCTCCGGGGCCAGGTAGAGCAGATCCAGCTCACCGGCGAGGAACTCCGCTTCGACCATCCGCCGCTCGTCGAAGTCCTGCGTGGAGTTGAGGAACCCGGCCCGCACCCCCAGCGCCCGCAGCGCGTCGACCTGGTCCTGCATCAGCGCGATCAGCGGCGAGACCACCACGCCCACGCCGGATCGCACCAGCGCGGGAATCTGGTAGCACAACGACTTGCCGCCGCCGGTCGGCATCAGGACGAGCGCGTCGCCCCCGCCGACCACATGCTCGATGATCTCCTGCTGCTCCCCGCGGAACGCGTCATACCCGAACACCCGCCGCAGCACCCGCAGCCCCTCGTGCACGGGCACGTCGGGCTCGGCGTCGGCGACAGCGGCTACGGAACCGTTTTCCAGCGGAGTCATCCGGCCATGCTAGGAGAATCACGCGACCCACGAGACGGCCTGTGGACAACCCGCCACACCCACCGGTCCGCCCGCGAGCACGGCGTCCCGTCGGCAGGGCGCGGCCACCGTCGGCGACCGGGACGTTCCGCGCCCGAACCCTTCGCTTCCGGCTGCCCGGGGCAGGTCCGGAAAGGGCGGCCGGGACCGGGGCGGCCGCTGCGAGGCCGCGGCGAACCGCGACGCTTCTTCACTTACGTTCCCTGATGGTGCGTTTGTGCATTCGCGTCGCCGGCCAACGCGCGCGTATCGATCCCGCAACAGGCTCGAACGGACGTGCGTGACGCGCTGTCGGTGTTCGGCGCCGCGTTGACGGTTCGTGGCCCGAGTGTCACAGGAGGCGGTCATTCTGAGGGCTGCCTGTGGTGAGCGGTAGCGGAAGCTGTCCGATTCCGATGACTGCGCATCACATGTACAACACAGGAGCGAAAGTGTGATTGTTGTGTAATCACCTGCGGCTAAAGTGTGGGCTGGTCGAACAATCGGGCGCTAGGCGCCACTCGTGAGAGGATGGCCCGCCCTGCCCACGGTCTCCCGTGCGCCCCGTCGGCACCGCACCCGCCGCCGAGCCGACATGCCGCTGCTCGGCGGGGTCCGTCCGCCGATCGCCTCACTCATCGCGCTTCTGATGGTCGTCGCCGCCCTCACGGTGGCCGGACTCGGCAGCGTCCACGGCGACCAGGTGCCGCAAGCCGTACTCGGCGGCGAGCAGCAGACCGCCGGTGACATCGCGGTCTCCGTGCGCACCGCCGTCAACGCCGAGGCGACCACCGTTCGCCGCACCGGGGACTCGTTCGCGGTGACGGGCCGCACCACTGCGGCGGCGGTCCTCAAGTCGCTTGCCGCCGCGCGCAGATCGGCACTCGGCGAGGCGCTGCTGGACACGCAGTCCGGCCGGGTGCTGGCCACCGCCGGCGAGCAGGTGCCGCTGACCGGGGTCGACGCCAAGGAGCCGACCGTCGGCCAGGCGACCATGCCGCCGCGACTGGTGGCCGCGGGCGCCGGGCGGCGGGTGCTGTACTTCGCCAAGGTCTCCCTGCCCGCGCAGAGCGTGGACGCCAACCAGGACCAGAACCCGGACGCCGCCCTGCCCCAGCGCAAGCAGTGGCTGCTGGTGGTCTCCGAGGCGCTGCCCACCCTCACCTCGTACGGCGACGGCCGCACCGCCCAGGTGCTGGACACGGGCGGGAACGTGCTCGCCAGCGCCGGGGACGGTGCGCAGCAGCCGCTGGACGGGGCCGACCGCGCACTCCCCGCGGCGGCCGTAGCGGCGGCGGCGGGCCACGGGGACGCCTCCGGAAACATGTTGGGCGCCGCCTCGGGCGGTCGGCAGACGGTGGCCGGATGGGCTTCGGTCGCCTCGTCGTCCGGCAACGGCGACGCCGACGGCCTGGGGCTGGTCGTGCTGACCTCCCGTCCGGTTCCCGTCATGGGGCCCTCGGTCGACTACTCGCGCTTCGCGCTGATCGCCGCCGGGGCGCTGGCCGCGATAGCCCTGCTGCTCGGTCTGCTGCTGCGGTTCACCGTGCAGCGTCCGCTGCTGCGGCTGTATCTGTCCGCCGACCGGCTGGCCAGGGGCGCGGGCGAGAGCGGAGCACGCGCCACGCAGGAGCTGGCCCGGCCGGTTCCGGTGCACGGGTTCGGCGAACTGGCCCGCATCGGGCGGGCGTTGGAGTCGCTGCGCCGCCAACTGCTGGGCGAGAGCGGCCCGCAGGAGGCCCCGGTGCGGCGCGGCCCGGGCTGCAGGGCGCTGGCCGCGGTCGCGATGCTGCTGGTGGCCGCCTGGGCGGTGCCGCTCATCTTCCTGATGAACCGGGCGGACACCGCGACCGCGGTCCCGGCGCCCGTCGTCGCCGACCAGCAGGCGCGCACCGAGATCGCGGCGAACCGGATCAGGCAGGCCCTCGACGCGTCGTACACCGACCTGACGGACGTGGCGCGGAGCCTGCCCGGCAAGACGACGGCCGCCCAGACCGGGGTCCTGCAGCGCACCCTCGCCGACCACCACCAGTACCGCTCGCTCTACCTGATCGGCCGTACCGGCGAGATCGTGCTGCGGGTCGGCAAGACGCCGCTGCGCACCCTCGTCCACGTCCCCGGCAGCAGCGGGATCACCACCGTCAACACCTCGGGTCGGATACCGGCGATCGCGGCCTACGCCCAGGTCCCGGTCGTCAAGGGCAAGCCCGTCGCGGGCGGTGGGGTGGTGCTCTTCGGTGAGGTCGACGTGAACGTGCTCAACTCCCAGTTGGCCAGGCCGAAGCTGGGCAGCGTGTGGGTGACCGACGCGAAGTACAGGGTGCTGGCGGCGAGCATCGGCTACCGGGCCTTCGAGGCGCTGCCCGGCTCGGGCCTGACCCGGCTGGCCACCTCGACCCAGAGCGCCCCCGGCACCGCGGGCAGCGCCACCGCGGCCGTGCTCAGCTCCTCCTCCGGGCCGTCCGTCGCCGCCGCCGCGCCGCTCGCGCAGAGCGGCCCCACCGCCGGGCTCGGCTGGCGGGTGGTGACCGCCGAACCGGCGATGGCGCTCCAACTCCCGGCGTTCCAGGCCGAGCAACGCACCATGCTCGCCGGTGTCCTCGGCCTCACCGTCGGCGTGGCTTGTCTGGGCTGGCTGCACATCGTGGTGGTCCGGCCGCTGCGTACCATGGCCGTGCTCGCCGAGCGGCTCGCCGGTGGGGACCGGCGCACCGTGCTCTACCCGGTCAACCACGACGAGGCAGGCTCGGTCACCCGCAGCCTGGAACTGGTCCGCCAGGCACTGGCGGAACGCGGCCGGGCGAGCAGATCCGGCCAATCCTCCGCCGCCGGACCCGGCGCCCCCGACCAGTCCCGGCACACGAGCGCACCGAAGCGGTAGAAGGACGGAACCGACGTGCTTTTCCTCTATGTCGTCCTGCTGCTGTGCTGCACCGGGCTGGTCGTCGCCGGGGTGCTTGAGCAGAAGCGGCACTTCGCCTCGCTGGAGCAGATACCGACGCGGGTGCTGGTCAACGGCATCCGCGGCAAGAGCTCCATCACCCGGCTGTGCGCGGGCGCGCTGCGCGGCGGCGGCCTGGTCACCGTCGCCAAGACCACCGGCACGGCCGCCCGGTTCATCCACCCGGACGCCACCGAGGAGCCGGTCTACCGAAAGTTCGGGCTGTCCAACATCGTCGAGCAGATCGGCATAGTGCGGCGGGCGGCGGCGTACCGGCCGGACGCCCTGGTGATCGAGTGCATGGCGGTGATGCCCGCGCTGCAGGAGACCAACCAGGAGAAGCTGATCCGCTCCACCATCGGCGTGCTGTGCAACGTCCGCGAGGACCACCTCGAGGAGATGGGCCCGACCCTCGACGACGTCGCCCGCTCGCTGTCCCGCTCGATGCCGGTCGGCGGGACCTGCGTCACCGCGGAGAAGGACCGGCTGCACATCCTCCAGGAGGAGGCGGACAAGCGGAACTGCCGGCTCATCGCGGTCGATCCGGAGACGGTGACCGACGCCGAACTACGCGGCTTCAGCTGGTTCACCTTCAAGGAGAACGTGGCGATCGCGCTCGCGGTGGCCGAACTGCTCGGCGTGGCGCGGCAGACCGCCCTGCAGGGCATGTGGGACGCCCCGCCGGACCCGGGCGTGCTGTCGGTGGAGCGCTACGCCACACCGGAGGGCAAGCGGCTGCGGTTCGCCAACGTCTTCGCCGCCAACGACCCCGAGTCCACGCTGATGAACGTCAAGCAGCTGGAGGACCTCGGCGCCATTCGGCGGCCGTTGAACGTGGTCATCAACTGCCGCCCGGACCGGGTGGAGCGCAACGGCCAGATGGGCGCGATCGTCTCCGACCTCGGCGCGGAAGTGGTCTTCCTGATCGGGCACCCGACCAAGAGCGCCCGCGACGCGATTCCCGCGGACTTCACCGGCCGGGTGGTCGACCTCGGCGGCGACCGCCGCGACCCGCGGGAGCTGACCGCCGCGATGCTCGCCGAACTCGCCCCGAACTCCTCGCTGGTGGCGATCGGCAACATCCACGGCCAGGGCGAGCTGTTCCTGGAGTGCCTCGCCGAGCTACCGCTCGACGACTCCGAGGAACCGCCCGCCACCGTCTCCGACGGCCTGGACCAGGACACCGTGCAGATCGCGGTCTCCCGGCCGCCCGAGCCGGAACCGTACAGCTGGGTGGGGCCACTGGAGACCCCGGCCTACGGCCTGCACGTCCCCGGACAGCGCGAGCTGGCCCGCCGGTTCGTCGCCCGCCACGGCCGCCCGGCCGAGGGCGGCGGCGACGGCGACGGCGAGGCAGAACAGCAGCACTCCTTCGATCCGTACCAGCCGACGAGGAACCCGTAAGTGATCCCCGCCAACCTCACCGCACAGACCGCCGCGCTCGGGATCGCCCTGGGGCTGGTCTTCTCACTGATCTGCTACCTGACCACCAACCTCTCGCCCGGCGGGATGATCACGCCGGGCTGGGTGGCCCTGAGCCTCGTCACCGACGTGCAGATGGCCGCGATGATGGTGGGCGTCGCGGTGCTGTCGTACTTCGCGACGAAGCTGCTGCAGCGCAACGTGATCCTGTACGGCAAGCGGCTGTTCGCCGCCGTGGTGCTGAGCGCGGTGCTGATGCAGACCACGGTGATGCTCGCGCTCAACCACGAGTTCCCGCTGCTGTACACCTCGCAGACGCTCGGCTTCATCGTGCCGGGCCTGATCTCCTACCAACTGGTCCGCCAACCGCCGGTGGCCACCCTCATCTCCACCACGGCGGTGACGCTGGCAACGTACGTGGTGCTGGTCGCCGGACTGCTGCTCGGCGCCCTGCCGACCGGCTGACCCGCCACCGCCCCACCAGGAGGACGTGCCATGCACCACGACCCCGGACATCCCCCACGGCGCGTCAGCCGCCGTACGGTTCTCGGGGCCATCGCAGGCGTGGCGGCCGCTGGCGCGGCGGGCGGGTACGCCTGGGACCGCCTCGGCGGCGGCCACAGCGCGACCGGCGGCGTGTGGACCGCGGACAAGGGCACCGACCATCCCACCGGCGGCTACGGGTTCGAGCGGCTGTCCGCACCGGGCCGCACCGTGGTGCGGTCCACCGACGGCGCCACGCTCGCCACCTTCACCGACGGCGCCCGAACCGCCGTGCTCACCGGGCCCTCCCGCCGCTTCACCGAGCCGCGGACCACCTCGGCCGTGGTGACCACCGACGCCTGGGTACGGGTGCTGCCGCACGAGTGGCGGCAGGGCATGGAGAAGTCCGCCTGGTTCAAGGGCTGGTTCCCCAAGGCGCTGGGCGACACCAGCCCCGACGTCTTCGCCGTGGCGTTCGAGTACAGCAGCGCCGGAGCCCCCGACAAGTACAACTCCTCCGGCGTGCGCTACGCGGGAACCGCGCACTTCGGCCCGCGCAACACCAACGTCAGCAACCCGCTGGACTTCGCCTACCACGACGAGCAGTCCGACTTCTACGACTACCTGGGCATCCCCTGGACCTTCCCGGACGGCACCCGGGCCGACCCGCGCAAGGCGCGCTACGGCGACGTCGACTGCTCCGGCTTCCAACGCCTGGTGTGGGGCTACCGGATGGGCATCCCGCTGCACAACACCAACACCTCGGGTGTGGGGCTGCCGCGCCGCGCGTTCGCCATCGCCGCCTACGGCCCCGGCCGCCTGCTGATCCCCAACACACAGCGGCAGCCGACCGACATCAGTGTGCTGCAACCCGGGGACCTGGTCTTCTTCGCCATCATCAAGTCCGATCCGAAGCTGATCGACCACTGCGGCATCTATCTGGGGCTGGACGACCAGGGTCACCACCGCTTCTACTCCAGCCGCTCCGCCGCCAACGGGCCGACCATGGGCGACATGTCCGGCCGCGCGCTCCTGGACGGCGGCGACTTCTACGCCCGCGGTTTCCGCACGGCCCGCCGCCTGTGACGCCGCCCGCGTGACGCCCCTCACAACCGAACCCGCTGACCCCATCCGTACCCCCGAGGGACCCGCCATGGCCACCATCCCCGCAGCCAAGCCCACCGGCGCGCACCGCCGCCGCCGGGCGGCGCCCCGCCGCTTCGGGCGGCAGGAAGCCGTCCCGCGCTGGGAGCGCCCGGCGCTCGCGGCGGTGCTCGTGCTCGCCACGGTGCTGTACGCGTGGGGCATCGGGCACGCCGCGATCCACCCCTTCTACAGCGCGGCGGTACGGTCGATGGCCACCAGCTGGCGCGCCTTCTTCTTCGGCGGGCTGGACCCCAGCGGTTCGATCACCATCGACAAGCTTCCCGGCGCCTTCTGGCCCGACGCCGTCGCCGTCTGGCTGTTCGGCCCGCACAGCTGGGCGGCGGCGCTCCCGCAGGTCATCGAGGGCGTGCTCACCGTCTACCTGCTGCACCGCGTCGTGCGCGCCTGGGCGGGGCCGCTCGCCGCGCTGATCGCCGCACTGGCGCTCACCGTCACCCCGGTCACGGTCGTCCTCAACCGGGCCACGATCCCGGACACCGCGCTCACCCTGCTGCTGGTGGCGGCGGCCGGCGCGCTGCAGAAAGCGTTGCGCACCGAGCGGCTGCTGCCGCTGATCACCTGTGGGATCTGGGTCGGGCTCGCCTTCCAGACGAAGATGCTGCAGGCGTGGCTGGTGCTGCCGGTCTTCGCCGCGGTCTACCAACTCGCCGCCCGCGGCGCACCGTTGAGGCGGGCCCTGCGCGTACTGCTGGGCGGCGCCACGGCGCTGGCCGTCTCCTGCCTGTGGGTGCTGATCGCCTGGGTGACCCCGGCCGCCGACCGCCCGTACCTCGACGGAACGTCCAACAACAATCCGTTCAGCCTGGTCTTCGGCTACAACGGCCTGAGCCGCTTCGGCAGCAACCCGACCGCGTTCGGAGCCGTCCCCGGCACCGCGGCCAGCCGCACCACCGGCAACACCGGCTGGAACATGATCGTCAACCACACCATCGGCCCGCAGATCGCCTGGTTCCTGCCGCTCGCCGTGCTGTCGCTGGTGCTGGGCGTGATGTGGCGCGCGGGACTGCCGCGCACCGACCAGCCGCGCGCGGGCTACGTGCTGTGGGGCGGCTGGCTGGTGGTCCACATCGTGGTGTTCAGCGCCTCCAACGGCAACCACGCCTACTACACCGCCGTCCTGGCGCCCGCCCTCGCCGCGCTCGCGGGCGCCGGTCTCGCCGCCTTCTGGACCGAGTACGAAAGCGGCGGCCCACGACGGATGGCACTGCCCGGCGCGATCGTGCTGTCGGTGGTGTGGGCCCTGGTGCTCGACTGGCCGACCGGGTTCGTCTCCCGGCTGCTGCCGATCGCAGTGATGCTAGGGCTGTGCGGCGCCTTGGGCCTGTGGACCCGCGGGCCGCGCACGCCGCGGCGGATGGTGCTGGGCGCGCTGGCCGCCGGGGTGGCGGCCACGCTGGTCGTACCGGCCGGGTGGGCCGCCTCCAGCCTCAACCCGCGCTACGCCGGTGCCTCCACCTCGCCGGTGGCCGGTCCGGTCGGCACCGCCTACGCCGACCTCGTCCATCACCGCGCCAGGGTCAGCACCATCGGGCTCGACCGGCCGTCCGCCCGCGACAGCGCGGTGCTCGGCTACCTCACCGCGCACCGGCACGGCGAGAGATACCTGCTCGCCACCCAGGCCGCCTACACCGCCGAACCGCTGCTGCGTGCCACCGCCGAACCCATGCTCGTCATGGGCGGATTCACCGGGCGCACCCCCTTCCCCACCGCCCAGCAGATCGGCGACCTGGTCGCCACCCACCAGTTGCGCTTCGCGATGCTCACCACCCAGCGCCCCACGACCGCGGCCACCACCTGGGTCAAGAACCACTGCACCCGCGTGCCGCCCAGCGCCTACGGCCGTACCACCAACGGCAGTTTCACCCTCTACGACTGCCAGCCCGTGGCCTGAGGCCGCCCGCGGCGAAGCGGGGGAGAGCGGCTTGCCGGTGTGAACCGTTCGAACGCCCGCTTCGTAACAAGGGTGTTGGCTTCGCGGCAGGGCGGTGAGCGGCGCGGGGCACCGGGGTCACAGGGCTGACGAACATATGTGGGCGGTGTGACGGTACGGTGTGCGGCAGCCGATCGCCGGTCGTGCGATCGCGGACCACCAAGGGGGTTTCTCCATGCCACACCGCCGTCCGCCCCGCCGCGGCAGAGTGCTCTCCAGAGCTGTCGGCACGGCAGGCGCGCTGGCTGTCGTCCTGGGCGCGGGGATAGCGCCCGCGTCGGCCGCCGCGAAGGCGCCGGGCAAGACCACGCCGACCGCCACGGGCTTCTCGCCCGACGAGGACGCGCCCTGGGCGCCCACCAAGGACGAGGCGCCGCTGCACCGCGCGCCCGTCCACCCGTCCCTCACCGACGGCCGCAAGGACGCCTCCTCGCTCCAGCTCAACCTCCCCGCCCCGACCGGGCGTTACCCGGTGGGGACGACGAGCCTGCACCTCGTCGACAAGTCCCGTACGGACCCGTACGTGCCCGGCCAGCCGCGTGAGCTGATGGTCTCCGTCTGGTACCCGGCCGCCGCCACCTCCGGCCACCCGCGGGCCCCCTGGATGCCTTCGGTCTCCGGCGCCAACTTCCTCGCCTCCCGCGGGCTGTCTCCCGACGAGGTCTCCCTGCCGCAGACCGCGGGCCACCTCCTCGCCCCGGTCGACACCAAGCTCGGCAAGCTGCCCGTGCTGCTGTACTCCACCGGCCTGCACTCCGACCGCGCCATGGGCACCGCCCTCGTGGAGGACCTCGCCAGCCGCGGGTACATCGTCGTCACCGTCGACCACACCCACGACGCCAACGAGGTCGAGTTCCCGGGCGGGCGGCTCGAGACCGACGCCATGCCGTCCAACGCGCACTCCTCCCACACGATCGCCGTGCGCGCGGCGGACGTCCACTTCGTCATCAACCAGCTCGGCGCGATCGCCAAGGGCGGCGACCCGGACGTCGACCACGCCAGGCTGCCCTCGGGCCTGGCCGGTGCCATCGACATGTCGCGCATCGGGATGTTCGGCTGGTCGCTGGGCGGCGGAGCGGTACCGGCCTGCATGCAGCTCGACTCCCGCATCCGTGCCGGAGCCGACCTCGACGGCCAGTTCTTCGGACCGGCCACCAGCGAGGACCTCAACCGCCCCTTCATGCTGTTCAGTTCGGGCACCCACAACCGCAACGACGACTCCTCGTGGCGCACGTTGTGGTCCCATCTGACCGGCTCCCGGCTGGACATCCAGCTGAAGGGCTCGGCCCACCTGTCGTTCAGCGACAACGAGACGATGGTTCCGCAGGAGGCGGACCTCCTGGGGCTGTCCCAGTCCGACCTGCAGCAGGAGTTCGGCACCATCGACCCCAACCGGGCCATCGAGATCCAGCGCGTCTACCTCGCCGCGTTCTTCGACCAGCACCTGCGCGGCAAGCACAGCGCCCTTCTCGACGGACCCAACAAGCAGTACCCCGAAATCCACTTCGTTCGCTGACCCCCACGCAGCGAACAGGCCGCCCCCGCCGGAAGCGGGGGCGGCGCGGTTTTGAGATCGGCGCCCTCCTCATCACAGGCTCGGGCGCCGCCGGGCGACGAGGGCGGCGATGTCGTCGTCGAGCTCGCCGCCGCTGTAGGCGATCAGGTCGCGGTGGAGATGGTCGAGGAGTTGGTGGGGCGCCTCGCGGCTCCATGAGCGGATGCGTTCGGCGAGGGGGTAGAAGGCGCCGGAGCGATCGCGGGTCTCGGTGACCCCGTCGGTGTACAGCAGGAGCTGGTCTCCTGGGTGGAAGGGGGCGAGGTCGACGTGGTACCCGTCGCCCACCAGCATGCCCAGGTTGAGCGGCGGCGAGGGAGCGGCGGGCCGCAGCTCCCGAACCTCGCCGCGGTGCAGCAGCAGCGGGGGAGGGTGGCCGCAGGTGACGGTCCGGACGACCGGTTCATCGTCCGGGATCTCGGCGAGGAGCGCGGTGACGAAACGTTCAGCGATCTCCGAGCCCGGGACCTGCGGGTGCTGGGAAGCGTGGCGGCGCATGCTCGTCTCCAGGCGGCGTGCGAGGTGGGGCAGGTCGGGCGCGTCGTGGGCGGCCTCGCGGAAGGCGCTGAGCAGCGTCGCCGCCGCCTGGATCGCGAGCAGGCCCTTCCCGCGTACGTCGCCGATGAGCAGCCGTACGCCGTGCGGGGTGCGTATCGCCTCGTACAGGTCGCCGCCGATCCGGGCTTCCGCCGCGGCGGCCAGGTACAGGCTCTCGAGCGTGACGTGCCCGAGGTGTCGCGGTATCGGATGCAGCACCGCCAGCTGGGCGGTCTCGGCCACCGAGCGGACCTGGACCAGCTGACGGGCGCGTCGGCCGAGTAGACGGTTGAAGAAGACGGCGAATACCGCGATCACCACGAGGCTGGCCAGCTCGGAGTAGGCGGTCGGATCCCGCAGCGCGTGGAAGTCCACCGTCAGGCCGACGAAGACGGCGCACGCGCCCGCTGAGATGAGCACGGTCCCCCACAGGGGGAGCAGCGCGGCGGCGGAGACCATGGCCGTGGCGAGGAAGGCGTCCGGCCTGACACCGCGGGGTGTGAACAGGCCGATGACCAGACCGAGCAAGAGCAGCAGAGCAGGCAGCGCGGGCAGCAGCCTGCCCCGCGCACCGGCCCTGTGCGTGACTCCGCCTTCCTCAGGAAACCTCGCCACCCTGCCGCTCCCCAGCGTCGCACAGGACGAACGGCAGCCTGGGCCGGGAAGCCAGGCCGTCGGTTTGGGTAATTTTATCGCTGTTCATCCGTAGTCCACGAGCGACCCGGTGAGCGGTGGCGACGCGCAGGTGTCACCAGGTGAACGTGCCGCTTGGCTCGAAATCGACGGGGAGGGAGATCTTGGCCTGAGCGTTCGGGTGCCCAGTGCCCGTGGAGATCGGCGAGCAGTCGGTCGAGGAGGTGTTCCTCCTCGACGCGGATGGCGTGCTCGGTGAGGGCGGGGGCGAGGGCGGGGTCCCAGGGGGTGAGGGCTGGGGTGCCGCCGGTGAGCGGGGTGCCGAGGCCGCGTTCGACGGCGGCGAGGTAGGAGGGGGCGTCGTAGCGCCGGGGGATGGCGGTCGGTCAGGGGGCGCTTCGGCGTCCTGACGTTGCGTCAGGACGCAGGGTTCGCCGCCTTCGCGAGCGGCGGCGAGGACGCGGCCGGTGGTGCCGCGGGTGGCACCGGGCAGACCGAGCACGAGGACCCGGGAGGACAGGTCGTCCAGCGCCACCGCGACCGCGGCCCAGGCGGCTCGGCGGCCCTTGGCGACAGTGGCCGCCTCGGCGGGCAGCGCGGCGAGCGCGCGCACGGCGGACAGAACGAGTGCGGTCAGTGGGCGGCCGTCGTCCGCTGTCCTCTGGCGCGGCGCCCGGGAAGGGACGCCGGTGTACGCCACCGTCTGGCCCCGTTGATGTCAGCCGTGGATGTCAGACGTCGCCCGGTGAGCGTCGGCTGGCGTCGGCGCCTTCCAGCAGTGCTTTCAATGCGGCCAGGTCCTTGATGTTCGCCCGCCGCACAGCCGCCGCCATTATCGGAGCGCTCACTCTGGCAAAGCCTGATGGCTCGCCGCGGTTGCGCAGCGTCATCCGGGTATGGTCAGCGTCCACTGGCTGCCAGGTGTAGGTCGTCTCCATGGGGAACGGTCCCTGCGCGGTGCGCATCACGAGTCGTTCGGGGGAGTACTCGACGACTTCGTACGTGTAGGTCAGGGTGCGGCCCATGAACCGCGCGACGAAGTCGAGCTTCGAGCCCGCAGAGAGCGGCGGTGGGGTCCGCCATTGAACCGAGACGATGTTGGCGTACCAGTGCGGAGCATTGGTCGGATCCCCGGCATAGGCGGCGACCTCCGCACAGGGGCGGGCGATCACGGTCTCGGTGAGGACGTCGACAGCCATAACCTCGACGCTAGCCCGGCCACTCATGCTCGGGAGTTCGCCACACGCGCTGCCCGCTCAACCAGGACGTCGCGACGGCCGACCCGTGGCAACGGCGCCGGGGCCCTCAGCTTGGGAAGCTCGTGTCCTTTGGCGGCCGATGTTGCGCTCACTTACGGCGGAGTGGTCTGGCACGGAATCTGGCACGACGCCTTCGGCGTCGTGATCCGGCCCGGATACGACGAAGGCCCAGGCGGCCGGTTTGCCACCGGCTGACCTGGGCCTTCGTTCGCGTAAACCGAACGAACGTGCGCGTGCCCCCAGCAGGATTCGAACCTGCGACACCCGCTTTAGGAGAGCGGTGCTCTATCCCCTGAGCTATGGAGGCGGGGCCTTGCGTAAAACGTGGCTGAATACTCTGAGTGAGTATGTCGCCTCGGTTGTGGCAAGGGGGCGACCGCCACCGAGGTGGCGGTCCCAGACAGGGTAGCGGATCGGGGCGGGGTGATGGGCTGAGGCTGATGCCTCAGCCTCGTTCATGATCGGCTGGGTTTGCCGTCGTTGCTGACGTCTGTGGTCTCTGTGCCGGCGTCGGCGTAGATGGGGTCTTCTGTGTAACGGGCGGCGCTGGTGGCGTTCTGGGCGAGGAGGAAGCCGAGGACGACGAGGCTTTGGGCTTCGGCATCGAAGGCGATCATGCGGCGGTTCCACAGGGATCGGTCGAACTGGGAGAAGCCGGATTCGGTGTCTTCGCGGCCGCCGTAGAGGTGTTGGTGGACGGCGGTGTTGTCGGGGATCTGCAGGAGATGTTCGGCGCGGTGGAAGCCGGCCTCAGCGTCGCTTTGGCCTTCGTCGCGTTCTCCGGGGGTGGTGGTGACGCCGACGGGTTCGCGGTGTTCGTGGGAGCCTCGGGGGCAGGGGATGGTGAGCAGGTGGTACCAGCGGTGGGTGTGGGTGCTGGCCCGGTGTTCGAGTTTGCGGATGGGCAGGGGGAGGAGGGTGCTGGTGCCCTCGTCGAGGTAGGCGCGTTCGTGGACACGTCCGCCTCGGGACCACAGTTCGTGTCGGCAGCGGGCGTAGTTGACGGTGCGGATGTGGCGGGGCTTGGTGCCTTTGTGCTGTTTGTTGATCAGCAGGCGGCCGCGGCGGGCGATGACGTCGCGGTGCATGCCGCGGAAGGCGCCGTCGTACAGGACGCCCATGCAGCCGTCGGCGGATTCCAGGATGTTGCTGGCCAAGTTGAGGGCGACGGCGGCTTCGCCTCCTTCTTGGTTGTGGGGGACGTGGGCGTAGTTGAGGAAGACGCGTCGGAAGTAGCCGCGGTGGCGAGTGGAGAAGACGACGAACTTGGTGCCCAGCACCGTCGCTTTCGTCGCTTTCGTCGATCTGCGTGTTCTGGTTGGAGCCGTCTTGGGCCGGGGACTGGTCCGGGGTGTCACCGGTGCGGTCGGCGCCGCCTTCCTTCTGCCAGGAGGAGGCGGGGTCGACGCGGTGGCGACGGATCTCGCCGGTGGTGGGGTCGACGCTGTGGGGCTGGGTGGACAGGGCGGGGGATTTGGCGACGGTGCCGTCGCCGGCGATGAGTTGGTGGCGCTGCGGGCTGCTCCAGCAGCGGCGTGCGTCGGACGGCGGCAGGCCCTGTCGCAGGGCCTGGGTGAGGGCGAGGTCGGTGAAAGTGGCGTTGAGTTCTTCCAGGCGGGGAACGGGGAGCTGCGCTGGGCGTGCTGCCACTGGTGTCGGGAGGGTCCGGTCCTGGGCAGGCGCTTGGCCTCATCCTTGCCCAGGTGGTGGGCGACACCTTTGCGGATCTTCTTCCATGTCGTGCTGTCCTGCAGGTCGCCGGCGCAGTAGCGGGCGGAGCCGTGGATGCCGCGCAGTGCGAGGAAGAGGACGTAGATGTAGGGCGGGTACTCGGGCGGGCGGCCGCGGCCAGCCGCACTCCCGGTCGGCCATTCGGCCTCCCGCTCCCTGTGGGGTGCTTCTTGTCAGGCAGGACGCACTTCCTCGACGCCTTGATGCGTTCCACGCTACGAGCGGAGAGGCGGAAGAGACCGGCGCAATGACCGGCGCGCGGTCAGGTCGGTATCACCGCGACCGGGCAATGGGCGTGGTGCAGAACGCGTTGGACCACTTTGCCCAGTGGCATGGAGAACGAGGGGCGATGGCGTCGCGCCCCCACCACCACCAGGTGGGCCGTGTGGGACGCGTTGATCAGTGCCTCCTCCGGCTCGGTCAGCCGGATCTCCACCGTCACGTCCACGTCGGGGAAGGCGTTGCGCCCGCTGGCCAACATGTCTGCCAGCTCGGCTCGTTCCTTGGCGACGTGTTCCTCGGCGTCCGGCGGTGGCACCGCGAAGTAGCCCGGTAGTGCCTGTGGGTACATCCAAGCCCGGACCACGTGCAGTGGCGCGTGCCAGCGGGCTGCCTCGGCGAACGCGAACTCCACCGCCTGGGGCGACTCGCCGGGGGCGGCCCCGAGCACGACCGCGCCCGGTATGGCCACGTCGCCTCTGTCCTGTGTGCCGCGCACCACGACGACAGGGCCGGCCGAGTGCGCGGCCACTCGTTGACTCACCGAACCGAGCAAGACCGCAGTGAACCGGTTCAGCCCCCGAGCACCGACCACGACCAGCGCGACTTGCCTGGACATGCGGATCAGCGCGGCCACCGGATCGCCCCAGACCACTTCCCAGGTTGCCACCAGACCTTCGCGGCCCTCCTGGGCACGACGTGCGGCCTGCTCCACGTCCTCCTCGGCGGCCAGCAGGCCCTTGCCGTCAAGGCTCTGATGGCTGGTGTCCGGCTGATAGAACCCCAGGGCGTGCACGATGTGCAGTTCCGTGTCGCGCCGGGCGGCCTCGTCGGCCGACCAGTGCAGCGCTCCCGCCGCCGCCTGTGAACGGTCGAATCCCACCACGACGCTGTCTGCGGACGGTGTGTTCATCGCTGCCTCGGTTTCGCGGGGTGGGCTTAGGCGCCCTCGTCGTCGAGGCGGTACTCAAGCCGGGCCTCGACGCTGACGACGCCGTCCACGCCCCGGCACAGCCGCGTCACCAGCGGGATGAGGCTGCGGCGCTCGACGGTGCCGGTCAGGGCCACCTGT
>JBAGJY010000007.1:0-294995 GCA_037034305.1 Streptomyces sp. PLK1-5
CGATGTTGCCGCGGGGTTCTGAACCGCCGTTGCCGCCGACGTCTCCAGCAGCTACCAGCAACGCACTGAAGACCGACTACCCGCCCTACCACCGGCTCTGTACCGTGAAGCAGGCCCCCACAACCAGCAGGAGGCAGCACGCAATGCGTGGTCTCGGAGATCACCTCACCATCGGCGAGCGGATCGCGTTCTACCGGAAGCGTCGCGGCTACACGCAAGAGGTGCTGGCTGGACTTGTCGGCCGTAGCACCGACTGGTTGGCGAAGATTGAGACCGGCCGCAGGAAGCCGCCGCGGATCGACATGCTCGCAGAGCTGTCCCGTATCCTCCGTGTCCCTCTCGGAGACCTGCTTGGACAGGCCGTGCTCGTGGAGGACGAGAGGCAACAGGACGACGTACCGGCCGTGCGAGACGCACTCATGAGTCCGCGTCGACTTTCGCGTCTCCTTTTCGGGCCCGAAGCTGATGTACAACTTCCGACTCCCGCGCCGGTCGCCGTACGCGTCGAACAGGCATGGAACGACTATCAAGGCGGGCGGCTCGGAAGCGTGATCGCGGCTCTCCCAGCTCTGCTCCAGATAGCGCAGGAACTGGAGGACCGTGCCGCTCGTCGAGGCGAGGACCGGCGCGACTGCTGGGCCGTGTCGGCCCGCGCCCACCACCTGGCGGCAACGACGCTCGCGAAGATCGGGGAATCGGATATCTCGTGGCTGGCCGCCGAGCGTTCGATGAGAGCCGCCGACGAGTCTGACGACCCGCTCGTACTGGCGTCGGCTGCACGTTCTGGCACGCATGCGCTGCTCGCCAACGGCCGCTATGACGATGCCCTTGAGCTAGGCAATACGACGGCCGCGTGGCTATCGCCCCAAGTAGCCGAAAACGACCCGGCAGCACTGAGCTTGCTCGGAATGATTCACCTGCGCGCCGCGGTTGCCGCAGCACGCCACCAGGATCGACCGAGTGCGACCAGTCTGTTGGCCCGTGCCGAGGAACTCGCGGACGATCTCGGCTCGGACGAGAACTACTGGCAAACCGGCTTCGGGCCAACGAATGTGCTGCTCCACCGGCTCTCCGCCGAACTCGACCTGGACAACGTCTCGTACGTCGTGGAGCACGGACGGATCAACGTGGACCACATGCCACAGGAGCGCAGCGTGTCTCACCGCATCGACTTCGCTCGAGCACTGTCGCTTGCGGGGCGCGGAGACGAAGCATTCGCAGAGCTGCGGACTGCGGAACGAACATCGCCACAGCTCGTGCGTAACAATCCCAGGGTGCGCGAGACGCTGCGGGACCTGATCAAACAGTCCCCGGTGACCGGTGGCTCTCGTTCATCCGAGGTGTTCGTAATGGCTCAACGATGCAGGGCGGTGCAGTGAGTTCAAGCAAGCGCGGGGTGCTGGGAGTCGTTGGTTCAGCGGCCGGAGGGTTGGAGGCGGTGCGCACCGGCCTGGTCGAGCCTGCGATGGAGCGCGGTTGGCAGGTGGCCGTGACGCTGACGCCGACAGCGGGCGACTGGCTGCGGGTGAACGGCGAAGCAGAGCGGCTGGAGAGGCTGACTGGTTTGCCCGTCCGCGACGCACCGCGACGTCCCGACGAACCCCGTCCGCACCCGGAAGTCGACTGCTACGTCGTTGCCCCCGCGAGCGCCAACATGGTCGCGAAGTTGGCGACAGGAATCATGGACAATCAGGCGCTGACGCAGGTTGGTGAGGCGCTGGGCACCGATGACCTGCCGGTGGTGCTCTTCCCGCGCGTGAACGCCGCACACGCTCGTCATCCGGCATGGCAACGACACATCGACAGCCTGCGGGCGGGAGGCGTTCACCTCGTCTACGGACCCGACGTGTGGCCGCTGTACGAGCCCCGGGAGGCACCGTCGGGGCGTGAACTCCCATGGTTGGCCGTGCTCAACGCCGTCGATGAGGCAACGAGATAGCGGGGCGTCAACACGTCTGACCAGCAAGGAAAGAGGACCCGGACAGATTGTCCGGGTCCTCTTGTGTGGGCGCCCGCATGCTCATTGGCATGTCAGGAAGCAATGAGTGCCGCACCGCCGGGCTGGGCATGAGCGCCGCTGAATTGGCTTTAATCAAAGCCAGCTTGCGCGAGGCTCGCGCCAAGACTGAATCCCTGGTGGGCCGTGCCGACAAGCTCACCGAGCAGGTGGTTTTTCATCGCCTCCGACAAGCCTCTCCAGCCGGTCCATCCGGTCGCCGAGCTGCCGGAGCGCCTCGTGAATCGTGCTGAGTTCCGAAGCCAGCGCGGTGAACGCTGGGCTACTGCCCGATTCGGTACCAAGGGGCACAGCTGGGTCGCGGACGAACGTTCCGCGCCCCTGCTGGGTGATGACAAGCCCCTCGGCACGAAGCTGGCCGTACGCGCTTTGCACGGTCATGAGCTGGACGCCGAGCTGCTTCGCGAGACCGCGGGCTGCGGGCAGCCGGTCATTGGGGCCGTACACCTCGTTCGCGATGTCCTCACGGAACTTCGCTGCGATCTCCTTGGCCGTCGGCTTGTGCGCCCCAGGGCTTAGGTCCATGCCACGAGCGTAGCTGTCCTAGGTCAATCCGAGTTCGGTAGATCGGCTTGACAGTCAGATTGACCTGGGTCAATCTGGAATCGCTTTCGCCCGGCCCCGAGGGTTCGGGACCGAAAGCGTCTGCTTGACCTGCGTAAACGCGCCTGAACGTCCTGGAAACGGGGCCAGAGGAGAGCGGTCGTTGCTTGAAAACTGAAGACCTGTTGCGTCTCGCTGGTGACGACCCCGGAGGTGATCCGGGAGGTGACAGCGACTGAGCCGGTGGTCCTACTAGGTCTGGGCCGGGGTGAGCAGGGCAGGTCAGAACGGCGGTCGGAGGGGCCGGAACACCTCCGAGAACGTGGCTGGTGGCTGTCTCCGGGTGACACCGGGGCAGTCCTGCCGGGCGAGCGATGCCACCCGTACCCGCAAGGGCAGACGGGCGCAAAGACCCGCGGCAACCGGCCAACGTATGGGGATCACACCGCCTCTCCTCGGCCAAGTAGGCGGTCCCGCGCGTCGGCAAACGCGCCAGGTACAGCGCAACCCCAACCCCTCGCAGCGCCTCGCGCTCTGCGGCCGGTTGCCTCCTCCGCCCGTCCGGCCAAGCCGTACGGGCGGGGCGTGGGGAGCCGGAGCCGGTTCCGACGAAGCGGCCCCGAACGGTGTTAGCAGCACCGGCCGGGGCCTTGACCACCCACCTGACCAAACTCAGGAGGCGATCCACCATGGATCGTATCGGCATCACCCGGCGCGTGATCACGCGTTACGAAGCCCCACCGTGCACGACGTGCAACGGAACGGCCGGGACGACCACCGAGGAAACGACCGACGACGGGGTGCTGCGGCAGACGTGGCACTCCTGCCCCGACTGCCACGGCTCAGGACAGCGGTGACCGCCGGTGAACACCGTCGTATCCGCCCTCGCTGCCACCGGCCCGTTAGCCGCCGGATGGTCCGTCCATAGCCTATGGATGCGGCGCCGGTTGAACAGCGCGCGTCGCGATCCGCTGACCCGGTTGTGGACCCGGGACGCTTTCACCGCCCGTGCCCAGCGCCTGTTGCGGACCCCGGGCGCAACCGTGGTCCTGGTCGACCTCGATCGGTTCAAGGCCCTCAACGACACCTACGGGCACGCGGCTGGGGACGCGGCCCTGGTGGCCGTCGCCACACGGTTGTCCGCGTGGTGCGCCGCCCTGCGTGGCGTTGCGGGCCGGTTGGGCGGTGACGAGTTCACCGCGATCACCACCCCGGAACATCCCGCCGACCTGCCGTTCGACCTGCATGAGCTCGCTCAACTGCTGGCCGAACCCGCGCGGTTCGACGGCCGCGAGCTGCTACTGGGCGCCTCCATCGGCGCGTTCATCTGCGATGAGCTGCCTGTTCCGTCGTTGGAGCAGGCGTGGCGCCGTGCTGATGAGGCGATGTACGCGGCGAAGAGGTCGGGCGGTGGCTGGTACATCGCCGACGGACCGCAGCCCGCCTCGCCCACCGTCAACGGCCGCCGCGCCGGACGACGCGGCACGACACCCCCAGCCCGCTGAAACCTTCACACAACGCCAGTGCGGCCCCCGGTGAGCACCCACCGGGGGCCGCTGTCTGGGCCGTCCACTCTCGGAAGGAGCTCGACCCATGCTTGAGGTTATCGCCGCTCACAACGCCGATCGGGCACGTCTGGCCCGCCTGTTCGTGGTCTACGCCCCCAAGGTCGAGGCGTATCTGACCGCCAAGCTTGGCCGCTACGACTGGCACCACGCTCCCGAACTCGCAGGCCGGACCTGGGCCCACGCCGCCCAGGACATCCACCACTGCCCGTCGGGCGCCGAAGACGCCTACGCATGGCTGCTGGCCATCGGCGCACGTGTCGTGGTCGACCACTACCGGTCCACACGCCACCGCGTGCAGCCCGCGAACACCGCCACCGTGCGGGGCCGCATGTTGCCTCAGGCCCGCACGGCCGAGGACATGGCCGCCGCCCGGCAGGCCGCACGCACCGCCGTGGGCCGCCCTGCTGCTGTGCTGGAGGTTGCGGCATGACCGAGCGCAGCATCCTCGCCCGCGGCGAAGTCGCCGACCTGGCCGCTCCCCTGGCCGCGCTGCGGCTGCTGGCCATGGACTTTGCGGAACTGCCCGCGCCGTCGGTGAAGATCTCCCCGCTCTTCCCGAACCAGCTGGAGCTGTCGCTCTACGACGATCTGGGGCTGTTCGAGACGTGGCGGGCCGCGCTGGGCATCGCTGCCGCGGATGTGGAGTTCCGCGAGCTGGATGCGGGCCGACTCTGGGCGCTGCGAGCGTCGTGCGCGTTCGCCGGGGCGGAGCTGAGGCTCGTCGGCTACGGCGAATCGCTGGCCCGTACGCGCGAGAGCGCCAAGGCCGGGTCGGGGGTAGCGGCATGATCCGCATCCACACGACCGGCCTGCGCTACTTCGTCCCCACCCAGCAAGGCGGTGCGTCATGAGCGCCGTCAACGGCCGTCGCGCCGGATGGCCCGGCGCCCACGACGCCCGTCATGTCGAAGGTGGTGTTTGGTGATCGCCGACCGTTCGAAGACAAGCCGCTGTCGGGTGCGGTCGACGGGCGTCGAGGGGGCGTCGACGCCCGTCACCGTCGAGGGCGTGATCACCGCGTTGGCGGGGGCGCTCACGGTGGTGTTGACGGCTGCGGCGTTCTGGCTGAGCTACGAGCATCTGCAAGAGGTGGCTGCCCGTCACGGCATGGGGGATGCCGCTGTGCGGTCGTGGGCGTGGCCCGCCACCGTCGACCTGTTCATCGTCATCGGCGAACTCCTCATCCTGCGCGCGTCGTTGGCCCGCCGGGTCGACGGGTGGGCGGTCACCCTGGCCGCTGTCGGTTCTGGCGGTTCCATAGCGTTGAACGTGGCGGGCGTGGGAGCACAGGCCCAGCCCATGGACTATGTGGTTGCCGCCGTCCCACCGGTCGCCGCACTGCTCGCGTTTGGTGCCTTGATGCGGCAGGTCCACGCCTACCTTGCCCGACGAGTGCTGACGCCCGTCGAGTCCCCGTCAACGCCCATGCCCGTGGCCGTCGACCGGCCGACGGCGGACGACGCCGCGCCGGAGTCCGTTGAGGGCCCGGCCGTAAGGGAGTTGCCGCCGTCTGCACCGGCCGTCGAGGCCCGGTCGACGGCCGTCGACCTGTGCCCGCCGGTCGTCTACGCCAACCGTGTCGACGGGCTGGTGCGCGCGCTGTACGGCACGTTGGGCACGCAGCCGACGTCAAGCCAGATGACGGCCGCCATGGTCGCGGCAGGGCTGGGCGCGTCGGAGTCGACGGCCCGTACCGCCCGCGGCCGGGTCAAGAACCGCGAGCCGTATCTGACGACCCTCCCCGCGGCTATCGTCGCCAGTTGAGCCGCCGTGCGGCTACGACCCGACCGGCGTCAAGTACGGCATTCCCACCTACCCCTTCCGGCTCGCGCCGGACGGGTACGCCACCCGACGCCAACTGCGCGCCGAGGGCCTGCGGCCCGGCGGGCAAGAGGTCGCCGCGCAGGTCGTGTGGCGGTCGCGCCGCTACGGGCGTCGGGTGCGGTCTACACCCTCCGCACTTCCCTGGGCTTCGGCGCCGCCTGCGCAGAAGCGCCCCAACTCGCCGCATAAGCCGAAGAAGGAGTCACTGTGACCAGCCAGATCGCTGAAGCACCGGCCACTGAGCAGACCACTGCCTACCACTACGTGATCAGCGTCCAATTGCCCTCGGGGCTCCAGAGCTGCCGTACCGGCGTGCTGGACGTGCTACCGGGTGCCACCCGGCAGGAAGTGCTGCTGGGCATCGTTCAGGCCCACTTCACCAGCGAGACGAACCTGGTCGTCCTGTTCTGGTCGCTGGAGCCCGACCGGCTCTGACTTTCAATCCGCCCTGACGGCGCCCCCGGCTTGCTTCCTACGGCCCGGCCGGGGGCGCCGCCTTTCCCGAAGGAGCTATCAGCATGGCTGAGGCCACGACCGCAACGAAACGGCCCCCCGATGTCGAGGTGCCGGACAGCAACAAGGAACAGCAGGTGGTGAGCGTCCCGGCCGGGGACGCTGCGCCGATCGAAGTGGCGGTCTCCACGCCCGACGTCGACGAGACAACGCAGGTCAACGAGCAGGCTGCGCCGCGCAGTCCACTGGCCGTGCTACCGGCCGCCGTCGCGGGAAGTGAGGCGGTCGCTGTCGGCGGCAGCGCCTTGTACGCCTCCGTGGGCGGTGTGGGGCTTGCGGTCGCGGGCGGGGTGGTGACCGTCGGTGCCACGACGGTGGCCGCAGTCGCCGCCCGGCGCCGCCGCAAAGGTGCCGCAGGACGGGGGCTTGGCCGTCGCTCCCTGACTGGTCCCGCGGGTGGCCGGGCTAGCCGCTTCGGTGGTTCGCGGCGCGGCACGCTCGGTACCGGAAGGGGTAGCGGTGGCCGCTCGGGTCGGTTGACCGGCCGTACCAGCACCGGGTCACGCAGCGGCGGGATCAGCCCCGGGAATCGCCGCGGGGTCGGTGCTGGTGGCGGGCGTGCTGGTGGCCCGGTGTCGCTGACCAAGGGCCGCGGTAGCAGGAACGGTGGCCGGGCTGCTGGTTCTGGACGGCGGGATGGTGGCCGCCTCGGTGGTGGTTCTGCAGGTCGCTGGTCGGGCGGTGGCCGATCCGGACGCGGCGGTCTGTTCGGCCGCGGCGCCGGTGGCCGACGCGGTGGCGGGCCGGCTGGGCAATCGGCCCGCGGATTTGGTGCGGGGAGTCGTGGCGCGGGTCGGTCGACGGTGCGCGCCGGGATCGGCCGGGCCATGCGCAGCCTGACACCCGCCACCCGCGCGGCCGTCGCCAACACCGCCCGCGCTGGCCGCTGGGCCGCCAACACCAAAGCCGGGAAGGCGATGCGCGCGAGCGCAGTGCGCGCTGGGAAGGCGATGCGTGAGCGTGCGGCTCGGGCGTGGAAGCAGCACGGCCGCAAGGTGCGCGCCGGGCTGGCGCTCGGGGCCCGCGCAGTCGGCGCGGGGCTACTGGCCGCCGGTGGCGGTCTACTCGCCGGGGTCCCCGGGCTGCTGTTCGCGCTACCTCACCGCTGGTTTGGAGGGCGGGGGAAGTCGCCCGCGACCTGGGGCTGGCGTGCGGCCCGCGCGATCTGGCGGCGCCTGATGAAGCGGGCCAAGGCCAAGTACCGGCGGGCCACCGAGCCGGACGTGTTGACCGACTTCGACGAGCCAGGCCGCCGCAGCAGCACGCGCCGCGACGACCCGTTCGGCACCGACTACTTCGGAGGAGATCTGGTGTCCGTCTTCGAGCGGGAGACCGAGGAGATGAGCGGCGCCTACAGCCGCTACGAACCGCCGATGATGCTGGCGGTTGCGGCGGAGTACTGGGGGCTGCCGGAAGGGATCGCCGCCTGTGGCGAAGCCGTGCGGCAGCTGGCGGTCAACACCTCGGAGAAGTACCCGGCGGACGCCAAGATGGCCGACCTGGTGGCTCAGGTCTACACGCTGATCCACAAGGCCGCCGAGGCTGCTGCCGAGGTCGGGCCGCTGTTCGCCAGGGTCCACGCGGACGACCTGCGGCGCCATGAGGAGCCGCGGCCGGGTGAGCACATGTGGAACATCCTGGAACGGCGCGCCGATGGCTCCTACCAGCAGCGCGGGCCGAGTCAGTTCGTGGCCGTCTGCCAGGACGTCGCGCACGTCTACTCCCGCTACGAGCCGGGCCACATGCGGCAGGTCGCCGCCGAATACAACGGCATCCCCGCAGGCATCGAAAACGTCGCCGCCGCGGTCCACCTGATCCAGGTGCGTTCCAACGAGCGCTACCCGGTCGACAAGGCCGTGGTGGAGGCCATCGCGACCGTGCACGGGCTGTTGATGCAAGCCGCCTCCGCCGCCCAGGACCTGATGCCGAATTTCCGCCGCCTGCACGCCTCGGATATCGCCCGGCACGAGGAGCCCCGCAACGGCGAAGACGGCGAAGCCATGTGGGACACCCCCTGACCCGCCCCATTCCCAAGGCCACCTCCGGGCCGGACACCGCGCGGTGTCCGGCCCAGCCTCTTTCTCCGCCACCTCAACTCCCTTCTTCAGGAGCTTTGATGACTCGCCGCCCTGCCCTGGATTGGGGCTGGAACACCACACCCGCCGTCTCCGCTGCGCTGGTGGCCGGTGGCGCCTACAGCGTCGCCGCGGTCGGCGCGCAGACCGGCATGCCCGCCGGTCCCGCTCTCCTCGTCGGCGCCGTCGGCGCCGCCGCCCAGGCCGCCGCCGACCTGTACCAGCGCCGCCCCGGCTGGCACGTCACCGCCCGCTGCGCCGCCTGGCTGGCCGCTGGCGGCTGGGCCGCCGACGCCCTGGCGGACCACACCGCCCTGTCCTGGCAGACGGCCGGGTGGTGGGCCGCCGGTACCGCCGCGGGCATGACCTTGGCGCGCGGTCTGCGGATCGCCGAACGCTCCGCGGCCCGCGCCGGTCGCCGCTTGCAGGTGTGGGCCAACGGTCAGGCCCGCGAGTGGCACGCCCGGTTGGAGCGGCTGTTCCGCCTCACCGGCCACCAGGTCGAAGGCGTCAAGCCGTGGGCGAGCGGTGTCGGCTACACCGTGCGCGTCGCCATGCCCTCCCAGACCCCGCAACTGCCCGCCGACGCGATCCGCAAGCTTGCCACGGACCTGAAGCTGCCGCGCGGGGGCGGGGTGCAGATCATTGACGGTCTGGTCTACGGGGAGGTGCACATCCGCGTCACTGCCAAGGACGTGATGGCCGAGGAGATCCCGCTCCCCGCCTCCGACAACGACCTGAGCGTCACCAGCATGTACGCAGGTCTGCCGCTCGGGCTCCAACCGGACGGCGAACAGGCCGTATTCGGCATGGTCGATGACTGCGCCCTGGTCATCGGCCAGATCGGGTCTGGCAAAACCAACCTGGTCAACGTCCTCAACGCCGGGGCGCTGCGTACCGACGACTGCGTGGTGATGCACATCGACGTCACTGGCGCCGGGATCGCCCTGCCCTGGCTGCGCTCGTGGGCCATCGACGGCACCAGTGACGTGCCGCTGATCGACTACGTGGCGGACACCGAGGAAGAAGCGCACATCCTGTGCGACATCGTCATTGCGGGGATCGCTTCCCGTAAGGCCGGTCACCAAGACGAACTGTCTGGCGAAGACGACAAGTTGAAGATCTCCCACGCGCTGCCTGAAGTCCTGATCGTGGTGGACGAGATTGCTGAGTTGTCGCCGCGGCTGCTGGCCAAGCTGGACACGATCGTCAACACCGGCCGCGCGGTCCGGGCCCGGGTCATCCTGTGCGGCCTGCGCGCCACCCAGGACGTGATCACGGCCGCGATGAAGAAGCAGAGTAGGAACCGGGCCGGTATGCGGGTCAGCGACCCGGAGGAGCTGTCCCACCTGTTCCCCTCCGGTGCCGGACGGTGCGACCCGAAGGCCGCACCCCGCCGCGGCTGCGGCTTCTACCAAGCCCCCGACGCGGAGGAAGACATCGTCGGCGACCCGATGCCGTTCAAGGCGTACCGGATCAAGCCCTCCACCATCCAGCGCATCGCACCCGCCTTCGCACTGCGGCGTCCGAGGTTGGAGCCGGTGTTCCTCGACACCGCACCGGGGCGCTTCTACGCCTCCCGCTGGGGCCGCGTCCTGCCCCGGCTGTACAAGACCAAGCAACTCGCCCCCACCACCGCCCCCTACACGCAGGTGGACGTTCTCCGGCCGGAGATCAATGAGATCGGCGTGCCGATCACCGGCGCGGACGGCGACGACACCACCACGGCCACCAGCGCGGCGCCGCGCACCGCCGTGGCGCCTCCGGTCCGCAGGTTCGGCAGCGAGGGGCTGGCCGCACTCCTGGACGCCACCCGCACCCCCACCCCGAACGCTGCGGCCGAAGCCAGCGCGGACACTGGCGGGACGGTGATCCGGGCGGAGTTCGGGCGCGTGGTGGCCCAGGCCGGTGGCCCGGCTGACCGACCCGACCCGGTACCGCGGCTGCTGCTCGATGCCTACCAGACCGTGGAGGCCGCGTCCGGTCGACGGATGTGGAGCGGTGAACTTGCCACCCGTCTCAACCTCGAACCCGCAGCGTTCGGCGCGGAATTGAACCGCCTGCTGAAGGCGGTGGGGGTGGAGCGGCCCGGCGCTGGGCGCGTGCGCATCGGCGAGGAATCCAAAGCGGGCTACTACGCCGACACGCTCGCCGAAGCCATCAACCGCTACCGCCAAAACCACCACACACAGTAACCATCAGCCGGGTGTGTGAGGCACACACCCGGCCTCACACAGTGCCTCACACGCCCTGTGTGCCTCACACGCCCGCGTGTGAGGCACTGACCTGCACGTGTGAGCCGTGTGCCGCACACACAACCCCGCCACGCAGACGCCCCAGCCCCGGGAAATCGCCGCCTGCGCGCGCCCTGTCGCGTGGCTGTGTGCGGCACACGCCTCACACGCTCGCCCTCACCCACCGTTACCAACCAGGAGTCGCCATGGCTATGACCGTGTCCCTCGTCCTCCTGCTCGCGATCCTCCTCGCCATCCTGCTCCGCTCCGGATACGTCCGCTTCGGATCCGCCCTCGTGTGCGCCCTGTTCGGCTTCTTCCTCGCCTCAACCGGCATCGCGCCCACCGTCAACCACGCCGTCGCCAGCGTCATTGGCTGGCTCAACACCCTCGTCCACTAAGCCTCGGAGACTCCGATGCGCGAACACGCCGTCACCAACTCGCCGTCCCTCCCCACCATCGGCCCCGACCAGATCACCGGTCCGAGCCTGGTCAGCGGGCCCGTTGAGCCTTACGCGGAGCGGCAGCCCGTGGTGTGGGTGCCGGACGCCTACGGGCGCATGGTCCCCATGCCCAAACACCTCGCCCCGCCACCCGTCCCGGCCACCCAGCCGCGCGACTTGACCCCGCTGCCGCTGCTCGATCCGGTCGCGCAACGACTCCTCGGCGCCGGAGTGGGCGGGGGCGCGCTGGCCGCCGGAATCGGCTACGGCATCGGCCAAGTCGTCAGCGCCTTCGCAGGACTGGAATCCGGCGGCCTGTTGTGGCTCGCCTTCCTGTTCATCGCCGTGCGCACCCCCGGTACCCATGGTCTGGCCCACGTGGGCCGCACCACGGTCAACATCCGCAAGGCCGTCATCAAGCGCAGCCGCATCCGCGGCTGAACACCCGAATCCCCGCCGCCGCCCGGCGGCTGAACACCTCTACTCCGGACCACTGAGAGAGCAGGAGAACCGCGTGCCCACCAAGTCCGACCCGGCGAAGAAGGCCCAGGCCGCCGCCGAAGCGATCCGCACCCTGAACCACATCACCCTGAACGGCACACTCACCGCGCCGCAGATCAGCAGCACCGTGCAGGCCCTCACCGCCCTCACCGACCGGATGCCTCAGACCTTGGTCCAACTCGCCGACCAACTGGACCAGCGCGCCCGGCAAGACGAGATCCGCATGGACACCGGCGAACACCCGGCCCGGCCCGTCGCCACCGTCCTGGCCGCGCTCGCCACCGCCACGGGTTGCCTAGCGGAACTGTCCGACGCCCTGCACCAGGCCGCAAGCCCCCTGTTCAGCATGGCTCACCAAGACCCCGAGCCCGACGACGAGGACGAGCCCTGCGGGGAGGGCATGTGCCACTGCCATTGTGACGGCTGCCACGTCTGCGGGTGCGACTGCCCGCGCTGCCCGTACTGCCAGCAGATTCCCGAGAACTGCGACTGCGAGGACTACTGACCACCCCCCGGGACGGCCGCCCGCTCTCGCCAAAGATGCGCGGCCGTCCCGGGTCTCCCCAGCTCTCTTCGGACCTGTAGGAGGTCTCCAAGCATGACCGATCCACTCACCGCCGCAAGGGACTTGGCTTGCACTGGCATTCCGGTGCTGCCGCTGCGCGCCGGGAAGCTGCCGTTCGGCAACTGTCGGGCCTGCGTCAGCAACGCGTGCGGGGGGCGGCCGAACATGAAGCTGGCCGGGCCCTGCCGCTGCGCGGCACCGTGCCACGGCTGGGCCGCCGCCACCACCGACCTGCCCACCCTCCTCTCCGCCCCCTGGGAGCGGGCGTGGCAGCATGCCGCGGCCGTCGCCTACCACCCGGGCGGGGCCCGGCTGACCGTGGTCGACCTGGACGACGAGTCCGCCGTCTCCTGGGCGAAGGCGACGCTGCCGCCGACCCGGGTCGTGGCCACCGACCGGGGTGAGCACTGGATCTACCGAGGGGCGATGCGCTCGGTGAACAACGTACGGCCCGGAGTCGACATCAAGTCCCTGATGTCCTACGCCCGCTGGCTCGGGCCCGGCACCGGCACCCTGGCCGACCTGCCGGACGCCGTGCGCGCGTTGACCGTGAAGGAGCCCAGCCCCGTCCGGACGGCGCCGCAGGCCATCACCGTGCCCGCAGGGCAAGGGGAGTGCCGTCACCGCACGCCCGCCTACCTAGAGCGTGGCATCGCCATGGCGGAGCAGTGCATCACCGAGGCCCGCAGCGCGATCCACGCCACCGTCTACCGCACCTTCCTCGCTGTGCTGTCTACCCACGGCCGGTGCGGCTGCCTCACAGAGGCCCACATCGCGCGACTGTTCACCGCTGCGCAGGCCAAGGGCGAAACGCCCCGGCACTGCACCGACGCGTGGGTCAACGCCCGTACCCGGTTGGGCCTGTAACCATGTCCGACGACGAGAAGAATCCCGCCCGCGAGGTCATCATCGCCTACGCGCAAGCGCACTTCCGGTACTTCCGCACCGCCGACGGAACCGTGTACGCGCAGAAGAACGGCCACCCCGTTGCCCGCCCGATCCGCTCCCAGGGCACGACGGGCAGCCACCGCCAAGAACTCATGGTCGGCCTGTTCAAGGACGGGCTCGGCGTGTTCAACGGGACCGCACTCAAGGAGGCGTTGGACTTGATCGAAGCACTCGCGCTGACCGAGGACGTGCAGCCCGTCCACATCCGCGTCGCGCCCGGATTCGACGGAGCGACGTGGCTTGACCTGGGCCGCGACGACGGGCAGTCCGTCCGCATCCACCCCACCGGCTGGGACATCACCGTTCCCGACCCGCGTGAGGTGTGCTGGCGGCGCACCCAGCTCACCGGAGAACTGCCCCTGCCCGCCAAGGACACCAACGGCAAGGGCATCGACCTCCTGCTCAGGCTGTGCAACTTCGCAGGCGCGGAGACCGAATGCCTGGCTATCGCCTGGCTGATCGGCTGCCTCGGCCCGTCCGTGCCCGTTCCCGCCCCGTTCCTCACTGGGCCGCAGGGCGCGGGCAAGTCCACAGGTGGGCGGATGCTCATCCGGATCGTTGAGGGCATGAGCGGCGACCTGCGCCGCGCCCCGAAGGACGAAGAGAACCTGATCGCGGCCGTGGCTGCCGGATGGGTCACCGCCCTGGACAACCTCTCCCACATGACCCCGGACCTGTCCGACGCCATGTGCTGCATCGTCACGGGCGCCGAGAACGTCAAGCGCGCCCTGTTCACCGACGGGGACGTGTTCCGCGCCCGCTACCGCCGCCCCCTGCTCCTGACCGGTATCGACGTGGGAGTCATCCGCCCCGACCTCGCAGAACGGCTTCTGCCGCTCCGCCTGGAACGGCCCCGCGTCCGGCGCACCGAGGCGGAACTCTGGACGGAGTACGCAGAGGTTCTGCCTGTCGTCCTCGGGTCTCTCCTGGACCTCACAGTCAAGGTCCGCGCGGTCGAGGCGGAGACCCCCACCGACCTGCGCATGGCGGACTTCGCACACCTGTGCGCGCAACTCGACGCGGCAACCGGCCTGGGAGCGCTCACGGCTTACCGGGCCAGTCTGGACGATCTCAACGACGACGTCATTGAGGGTGATCTCCTTGCGCAGACCGTGCTGCTGCACGCCGCCAGCCTCGAAGCAGGCACGGAGACTCGGATGACTTCTGCTGAGTGGCTTCAGTGCCTCACCCGCCTCTACAACGGGGACGACTTCCGCCCCCTGCCGAAGGGGTGGCCCACCACGGGCAAGGTCCTCTCCGACCGTCTTAAGCGCCTCCAGCCGACCCTCGCCGCTCGGGGCGTCCTCATCGACTGGGGCCGCACCAAAACCGCCCGCTACATCCAGATGAGCCGCCCGCCAGCCCCGCCCCCACACGAGCAAGGGCAGGCGTTCTGACCCGGCCGCCCCCGCCCCCGGACAAGCAAGAAGAGCACCACCGGCGCAGCGTGCTCTTCTTGCTGTTCGGCGCAACGCGCCGCCCGATGGTCGCGCCGCGAAGCGGCTCCTTCTTGACGCCCTGAGCCGCACGCAGCGCAGCAGAAAACCCCTCGCGTTTTTCCTAAGAGAAGGAACGCTGCGTCACCTGCGTCACCAGGGCCCGGAAAACACCTCGTGACCTGCGCATACAGCGGTGACGCAGGACGGCGAAGTCTGCGTCACCCCGCGTCACCTGCGTCACCGACGACGGACAGCCTGCGTCACCGATGACGCACCCCCGAGCCTCTGCGTCACCCAAAACCCGCAGGTCAGAAGCCTGAATGACGCAGATGACGCGGTGACGCAGAAATCCGCACCTCGGACAGACACAGGCTCCCGACCCGAGACCAACCCGACGAGCCGTCGAGTCAACACCCCCGCCAACCCGCTTTGAGCCGCGATGAGTCACGACTCAGACCATTCCCTAAGGAGTCACCGTGTCGCCGCGTCCGTCCAAGATGCTCAAGCTTCCCGAAGTGCTCGAAGAGATCGACATGTCCCGCGCTGCCTTCTACCGCATGCGCGCCCGTGGCAAGGCCCCCCGCGTCGTGAAACTGCCCAATGGACAGATACGAGTTCGGCGCGCCGACCTGGACGCCTGGTGGCGCGCTTGCGAGGAAGCTGCCGTCTGATCCGACCCGTCTAGCGAACCCGAGGGGCCTGCCGTCTGGCGGGCCCCTCGGTCATGGAGAGCCATGCCGCTCACGTATGACGTGCGCATCTGGAGTATCCGGAAGCGCAACAGCAAAACCGCCCCGTACCAGGTCCGTTGGGTCGTGGGCGGCGAGCCCCATCAGCAGCCTTTCGCCTCGCAAGCACTGGCCGACGGCCGCCGCTCAGAGCTCAAGGCCGCCGTGCGCGCGGGGGAGCAGTTCGATACCGAGACCGGTCTCCCAGCATCGGAGCTGCGGGCACTCAACTCGCCGACCTGGTACGAACACGCCTGTGCATACGCGATGATGAAGTGGCCCAACATCGCGGGCAAGCATCGAGCGGGCATCGCCGAATCTCTGGCCACGGTCACGCCTGTACTGGTCTCACCCTCTACGGGGTCGCGTCCAGACCCGAAGGTTCTCCGCCACGCGCTCCAGTCGTGGGCGTTCCAGGCCGCCAAGACCGATCAGGGCGAACTGATTCGGGACGACCAGGGCACTCCGATGGCCCGTAAGGACGCGGTCACCCCACCGGAGGAGATAGCGACGGCGCTGGAGTGGATCGCGAAGCACTCGCTCAAGGTCGGCGACCTCAACGAGTCCGACATCCTGCGGCGAGCCCTCACCGCACTGTCGCTCAAGCTGGACGGCAAGAAGGCCGCCGAGAACACGATCAGACGTAAGCGCACGCCCTTCAGCAACGCCCTCCGGTACGCCGTCGAACGCGACCTGCTGAGCGTCCACCCACTCTCCCGAATCGACTGGGACCCGCCCGCGACCGATGACGAGGTGGACTTTAGGTATGTCCCCAACCCAGCCCAGGCACAGTCCCTGCTGGAAGCGGTACGGCGACAGGGGCCGCGCGGTGAGCACCTGTACGCGTTTTTCGGCTGTATGTACTACGCCGCCATGCGCCCAGCGGAGGTGGCGCAACTCACTAAGCGGGACTGCAAGTTGCCCGCGACCGGCTGGGGCGAACTCATCCTGAGCAAGAGCCGCCCGGAAGTGGGCGCCGGTTGGACGGACGACGGCAAGTCGTACGAGATCCGGGGGCTCAAGCGGCGGGCCCGTAAGGCTGTACGTCCGGTGCCCATCCCGCCCGTTCTCGTCCAGATGGTGCGGAAGCACCTGGGCGTATACGGCACCGCGCCCGACGGCCGCGTGTTCCGCGCGGTACAGGGC
This sequence comes from Streptomyces sp. PLK1-5, assembly GCA_037034305.1. Lineage (GTDB taxonomy): Bacteria > Actinomycetota > Actinomycetes > Streptomycetales > Streptomycetaceae > Streptantibioticus_A. The sequence goes on from JBAGJY010000007.1 coordinate 16,545, forward strand.
GGCCGGGTGCGTTCGACTGAGTACTGCGACATTTGGGACGCAGCCCGTCCGCACGCCCTCACTCCCGAGGAGGCAAGCACGCCACTGGCCGACGTTCCGTACTGTCTCAGAGCCGCTGGAGTCTCACTGTGGATCAAGGCCGGAGTAGACCCTGTAGAGGTCGCGCGGCGTGCGGGCCACAGCGTCGCCGTGCTCTACAAGTTCTACGCGAAGATCCTGCGGGGGCAGGAGCAGCGGGCCAACCAGCTCATCGACAACGCGCTTCAACCATCCGAAGCGGCCGTCGACACCAGCCAGTGACGGGCCAACATCCGGTCGAACCCTGGCCGCAGGTTGGCCGCACATGCTGGTCAACGGTGGGATTCAAGGGCACGGAGTGAGACAGGTAACGCGGTCGGAGCGGGCTCCGGATGATCCGGAACCCGCTCCGACCTGCGCTTTTTCTAGCTGCGCGGAGAGTGTGGGATTTGAACCCACGGTGACATCGCTGCCACGACGGTTTTCAAGACCGTTCCCTTAGGCCGCTCGGGCAACTCTCCCCCGCGTCGTCTGGGCGACGCGAGGGACAGCCTAGCCGGTTCGGTGGGATCTTGTCGGTCAGCTGTCGCCCTTGCGTTCGCCCAGGGTGACCGTCGTGGTGTGGGTGGAGCCGCCGCGCTGGTAGGTGATCTGGACCTGGTCGCCGGGGCGGTGCTGCCAGATCGTGCCGATCAGGGTGGGGCCGCTGTCGATCATGGTGTCGTCGAGCTTGGTGATCACGTCGCCCGCCTTGAGGCCCGCCTTGTCGCCGGGGCCGCCCGGGGTGACCGCGGAGCCGCCGTTGGCGCCGTTGTCGGAGATCTGGGCGCCCTGGCCGTTGTAGTTCATGTTCACGGACAGGCCCATCACCGCGTACACCGGCTGGCCGGTCCTAATCAGGGTGTCGGCCACGTACTTCGCCTCGTTGATCGGGATGGCGAAGCCCAGGCCGATGCTGCCCGCCTGCGACGAGCCGCCGAACATGTTCCCGCTGCCGTTGTTGGCCGACTGGATGGCGGAGTTGACGCCGATGACCGCTCCGTTGGCGTTGAGCAGCGGGCCGCCGGAGTTGCCGGGGTTGATGGAGGCGTCGGTCTGCAGGGCGCTCATGTAGGAGGCGGTCGAGCCCTGGCCGTCGCTGGAGGCGACCGGGCGGTTCTTGGCGCTGACGATTCCGGTGGTGACCGTGCCCGACAGGCCGAAGGGCGCGCCGATCGCGATGGTCGCGTCGCCGACCTGGGCCTGCTCGGAGTTGCCGAGCGGCAGCGGGTTCAGCTTGGCGTCGCCCGCGTTCTTGAGCTTGATCACGGCGATGTCGTAGCCCTGGGCGCGGCCGACCACCTCGGCGTCGTACGTCTTGCCGTTGGAGAAGGTGACGGTCAGCTTGCCGCCTCCGGCGGCGGGGGCGACCACATGGTTGTTGGTGAGGATGTGGCCCTGTGTGTCGTAGACGAAGCCGGTGCCGGTGCCGCTCTCCTGGCTGCCGCTGGCGTTGATGGTCACCACGCTGGGCAGCGCCCTGTTCGCTATTCCGGCGATCGAGTTGGGCGGGCGGTTGAGCGCCTTGGGGTCGACGGCGGAGGACACCGTGGTCGAGCCGTTGTCGGCGCGGTTGGCCGCCCAGTAGCCGACACCGCCGCCGACACCGCCGGCCACCAGCGCGGCCACGATGACGGCGGCCACCAGACCGCCCGGGCCACGGCGCTTCGGCTCGGGCGCGGGGCTCAGCGCGTACGAACCGTACGGGTCCTGCGGGTCGTTCGGCGGCTGCTGCGCGAACGGCTGCTGTCCGAACGGCGGCTGGCCCGGCGGCTGCGGTGGTGCGGTGGGCTGACCGGGCTCGGAGAACGCGGACGGCGCCACCGGGGGCGGGGTGCTGGGGTACGTGGGGGGGACGGGGGGCATCTGCGCGGTGTCGCGAGGCTGCTCCGAGACGCCCGGCTCGCCCTCCATGGGCCGGCCGCCACCGTCCTGCCCGGAGGCGGGGAGGCCGCCCTCGTTCTCGGTGCTCACAGCTGTATCTCCTCGAAGGTGCGCGATGGGACGCGATGCGGGACTGGCGGGGGCCGCCAGCTGACTGACAACGGGAAAGTGCCGTAGCACAGTTTTTCCCATGGGCCGTCGGACCACCGTAAGCAGTCTCCGCCCAGGCGGCCGCCTTCCTTTACAAGCGACGGAACGGCCACATCTCATGAACCGGAAAACTTCCACCAATCGGACTCTGTCACCAGACGATGGCACGATAACCCTGTGACCCATGCGTACCCGGCCGGAGACGCCCCGCCCGGCCCGAAGGCCATTCAAGTCGTCGCCCACCGCGGCGCGTCGCAAGACGCCCCGGAACACACCCTCGCCGCCTACCGCAAGGCCGTCGAGGACGGCGCGGACGCGCTGGAGTGCGACGTACGCCTCACCGCCGACGGTCACCTGGTCTGCGTACACGACCGACGCGTCAACCGTACGTCCAACGGGCGCGGCGCGGTGTCCACGCTGGAGCTGTCCGAGCTGGCGGCGCTGGACTTCGGCTCGTGGAAGGACCCCTACGAGTCCCCGGACTGGGAGAGTTGGACGCCGGATCCGCACGAGCGCAGTTCGGTGCTCACGCTGGAGCGGCTGCTGGAACTCGTGGTCGGCGCCGACCGGCGCGTCGAGTTGGCGATCGAGACCAAGCATCCGACGCGCTGGGCGGGCCAGGTCGAGCAGCGGCTGCTGGAACTGCTGGGCCGCTTCGACCTGTTGCGCCCGGCGGACGGCCGTTCGCAGGTGCGGGTGATGAGCTTCTCGGCGCGGTCGCTGCGCCGGGTACAGACCGCCGCACCGGGCCTGCCCACGGTGTTCCTGATGAGCTACGTGCTGCCGAGGTACCGGGACGGACGGCTGCCCGCCGGAACGCGGATCGCCGGGCCGGGCATCCGCATCCTGCGCGCCAACCCCGGATATGTGGCGCGATTGCATCGGGCCGGGCATCGGGTTCACGTCTGGACGGTGGACGATCCGGCGGACGTTGAACTGTGCGTACGGCTGGGAGTTGACGCCATCATCACCAACCGCCCCAGGCAAGTACTGGAACAACTCGGGCGATAAACCGCGAAAACCGACGAGATTTGATGATAGCTGGATCACGTCGGCACCTGCCCCATACGCGGAGTACACCGGCGCGTTCGGACCGTGTTCGACCGCCAAGAGTGCACCAAGAGATGGTGAATGGACTGTTTCCGGTCCAGTCCTTTGGGGCATCCAATCCGTGGCGCGGGGTGAAGGAGGTAGCGGGGGTGGCGTTGGTGGCAGCCCGAGAGGTAACGGCATCCTCGACCATGGCCCTACCGCATGGTCCGGCGGGGGTCGGTGCGGCACGTCGGCGACTCCGGGCGGAACTGTGCGAGTACCAGACACCGGACGCGGTGGTCGACGACGCGGTACTGGTCCTGTCGGAACTGCTGAGCAACGCCTGTCGGCACGGCCGCCCGATCGACGGCGACGGCGACGGAGTGCGCGACCGCGGCATACGCGCGGCCTGGCGGCTCGACGCCGAGGGGCTGTTGACGCTGGAGGTGACCGACGGCGGCGGGCCCACCCGGCCCAAGCCGTCCAGCCCGTCGCTGACCGCGCGCGGCGGCCGGGGGCTCGGCATCGTCGGCGCCCTGTCGCTGGACTGGGGCGTCAGGGACCGGCCGGGCGAGCTGACGGTGTGGGCGGTGTTGCCGGTGCACGGCACGCACGTGCGACGCGACGCGGTGGGTACGCGGATGGCGGTGCCCGCCGCGCTGGGCGACCTCGGCGGCCTCTTCGACGAACTGGGGTGACGGCGGCCCGACTTCCGCCGCGGCTTCTTCCCCGTTGGACACGTCCGGTGCGACAACGTCCGCAGCGCCTGGGGCACTAGGCTCGCGCGGGAAACGTACACCGCACGCGGGAGACACCCAGTCATGGCCAAGAAGCGCCCCCTCACCAAGGACCGCAAGCCGTCGGCAGCGCCACGCGACGGGGAGGTCCCGGTCGTCGGTGCGCGGGAGGCCTGCCCGTGCGGTTCGGGCCGCCGGTACAAGGCCTGCCACGGTCGCGCGGCGGCACACGCGGTGACCGAGCTGGTGCAGCGGCCGTTCGAGGGCCTGCCCGGCGAGTGCGACTGGGTGGCGCTGCGCGAGCTGGTCCCGGCCGCCACCGCGGAGTTGACGCTCAAGGGCGGACTGCCGCAGGGCGTGCCGTCGGTGACGTTGGCCACCGTGCTGCCGATGGCCTGGCCCGCGCTGCGCCGCGACGACGGCGCCGTGCTGCTCGGCCTGCAGAACGACACCGCCTCCGGTGACATCAGCCGCGATCTGGCCGAGACGCTGCGCCGGGCGCTGGGGACCGAACCCGGCAACCAGGTCGAGGCGCGCCGCCCGGACCCGGCCGCTCCCCGGTTGCAGGACCTGCTCGACGTGACCGCGCCGTTCACCCCGGTCGTGCACACCGGCTTCGAGTTCTGGCTTGGCGGCCCCGAGGAGGCGGCCAAGGCCACCGGTGAGGTCGCCGCGTCCCTGGAGCGGGCGAACGAGGCGGCGCTGCCCACCGTGCGGCTGACCGGAGTTGAGGCCGGGTACTGGTGCGAGACCCCGGAGAAGAACCATCTGCGCTGGGTGATGCCGCACCCGGAGGAGAAGCTGCTGGACGCGCTGGCCCGGCTGCACGCGGCGGACGCCTCGTCGCTGGGCGAGGGGACCCGGCTGGTGGGCTCGTTCCGCGCGCACGGCCTGGTGGTGCCGGTGTGGGACCTGCCGACCTCGATGCGGGCGGAGGACGTCGAGCAGCCCGCGGCGGCGTTCGGCGAGCGGCTCGGCGAGGCACTCGACTCCGACGCGCCGCTGACCCCGCAGGAGCGCAGGGCGCGCAGCGGCCTGGCGAATCGGCAGATCACATTGAGCTGAACGGCAGCTGACCACCATCGGTTCAAGCGTTGGCCAGTGCGTGATCGACAGAGGATTACCGCGTGATCCGTGTCACAACTCCCCATAGGGGCCGGTAAATAGGGGTTTTGATCTCGGCACACGAATTTGCGAACGGGCGATCTCTTGTTACCGTTAATTACAGCCCGGTCGCTGGTGCATCCCCCGTCGCCAGCGACCGGGCCTTTCCATGCCCGGATCCGGCCGACAGGCCGGTCGCACCGGCACCGGTCGGGACCAGCTCCTACTGCTCCGGATCGCCGCCCCCGCCGCTGGCCGCGTGCAGCAGCACCCGGTCTTCCCGCGGCGCCGCGAACTCCGCCACCGCCTGGTACGACGCCGCGTCCTGGCCCGCGTTCACGGTGGGGTCGTGCGGCGTCTCGCACACCCGGGGACCGGTCACGGCGGCCGTCGGGCAGTGCACCACCACGGTCCGCTGGTCGGGTCGCATGAGGGTGAGTACGGCGGTGAGCGGGTCGCCGGTCATATTCCGGTAGTAGGTGCGGCCCCAGGTGTCGCGGCCATCGGTGAGCACACAGGTCTGGGCCTCGACCGCGTTACGCGAAGTGAGTTGTGGACCGCAGTCGGAAGATGCGGAAGATTGTCCTCCGGTATTGGACCGCGCACCGTCGATCCCGCTTACTCCGGGAATTGACGGAAGATCCAGTCCCGGGTCACCCAGTAGACCGGCCGCTTTCGAAGGTGATTCCCTCGGCTTGTCGTCGGAGTCCTCCCCCGCGCCGGACGCGCCGCGCGCGGCGTGTCCGGAGGCGCTCCGGGACGCGCCGCCGACCGACCCGGGCGTCTTCGCGGACGCCCTTCCGTGCCCGGCCGGGCCCGCCGTCGCGGCGGCGAGCGGCAGCGCCACGGCGAGGCCTGCGACGCTTGCCAGGGCGATCATGCGCAGATTCGACGCACGCTCCATGGGGACCACCTGCGGTGCCGGGGACAGCTTGGTGGGCCGAACATATCGGGCAGAACGGGGCTGTTCCGGTGACCGCGCGCGGTAAAACCCGCTATGGGCGGCCTCTCATACCCGAAAGAGTGAACAGCCGACCGGCTCCGGGCTCAGTACGCGAGACGGCTGCCGTCGGGCTCGGACGATCCCGCCTCGACCAGCGTGTCGACGATGACCGAGATGTCCGGCAGCCACGGTGCCCCGCCCCCCGGTCCCGGCTGCGGCGCCCGCTCCCAGCCCACCCGACCGGCACCGGTGCGCGAGGGCGGCAGCACCACGTAGCCGCCGCGCCCGTGGTACCGCAGCGACGAGGGCACCCAGTCGTGCCCGTGCAGCAGTTCGCCGAGCTCCTCCATGGAGTACGGCGCGACCAGCAGCGCGGTACGGGTCGGCGACGCGACGACGGGGCCGAGCCGCACCCCCATCGCGTCCAGCGTGGCCAGCGCCCTGACCCCGGCGCTGGCGGGCAGGCTGACCGCCGAGACCGGGCCGCCGGTGGCCAGCAGCACGGGGGCGTCCGGGCGTTTGGTCCACCACCAGCCGACCATCCGCGGATCCGTCGTCGCGGCGAGCAGTTCGGGGTCGTGCGGATGCGCGCCGGGCACCGCGCAGTCCACCCGCGCGCAGGCGCACAGCGGCGCCGCCCCGCCGCGGGGCGCACCGCGCCGCTCCTCGGCCGCCAAGCCGCATCCGACGCCGGGCACCACCGGCCAGTGCCACCGCTCGGCGAAGCCGAGTGCCGCACCGCGCGGTGTCGACCGCTCCCGCTTGGACCACTTGGACCACATGAACCCGCGTCGCCTTCCGAGGATCTCGCGCATGTGCGCTCGTTCCTTTCCCGTAAACGCTCCAGGATCTGCCCGTACCAACCCGAACGCGTCTCCCCCATGAGGGCAGCAACACCGCGTACGAGGCAGCGCATCACGCCGTCGGCCAAGCGTGAAACATGGCGAGGGGTGGCGCTCACATGGCGTTTCGCTTGCCGTCCTGCGGAAGTCCGACGCCGGTGCCGCTTGCCGACAGCCCCTCTGCTCGCAACGCCTGTGTTGTCGCAACCCCTTGTACAGGGGTTCGTCAGCCGTCGTCGTGTAGGACGCGCGGGCCGGGTCGCGGGTTCCTGCCGGATCTGGTCGATCGGCGGCCCTGCCCCTGTCCCATCACGTACGTACCCGCCGACGCGGATATGACGCACTGTTGGACACGCTGGTGATTGGCACTGATTGGCGCCAGTCGATCGTGAATTGACTTGACCGACGACTATTTTAAGTCAACCTCTCGCCATGAGCCGCTTCTGCTGGCCTTCTAAGACACCTACGCGACCACCTGCGCAATCCTGGACATGCCCTCATCCATGCGTGTACAAGGGAGGTATTGATAGCGGCGCAGCATGACATGGGGGTTTGCGATGCTATTGACAGAAAAGGGTAGTTCAGCTGCCGGGGCAATCGCCATGTCTAAATGCCTGCAAAGCAGTAGAAATCCGGGCATCCTCCACTACGACCGGATTCACTCCGGAAGCCCCCGACCATGAGCACTGCCCGCGTCCCGAAAGTGGCCGGAATCGATCCTCCCACTACTGGCGTCGCCGAAAATGCCGCCAGCACGACCGACCCACCCCCCGCCGAGCCCGCCGCCGACAGCCCGTCACAACCGCCCGCCGACGCACCGAGGAAACCGTCCGCGACCAGCGGAACCCCCACGACGCGCCCCGGACCGAGCACCGGCCGCACCGCGCCCCGCGCGGCCGACGGGCTCGCCGACGCCTTCCGGTCGATCGACCAGCTCGCCGCCCTCCAGGACCGCATGGCCTCCTGGATCTCCGACCTCACCACGCTGCACGAGCTGACCGAGGAACTGGCCCGTACCGCCACCCTCGACGCCACCCTCCACGAACTGCTGCGCACCGGCGCGGGCCTGGTCGGGGCCCGCCGCGGCCTGGCGGTGCTCGAACCGGCCGACGGCCTGGGCCCGCACGCGTCCATCGGCTACGGGCTGCCGCGCGCCGACCTGGGCACCATGGAGACGGTTCCGCGCGGCGAGGCCGCCTTCGGTCGCCTGCTGGACGGGCCGGTGGTCGGCTGCGCCGACGGCCTGGTGGAGGTGCTGCACACCGACCTGTCCCGGGAACCGAACCTGAACCGGCGCCACCGCGAGGTCGCCCGGCAGCTCGGCTTCGGCGCCAGCTACGGACTGCGGCTGGCGACCGCCCGGGACGGGCGGCTCGGCGCCGTGGTCTGGCTCTACGACGAACCGGCCGAACCCACCGAGCGCCAGCGGCATCTGGCCGCCCTGTACGTGCGGTACGCGGCCGAGTTGGTCGCCCGGCAGATCGAGCACGCCCGGGCGCACGACGCCCTCGCCGTGGTGCGCGAGGAACTGCTGCCCGGCAGGCTGCCCCGGGTGCCCGGGGTGCGGATGGCGGTGCGGCACCGGACCGGGCCGCGCGGTGGCGGTGACTGGTACGACGCGCTGCCGCTCCCGGAGGCCGCGCTCGGACTGGCGGTCGGCTCGGTCACCGGGTCGGGGCCGAGCGCGGTGGCCGCGATGGGCCGACTGCGGGCGTCGCTGCGGGCCTACGCGGTGATGGAGGGCGAGGACCCGGTGGCGGTGCTGTCCGACCTGGAGCTGCTGCTCCGGGTGACGGAACCGGCCCGGTCGGCGACCGCGCTGTTCACCTACGTGGAGCCGGGGGCCCGCAAGGTGCTGCTCGCCGGGGCCGGGCACTGTCCGCCGCTGATCGTCGGCGAGCGGCGCGCCGAGTACGTGGAGACCTCGCTGTCCGCGCCGCTGGGGATGCTCAGTTGCTGGGAGGCGCCCAGCGTGGAGTTCGAGATGGAGCGTGGCGAGACCCTGCTGCTCTACACCGACGGGCTGCTGCACCGGACCGGCCAGCCGGTGGACCGGGCGTTCGCGCTGCTGCACGCGGCGGCGGCGGACGCGCCCCGGGCCGCCCAGGAGGACCCTGAGCTGCTCGCCGACCACATGCTGCGGGTCTGCCTGCCGGACGGGCGTGCCGCACCGGGCGACGACGACATCGTGCTGCTCGCGGCCCGCTTCGACGACTGAGGAGCGGCACCCCACAACACTTTGGCGCGGCCCCGACAACGGTTGTCCACAGGCCGGCATGCGAGTGTCCGCACGCGCTTACGATGGCAATCGTCCTAGTGCGAGGAGGCATGACGTGGCCGAGGAGCGCGCCCCGGAGAACCCCGAAGGCGAAGAGCCGATCAAGCAGCGGAAGAACGGCCTGTACCCGGCCGTCTCCGATGAACTGGCCGAGTTGATGAAGTCCGGCTGGGCCGACACCGAGCTGCGTGACCTGCGGCCGATCGCCCAGGCCCGGTACGCGGCCGAGCGCCGCGCGGCGCTGTCCGCGCGCTTCCCCGGCGAGCGGCTGGTGATCCCGGCGGGCAACCTGAAGACCCGCTCCAACGACACCGAGTACTCCTTCCGCGCCTCGTCGGAGTACGTGCACCTGACCGGTGACCAGACCCAGGACGCCGTGCTGGTGCTGGAGCCCGCCGACGGCGGGCACACCGCGACCGCCTACCTGCTGCCGCGCTCCGACCGGGAGAACGGCGAGTTCTGGCTGGACGGCCAGGGCGAGCTGTGGGTCGGCCGCCGACACAGCCTGGCCGAGGGCGAGCTGCTGCTGGGGCTGCCCACCCGCGATGTGCGCAGGACGGCCGAGGAGTTGACCGCCGCCGCCCCGGCCCCCACGCGCATCGTCCGCGGCCATGACGCGGGCCTCGAACAGGCGCTCGCCGATGTGCTGGACGCCGAGCGGGACGAGGAGCTGAAGGTGTTCCTCAGCGAGCTGCGGCTGGTCAAGGACGAGTGGGAGATCGGCGAGCTGCAGCGCGCGGTGGACTCCACCGTGCGCGGCTTCGAGGACGTGGTGAAGGTCCTCGACAGGGCCGAGGCCACCTCGGAGCGGTACATCGAGGGCACGTTCTTCCTGCGCGCCCGGGTCGAGGGCAACGACGTGGGCTACGGCAGCATCTGCGCCGCCGGTCCGCACGCCACCACCTTGCACTGGGTGCGCAACGACGGCGCGGTGCGCTCCGGCGACCTGCTGCTGCTGGACGCGGGCGTGGAGACCACCACGCTCTACACCGCCGACGTCACCCGCACCCTGCCCATCTCCGGTACGTACACGAAGTTGCAGCGCGAGATCTACGACGCGGTGTACGAGGCACAGGAGGCGGGCATCGCCGCCGTCCGTCCGGGCGCCAAGTACCGCGACTTCCACGACGCCGCGCAGCGCGTGCTGGCCGAGAAGCTGGTCGAGTGGGGCATCCTCCAGGGCCCGGTGGAGCGCGTCCTCGAACTGGGCCTGCAGCGCCGCTGGACGCTGCACGGCACCGGCCACATGCTCGGCCTCGACGTGCACGACTGCGCCCAGGCCCGCACCGAGACCTATGTGGACGGCACCCTGGAGCCGGGCATGGTGCTGACCGTGGAGCCCGGTCTGTACTTCCAGGCCGATGACACTCTGGTGCCGCAGGAGTACCGCGGCATAGGCGTCCGCATCGAGGACGACATCCTGGTCACCGAGGACGGCAACCGCAATCTGTCGGCGGCGCTGCCGCGGCGCGCGGACGAAGTCGAGGCGTGGATACGGCAGTTGCGCGGCTGACGCCGACGGCTCGACGAGCGTGGTGCGGGGTGCGCCCCGCACCACGGCCCCGGCTCGTTCGCCGTGGTGGGCGGCGCCGGTCGGCGGGATCGTGGCGGTACGCGGTCAGGACGCCTTCAGCAACGAGTCCTCGCGCCACTTGAGGACCTTGTCGAAGCTGACGACGGCGCCGTGTCCTGGTCTGTTGTGGAAGTGGACATGGTCCACCAGCGATTCGATCAGGAACAGCCCCCGGCCGTGCTCCGCCTGATGGGACCTGAGGCCCAGTGGCCGCACGGTGCGGCGCATGCGGCCGAGCGGGAAGCCCGGTCCCGAGTCGGTGACCTCAATGCGGCAGCGGTCGCCCTCGATGTGGGCGGTGACCTGGTATCCGCCGTTCGAGCCCGCACTGTCCGCGTGCTCCACGGCGTTGGCGCACGCCTCGGAGAGCGCCACCGACAGGTCGTAGGAGATGTCCGGGTCGACGCCCGCGGTCTCCATCGTGCCCAGCAGGAGCCGACGGGCGAGCGGAACGCTCGCGGCTTCGCGCCGCAAATGGAGTGACCACCAGATGCTCATGCTCAGCCTCCCGGCCGCGGCTCGATGTACGGGTACGTATTGCCGGGAAAGTCGACCGGTAAGCGTGGTGTTGACGTGATGCCGCTCATTCGGCGGACGCATGTAACAGACAAATCGGAGTAATGGGGCACATTTCGCGCACCGCCCCGAGCCGGGCACCCTGCTGTTCGGGTTGACCGGAGCGGGTGGGATGATGACGCCCGCCATGACTGCCCCCGTGCGCGCTGGCGCCGACCTGAGACTGCTGAGGGCCGCGGTGTTCGCCGCGGTCTGCGTCACGCTGTCCGCGGCCGGGCACGCGATGGCGTCCGGGGGCGGCATCCCGCCGTGGGCACTGCTGGCCGGTTGGGCCGGGGTGCTGGCGCTGGCCGCGCCACTGGCGGGGCGGGAGCGTTCGCTGCCGGGCATCGCGGCGGCCATGCTGGGCGGACAGCTCGGGCTGCACATCCTGTTCAGCGCCGGGCAGTGGTGCGCCGGACCGGTGAGCGACGAGCGGTCGGGCCGGATCATGGCGCTCGCCGGGCGCCTGCTGTGCAACAGCCAGTTGCCGCCACTGACCCCGGGCAGCGCGGAACGCCTGCTGCGGCAGGCCCATATCGACCCTTCGTCAGCTCCCGCGCTGCCGCAGAGCATGCCGGGAATGCCCGGAATGCCGGGTGCGGCGGTCGGACACGGCTGTCTGGCGTACTCGCTGCCGATGCTCTGCGGCCATCTGGCCGCGGCGCTGGTCACCGGATGGCTGCTGCGTCGGGGTGAGGCCGCGCTGTGGCGGCTGGTCCGGCTGTCCGGCCACGGTGTGCGGCGGGCCGCCGCGCTGCTGCCGCTGAGCGTGGCGCTGATCGCGGTACGGACCCTGGCCCTGGTGGCCGGGCTGCTCGCGGAGCGGCTGTCCGGGGTACGGCGCGGCCGCGCGGCGTACGGCCGCGGGCACCCGGAGTCGGTGCTCCTCCAGCACTCGGTGAGCAGGCGCGGTCCGCCCGCGCTGGCCCTGGCGGCCTGACCTCCCCCACACGGATCGGCGGAACACGCCCGTCGGCGTGCTGGGGTCGCGGCCGCACGCGCGTCACCCTGAAGATCGCCTTCCGCATCCGTGGAGAACCATCACCATGACCACCTCACGCAAGCGCGCCGTCAACCGCCTCGCGGCCGTCGGCGCCGCCACCAGCGCCTCCGTACTGCTGCTCGCCGCACCGGCCTTCGCGCATGTCACCGTCACCCCGAACAGCGCCGCCAAGGGCAGCTACAGCACGGTGGAGTTCAAGGTCCCCAACGAGGAGGACAGCGCCAACACGGTCAAGGTCGAGGTCAACCTGCCCACCGACCACCCGCTCGCCTCGGTGCAGACCGAGCCGGTGCCGGGCTGGACCGCCTCCGTCACCAAGACCAAGCTGGCCAAGCCGATCAGCACCGACGACGGCCAGGTCACCGAGGCCGTCACCAAGATCACCTGGTCCGGTGGCCAGATCAAGCCGGGCGAGTTCCAGCGCTTCCCGGTGGCACTCGGCCCGCTCCCGGCGGACACCGGCACGCTGGTGTTCAAGGCGCTCCAGACCTACGACAACAACCAGGTCGTGCGCTGGATCGACACCTCGGCGCCGGGCGGCGCCGAGCCCGCGCACCCCGCGCCGACCATCACCCTGACCGACGCCAAGAGCGGTGACGCCACACAGACCGCCGCGCGGTCCACCGCGGCGAAGCCGTCCGGCGACAGCGACGGCACCGCCCGGGTGCTGGCCGTCGTCGGCATCGTGCTGGGCGCCGCCGGTGTCGGCTACGGCGTGTTCGCCGGTCGCCGCCGCGGTGCCGGCTCCGCCGCCTGACCACCTCTTCGTACGGCCGGTCCGGTCCGTCCACCACGGGCCGGGCCCGCACCACCTTTGGGGAACCCCTGAATGCCCACACATAACCACCGCAGCCGCACGGTCGCGCTCTGCGCGGCCCTCGCGGCGGCCGCCGCGCTCACCCTGACCGCGTGCGGCGGTTCCACCGACGACAAGCCGGTCGCCTCGGTCTCCGCCTCCGCCACCAGCGGCAGCGCGCTGCCGCTCACCCCGCCGATGGCCAAGCCGAACCTGGTGCTGACCGACACCCACGGCCAGAAGTTCGACTTCGCCAAGGAGACCGCGGGCAAGCCCGTGCTGCTCTACTTCGGCTACACGCACTGCCCGGACGTCTGCCCGCTGATCATGTCCGACATCGGCAACGCCAAGCGCAAGCTGCCCAAGGACCAACAGGACAGGATCCAGGTCATCTTCATCACCACCGACCCCGACCGGGACACCCCGCAGCGCCTGGCGAGCTGGCTGCCCGGCCAGGGCCAGGGCTTCATCGGGCTGACCGGCGACTTCAACACCATCCAGGCGGGCGCCAAGTCGCTCGGCATAACGATCGAGAAGCCGGTCAAGCAGCAGGACGGCAGCTACACGGTCACCCACAGCGCCGAGGTCCTGGCGTTCTCCCCCAAGGACGACAAAGCGCACTACGCGTACACCGACAGCGCGGACTCCGGCACCTACCAGCGGGACATCCCCAAGCTGATCAAGGGTGAGGACCTGTGAGGCGGCTCGCGGCGGCCCTGGCCGCCGTCACGATCGGCGCCGGGGCGCTCACCGGTTGCGGATCCTCCAAGGCCAACTCGGCTGACCCCAGGCCGCAGTTGAAGGTCAGCGGCGGATACGTACCGCAGCCCGCGATGGACGACATGGCGGCGGGCTACTTCACGGTGGCCAACACCGGCGGCGCCGACGACCAACTGACCGGTGTCACCAGCGACGTGGCCTCCGACGTCACCATGCACCGCACCCAGTCGGACATGATGCAGGAGGTCAAGTCCTTCACCGTGCCCGCGCACGGCAGCCTCGTACTGAGCACCGGCGGCAACCACCTGATGCTGATGGGGCTGAGGAAGAAGCCGACGGTCGGCGGGAAGGTCTCGTTCACCCTGCGCTTCGCCAGGTCGGCGCCGATCACGGTGGCCGTCCCGGTGGAACCGGCGACCTACCGGCCGAAGGGCTGATCCGCCCATGACCGCCGAACCGCTGACCACCGACGGGACAGGGAGGACCGCGCGGCTGCTGGTGGTGCTCGCCGCGCTGCTGTCCGCGCTGCTCGCCACGGCGGCCCCGGCGTCCGCGCACGCCGCGCTGTTGAAGTCCGACCCGGGTGAGGGGTCGGTGGTGCCCTCGGCGCCGTCGCAGGTGCTGCTCACCTTCTCCGAGGGCGTGCTGCTGTCCAGCGACTCGCTACGGGTGCTCGACCCGTCCGGCAAGGAGGTCCAGCAGGGCGCCGCCCAGCACGCCGGCGGCGCGACCGACACCGCCACCGTGCGGCTGCGCCCCGGACTGGGCAACGGCACGTACACCGTGGCGTGGAAGGCGGTCTCCGCGGACACCCATCCGGTCGCGGGCGCCTGGACGTTCTCCGTCGGCGCGCCGTCGAAGACCTCGGCGGCGCTGCCCCGGCAGGACGTCGGCGGCGGTGCCGCCGGAGTGCTGTACGGGATCGGGCGGTATGTGGCGTACGGCGGGTTCGCGCTGCTCGTCGGATGCTGCGCGTTCCTGGCGGTGTGCTGGCCACGCGGCGCCCGCCTGCGGGTGATGCGGCGGCTGGCGGTCGGCGGCTGGGCGGCGATGGCGCTGTCCACGCTGGCGTTGCTGCTGCTGCGCGGGCCGTACGTCAACGGCACTGGCCTTGGCGGGGTGTTCGACCTCGGTGCGGTGCGGTCGGTGGTCGACACCAAGCCGGGGACGGCGCTGCTGTGCCGGTTGCTGCTGCTCGCCGCGGCGGCGGTGTTCCTGTCGGTGCTGTTCGGCGCCGCGTTCACCCGAGGGGCCTGGGCCGGGCGGCGGAACCTGGCGGTCGGGCTGGCGGTCGGCGGCACGGTGATCGCGGCCGGGCTGGCGGCTACCTGGTCGCTGGCCGAGCACGCCTCGGTCGGCGTCCAGTCGGGCGTGGCCATGCCGCTCGACGTGCTGCACCTGCTGTCGATGGCGGTCTGGCTGGGCGGGCTCGCGGCGCTGCTGACCGCGCTGTACCGGACCGCGGGCATCGAACGGGAGGCGGTGCGCCGCTTCTCGCGGATCGCCTTCGGGTGCGTGTGCGCACTGGCGGCCACCGGCGGCTACCAGGCGTGGCGGCAGGTCGGCTCCTGGCACGCGCTGCTGACGACCACGTACGGGCGGCTGCTGATCGCCAAGGTCGCGCTGGTCGCCGTGGTGCTCTGCGCCGCGTACGTCTCCCGCCGCTGGACCGCGCGGCTGGCCGACCAGGACGTGCCGGAGGAGGAGCCGGAGCCGGTACCGGCGCCCGCCGAGGTGACGTCCGCCAATCCGGCCCGGGCCGCCCAACTCGCCCGGCAGCGGGCCGCGTTGGCCACCGCACGGGCGCGCAGGCGGCGGGACGCCGACCCGGCGCGCACCGGGCTGCGCCGATCGGTGCTGGCCGAGACCGCCGTCGCCGTCCTCGTGCTGGCGGTCTCCACCGTGCTCAGCGGTACCGAGCCGGGCCGCGCGGTGGAACAGGCCGCGGCCGCCGGGCCCGCGCCGGGCGCGGTCGCGGTCAGCGGCGGACCGGTGTTCGCGGCCATCCCGTACGACACCGGCGGCGCGAACGGCAAGGGCACCGCGAGCGTGCACATCGACCCGGCGCGGACCGGGAGCAACGAGTTGCACCTGGTGCTCACCGACCCGGCGGGCAACCCGGTCGACGTGCCCGAGGTGGACCTGTCGTTCACCCTGCGGTCCCGGGGCATAGGGCCGCTGCCGGTGAAGCTCAGCCATGCCGGTACCGGCGCGTGGACGGCGCAGTCCGTCCAGCTGCCGATGGCCGGGCAGTGGCAACTGTCCCTGACCGTGCGCACCTCCGACATCGACGAGGTCACCGAGACCAAGAATGTGGCGATCGGCTGATGAAGAAAGCTACGGCCAAGTCGGCTGAACCGACGGGGCGTCAGGAGATAACCAGGCGACGGCTGTTGGGCACCGCGTCGGCCGCCGGCGCGGCGGGCCTGGTGGTCGGCGGCGCGGGCGGCGCGTACGGCTACGCGGCGACGTCCGGCGGCACGCCGCTGACCTCGGTGGGCGCTACCGCGGTCCCCTTCCACGGCGAGCACCAGGCGGGCATCGTCGACCCGGCGCAGGCCACCGGCCACCTGATCGCCTTCGACCTGGCGCCGGACGCCGGGCGCAAGGGGGCGGCGGCGCTGCTGCGCCGCTGGTCGGCGGCGGCCGAGGCGATGACGGCGGGGCGCGCGCCGAACGGCGACAACCAGATCGCGCTGGACGCCGGACCGTCCTCGCTGACCGTGACCTTCGGTTTCGGGCTGAGCTTCTTCGACAGGACCGGGCTGAAGGACCGGGTGCCGGAGAACCTGGCGCCGATCCCGCCGTTCTCCTCCGACGCGCTCGACCCCAGGCTGAGCGACGGCGACCTGTGGGTGCAGATCGGTGGTGACGACCCGCTGGTCGCCTTCCACGCGCTGCGCGTACTGCAGAAGGAGGCGGCGGGCACGGCGACGCCGCGCTGGCAGATGAACGGGTTCAACCGCGCCCCCGGAGCCACCGAGCGGCCGATGACGCCGCGCAACCTGATGGGCCAGGTCGACGGCACCAACAATCCCAAGCCGACCGACAAGGACTTCGCCGCGAAGGTCTTCGTCTCCGGCCAGACCGGCGCCGCGAGCTGGCTGAACGGCGGCTCCTACGCGGTGGTGCGGCGCATCCGGATGCTGCTGGACTCCTGGGACCAGTTGCCGCTGGACCGCCAGGAGCGGGTCATAGGCCGCCGCAAGTCGGACGGCGCGCCGCTGTCGGGCGGCACCGAGACCACGCCGGTGGATCTGGGCAAGATCAACCCGGACGGTTCGCTGGCGATTCCCGGCGACGCCCACATCCGCGTCGCCGCACCCGCCTCCAACGGCGGTGCGGCCATGCTGCGGCGCGCGTTCTCGTACCACGACGGATACGGCCAGGACGGCGCGCCCAACGCCGGTCTGCTGTTCGTCGCCTGGCAGTCGGACCCGTTCAACGGGTTCGTCAAGGTGCAGCAGAAGCTGGACCGCGCGGACGGGCTGTCCCGCTTCATCCGGCACGAGTCCAGCGCGCTGTTCGCCGTGCCGGGCGGCTGCGCGCCGGGCGAGTACGTGGGGCAGCGGCTGCTGGAGTCCTAGGGGTGGACGGACGCCGCGCGTGGGACCGCCGTCGCACTAGGGTGGCCCCATGATGTCCTCGTCCGCCGCCAGGTACACGTATCTCGGGCCCGAAGGCACCTTCACCGAAGCCGCGATCCGCACGCTGCCGGAGGCGGCGACCCGTGAGCTGGTGCCGATGGTCTCGGTGCCCGCGGCGCTGGACGCGGTGCGCAACGGGGAGGCGGGCGGCGCGCTGGTGCCGATCGAGAACTCGGTCGAGGGCGGGGTCACCGCGACGCTGGACGAACTGGCCACCGGCACACCGCTGATGATCTACCGCGAGGTGCTGCTGCCGATCGCGTTCGCGCTGTTGGTGCGGCCGGGCACCGGGCTGGCCGACGTCAAGACGGTCACCGGGCATCCGGTGGCCCAGCCGCAGGTCCGCAACTGGCTGAAGGCGAACCTGCCGGAGGCGGTGTGGGAGTCGGCGGCGTCCAACGCGGACGGGGCGCGGCAGGTCCAAGAGGGCCGGTTCGACGGGGCGTTCGCGGGGGAGTTCGCGGCGCCCACGTACGGGCTGGAGCCGCTGGTCACCGAGATCCACGACGCGCCCAACGCGCAGACCCGGTTCGTCCTGGTGGGACGGCCGGGGCGGGCGGCGGCGCGGACCGGCGCGGACAAGACGTCGGCGGTGTTCTGGCTGGGCGACGACCACCCGGGGGCACTGCTCGAACTGCTCCAGGAGTTCGCGGTGCGCGGGGTGAACCTGGTGCGCATCGAGTCCCGGCCGACCGGTAGCGGCATCGGGCGCTACTGCTTCTCGGTGGACACCGAGGGGCACATCACCGACCGGCGGGTCGGCGAGGCGCTGATGGGGCTGAAGCGGATCTGCCCGCAGGTCCGTTTCCTCGGCTCGTATCCGCGGGCCGACGAGACGCCGCCGCAGGTGCGGCCGGGCACCACGGACGAGGAGTTCGCCGCGGCGGCCGACTGGCTGACCCGCGCCCTCGACGGGCGGGCGTAGCGCCGCCGGTCGGCCGGGACCCGGGCGGGCCGTGCGGTGGTCCGCCGCCGGTCGCGGGCTCGGCCGCTGGCTCAGCCGCGCGCCGGACGGTTATCCACGGAGTTATCCACAGGCACTGTGTGGCTGGGGATAAGTCGACAGATCGCCGCGAGAAGCAAAGGGGTTTAGTCGACAAATCGGCTCAATGGGGCAATCGAACGCATGAGGCAGACACGCATCATGCGTCAGCCTAATTCCGATAGGCAACTCCATAGAGGGGTCAGACGGCTCGATTCTCACCCGATAGTGAGTAACGGTGTGGTTTAAACCCGGAATCAATGCCGCCAGCTCGTACCACAAAACGATCAAGACCGTTCTCCACAGGCCGCGCGCACACCCTGTGGATAACGAAAGGCATCCCCATCCACCTGTGGATAACCAGGCACCCAACTCCCGTACCGCGCAGGCCAGATGCCCCGGGGGAGGGATACGGTGAATTCGGTTGACGAATACCTTTCCCGCCCTTATTGACTTTCCCCACCCTTTCCTTAAAACGGGCAAATCGCCACATATCGCACTTAACTTGTCGCGGTCACGGCCAGCGCCCCGGTAGCCTGTAGCCGTGATTGACCTTCGCCTGCTCCGTGAGGACCCCGACCGAGTGCGCGCCTCCCAGCGCGCCCGTGGAGAGGACGTCGGCCTCGTCGACGCACTGCTCTCCGCCGACGAGCGGCGCAGGTCGTCCGGCTCCCGCTTCGACCAGCTGCGCGCCGAGCAGAAGACGCTCGGCAAGCGCATCCCCAAGGCCACCGGCGACGAGAAGGCCGAACTGCTCAAGCAGGCCGCCGAGCTGTCCGCCGCCGTCAAGGCCGCCGACGCCGAGCAGGACGAGGCCGCCGAGGAGGCCCAGCGCCTGCTGCGCCAGCTGGGCAACATCGTCCACCCCGACGTCCCCGTGGGCGGCGAGGAGGACTTCGCGGTCCTGGAGACCGTCGGCACCCCGCGCGACTTCGCCGCCGAGGGCTTCGAGCCCAAGGACCACCTGGAACTGGGCCAGGCGCTCGGCGCCATCGACGTGGAGCGCGCCGCGAAGGTCTCCGGCTCGCGCTTCTACTACCTCACCGGCATCGGCGCCCTGCTGGAGCTGGCCCTGGTCAACGCGGCCGTCGCACAGGCCACCGAGGCCGGTTTCACCCCGATGCTCACCCCGGCCCTGGTCCGCCCGCAGGCCATGGAGGGCACCGGCTTCCTCGGCCAGGCCGCGGAGAACGTGTACCACCTGGAGAAGGACGACTACTACCTGGTCGGCACCTCCGAGGTACCGCTCGCCGCCTACCACATGGACGAGATCCTCGACGCCGCGCGGCTGCCGCTGCGCTACGCGGGCTTCTCGCCCTGCTTCCGCCGCGAGGCGGGCACGTACGGCAAGGACACCCGCGGCATCTTCCGGGTCCACCAGTTCGACAAGGTGGAGATGTTCTGCTTCGTCGCCCCGGAGGAGGCCGAGGCTGAGCACGCCCGACTGCTGGCCTGGGAGAAGCAGTGGCTCAGCGGGCTCGGCCTGCCGTTCCAGGTGATCGACGTGGCCACCGGCGACCTCGGCGCCTCGGCGTCCCGCAAGTTCGACTGCGAGGCGTGGATCCCGACCCAGGGCAAGTACCGTGAGCTGACCTCGGCCTCGAACTGCACCGAGTTCCAGGCCCGCAGGCTCTCCGTGCGGATGCGTGAGGACCGGGACGGCAAGCAGGTCACCCGGCCGCTGGCCACGCTCAACGGCACCCTGTGCGCGGTGCCGCGCACCATCGTCGCACTGCTGGAGAACCACCAGCAGGCCGACGGCTCGGTCGTGGTGCCCGAGGTGCTGCGGCCGTACCTCGGCGGTCGTGAGGTGCTGGAGCCCGTCGCCAAGTGACGCCGCCGTACCGCCTCATCGCCACCGACCTCGACGGCACCCTGCTGCGCGGCGACGGCACCGTCTCCCGGCGCACCCGTGACGCGCTCGCCGCCGCCGCGGCGGCGGGCGCCGCGCACATCGTGGTGACCGGCCGCCCGGTGTCCCGCACCAGGCACATACTGGACGCCCTCGGCTACCAGGGCCTGGCGGTGTGCGGGCAGGGCGCGCAGGTCTACCACGCCGGTCAGCACCGGCTGCTGACCTCGGTGACGCTCGACCGGCGGGCGGCGGCCACGGCCCTGGCGAAGATCGAGGCGGAGACCGGCGAGCTGGCCGTCGCCACCGTCCGGGACGGCCTGGACGGCGAGTTCCTGATGGGCGACGGCTACCGGCTGGCGACCGAGCTGCCGGTCACCCGGCTACGGGAGCGCGCCGAGATGTGGGCCGCGCCGATCGGCAAGGTGTTCATCCAGCACCCGCGGTTCGACGACGACACGCTCGCCGGGATCGCCCGGGGCGCCGCGGGTCATCTGGTCGGCGTGGTCATGGCGGGCGAGGGCATCGTCGAACTGCTGCCCCTGGGCCTGAGCAAGGCCACCGGCCTGTCGCTGGCCGCCCGTCGGCTGTCGCTGACCGCGGCGGACACCATCGCCTTTGGTGACATGCCCAACGACGTGCCGATGTTCGGCTGGGCCGCGCACGGCGTCGCGATGGCGAACGCGCACGAGGAGCTGAAGGCGGTCGCCGACGAGGTGACGGCGAGCAACGAGGAGGACGGAATCGCCCTGGTCGTCGAGCGGCTTCTGGGCGACCGCTGAGGCAGGAGTGACAGGGGATTTCCGGAGACAGCGCCCCGGAGCCCGCATATACGATGTCTACAGTCCGTAGACGAATCCTGGGAGCCCGAGCAATGGCCCGACACCTGATCACCAGCGCCCTGCCGTACATCAATGGCATCAAGCACCTGGGCAACATGGTCGGGTCCATGCTCCCCGCCGACGTGTACGCGCGGTACCTGCGCCAGCGCGGCCACGAGGTCCTCTACATCTGTGCCACCGACGAGCACGGCACTCCGGCCGAACTCGCCGCCAAGGAGGCCGGACTCCCGGTGGACACCTTCTGCGCCCAGCAGCACGACGCGCAGAAGGCGATCTACGACGGCTTCGAGCTGTCCTTCGACTACTTCGGCCGCAGTTCCTCCGCTGAGAACCGCGACATCACCCAGCACTTCGCGCGCCGCCTGAAGGAGAACGGCTTCATCGAGGAGCGCGCGATCCGCCAGGTGTACTCGCTGGACGACGAGCGTTTCCTGCCCGACCGCTACATCGTCGGCACCTGCCCGCACTGCGGTTACGACAAGGCGCGCGGCGACCAGTGCGAGAACTGCACGCGAGTGCTGGACCCCACCGACCTGATCGACGCCCGCTCGGCGATCAGCGGCAGCAGCCGCCTGGAGGTCCGGGAGACCAAGCACCTGTTCCTGCTCCAGTCCAAGCTGCAGCCGGAGGTCGAGGGCTGGCTGGAGTCCAACGGCAGCAAGGAGTGGCCGACGCTGGCCTCCTCGATCGCCCACAAGTGGCTGACCGAGGGCCTCCAGGACCGCGCGATCACCCGCGACCTGGAGTGGGGCGTGCCCGTACCGGCCGACGCCTGGCCGGAGTTGGCGGCCGAGGGCAAGGTCTTCTACGTCTGGTTCGACGCCCCGATCGAGTACATCGGCGCCACCAAGGAGTGGGCAGACGTCGACCCGGACAACCGGGACTGGAAGTCCTGGTGGTACGAGGCCGACCACAGCGTCCGCTACACCGAGTTCATGGCGAAGGACAACGTCCCGTTCCACACGGTGATGTTCCCGGCCACCCAGCTCGGCACCCGCGAGCCGTGGAAGAAGGTCGACTACGTCAAGGCCTTCAACTGGCTGAACTACTACGGCGGCAAGTTCTCCACCAGCCAGCGGCGCGGTGTGTTCACCGACGCGGCGCTGGAGCTGCTACCCGCCGACTACTGGCGCTACTTCCTGATGGCGAACGCGCCGGAGTCCGACGACACCAGCTTCACCTGGGAGTTGTTCGCCTCCTCGGTCAACAAGGACCTGGCCGACACCCTCGGCAACTTCGTCAACCGCGTGCTGTCCTTCTCCCGCAAGCGGTTCGGCGACACGGTCCCGGCGGGCCGTGCGGCGGGCGAGGCGGAGGCCAAGCTGGGCGAGCAGATCGCCGAGCTGCTGGCCGAGTACGAGGAGCACATGGAGGCCCTCCAGTTCCGCAAGGCCGCGCAGGCGCTGCGCGCGCTGTGGAGCGCGGGCAACTCCTACCTGGAGGAGAAGGCGCCCTGGCTGGAGATCAAGACCGACCAGGACGGCGCGGCGCTCACCCTGCGCACCGCGATGAACCTGATCCACCTGTACTCGGTGATCTCCGAGCCGTTCATCCCGGCCTCCGCGCGGGCCATGCGGTCGTCGTTCGAGCTGCCGGACGACGATGCGCGCTGGGTGACCGCCGAGCACGCCCGCGCCCTGGACGCTGTCCCGGCGGGGACGCCGTTCACGGTTCCGCCGGTGCTCTTCGCGAAGATCACGGATGAGGACCTGGAGTCCTACCGCGAGCGGTTCGGCGGCACGGAGCAAGCCGCGTAGCGCGCGCTCGCCGGGGGCTCACTTCCCCTGCCCACAACCCGGGGGTCTGGGGGCGGCGCCCCCAGTTCCGGGAAGGGGGGCGGGGTGGGGAGGAACGGCTATCCGGCGAGCAACCCGCGCCCCAGCCAGTCCTTCTCGTCCCGCACGCCCGGTACGCAGAAGAAGTACCCGCCGCCCGTCGGCGAGATGTAGTCGACCAGCGGCTCGTCGATGAGCCGCGTCTGAGTGGCCTCGAACTGCCGCACCACGTCCTGCTGGTAGCAGCAGAAGACCAGCCCCATGTCGAGGTTGCCGACGTTGTCCACGCCCCGGTCGTAGTTGAAGCCGCGGCGCAGGATGCGCGATTCGTCGGTCCTGGCGGTGCGCGGGTTGGCCAACCGGATGTGCGCGTTCAGCGGAATGGCGGTGCCCTGCGGATCCTTGGCGTAGTCCGGTACGTCGCGCTCGTTGGCACCGTCGAGCGGAGCCCCGGTGTCCTTGCGGCGGCCGAACATCTTCTCCTGCTCGGTGAGCGAGACCCGGTCCCAGAACTCCACGAGCATGCGGATGATGCGGATCACCTGGTAGCTGCCGCCAACGGCCCACGAGGGCTCGCCACTTGAGCCGGTCACCCAGACCAGGTGGTCCATCTCGCGCGGGGACTTCACGTCCGGGTTGGCGATGCCGTCCTTGAAGCCGAGCAGGTTGCGCTGGGCACCGGTCGGGCGCGGCGCGCTCTGGAAACCGTCGATCTTCCACTTGATCTGCATCGCGCCACGGGTGTGCTTGGCGATGTCGCGCAGCGCGTGCAGCACGCTGTCCTGACTGCCCGCGCAGATCTGCAGCGACAGGTCGCCGTGGCACTCGGCGGGGGTGAGGTTGTCGTTGGGGAAGGTGCGCATCGGGGTCAGCTTGCGCGGCTTGGCCTTGGCGAGCCCGAAGCGGTCGTCGAACAGCGAGGAGCCGACGCCGAGCGTGACGGTGAGCGCGTCGGCCGGAACGACCGGCCCCAGGATGCCGTTGTCGGACGGCGGCGCGCCGACGCCGAGGTCGACCGGAGTGCCACCGGCGGTCAGGAAGCGCGCCCGCTCGGTGATCGTCCTGAACAGGTCGGTGAGTTCCTTGCGGTTGCTCGCGATCACGTTGAACGAGACGAACGTCGCGGCCGTGGGCTGCGGGGTGAGGATGCCCGCCTGGTACGGGCCGTGGAAGTCGACCGCGCCCGCCCGGCTGGTGATCGGCGCGCCCTGCTCGGTGGTGCCGTCGGCCTCGGCCGAGGCCCGGCCCGCGCCCAGCGCGACACCGCCACCGGCGAGCACGGCACCGGCCGCGCCCGCGCCCAGCGCCGTCTTCATGAACGAACGGCGTCCGTGCCCCGCCGGGCAGCCGCCCTGGGCGGCGGCGAAGGAGGCTTCGTGATTCACAGGACAGGACATCAGGCAGACTTCCGGATCTCGAGGAGGTCGGGGATCGGGGACAGGTCCTCAAGGAGCTGGCCGGTGGCGCCGTTGAGGGTGGCGCGGGTGGTCGGGTCCAGCTTCTCGACGGGCGTCCAGTTGTCGCCGTTGTGCTGGGCGTCGAGGAGCTTTTGTACCCGGGCGATGTCCGCGTCCACGGTGCCGATCAGCTGCGGCGAGCGCTTGGTGATCAACGGGCGCAGCACGTCGAGGAGTTCCCTGGTACCGGCGAGGTTGGCGTTGGTGGTGGCCAGGTTGGTGGCGCTGCCGTCGTCGGTGTCGCTGGTCAGCTCGAACTGGAGGGTGTTCTCCAGGATCTCGTGGGTGCGCAGCGGCAGGTCGGAGACGTCGAAGTCCTGGGTGGGGAAGGCCTTCTGCAACCCCTGGACGTCCTTGGCGAGTTGGTCGGCGCCGCCCTGCACGTCAGAGGCGGAGGCGCCGTGCCACAGCTGGTACTCGACCTTGTGGAAGCCGGTGAAACCGGGGTCGTTGACGCCCTGCGGCAGACCGTCGGACCGCCCGTTGATCTTCTTGTCGAAGTCCTCGAAGGTGCCGTAGGCGGCGCCCAGCGAGGAGTACGTCAGGTGGGCGGTGAGCCAGTCGCGCCTGGCGGCGTCCAGGTCGTTGTTCCGGACGTCGTCCTGGAGCGTCCTGGTCTGGGTGACCAGGGTGGCCAGGCCCTTGTTCACATAGGACTTGTACGCCGCGAGGGCGGGTTGCAGGTCCGCTTCGGAGACCGGGGCCACGGCGGTGACGTTGCCGCCGCCGCTTACCCGGAGCGCCGCGGAGGTGGTGACCCTGCCGCCGGTGGGCACGCAGCGCCAGGCGTACGAGCCGCCTCCGACGGTGGCGACCAGGTCGCGGGTGGTGCCGGGGGCCAGGCCCTCGATCTCCCCGTACACCGCGTTGGTGGACGGGTCGATGAGATAAACCTCGGAGGTCTTGTCGCCGGTGTTGTGCATCTGGAAGCTCTGGCGGCCCGGCTTGGGCGCCTTGAAGCCCTTGCCGCAGTCGGTCTCCGAGACAGCGATGGTCTGCGCCTGGTCGGGCTTGGAGCCGGTCGCCGCGATGACGCCTCCGGCGACCACCACGGGGACGGCGACCACGGCGGCGGGAACGACCCATACGGGACGCCTGCGGGACTGCTTCTCCGGCGCGGGCCGCTCCTCCGATGCGGACTGCCCCTCCGCTACGGGCTCCGCTTCCGGCGCGGACCGCTCCTCCGCTACGGGCTCCGCTTCCGGTGCGGGCTGTTCCTCCGCCACGGGCTCCGCTTCCGGCCCGGACCGCTCCTCCGCTACGGCCTCAACTTCCGGTGCCCGCTTCTCCTTTGGCGCTGCCTGCGGCTGCGGCTCGGCGGCCTTCTGCGGCTTGGCCGCGGCCGGGCTGACCGCCTTGAGGCCGCGCACGAACAGCGTCATCACCACGAGGAGGTAGCCCGCGTACGCGACCGTCTGCAACCAGGTCATCTGCGGGGTCAGGTTGAACACGCCCTGCAGCAGGGTGCCCCACCACGAGCTGGCGTCGACGCTCTGGCTCAGATGGACGGCGAACGAGGTGGCGCCGGGCAGTACGCCGCCCTCCTGGAGGTCGCGCAGTCCGTAGCCGAACACACCGGCGGCGATGACGATCAGCACGATGCCGGTGTAGGTGAAGAACCTGGTGAGGTTGATCTTCAGCACCCGGCGGTACAGGCCCCAGCAGAGCCCGGCCGCCAGCAGCAGGCCGATCCCGGCGCCGATCATCGGGCCGGTGGACTCGCCCGCGGCCCGGGCGGTGGTCCACAGGAACAGCGCGGTCTCCAGTCCCTCGCGGCCCACCGCGAGGAACGAGGTGACGATCAGCATACCCGCGCCCATGGCGAGCGCGTTGGTGATCTTCTCCCGGATCTCGCCGGACAGGTTGCGCGCGGAGCGGCGCATCCAGAACACCATCGCGGTGACGAAGGCGACGGCGATGACACTCAGCCCGCCGCCGAACGCCTCCTGCGCGGTGGCGGAGAGGTTGGCGGCGGTGAAGGTGAGTACCGCGCCGAAGCTCATGGAGAGCGCGACCGCGCCCAGCACACCCGTCCACACCTGCGGCAGCCGGGACTTCTGGTCGGCGCGTACAAGGGTGGCGACGAGGATGGAGACGATGAGACCGGCCTCAAGTCCCTCTCTGAGGCCGATCAGAAAGCTGGGAAACGCGTCGTCCCACATGTCGTCGCTCCCTCTCGCGAACCGGCAGCTTAGCTTAGGCGAACCTTAGTAGACCTTTCCAGATCCCGTGGCCTCAGCTTTGCGGCAGGCACGCGAAGGCCCCGGAACCCAAAGGGAGTTCCGGGGCCTTTGATGCGCTATGTCCTACTTTTCTACGCCCGGCTTGGCCGCGGGCTTGCGGATACTGAGATGCAACTCACGCAACCGCGCCTCGTCGACCTCGCTCGGCGCGCCCATCAGCAGGTCCTGAGCGGTCTGGTTGAGCGGGAAGGCGATGGTCTCGCGGATGTTGGGCTCGTCGGCGAGCAGCATCACCATGCGGTCCACGCCCGGGGCGATGCCGCCGTGCGGCGGGGCGCCGTAGTGGAAGGCGCGCAGCATGCCGCCGAACTCCTTCTCCACGGCCTCCCGCGAGTAGCCCGCGATCTCGAACGCCTTGTACATCACGTCCGGTTCGTGGTTCCGGATCGCGCCCGAGGACAGCTCGACACCGTTGCAGACGATGTCGTACTGCCAGGCCAGGATGTCCAACGGGTCCTTGGTCTCCAGCGCTTCCAGGCCGCCCTGCGGCATGGAGAACGGGTTGTGGCTGAACTCGACCTGGCCGGTGTCCTCGTTCCGCTCGAACATCGGGAAGTCCACGATCCAGCAGAACCGGAAGACGTCCTCGGTGAAGTGCCCGGCCCGCTTGGCGGCCTCGACCCGGACCGCGCCCATGATCTTGGAGACCTCGTCGAACTCGCCCGCGCCGAAGAACACGGCGGTGCCGGGCTTGCCGTTCACGGCCTCCACCAGCGCCTTGGCGTCCTCCTCGGTGAGGAACTTGGCGATCGGGCCGGTGAGTTCGCCGTTCTCGCCGATGCGGATCCAGGCCAGGCCCTTCGCACCCAGCTCGACCGCGAACTCGCCCATCTGGTCGAAGAACTTGCGCGGCTGGCCCGCGGTGTCCGGCACCGCCAGCGCACGTACGTGCTTGCCCGCGAAGGCCTTGAAACCGGAGTCGGCGAACACGCCCGAGACATCGACCAGTTCGAGCTCGGCGCGCAGGTCCGGCTTGTCGGAGCCGTACTTGAGCATCGCCTCGCGGAACGGGATGCGGGGGAACGGCGAAGTGACGTGGCGGCCGCCGCCGAACTTCTCGAACAGGTCGGTCATCACCGTCTCGATGACGGAGAAGACGTCCTCCTGCTCCACGAAGCTCATCTCGACGTCGAGCTGGTAGAACTCGCCCGGCGAACGGTCGGCGCGGCTGTCCTCGTCACGGAAGCACGGCGCGATCTGGAAGTAGCGGTCGAATCCCGCGATCATCAGCAGCTGCTTGAACTGCTGCGGCGCCTGCGGCAGCGCGTAGAACTTGCCGGCGTGGACCCGGGACGGGACCAGGAAGTCGCGGGCGCCCTCGGGCGAGGTCGCGGACAGGATCGGGGTCGCCATCTCGGTGAAGCCGAGGTTGGTCATCTCCCTGCGGAGGAAGGCGATGACCTCGGAGCGCAGCATGATGTTGCGGTGCATGCGCTGGCGGCGCAGGTCGAGGAAGCGGTTGGTGAGCCGGGCCTCCTCGTTGGCGTTGTCCTCCGGGAAGACCGGGAAGGGCAGCGGGTCGGCGGCGCCCAGCACCTCGACGTCGGTGACCTCGACCTCGATCTCACCGGTCGGCAACTCAGGGTTGACGTTCTCCGCGCCTCGGGCGAGCACCCGGCCGTCGACCCGGAGCACGGACTCCTTGGTCTGCCGGTCCAGCGCCTCGTAGGCGGCTGTGCCCGGACGGGCTACCAGCTGCACCAGGCCGTAGTGGTCCCGCAGATCGACGAAGAGGATGCCGCCCAGATCGCGCCGGTTGTGCAGCCAACCGGACAGGCGCACCTCTTTGTCGACGTCAGCGGCGCGAAGCTGGCCGCAAGTGTGGGACCGGTACCGATGCATCGTCCATCCAAGTCTGGGATCCGGGACACCCCCGGAAATAACACAGCAGGCCCCCCCAGCGTACCGTGAGGCTCCGCGTCAACCTTTGACATATACATGGCGCGGCACGGGCAGGCCCGGGGCTGCCCGTCCCGCCTCGCGGACCGAGCGGCCCACGCGAAGCGGCGGCGCGGCCCGGGGCGGCGCGCGCCGCGCGCCCGGAACCGGGAGCCGCGCCCAAGCCGTGGCCCGAGCGCGCGGCCCCCGGAGGGTCGATCCGGTTCGAGCGCTACGAAGCGGCAGTGTCCGTCTCGGCCTCCGGCCGGGTCCGCCGGGCGGCCGGGACCGTGCCGAGGCGGCCCGCCTGGAAGTCCTCGAAGGCCTGGGCCAGTTCGGCATGGCTGTTCATCACGAACGGGCCGTAGTGGAACATCGGCTCCCGGATCGGCAGACCGCCGAGCAGCACCACCTCAAGGTTGGGGCTGCCCGACTCCTGACTGGCGTCGGCCCGCAGGGTGAGCGTCTCGCCGCGGCCGAACACCACCGTCTGGCCGGTGCGGAACGGCCGTTCCTCGGCACCCGCCAGCCCCCGTCCGGCCAGCCCGTAGGCCAGCGCGTTGAAGTCCGGCCGCCAGGGCAGGGTGAGTTGGGCGCCCGGGTTCAGCGAGACGTGCAGCATGGTGATCGGGGTGTGGGTGATGCCGGGGCCGCGGTGGCCCGCGATCTCGCCCGCGATCAGGCGCAGCAGCGCACCGCCGTCCGCGGAGGTCAGCAGCGCGACCCGGCCGCCCGCGATGTCCTGGTACCTGGGCGGCATCATCTTGTGCTCGCGCGGCAGGTTGACCCACAGCTGGAGGCCGTGGAACAGCCCGCCGCTGACGACGAGTTCCTCCGGCGGCGCCTCGATGTGCAGCAGCCCGCTGCCCGCGGTCATCCACTGGGTGTCACCGCCGTTGATGACCCCGCCGCCACCGTTGGAGTCCTGGTGCACGAAGGTGCCGTCGATCAGGTACGTGACGGTCTCGAAGCCGCGGTGCGGGTGCCACGGGGTGCCCTTGGCCTCGCCGGGCGCGTACTCCACCTCGCCCATCTGGTCCATCATGATGAACGGGTCGAGGTGCCGGTAGTCGATGCCCGCGAAGGCGCGGCGCACGGGGAAGCCCTCGCCCTCGAAGCCACCGGGGGCGGTGGAGACCCCGAGCACCGGGCGGTTCACGGCCCCCTCGGGCGCCGCCACGCGCGGCAGGGTCAGCGGGTTCTCTACGGTCACGGCGGGCATGAGGCCTCCTCGGTCCTTCACCGTCCAAGTTAGTTGAACAGTGAACAACCTGCAAGGCGTCGCTTATTTCCACCCCAGGACGAACTCGGACTGACCGAGCCATCCGCGCCAAAGGGAGGAAAAGCGGTCAGCCGTACATGCGCCGCATGGCGAAGTCGACCATCTGCTCCACGGCCTTCGCGTCGAAGACCATGCGGTGGTCACCCTCCATGTCGAGGACGAACCCGTAGCCGGTCGGCAGCAGGTCCAGCACCTCGGCACCGGTGATGACGAAGTACTTGGAGTCCTTGCCCGCGTACCGGCGCAGCTCCTTGAGCGAGGTGAACATCGGGATGACCGGCTGCTGGGTGTTGTGCAGCGCCAGGAAGCCGGGGTTGTCACCGCGCGGGCAGTACACCCGGGCGGTGGCGAAGACGCTCTGGAAGTCCTCCGCCGCCATCGAACCAGTGGTGAAGGCGCGCACCGCGTCGGCCAGCGAGGGCGGCGACGGCTCGGGGTAGAGCGGCGGCTGGGGGCCGTACCCTCCGGCGGGCGGTGCGGCGGCACCCTGGGCTGCGGTCTGGTCGTAGCCGTACACGCGCCCAAGAGTAGCGAGTCACACTTGGGCGGCAGGGGCTTGCTTCTTATTACCGACGGGTAGCATCATCGTGAACTACTAATCAGTAGATGTGCGAGGCATGTCCTCAGGCGTGTCCTCACGAGCAGACGGAGCCATTCGTCATGGGCCACTACAAGTCGAACCTGCGCGACATCGAGTTCAACCTGTTCGAGGTGCTCGGCCGGGACACGGTTTACGGCACCGGTCCGTTTGCCGACATGGACGTGGACACCGCCAAGGACATCCTTGCCGAGATCGCCCGCCTGTCGGAGAACGAACTCGCCGAGTCCTACGCGGACGCCGACCGCAACCCGCCGGTCTTCGACCCGGAGACCAACACCGCCCCCGTCCCGGACAGCTTCAAGAAGAGCTTCTCCGCCTACATGGACGCCGAGTGGTGGCGCCTGGGCATCCCGGAGGCCATCGGCGGCACCGTCGCGCCGCGCTCCCTGCTCTGGGGCTTCGCCGAGACCATCCTGGGCTCGAACCCGGCCGTGTGGATGTACGCGTCCGGTCCGGCCTTCGCCGGGGTGCTCTACGAGGAGGGCACCGAGGAGCAGCACAAGATCGCCCAGCGGATGACGGACAAGCTGTGGGGCTCCACCATGGTGCTCACCGAGCCGGACGCCGGTTCCGACGTCGGCGCCGGCCGCACCAAGGCGATCCAGCAGGAGGACGGCTCCTGGCACATCGAGGGTGTGAAGCGATTCATCACCTCCGGTGAGCACGACATGGCCGACAACATCATCCACTTCGTGCTGGCCCGGCCCGAGGGCCACGGCCCGGGCACCAAGGGCCTGTCGCTGTTCATCGTGCCGAAGTACGACTTCGACTGGGAGACCGGCGAACTCGGCGAGCGCAACGGCGTCTACGCCACCAACGTCGAGCACAAGATGGGCCTGAAGGCTTCCAACACCTGCGAGATGACCTTCGGCGCCAACCACCCGGCCAAGGGCTGGCTGCTCGGCGAGAAGCACGACGGCATCCGCCAGATGTTCAAGATCATCGAGTTCGCCCGGATGATGGTCGGCACGAAGGCCATCGCCACCTTGTCCACCGGCTACCTCAACGCCCTTGAGTACGCCAAGGAGCGCGTCCAGGGCGCCGACCTGGCGCAGTTCATGGACAAGGCCGCGCCGCGCGTCACCGTCACCCACCACCCCGACGTGCGCCGCTCGCTGATGACGCAGAAGGCGTACGCCGAGGGCATGCGCGCCCTGGTGCTCTACACCGCCACCGTGCAGGACGAGATCCTGATCAAGGAGGCCGCGGGCGAGGACGCCTCCGCCGCGCACCGGCTGAACGACCTGCTGCTGCCGATCGTCAAGGGCTACGGCTCGGAGAAGTCCTACGAGCAGCTCGCGCAGTCCCTGCAGACCCTGGGCGGCTCCGGCTACCTGCAGGAGTACCCGATCGAGCAGTACATCCGGGACGCCAAGATCGACACCCTCTACGAGGGCACCACCGCCATCCAGGGCCAGGACTTCTTCTTCCGGAAGATCGTCCGCGACCAGGGCCAGGCGCTGACCGCCGTGTCCGAGGAGATCAAGGGCTTCCTCGGCGCCGAGACCGGCGGCGCCGAGCTGACCGGCGCCCGCGCGGCGCTGGCCAAGGCGGCGGTGGACCTGGAGGCGATCGTCGGCCAGATGCTGACCGACCTCGCGGGCACCGAGCAGGACGTGAAGTCGATCTACAAGGTCGGTCTGAACACCACCCGCCTGCTGATGGCCTCGGGCGACGTCGTCGTCGGCTACCTGCTGCTCAAGGGCGCGGCCGTGGCCGTCCAGAAGCTGGCCACCGCCAACGAGAAGGACAAGGCCTTCTACCTCGGCAAGATCGCCGCGGCGAAGTTCTTCGCGGAGAACGTGCTGCCGGGCGTCGGCGTGCAGCGCCAGCTCGCCGAGTCGGTCACCAACGAGCTGATGGAGCTGCCGGAAGAGGCCTTCTGAGCTGCTCCGCAAGTGATCCGGCGGCCCGCCACCGACTCGGTGGCGGGCCGCCGTCCGCTTCTATGCTGGGGGCCATGACCCCTCATTTTGACCGCGCCCACACCGACGACCTGATCGCGTTCATCGCCGCGAGCCCGTCCCCGTACCACGCGGTGGCCAGCGCGGCCGAGCGGCTGGAGAAGGCCGGGTTCCGGCGGGTCGAGGAGACGGAGGCGTGGGACGGCACGTCCGGCGGCAGGTACGTGCTGCGCGGCGGCGCCATCGTCGCCTGGTACGTGCCGGAGGGGGCGGGGCCGCACACCCCGTTCCGGATCGTCGGCGCGCACACCGACTCGCCCAATCTGCGGGTCAAGCCCCGCCCGGACAGCGGGGCGTACGGCTGGCGGCAGATCGCCGTGGAGATCTACGGCGGCCCGCTGCTCAACTCCTGGCTCGACCGCGACCTCGGACTCGCGGGCCGCCTGGCGCTGCGGGACGGCTCGACCCGGCTGGTGAACGTGGACCGGCCGCTGCTGCGGGTGCCGCAGCTCGCCATCCACCTGGACCGGCAGGTCAACGAGGGCATGACGCTGGACCGGCAGAAGCACATGCAGCCGATCTGGGGTCTGGGCCGCACCGACGAGGGAGCGCTGATCTCGTTCCTGGCCCAGGAAGCCGCAGTTGACGCCTGCGACGTCGTCGGCTGGGACCTCATGACGCACGACGTGCAGCCGCCCGGCTACCTCGGCCGGGACCGCGAGCTGCTCGCCGCGCCGCGGATGGACAACCTGCTGTCGGTGCACGCGGCCACCGCGGCGCTGGCCGCCGTGGCGGGCGAAACCCTGCCGTACATCCCGGTGTTGGCCGCCTTCGACCACGAGGAGAACGGCAGCCAGGCCGACACCGGCGCCCAGGGCCCGCTGCTCGGGGCGGTGCTGGAGCGCTCGGTCTTCGCCCGCGGCGGCTCCTACGAGGACCGGGCGCGCGCCTTCGCCGGAACCGTCTGCCTGTCCTCCGACACCGGCCACGCGGTGCACCCCAACTACCCGGAGCGGCACGACCCCGGCCATCTGCCGGTGCCCAACGGCGGCCCGATCCTGAAGGTCAACGTCAACCAGCGGTACGCCACGGACGGCACCGGCCGCGGTGTCTTCGTCACCGCCTGCGAGCGCGCGGGCGTGCCGTGGCAGCCCTTCGTCTCCAACAACTCGATGCCGTGCGGCACCACCATCGGCCCGATCACCGCGGCCCGGCACGGCATCACCACGGTCGACATCGGCGTGGCGATCCTGTCCATGCACTCGGTCCGCGAACTGTGCGGCGCCCAGGACCCGTTCTTGCTGGCGTCGACGCTGAAGGCGTTTCTGGAGGGTTAGCCGTTGCCGCCCGGGCGGTCGTCGAGACGGTCGGCGATCGCCTGCACAGCGGTGAGTACGGTGGCGAAGCCCTGGCGCATCTCCGCGTCGAGGGCCGCCACCTTGGCGTCGAGTGCCTCGATCTGCTGGCCCTGTTCGAGCTGTGTCTCGCGCAAGGCGCCCAACACCTGCCTGTGCGCTCGCAGTTCACTGCGGAACTCGGCCACATCACGGTCGTTCAACGCCACCAGGGCGTGCGTGTTCGCCGCCTGTTCGCGCAACGCGCCCGACCTCCGCCTCCAGCGCGTCCAAGCGACGCCGCAGCTCCTCGAACTCGCTCACGCCGACCACTCTACCCAATTACCGTACACGCAGAGAAATACGGTGATCACTCACCGTTCTCGTCCATCCCCGCCAGCACCAGCGGCAGCCTGGTCGCGCCGTCCTCGGTGAGCTTCAGCGGAACCCCCCAGTCCTGCTGGTGGACATGGCAGGCCGGGTACTCGTTGGCGGGGTCGTCGTCGCAGGAGGCGGCCATGGCGGAGACGTGCAGCACGCCCTCGCCGACGGCCGGGTCGAGGGTGAGGTCGCGGAACAGGTCGGTGCCCTGGCCCGCACCGGAGGCGATCAGTTCCGGCGGCGTGGCGCTGACCAGCAGCCGGGTGGAGGGCCCGTACCGCTCGTCGAGCTTCTGGCCGGTGGGCGCGGTGAAGACGACGTCCAACCGCAGCCGCCCGGGCGCCACTTCGGTGGCGGGCCGCTGGGTGCGGTGCGCGGCGGCGGACACCCGTACCGCCTCCTCCGGCAGCCGCAGCCGGGTCAGCCGGTGCCGGGCCGACTCGAC
Source organism: Streptomyces sp. PLK1-5 (assembly GCA_037034305.1). Taxonomy (GTDB): domain Bacteria; phylum Actinomycetota; class Actinomycetes; order Streptomycetales; family Streptomycetaceae; genus Streptantibioticus_A. Next base: position 50,845 of record JBAGJY010000007.1, read on the forward strand.
CACGACCACGTCGCCGTCCACCACGACCGCGTCCGACGGCTCGCGCAGGTCCGTGGCGAGCGTGCTGACCTCGTCACTGGCCGGGTCGTAGCGGCGCAGCGCGTGGTTGTACGTGTCACTGACCGCCACCGAGCCGTCCGGCAGCGCGGTGACGCCCAACGGGTGCTGGAACAGGGCCTGTTCGGCGGCGCCGTCGCGGTGGCCGAAGTCGAACAGTCCGGTGCCGACCGCGGTCCTGACCGCGTAGCCCGCTTCCTCCTTCGCCACGTACCGCAGCGCGGAGGTCTCGGAGTCGGCGACCCACAGCCGGTCCTGCGTCGCCGCCAGCCCGGACGGCTGGGCGAACCACGCCTCGGCGGCCGGGCCGTCGACCAGCCCCTCGTTGGTGGTACCGGCGGCCACGGACACCGCGGCGGCAGCCGGGTCGTAGGTCCACAGCTGGTGCACGCCCGCCATCGCGATCCACACCCGGCCGTCGAACCACGCCACGTCCCACGGCGAGGACAGGTCGACCTCGCGCGCCGGGCCGCTGGTCGGCGACCCCTGCCACCACTGCTTCCCGGTACCGGCGACGGTGCGCACCGCGCCGCTGGCCAGGTCGACCTCGCGCAGCGCGTGGTTGACGGTGTCGGCGACGACGACCGCCGTGCCGCCCGGCAGCAGCGCGAGCCCCTGCGGCTCGTTGAACCGCGCGCTCTGCGCCGGTCCGTCGTTGAAACCTCGTTCACCGGATCCGATCCGCCGCACCACGGTCTCGCCGTCGGCGGCCAGTTCGACCAGCGCGTGCCGGGTCGTGTCGGAGACCAGGAGGTTGCCGTTCGGCAGCGACAGCGCCTTGCCGGGGAAGCGCAGTACGGTCGGCTCCGGCTCCGGCGGGACGTACGGGCCGTCCCCGCGGCGCAGTGTGCCCTTGGCGGCGTGCTCGGCCTCCAGCTCCTCGACGAGCTTCTCGATGGCGTGCGCATGGCCCTCACCGGCGTGCTGCGCGACCACGTACCCCTCGGGGTCGATCACCACCAGCGTCGGCCAGGCCCGTACCGCGAACTGCTTCCAGGTGGCCAGCTCGGGGTCGTCCAGCACCGGATGGTGCACCCCGTACCGCTCGACCGCGTCGACCACCGCGGCGTGCTCCGCCTCGTGCACGAACTTCGGCGAGTGCACCCCGATGATCACCACCGTGTCGCGGTGCCGCTCCTCCAGCTCGCGCAGCTCGTCCAGGACGTGCAGGCAGTTGATGCAGCAGAACGTCCAGAAGTCCAGGATGACGATGGATCCCCGCAGGTCGGCGAGGGACAGCTGCTTCCCGCCGGTGTTGAGCCAGCCGCCCTTGCCGGTCAGCTCCGGGGCACGGACACGGGCGCGGGCGCGCGGTGCGGGTGAGGCATCAGTCATGGGATCAAGGGTGCCATCCGGCTCGCGAGCTTCCGTCTCGGCCTGACTGTGAGCAGCGCCACGGAAAGGCCCCGCCCAGCGCCACGGAGGGCAGCGCTCGGACGGGGCCGTTCAGCGGGGGTACGGCGCTACTGCCCGCCTCCGTGCGGGTTGCCTCGGTCGCCCCCGTCGCTTCCGGTTGGCTTGTCTGAGCCGGTGCCCTGGTGCTTCTCGTCGTCGCTGCCCACGTCACACCTCCCTTACTGGTGCGGGATTCCCGGGGTTGTCCAGCCAGACCGTGTGCCCGTTCGCGGACACAGTGAGCCCGAACCTTTCGAACCCGGGTTGCCCCTGCTGCTCCCACCAGCGCCAAGCCGTCTCCAGCTCCCGCCAGAGTCGGCGCGGGCCAGCCTCGCGCACCCCGTACTCGTCCCGCCCAGGCTCGTAGTCGGCCGTCGCCCACGAAGTGGCCCCAGTGTCATGCAGCCACAGCCGGTATGCGCCGTCCCCTTGCCACTCGACACGGCAGAACAGATCGGGAACCTGTACGCCAATGGCGAACATATGCACCCAATCGCCAACATCATCGGGCGAGAGTGCCGTAACGCTCTTGTCGCCGCCTGCGGGCCACTTTTCGCCATGCAGATAGGCCCTGGTGGGCGGAAGGTCTTTGCGCTGAGCACGTAGCCGCATGAACGCCGAGGAACCCACGAACGGACCGGACGCCGTGCCATCGTCAGCGACAGTGAGGCACGCGACCGCTTCCCCGCCGTAGGTCGGCCCCCACGGCGTGACGATCAGCCCGCCCGGCCTGGTCTGCTCGATCCACTCACGCGGGACGCTGCCGATCGAGCACGTAGCGATCACCCGGTCATACGGCGCACCCTCCGGGTAGCCCTTGGCACCGTCGCCGACAACGGCCACCGGGTCGAACCCCGCAGCGCCGAGACGTGCCCGCGCGTCCCTCGCGCTGGGCTCGTCCACCTCGACCGTGACGACGTTCTCAGCGCCCAACCGGTGCGACAGAAGTGCGGCGTTCCAGCCGGTACCGGTGCCGATCTCCAACACCCGGTTCCCCGGCTCGACGTTCAGCGCGTCCAACATCGAAAAGACCATGGTGGGCATGGAGTTGGAGCAAGACGGAGTCTTGCCCTTGCCAGGGCCGGTGTACGCGCCGTCGTCCCATTGGGTCGTGATGGGCGCGTCCGAGTAGACAGCCCTCCACCACACCTCCGGCTCGTCGGCCCGCATGACGCGATCACTCTGCCGGTTCATGCCAGCGCGACCGGGCCAAATGGTGTCCGGCACGAACAGATGCCGGGGCACCGCCTGATAGGCCGGTAGCCAGTCGCTCGTCAGCGCGCCGTTTTCGACCAGCGCGGAGGCAAGCCGCTCAGGACCAGCCCCCGCCTCGTGCTGTGCGCTCACTTACTTACCGTCCGCCGGACCCTGCCCGTCGTTGGTGTTCCCGCCCTCGTCGGAGCCGCCCCCGCCGTGCTTATTGCCGGAGTCGGAGTCATCCTGCGGGTTCCCTCCGGGGGCTGCCATGGTCATCCACCACTGTTCCATTTGGTTCCCTCCCTGCATCGATGGTGTCCAAGGAACCCGTTCCGGCCGCTCGACCTGTCCAAGGGTGGGGTACAGCCGGAACGGGGGCTTGGGTGTCATGCCCGCTGAACATCTGCCTCACGGGTGACTCGCGCGTGGTCCGTGAAGACGCGCCGGAAGAGGTCATGCCCGGTACGCCCGGCGTGCCGTAGGCACCAGTCCTGTGCCGCTTCCTGCTCTTCCTGCGGCCCGGAGCCTTCATCACAGCCGTGCCCGGCGCAGAACGCTTCGTACGTGATCCCGCCCTCTGGCACGTGCCGGATCGTGTGCCGCACGTAACGGAATGTGGTGCGCGTGCTCACGCGTGCCCCTCCGGGTGCCGTCGCATGTAGACGTTGCAGTCGGTCACGGTGGTCATGTCACCGCCCGCGCGGGCGCGCTCCCGCACCCTTACCAGTTCGGCGCACCCTGGGCAGCCGTCAACGGGCGTCGGCTCCAGCAGGTCCAAGCGCAGGGGCAACTCGACCGGGGCTGTCTGGTATCTCGTCGGCTCGGTCATGCCGATCCCCTCAACGTCGTCTGTGTGATGACAACGCTAGGAAGGTGAGGGGACCAACTCACAGCAAGTTCTACGGAGTTCCACGTGAATCACCCCAGAGACTCGATGGCGGCCGTTATCAGCGCACGCGCATCGGCCCCGTAGACGGCCAGCCTGGCGAACTCGCGGAACGCCTTGAGGTACTGGCACACCTCGGTCGGCGTGGTCACGTTCACCCGCGCTGTCAGCAACTCCGCTTCGGCCTGCTCCTCGTCGTAGACCGTAAACGTCTCGATCATCCACATGCGGCGCTCAGCAGCGAACGGGATCACTCCGAGCGAGACGGCCGGGAACGCCATGGCGGCCAGCAGATAGCCAAGCTGACCGGCCATCGTCTCAGCGTCCCCTACACGGTGTCGCAGCACCGACTCTTCCAGTACGAGCGCGAAGCGATGATCACCCTTCCGTACGACCTGCGCCGACCGGTCCAAGCGGGCATCTACCGCATCGGTCACGTCGTCGGGTGTCTCGTGGAACGTGCTGATGGACCGCAGCAGTGCCGTGGCGTAGGCGTGGGTCTGGAGCACGCCTGGGACCACATTGGAGCAGTATGTACGGAAGACCCGTGTGCGCTCATACAGCGGCAGGTACGACTCCTGGAGTTGCCGCAGTCCCGAGCGCTGAACGCGCCGCCACTCGACATACATGTTGTCCGCCGAGCGGGCAGCGGCGATCAGGTCGGCGGCCTGGTCCTCAGCACCACACGCCCGGCACCACGCCTGAATATCGGCGGAGGAAGGGGGAGTGACGCCGTTCTCCAGCCGAGAGACCTTGGACTTGTACCAACCAGCGCTGAGGGCCACAGCACTGCCGGACAGGCCCACGTCCCGCCTGATCTCGCGTAGCCGGTCAGCGACAGCCTTGCGGGCAGCCTGGACACTCGAAGACGGGGACGCGGGCATGTGTTGTTCGTCAGATCCGGTAGTCCTCGTGCGGCGTGGCACGCTCCCACACGGCCTCGAAGGCCGTCGCGCAGAGCTTCGCCACGCCGGGCCGTTCATCCAGCTCCGGGCCAGCGGAGCCGCCCTCGCCGGTGAAGTGGTTCCACATGATCACGCGCTCATCGAACAGCCAGAAGTCATTGCCGGGCAGCGCGAGGTCAGACGCCTTGCGGCGCGGTAGCCAGCGCACCAACTCACCAGCGGCAAGGTTCTGGTACGTGCATCCGTACTCGTACGCGATGTACGCGCTTACCGGCTCAGACACGATCCGCGCGCGACGAAACACCACCCCTCGCGCTGTCGCCTCACGCACCCACGTGTGGAAGTCGTTCCACCACGTCGCGGGGTCGGGATCGGGACGCCAACCAGCGCGCCACTTCTCGAACTCGGCGGCCTCCTCCCCGATCCCGTACGAGTCGCGTAGCTCCAGGTGCACGGCCGAATGGCGGGTGTTGGCCAGCAGGTCAACGAACGCCAAGTCGGTCTGCGACATCACACGCCTCCCTCAGCGCGGGCACCATGCGGATCGGCACCCGCACCACCGCTTCGGTCTCCGGGATCGGGCCCGTCTCACGGCACCGCGCCAGTAGCACCTCACCGGCCTTCCAGCCCTGAATCACGATCTCTTCCGCTTCGTCGTCCACCCAAGCCGTAGGGCACTGCGTCCCGTTGGTGTTGGGGTCCTTGGCGATGAACCGTAGTGCCATGACTGCCTCCGGTCTGCTGCGGGTTCCACAACGTTTCACGAGCGTCATCCGTCCAACCGGGACCGTCAAGGGCGCGTACCCGACGCGCATTTGGCCAGAAACAAGCGCCACCCCCCGGGTCCCCAATTCGCGGCCGTGTGCGCGCTCATGGGGCCAGGGTCCCGGTCGCTGTAGTGCCCAGAGATTTACCTACCCCCCGGCGTATGACTGGGTGCCCGTTTTGCTGAGCATCCGCGTACAGGGCGCCCCTCGGTGGGGCATTCCCTGCCCGATCCGCTGCGACGGCATGGCCAGCGCTTGGCCGCACGGGCTCTCGGTTGCTTCGACGCTGCCGCTCCGGAGAGTGAGCAACGGAAGCCGTCTCACAATCGATCGCATATGGGACGGCGCGCACATCCCGCGGTGCGCGGCCCCTACCGGGCCGTCGTTGCCAGGACCCTTTCCGCCATGGCGAGTTCGCCCCGCGCGTTGGGGTGGAAGGGGATGGTGGGGCTGGTGGGGAACAGCCCCTCGGTCCAGCGCACGCCGCGCGGGCGGCAGAAGTCGTGCTGGGCGCTGGCCGGGTGGTTGTCGGCGAAGACCGCGCCGTTCGCCCGGGCGGCGCGGCGCAGCATGGAGTTGATCTTCTCCTCGAAGGCGCCGAGGTACGCCAGGTCCCCGCTGCCGAACAGTTCGCGCGGGCGGCAGCCGTGGTGGTCCAGCGGGGTCAGCCGCAGGTAGCCGACGAGCAGTACCCGGGCGTGCGGGGCCAGCCGGTGCACGGTGCGCAGCGCGCCCGCGACCTTCGGTTCGGTGGCGGCGAGGCGCTGGTCGAGTTCGTCGGTCCCGGTACGGGTGTACGCGGCGCGGCAGTAGGCGCCGTCGGGGTGGAACAGGCCGAGCGCGGTGCACTTGGTGACGATTCCGGCGAAGTCGACGTCGTTGGCGCCGATGGTGAGGGTGACCAGGGTGGTCCCCCTGGACAGCGCGCGGAACTGGCCTTCGAGGTCGGCGGTGGTGGCGCCGCTGCAGGTGACGTCGGCGAAGCTGGCCGCGCGCAGCCTGGCGGCCACCAGCGAGGGGTAGTTGTGGTCGGACCGCGCGCACCGGACGTCGGTCTGGTTCGGGACGCCGGGCGCTGCCGCCGCGGAGTCGCCGAGGGCCGCGTAGCGCACGGTGGACGGCGCGGTCCGGGCTCCGCACAACGCGAGGACCACCGCCACGACGGCGGTGAGGGCTCTGGCGCGATACATGGCGGCTCCCCGGCTCGGCGCACACTACACAGTGCGATAATCCGATCACCCGACGTTCGGATACGTCAGGCACGCCCGCAGGGGCGCTCACCGTGAGCCGATTGCCGTAGTGACGGCGACCGCGCGGAAGTCCTACGGCTTGGGCAGGCCCAGGACGCGGTCGCGCAGGGCGGGGAACTCCGCCCGCGTCTTCGCGACCCGGGACGGGTCGAGGTCGACGGTGAGCACCTGCTCACCGGAGCCCGCTTCGGCGAGGACCTCGCCCCACGGGTCGACCACCACACTGTGCCCGGCCTGCTGGACGCCCGCGTGCGTGCCCGCCGTCCCGCAGGCCAGTACGTACGCCTGGGACTCCACCGCGCGGGCACGCGCCAGCAGCGACCAGTGCGCGCGGCGGCGCTCGGGCCACCCCGCGCAGATCACCAGCAGCTCAGCCCCCGCGTCCACCAGGAGTCGGAACTGCTCGGGAAACCGCAGGTCGTAGCAGGTGGCCAGGCCGATCGTGGCCCCGGGACCGGACAGCCGCGCGGTGACGATCTCGTCGCCCGCGGCCATCATCGTCGCCTCGCCCTGGTCAAAGCCGAACCGGTGGATCTTCCGGTAGAAACGGTGCAGTCGGCCGTCGGGCGCGAACAGCAGCGAGGTGTTGTAGAGCGGCCCGTCAGCGGCGCCCCGCTCGACGATCGACCCGGCGTGCAACCAGACGCGCGCCGCTCGCGCCGCGGCGCCCAACTCCCGCGCGGTCGGGCCGTCCAACGACTCGGCGTGGGCGGCGAAGTCCTGGTACGCGAACGCGCCCACCGGCCACAGCTCGGGAAGAACCACCAGGTCAGCACCCGTCTGTTCACGTACCAGAGCGGCCACCCGCGAGCGCCGGTCCGCGACCTGCTCGTCGGGACGTACATCGATCTGCAGGAGCGAAGCGCGCACCGTACCACCGCCCAAGAGTTCGCCGCGTCAACGCGGGCCTACCATCGTCACACGAAAGCACTGCCATGGTGCCAGCGCACAGCGTAATTTGGGCGCACGTCACCATTAAGCACGCCAGCACGAAACCATCCAGCACCAAACAAGCCACGACCGCACCGATCCGTTCGAGGGGCACCGTGACCGTCCACAGCAAGCTCCAGCCCTCCATCGACGCCTGGACCCATTCAATTGAGGCGATATCGGAGTTGGTCTCGCCGCTCGCCGAGGGAGAGTGGAACCGGCCCACAGAGTGCCCGGGTTGGTCGGTACGGGACGTCGTCTCGCATGTGATCGGGCTGGAGTGCGAGGCACTGGGCGACCCGCGCCCGATCCACTCGCTGCCGCGTGACCTCTACCACGTCACCGACGAGTTCAGCCGGTACATGGAGGTACCGGTGGACGTGCGGCGCTGCCACACCGGGCCGGAGATGACCGCGGAGCTGGAGTACACGATCATCCGCCGGGCCCGGCAGCTGCGGAACGAGAACCGCGACCCGCAGACCAAGGTGCGCGGTCTGATGGGCTCGGAGCGCACGCTGGAAGTCTCCCTGCGAACGCGGGCGTTCGACGTGTGGGTGCATGAACAGGACATCCGCCGGGCGCTCGGCAAGCCCGGCAACCTGGACTCGCCGGGCGCCACGCTCACCCGGGACTTCCTGCTGCCGCAACTGCCGAAGGTGGTCGCCAAGACGGCCGCCGCGCCGGCCGGTTCGACGGTGGCGTTCGACGTGCACGGTCCGGTCGAGTTCATGCGCACGGTGCGGGTGGACGCCGATGGCACCGGCACGATCGACGGCAGTGTCTCGCTGGGGCCCACGGTGACGCTGGCGATGGACTGGGAGACCTTCGTACGACTGGCCTGCGGACGGGTACGGCCGGAGGGGGTCGCGGACCGGGTCAAGGTGGAGGGTGAGCAGGAGCTGGCGGAGGCGGTGCTGGGCTCCCTCGCCATGACGCCCTGAGCGGTCGCCGCCCTGAGCCGTCGCGCCGAGGTCAGGCCCTGGCCTCGGCGGTGTGCACCGCCTCCACCCGGCTCACGGTGATCGTCTCGCGCTCGCGCCGCGCCGCCCGCCCGCGCAGCCGCAGGATCTGGCTGACCCCGAGCGCCTGCACGACGAAGACGCTGCTGAGCGCGACGGTGAAGTCGTCGCCGGTCGCGTCCAGCAGCACGCCGACCGCCAGCAGCACGATGATCGAGGCGGTGAAGCCGCCCATGTTGACGATGCCGGAGGCGGTGCCGAACCGCTCCGGCGGATTGGCCGGGCGGGCGAAGTCGAAGCCGATCATCGAGGCCGGACCGCTGGCACCGAGCACCGCGCACAACGTGATCAGCAGCCACAGCGGCGCGTGCGCCGACGGCCAGGCCAGAACCGCGCTCCAGCCGACCGCCGTCACCGCGACCGTGCCCAGCGCGAGCGGCATCCGCGCGCCGTGGTGGCGCGCGATGAGCTGGCCGAAGACCATGCCGAGCACCATGTTCGACATCACCACCAGGGTCAGCAGTGATCCGGCCGTGCCCCGGGACAGCCCCTCTCCCTCGACCAGGAACGGCATGCCCCACAGCAGCAGGAAGACCATCGCGGAGAACTGGGTGGTGAAGTGCACCCACAGGCCGAGCCGGGTGCCGGGTTCCCGCCAGGCGTCTGCGAGTTGACGCCGTACCGCACCGCGCGGACGCGGCCCGGCGGGCACGGGTTCACAGCCTTCGGGGTGGTCCTTCATGAACAGCACGATCAGTACCAGGACGAGGGCGCCGCCGAGCGCCGTACCGACGAAGGTCGGGGTCCAGCCCGCGGAGTGCAGCAGCCGGGCCAGCGCGATGGTGCTGACCAGGTTGCCCGCCATGCCGAAGAGGGCGGCGCCCTGGGCTATCAACGGCCCGCGTCGGGCGGGGAACCAGCGCGAGCCCAGCCGCAGCACGCTGATGAACGTCATCGCGTCCCCGCAGCCGAGCACCGCGCGCGAGCCCAGCGCCATCGCGTACGAGTGGCTGAGCGCGAAGCCGAGTTGGCCCGCGGTGAGCAGGACGACCCCGACCGTCAGCACCCTCTTGGTGCCGAACCGGTCCACCAGCATGCCGACGGGTATCTGCATCCCGGCGTAGACCAGCACCTGGAGTATGGAGAACGTGGACAGTTCGGAGGCGCTGATGTGGAACCGTGCCGCGGCGTCGATACCGGCCACACCGAGGCTGGAGCGGTGCACGACGGCGATGAAGTAGACGAGGACGCCAAGGCCCCAGACCGCGCAGGCGCGCGGCCCACCGGGTGGGTCGCCAGCCAGCCGCGACCGGCTCCGGCCCGTGTCGAGCGCACTCATGCTTCCCCCCTGACGATGGCCTTGACCCGGCTGACGTGCCGCCGCACCACGACGGCGGCCCGTTCGCCGTCGCCCGCGCGCAAGGCGGCGAGTATCTCCGCGTGTTCCTCGATGTTCCTGGCGATCCGGTCCGGTTCCGCGTGCATCACGGCCACGCCCATCCGCAACTGGCGGTCGCGCAACTGGTCGTAGAGCTGGGAGAGGATCGCGTTGCCCGCCGCCCGGACGATCGTGGCGTGGAAGCAGCGGTCGGTGGCTGCGGCGGCGGCCAGGTCGCCGGTCTCGCGGTGCTCCTCGTGCTCGTCCAGCAACTCCTCGAGCCGGTCCAGCAGTTGCGCGGAGGCGGGCACCACCTTGCGTACCGCGTGCTCCTCGACCAGCAGCCGGGTCTCCACCACATCGGCGATCTCCTGCGCGGAGACCGGCAGGACCAGCGCGCCCTTCTTCGGGTAGAGCTTGATCAGTCCCTCCGCCTCCAGCCGCAGCAGCCCCTCGCGCACCGGAGTGCGCGACACCCCGACCACCTCGGCGAGATCGCCCTCGGTGAGCAGGGTGCCCCCTTCGTAGGAGCGGTCGAGCACGGCGCGTTTGACGTGTGCGTAGACCCGCTCGGCGGCGGGCGGCTGCTTGGTGGAAGTGGCGGCATTCATGATGCGCACAGCATAGATACAACAGGTATGCGCGAGAAACCTGTGTCCGGGATACGGACCGGTCAGAAGGCGAACGCGCGGGGCCCGAACGCCTCGTGTGCGTTCGGGCCCCGCGCGCAGACGGCCGCTACGCCCAGGTGATCAGGCGCTTGGGGTACTCCAGGATGGCCGCCGTGTCGGCGAGCACCTTGGAGCCGAGTTCGCCGTCGACCAGGCGGTGGTCGAAGGAGAGCGCCAAGGTGGTGACCTGACGCGGCTTGACCTTGCCCTTGTGGACCCAGGGCTGGTCCTTGACCGCGCCGAAGGCGAGGATCGCGGACTCACCGGGGTTCAGGATGGGCGTGCCGGTGTCGACGCCGAAGACGCCGACGTTGGTGATGGTGACCGTGCCGCCCTGCATGTCGGCGGGAGCGGTCCTGCCCTCGCGGGCGGTGGCCACCAACTCGCCCAGCGCGCGGGCGAGTTCGGGGAGCGTCTTGGCCTGGGCGTCCTTGATGTTGGGGACGATCAGGCCACGCGGAGTGGCCGCGGCGATGCCGAGGTTCACATATCCCTTGTGCACGATCTCCTGGTTCGCCTCGTCCCAGGAGGCGTTGATCTCCGGGTTGCGCTTGATGGCGACCAGCAGCGCCTTCGCCACCAGCAGCAGCGGGCTGACCTTGAGCCCGGTGAACGCCGGGTCGGTCTTCAGCTCCTGCACCAGCCGCATGGTGCGAGTGATGTCAAAGGTGACGAACTCGGTGACGTGCGGGGCGGTGAAGGCGCTGGCCACCATCGCCTGCGCGGTCGCCTTGCGAACTCCCTTGATCGGCACCCGAGTTTCCCGTGTTTCACGTGAAACGGCGACCGGCTCGGCGGGAGCCACGGGGGCCGCCTGCTCGACGGGCGCCGGTGCGGGCGCTGCCGCCGCCTGGACGTCCTCGCGGGTGATGACCCCGTTCGGGCCGGTGGGCACCACGGTGGCCAGGTCGACGCCGAGTTCCTTGGCCAGCTTGCGCACCGGCGGCTTGGCCAGCGGCCGGGGCGACTCCGGCGTCAGCGACAGCGGCGGCTCCGGGGCGGCGGCCCCGTGCCCGTTGAGCACCGGCTGCTGGGATTCGGCCGCCGGGGCGGCCGAAGTGGCGGACGCCTTGCGCGGGCGGCGCTTGGTCGAGGACTCGGCGACCCCGTAGCCCACCAGCACCGCCTTGCGCTTGGGCGCCTCCGGGGCGCCGGGCGCCTCGGGCTCCACCGCCGCGGGGGCGGCCGGCTCGGCGGGGGCGCCCGGGTCGGTGTCGACGGTGATGATGGACGTGCCCACGTCCACCGTCGCGCCCTCCTCGAAGCGGATCTCGCAGACCTCCCCGTCGAAGGGGATGGGCAGTTCGACGGCCGCCTTGGCCGTCTCCACCTCACAGACGACCTGTCCGTCGGAGACGGTGTCCCCAACGGCCACGTACCACTTGAGGATTTCGGCCTCGGTGAGTCCCTCGCCCACGTCGGGCATCTTGAACTCGCGGAAGCGCTGCGCAGTCTCTGTCACGGTCACTGCTCTCCTCGGCTCTCAGAAGGCCAGCGCGCGGTCGACGGAGTCGAGCACCCGGTCCAGGTTCGGCAGGTAGTCCTCTTCCAACCTGGCCGGTGGGTAGGGCGCGTGGAAACCGCCCACCCGCAGCACCGGGGCTTCGAGGTGGTAGAAGCAGCGCTCGGTGATCCGGGCCGCGATCTCGGCGCCCGCGCCCAGGAAGACCGGTGCCTCGTGCACCACCACGAGCCGCCGGGTCTTCTCCACCGACGCCTGGAGGGTGTCGAAGTCGATGGGTGACATCGACCGCAGGTCCACCACCTCAAGGTTACGGCCCTCCTCCTCGGCCGCGGCGGCGGCCTCAAGGCAGGTCTTCACCATCGGGCCGTAGGCGGCCAGCGTCAGGTCGGTGCCCTCACGCACGACCCGCGCCCGGTGCAGCGGCGCGGGGACCGCGGCGGTGTCGACCTCGCCCTTGTCCCAGTAGCGGCGCTTGGGCTCGAAGAAGATGACCGGGTCGTCGCACTCGATGGCCTGCCGCATCATCCAGTAGGCGTCCGAAGGAGTCGAAGGCGATACCACCTTCAGGCCCGCGACATGGGCGAACAGCGCCTCCGGCGACTCGCTGTGGTGCTCCACCGCGCCGATGCCGCCGCCGTACGGAATGCGGATGACGACCGGCAGCTTCACCTTGCCGAGCGCGCGGGCGTGCATCTTGGCCAGCTGGGTGACGATCTGGTCGTACGCGGGGAAGACGAAACCGTCGAACTGGATCTCCGCGACCGGGCGGTAGCCGCGCAGCGCCAGGCCGATCGCGGTACCGATGATGCCCGACTCGGCGAGCGGGGTGTCGATCACCCGCTCCTCACCGAAGTCCTTCTGCAGTCCGTCGGTGATCCGGAAGACACCGCCGAGCTTTCCCACGTCCTCGCCCATGACCAGGACCTTGGGGTCGGCCTCCAAAGAGGTGCGCAGCGACTCGTTGATCGCCTTGGCGATCGTCATGGACTTCGGCGACGTCATCGCGCAGCCCCTTCCTCGGAACCCTCGAACGAGGCCTGGTATGCCGCGAATTGTGCGCGCTCCTCGTCCACCAGCGCATGCCCGTCCGCGTAGATGTTGTCGAAGATCGCCATCGGGTCCGGGTTGGGCATGGCGCGTACCCCTTCGCGCACCCGCTTGGCGAGCGCGTCGCTCTCCGCGTCGACCTCGGCGAAGAACGCCTCGTCCGCGAGGCCCTCATTGGCCAGGTAGGTCTTCAGCCGGGCGATCGGGTCCTTGGCCGCCCACTCGGCGGTCTCCTCCTCCAGCCGGTAGCGGGTGGCGTCGTCGGAGGTGGTGTGCGCGCCCATCCGGTAGGTGAACGCCTCGACCAGCATCGGCCCCTCGCCGGAGCGGGCGTGCTCCAGCGCCGCCCGGGTCACCGCGAGCACCGCGAGCACGTCGTTGCCGTCCACCCGCACGCCCGGGAAGCCGAATCCGGCGGAGCGCTGGTAGATCGGCACCCGGCTCTGCCGCTCGGTGGGCTCGGAGATCGCCCACTGGTTGTTCTGGCAGAAGAACACCACGGGAGCGTTGTAGACCGCCGCGAAGGTGAACGCCTCGGCCACGTCACCCTGGCTGGACGCGCCGTCACCGAAATAGGCGATGACCGCGGAGTCCGTGCCGTCCTTGGCCGCGCCCATCGCGTAACCGGTGGCGTGCAGGGCCTGGGAGCCGATGACGATCGTGTACAGGTGGAAGTTGTTCTGGTTCGGGTCCCAGCCGCCGTTGTTGACCCCGCGGAACATGCCGAGCAGGTTGAGCGGGTCGACGCCACGGGTCCAGGCGACGCCGTGCTCACGGTAGGTGGGGAAGACGTAGTCGTCCGGGCGGGTGGCCCGCCCGGAGCCGATCTGGGCGGCCTCCTGGCCCAGCAGCGAGGCCCACAGGCCCAGCTCGCCCTGGCGTTGCAGCGTGACCGCCTCGCCGTCGAAGCGCCGGGTGAACACCATGTCGCGGTACAGGCCGCGCAGTTCCTCCGGGGTCAGGTCGATGGAGTACTCGCTGTGTTCGACGCGTTCACCTTCGGGGGTCAGAAGCTGTACGAGTTCGGGCTTGCGCCCCGCTCCCCCTCGACGCTTCGCGCCACCGCGGCTGTTGCGCGCGGCAGTGCTCTTCACGCTCACGTCTGCTCCTCCGTCTGTCCGGCCCCCGGGGTCCGCCGGGAACCAGTGCGGGCTCACCCGACTCGGCGCGGCGCACGGGGTGTGTGCGGCGGGCCGTGCCGGGAGTGACTTCTGCCCCGGCTGACGGCCTGCAAAAAGCACGTTACCCACTACTCCCGCAAATGCGCGAAGGGGCATCTACCTGCGCTTTTGCTTGGATTTCCTAGTAACTCGACATTCCGGCAGGCCACCGGGACAACGGCACGCTATCTCGCGGATCGAAACTGCGTAAGAGGTCAGCGGATCCAATTGTGTGCGAGGCTGGTTTGGTGCCCAATGAAGGAAAAATCACGGTATTCCTGGTTGACGACCACGAAGTGGTACGCCGTGGTGTCCATGAGTTGCTCTCCGTAGAGGAGGACGTCGAGGTGGTCGGCGAGGCGGGCACCGCGGCGGACGCGCTGGTACGCATCCCGGCGACCCGGCCGGACGTGGCGGTGCTCGACGTACGGCTGCCGGACGGCAGCGGGGTCGAGGTGTGCCGCGAGGTGCGCTCCGCGCATCCGGAGATCAACTGCCTGATGCTCACCTCCTTCGCGGACGACGAGGCGCTTTTCGACGCGATCATGGCGGGGGCGGCCGGTTACGTCCTCAAGGCCATCCGCGGCACCGACCTGCTCAGCGCGGTACGGGACGTGGCGGCCGGCCGGTCGCTGCTGGACCCGGTGGCCACCGCCAGGGTGCTGGAGCGGCTGCGGCACGGGGAGGACAAGGGTGACGCGCGGCTGGAGAACCTCACCGACCGGGAGCGCAGGATCCTCGACCTGATCGGCGAGGGCCTCACCAACCGGCAGATAGGCGAGCGGCTGCACCTGGCCGAGAAGACCGTGAAGAACTACGTCTCCTCGCTGCTCGCCAAGCTCGGCATGGAACGCCGCACCCAGGCGGCCGCCTACGTGGCCCGCGTACGCAGCGGGGACCGGCAGACCGGACCCGATCCGTCATAACTCAGGTGAGCACGGCTGCGCGCAATTGTATCGTTCGGGGAACGTAGGGCGGCGCCGCGTCGACCGCCGCCACCTGCGCTTTGAGCCGTCCGCCCGGCCTGGGCACCGCTTGTGGAGCGGTCTCGCGCATACGCCACGTGATCTGCGGTGATCTACCATTCGCCGGGTGCCCCCTCCTAGCCCGGCGACGGCGCCGCCACCCACCGACCACACGCTGGGAGCACTGCTCCGCCGCTACGACGGTGCCGGGACACCGCTGTCCTGCGAGCCGGTGGCGCAGGGGCTGCTCAACCGGGGCTACCGGCTCGCCACCACCCGCGGCCGGTTCTTCCTCAAGCACTATCTGCACGATCCGGACCGGGGCACCGACCGGGACACCGCCGACCCCGCCACCATCGTCCGCCAGCACCGCGCCACACTGCGGCTGGGCGCCCTCGGGCTACCGGTCGCGGCGCCGCTGGCCGATGCCGAGGGCCGCACGGTGGCGGTCATCGGCGGCCGTCCCTACGCGCTGTACCCGTGGGTCGAGGGACGGCACCGGGCGGGCACGGAGCTGACCGAGCGGCAGTGCCGCCACCTGGGCGCGCTGCTCGGCCTGGTGCACACCGCGCTGTCCCGGGTGCTGCCGGACGGCGCCGCCCACCCGGCCGCGCACTCCTCCGCGGTGCCCGAGGACACCTACGCGCTCATCGACGAGCTGCTGCGGCTGGCCCGCGAGCGGCGGCCACGCGACTCCTTCGACGAACTGGCCGAGCACCGCCTCCTGGAGCGCCGGGCGCTGCTGGAACGGCACGCGCACCGCCGTCCGGCCGACGCCACCACCCGGGTCACCGGCTGGGTGCACGGCGACTTCCATCCGCTGAACCTGCTCTACCAGGGCGCGGAACCGGCCGCGATCGTCGACTGGGACCGCCTCGGCGTCCAGCCGCGCGCGGAGGAGGCGGTACGGGCCGCGGTGATCTTCTTCGTCCGGGACTGCGACGGCACCCTGGAGCTGGCCAAGGTGCGCGAGTACGCCCGCGCGTACCGGGCGACCGCCGGGGTGCCCGTGGCGGAGCTGGCGGCGGCCGTGCACCGGGTGTGGTGGGAGCGGCTGAACGACTTCTGGATGCTGCGCTGGCGCTACCAGCGGCACGACTTCCGGGCCGATCCGCTCTTCCCGGCCGCGGCCGGGCTGGCGGTGTGGTGGACCCGCGAGTACGAGGCCGTACTCGCGGCGTTCACCGGCTGAGCGACGTCAGCGGGCGGGCGTCATCCGATGTTGCCCAGGGTGGCGCCCTGGTTGGTGGTGCCCTTGCTCGAACCGCTGGTCTGACCGTCCGTGCTGCCCTGCGAGGTACCGGTGGTCGTACCGGCGGAGGTGCCGCCGTTGGCCCCGTTGCCGCTGGTGGTGCCCTGCGAGGTGCCCTGAGAGGTGCCCTGGTTCGTGGTCCCCTCCGACGTTCCCGGCGAGGACGGCGGCTGCGAGGACGGCGGCTGCGAGGACGGCGGCGCGGAGCTGGGCTCGCGGCTGTGCCACGGATAGCTCGGCTCGTCGGTCGAGTTGTCGCCGGACTGTCCGGGGCTGGTGTCCACGCTCGGCTGGTCGCTCGGTGAGCTGCTGTCGCTGGGCGAGTCGCTCGGGCTGACGCTCTGCGACGTGCTCGGCGCGGGGCTCTTGTCGGTGGCCGTGCCGCCCTTGCCGCTGCCGTGGCTCATGCTGACCGCGAAGACGACGCCCAGGCTGATCGCCAGGATGGCGGCCAGCACCAGCAGCACGGTGTTGCGCCCGCGGTGGCCACCGCCGCCACGGCCGTCCCGGCCGCCGTTGCCGTGGCCGCCGTCGCCGTAACCGCCGGTGCCGTCACCGGCGGGCGGGCCCATCAGCAGCGGCGGGCCCAGCTCGGCGGTGTGCCCGGCCTGCGCGTGCGGCATCACGGTGGTGGCCGCGGTACCGGCGGCGGACGTGGCGGAGGCCGAGTGGTCGACGTAGCCGGTGTCCCAGGCGCCGGTCCAGCCGCCCTGCTCATGGAGCATGCGCAGGGCGTACTGCACCAGCCCGTGCATCTCCTCGGCGCTCTGGAAGCGGTCGTCGGGGTTCTTGGCGAGCGCCCGAAGCACCATGCCGTCCAGCTCGGGCGGCACCCGGTCGTTGACGTCGGAGGGGATCCGCGGGTCGTCCTGGACGTGCTGGTAGACCACCGACAGCGGGGTCTCGCCGGTGAACGGCGGGCGCAGCGTCAGCAGTTCGTAGAGCAGACAGCCGGTCGCGTACAGGTCGGAGCGGTGGTCGACGGCCTTGCCCAGCGCCTGTTCAGGCGAGAGGTACTGCGGGGTGCCCATCACCATGCCGGTCTGCGTCATGGTGGTGGACGCGCCGTGCAGCGCCCGGGCGATGCCGAAGTCCATCACCTTGACCGCGCCCGTATGGGTGATGATCACGTTCGCGGGCTTGATGTCACGGTGCACGATGCCGTGCTGGTGGCTGTAGGCGAGCGCCTCGAGCACCCCGGAGACGATGATCAACGCCTGGTCGACCGGTGGCGCCTCGGAGTTGATCAGCAGGTCGCGGATGGTGCGGCCCTCGCACAGCTCCATGACGATGTACGGGACGACGTTGTTGCCGACCCGGTCCTCGCCGGAGTCGTACACCGCGACCACCGCGTGGTGGTTGAGCCCGGCGACCGACTGTGCCTCCCGGGTGAACCGGGCCTTGGAGACCGGGTCCTCCGCGAGGTCGCTGCGCAGCAGCTTCACCGCCACCGTACGGCCCAGCCGTACGTCCTCCGCCGCGAAGACCTCGGCCATGCCGCCGCGTCCCAGGCGCCGGGTGAGCCGGTACCGGCCGTCACCCATGAACCCGTTCGCGCCCCACAGCTCCGGTGTGTCGTACGCCTCGGCACCGAGGGCCGAGGACTCCTCGGGGTCGCCCGAGGGCTGCGTCTGGTCCATCAGTCCTCGCCGTCGCTCATCGCCTCGTACAGGTGCTGCATACTCGGGTGGACCTACGCGGTCCGAAGATGAACGCTACCGCCTTCCCGGTGAACCATGGGACGCGTCACTCGGGACAAGCCCGCCCGTACCGCCCTCACCTGCGCAAACCGTATTGCGCACAGACTGCTCACAGCGGTGGCGAACACGTTGTTCACAGTTCGGGAACGGTTTCCTGGGCATCCGGTGACGGATCGGTCAAGCAACTTGACGCATTAACCGACTCCGGCAGACTTGGCGGGCAGGATCAAGCAAGTGAAGATCGGTGTCTTGTGCGTACGGCTCACGTGCGCCGAGGGGGAAGCGGTTACATGAGCGGGGACGCGCGGGGCGACTTCTCGGGCACTACGGTCGGTGGCGGCCGGTACGAGTTGCGCAGCCTGCTCGGCGAGGGCGGGATGGCGTCCGTCCACTTCGGCTATGACACTGTGCTGGAACGTCCGGTCGCGATCAAGACCCTGCACAGCGAACTCGGCCGGGAGGCCTCCTTCCGGGAGCGCTTCCGCCGGGAGGCGCAGTCCGTCGCCAAGCTCAACCACACCAACATCGTCTCGGTCTTCGACTCCGGCGAGGACGAGATAGACGGCCGCTCCATCCCGTACATCGTGATGGAGCTGGTGGACGGCAAGCCGCTGCGGCAGATCCTCGACGAGGACGTGGCACAGCACGGCGCGATGCCGACCGAGAAGGCACTGAAGATCACCGGTGATGTGCTGGCCGCCCTCGCGGTCAGCCACGAGATGGGCCTGGTGCACCGGGACATCAAGCCGGGCAACGTCATGCTGACCAAGCGCGGCGTGGTCAAGGTGATGGACTTCGGCATCGCCCGGGCGCTGCAGTCCGGCGTCACGTCGATGACGCAGACCGGCATGGTGGTCGGCACCCCGCAGTACCTCTCTCCTGAACAGGCGCTGGGGCGCGGGGTCGACGCGCGTTCCGACCTGTACTCGGTCGGCTGCATGCTCTTCGAGCTGCTGACCGGGCGGCTGCCGTTCGACGGCGACTCCCCGCTGTCGGTGGCCTACCAGCACGTACAGGAGGAGCCGCCGGTCCCCTCCTCGATCAACCAGTCGCTGCCGCCCGCGGTCGACGCGCTGGTGGCGCGGGCGCTGCGGAAGAACCCGGCGGACCGCTTCCCGACCGCCGACGCGATGCAGGACGAGTGCGAGCGGGTCGCCTCGGCGGCCAAGGGCGCCGCCACCCCGCTGGTGATCAGCGAGGGGCCCAAGGCCCATCAGGCCGCCACCCACCAGCCGGACGCGTTCGCGGTCTTCCCGCACGCGACCGGTGGTCCGCACGCCCAGACGCCCTCGCCCTACCAGCAGCCCACGCCCGCCCCGCAGCTGAACTACGGGCCGCCGACGCCGCCGCCCAACCAGTACCAGCAGCAGTCGTACAGCCCGGCGGGCTACCAGACCCCGCCGCCCGCCACCCGCCCGGCGGCTCCCGCGTACAGCACTCCGCCGCCCGCGCCGCGCAAGAGCGGCGGCAACTGGAAGCCGCTGCTGATCTTCGTCGGCGTGGCGGCGGTGGTCGGCGTGGTGCTGATCTCGGTGATCGTCTCGATGAGCGGCAAGAGCAAGCAGAACAGCACCGACAACGCCAACAACTCCACCCAGCAGACGGACACGCCCGCGGACCAGGGCAGCGGCGGCACCGGCGGCAACAGCGACGTCAAGATGGGCGACCCGAGCCGGACCGTCGACCCCAGCACCTGCACCCAGGCGTCCGGTGGCTTCACCGACAACGGCGGCAAGATCATCATGCCGGACCTGACCTTCAAGTACATCGACTCGGTCAAGGCCTGCATGGACGCGGCGGGTTGGAAGTACAAGCTCCAGCACGAGGACGAGAACGTCTGGGGCAAGGGCATCGTGATGAGCGAATCCCCGGACAAGTACACCAGTTTCAACCCGAAGACGGACGTCATCACGCTGATCGTGTCAACGGGCAAGAGCAGCGGCTGAGGCGCGAGCGCCGCGCCAGCGCCATCCCGCTCCCCGGGCGCCGAGGCGGCGGCATCCGGCTCCCGGGTGGCGCCTGACGCGTCGGCGCCGCTCGAACGGGAAGGTCCCGGCACACCGAGTGTGCCGGGACCCCTTTCATCCCCGCGGGATCACAGGTACGGACCGGAGCGGGAGGCGCCCGGGTGGCCGCCCTCCTCGTCCTCGTGGCCCGAGACCAGGCCGGGCGGCAGGGCCCGCCGCATCTGCTCCAGCTGCGCCCGTGCGGCCATCTGCTGGGCGAACAGCGTGGTCTGGATGCCGTGGAACAGGCCTTCCAGCCAGCCCACCAACTGCGCCTGGGCGATGCGCAGTTCGGCCTCGCTGGGCACGCTCTCCTCGGTGAACGGGAGCGAGAGCCGCTCAAGTTCCTCGACGAGCTCCGGCGCCAGGCCGTCCTCCAGTTCCTTGATCGAGCTGTGGTGGATCTCCTTCAGGCGCTGCCGACTCGCCTCGTCCAGAGGTGCCGCCCGCACTTCCTCCAGCAGCTGCTTGATCATGCTGCCGATGCGCATGACCTTCGCGGGCTGCTCGACCATATCGGTGACCGGGATCTCGCGTGGCTCGGTCTCCTGACCGTTCTGGCCGCCGCCCAGGGCCATTCCGTCCGGGCCGACGACCAGCACGTGCGGGGTGTCCTGCTGCGACCGTTCGTTCATCGGCATCTCCATGCCGCCATTCTCTCGCACACCTGGTTCACCCATGGGTGTGCCCCGGCACATCCGTGATCCAACCTGCGCGGGCGCGGCGGCTTTCCGGCTCGCCCCGCGGTTGTCAGCCGCGGCGCAGCCGCAGCGCCACGAAGCCGAGCCCGAGCCCGGTCAGGGCGAACCCCGTGCCCAGCGAAAGGATGTTGAGCACCGGGCCGACGGGTCGGCGGTCAGCGGAGGCGGCGCTGAGGTCGGCGGTCCCGGTGGCGGAGGCGCTGGGGGTGGCGCGCTCCGGGACGGGCGCCCGCGGAGGCAGGAACGGCCGGGCGGTGGGGTGCACAGCTCCAGTGGGGTACGGCGGCTGGGCCTCGTCCGCCTCGGGCGGGTCGTCCTGGCCCGGGCGCTGGTCCTGCGGCCGGTCGAGGTCCTGCCATGCGTCGGGCGGTGCGGCGTCCATGGCGTCCAGTTGCCACTCGGCGGACTGCTGAGGGCTGGGCTTGTCCTGGGCGGTCTTGCTGGAGGCGGGCTTGTGGGGGGCGGGCTTGTGGGAGGCGGGCCGGGATATCCGCTCCGGCCGCGGCTGGCCGGTGGCCGCGCGGGCGGGGGCCGGTCGCGGGGGCTTGGCCGGGTGGGCGAAGGGCGGTGCGTGGCGGCCCGGGCGCTGCGCGCGTTCCGCCGCCTTGTTCAGGTGCGGCCTTGCGCCGTGTTCAGGAGAGGCGCTGGGGAGCCGGTGCGGGGTGCGCGGCGCGGCCGGGCCGGCGGCGTGCCGCATGTGGTGGACGCCGTGCGCGGCGGCGGGCTGGGCGAGCGGTACGAACGACATCAGCAGGGCGCAGGAGGCGGTGGCGAGGCCCAAGGCCGCCGCGGGCGCGCACCGGGTTCGGACTGCTCGTGTCACGGCACGGCACCTCCGCCTTCCACGGCCGGAACGTACGGTGCCTCAAGCGTTACACAACGCGATGAAACCGGCATCTCGGGCCAAGTCGGGTGCGG
This sequence comes from Streptomyces sp. PLK1-5, assembly GCA_037034305.1. GTDB lineage: Bacteria > Actinomycetota > Actinomycetes > Streptomycetales > Streptomycetaceae > Streptantibioticus_A. Next base: position 72,454 of record JBAGJY010000007.1, read on the forward strand.
CGGAGGCCGTCTCGGCCTCCGCCGCACCGCTCCAGCCACCCGCAGCGCCGGATCGGCCCGGGTCCGCTGCGTTCAGGCGACCAGTACGACCTTGCCGACGTGCTCGCTGGCCTCGACCACCCGGTGCGCCTCGGCCGCCTCGCGCATCGCGACGGTGCGGTCCACGATCGGTGCGACCCGGCCGCTCTCGATGAGCGGCCAGACGTGTTCGCGCACCGCCGCGATGATCGACGCCTTCTCGGCGAGCGGGCGCCCGCGCAGCGAGGTGGCCATCACCGCGGCCCGCTTGCCCAGCAGCTTGCCGAGGTCCAACTCGGCCCTGGCGCCGCCCTGTAGGCCGATGACGGCGAGGCGGCCGTTGACCGCCAGCGCGTCCACGTTACGGCTCAGGTACTTCGCGCCGATGATGTCGAGGATGACGTCCGCGCCCGCGCCGTCCGTCGCCGCGCGCACCTCGGTCACGAAGTCCTGCTCGCGGTAGTCGATCAGCACGTCCGCGCCCAACTCGGCGCAGCGCTCCAGCTTTCGCCCGCCGGAGGCGGTCACCGCGACCCGCGCGCCGACCGCCTTGGCGAGCTGGATCGCCATGGTGCCGATGCCGCTGGACCCACCGTGTGCCAACAGCGTCTCGCCCGGCCGCAGATGGGCCAGCATGAACACGTTGGACCACACGGTGGCGGCCACCTCGGGCAGCGCCGCCGCGTGCGCCAGGTCAACTCCCTTCGGTACCGGCAGCAGTTGGCCCGCCGGTACGGCCACCCGCTGGGCGTAGCCGCCGCCGGAGAGCAGCGCGCACACCTCGTCGCCCACCGACCAGCCGGAGACGCCCGGGCCCAGCGCCGCGATCTGCCCGGCGCACTCCAGGCCCGGGTACGGGGACGCGCCGGGCGGCGGATCGTAGAAGCCCTGGCGCTGCAGTACGTCGGCGCGGTTGACCGCGCTGGCCGCCACCTCGACCAGCACCTCGCCCTCGCCGGGTTCGGGATCGGGGACCTCGGCCCACACCAGGGCCTCGGGGCCGCCGGGTTCGGGAATCGTGATCGCGTACATGACCGCGAGGCTACTCCGCCCGTCCCGTCGCATCAGTGATCGCGGAACACCCGCGAAGTCACGGCCTTTGCCACCGAACGCGGCGGTCGGCGGCTACTGCCAGTCGAGGTCCAGCACCTCGACCTCCGTGCCGGGCTCCGCCGGGCCACCGGGCGGGATGACGGCCATCGCGTCGGCCGCCGCGAGGCCGCGCAGCATCGCGGGGCCGTGGAAGCGCAGCGGATCGGCCGTGCCCGCGCGTTCGTCGAGCGCGACGGGAACGAGCCGGGTGTCCGTGGGGTGCGCCGGAACGCCGTCGGCCAGCTCCGCGCGGCGCGCGGCCGGTTCGGGGCGTCCGCCGAGGGCGCGCAGCACGGGCGCGATCAGTGTCAGTACTCCGCAGACCGCGGCCAGCGGATTGCCCGGCAGCCCCACCAGCGGCCGTCCGTCGGGCAGTTGGGCCACCAGCATCGGGTGGCCGGGCCGCACCGCGACACCGTCCACCAGCAGCCGCGCGCCGGTCCGCCGCAGCACGGGGTGCACGAAGTCCACCGGGCCGGACGCCGTCCCGCCGGTGGTGACGATCAGATCGGCCTCGCTGCCGTCCAACGCCCGGTACAGCGCCTGCGCGTCATCGCCCAGCCGCCGCACGGCCCCCACCGCGCCGCCGAGCCGGCGCAGCCAGGGCGGCAGCAGCGGCCCGAGGGCGTCCCTGACCCGGCCGTCGCGCGGCAGCCCCCGCTCGAGCAACTCGTCGCCCAGCACCAGGAGTTCCACCCTGGGCCAGGGCACGACCCGCAGCTCGTCGTACCCGGCCGCCGCGGCGAGGCCCAGCACCGCCGGGGTGACCGCGGCGCCGGACGGCAGCAGCCGGTCACCGGCCCGGCACTCCTGGCCGCGCGGTCTGATGTCCTGCCCCGGAACCAGCGGTTCCGCTGCGGTCAGGCGCAGCCGGTCATCGGCGGCGCATCCGTGTTCCCCGCGTATGACGGCGGTCGCCCCGGGCGGGAGCGCGGCTCCGGTGGCGATGCGGACCGCCTGGCCGTCCACGAGCGCGGAGTGCGGGTGCTGTCCGGCCAGTGCCTCGCCGATGACCTGCCATGGGCCGGCCCCGGCGACCGCCCAGCCGTCCATGGCCGAGGTGTCGAACGCGGGCAGGTCGGTCAGCGCGTCCAGCGGACCGTCCAGCACACCGCCCAGCGCCTCGTCCAGCGGGCGTCGCACCCCGGCCAGCCGCCGTCCCGCACCGGCCGCGACACGGCGGGCCTGCGGCCAGGGCAGGGCGGCCCCAGCCTTCCGGCCCCCGGTCGCCGGGCGGCTGGATGCGGCGAAGTCGGTCATCGGGCGGGCGTTCCCGCCCCGGACCCACCCGGGCCGTCCTCGGCGTCCTCCTCGGCCCAACGCCGGGCCAGCTCCGCGGCCTTGCGGGCGGCCTCCGCCACCGCCTGCGGGCCGCCGCCCGCGCGTCCCGCCGCGTATCCGACCAGGAACGTGGTCAGCGGCGCGGCCGGGCGGGCCACCCCGTGCGCGGCGTCGCGCGCCAGGTCGAGCAGGGTCGCGGTGTCGACGTCGAGATCGACGCCGAGGTCGGCCTTGGCCGCGGCAATCCATTCATCCAACACATGCCCATGCTCCCTGATCCGCGCTCGGGCAGTACTCAGGGCCTCCCAGGTGTCGCAGTCGAAGGAGGCCAGGCCGCCCGGGTCGGGCAGCCGCCGAAGTTCCAGCCGGGCGGTGAGTCGCCGCAGCGGCAGGCCCACCAGGGCGCCGCGTTCCCGCTCCAGCAGTTCCAGTTGACGGCGCAGCGGCGCCGCGCGGTACACGGCGACCAGCGGGTTCTCGATGCCCTGCGGATCGATCAGTACGGTGCCGTCGGCGTCGGCGGGCACCGAGTCGAGCAGTGCGGACACCGTGGCGGGGGTGAGGAACGGCAGGTCGGCGGCGAGGACCAGGACCAGCCCGGCCGAGGTGTGGCGCAGCCCGGCCGCCAGCGCGGGCAGCGGGCCGCCGCCGGGCGGGCTCTCCCGGGTCCACCGGACCGGTCGCGAGGTGGGTCGGGGCGGGCCCACGACGACCGTGCCGCGCGCACCGGCGCAGGCGTCGAGCACCCGGTCGAGCAGCGTCGTACCGCCCACCCGCAACGCGGGCTTGTCCACCCCGCCCAGCCGTCGCGCGGCTCCTCCGGCAAGCACCACGGCGTCGTATCCGCTCTCGGTCCCCATGCCCGCGAGTATGCCCTCGGCGCCCGGTCACCGGCTCGCCTCCGGCACACGAGCCCACGGCGGCGAGTCCGCGCGGCGCGGCCCGGCGGTGCCGCACGAGCCGCCGACCCGCCGGGGCCGCTCAGAGCCCGCGCAGCAGTACCGCGGGCTGCTCGACGCAGTCCGCCACGTACCGCAGGAAGCCCCCGGACGTCCCTCCGTCGCACACCCGGTGGTCGAAGGTGAACGACAGCTGGACCACCTGCCGTACCGCCAACTCGCCCTGGAACACCCATGGTTTGGGCGCTATTCGCCCGACGCCCAGCATCGCCGCCTCGGGGTGGTTGATGATCGGCGTGGAGCCGTCGACCCCGAACACCCCGTAGTTGTTGAGCGTGAAGGTGCCGCCGGTGAGTTCGGCCGGGGTGAGCGTGCCCGCCCGGGCCGCCTCGGTGAGACGGGCGATCTCCGCCGCCAGCTCCTCGGTGTTGCGGCGGTGGGCGTCCCGTATCACCGGTACCACCAGGCCGCGTTCGGTCTGCGCGGCGAACCCGAGGTGCACGGCGGGCAGCCGCACCACCTCGTTGCGCTCGGTGTCCACCGTGGCGTTCAGCTCGGGGTAGCGGGCCAGCGCCGCGGTGCAGATGCGTGCCAGCAGCGCCAGCACCGAGACCTTGGGCGCACCGCCCGCGGCGTTCATCGCGGCCCGCACCGCCAGCAGTTCGGTGGCGTCGGCGTCCACCCAGGTGGTGGCGTCCGGGATCTCCCGGCGGCTGCGGGACAGCTTCTCGGCGACCACCCCGCGCAGTCCGCGCAACGGCACCCGGGTCTCCGCGCCGCCGGTCAGCGCCGCGTCGTCCCGTACCGCGAAGCCGTTGGCGACGGCGGCGGGCTCCGACCGCGCCTCGGCGATGGCGCGTTCCACGTCCGCCCGCAGTATCAGGCCGTCCTTGCCGCTGCCGCGCAACGCCCTCAGGTCCAGGCCAGCTTCCCGCGCCAGTCGGCGGACCAGCGGGGAGACCACCGGCACCGGCCCTTCGACGCCCGGCCGCTGCGCCACGGCGCTCGGCTCGGTATCCGGCCTGACCCGGCGGCGGCGCGGCGCCGCCCCGCCCGTCCCGTAGCCGACGAGTACGTTCCCGGACCCCTGTTCGGCACCTCCGGACTCGGCGGCGGGCCGGGCCGCGGCACCGGCCGCCGCCTCCTGGCCGCCCACCGCGACCGTCACCAGCGGCTGGCCGACCGGCACCTCGTCGCCCGGCTCGCCGAAGCGCGCGGTGACCACGCCACCGTACGGACACGGCACCTCGACCATGGCCTTCGCCGTCTCGACCTCGACCACCGGCTGGTCGACGGCGACCACGTCGCCGACCTCCACCAGCCACCGCACGATCTCGGCCTCGGTCAGACCCTCCCCCAGGTCGGGCAGGGTGAACTCCAGCACCTGGGCCATCAGTTCACCTCCCACTGCAGACGCGCCACGGCGTCCAGCACGCGGTCGACACCAGGCAGGTGGTACCGCTCCAGCATCGGCGGCGGGTACGGGATGTCGAAGCCCGCGACGCGCAGCACCGGGGCCTGAAGGTGGTGGAAGCAGCGTTCGGTGATCCGGGCGGCTATCTCCGCGCCCGCCCCGCCGAAGCCGCTGGACTCGTGGACCACGACCGCCCGGCCGGTCCTGCGGACCGAGGCGCACACGGTCTCGTCGTCGAACGGCACCAAGCCGCGCAGATCCACGACCTCCAGGTCCCAGCCCTCCTGCCGTCCCGCCTCGGCCGCCTCCAGGCACACCGGCACCGAGGGCCCGTAGGTGATGAGCGTCGCCGAGCGCCCGGTGCGGCGCACCGCGGCGCTGCCCAGCGGGGGCACGCTCTGCGGCGCGTCGGCCGACCAGTCGGCCTTGGACCAGTAGAGCCGCTTGGGCTCCAGGAAGACCACCGGGTCGTCGGAGGCGATCGAGGCGCGCAGCAGTCCGTAGGCGTCCGCGACCGTCGCCGGGGTGACGACGTGCAGCCCCGGCGTGTGCAGGTAGTACGCCTCGGAGGAGTCGCTGTGGTGCTCCACACCGCCGATTCCGCCGCCGTAGGGGACGCGGATGGTGATCGGCAGCGGCATCGCGCCCCGGGTGCGGTTGCGCATTCGGGCGACGTGACTGATCAGCTGCTCCAGCGCCGGGTAGGCGAAGGCGTCGAACTGCATCTCCACGACCGGTCGCAGCCCGTACATCGCCATCCCGACGGCGGTGCCGAGGATCCCGGCCTCGGCCAGCGGGGTGTCGGTGACCCGGTCGGGGCCGAACTCCTTGGTCAGGCCGTCGGTGATGCGGAAGACACCGCCCAGGGCGCCGACGTCCTCGCCCAGCACATGGACGCGGGGATCGTCCGCGAGGGCGTCGTGCAGCGCCTGGCGCAACGCCTGGGCCATGGTGGCCGGTTTGCGCGCGGCGGGCGCGGACGCCGGGGCGGTGGCGGTGCTCATCGGTCCTCCTCGGCGTCCAGCTCGGCCCGCAACTGGGCGGCCTGTTCGCGTAGTTGGGCGGTCTGCTCGGCGTAGACGTGGTCGAACAGCTCCATCGGGTCCAGCACCGGGTCCGCGTTCATCTCCTCGCGCAGCCGGGCCGCCAGCGCCTCGGCGCCGTCCGCGACGGACTTGGCCCGTGCGTCGTCGAGCAGGTCCCGGTCGCGCAACTCGCGCTCCAGCAGGTCGATGGGGTCGTGTGCGCGCCATGCCTCGACCTCGGCGGCGTCGCGGTACCGGGTGGCGTCGTCGGCGTTGGTGTGCGCGTCGATCCGGTAGGTGACGGCCTCGACCAGCGTGGGGCCGCCGCCGGTGCTGGCCCGCTCGATCGCCTCGGTCAGCACCTGGTGCACCGCCGGGGCGTCGTTGCCGTCCACCAGGCGGCCGGGCATCCCGTAGCCGACCGCCTTGTGGGCGAGTGACGGCGCGGCGGTCTGCTTGTCCAGCGGCACGGAGATGGCGAAGCCGTTGTTCTGTATCAGGAAGACGACCGGCGCCCGCCATACCGCGGCGAAGTTGAGCGCCTCGTGGAAGTCGCCCTCGCTGGTGCCGCCGTCGCCGACCAAAGCCAGTGCCACCGTGTCGTCCCCGGCCAGCCGGGCGGCGTGGGCCAGGCCCACGGCGTGCGGCAGCTGGGTGGCCAGCGGGGTGCACAGCGGGGCGACGTGCCGCGCCCGCGGGTCGTATCCGGTGTGCCAGTCGCCGCGCAGCAAGGTCAGCGCCTGCGCCGGGTCGACGCCGCGGGCGACGACCGCGAGTGTGTCCCGGTAGCTGGGGAACAGCCAGTCCTGCGGGCGCAGCGCCAGCGCGGCGGCGATCTGGCAGGCCTCCTGTCCCGTGCTCGACGGGTAGACCGCCAACCTGCCCTGCTGGGTGAGCGCGGTGGCCTGCCGGTTGTAGCGGCGGCCGCGCACCAGCTCCTCGTACAGCCGGAGCAGCAGCGCCGGGTCGAGGTCCTGGGCCGCGGGAGTGCCGAGCAGCCGGTACGGCTCGGGCTCGGGCAGCAGCGGCGCCGGGTCGATCCGGGCGTGCCAGCCGGGCGGCGGCGTGTGACCGGAAGCGGCGGTCTGCGGCGACGTCGTGGCGGGCCGCGCGGAGCGCTTCGCGGGGTCGGCCGCGGCCGGTGACGGTGGGGACAGGTGGGCCATTGCGCACCTCCTCATGGGCGGTGTCCGCGCACCCGCCGAACGGCGAGTGCCACGCAGGGCGAGTGGGGTTCCACTCGCCTACCGATTGTTCGGTCGTCGGCGGCATTTTGGCCACAGTCGCGTTCAGCCTGTGGACAAACGGTTCTCCACACCCTCTGATGGAGGCAGTACGTCCATGGTAGGGAGGCCCGGGGGGATGGCGACTGAACAGATGGCCGAGTTCCAGCAGCCCGCGCGTCCACTGGACGCCATCGACCGGGCGATCCTGCGCCTGCTCCAGGAGGACGGCAGAGCGTCGATACGTTCCGTGGCCGACCGGGTGCACGTCTCCCGCGCCAACGCGTACGCGCGCATCAACCGGCTCGTGGAGGACGGGATCATCCGCGGTTTCGCGGCCCGTGTGGACCATGAGCGGGCGGGCCAGGGCGCGTCCGCGTACATCACGCTCAAGATCGTGCAGAACTCCTGGCGCACCGTACGCGAACAGCTCCTGACGCTGCCGGGCGTCGCGCACATCGCCCTGGTCAGCGGGGACTTCGACGTGCTGATGCTGGTGCACACCCCCGACAACCGCACCCTCCGGGAACTGGTGCTGACCAGGATCCAGGCGATACCGGAGGTGCTGAGCAGCCGGACGCTGCTGGTCTTCGAGGAGACCGACATGGTGGTGGACGACTACCCCCGGTAGTCCGTCACTCCGGCGCGCGCCGGGACGCGGAGCCCGGAACGCGGAGCCCGGGGCGCGGAGCCCGGGGCGCCGGGGCGCTGAGGGGGCCCGCGGGTCCAGCCCGCGCCCCCGGCACCGGACATACGCCCGCGGCCCCGAAGGCACCGGCCCCGGACGTCCGCGCGTCAGCCGCCTACGTCCGCAGGCCGTCGAAGGCGAGCCGCACCACGGTGTCCGACACCTGGGGCCCGACCGCCGGGCCGTCGGCGGGCGGCCGGTACCACTCCACAATCGAGTTGATCATGCCGAAGAGCAGCCGGGTGGCGAGCCGTACGTCCACGTCCGTGCGCAGGTCTCCCTCGGCGACCGCCGCGTCGAGCAACTGCGCCATCCGCTGGTCGAACTCCCGGCGCCGCTCCAGCGCCCAGCGCTCGGTGTGCGTGTTGCCGCGCACCCGCAGCAGCAAGGTGACGTACGGCAGCTCCGCCATCAGCACCTCCGCCGTGCGGTGGACCACGTACTCCAGCCGTTCGATGGCCCGGCCCTGCCCCGCCCGCGGTTCCTCCAGGATGCCGAACAGGCCGTCCAGCGCGCGTCCCACCGCGCGCTCCAGCAGTTCCTCCTTGCCGCGCACATGGTGGTAGATCGACGACTTGGAGATACCGGCGGCGCGCGACAGATGCTCCATGGAGGTCCCGTCGTAGCCGCGTTCGTTGAACACCTCGACGGCTACGGCGAGAAGGGTTTCGGGAGTGTAGGTGTCCCGCTTGGGGTCGGAGGTACCGCGCTGTGCCATGGTCATGATGAGAGCACACCTCCCGCGGACGCGCTCCAGCGGCTCAGCGCCACACTGGGCGCGTAGCGGCCGGTGGGGTAGCTGGCGTGCAGCCGGTCGAGCACTCCGGCCACCCACTGCGGCGTCAGCCGCTCGCCCCACTCCACGGGTCCCAGCGGGTAGTTGACACCGAGCCGCATGGCGGTGTCGACGTCGGCGGCCGAGGCGACGCCCCGTGCGACGGCGTCCGCCGCGAAGTCGACCAGCATCGCCACGGTACGTGCGACGATCAGCCCCGGTGTGTCACGCACCACGCTGACCCGCTTGCCCAGCGCCTGGAACAGGCCGACCGCGGCGGCCACCGCCTCGGGCGCCGCGCCCTGCGCGGGGGCCAGGGCGATCCGGGTGGCGGCCCGGTAGTCCAGGGCGAGGTCGAACTGGATGGTGTCCGCGCCGTGTCCGGCCGCCAGCGAGCCGTCCGCGAGCATCAACTGGCCTGATCCGGGGAGCCCGAGGAAGCCGTACCGCCCAACTCCCGAGCGGCGCACCGGAATTCCGGCTTCCGCCACCAGTTCGACCAACTCGCGGACCGGAGCCGGTCCGTCGGTGAAGACCACCGCCTCCGGCGGGGCGCACCCAGCCGCGGTGTGCGGTTCCGGTTGGTCGTCCCGCGATCTGTAGTGGAACCAGCCGCGGCCGGACTTGCGGCCGTGCAGCCCGGACTGCACGAGCCGTTGCTGGGCGAGCGAGGGGGTGAACTTCGGGTCCTGGAAGAAGGACTCCCAAACCGACCTGGTCACCGCCTCGTTGACGTCCTGGCCGATCAGGTCGGTGAGTTCGAACGGACCCATGCGGAAGCCACCGCTCTCGCGCAGCACCGCGTCGACGGTGGCCGGGTCGGCGGCCCGCTCCTCATACAGGCGGAACGCCTCCGCATAGAACGGGCGGGCGATCCGGTTGACGATGAAGCCGGGGGTGTCGGTACAGCGCACCGGCGTCTTGCCCCAGGCCGCCGCCGTCTCGTACGCGAAGTCGGCCACCGCCCGGTCGGTGGCGTGCCCGGAGACCACCTCGACCAGCGGAAGCAGTGGTGCCGGGTTGAAGAAGTGCAGGCCGACGAAGCGGCCGGGCAGCCGCAGGGCGCCCGCGACGGCGGTGACGGACAGCGATGAGGTGTTGGTGGCCAGCACGCAGTCGTCCGCGACGACGGCTTCGAGGTCGGTGAACAGCCGCTGCTTCACCGACAGGTCCTCGGCCACCGCCTCGACCACCAGACCGGCATGGGCGAGCCCGGACACCTCGTCGACCGGGGTGATCGCGGCCACCGCGGCGTCCCGGGCGGCCTTGTCGATCCGACCCTTTTCCACCAGCCGGTCCAACCGGGCGGATATCGCCTCCGCGGCCTGCCGAACCCGGCCGGGCACCGCGTCGTAGAGCACCACCGGGTGGCCCGCGACCAGCGCGACCTGCGCGATTCCCTGGCCCATGGTGCCGGTGCCGACGACCGCGACGGTGGTGGTGCGCGCGAGAGGTTCTCTCATCGTGTCCGCTCCCAGAGTTGTCCACAGGACCGAAAGCCCTCTTGCCCCGACCGACCATTCGGTCAAGACTGGTCCCGCACACCATATTGCCCGTACCCACTCAGCGAGGAGTGGCCGCATGGCCGCAGAGCTTTCCGCCGCACAGCTGATCGAACGGCATCGAGCCACCTTGGACAAGGCTCTCCAGGCGATCCGCACGCGCGAGTACTGGTCGCCGTACCCCGAGCACCCGAAGGCCTACGGAGACGGCAGCGGACTGGGCGCGGCCGAGGGAAAGGCCGCCTTCGAGGCGGTACTGGGCCAGCGGTTCGAGCTGGACCAGCCCGGCACCGACGACTGGACGAGCACCGAAGCCTCCCCGTACGGCATCGAGTTGGGGATCAGCTACCCGCACGGCGACGTCGACACGCTGCTGCCCGCGATGCGGGCGGCCATCCCGCGCTGGCGCGACGCCGGGGCCGAGACCCGCGCCCTGGTCTGCCTGGAGGTGCTGGCCCGGATCAACGCGGCCAGCCACGAGTTCGCGCACGCGGTCATGCACACCACCGGCCAGGCGTTCACCATGGCCTTCCAGGCGGGCGGGCCGCACGCGCAGGACCGCGGCCTGGAGGCGGTGGCCTACGCCTACGAGGAGCAGACCCGGGTGCCCGGCGGGGCTCAGTGGGTCAAGCCGCAGGGCAAGCGCGACCCGCTGCGGCTGCGGACCACGTTCACCGCCGTGCCGCGCGGCATCGCCCTGCTCATCGGCTGCAACACCTTCCCCACCTGGAACGGCTTCCCGGGGCTGTTCGCCTCCCTGGCGACGGGCAACCCGGTGCTGGTCAAGCCGCACCCGCGCGCCGTGCTGCCGCTGGCGCTCACCGTCCGGTTGGCTCGCCAGGTGCTGGCCGAGGCCGGTTTCGACCCGAACCTGGTGTGCCTGGCGGCCGAGCGGCCGGACGAGGGGGTGGCCAAGTCGCTGGCCGTGCGCCCGGAGATCCGGATCATCGACTACACCGGATCGACCTCGTTCGGCGACTGGCTGGAGGCCAACGCCCGGCAGGCGCAGGTGTTCACCGAGAAGGCCGGGGTGAACACGGTGGTCATCGACTCCACCGACGACTACCGCGGCATGCTCTCCAACCTCGCGTTCGCCCTGTCGCTCTACAGCGGCCAGATGTGCACCACCCCGCAGAACCTGCTGATCCCACGCGACGGCATCGAAACCGACGCCGGGCACAAGAGCTACGACGAGGTGGTGGCCGACCTCGCGGCGGCCGTGCAGGGGCTGCTCGGCGACGACGCCCGGGCCAACGCGCTGCTGGGCGCGATCGTCAACCCGCAGGTGCTGGAGCGGCTTGAGGCCGCGCCGTCACTGGGCGCGGTGGCGCTGGCGTCGCGGACCGTCGCGCATCCGGAGTTCCCCGACGCGGTGGTCCGTACCCCGGTGATCGTCTCGCTCGACGGGGCGAAGCCGGACGCGGAGGCGGCGTATCTGTCGGAGTGCTTCGGCCCGGTCTCCTTCGCCGTCGCGGTGGACTCCGCGGCGGACGCGACCGCGCTGCTGCGCCGCACCATCCGGGAGAAGGGCGCGATGACGGTCGGCGCCTACACCACCTCGCCGGAGGTGGAGCGGGCGGTCGAGGAGGTGTGCGCCGAGGAGCTGGCCCAGTTGTCGCTGAACCTGACCGGCGGGGTGTACGTCAACCAGACCGCCGCGTTCGCCGACTTCCACGGCACCGGCGGCAACCCGGCGGCCAACGCGGCGCTGTGCGACGGGGCCTTCGTGGCGAGCCGGTTCCGCACGGTGGAGGTGCGCAGGCCGCAGTAGCCAGGGCGCGCCAGCCGGGCTGGGCGGCCCTCACCCGGGGCCGCCCAGCGGGCGGCGGGGCGGACCGTAGGCTGAGGCCATGAGCGAGGACGAAGCCATGGCCGCGGCGCTGGAGTGGCGCGCCAACGCGCCCGGGGCCGTGCTGCTGGACGGCTTCCACGCGCTGAAGCACGCGCTGCGCTTCGGCGCGGACGTACGGCTGGTGCTGACCAGCGACAGGGCGGCGGTGCGGACGCTCTGCGAGAAGCTGGCCGGCGATGTCGCCGACCGGCTGGACGCCCTCGCCCGGGAGGTTCCGGCCGCGGTGCTGCGGGAGTTGGTACCCAGGGCCCATCCCACCGGTGTCGCCGCCCTCGCGGTCCGGCCCAGCGCTCAGGCCAATGTCGAGGCACTGAACCGGCTGCCCCGGCCGACTCCCGTGGTGGTGCTGGACAATCCGCGCAACCTGGGCAACGTCGGCGCCGTCATCCGGCTCGCCGCCGGGTTCGACGCCACCGGCGTGGTCACCACCGGCGACATCGACCCCTGGCACCCCAACGCCGTGCGCGCCTCCGCCGGGCTGCACTTCGCCACGGCCGTCGAACGACTGGACCGCGCCGACCTTCCCCCCGGACCGCTGTACGTCCTCGATCCGGAGGGCGAGGACATCCGCTCGACCACCATTCCGGACGACGCGCTGCTGGTGTTCGGCTCGGAACGCCACGGTGTTTCGGAGCAACTGCGCGCCCGGGCGACGAAGTTGCTCGCGGTCCCGATGCGCCCCCAGGTGTCCAGCTTCAACCTGGCCACCAGTGTCGCCATGGGCCTGTACCACTGGCTGTCGACCACCCGACACACGTAACGCGGGTCTGCCGAGCGCCCGCTGGGAGTGCGGCGATGCGTTCGGCGATCCCTGCCCGCACCGTTGCGGCTGGCCGCGCGGTCCGGCGCCGGTTCAGGACGCTGCCGAACCGCGGCCGACTTCGCCCGGCGGGCTCGGCTACCCCACCAGCGTGGACGTCGTCCGCTGCTCCGCTGAGCGCTGCCGGGGGATGACGGCCCTGCCCGCCGGGCGCAGCAGGCGGACGACGCGGTCGCCGACCCAGCGCAGGAACCCGGTGGGCAGGAAGACCGCGTCCGCCGCGATCATCGCCAGGGAGAAGAACGGCAGCCCCAGGACCACCGCGATCCCCGCGTGCTCGCACATCATCAGGGCCAGCAGCACGTTCTTCACCCGGCGGTTGAACAGCGTGAAGGGGAAGGCGACCTGCACGATCACCGTGCCGTAGGTGATCAGCATGACGATCAGGCCGTTGCCCGCGAGCGCGTGGGAGAGCGCGGGCCAGGGCGTGAAGTCGTTGAGGTGCAGCGGGTAGTACAGGGCGGTGCCGTCCTCCCAGCGCGAGCCCTGGATCTTGTACCAGCCTGCCGTCGCGTAGACCAGGCACACCTCGACCACGATGACCAGCATCGCCCCGCCGTGCACCAGGTTGGCGATCATGTCGAGCACGGTCCGGGGCTCGCCGGGCGCGTGGCGGCGCACCAGCCACCAGGCCGCCTGCGTGGCCAGCGCGGTCCACAGGGCGACCGCCCACAGGCCGCTGAGGTCACCGACCGCGGTGGCCCAGGCCAGTACGAGGGCGAAGCCGATCCACAGGGCGATGCCCACCGGGTCGTGTTCGGGCGCACCGCGGTCGGCGGCGCGGCGGGCCCGTCGGCTGTCCAGCGACCAGACCTGTCCGCAGCGGGTGAACGCCAGGTAGATCGCCATGATGTGCAGGACGTTGTCGCCGCCGTCGCCCACGAACACGCTGCGGTTCTGCAGCGCCAGCACGCCGACCATGAACAGGATCGAGGCGGTACGGGTCCGCCAGCCGAGCAGCAGCATGAGGCTGACCGCGATGGCGGCCGTGTAGACGACCTCGAACCACAGCCTGCTGTCGGACCACATCAGTACGCTGAAGGCGTGGTTGGTGCTGATCAGGGTGCGCGCCATCTGCCAACTCCACGGGCTGCCCGGCCCGTAGAGCTCGTCGCGGTGCGGCCATTCGCGCAGCAGGAACAGCAGCCAGGTCAGTGAGAAGCCGATGCGGACGACCGCAGACTGGTAGGGCGCGACGGCACCGCCGGTGATCCGGGCCAGGCCGCGGCCGGCCGCACGGTCGGCGCCGCGCAGCAGCCCGGCGAACGGTGACGGTACGCCCGCGGCGGCCGGGCCGGTCGAGGGGCGGGGGGCGGCGGTGGGCTGGTCGGTCACGTGAAGTCCTCGGGGCTGACGGCCCACCACGGAAGGACGCGGTAGTAGGTCCGGGTGTCGATCTTCTCCGTGCTCCACGGCGGGGCGCCCACCGCCGTGGTCGCCGAGCGCACCTGGACGCGCTGCACGTCACCGCCGTTGAGGTGCGGGCCGAAGCGGTGCGCCACGATCCGCAGGACATAGGACTGGGCGAGGTCACCGCGCAGTCCGTTGGAACGGTTCTGGTCGTCGTGCGTGTCGGTGTAGAAGGACCAGGCGCGGCGCAGTTCGTTCTGCTCGGTGTGGCTGGGGATCGGGTTGTGCCGTATCCGCGCGATGTCCATGGCGGTCAGGTCGACCCAGCCGGTGGTGGCGACGGTGCCGTCCGGCTTGCGCACCTCGGCGCGGGCCTGGACGTCACTGTTCTCCTGGAGCGGGTTGGGCGCGAACAGCTTCCAGTTCTGTTCGAACTCCGGGTAGATGTAGTCGCTGATCGTCCGGGCGTACTTCTGGGAGGCCGTGTTCGTCGGGGCGACGTGCAGGAAGACCATCGCGAGGTGGACGGCGACGCCCACCGTGACGGCGGCGACGGCGAGGGCCAGCGCGATCCGCGAGGGCACCGAGAGGCGGGATATGCCGCCCAGTCCCCCGGCGGCTTCAGCGGTGTGCGCGGCGTCGGCCTCGGCGGTTCGGCCATCGCCGGAAGCGGGGGTGCCCACGGTGTCGGGTGGGCTGGATCCCGCTGTCTCGTCCGCCGCCCTGGCCTCGGGTGGCTCCATGTCGTTTCCCCGTCTCCTCGCTGTGGCCGTTCGCACCGGAACGGTACTCATGCCGCAGCCGGGAGGACAGGCCGTACAGGTTTTCCACAGGGCGGGGCGGCCCCGGAGCAGGGGTTGTCCACAGCCCTGGATCAGCCTTGACACCCTACGCCGCCGGATCCACCATTGAACCGAACGGTCGGTCGGGAGCAGGGAGGCTTCTGGAATGACCACGGCACCGGCGGCAGGCGCCGCCCATGAGACGGCACCCGCCGAGTTGGCGGCGGAGTTCGACGCGGTGGTGGCCGCGGACGGTCGCATCGAGCCACGCGACTGGATGCCTGACGCCTACCGGGCCACCCTCGTCCGGCAGATAGCGCAGCACGCGCACTCCGAGATCATCGGCATGCAGCCGGAGGCCAACTGGATCACCCGGGCACCCAGCCTGCGCCGCAAGGCCATCCTGATCGCCAAGGTGCAGGACGAGGCCGGTCACGGCCTGTATCTGTACGGGGCGGCCGAGACCCTGGGCGTCGACCGCGGGGAGCTGCTGGACAAGCTGCACTCCGGCCGCCAGCGCTACAGCTCGATCTTCAACTACCCGACGCTGACCTGGGCGGACGTCGGCGCCATCGGCTGGCTGGTGGACGGCGCGGCGATCACCAACCAGGTTCCGCTGTGCCGCTGCTCCTACGGGCCGTACGCCCGGGCGATGGTGCGGGTCTGCAAGGAGGAGTCCTTCCACCAGCGCCAGGGCTACGAACTGCTCTACACGCTCTCGCACGGCACCGAGGAGCAGCACGCGATGGCCCAGGACGCCGTCAACCGCTGGTGGTGGCCGTCGCTGATGATGTTCGGCCCCCCGGACGACGAGTCCGCGCACTCCGCGCAGTCCATGGCCTGGCGCATCAAGCGGCACTCCAACGACGAGTTGCGGCAGCGCTTCGTGGACATATGCGTCCCCCAGGCCGAGGCGCTGGGCCTGACGCTCCCCGACCCCGACCTGCGGTGGAACGAGGAGCGCGGCCGGTGGGACTTCGGGGCGATCGACTGGGAGGAGTTCCAGCAGGTGCTGCGCGGCAACGGCCCGTGCAACGAGCAGCGGCTGGCCCAGCGGCGCACCGCCCATGAGGACGGCGCCTGGGTGCGCGAGGCAGCCGCGGCCTACGCGGCCAAACACCGGACGAGGACGGGCCAGGAGGCGATGGCGGTATGAGCGGCGAGAACACCGACTGGCCGCTGTGGGAGGTCTTCGTACGCAGCAAGCGGGGACTGAGCCACAGCCACTCGGGCAGCCTGCACGCCCCGGACGCCACCATGGCGCTGCGCAACGCACGGGACCTGTTCACCCGGCGCGGCGAGGGCGTGTCGATCTGGGTGGTGCCCGCCGCCGCGATCACCGCCTCGTCCCCGGACGAGAAGGACCCGTTCTTCGAACCGGCGGCCGACAAGACGTACCGCCATCCGACGTTCTACACGATCCCGGAGGGGGTGAAGCACCTGTGACCACGACGACCGTACCGACCGCCGCGGCGTTGTCGTTGGCCGATGACGCGCTGGTGCTCTCCCACCGGCTGGGCGAGTGGATCGGTCACGCGCCGGTGCTGGAAGAGGAGGTGGCGCTGGCCAACATCGCGCTGGATCTGCTGGGCCAGGCCCGCTTCCTCTACTCGATGGTCGGCGACGAGGACGAGTTGGCCTATCTGCGGGAGGAACGCGCCTTCCGCAACGCCCAGTTGGTGGAGCAGCCCAACGGTGACTTCGCCACCACGATCGCCCGTCAGCTCTACTTCTCCTGCTACCAGGGCCTGCTGTACGGCCGGTTGGCGTCGACCGGGGGCGAACTGGCGGCCCTGGCCGCCCGGGCGGTCAAGGAGGTGGCGTACCACCAGGACCACGCCGTGCAGTGGACTTTGCGGCTCGGTGACGGCACACCGGAGAGCCGGGCCCGGATGCAGCACGCCCTGGACATCTTGTGGCGGTACACCGGCGAGCTGTTCGCACCGCTGGAGGGGCTGCCGGTGGACCCAGCCGCACTGCGCCAGCCCTGGCTGGACACGGTCGGCGGCGTCATACGGCAGGCCACCTTGACCGTGCCGGAGGGGCCGGACAGCACCCCGTGGGCGGCCGGTGCCGGACGTCAGGGGATCCACACCGAGCCGTTCGGCCGGATGCTCGCCGAGATGCAGCACCTGCACCGCGCACACCCGGGGGCGTCATGGTGACCACCGTGCTGGAGGAGGAGCTGCGGCGGATCGCGGGCAGCGTCCCCGACCCCGAGCTGCCGGTGCTCACCCTGGACGAACTGGGCGTGCTGCGCGGGTTGCGGGTCACCGGCCCCGGCCAGGTGGAGGTCGAGCTGACCCCGACCTACACCGGCTGCCCGGCGGTGGAGGCGATGGCGGCCGACATCACCGAGCGGCTGCGGGAGCAGGGCATGATGCAGGTGTCGGTCCGCACCGTGCTCTCGCCGCCGTGGAGCAGCGACGCGATCAGCGCCGAAGGCCGCCGCAAGCTCGCGGAGTTCGGCATAGCGCCGCCGCGGCCGACCAGGGCGGGCGGTCCGGTGCCGCTGACGCTGTCGGTGCGGTGCCCGCACTGCGGCTCGCTGGACACCACGCTGCTGAACCGCTTCTCGTCCACCGCCTGCAAGGCGCTGCGGCGGTGCGAGTCGTGCGGTGAACCCTTCGACCACTTCAAGGAGTTCTGATGGTGGCCGGATCCGCCGCCCGGCACGGCGCCTTCCATCCGCTGCGGGTGGCGGACGTCGAGCGGCTCACCGACGACGCGGTGGCGCTCACCTTCGAGGTGCCCGAAGAGCTGCGCGACGCCTACCGGTTCGCACCGGGCCAGCACATCGCGCTGCGGCGGTACGCGAACGGCGGGGAGATACGCCGCACCTACTCGGTGTGCGACCCGGCACCGGCCGCCGAGTCGGAGGGACCGCGGCGGCTGCGGGTCGGGGTGCGGCTGGTGGAGGGCGGCGAGTTCTCCACCTATGCGCTCAAGGAACTGCTGGCGGGCGAGACGCTGGAGGTCATGACCCCGGCAGGGCGCTTCGGGCACGCGCTGCCGCTGTCCGGGCCGGGGCACTATGCGGCGATCGTCGGCGGCAGCGGCATCACCCCGGTGCTGTCGATCGCCGCGACGGTCCTGGAGCGGCAGCCGACGGCACGCTTCTGCCTGGTACGCAGCGACCGGTCCGCGGCCTCGACGATGTTCCTGGAAGAGGTGGCCGACCTCAAGGACCGCTATCCGGACCGCCTCCAGCTCGTCCATGTGCTCTCCCGGGAGGAGCAGCAGGCCGGGCTGCCGACCGGACGGCTCGACCAGCAGCGGCTGACCGAGCTGCTGCCCGCGCTGCTGCGGCCGCAGAGCGTGGACGGCTGGTTCCTGTGCGGGCCGTACGGTCTGGTCGAGGGCGCCGAGCGGGCGCTGCGCGCCCTCGGGGTGCCACGGGCCCGCATCCACCAGGAGATCTTCCATGTGGACGAGGGCGCCGCGAAGGCCCCCGGCACGGCGGCGACCGGCGGTGCCAGCGGCGCCACGGTCAGCGCGACGCTGGACGGGCGCGGCGGCAGCTGGGCCGCGCGGGAGGGCGAGTCGGTACTGGAGACGGTGCTGCGCAACCGCGCGGACGCGCCGTACGCGTGCAAGGGAGGGGTGTGCGGAACGTGCAGGGTGCGGCTGGTCGAGGGTGAGGTGCGGATGGACCGCAACTTCGCCTTGGAGCCGGATGAGTTGGCGGCCGGATATGTGCTGGCCTGCCAGTCCCATCCGACCAGCGAGCGCGTGACGGTGGACTTCGACTCGTAGCGCGCGGCACGTCCGGGCTGCCAACTCGCCGGGTGCCGAAGCCTGTTCAGTTGATAGAACCTGTTCTAACCTGACGCCCTGTCAGTCATGAATCGCGGCGGGAGGGGCGAGCAGTGGACTTCAGCTTCAGCGAGGAGCAGCAGGCCGCCGTGGAGGCGGCACGCGCGGTCTTCTCCTCGGTGGCACCAGACGCGGTACCCAGCCCGTCGCTGACGCCGGGGGCGGTCGCCGCCGACTTCGACCGTGCGCTGTGGCGCAGGCTCGCCGACGCGGACCTGCTGGGCCTGGTACTGGACCCCGAGTACGGCGGCGCCGGGCTCGATCCGGTCGCGTTGTGCCTGGTGCTGCGCGAGGCCGGGCGGGTGCTGGCGCGCGTCCCGCTGCTGGAGACCTGCGCGGCGGCACTGGCCGTACAGGCCTACGGCGAGGGCGAGTTGAAGGCCCGGCTGCTGCCCGCCGTCGGGCGCGGCGAGGCCGTCCTCACGGTCGCCGCCAACGGCCGTACCGGCCATGAACCGGCCGAAGACGCCGTCACCACCCGCGAGTCGAACGGCTCATGGCTGCTGGACGGGGTGCAGACCGCGGTGCCATGGGCGCAGCAGGCCGATCGGCTGCTGGTCCCGGCCCGTACCGCCGCGGACCGTACGGTGATCGCGCTGGTGCCCAGGGTGCACGAGGGGGTGGCGCTGGACGACCAGGTGTCCACGAGCGGTGAACGGTACGCACGGTTGCGGCTGGACGGGGCGCGGGTCGCGGCCGGTGACGTGGTGACCGCCGCCGGGGCCTGGGAGTGGCTGCGCGATCTGCTGGCCACCGGGACCTGCGCGCTGGCGCTCGGGCTGGCCACCCGGGTGATCACCATGACCAGTGAATACACCAGCAAACGCGAACAGTTCGGGCATCCGATCGCCACCTTCCAGGCGGTCGCCGTGCAGGCCGCGGACCGCTACATCGACACCCGAGCGATGGAGGTCACCCTCTGGCAGGCCGCGTGGCGGTTGAGCACCGGCACCGCAGGGGCGCTGCCGGTCACCGCCGATGTGTCGGTGGCCAAGATCTGGGCGGCGGAGGGCATGCGCCGGGTGGTGCAGACCGCGCAACATCTGCACGGCGGCTTCGGCGCCGACACCGAATACCCGCTGCACCGCTATCACGCCTGGGCCAAGACGCTGGAGCTGTCCCTGGGCCCGGCTGCGGCGCACGAGGAGCGCCTGGGCGCGCTACTGGCCGCGCACACGGGGTAAACGCTCCGCTGGGAGCGCGGCGATCTGCCGTCGATCGTCGGCGGCGCCGTTGCGGCTGGTCACGCCGTTCCCCGCGCCCTTCGGGGCGCTTGCGAACCGCAGCGGACCTCGCCCCGCCTGCTGGAGCCGGGCAAGTGTTACGCGACCACCGCGGGGCCGCCGTGGTCGGTGACCAGCGGGCGGCCCGCCCGCTCCCAGGCGAGCATGCCGCCGTCCACGTTGACCGCGTCCAGCCCCTGGGCGATCAGGTACTGGGCGACCCGCGCGGAACGCCCGCCGACCCGGCACACCACATGCACCCGCTGGTCCACCGGCACCTCGCCGAACCGGGCGGCCAGCTCGCTCATCGGGATGTGCACGGCCTGTTCGGCGTGCCCGGCCGCCCACTCGTGGTCCTCCCGGACATCCAGCAAGTACCCGTCGGACGGCACGGCGGCGGCTTGCACCTCGGGCAGCGGGGCGAAGTTCATGGATCAGCCTTTCCAGGGGCGCTCGGGGTCGATCCCGCTCCAACGTATCTCGTCGGACGGCGTCAGTCGGCGGCCGGACGCAGCAGCTCCGCCAGCCGCCGCTCGCGTTCCGCGACCTGGGCGAGCAGCTGCTCGGCGATCTCGTTGAGCAGCCCGTCCGGATCCTCGGGGGCTATCTTCATCATCTGGCCGATCGCGCTGGCCTCCAGTTCGGCGGCGACCGCCGCGAGCGCCTCCTTGCGCTCCGCCAGCCACTCAAGGCGTGCGTAGAGTTCCTCCGCCTTGCTGGGCGCGGGCCGCTCGGCCGGAGGACCGGCCGCCCACTCCTCGGCCAGCGTCCGCAGCGCGGCCTCGTCCCCCTGTCCGTAGGCCTCGTTGACCCGGGCGATGAAGTCGCCCCGCCGCTTCTGCTCCGCCTCGTCCTGGGCCAGGTCCGGATGGGCCTGGCGGACCAGCTCACGGTAGAGGCGGCGGGCCTCCTCGCCCGGCCGGACCCGGCGCGGCGCCTGCGGGTCCTCCACCTGCCGCACGCCGTCGGAGCCGAGCAACCCCTCGAACAGCTCCTCGATGCCCGGCATGGGCATCACCAGGGCGCGGGCCTCCCAGGCCCGCGCGATGTCCTCGCGCTCGCCGGTGTGCGCGGCGACCGCCTCGGCGATCAGCGCGTCCAACTCGTCCAGCCTGGTGTACATCGGGCCGAGCCGCTGGTGGTGCAGCCGGGAGAAGTTCTCCACCTCGACCCGGAAGGTCTCCACCGCGATCTCGAACTCGATCAGCGCCTGCTCCGCGGCCCGCACCGCCTTCTCCAGACGGTCCTCCGCACCCTGCTGCTCTGGCTGCACGCCCTCCGGGTTCATCACCCGCCCAGCCTACGAGGAGCCGCGCGCCACCCGTTCCACCCTCGCCCCGAGCCGCCGCGCGCAACCCATCGCGCGGGCCGCTCAAACCGATGCGACAGCGCCATAGCCGCTCGCTCCCACCACGGGTGGCCAAAGTCTCTGTTTTCCCAAACTCCTGTGACGTTTCATGCTTGCCTTGTCAGGGCCACCGCTCCTGCGGCCGCCTCCCCACAACCACCTCGGGTGCACGACGTTGGACAAAATGATCAAGCCGCTGGGCGGACAGTCCCACGACGGACATCCGCCGCCCGAAGGAATCGCCGCCCTGCTGCGGCTGGCCGTGGTCTGCGTCGACGCCGACGGCGACGTCTCCTACTGGAACCGGGGCGCCGAGGAGCTGTTCGGCCACCGCTGGGAGTCCGTCTTCGGACACCGCGCCAAGGGCCTGCTGTCCGCGCCCGGCGAGCCGCCCGCGTCCGGCGACCGGGACGCCATCGAGGTGCTGGACGGCCTGACCGCCCCCCGCTGGTGCGGGGCGCTGTCGGTCACCGACCACGCCGGTGCGCCGCGCGACACCCTGTGGTGGTCCTACCGGACGACCGAGCCGGTCGGCCCCGGGCTGCTGCTGCTGGCCGCGCACGCCAAACCGCTGCGCTCCGGCGCACTGCGGCTGGCCATCGGCGACCGCATGCTGCCGTACGTGCTCGCCGAGACGGCGGGGACGGACGGCGTCCGGCTCACCCCCCGGTTCACCCCCGCGCCCGACGAGGACACCGAGCCGCGGCTGGCGATACGGCTGGCCGATGTACTGCCCCGGGTCAGCCCCGGGCGGCGGGACCGGATCACCCGGCAGATCGCCCGGCTCGGCGCCCCCGCACTGCAGATCGAGGGCAGCGCACCACTCGCCGTGCTGCCCTACGAGGCGGGCCGACCGCCGCGCGCCACCCGCCGCACCGAACCCGCCGTGCCCGCCCGGCGGCGCCCCGAACTCCCCGCCGCGCCACGGCACCGCACCCGCAAAAGGCCGCCGCTGACCCCGGTGCCGCCGCCCGGCTTTCCCTCGCCCGCACCCGGCGGGGTGCTCGACCAGCAGCTCGCACTGCTGCGGGAGACCGGTGCCCGGGTCGGCACCACGCTCGAACCGGACACCACGGCGGCCGAGTTGTGCGCCGTGGCGGTACCGCGGTTCGCGGACTTCGCCAGTGTGCTCGTCGTCGACCACCTCTTCTCCGACACCCTGCGCGACGGCTCGTCGCCCGGACGGGACCGGAACCAGAACGTCACCGTGCGCAGGCTGGCGGTGTCCGGCGGCTGCACCGGCACGTCATGGGGTTCCGTGGTGCCGGAGGGCGAGTTGTTCTCGTTGCCCGCGGGCCCGAACGGGCAGGCGTCCGGGCTGGCCGAGCCGCTGCTGGTGCCGGTGGTCGATCCGGCGCTCGCCGAGGACGTGGCCGCCGACCTGGGCGCGGCGGCCATGGGCGATCTGCTCGCCGGTCGTTCGGTTCTGGTCACCCCGCTCGTCGCGCGGGGTCTGGTGCTGGGCCAGATGCGGTTCGTACGGAACGCGGACCGGCGGCCGTTCGACGCCAAGGACGCCGCGACCGCGGCGGAGTTCGCCGCGCGTGGCGCCGTGCACCTGGACAACGCGCGGTTGCACCGGCTGGAGTCGCGCGCCGCCGCCACCTTGCAGCGCAGCATGCTGCCGAGCAGCCCGCCGCGCATCCCCGGCGTGCGGATCGCCCACCACTACCGGCCGGGTGACCGCCAGGCGCAGGTCGGCGGCGACTGGTTCGACGCCATCCAACTGCCCGGCGGCCGGGTCGCGTTGGTGGTCGGTGACGTGATGGGGCACGGACTGCTGAGCGCCGCGGTCATGGGCCAGTTCCGCACCGCCGTACAGACCATGGCCGCGCTCGACCTGCCGCCCGCGCAGCTGCTGCGCCACCTGGACAACCTGGCGCACCGGCTCGGCACCGACCACCTCGCCACCTGTGTCTACGCGGTGTACGACCCGATCCACCGCACGCTCTCGGTGGCCAACGCGGGCCACATCCCGCCGGTGCTGGCCCTGCACGACGGGCGCAGCGAACCGCTGAGGATCCCGGAGGGGGCGCCCATCGGCGTGGGCGGGGTGCCGTTCGAGACGGTGGAGATCCCGGTACCCGACGGCAGTTGGCTGGTGCTGTGCACCGACGGCCTGGTCGAGGTGCGCGGACAGGGGATAGACGCGGGGCTGGCGGCGCTGTGCGCCAATGTCATCGAGCCGCAGCAGACGCCCGAGGACGTGTGCAACCAGATCCTCAGCAAGGTGCACTACGAGGAGCGCGGCGACGACGTGGCGCTGCTCGTGGCGCGGTTCGAGGGCATCCCGCCGCAGGACGTCGCCGAGCGGCGGCTGCGGCTCGACCACTCGCAGGTGCGCACCGCCCGCGCGTTCACCCGCAAGCAGCTCGCCGAGTGGGGGCTGGGCCAACTCGCCGACCTGACCGAGCTGCTGGTGAGCGAGCTGGTGACCAACGCGCTGCGGGTGGCCAGCCAGGAGGTGCAGCTTCGGCTGATGCGGGTGGGCAAGCTGCTGGTCGAGGTCAGCGACGACGACCACAACCTGCCGCAGTTGCGGCGCGCGGACGAGGACGACGAACACGGCCGGGGGCTCGCCCTAGTCAGCAACCTCTCGCACCGCTGGGGCACCAGCCGCCAGGCGGTGGGAAAGGTGGTGTGGTTCGAGCTTCCGCTGCCGTCGGCGTAAGCGCTCCGCCCGGGAGGGCGGCGATGTGCCGTTGACTCTGCGGCGCCGTCGTGGCTGGTCACGCGGTTCCCCGCGCCCCTTCGGGGCACTGCGGGCCGCAGCCGGATTCGCGCCCAGAACCCGCCGTCAGACGGCGACGGCCTCCTCCAGTTCCTCCTCCGTCTCGACGGCGGGGACCGGTACGGGATCGACGGTGCGCTGGCGGCGTTCGGTGAGGGCCGCCGCCAGCACCGTGAGGACGCCGACGGCCAGCCACCCGGCCAGCGTGAGGACGTTGCCGCCCAGGCCGCGGCTGCCGAAGTAGACCAGGTCGCGGGCGCCCTCGACGAAGGCCGCGCCGTTCCAGAAGGCGTGCAGGGCGGCGAAGAAGCCGTTCTGCAGCTCGGGCCGGAAGACGCCGCCCGAACTGGTGAAGTTCAACATGACGAACAGCACCATCACCCCCAGCGTGGTCCACCGCTTGAGGAAGCTGTGCAGACCGGTGCCGATCAGCAGGATTCCGGCGGAGTACAGCCAGATCAGCCCCCACACCGGCGGCAGTGAGTGGTCGACGAGGTGGAAGACCGGACCGGCGAACAGCACGCCGACCCCGCTGACCGCCAGCGACATCCCGGCGGCCAGCAGCGCCCGTATCCGCATCGGCAGCACCGCGCCCGCCCCGCCGATCACCGCGACCGAGGCGTACGAGCCGATGCTCACCGCGACCAGCAGGAAGAACAGCCCCTGCCCCGTGGGGTCGTGCGGCGCGGGTGGAACCACGTCGGTGACCTTCAGCGGCGCGCCCTGCCGGGCGGCGAGCGGGGTGAACACCTTCTCCACTGCCGAGGCGTTGGTGTCGGAACCGGCCGAGGCGACCAGCAGCTCCGGCCGCTCACCGCTGGTCGTGTACGCGCCGTAGACCTGCCGGTCCTCCAGCAGCCGCACCGCGTCGGCGCGGGACGGCACCGTCCGTACGTCGAGCGCGTCACCGCCCTTGTCCTGGAGGGTCTGCGCCATCACCAGTTGCGCCGGGGTCTGTCCGACGACGGCGACCGGCAGATGGTGCGGGGCCGGGTCCGCGAAGGCTCCCAGATAGCCGAGGCCCATGCCGACGCACATCAGCAGCGGGGTCAGCAGATGAGTGAGGACGTGGCGGATCGCGCCAGCCTGCGTGTTCCCGGTCATCGGTGGGACCTCCCTGGGAAATCAGTTGGCATTTACAACGACATTCACGTTGTACTATACAACCATCTGGAGGGAGAACCACCATGACGCCCAGCCGGGACGAATCCGTCGAGACCATCCAGCGCGAGCTGACCGCCTTCGCTCGGCGCGCCAGGGCGGCGGCAGCCCGTACCCACCCCGAGCTGTCACTGGTCTCCTTCACCCTGCTGGCGCACCTCGCCGACCAGCAGGGATGCCGGGCCACGGACCTGGCGGCCCACTACCTGCTGGACAAGTCCACGGTCAGCAGGCAGGTGGCGGCGCTGGAAAAGCTGGGCTTCGTGGAGCGCAGGCCCGACCCGGACGACCAGCGGGTACAGGTGCTGCACCCCACACCGCTGGGGTACCAGACGCTCGCCTCGGTGGCGGCCAGCCGCCGGGCGGTCTTCCAGGAGCGCCTCGCGGACTGGTCACAGGAGGATCTGGCACGGTTCGCGGAGTACCTGGAGCGGTACGGGCGCGCGTCCGTGCGCCCTGAGAGCTGAGCGCTCCACTGGGAGGGCGGAGGCCGTCGATCACCCGCGGCACCGGTGCGGCTGGTCGTGCGGTTCCCCGCGCCCCCTTGCGGCTTGCCCTCCGCCCGATGAGGGGCCGCCGCTCAGGTGGATGTGCCGCGGGGGCAGGCCGGGGCCTCCGGCATGTGCTTGGCGGCCCAGTCGGCGAGTTCGTTCATCGCGGGGCCCAACGCGTCGCCCGCCGGGGTGAGTTGGTAGCTCACACGCAACGGCGGACCCTCGTCCACCTGCCGCACCAGCAGCCCGGCACAGGCGAGTTCGGTGAGGCGGTCGGAGAGCATCCGCTCACTGATCCCGGGAACGGCCCGGCGCAGCTCGGCGAAGTGCGAGCGGCCGTTGCTCATGAGCACGGCGATGATCACGCCGGTCCACCGCTTGCCGAGCAGCGAGAACACGCGCGTGATGCCCTGGTCGACCGCACTGCACTCCTGGGGGACCGCCATGGCCCCATCGTACCCGCTCTCCGCTCAGGGACTGCAGTTTCGTAAGTAGGTGTGCTATCTATAGTTGACGTACGGATTTCAACATCCTTGTTGGAGGCACCCCCATGGCTACCCTGCTGCACCTTGACTCGTCCCTTTCCCCGCAGGGCTCGGCGTCCCGCGATGTCACCGCCACCTTCCGCAAGGAGTGGGAGGCCCAGCACCCCGAGGGCAAGGTCATCTACCGCGATCTCGCCGCCGAGCCGCTGCCGCACCTGGAGACGGACGCCGCCCTCGCCGGTTTCACCGCGCCCGACCAGCGCACCCCCGAGCAGGCCGCCGCCTTCGTGCTGCGTGAGCAGCTCGCCGCCGAACTGGAGGAGGCCGACGCCATCCTCATCGGCGCGCCGATGTACAACTTCACGATCCCCTCGACCCTGAAGGCCTGGCTGGACCAGGTGATCATCATGGGCCGCACCGCGGGCGAGAAGCCGACCGCCGCCGGAACCCCGGTGGTCGTGGTGGCCAGCCGCGGCGGCTCCTACGCGCCCGGAACCCCCCGGGAGGGCTTCGAGTTCGTCCAGACCTACCTGGAGAAGGTGCTGAACGGCATGCTCGGCCTCGAGGTCGAGTTCATCGTCCCCGAGCTGACGCTGGCCCGGTCCAACCCGGCGATGGCGGACCTGATCGAGCTGGCCGACGCCTCCAGGGCCAAGGCGCACGAGGACGCCGCCGCCAAGGCCAAGGCCCTGGCCAGCCGCCTGGCCGCCTGAGCCCGCCGACTCGCACGCGGTCCGCTCCGCGGGCCGCACGGGGTCGGCCGCTCCCGTCGCTGGAGCGGCCGACCCCTTGACGCGTTCCGGCTGGTTACAGCTGGACGCCGTAGTCGCTGGCTATACCGGCGAGGCCGGAGGCGTAGCCCTGGCCGATGGCGCGGAACTTCCACTCGCCACCGCCGCGGTACAACTCGCCGAAGACCATGGCGGTTTCGGTCGAGGCGTCCTCGGTGAGGTCGAAGCGGGCCAGCTCCCTGCCGTCGGCCTGGTCGACCACCCGGATGAACGCGTTGCGCACCTGGCCGAAGTTCTGGGCGCGCGCCTCACCGTCGTAGACCGAGACCGGGAAGACGATCCGCTCGATCTCGGGCGACACCGCCGAGAGCGTCACCCTGACCGACTCGTCGTCGCCCTCACCCTCACCGGTGCGGTTGTCCCCGGCGTGCTCCACCGAACCGTCGGCGCTGCGCAGGTTGTTGTAGAAGACGAAGTGCCCGTTGGACGGCACCTTCCCGGTCGCGTCCAGCAGCAGCGCGCTCGCGTCGAGGTCGAAGTCGCCGCCCGTGGTGGTGCGCACGTCCCAGCCGAGTCCGACGGTGACCGCGGCAAGGCCGGGGGCCTCCTTGGTCAGCGAGACATTGCCGCCCTTGCTGAGGCTGACGCCCATGATCTCCTGCGCAATCCGGCGCGGGCCACGCCACTTGACGGTTGCTCTGCCCTGTAGGCTCAACGGGCGCGCTCCGCGAGGCGTTCCCGGCCCGCCACCCCTCCTTCGGGGGGTGGTCCCCTCCGACCTGCGAGGTATGCCGGACCCCGGGTCAACCAGAAGGCGTACACCCCGTTTGCACCAGAGGTGGACGCGATCGGGCCGGGAAGCGGGAAGGCTTGGAGGTGACCAGAACGCTTCAGCGGACCGCGAAGGGACCCCTCATGCCTCCCAAGGCCAGCCTCGTTACGGCCGTCACCCTCGGTGCCGTCGGCCTCGGCAGCCTGGCGATCGTCGGTGGCCCCGGCGCCGTCGACTGGTTCAAGGGACGGCATGTGCAGCAGGCCTCCTACGACAGCGGCCGGGCCGCCAAGTCGGACCGCGCCTCGATGCCGCGCTGGCTGCCGGACACCGCGACCGCGATCCACTACCGGATGTCCACCACCGGTGGCGACCGCCTGCTCAAGGCCACCCTCCCCGAGTCCCGGCTGCCGCACGGCTGCAAGCCGGGCGGCAGCCAGGTCCGCGCCCGACTGAAGGCCTCCTGGTTCCCCAAGGGCACCGACCACATGCCCCAGGCCATCTGCGGCGGCACGTACAACGCCGTCTTGAAGGGCAAGGAGCTGTACGCCTGGCAGGACAACGCCTCCTGGGTCGCCGCCCACAAGAGCGGCCACGAACACACACCGTCCACGAGCCATCACCACCACAAGCACCAGGGGCGCTGAGGGCTCGGGCCGGGCACGACCGCACAACGATCCGGCCAACGGACCGGGACAAGAAAAAGGTCCCCCTACGAATCCGTAGGGGGACCTGCTGTGCGCGAGGGGGGAGTTGAACCCCCACGCCCTTGCGGGCACTGGAACCTGAATCCAGCGCGTCTGCCTATTCCGCCACCCGCGCATTGGGTGTTGTCAGTTGATTCTGCCACACTCTCCGGGGAGTCCGATCCGCTGGACCGGCCTTCCGGGGCCTGTGCGGCGCGCCTTCCGACATGCAGAACATTAGCACGTGCCGACGGGTGGGTTCACATCCGTTTCGCGGCCCCGGGAGAGGGGAAGCCTCGGCACTTGCGGGACACTGGCCGAAGGCGCATCTACCATCCCTGTGAAGACACCGGCGGTGCGGTGCGACGAACCGGACAGAGCGTGCCCCAGGGGTCCCCACCAGGGGATCGGGGAACTCTGTGAGGGTCGACACTGTTGTAGTCGGTAGCCAAGGGGAACCACCTGTTTCCCTGCCGCGTGGATACGATCAGTAAGCAGTACGACAACGCAGACACGTCAACGCACGAGAACGTCTAGGAGGGAGGTGCCCCGTGGGAGTACTGAAGCGCTTTGAGCAGCGTCTCGAAGGTCTCGTCAACGGCACCTTCGCCAAGGTGTTCAAGTCCGAGGTCCAGCCGGTCGAGATCGCGGGCGCGCTCCAGCGGGAGTGCGACAACAACGCGACGATCTGGAACCGGGAGCGCACGGTCGTCCCCAACGACTTCATCGTGGAGCTGAGCACCTCGGACTACGAGCGGCTCAGCCCGTACGCGTCACAGCTCGGCGAGGAGCTCTCCGGCATGGTCCGGGACTACGCCAAGCAGCAGCGCTACACCTTCATGGGACCGATCAAGGTCCACTTGGAGAAGGCCGACGACCTCGACACCGGCCTGTACCGGGTGCGCAGCCGCACCCTCGCCTCCAGCGAGTCCCAGCCGCACGCCGCCGAGCCCCGAGGGCAGTTCGGCGGACCGACCCACGCCGGGCAGGCCCCGCAGCGCCCGGGCGGCTACGGCTTCCCCCCGCCGCCCTCCGGCGCGCCTCCGATGCCTGCCAGCCCGCCCGGCGCCGCACGCCCCGGCGCGGCGCCGGTCACCAGGCTGCCCGGCACCGGCGACCCCTCGGCGAACACCCGGCGCTGGATCGAGATCAACGGCAACCGCCACCAGATCTCCCGACCGACTATGGTGCTCGGCCGCAGCACGGAAGCGGACGTACGGATCGACGATCCCGGAGTGTCCCGCCGCCACTGCGAGATCCGGGTCGGGACGCCGAGCGTGGTCCAGGATCTGGGGTCGACCAACGGAATCGTGGTGGACGGGCAGCACACCCAACGCGCTACGCTCCGCGACGGCTCGCGCATCGTCGTGGGCAGCACCACCATCGTGTACCGGCAAGCCGAAGGGTGAAGCGGGGAGAATGTCAGAGCTGACCCTGACGGTCATGCGGTTGGGTTTCCTCGCCGTGCTGTGGCTGTTCGTCATCGTGGCCGTACAGGTCATCCGTAGTGATCTGTTCGGCACCAAGGTCACCCAGCGCGGTACCCGCCGTGCCGCGGGCGCGGAGCAGCGGCCGCCGCAGCAGCGCCAGCAGCAGCCGCAGCCGCAGCAGGGCGGCCGGAACAACCGGCAGCGGCGCGGCGCGCCGACCAAGCTGGTGGTCTCCGAGGGGTCGCTCACGGGGACGACGGTCGCACTGCAGGGCCAGACGATCACCCTCGGTCGGGCACATGACTCGACGATCGTGCTCGACGACGACTACGCGTCCTCCCGGCATGCCAGGATCTACCCGGACCGCGATGGTCAGTGGATCGTCGAGGACCTCGGATCCACCAACGGCACCTATCTGGACCGCACGCGGCTCACCACACCGACGCCGGTTCCGCTCGGTGCCCCGATCCGCATCGGCAAGACCGTCATCGAGCTGCGGAAGTAGTCGCGCAATGGGCGAGCGAATGAGGCAGGGTGGCCTCGGCAGGCTCATCAACGGAGGGTGGGGACGTTGCGGATGTACCCCGAGCCGACCGGCGAGGTGCGCATGAGTCTGTCCCTGCGCTTCGCCGCCGGATCCCACAAGGGCATGATCCGGGAGGGCAACGAGGACTCCGGCTACGCCGGTCCGCGCTTGCTCGCCATCGCCGACGGCATGGGTGGCCAGGCGGCCGGTGAGGTCGCCAGTTCCGAGGTGATCTCCACCCTCGTCACGCTCGACGACGACATCCCCGGCTCCGACATCCTCACCTCGCTCGGCACCGCCGTACAGCGCGCCAACGACCAGTTGCGGGTGATGGTCGAGGAGGACCCGCAGCTGGAGGGCATGGGCTGCACGCTGACCGCGATGCTGTGGACCGGCCAGCGGCTCGGTCTGGTGCACGTCGGCGACTCGCGCGGCTATCTGCTGCGGGACGGTGTGCTGACCCAGATCACCCAGGACCACACCTGGGTGCAGCGGCTGGTCGACGAGGGCCGCATCACCGAGGAGGAGGCCGGTACGCATCCGCAGCGTTCGCTGCTGATGCGGGCACTGGACGGACGCGGCCAGGTCGAGCCCGACCTGTCGATCCGCGAGGTGCGGGCGGGTGACCGTTATCTCATCTGCTCCGACGGCCTGTCCGGCGTGGTCAGCCACCAGACGCTGGAGGAGACCCTCGCCAGCTACCAGGGCCCGTACGAGACCGTGCAGGAGCTGATCCAGCTCGCGCTGCGCGGCGGCGGCCCGGACAACATCACCTGCATCGTGGCGGACGTCCTCGACGTGGAGGACGGCGACAGCCTCGCCGGGCAGTTCAGCGAGAGCCCGGTGGTGGTCGGCGCGGTCGCGGAGAACCAGCACGCGCTGCACGACCCCAGTCATCTCCAGACCCCGGCAGGCCGAGCCTCGGAGCTCGGTCGTTCCGTACCGCCGCAGTCGCCGTCCCCCGAGGGCGCGTTCGGCCCGCCGGACAGCGGCGAGCCGGTGGCGGCACCGCCGATGGGCAGCTTCGGGCCGTACGACGAGACGGCCGCCGAGGGGCACGCCAAGCCGAAGCGCAAGCGCAAGTGGCTCAAGCGCTCGGCCATCACCGTGCTGGTGCTGGCGCTGATCGGCGGTGGTGTCTACGGCGGCTACACGTGGACCCAGAGCCAGTACTACGTGGGCGCCAACGGCGACCACGTAGCCGTCTACCAGGGCATCAGCCAGAACCTGCTGGGGATGGACCTGTCCAAGGTCCACCAGGACTACCCGCAGATCGAACTCAAGTACCTGCCGAGCTACCAGCGCACTCAGGTACAGGGCACCATCGCCACCGACAACCTGGACCAGGCCACGCAGAAGGCGGACGACCTCGGCAAGCAGGCGGCGATCTGCAAGGCGGTGGCCGACGCCAAGTCCAAGCCCGCCAGCGGCGCCTCCGGCAACCCGGCGGGCAAGCCCGGCGACACCAAGGGCGGCTCGGCCAGCCCCGCCCCCAGCCACTCCTCCGATCTCCCGCACACCACGACGAAGACGTCGCAGACCACCCAGTCCGCACCGTCGCCCGGCCCCACGCTCTCGGTGGAAGACCAGAACCTGGCCAAGCAGTGCGACGGCGGGACGCAGTAGCAGGAGGGGCGGCCTGAGGTGAGCACCGTCACCAACACCACCACGATCTCCTCGATCGGGGCGCCGAACCGACGCAACACCGAGCTGGTGCTGCTGCTGTTCGCCGTGGCGATCCCGGTGCTGGCGTACGCCAACGTCGGCCTGGCCAAGGACGGTTCGGTACCCGGCGGCATGCTCGGCTACGGACTCGGACTCGGGCTGCTGGCCGCGGTGGCGCATCTGATGGTGCGCAGGTTCGCGCGGTACGCCGACCCTTTGATGCTGCCGATCGCCACCCTGCTCAACGGCCTCGGCCTGGTCTTCATCTACCGGCTCGACCTGGAGCCGTCGATCACCACCAGGGGCCTGGGCGGACCGAAGGCGCCGGGGCAACTGCTCTGGTCGGCGCTGGCGGTGGCGGTCTTCATCGGCATCCTGGTGCTGCTCAAGGACCACCGCATCCTCCAGCGCTACACCTACATCTCGGGCGCGGTGGCGCTGGTGCTGCTGGTCGCCCCGGTGTTCTTCCCGGCGATCAACGGCTCCAAGCTGTGGATCGTCATCCCGGGTGTGGGCTCGATCCAGCCCGGGGAGTTCGCCAAGATCATCCTGGCGGTGTTCTTCGCCGGGTACCTGATGGTCAAGCGGGACGCGCTCGCCCTGGCCAGCCGCCGTTTCATGGGGCTGTACTGGCCGCGCGGCCGGGACCTCGGCCCGATCCTGGCGATCTGGGCGCTGAGCATGATGATCCTGGTCCTTGAGGACGACCTGGGCTCCACGCTGCTGTACTTCGGGCTGTTCGTGGTGATGCTCTACGTCGCCACCGAGCGGACGAGCTGGGTGGTCTTCGGGCTGCTGCTGGCCTCCGGCGGTGCCGCGGCCGTCGGCATGACCTCCGGCCACGTCAAGGTCCGCATCCACAACTGGCTCGACCCGTTCGCGGGCGTCGCCCAGCACGGCGCCACCGAGGCCGCGCAGGTACTGTGGTCCTTCGGCTCCGGCGGGGTGCTGGGCGCCGGGCTCGGCCAGGGGTTCTCCCGGCTGATCGGCGGCATCGGCGTCAAGAGCGACTACATCCTGGCCACCGTCGGCGAGGAGCTGGGCCTGGCCGGGCTCATGGCGGTGCTCCTGCTGTACGGTCTGCTCATCGAGCGTGGAGCGCGCACCGCGCTGGCCGCCCGTGATCCGTTCGGCAAACTGCTGGCGATCGGGCTGGCCAGTGCCATGGCGCTCCAGGTGTTCGTGGTCGCGGGCGGGGTCACCGGCCTCATCCCGCTGACCGGTATGACCATGCCGTTCCTGGCGCAGGGCGGTTCCTCCGTGGTCGCAAACTGGGCGCTGGTCGCGATCCTGCTGCGGATCAGCCACACCGCGCGCCGTCCGGCGCCCGCGCCCGCCCCGTCCCCCGACGCCGAGCCGACCCAGGTGGTCCGACTGTGAACAAGCCCTTGCGCAGGGTCGCGATCTTCTGCGGCCTGCTGGTCTTCGCGCTGCTGCTCCGCGACAACTGGGTGCAGTTCGTACAGGCCGACTCGCTGAAGAACAACGTGCACAACCGCCGCGTGATGATGCAGGAGTACGCGCAGCCGCGCGGCGACATCATCGTGGACGGCAAGCCGGTCACCGGCTCCACCACGGTCAGCGGCAGTGACTTCAAGTACAAGCGCACCTACACCAACGGCCCCATGTGGGCGCCGGTGACCGGCTTCGCATCCCAGGCGTTCGGTTCGAACTCGCTGGAGAACATCGAGGACAAGATCCTCACCGGCCAGGACGACCGGCTGTTCTTCAACCGCACGATCGACATGATCACCGGCAAGAAGCAGCAGGGCGGCGACGTCGTCACCACGCTGAACGCCAAGGCGCAGGCCGCCGCGTACAACGGGCTCGGCAACAAGAAGGGCGCGGTCGCCGCGATCGACCCGCAGACCGGCAAGATCCTGGCGCTGGTCAGCACCCCGTCCTACGACCCGGGCAGCATCGCCGGGATGTCCAACCAGGACAAGCAGAACTGGACGAACCTCAAGCCCAACGACCCCGACAGCGTCATGATCGACAAGGCGCTGCGCCAGACCTACCCGCCGGGCTCCACCTTCAAGGTGGTCACCGCCGCCGCGGCGCTGGAGAACGGGCTGTACTCCAACATCGACCAGCCGACCGACTCCCCGCTGCCGTACACCCTGCCGAACACCACCACCGAGCTGAAGAACGAGGGGAACATCCCCTGCAAGAACGCCACGCTGCAGGTGGCGCTGCAGTTCTCCTGCAACACGGTGTTCGGCAAGATCGGCGCTGACCTCGGCAAGGACAAGATGCTGGCGCAGGCGAAGAAGTTCGGCTTCGACCAGACCATCGACACGCCGGTGCGGGCCGTGGCCAGCAACTTCCCGACCTCGATGGACAAGCCGCAGACCGCGCTGTCGTCCATCGGCCAGTTCGACACCGCCGCCACCCCGCTGCAGATGGCGATGGTCGCCTCCGCGGTGGCCAACGACGGCAAGCTGATGCAGCCGTACATGGTCGACCAGCTGCGCGCGCCGAACCTGAACGTGATCGAACAGACCCAGCCGAAGGTCTTCAGCCAGGCGATGTCGCCCGCCACCGCGCAGAAGCTCCAGCAGATGATGGAGACCGTGGTCCAGGACGGCACCGGCACCATGGCCAAGATCGACGGTGTCACCGTGGGCGGCAAGACCGGTACCGCGCAGCACGGCATCAACAACAGCGCGCTTCCCTACGCGTGGTTCATCTCCTACGCCAAGACCGCGCAGGGCTCCCCGGTCGCGGTCGCCGTGGTGGTCGAGGACGGCAACGCCAACCGGGACGACATCTCCGGTGGCGGCCTGGCCGCGCCGATCGCCAAGAGTGTGATGGAGGCCGTCCTGAACAAGTGACTCCGGTCACGTCCAGCTACCGGGCTAACTGTGTTTCCGCACGTCGCGGTACCAGTCGTGTATCAGCTTGCGGTGAGGGCCAGGATCGCCGTGGCATGGCCGGTACCGTAGCCCGAGCAGAAGGCAGCCGAACGCCGGAAACAGGGAGAGGCTGGAAGACTATGGATGAGCCGCGTCGCCTCGGCGGCCGGTACGAGCTGGGCTCGGTGCTCGGCCGTGGTGGCATGGCCGAGGTCTACCTCGCTCATGACTCCCGCCTTGGCCGCACCGTGGCTGTGAAGACGCTGCGGGCGGACCTCGCCCGTGACCCGTCGTTCCAGGCCCGGTTCCGCCGGGAGGCCCAGTCGGCCGCCTCGCTCAACCATCCGGCGATCGTCGCGGTCTACGACACCGGCGAGGACTACGTCGACGGTGTCTCGATCCCGTACATCGTCATGGAGTACGTGGACGGCTCCACGCTGCGTGAGCTGTTGCACAGCGGACGCAAGCTGCTGCCGGAGCGGTCGCTGGAGATGACGGTCGGGATCCTGCAGGCGCTGGAGTACTCGCACCGCAACGGCATCGTGCACCGGGACATCAAGCCGGCGAACGTGATGCTGACCCGCACCGGCCAGGTCAAGGTGATGGACTTCGGCATCGCCCGTGCCATGGGCGACTCCGGCATGACCATGACGCAGACGGCGGCGGTCATCGGCACCGCGCAGTACCTCTCGCCCGAGCAGGCCAAGGGCGAGACGGTGGACGCGCGCTCCGACCTGTACTCCACCGGCTGTCTGCTCTACGAGCTGCTCACCGTGCGACCGCCGTTCGTCGGCGACTCCCCGGTGGCCGTGGCCTACCAGCACGTACGGGAGGACCCGCAGCCGCCGAGCGCCTTCGACCCCGAGGTCACGCCGGAGATGGACGCCATCGTCCTCAAGGCGCTGACCAAGGACCCGGACTACCGCTACCAGAGCGCCGACGAGATGCGGGCCGACATCGAGGCGTACCTCGACGGCCAGCCGGTCGCCGCCACCGCCGCGATGGGCGCGGTCGGCTACGGCTACGGATCGGGTTCGTACAGCGACGGCGCGCCGACCACCGCGCTGCCGCCGCAGGATGGCGGCCCCAAGACGTCGATGATGCCGCCGCTGAGCGACGACGACGGCTACGGCGGCGGGTACGAGGACCGGCCCGGCCGCCGTCGCCAGCAGAAGAAGAGCCGCACCTCCACGGTGCTGCTGGTGGTCGCGGGCATCCTCCTGCTGATCGGCGCGATCTTCATCGGCAAGTCGCTGTTCGCGGGGGGCAGCCCCTCAGGCAAGGTGGACACCCCCAACCTGCTCGGCCAGTCCCTCCAGGACGCGCAGACCTCGGCGGGCAACGTCGGGCTGAAGGTCGTCAAGGGCGGCGAGAACTACTGCCCCAAGTACGACAAGGGGCAGGTGTGCACCCAGACCCCATCGGCGGGCACACCGGTGAACAAGGACCAGACGATCACCGTAGTGCTCTCCAAGGGCGCCCAGCCGATCGACGTCCCCGACGAGACCGGCAAGACCTTCGACGACGCCCAGCAGGACCTGCAGAGCAAGGGCTTCACCAACATCCAGGAGAAGCAGGACGACGGTACTTCCGGTAAGGACCCGGGCACGGTGCTCAGCCAGGACCCGACCGGCGGCTCCAAGGCGGACAAGGGCGCCACGATCACGCTGACGGTCGCCAAGGCGCCGACGACGAGGACCGTTCCCAACGTCACCAACAAGCAACTGGCCGACGCACAGGCGCAGTTGCAGGCGAACGGTTTCAAGGTCCAGACCCAGAACCAGCAGTCGCCCCAGCCACCGAACACGGTTATCAGCCAGAGTCCCGGCCCCGACAACCAGGCTCCGATCGGCTCGACGGTCACCCTGACCATCGCCCAGGCCCCTGCCCAGCAGACGCTGCCCGCCGACATCGTGGGCAAGAAGCTGAAGGACGTGCAGTCGGAGCTGTCCGGGCTGAACCTGCAACTCTCGGTCGCCGGTCCCAATGACGACAAGGCCGTGGTGGTGGGCAGCAACCCGCAGCCGGGCAGCCAGGTCACCCAGGGCCAGGCAGTCCAGCTCCAGACCATGGAAGCCCCCGGCGGCGGCAACGGCAACGGCGGCGGCGGTTTGTTCGGCGGCGCGTTCGGCTAGCGCCGCTCAGCGATACGGCAGGGGCCGCGGACGGTGATCGTCCGCGGCCCCTGCCGTTCGTCTTCGGTCGTTGGTCAGCCCAGCTCCGCCGGAGGCGTTCGTTTGCTGTCGACCTTCTGGGTGCGGACCAGTTCGCCCCAGACGACGTAGCGGTACTCGGAGGTGAAGACCGGGGTGCAGGTCGTCAGGGTGATGTAGCGGCCCGGCTTGTTCCTGCCGGACTCCTTGGGGGTCTGGTCGATGACGTGCACGTTGTACTTCGAGGTCTGGTCGAGGATGTCGTAGACCTTGTAGACGTACCAGGTGTCCCTGGTCTCGAAGACGATCGCGTCGCCGTCCTTGATCTTGTCGATGTTGTGGAACTTGGCGCCGTGGCCGTCGCGGTGGGCGGCGAGGGTGACGTTGCCGGTGGAGTCCCACGGCATGGCGGACCTCACCGGGTCCGTGTAGTAACCGGCGACGCCCTCGTTCAGCACGTCGACCGAGGTGCCCTTCTTCACCAGCACCTCGAAGTTCCGGCCCATCGCCGGGACGTGCAGGAAGCCGATGCCGTCCGCGGTGTCCAGCGGTCCGGGCGGGCCGCCGCTGGCGTGTTGCTGCGCCCAGTGCTGGCGGACCCGGTCGCCTTCCTTCTGCGCCTGGCGGTCGGCTATGACGTTCGTCCACCACAGCGAGTAGACGACGAACAGCCCGAGCACCACCCCCGCGGTGATCAGCAGTTCGCCGAGGACGCTGATGGTGGTGGCGATCCTGCCGCGGCCGCGCCGCCGGTGGGTCGCGGGCGCGACCTGGGTGTCGTTGTCGTGCTCGGTGGTAGCCACCGGTCACCCCGTTCTGTGTACGAGTTGCTGTTCCGCGCTCATCCGCCGAGCAGTGCGTCCGGTTTGCCTTCGCTGCGTGGCCGGGAGTCGACCATCTTGCCCCACACGATCAGGCGGTAGGTGCTGGTGAACTCGGGGGTGCAGGTGGTGAGCGTGATGTAGCGGCCGGGCTTGGTGAAGCCGGAGCCGACCGGGATCGGCTGGATCACCCCGACGTTGGCGGGCGAGGTCTGCGGCAGCATGCTGGTGATCTGGTACGTGTAGTACGTGCTCGCCGTCTCCACCACGACCTTGTCGCCGGGGACCAGCCTGTTGATGTAGCGGAACGGCTCGCCATGGGTGTTACGGTGCCCGGCGAGCGCGAAGTTCCCGGTCTTGTCCCAGGGCATCGCGGTCTCCTGGGCGCCCGAGTAGTGGCCGACCATGCCCTTGTCGAGGATCTTGGTCTTGTCGGTGCCCTCGGCGATCGGGGCCTCCACGTCGAGCTTCGGGATGTAGATGATCGCGAAGCCCTGGCCGGGTGAGAAGGCACCGGGGTTGCGGTCGTCGTTGGAACCGGGCTTGCTGTTCCACTGGTGCTGGAGGCTGTTGGTGGCGCTGTTGGACGCCTCGTGCGCCAGCACGTTGGTCCACCACAGCTGGTAGGCGACGAACAGCAGCATCAGCACGCCGAGGGTGATGAAGAGTTCGCCCAGGGCGCGGCAGGCGATCACGCCGGGGCTGTCCTTGGCGGCCCGGGCCGCGCGTCTGGCCTCCAGCCGGGAGGCTGGCCGGTGCGCCGCGGGCGCCGCCGCCGCGGGCGGACGGCCACCGTGTTTGGCGGCCCTGCGCCGCGCGGCACGGCCGCCGGGCGCGGGGGTCAACTCCTGGTCGCCGCCTGGCGGTTGGGCCGCTTCCCCGGACCGTGCGGCGCGACGGCGGGCGGCGCGGCCACCGGGTGCCGGGTCCGTTTCGGCGGGCGGCACGACGGGGAGCGGTGCGGTCGTCTCTGCGCGGCGGCGGGCGCCGGGGTGCTCGACCACCGGAAGCTGTGCGGTGGCCTCCGGCGCGGGGCGCGTCCGCGAGGTGCCCGCCGGGTGCGGCGCCGCACCCGGGGCGGCCGACGCGGGGCGGGGCCAGTGGGCGGGGGCGGCTCCTGCTATCGGCAGCGGATCGGTCAGCGGGTCCGCCAGCCGGTCGACGGCGGCCTCGAACTCGGCGGTGTCCTCGAAGCCGCCCGGCAGGCGGTCGCTGTGCGCCGCGCGCGCTCCGTTGAGGGTGGTGGTGGGCGACGGGCGGTCCGCCGGGTTCTCGGGTCGTAGGGTCGTCACGCCCCGACCTTGCCGACCACCGGCGCGAGCCCCGCCGACCGCGCGACGGCGCCCTTGTCCCCGCAGGCGTCGAGCCAGTTGGCGAGCATGCGGTGACCCCACTCGGTGAGCACCGACTCGGGGTGGAACTGCACGCCCTCGACCGGCAGTTCACGGTGCCGCAGCCCCATGATGACGCCGGACTCGGTCCAGGCGGTGATCTCCAACTCGGCCGGTACGGTGTCCCGTTCAACCGCCAGCGAGTGGTAGCGGGTCGCGGTGTACGGGGACGGCAGGCCGGTGAAGACGCCCCGGCCCTCGTGCGTGACCTGCGAGGTCTTGCCGTGCAGCAGCTCGGGTGCGCGGTCCACCACTCCGCCGTACGCCACTGCGATCGACTGCAGGCCGAGGCAGACGCCGAAGACCGGTACGCCGGTGTCCGCGCAGTGCCGGACCATCTCGACGCAGATCCCGGCCTGCTCGGGCGTGCCGGGTCCGGGCGAGAGCAGCACGCCGTGGAAGCCGTCCTGGGCGTGCGCCGTGGTCACCTCGTCGTTGCGCACCACCTCGCAGCGCGCGCCGAGTTGGTACAGGTACTGGACGAGGTTGAAGACGAAGCTGTCGTAGTTGTCGACGACCAGAATCCGTGCGTTCATCAGCCCGCGTTGCCTCCACCGTTCACCGTCACGTCGTTGAACGGCAGCAGCGGCTCCGCCCAGGGGAACACCCACTGGAACAGGACGAAGACGATCGCCAGGGCGAGCAGGAGCGAAATGACCGCCTTCACCCACGCGTTCCCCGGCAGATGCCGCCAGATCCAGCCGTACATTCGGTGCCTTCCGTTTTGCCAGGCCGTTTCCGCACCAGAGTAAGGGGAGAGGGGTGGGTGTTGCGGGTCAGCTGAGCAAAGCTCTCGGCATCCCTTGTTCAACGGGCTGGGTGGCGTCCAGATGACCCCAGGCGATCAGCCGGTGGCTGTGCCCCCACGGCGGGTCGCAGGTGGTCAGGGTCAGATAGCGGCCGGGGGCGGTGTACGGGGTGGCGGAGCGGTCCAGTGGTGCGGGCAGCGGGTCGATGACGCCGATGTCGTCCGGCAGCGTGAGGTACGGCGGCCTGTCGATCAGGTAGGTGTACCAGGTGACGCCGTCGGTGAGGACGACCTTGTCGCCGGGCCGCAGTTCGGGGAAGTCCTCGAACGGATCGCCGTAGGTGCGGCGGTGTCCGGCCACCGCGAAGTTGCCCTGCGCGCCGAGCCGCGCGGTGCCCGGGTAGTGGCCGAGGCCGTGCTGGAGGTCGCCGGTGGCGGTGCCCTGGAGCACCGGCTTGTGCCAGTCGGCGCCGAACCGCGGGATGTACATGATCGCGAACGGCTGGCCCTCTCGGTACGCGGCGGGCCCCTCAGCCGCGGGCCCGCCGCCCGGGACCGGCGTGGCGGGTGACGGGTGGGCGGAGCTGACCGGGCTGCGGGCCCAGCGGTCCTGCAGGGCGCGGACCTCGTCGTCCATGGCGTGGTCGGCGCGCACCCCGCTCCAGTACAGGAGGTAGACCACCAGCAGCAGGATCAACACCCCTGTGGTGACGCACAGTTCGCTGATGGTGCGTACGATCCCGCGTACTGTCAGCGTCACGCGGATCCCCTCCAGGCGATGCCGGGGCTATCCCATGGGCTGTGCGTAGTGGAGGTCCACTGTGCCCGAGTACCCGGGAAGAGTCACCCGGTTGTGCGCCTCGACTTTCCAGCCGAGGCCGTACGCGGTCACGTACTGGCGGTAGTTGGTGATCGACGGGTCCTGGTCCAGCGCGGTGCGCAGCGCGTTCTGGTCGCCCACGGCGGTGATGGTGTACGGCGGGGAGTAGACACGGCCCTGGAGCAGCAGGGTGTTGCCGACGCAGCGGACCGCGCTGGTGGAGATCAGCCGCTGGTCCATCACCTGGATGCCCTGGGCGCCGCCCCGCCACAGGGCGTTGACCACCGCCTGCAGGTCCTGCTGGTGGATGACCAGGTCGTTGGGCTGCGGCTCCGGGACGCCGGGGATGCGGGCGGTGGCGTTGGGCGGCGCGTCGTTGAGGGTGACCGCGATGGCGTCGCCGGTCAGCGGCCTGGTTCCGGTGGCCTGCGCCAGCGCGTCGGTACGGCGCTGCTCGGCGGGGCTCTGGCCGCTCTCGCGGTGGGCGAGGGCGTCGACGTCGCCGCGCAGCGCGGAGAGCTGCTGTTCCAGGTCGGCGTTCTGGTGGCTCTTGGCGCGGATCAGGTCGGAGGTGCGCAGCAGCGCGTCGTCGGTGCGGATGTTGCCGCCGTGCGCGGTGTCGTAGCTGGTCCAGAACAGCACACCGGCGAGCGCGAAGACCGCCGCTGAGAGTACCTTCGACACAGCGGGGCGACGGGCGGGGCGCACCGGAGCGCCTGCGGAATCGCTCATGGGACCCTTATCTCCTTCGCACCCGCGGAAGCACTACGCTAACGGACGCCCGGGGGCGGCACAGCACGCTCCCCGCCTGGCGAAACAAGACCGCATCCGCCCTGCGTGTCCCGCAGCGCATCGACAGGAGAGCCCCTCGTGCCGAAGTCACGGATCCGCAAGAAGGCCGACTTCACGCCGCCGCCGGAGAAGACCACCGCCACGTTCAAGCTGAACACGGGACGCCGCTGGGTGGCCCCGCTGATGCTGGCGCTGTTCCTGATCGGTCTGGCGTGGATCGTCGTCTTCTACGTGACCACGGGGAACCTGCCGATCGAGGCATGGGGCAACTGGAACATCGTGGTGGGCTTCGGCTTCATCGCGGGTGGGTTCGTGGTCTCGACGCAGTGGAAGTGACGGCGCCGCCGGAGGCCCTCGTCCCGGGCCTCCGCCAGCCGCGGGCGTGACGTCGGTCGGCGTGCGCGGGCGCACCGGCACGTCATGCGCGGGCGCACCGGCACGTCAACCTCTCACCCCGACTGTCCACAGAGTTATCCACAGGGACATCCACAGTGGGGAAAAGGTCGGAAGATCTGTGGATAACCTCTCGCCTGTTGACACCGGTGTGATCGGACAACCGTCGGCCGACACAGCCGCCGCCCATCGCGATCTTGCTGGTGAAACGTATATTCGGGCAGGTCACGAGGGGGCCGCGCACGCGATGCACAGGCCCTCACACGCTCTGTGGATAAGTGCGATGAACGGCCGCGCTCAGCCGTTGATCCGGATCACTCCGGCGGCCACCACGCCCACGATCACCAGGCCCATCGCGGCGCACGTCCCCCACTGCACCAGGGCCCGCCGCTCACGCGGCGCGTGCACCATTCCGTAGGCGATCACCGTGCCCGTGACGAGACCGCCGACATGGGCGCGCCAGTCGATGGTCTGCGACTGGGCGAAGGTGAACAGCAGGTTCAGCACGATGATCGCGACGATCGGCCGCAGATCGTAGTTGAGCCGCCGCATCAGCACGAACGTCGCGCCGAGCAGACCGAAGATCGCCCCGGACGCGCCCAGCGACTCCGCACCGGCGCCGGCGACCAGGAACGACAGGGCGCTGCCGCCGAGTCCGGACAACAGGTACA
Source organism: Streptomyces sp. PLK1-5 (assembly GCA_037034305.1). GTDB lineage: Bacteria > Actinomycetota > Actinomycetes > Streptomycetales > Streptomycetaceae > Streptantibioticus_A. The sequence goes on from JBAGJY010000007.1 coordinate 114,887, forward strand.
GCGTCAGATAGCGCGCCCGGCCGAGGGCCACCTCCAGCCCGGGGCCGATCCACCACAGCGACAGCATGTTGAAGCCGATGTGGATGAGCTGCTGGTGCAGGAAGACCGCGGTCAGCAGCCGGTAGTACTGGCCCTCGGCGACGCCGATCGTGGCGTGGAACGGCGGCGGTGGCCAGGCACCCACCAGCGCCAGGTCCGCCACCAGCCTGCTGCCCCGCGCCTGCACGGCGAGGAAGACCGCGACGTTGATCCCGATCAGGATCGTGGTGACCAGCCGGGGATTGGCCACGATCCGGCCGCCCGCGACGGTGCGCGGCCGGGGCGTGGACTGGTGACCGCCGCTTATGCACTCCGGGCACTGGAACCCCACGGCGGCGCTGACCATGCACTCCGGGCAGATCGGACGGTCACAGCGGGCGCAGCGCACGCCCGTCTCGCGGTCGGGATGCCGGTAGCAGCAGACCGCCTGGTCCATGGTCATCTTCTTCCCTCTACCGCCGACGTGGGTTCTCCTCGGCCGACGCGCCTCACGCCGCCGCATTCGGGCCGCCGAACCCGGCGCCCCGCCCCTCCGTACGAGTGAATACGGACGGGCGGGGCGTGTGGGTTCCCGGCGGACCCGGGGGGTCAGCCCTCGCGCTTCTCCACGACGACGGACTGGATGACCACGTCGTTCACCGGGCGGTCGGTGCGCGGGTTGGTGGCGGTGGTCGCGATGGCGTCCACGACCTTCTTGCTCTGCTCGTCGACGACCTCGCCGAAGATGGTGTGCTTGCCGGTCAGCCACGCGGTCGGCGCAACGGTGATGAAGAACTGCGAACCGTTGGTGCCCGGACCGGCGTTGGCCATGGCCAGCAGGTACGGCTTGGTGAAGGCCAGGTCGGGGTGGAACTCGTCGGCGAAGGTGTAGCCCGGGCCACCGGTGCCGTTGCCCAGCGGGTCACCGCCCTGGATCATGAAGCCGGAGATGACGCGGTGGAAGACCGTACCGTCGTAGAGCCGGTCCGTGCTCTTCTTGCCGGTCTGCGGGTGCGTCCACTCGCGCTGGCCCTCGGCGAGCTCCACGAAGTTCTGCACGGTCTTGGGAGCGTGGTTCGGCAGGAGCCGGACGGCGATGTCTCCCTGATTGGTCTTGAGGGTGGCGTAGAGCTGCTCGGCCACGACGTACCTTCCATAGACTTCACTGACAACCACGAATCCTCGCACGGGTGGAGTTCCGAGGAGTAGCCCGACCGCCCGACGGGCCGGTTGTGCCCCGGATGCCCGAACACACATGCCGTCCGGCTCGCGAGCGGGCATGATCTCTATTCGGGTGGAAAGGCGAAATGTCGACCGCCACCGAGAAGGAGGTTCTCGTGACCCGCAAGGACAGCGTGCGCGCCGCTACTTCGTCGGCCAAGGACAGCGTGCGGCACGCGGCGGAGGTGGTGGCACCGTACGCGGGCACGGCGAGGGACAGCGCCGTGCACTACGCGCACGAGGCCCGCACGAGGCTGGCGCCCAAGGTGTCGTCCGCCACGAACTACGCCGCCCTCCAAGCGCGCGCCCAGTACGACGCCCATCTGCAGCCGCGCATCGCCCAGGCGATCGAATCGGTACCGCCGGGGGTGACGGCCAAGGCCGCCAAGGCCACCAAGCGGACCCGCAAGGCGGCCCGGCAGGCCGCGGACTACGCGGCGCCCCGCGTCGGCCAGGCCGCCCAGGCGGCCCGCGCGGCGGCCGAGCCGGTGCGCGAGGAGGCCACCGCACGCGCGGCGGCGGCGGTGGCCGCGCTGCGCGGCGGAGTGACGGCCGCCGACATCGAGAAACTGGCCAGAAGGCACAGCCGCCGGGGCCGGGTGGGCCGGGCCGCCAAACTGCTGGCGGTACTCGGCGTGCTGGGCGGCGGTGCGTTCGCGGCGGTGCGGTGGTGGAAGCGGCAGACCAATCCGGAGTGGCTGGTGGAGCCGCCGTCCGCCACCGAGGTACCGGACCCCGGCCGGGCCCCGCTGCACGCCGTGGACGGCTCGGGCGACTCGCTGGACCCGGAGGTCCGCGCCAAGCAGGACGCGGCTGAAGCCGCGGAGAAGGGGAAGAAGCCGCACAGCAAGTAGCCGACGGCGATCGCGACCCGCCTGAACCACCGGTCCACGCCGCACGGGTGGCGTGCCGCCGGGGCCCACACCTGTCTCGTTCCGGCGGCGGTCGGGCTGGCTACCGCCGCGTCAGGTCCGATGGTTCGGCCTACCGCCGCACCAGGTCCGAAGGGTCCGTGTTCGCCCCGCACAGGACCACGCAGACCCTCTCGCCCGGTGCCGGGGTGTACGCGCCGGACAGGAGGGCGGCGTAGGCCGTGGCGGCGGCGGCTTCCACGGCCAGGCGGTGTTCGTCCCACAGGTGCCGCCGGGCGGCGACGATCTCCTCGTCGGCGACGAGCACGGACCGCACGTCGGCGCGCAGCGCCCAGTCCACGGCGGCCTGCGAGGCGCGGCGAGCGCCCAGGGCGTCGGCCGCCACCGACTCCACGGCGACGTCGACCGGCCGACCGGCGGCGATCGCGGCGTTCAGGGCGCGGCAGTCGCGCGGTTCCACGGCGACCACGCGCACCCCGTGGTGGTCCGCCGCGGCGGCGGTGCCCGCGAACAGGCCGCCGCCCCCGACGGCCACCACGACCGTGTCCAGGTCCGGCAGCGCGGTGTGGATCTCCTCGAACAGCGTGCCCGCTCCGGCGGCGATCAGCGGGTGGTCGTAGGCGTGCGACTCCAACGCACCGGTCTCGGCCGCGTAGTGGCGCGAGGCCTCGAGCGCCTCGCTGTACTGGGTGCCCACCTGGTGCACCCGCGCGCCCAGCGCGCGCAGCCCGGCGACCTTCACCGCTGGCGCGGTGGTGGGGGTGAACACCGCCGCCCGGACGCCGATCCGGGCGGCGGCCCAGGCGCAGGCCAGGCCCGCGTTGCCACCGGAGGCGATGACCACGCCGGACCGCGGCATGGCACCCGCCTCCTGGTGCGCGGCGGCGAAGTTCGCCGCGCCGCGTGCCTTGAACGTGCCGGTGTACTGCATGAACTCACAGGCGAACCAGACCTGGCCGGCGCCGCGGCCACCCGGCCCGGCGGGCGCGACGGTCACCGGCCGGACCAGCCCGGCGACGCGTTCGGCGGCCGACTTCACATCGTGGTAGTCGAGTTGGGACATCTTCGGTGAGCCTCCAGTGAACGGATCCGGCTATCTTCACTCAGAGGAACGGCCAGGCACGGTGCGAGGAGTCCGGATGCGTATCGGAGAGCTGTCGGAGCGCACCAACACGTCCCGCAGACTGCTGCGCTACTACGAGGAGCAGGGCCTGATCGTCGCCCAACGCCGCGCGAACGGCTATCGCGACTACGACGAGCGGTTCGTGGACCGGGTGCTGCAGATCAGGGGGCTGCTCGACGCGGGTCTGCCGACCCGCGTCATCAAGCAGATCCTGCCGTGTCTCGACAAGCCCCGCGTGATCTACTTCCCCGACGCCACACCGGAGATGCTGGCCACGCTGGAGCGCGAGCGGGACCGCATGACCGAGCGCATCGAGTGCCTGATCCGCAACCGGGACGCCATCGGCGAGTACCTCTACGCGGTGCGGGAGTACAACGGCCTACCGCGCGAGCCCGCGGCCTGACGGTCCCCCGGCCTACGCCCGCTTCCCCGGGAAACCGTGGGCGCGAGCGCCCAGCACCATGGCGAGCACCGGCAGCATCAGGGCCAAGACGCTCCAGGGGACGGCCGTACTGCCGAAGAGGTCGAGCAGCACTCCGCCGACCACCCCACCGCCCGCCATGGCCGCGTTCCACAGCGTGACCAGCATGGCCTGTGCGGCGTCCGCCGACTCGCCGCCCGCGTCGCCCACGGCGGTCTGGAGCAGGGTGGGTGCGCCGCCCCAGCCGAACCCCCACGCGGCGACGGCGGCGTAGACCAGCACGGTGCTGCCGGACAGCGCACCGAGCGCACCGGCGGCCACGGCGACCAGCAGGGCACTGAGTACGGTCAGCGTACGGAGGCGGCGGTGGATCTGGGCACCCACGATCCAGACGCTCAGCAGCGAGGCGGTGCCGAAGGCCAGCAGGACGAGGCCGGTCGAGCCGCCCATACCCATCCCGTCGAGGAACGCGGCGAGGTAGGTGTAAAAGATCGTATGGGCCAGCACATAGACGAAGGTGACGGCCAGTACGGGCGGCACGCCGGGAAGGCGCAGGGTGCGCAGCATCGGGGTGCGCTCGGCGCGCCGCTGGCCGGGAAGGTCGGGGACGGTCGCGGTGATCCACACCAGCAGTGCCAGGGTCAGCGCGGTCATCGTCAGGAAGGCCGCCTGCCAGCCGAGCGCCTTGCCCAGGAAGGTTCCGGCGGGCACCCCGAGCGAGAGTGCGACGGGGATGCCCGCCATGGCGACGGCGATCGCCCTGCCCTGCAGGCGGGCGGGCGCCAGCCGCCGGGCGTACCCGGCGAGCAGCGCCCAGGCCAGCCCGGCGGCCACCCCGGCGACGAACCGGGCGAACATGGTCAGCGGGTAGTACGGGGAGACGGCGGTGACGGTGTTGGCGAGCGCGAAGCCGCCCATCGCGGCGAGCAGCAGCCGCTTGCGCCGCCACCCGGCCGTGGCCGCGGTCAACGGCAGCGCGGTCAGCGCGGTGCCGAGCGCGTAGACCGTCACCGCCTGCCCCATCGCGGATTCGCCGACCCGCAGGTCGGCGCTCATCTCGGGCAGTACGCCCGCGGGCAGCGTCTCGGTGAGACTGGTGACGAAGACGGCGGTGGCGAGCGCCAGTAGCGCTGCCATGGGGAGTCGACCCGAACTCGTGTCGACGCTCGCCGAGTTGGGCTGCCCGGTGAGGTGGTATGCGGTTTCGTTTGGCATGTCCGCATGCTCGAACCCTCACATATATGTGAAGGTCAAGGACGACCCGCACGTGACCTCGGCCACCGCGAACGGAAAAAGCCCCCTGCCCGGCGTCCGCGCGGGCCAGAGGGCACTCGAAGGGAGTGGAGCCTAGGGGAGTCGAACCCCTGACATCTGCCATGCAAAGACAGCGCTCTACCAACTGAGCTAAGGCCCCTCGGCGCGGGGTGGCACGCCGCAGACCAGGGTACCGGGTACTCGGGAGAATCTTGTACACGGTTTCGGCTGGAGCGGGGGTGGGACGGGGTTCGTAGGATGGCTTCCGCTGTATTCGCAGCCGCAAACAGGAGCTGGGATGGACACCTCGTCGCCGCAGGACGGCACCGTGCGGGCGCGGGAGCAGCAGCGGGGGTGGTACGGGGAGCCGTTGGGGGACCTGTTCCGGCGGCTGATCGCGGACCTCGGGCTGAACCAGGCGCGGCTCGCCGCGGTGCTCGGGCTGTCCGCGCCGATGCTGTCGCAGCTGATGAGCGGGCAGCGGGCCAAGATCGGCAATCCGGCGGTGGTGCAGCGGCTGCAACTGCTGCGGGAGCTGTCCGCCCAGGTGGCGGACGGTGCGGTGACGGCCGCCGAGGCGGCCGGGCGGATGGAGGAGATCCGGGAGGCGGCCGGGTCCGCGCTGCTGGACAGCACCACGCAGTCCACCGGGGGGCGGGTGGCACCGTCGCCGCGCCGGGTGGTGCGGGAGATCCAGTCGCTGCTGCGGTCGCTCGGCTCCGCCGACGAGCTGCTCGGCGCCGCAGGCGCCCTCGCCGACAGTCATCCGCAACTGGCAGAGTTCCTTCGTGTGTATGGCGCCGGGCGCACAGATGACGCCGTGGCGCACTTCGAGGCGCATCAGGACTGAACGGAACACTACGTCTGAGGGGCGCGCGGCATGGGTGAGGTCTTCGCGGGCCGCTACGAACTGGTCGACCCGATCGGGCGCGGCGGGGTGGGGGCGGTCTGGCGCGCCTGGGACCTGCGGCGGCGCAGATACGTGGCGGCGAAGGTGCTTCTGCAGGGCGACGCGCACTCCTTGCTGCGCTTCGTACGGGAGCAGGCGCTGCGCATCGACCATCCGCACGTGCTGGCCCCGGCGAGCTGGGCGGCGGACGACGAGAAGGTGTTGTTCACCATGGACCTGGTGCGCGGCGGTTCACTGGCGCACCTGGTCGGGGACTACGGGCCGCTGCCGCCGCGCTATGTGTGCGTGCTGCTCGACCAGTTGCTGGCCGGGCTGACCGCGGTGCACGCGGAGGGGGTGGTGCACCGGGACATCAAGCCCGCCAACGTGCTGCTGGAGGCGACCGGCACGGGCCGCCCGCATGTCCGGCTGTCCGACTTCGGCATCGCGATGCGCAAGGGCGAGCCCCGGCTGACCGACACCAACTACGTGGTGGGGACGCCGGGTTACTTCGCTCCGGAGCAACTCGCGGGAGCGGAACCGGACTTCCCCGCCGACCTGTACGCGGTGGGCCTGGTCGCCCTCTTCCTGCTCACCGGCCGCAAACCGGACTCCCAGTCGCTGGTCGAACTGTTCTTGGAGTACGGCGTTCCGAACGCCCCGCAGGGCGTGCCGGAGCCGCTCTGGCAGGTCATCGCCACCCTGCTGAACCCCAGTCCGGAGGCGAGGTTCCGTACTCCCACCGGGGCGCGCAAGGCGCTGGCGGCGGCCGTGGAGCTGCTGCCGGAGCCGGACATCGACGACGAGCCCATCGAGGTCTTCGACCAACTCGGGCCGCTGCCCGAGGGGTTCGGGCCGGGCGGCCCGGTCCGGCTCACCGCACCGGGCGGCGCCGGGGAGCCGACCGGCACCGGAGGCCTGGGGGCGCCCGTGCCGGGGGCCGGGGTGCGCGTCACGGTACCGGCCTCGCCGACCGCACCGCTGGCCGGGACGACCAGGCGGTACACCTCGGTGCCGGTGGCGGACCGGCCGACGGCGGTGCGCAGGGTGGCCGGGCCGCGGGCCAGGGTGGTGGTGCCGGTGCTGGTGATGGCCGTTCTGTGCTTCGCGGTGGGCATCTGGGCGCTCGCGGTGGCGTAACTCACCGTCTGCGGGCCCGTACCGCCCATACGGCGAGAGAGGCCACGAGCAGGGTGCCGGCGCCCAGGCCGCCGTAGCCGACGGCCAGCAGCATGCGGTTCGGGGTGGTGGTGACGCCGCCGTCGCCGGAGGGCGGGGCCGCGGTCACGCCGAACCCGGCCTGCGTGGCGTCACCGTTGTAGCGCGGTCCCGGCTGCCGGGTGCCGGTGACGGCCAGCCGCAGGGTGACGGCCACGCCGCCGGTGGTGTACTTCGCCACGTCGGGGTGCAGGCTGAGCTGCACGTAGTACCACCCGGCCACCGGCGCGGAGTTGACCCGTACGTCCGTGGACTCGCGGTTGAGGTAGTCCACCGTGGGCGTCTGGGCGGTGACGGCCGCCTGCGCGCCGCTGTACGAGGCGGTCGCGTCGCTCACCAGTCCGCGCGCCGGGTTGTACAGCACCAGGCGCACGCCGGTGGTGGAGAAGCCGCCGCTGCCGGTGGTGTAGGCGTTGGCGAACTCGGCGGTGGCGCTGAGCCGTTGGCCCCAGTCGACCGGGACCCGGTAGTAGTGCGTCTCGCCGGGCGCCAGATGGTCCTGGTAGACCCCGGTGCCGGGCAGTCGGGCGGGCCCGCCGTCCATGTCGGGGTCGCCGGTGACCGGCGTGGGCGAGCCGTCAACGGCTGGCGGCGTGGGAGTCGTATAGCTCTGCACCGGCCCGGATCCCACCCCGGATACCGGGGGTTCGGACATATAGCGGATGTCCAGCGGCCAGTCCTCGGAGCTGGACGCCGCCGCGTTGACCCGCTGTACCGACAGCAGGTAGTCCCCGGCCTGCTGGCAGCTGCCGCCCGGCTTGATGGTGCGCACCACGGCGCCGCCCACCGGTTGGACGGCGCCGTCCGCGCCGAACCGCGCGTCGTACGCGTCGCACGGGGTGCCGTCCCGGCCGGACAACCTCAGGCTGACGCCGTCGAGGAAGCCGACCCTGCTGCCGCGCGGTGGCACGGCGAAGACCGACAGGTATCCGGAGGACCGCGCGTCCAGCCGTACGGCGTAGTACTTGGTGCCGCCCTTGGCGAGGGTGTCCCGGTAGGTGTGTCCGGCCGTCAGCCAGGGTGCCGTATCGCTCCTCGTCGCGCCGGATATCCGCTCACCGTGCGGCACCCAGCCCTGTGGAGCGGTGTCCGCCGCCGCGCCCGCGCCGGGCAGCGCAAGGGCCACCAGCACCGCGAGCGCCGCCAGGATGCCTTTCCGGTCCCTTGCCACGCCCCACCCCTCGATCTTTGCTTACGCGAAGATATTGATGTGCGTATGCGAATTCAATAGCGAGTCCAATGGCGAAGCCCCGACCGCGAGGCGGTCGGGGCCCGGCTGAGACTACGGATACGGGGCTCAGGCGCTCGTGCCGGAACCTGCCGGTACGGAGTCGGTCGCCTCCGTCCACAGGTCCTGCTCGGCGCGGTCCGCCTGGATCTGGCGGTACACGAGGAGCCCGCCGATGGCGGCCAGTGCGACCAGGAGAAACTTCTTCACCGCGCGACCTCGTCCTTCTTACGTTGGGAGTCCTCCGATGCGCCCGATGATACACACCGGTTGATATAGAACGGTGACCTAGGCCCGACTCGGTCAACTCCCGCCAGCGGCAAGCAGAAGGGGTCGGACACGCGATCGAGTATTCGGCCTCCTCACGCTGGTGGGGGTGCCAGGACCTGAAACCGTGGCCTTTGCGTGGCGCTTGCCCACAGCGCGCGATGACCCGGTCGAGGCCACAGAAATCACGCGGCGACGTGGGACAGCGGGCTGACGCAGGGGAGCGCCGGGCGGGCCGGCGCGGCGTTGACAGCCGGTTGTCGCGGCGCGAGCCTGAAATTGATGTGCTTGACCGTCCAGCGACGGCGCGGGCGACGCGGGCCCGGAAAACCAAGCGCAGTCGAGCGGGTCCGACGCTCCGTTTTCGCCACCGTTGCGAGCCCAGGGGCTACGCCCGGGCTCAGCGCCCTGACCGGAACGCTTCTTCCCCCAGGAGCCACGTCATGTCGATTTCCGCTGGCCCCAGCCGTTCGACCCACCGGCGTCGGACGGTGGTTGCCGTCATCGTCACACCCTTGCTACTGGCTTCGGTTGGCGCGATGTCACAGCCCGCGAGCGCCTCGGCGGTCCCGAAGATCACAGCCGCCACGGCGCACCCCGGCAGAACGCAGCCCAGCAGGACGTTCCCCTGCGAGGTGCTCAAGAACTGGTTGGACAACCACCCGGCGAACACAGCGCAGTGGCGCAAGGTCTCCCTGATGTGGCTGGACCAGGGATGCCCGGGGGGCTGAGCATCGGTTCCGGCTACAGCGGCTGAACAACCACAGAACGAAGAGGCGGGCCATGCCCACCGGAAATGGCCCGGGCGAAGCCGATCGGCTGATGTCGGGCGCGGATGCCAAACGCCCTCAACGGTGATCCGTTGAGGGCGTTCGCGCTGGTGGGGCTAACAGGACTTGAACCTGTGGCCTCTTCCTTATCAGGGAAGCGCTCTAACCGTCTGAGCTATAGCCCCGCGCTGCACCGAAAGATTAGCGCACAGGTGGCGCAGTCCCAAAATCGATAGCCGGCGCCGTCACTCGTCCTCGGCGAGGGTCAGCTCGACGCCGCCGACGAAGCCGGACGTCAGGTTGTAGAGGAACGAGCCCAGCGTGGCCAGCGCGGTCAGCAGCACCACGTCGATCACCGCGATGACCGTGGTGAACTCCACGACATGCGAGAGCGACAGGAAGGTCTGCAGGTCGAAGCCGGTCTGCTGGCCGGACCCGGTCGCCTCGGTGATGGTGTTGCCGACCGTGGAGAAGACGCCAAGCGCGTCCAGCACCATCCACAGGACGGACACCGCGACGATCGTGCACACCCCGAGCGCGATGGAGAACAGGAAGCTGACCTTCATCACCGACCACGGGTCGGCCTTGGCGATCCGCAGCCGGGCGCTGCGGGTGCGCGGCGCGGTACGGGCGGCGGCCGGGCGCGGCTTGCGCACACCGCCTTGCACCGGCAGCCCGGCGACGGTCTGCGGCGGCTGGTAGGCCTGCGGCGGATGGTGCGGCTGGGCCGGGACGCCCGCGCCGCTGTCGGCGGCGGTACGGCGGCCCGCCGCGCCCTGGGTGGCGGAGCCACGGGCACTACCCACCGGAGCGGCCTCGGTGGCCGCTCCCGGCCGTCCGTCCGCCCCCGCGCCGCCCGCGGCAGCGCCCGTGGCTCCACTCACGGTCTACTCCTCCGGCTCATCGGCCGTGGGCGCTGTGCTCACGGCACTCTCGGCTGGCTGGGCGTCGGCCTCGTCGAGCTCTTCGGCTTCCTCGCCCGCCTCGGCGTTGCGGGCGATGCCGACCACGGCGTCCCGCTTGCCCAGGTTGATCAGTTGGACGCCCATGGTGTCACGGCCCGTCTCCCTGACCCCGTTGACCCGCGTGCGGATCACACCGCCGCCGAGGGTGATGGCGAGGATCTCGTCGGTCTCCTCGACCACCAGCGCGCCGACCAGCGAGCCCCGGTCCTCCACGATCTTGGCGGCCTTGATGCCGAGGCCGCCGCGGCCCTGGACGCGGTACTCGTCCACCGGGGTGCGCTTGGCGTACCCACCGTCGGTGGCGGTGAAGACGAACGTACCCGCCCGCACCACATTCATCGAGAGCAGTTCGTCACCTTCACGGAAACTCATACCCTTCACCCCGGATGTCGCCCGGCCCATCGGCCGCAGCGCCTCATCCGTGGCGGTGAACCGGATGGACTGCGCCTTGCGGCTCACCAGCAGCAGGTCGTCCTGGGGGGAGACCAGCTCGGCGCCGATCAGCTCGTCCTCGCGGCCGTCCTCCGTCTCGCGCAGGTTGATCGCGATGACGCCGCCGGAGCGCGGGGAGTCGTAGTCCTTCAGCGGGGTCTTCTTCACCAGGCCGGACTTGGTGGCCAGCACCAGGTAGGGCGCCGCCTCGTAGTTGCGGATGGCCATGACCTGGGCGATGTGCTCGTCCGGCTGGAAGGCCAGCAGGTTGGCCACGTGCTGACCGCGGGCGTCCCGCCCGGCGTCCGGCAGCTCGTACGCCTTGGCCCGGTAGACCCGGCCCTTGTTGGTGAAGAACAGCAGCCAGTGGTGCGTGGTGGTGACGAAGAAGTGGTCGACGATGTCGTCCTGCTTCAGCTGCGTACCGCGCACGCCCTTGCCGCCGCGCTTCTGGGACCGGTAGTGCTCGGTCTTGGTGCGCTTGACGTAGCCGCCACGGGTGATGGTGACGACGATGTCCTCCTCGGCGATCAGGTCCTCGATGGACATGTCGCCGTCGAACGGCACCAGATGGCTGCGCCGGTCGTCGCCGAACTTCTCCACCAGCGCGGTGAGTTCCTCGCTGATGATGCCGCGCTGCCGCTCGGGCGAGACCAGGATCGCGTTGTACTCGTTGATCTTCGCCTGGAGGTCGTCGTGCTCCGCGACGATCTTCTGGCGCTCCAGGGCGGCCAGTCGGCGCAGCTGCATCTCCAGGATCGCGTTGGCCTGGATCTCGTCGATCTCCAGCAGGCCCATCAGGCCCTCACGCGCCACCTCGACGGTGTCGCTGCGCCGGATCAGCGCGATGACCTCGTCGATGGCGTCCAGCGCCTTGAGCAGACCGCGCAGGATGTGCGCGCGCTCCTCGGCCTTGCGCAGCCGGAACTTGGTGCGCCGGACGATGACCTCGATCTGGTGCGTGACCCAGTGCCGGATGAACGCGTCCAGCGAGAGGGTGCGCGGCACTCCGTCGACCAGCGCCAGCATGTTGGCGCCGAAGTTGGTCTGCAGATCGGTGTGCTTGTAGAGGTTGTTGAGCACCACCTTGGCGACCGCGTCCCGCTTGAGCACGATGACCAGGCGCTGACCGGTACGCGAGGAGGTCTCGTCACGGACGTCGGCGATGCCGCCGATCCTGCCGTCCTTGACCAGGTCGGCGATCTTCTGCGCCAGGTTGTCCGGGTTCACCTGGTACGGCAGTTCGGTGACCACCAGGCACTGACGGTTCTGGATCTCCTCGACCTCGACCACCGCGCGCATGGTGATCGAGCCGCGCCCGGTGCGGTACGCCTCCTCGATGCCGCGGCGGCCGACGACCAGGGCTCCGGTCGGGAAGTCCGGGCCCTTGATCCGCTCCATGAGGGCTTCCAGCAGCTCCTCGTTGGAGGCGTTCGGGTTGGCCAGGTACCACTGGGCACCGTCGGCCACCTCGCGCAGGTTGTGCGGCGGGATGTTGGTGGCCATGCCGACCGCGATTCCGGCCGAGCCGTTGATCAGCAGGTTCGGGAACCGGGACGGCAGGACCGTCGGCTCCTGGTTGCGGCCGTCGTAGTTGTCCTGGAAGTCGACGGTCTCCTCGTCGATGTCCCGGACCATCTCCATCGACAGCGGGGCCATCTTGCACTCGGTGTAGCGCATGGCCGCCGCCGGGTCGTTGCCCGGGGAGCCGAAGTTGCCGTTGGAGTCGACCAGCGGCATCCGCATCGCCCACGGCTGCGCGAGGCGGACCAGCGCGTCGTAGATCGAGGCGTCACCGTGCGGGTGGTACGTACCCATGACGTCGCCGACGACACGGGCGCACTTGTAGAAGCCCTTCTCCGGCCGGTAACCGCCGTCGTACATCGCGTACAGCACACGGCGGTGCACCGGCTTGAGGCCGTCGCGGACATCGGGCAGCGCGCGGCTGACGATCACGCTCATCGCGTAGTCGAGGTAGCTGCGCTGCATCTCCGTCTCGAGCCCGACGGGCTCGACGCGGAGCCCGACGCCCTCGACGGCGGCGGGTCCGCCCTCCGGCGTGACGGGAGTCGGGGAGCCCTCAGGGGTGATGGGGGTCTCGTCGGCCATTGCTGGTCAAATCCTTTCGCGCTACAGGCAGTTCGGGGGCCGACTCGACTCAGATGTCGAGGAAGCGGACGTCCTTGGCGTTGCGCTGGATGAACGAGCGCCGTGCCTCGACGTCCTCGCCCATCAGCACCGAGAACAGGTCGTCCGCCTGGGCCGCGTCGTCCAGGGAGACCTGGCCGAGCACCCGGTGGTCCACGTCCATGGTGGTGACCCGCAGCTCCTCCGCGTTCATCTCACCGAGGCCCTTGAAGCGCTGCACGGAGTCGTCCTTGGTGCGCTTGCCCCGCTGCCGCCCGAGTTCGATCAGGGCGTCGCGCTCGCGGTCGGAGTAGGCGTACTCGAAGTCGTCCTTGCCCCACTTGATCTTGTAGAGCGGCGGACGGGACAGGTACACGTGCCCGGCCTCGACCAGCGGCCGCATGAAGCGGAACAGGAAGGTCAGCAGCAGCGTGTTGATGTGCTGGCCGTCGACATCGGCGTCCGCCATCAAGATGATCTTGTGGTATCGGAGCTTGGAGATGTCGAAGTCCTCGTGCACACCCGTACCGAAGGCCGAGATCAGCGCCTGGATCTCCTGGTTCTGCAGGATCTTGTCGATCCTGGCCTTCTCCACGTTGAGGATCTTGCCGCGGATCGGCAGGATCGCCTGGTACTCGGGGTTGCGGCCGGACTTGGCCGAGCCACCCGCGGAGTCACCCTCGACGATGAAGATCTCGCACTTGGCCGGGTCGTTGGACTGGCAGTCGCTCAGCTTGCCGGGCAGCGACGCGGTCTCCAGCAGGCCCTTGCGCCGGGTCAGGTCGCGCGCCTTGCGGGCGGCGACGCGGGCCGTGGCGGCCTGGATGGACTTGCGGATGATGTCCGCGGCCTCGTTGGGATTGCGGTCCAGCCAGTCGTTGAGCTGCTCGTAGACCGCCTTCTGGACGAAGGTCTTCGCCTCGGTGTTGCCCAGCTTGGTCTTGGTCTGGCCCTCGAACTGGGGCTCGCTCAGCTTGACCGAGATGATCGCGGTCAGGCCCTCGCGGATGTCATCACCCGTGAGGTTGTCGTCCTTCTCGCGCAACAGCTTCTTGTCGCGCGCGTACTTGTTGATCAGCGAGGTCAGCGCGGCGCGGAAGCCCTCTTCGTGGGTGCCGCCCTCGTGGGTGTGGATGATGTTGGCGAAGGAGTAGACACCCTCGGTGTACTGGGTGTTCCACTGCATCGCGATCTCAAGCGAGAGCATCCGATCGGCGTCCTCGGCCTCGAAGCCGATGACCGTGGGGTGAACCGCCTCGCCCTTGCGGGAGTTGAGGTACGTCACGAAGTCGACGATGCCGCCCTCGTAGCAGTACCGCACCGACAGCGGCTGGCCGTTCTCGTCGACGTGCTCGGGGCGCTCGTCGGTGAGCGAGATGGTCAGGCCCTTGTTGAGGAACGCCATCTCCTGGAAGCGCCGCGACAGCGTCTCGAAGGAGTACTCGGTGGTCTCGAAGATGTCCGGGTCCGCCCAGAACGTCACCGAGGTGCCCGTCTCCTCGGTCGCCTCGTTCTTGAGCAGCTCAGCGGTGGGAACACCGAGCTTGTAGTCCTGGGTCCAGCGGAAGCCGTCCGTCTTGACCTCGACGGCGACCCTGCTGGACAGGGCGTTCACCACGGACACACCGACGCCGTGCAGACCGCCGGAGACCGCGTATCCGCCGCCGCCGAACTTGCCGCCCGCGTGCAGCACGGTCAGCACGACCTCGACCGCGGGCTTGCCCTCGGACGGCACGATCCCCACCGGGATGCCGCGGCCGTTGTCCACCACGCGCACCCCGCCGTCCGGCAGGATCGTCACGTCGATGGTGTCGGCGTGCCCGGCCAGAGCCTCGTCGACCGAGTTGTCCACCACCTCGTAGACGAGGTGGTGCAGACCACGCTCACCGGTGGAGCCGATGTACATACCGGGGCGCTTGCGGACCGCGTCGAGGCCTTCCAGGACGGTGATCGCGCTGGCGTCGTACGACGCGCCTCCCGGCGCCGCATCGGTGCCCGTTGTGGATGTGTGGATCTCGTTGGGGTTGCCGGAATCGGCCACGAAGCGCCCTTTCTGGCACAGCACGAGCCGACTCCGGGCATGCAGGAGCGGCTGCGTCGTTCGACATGTTCCGCTGGGGTTCCCCGGCCGGGGGCTGGGGTGGGGCGGTTGTCCCCCAGTCTACCGGTAGCGGTGACATAGATGGGGGTTTGGCGGTACCTGAGTTCGCATGTGCCGCCCGAAGAGGCCTTGCGCCGACTCCCCATACGCGGGCCCGGGCTCTGAGACGCTCACAACGGCGCTCAGGGCTTCGGGCCGATTACTTTGAGCACCTGCCCCGACCCCCGGTTCCGCGCCGGGCGCCCAGTGAGACGCACGTCACCCGTAGGTGTCGCCGGGTCCCGTGCTCCCCGGCGCGCGCAGCCGCCCGTACGAGCGGGTGGGGCCGGACGGGCCCAGCACCTTGATCAACTTTACGGTGCCATGGCCCAGGTCCGCATTGAGCCTGGCCACCAACTGCGGTGCCAGCAGTCGAAGTTGGGTCGCCCACGCGGTGGAGTCGCACCGTACGGTGAGGACCTTTTCCTCCTCGTCGTAGGCCTGCGGCTCGCAGTGCCTGGCCAGGTCCTCGCCGACGATCTGCGGCCAGCGGCCCATCACCCCGCCGACCGCGGCCGGGGCCTCCCAGCCGCGCTCGACGATCAACCGGCTGATCGCGGCGCCCAGCGGCAGCGGATCGCGACCGTCCGCGCGCGCGCCGCTGCGCAGCCCGCCGCGCCTGGCCTGCTTCTTCTGCTGCGCGGCGGCGCCCCGGGCGCGGGCCTGCTCCTTGGCGGCGCGCAGCGCCACCCGGGCCAGGTCGACGCCGGACAGCCGCGGCTCGGGGGGCTGCTCGGTCATCGCCGCTCGACCCTCCCCTCGGCCACCGCGAAGCGGGCACCGGCCAGCACGCCGGGCACGTCGTCGTCGACCGCGGCGGTCACCAGCACCTGCTCGCCGGGGGCGACCAGTTCCGCGAGCCGGTCGCGGCGTCTGGCGTCCAGCTCGGCGAAGACGTCGTCCAGGACCAGCACCGGCTCGCCGCCCGGCCCGCCCTCCGCGCGCAGCAGGTCGTACGAGGCCAGCCGCAGCGCCAGCGCGTACGACCAGGACTCGCCATGGCTGGCGTAGCCCTTGGCGGGCAACCGTCCCAGGTTCAGCAGCAGGTCGTCGCGGTGCGGCCCGACGAGCGTGACGCCGCGCTCGATCTCCTGGCCGCGCACCCCGGCCAGGGCGGCCAGCAGCGCCTCGTACAGCTCCTCGCGGGTGGTGGCGCCCGTCTCGCCCGCCGAGTTGCGGTACTCCAGGCCGATCGGGCCGCCGCCGGGGGCCAGCTGCTCGTACGCCTTGTCGGCGAGCGGCAGCAGGGCGGCGATCAGGTCCAGACGCTGGGCCAGCAGTTCGGCGCCGAAGCGCGCCAGGTGCTGGTCCCACACGTCCAGCGTCGACATGTCCGCCCCCGGGCTCGAATCCGCTCGCCCGGCGGGTGCCCCCTTACGGCCGCCGTGCCGACGGGCCAGCGCGGCGGACTTCAGCAGGGTGTTGCGCTGTCTGAGCACCCGGTCGTAGTCCTGCCGCACGCCCGCCATCCGCGGCGCGCGGGCGGTGACCAACTCGTCCAGGAAGCGGCGGCGTTCGCCGGGGTCGCCCTTGACCAGGGCCAGGTCCTCGGGGGCGAACAGTACGGTGCGCACGATGCCCAGTACGTCGCGCGGTCTGACCTGTGAGGAGCGGTTGATCCGGGCGCGGTTGGCCTTGCCCGGGTTGATCTCCAGCTCGACCAGTTGCTGGCGCTCGCCGTGCACGACGCTGGCACGGATTACCGCCCGGTCCGCGCCGAGCCGGACCAGCGGGGCGTCCGAGGCGACCCGGTGGCTGCCCAGCGTGGCCAGGTAGCCGACCGCCTCGACCAGGTTGGTCTTGCCCTGGCCGTTGGGGCCGACGAACGCGCTGACGCCCGGGTCGAGCGGGACCTCGACCCGGGCATAGGAGCGGAAG
This sequence comes from Streptomyces sp. PLK1-5, assembly GCA_037034305.1. Lineage (GTDB taxonomy): Bacteria > Actinomycetota > Actinomycetes > Streptomycetales > Streptomycetaceae > Streptantibioticus_A. The sequence goes on from JBAGJY010000007.1 coordinate 131,710, forward strand.
TCGGCGAGCGACAGGTGCGCTACGTGCATCGCGTTGCTGTGGCGCGGGACCGCGCCGACCTCCCCTGTTCCTGCTTGTCTCGCTGCTTGGCTGACTACTTGTCCGCGTTGGCCGACTCGACCGCGTGGCCGCCGAACTGGTTGCGCAGCGCGGCGATCATCTTCATCTGCGGGGAGTCGTCCTGGCGCGAGGCGAAGCGGGCGAACAGCGACGCGGTGATCGCGGGCAGCGGCACCGCGTGGTCGATGGCGGCCTCCACGGTCCACCGGCCCTCGCCGGAGTCCTGGGCGAAGCCGCGCAGCTTGTCCAGGTGCTCGTCCGCGTCCAGCGCGTTGACGGCCAGGTCGAGTAGCCAGGAGCGGATCACCGTGCCCTCCTGCCAGGACCGGAAGACCTCGCGGACGTCGGTGACCGAGTCCACCGCCTCCAGCAGCTCCCACCCCTCGGCGTAGGCCTGCATCATGGCGTACTCGATGCCGTTGTGCACCATCTTGGCGAAGTGGCCCGCGCCGACCTTGCCCGCGTGCACCGAGCCGTGCTCGCCCTCCGGCTTGAGCGCGTCGAAGACCGGCTGGACCTTCGCGACGTTCTCCGGGTCGCCGCCGTACATCAGCGCGTAGCCGTACTCCAGGCCCCACACGCCGCCGGAGACACCGCAGTCCACGAAGCCGATGCCGCGCTCGGCCAGTTCCCTCGCGTGCTTCTCGTCGTCCGTCCAGCGCGAGTTGCCGCCGTCGACGACCACGTCGCCGGGGGAGAGCAGACCAGCCAGTTCGTCGATCGTCGCCTGGGTGGCCTCCCCTGCCGGGACCATCACCCACACGACGCGGGGGCCCTGCAACTTGTCCACCATCGCCTTCAGGCTGGGGACGTCGGCGAGGTCCGGGTTGCGGTCGTAGCCGATGACGGTGTGGCCGGCGCGGCGGATGCGCTCACGCATGTTGCCGCCCATCTTGCCAAGACCGATGAGACCGAGCTCCATCACAGATCCTTCGTTCAGACGTGCCTGACCTACCCCAGAGCCTACGTCCCGGGCCGGACGTCGGCCCGGGACGGTGGTGGGGTACGGCTCGCCGTACGAGGCCGCGGGCGGGGGGACCAGGCCCCCCGCGGAACGACCGGCGGTGCGGGCCGTCAGGCCCGGACCGGTCAGCCCGACAGACGGACCGGCATGATCAGGTACTTGTAGGCCTCCACCGCTTCGGCGTCCACCGCGGGCTTGCCGCTGAGCAGGGCGGGCTTGGTGGAGGTGGTGAACGACAGTTGGGCGACCGGGGAGTCGATCGCACTCAGGCCGTCCAGCAGGAAGGTCGGGTTGAAGGCGATCGAGATGTCGTCGCCCTCGAGCTGGGCGTCCACCCGCTCCACAGCCTGTGCGTCGTCGCTGGAACCCGCCTCCAGCGTCAGCACGCTGTCGGTGAAGCTCAGCCGGATCGGAGTGTTCCGCTCGGCCACCAGCGCGACGCGCTTGACCGCCTCGACGAACGGCGCGGTCTCGATGACCGCGACCGAGGCGAACTCGGTCGGGAACAGCGTCCGGTACTTCGGCAGGTCGCCTTCCAGCAGCCGGGTGGTGGTGCGCCGCCCGGCGCCCTCGAAGCCGATCAGGCCCTCTCCGGCACCGGAGCCGGCCAGCGCCAGCGCCACCGTGTCGCCGCTGGTCAGCGCCTTCGCGGTGTCCAGCAGGGTCTTGGCGGGGACCAGGGCGACGGCGGACAGGTCCGGGGTCTCCGGCTTCCACAGGAACTCGCGGACCGCGAAGCGGTAGCGGTCGGTGGCCGCGAGGGTGACCGTGTCCCCCTCGATCTCGATCCGCACACCGGTCAGCACCGGCAACGTGTCATCGCGTCCGGCCGCGATGGCGACCTGGGAGACGGCGGCGGCGAACACCTCGCCGGGCACGGTGCCGGAGGCGGACGGCATCGCGGGCAGTGCCGGGTACTCCTCCACAGGCAGGGTGTGGAGTGTGAATCGCGAGCTGCCGCACACGACGGTCACCCGCACCCCGTCGGTGGAGATTTCCACAGGCCTGTTGGGAAGTGCCCGCGAGATGTCGGCGAGCAGCCGGCCGGAGACCAGGACGGTGCCCTCCTCGTCGATCTCCGCCTCGACCGAGACCCGCGCCGAGACCTCGTAGTCGAAGGCCGACAGGCTCAGCTGCCCCTCCTCGGCCTTCAGCAGCAGGCCGGCGAGCACAGGCGCCGGTGGGCGGGCCGGGAGACTGCGGGCCGCCCAGGCCACTGCCTCCGCGAGTACGTCGCGTTCCACCCGGAACTTCACCGGAACCGCCTCCTGCTGTTGCTGGCCGTCTGTGCCAGGCCGTCTCTCGTCTCATGGCCGTCTGCCGGAGAACAGTCTGACGCACGCCACCGACAACGGGTACGGCTTGGGGTCAAGCCGAGCTTTCCGGTGTCGGGCGCTCCTCGGCGAAGTTGTGCACAGGCCCCGCTTCGATCTTGCTTCCCCGGTATCTCTACGTGGTCGTAGTAATAGGGGGTGTGGATACCGTGGATAACCGGTCCCAGCGCAGGTCAGGGCGGCTTTTTTGTCCACCGCGGTTGGGGACGGAGCCCGTGGACAACCAGCCGTCTCTGTGGACGGCCGGGAGTTGTGCACACGCGATACACAGACGGGCCGGGTTTCTCCCCAGTGTCGTCCCCAGGAATACCCACGTTCTCCCCAGCCCAACCAGTGGACTTGGTGTGACGCCTTTCACTCCATCCGGCGATCGCCCCCGTTTCCTTGCCGAACAGTGGACAGCGGTGTGGAGAAGCGGGTGGAAGCTGTTCATAACTGGCCACAGCCTGTGGGCGAGCGGTGGACAACCGCCAACGGCCCCTGCGCGGGAGGGCGTTGTCCACAACCTGTGGAAGCCGGTTAGCCACAATTCCACACGCCCCTGACCTGGGAGGATCATCCTCCTGGCGGCTTGCCTGTGGAGGCGGTTGGGACAACTTCGCACTCCCCAGCCTGTGGACAGCCGAATCCGCCGAAACCTGTGGAGTACTGCCATACGGAGCCAAGGATTCGAACAACAAGAAGCGCCCCGGAAGTGAACTTCCAGGGCGCCAGCGATGAATCCAGGCTCCGTGCTCAGGACTTGATGCGGTTGGTCAGCTCGGTCACCTGGTTGAAGATGGACCGCCGTTCGGCCATCAACGCCCGGATCTTGCGGTCCGCGTGCATCACCGTCGTGTGGTCGCGACCGCCGAACAGCGCGCCGATCTTCGGCAGCGACAGGTCGGTCAGCTCCCTGCACAGGTACATGGCGATCTGCCGCGCGGTGACCAGGACCCGGCTGCGGGACGAGCCGCACAGGTCCTCGACGGTCAGCCCGAAGTAGGCCGCGGTCTCCGCCATGATGGCGTTTCCGGTGATCTCCGGAACCACGTCCTCCCCGCCCGGGATCAGGTCCTTGAGGACGATCTCGGTCAACTGGAGGTCCACCGGCTGCCGGTTGAGGCTGGCGAATGCCGTCACCCGGATCAGCGCGCCCTCCAACTCGCGGATGTTGCGCGAGATCCGGGAGGCGATGAACTCCAGCACCTCCGGCGGAGCGTTGAGTTGCTCCTGCACCGCCTTCTTGCGCAGGATCGCGATCCGCGTCTCCAGTTCGGGCGGCTGGACGTCGGTGATCAGCCCCCACTCGAAGCGGTTGCGCAGCCGGTCCTCCAGGGTCACCAGCTGCTTGGGCGGCCGGTCGGAGGACAGCACGATCTGCTTGTTGGCGTTGTGCAGCGTGTTGAAGGTGTGGAAGAACTCCTCCTGCGTCGACTCCTTGCTCGCCAGGAACTGGATGTCGTCGACCAGCAGGATGTCCATCTCGCGGTAGCGCTTGCGGAACGCGTCGCCCTTGCCGTCCCGGATGGAGTTGATGAACTCGTTGGTGAACTCCTCCGAGCTGACGTACCGCACCCGGGTGCCCGGGTAGAGGCTGCGGGCGTAGTGCCCGATCGCGTGCAGCAGGTGGGTCTTGCCCAGACCGGACTCGCCGTAGATGAACAGCGGGTTGTACGCCTTGGCCGGAGCCTCGGCGACCGCCACCGCGGCGGCGTGCGCGAAGCGGTTGGAGGCGCCGATGACGAAGGTGTCGAAGAGGTACTTCGGGTTCAGCCGGGCCGTCGGCTCACCGGGTCCGGTGGCGGGCGCGGGCTGGGCGGCCAGCGGTCCGGGGGCGCCGCTCGGCTGTGCCGGCAGCGGATCCTGCGGGCGGCCGGCACCGTGCCGCTCGGCGGGCTGGCGCTGCTGGTATCCGGGCTGCTGCCCTCCGTAGTCCCGCTGCGGGACCGGGGGGTACGCGTCGCGCTCGGCGAAGCCGCCGTGCTGCTGCCAGCTCTCGGCGCCGGAGTGGCCGTCGTCCTGGGGGCGGGCGTGGTTCTGGGGGTGCGGGTGGTTCTGGGGGTGCGGGTGGTTCTGGGGGTGGCCGTACGCGTCCGGGGCGGGGGCGGTGGGGCGCGGCCAGCCGCCGACGGTGTCGCGGCCGGTGGGGTAGTCAGGGTAGGCGCGGCGGATGACCGGGCCGTCGCCGCCCGGGTGGCCGTACTCGTCCCACGACCCGCGCTGCTCGGCGTACGGGGCCGGGGCGGGGGGCGCCTGCTGCGCGGCGGGCGCTGCCTGGGCGGCCGGGGCCTGCGGGGCCGCCGAGTCCGTGCTGGCGTCTACGGTGATCGCGATGCGGATCGGGCGGCCGAACTCCCGGCTGAGCCCCTCGGTGATCAGCGGCAGCAGGCGGCCTTCCAGTACGCCCTTGGCGTACTCGTTGGGGGCGGCCAGCAGCGCGGTGTCGGCGACCAGCGCCAGCGCCTGGCACACCTTGAGCCACCGCTGGTCCTTGGCCTCGACGCCCTGGCCCTCGGCGAGGAGCCGTTCCAGCACCCGGGGCCACACTGCGGCTAGATCGGCAGTCACATCAGCCACAGTGCACGCTCTCTCGCTCGGTGGGTGGGCTCGCTCGGTGGAATTGAGAGGGCGCCGACGTGTCCCACGAAGGTGTGGTTCTCGGGAAGTGCGGGAAGTATGTCGGGTTGGTTCGGCGGAGGTCCCTGAGTCCAGCCACGGTAGTCAGCGCCCCGTCTGTGGTTCAAGTCGTTGTCCACAGGGTGTGTACAAATGTGCCATGTGTCAGCGGGGCGTGCTTCAGTGGGGCGGGGTCGGCGCGTCGTCCCGCAGGGAGCTGGTTTGACCGGATGGCGCAGCCGCGCGTACCGTAACCAGGTCGAGTTGTCGATGGCTGCTGCCGCCTGCCTTACGAAGGGCACAGATCACTTCAGGTGACTGGATAAGCGGTACACCTAGGGCGTATCGCGAGAGCTTCGTGGGCGCACGGTGACAGCCAAGCGACGCCCCACGCACGTCTCGGACAAGACGGACGAGACACCAAGCATTCCTGGAGTCCCCGAGTGAGCAAGCGCACCTTCCAGCCGAACAACCGTCGCCGCGCGAAGACCCACGGCTTCCGGCTGCGCATGCGCACCCGTGCCGGGCGCGCCATCCTCGCGTCGCGCCGCAGCAAGGGCCGCGCGCGCCTGTCCGCCTGATCGCACGGGTCATGCCGTGCTGCCCACCGAAAACCGGCTGAGGCGGCGCCAGGACTTCGCGACAGCGGTACGGCGAGGGCGCCGAGCCGGACGCCCACTACTCGTCGTGCACCTGCGAGACAGTGACATCACGGACCCGCACGCTACGGGGGGGAGTGCTCCCCCGGCGCGTGCGGGTTTCGTCGTGAGCAAGGCCGTGGGCGGCGCCGTCGAGCGGAACCGCGTCAAGCGCCGACTGCGGCACCTGGTTCGCGAACGTCTGTCCGAGCTGCCCCCAGGTAGCCTGGTGGTTGTACGGGCACTGCCCGGCGCCGGCGCCGCGGATCACGCTTCCCTGGCCCGCGACCTGGACGCCGCACTACGGCGGCTACTGGGGGGGAGGGGCGCGCGATGAAATATCCGTTGATGTGGCTCATCAAGCTGTACCAGTGGACCATCAGCCCGCTGCTCGGGCCGGTCTGCAAGTACTACCCCTCCTGTTCCCACTACGGGTACGAGGCCATTGCCGTGCACGGCGCGGTCAAGGGCACGGCCCTGACCGCGTGGCGCGTCCTGCGCTGCAACCCGTGGTCCCTGGGCGGCGTGGACCATGTCCCGCCGCGCAAGCGACCGCCGTGGCACGCTCGACTGCGCGAGGCGCTACGGAAATCCCCCGGCGGGCACCCCGCCGGTGAACCCAACAGGGCGACCGAGACCCAGCCCACTGCCCAAGGAGTTTGATCTGTGGGAACGATCCTGAGTCCCCTCTATACCGCTGTTTCGTGGATCATCGTCCAGTTCCACACGTTCTACAGCCTGATCTTCAACCCTGACAGCGGTTGGGCGTGGGGCCTTTCCATCGTCTCGCTGGTGGTCCTGATCCGGATCTGCCTGATCCCGCTGTTCGTCAAGCAGATCAAGGCGACGCGGAACATGCAGGTGCTCCAGCCGAAGATGAAGGCGATCCAGGAGCGCTACAAGCACGACAAGCAGCGTCAGTCCGAAGAGATGATGAAGCTGTACAAGGAGTCGGGTACCAACCCGCTCTCCAGCTGCTTGCCCATCATCGCTCAGTCGCCGTTCTTCATGGCGCTGTACGGCGTGCTGCACAACATCGCCAGCGGCCACCAGGTCGGCGTCATCCACGCGGAGCTGCTGAACAGCGCCCGGCACGCGCACATCTTCGGCGCGCCGCTGTCGGTGAAGTTCACCGACAGCGCCAGCAAGATCATGTCCCTGGGTGCCTCGCCGACCGATGTGCGAGTCGTCACAGTCGTCATGATCGTCCTGATGTCGGCGTCGCAGTTCTACACGCAGCGCCAGCTGATGACGAAGAACGTCGACATGACGGCGAAGACGCCGTTCATGCAGCAGCAGAAGATGCTGATGTACGTCTTCCCGGTGATGTTCGCCGTCTTCGGCATCAACTTCCCCGTCGGTGTCCTGGTCTACTGGCTGACCACCAACGTGTGGACCATGGGCCAGCAGATGTTCGTCATCCGCCGCAACCCCACCCCGGGCAGCCTCGCCTACCAGGAGCGTCAGGCGCGGCTGAAGGCCCAGGGCAAGCTCGTCGAGGCGCCGAAGGCCGCCGCCCGTGCCACTGAGGCCGGTCAGCCGGTCAAGCGCCAGCAGCCCAAGCGGCAGACCAAGGCCCAGCGGCAGTCCGGCGGAGGTTCCGCGGCGCAGAGCGCCTCCGCGGAGACCGCGGCCGTTGGCTCGGCGAAGGGCGGCACCGGGGACGCCGCCGCGCCGAAGCTGGACAAGGAGCCGGAGGACGCCAAGCCGTCCGGTGGCTCCGCGGAGCCGCCGAAGGGCCAGTCCAAGGGCGGGCAGCGCAAGGGCCAGCAGCGGTCCAAGCACCCGTCGAAGAAGTAGCGCCGGAAGAATCCGCGCCCAGCGAGCGCAGCGCATATGGATAGGAGTCCATCCGTGACGGAAGGCAACACCCCCGTCGTCGAGGGCGAGGACGCCCTGACCCGCCTTGAGCAGGAAGGGGAGATCGCCGCCGATTACCTCGAGGGCCTGCTGGACATCGCCGATCTCGACGGCGACATCGACATGGATGTCGAGGGCGACCGGGCCGCCGTCTCGATCGTCGGCGACTCGGCCAGCCGTGACCTGCACAAGCTGGTCGGCCGGGACGGTGAGGTGCTGGAGGCGCTGCAGGAGCTGACCCGTCTGGCGGTGCACCGGGAGACCGGTGACCGCAGCCGTCTGATGCTGGACATCGGTGGCTTCCGGGCCCGCAAGCGCGCCGAACTGACCGACCTGGGCGTCAAGGCGGCCGAGGAGGCCAAGGGCACCGGCGAGCCGGTCAAGCTGCGGCCGATGACGCCGTTCGAGCGCAAGGTCGTGCACGACGCGGTGGCGGCGGCCGGGCTGCGCAGTGAGTCTGAGGGTGAGGAGCCCCAGCGCCGGGTGGTCGTGCTCCCGGCCTGACGCTGTACGCACCATGTTGGACGGCCCCGCCTGGGGGCCCGGGGCGCCCGGGCCCCCAGGCGGGGCCGACACTTGTCAGTCTGCTAGTCGGGCCCTGACCGCGCCGCGGGACGGGCACCGTGGAACTGAAGGGACGGCCCCGTGACGGAGGCAGCCGCCGAGCTTCCCCCCGCGCCCCAGCAGGCGCACACGATTTTCGGTGACCGGTTCGGTGATGCCGTGCGGTACGCGGAACTGCTCGCCGATGCCGGGGTGCGCCGGGGCCTGATCGGCCCGCGTGAGGTTCCCCGGCTGTGGGAACGGCATCTGCTGAACTGCGCTGTGCTCTCCGACGTGGTCCCGCAGGGGGTGTCGGTGTGCGACGTGGGCTCGGGCGCCGGGCTGCCGGGGATTCCGCTGGCGCTGGCCCGGCCGGACCTGCGGATCACGCTGCTGGAGCCCCTGCTGCGGCGGACGACCTTCCTGGAGGAGGTCGTGATGCTGCTCGGGCTGGACAACGTCTCGGTGGTCCGCGGCCGGGCCGAGGAGATGATCGGCCACCTTCCCCCGGTGGACGTGGTCACCGCGCGCGCGGTGGCGCCACTGGACCGGCTCGCGGGGTGGGGGATTCCGCTGCTGCGGCCGCACGGCGAGATGCTCGCGATCAAGGGTGACACCGCGGAGGAGGAGCTGAAGGCCGCGCGTGCCGCGCTCAGCAAGCTCGGCGCGGTGGAGACGTCCGTGGTGCAGGCGGGCGTGGGACTGATGGATCCGCCGTCGACCGTGGTGCGGGTGCTGGTCGGCGAGAGCCCGGGCGGGGTGCGCGCCGCGACCCGTCGGGCCAAGGCGGCCCGGGCGAACCGTCCGTCGCAGGGCGGCCGACGGCGTCGCTGACGGCCGTTGTGCTCCATACAAACGGCCAAAACTACATATTTCGGAGTGTCGTGAACTAAACGGACACCCGCCTGTGCATCGTGTTTCACGTGAAACGTCGCTCACTGCTGCCAGGAATCCTCAGCCGTGGCCGCGCGGCGGCCGAGGCGCGCACACGTAAGCCCCACCATGCGGTGGACTCATCCACAGATTCATCCACAGGAGAACGGGCCTCACTGGTTCACGACCCGCAAAGCATGGCAGGCTCTGTGCATCGCGAGTCTGCAGTCGAGGAGAGTGAATCCTTGCGGTCCGACGCCAATACCGCGGGACCGATGACCGACCCGGTCCCCGGCCCCCGTAGTGAATCGACAGGGGAGGGTGTTTCACGTGAAACATTGCCTCCCATGGACGACACCCCGATCGGCCGGGCCGCCCAACTGGCGGTAGAGGCACTGGGACGGGCCGGTGAGGGGCTTCCCCGGCCGGAGCAGACCAGGGTGATCGTGGTCGCCAACCAGAAGGGCGGGGTGGGTAAGACCACCACGACGGTCAACCTCGCCGCATCACTCGCCCTGCACGGTGGGCGTGTTCTGGTCGTGGACCTGGACCCGCAGGGCAATGCGTCCACCGCCCTGGGGATCGACCATCACGCCGAAGTCCCCTCCATCTACGACGTCCTGGTGGAGGGCCGGCCGCTGTCCGAGGTGGTACAGCCGGTCCCGGACGTCGAGGGGCTGTTCTGTGCACCCGCCACCATCGACCTGGCGGGTGCCGAGATCGAGCTGGTCTCGCTCGTGGCCCGGGAGAGTCGTCTGCAGCGCGCCATTGAGTCCTATGAGCAGCCGTTGGACTACATCCTCATCGACTGCCCGCCCTCGCTGGGACTGTTGACGGTCAACGCGCTGGTCGCCGGTGCCGAAGTACTGATCCCCATCCAGTGCGAGTACTACGCCCTGGAGGGCCTCGGCCAGCTGCTACGCAACGTCGACCTGGTACGCGGGCACCTCAACCCCAAGCTGCACGTGTCGACCATCCTGTTGACCATGTACGACGGACGCACCAGACTCGCCGCGCAGGTCGCGGAGGAGGTGCGCAGTCACTTCGGCAAGGAGGTACTGCGCACCAGCATCCCGCGCTCGGTGCGCATCTCCGAGGCGCCCAGCTACGGACAGACGGTGCTCACCTACGACCCGGGCTCCAGCGGGGCGCTGTCCTACCTTGAGGCCGCCCGGGAAATGGCGCTCCGCGGTGCCGGGATGGGCGCCGAGTACGACGGACAGCACGCGCACATGGCGAGCCAGAACAACGAGTACGGCCAGCACAGCATGTCGGAGGGGATCAAGTGAGCGAGCGACGCAGAGGTTTGGGGCGGGGGCTCGGTGCGCTGATTCCCGCCGCGCCAACAGGTTCCGACAAGTCCGGTCCCGCCGTCGGCACGGCGGTCACCTCGCCGTCCGCGGTGCCGGTGCTCACACCGGAGCGCGGGGTCGCGGCGGCCAAGGTCGCCGGGCTGGTGGATCGCGGGACGCACGAGACGTCAGCGGTGACCGAGCTCCCTGTTTCACGTGAAACAGAGGCCGTTGCCCCCGGCGCCGCACCCTCCGAGGTAGCCGGAGCGCATTTCGCCGAGCTGCCGATCGACTCCATCGCGCCGAACCCACGGCAGCCGCGTGAGGTCTTCGACGAGGACGCACTGGCCGAACTGGTCACCTCCATCAAGGAGGTCGGCCTGCTCCAGCCGGTCGTGGTGCGGCAGACCAGCCCCGGGCGCCATGAGCTGATCATGGGTGAGCGCCGTTGGCGGGCATGCCGTGAGGCGGGCCTTGAGCGCATCCCCGCCATCGTCCGCGCCACTGAGGACGAGAAGCTGCTACTGGACGCCCTGCTGGAGAACCTGCACCGGGCACAGCTCAACCCGCTGGAAGAGGCCGCCGCCTACGACCAGTTGCTCCAGGACTTCAGCTGCACCCATGAGGAACTGGCCGACCGAATCGGGCGCTCCCGTTCCCAAGTGTCCAACACCCTGAGGCTGTTGAAGCTGTCTCCTCCCGTTCAACGACGGGTCGCGGCGGGGGTGCTGTCCGCGGGACACGCACGCGCGCTGCTCGCACTGGACGACGTCCAGGAGCAGGACCGGCTGGCACAGCGAATCGTCGCCGAGGGGCTGTCGGTGCGTTCGGTCGAGGAGATCGTCGCTCTGATGGCCGCCGAGCCGAACTCCGCCAAGAAGCCCAAGGGGCCCCGGGCCGGAAGGCGGCTGTCCCCCGCCCTTACTGATCTGGCGACCCGGCTCTCGGACCGTTTCGAGACCCGGGTGAAGGTCGACCTGGGACAGCGCAAGGGAAAGATCGTCGTCGAGTTCGCGTCGATAGAGGATCTGGAACGCATCCTCGGGGAGATCGCCCCCGGCGAGGGCAGGGTGCTTGAGCAGGGCTTGGCGGACGAGACGGAGCAGGACGACTCCGAGTGAGCTGAGCCTTCCGGACGGAAAGGGCGGGTCGCGCTCCTTGGAACGCGACCCGCCCTTTGTGGGCCCTCGGTATCGGGCAGGTCGCGACCCGGTTACGATGCGGATGGGTATGGCGCTCCACGGTGAAGGGAAGCCCATGCGATCGGTGAGCCGCACTCTGCTGGGACATGACTGGCGCAAGGCCGCGCTGGTCGCCACTGGGTTGGGTCTGGGGGTGGTGGGCGGCTTTGTCGGCGGCCTCCTCAAGGAGCGTGAGGCACTCGACGCGGCGCGCGCGTCGGCCACCGCCCATCCCGCCGGGGAGGCGGTGTCCGTCCGCCGGATGGCGGCGCGGCGGCTCACGTCGGCCGGGCCGACCGACCGTCCGCTAGAGATGAGGGCCTGAGGCCATGGGGCGTCGGCTCGTACCGCTTACCTTGGACAACCTTCCGGATCTGCCCAAGCGTTGCCGCTCCTGTGTGTTCTGGGAACTCGACCCGGTGAGCGGTGAGGCGGCGGCGCAGGCGGGCAAGCCGGAACTGGAGAAGGAAGCATGGATCTCGGCCGTGCTGCTGGAGTGGGGTTCCTGCGGCAGGGTCGCCTATGTGGACGAAGTACCGGCCGGATTCGTGCTCTACGCCCCACCCGCCTATGTGCCGCGGTCGTTGGCGTTCCCCACCAGCCCGGTCTCCCCTGACGCCGTGCAGTTGATGACCTCGCGTGTGCTGCCCGGATTCCAAGGCCAGGGCCTGGGAAGAGTGCTGGTGCAGACGGTGGCCAAGGATCTGGTGCGGCGGGGGTTCAAGGCGATCGAGGCCTTCGGCGATGCGAAGTGGGAGGAGCCGGGCTGCATACTGCCCGCGGACCATCTCACGGCGGTGGGCTTCAAGACCGTCCGTCCCCATCCGCGGTATCCGCGGCTGCGACTGGACCTACGGACCACCATCTCCTGGAAGGAAGATGTCGAGATGGCCATCGACCGGCTGCTCGGCGCCGTTCAGAAGGAACCGGCCTTGCGGCCGTTGTGAGCGCGTGTTTCACGTGAAACATGGACAGGGGGCGTCCCATGGGCGCCCCCTGTCCATGTGCTGGGCGGAGATCAGCCGATGAAGTCGGTCAGGTCGCGCTCGATCGCGGCCTTCGGCTTGGCACCGACGATGGTCTTGACGACCTCGCCGCCCTTGTAGACGTTCATCGTTGGGATCGACATCACGCCGTACTTGGCAGCGGTGGCGGGGTTCTCGTCGATGTTGAGCTTGACGATCTCCAGCTTGTCGCCGTGTTCCGCGGCGATCGCCTCCAGCGAGGGAGCGACCTGGCGGCACGGCCCGCACCACTCAGCCCAGAAGTCGACCAGGACGGGCTTGTCGCTCTTGATGACGTCCTCGTCAAAGGAGGCGTCGGTTACGGACTTGAGAGCCACGGCTTTTTCTCCTCAGTGTTGCTGTGTGCGGGGTAGGTCTAGGAAAGCGGATCAGACGGCGGCAGCCGACTTCTCCGGCTCTGCGACCTTCTCGGTGTCGCTCAGGGCGGCCAGGTACCGCTCGGCGTCCAACGCGGCGGAACAACCGGTACCGGCCGCGGTGATCGCCTGACGGTAGGTGTGGTCGACCACGTCGCCGGCCGCGAACACACCGGTCAGGTTGGTGCGGGTGCTGGGCGCGTCGACCTTGAGGTAGCCCTCGCCGTCGAGCTCCAACTGGCCCTTGAACAGTTCGGTGCGCGGGTCATGGCCGATCGCGATGAACAGACCGGTCACCGGCAGTTCGGACGTCGCACCGGTCTTCACGTTGCGCAGCGTGAGACCGGAGAGCTTGCCCTCGCCGTGGATCTCGGCGACCTCGCTGTCCCAGACGAACGAGATCTTCGGGTCGGCGAAAGCCCGCTCCTGCATCGCCTTGGAGGCCCGCAGGGTGTCACGACGGTGGACGACGGTGACGGACTTGGCGAACCGGGAGAGGAAGGTCGCCTCCTCCATCGCCGTGTCACCGCCACCGACCACGGCGATGTCCTGGTCCTTGAAGAAGAAGCCGTCGCACGTGGCACACCACGACACACCGCGGCCGGACAGCTCGTCCTCGGAGGGCAGGTTCAGCTTCCGGTGCTGCGAACCAGTGCTCACGATGACCGCCTTGGCGCGGTGTACGTTGCCCGCCGAGTCGGTGACGGTCTTGATCTCGCCGGTGAGGTCCACCGCCGTCACGTCGTCCGGGATCAGCTCGGCGCCGAACCGCTCGGCCTGGCCCCGCATGTTGTCCATCAGGTCCGGGCCCATGATGCCCTCGGGGAAGCCGGGGAAGTTCTCCACCTCGGTGGTGTTCATCAGCGCGCCGCCAGCGGTGACGGAGCCCTCGAAGACCAGCGGCTTCAAGGAGGCCCGGGCAGTGTAGAGGGCCGCGGTGTAGCCCGCCGGCCCGGACCCGATGATGATCACGTTGCGGACATCGCTCACGGCTGTCTTCCTCGTCTCTGCCGACTGCTGTGGGAACCCTTGCGGAAGCTTCACCCCGCCTAACGGATCCTACGGTGCGCGCATTCCCTGAGAGCCCGACCGTCACCGCTCTCCGTCAGTTCGCACGGTGACGGCTGACACGACGGTGTGGCCTGGGACGTTCAGCGGCTGTAGGTCTGCTGGGTCAGGACATGCCCCGGCACGGAGGTTCCCGTGCTGGCGCACGACGCGTCGACGACATAGGCGTCGACCAGGGCCGGGTCGGCCGGGTGCGGCAGCACGATCAGATAGGCCGCGTGTCCCTCGTACGTTCCGCGGGAGAGGGCCAGCGGGGCGCTGGCCCGGCCGGTGCCCTTGAGCACGCAGGGCGGTGCGGGCGCGGCGTGGGTGGCGAACGGGGTCTCCTCGGCATGACCGCCGGTTTTCGGGGAGGCGGCACCAGTGTTGCTGAGCAGGTCGTGGACCTTCGTGGGCAGCGCCGCGCCGGAGAACATGCCCGGCTGCTGCGTCCCTGGCGTGGCCGGTCCTGCGGACTGTCCGCTGTGGGAGGACCCGAGTGAGCTGACGAAGACGCCTCCGAGGGCGAGTACGGCGGCAGCGCTCGCGGCGGCCAGCAGAGTGCGGCCCCGGCGCCGCCGTGGACGGACCCGCCCTGGGCCGGTGGGAGCGTGCGCATGTCCGGCGGGGCCGTGGGGGGAGGGCGCTGATTCACGTGAAACATGGGCCGGGTCCACCCCCGAGGGCGCCCGCGTGGCCTTGGCTGCGTCGGCGGACGCCGAGCCGGGCCCGGCGGCGTTGATCAGCGCCTCAGCGGCGAGTGCGGCGTCGATTCGCTCCGCGACATCGATCGGCATCCGCGACGGCCCGGGAAGGGTGCCGAGCAGATCGCGGATCTCGTCCAGGGAGTCCCGTACATCGGTGCAGTCGACGCAGGCGGCGAGATGGCCGCTGAGGGCGGCGGTGCGATCGGGCGGAAGGATGCCCTCGGCGAATGCGGAGATCTCGGAGACCTCGGGATGCTCGTCCGTGCTGGCCGTGGATGTCACTGCTGACCACCTCCGCCCTTCACGGCGTCCTTCGGATCCTTCGCTGACGTCTCTGGGACGGATGTCGCCTCCGTCCGGTTCCTTCCCCCGCCCGCAACCGCGCCACCGCCGTGGGCGGTGCGCAGGTGGGTGAGCAGTGGAAGCAGCCGGGCGCGGCCCCGGGCGCATCTGCTCTTGACCGTGCCGGGCGGCACGTCGAGGACCTTCGCCGCCTCGGCCACCGGGTAGCCCTGCATGTCCACCAGGACCAGCGCGGCGCGCTGGTCGGGCGGGAGCGTGGCGAGGGCGTGGATGAGCTCGCGATGCAGTTCCCCGCGCTCAGCCGGGACCTCGGCGGACTCGTGCGGCTCGACCAGCGTCTCCAGCTGTTCGGTGTCGGCGAGCGGTGCGGTGCGCCGGGAGGCGGCCTTGCGGGCCCGGTCGAGACAGGCGTTGACGGTGATGCGGTGCAGCCAGGTGGTGACGGCGGACTGCCCACGGAAGGTGTGCGCCGAGCGGAACGCCGACACCAGGGCGTCCTGCACCGCGTCCGCCGCCTCCTCGGGGTCGCCGAGGGTGCGCACCGCGACCGCCCACAGGCGGTCGCGGTGGCGCCGTACCAGCTCGGCGAAGGCGTCGGGATCGCCCGCGACATGGCGGGAGAGGAGCTCCAGGTCGGTGGCCTCCCCGTGCGATCCCTGGCCCAACGCCATGCCTCCTCCTACGACGACAGGCCGGTGAACGACACGTTCGTTATGGCCTGCTTGTAGCCCGGGTTGCTGTAAGTGCTCGAATCCGCACCGGAGTTCGGCACAGCCGTGATCCAGACGAGGACATAGCGTGTCGACACCGGGCTCTTGGCGGTGAGTTGGGCGGTGGTGGTCTCGGTGCTCGCCGAGGCGAGCTGGTGCATGCCCGAAGGCTGGGTCGAGGGCGAGAGCGAGTCCGCCGCGTAGAGCGAGACCGCCGTGTACGAGCCGCGGTAGCGGAAGGTGATGGTGCCGCCGCTGACCTTCTGCGCCGAGCCGAGGTCATAGACGATTCCGACGCCCTGCTTGTACGGGGCCAGCACGGGGCCGTCGTTGAAGGCCTTGGTGATCCAGTACTTCGTACCCCCCTTGCCGTAGGTGTCGTTGACCTGATCGGGATGCTGCGGCGACCCGTCCGGCGCGTACTCCTTCGCGCTGACGATGGCCAGCGGCTTGGGGGTGCCGTGCTGGGTGCCGGTGCCCGTGCTGCCCTTCTGCTGCTGCGGCGGTTGCTGGTTGGACCCCGACTGGCTGCCCCGGTTCATCAAGGTGTCGGCCACCTGCCAACTGCCAAGCCCCAGCGCGGCGATGAGCAGCGCGGCGACGCTCCACTTGAACGCCTTGCCCGCACGGCCGGACAGCGCCGGAGGTGGTGGCGGAGGCACCGGAACCTGACGGGTGGGGCCCGGCTGGCCAGGGCGCGCCGGAGGCTGGCGGTAGGCGGTCTGCGGGAACGTCGGTGCCTGCAGCTCCGGAGGCCGGATCCGGGGCAGCGCGGCGACGGCCTTGGCGAGCTCCTCGGGGGTGGTGAGGGGCTGCTCGTGGCGTGACGGATGGGCGCCGTCGTTGATCAGGGCGCGCATGGCCAGTCCGGACAGGCCGCGGTGAACGCCCGCCCGAACCTGGTCGGGAGAGACCAGGCCGAGGTCCTTGGGCAGGCCCTTGAGCCCGTGGGCGTCCTCCGGATACGGCCAGCGGCCGGTCAGCGCCGAGTACAGCAGGGCGCCGATCGCCTCGGTGTCGGTGCGCTTGGGGCGCTCCGACTCGATGCCACGCAGCGCCGCGTCAACCGCCAGTCCCCGGATGCGGTACTGGCCGGACTCGGAGCGCAGCACCGAGCCGGGGTTGAGCCGGAGGTGGGAGAGGCCTTCGCGGTGGGCCGCCGCCATGGCCTGGGAGACCTGGGTGACGAGTTGGTACGCCTCGTACGGCTCCAGCGGGCCGGAGGCGAGCAGTGGGCTCAACTCCGTTGCGTCAGGCAGCCATTCGTGGACGACGTAGACGAGGTCGTTCTCCTCGACGGCGTCCAGGACCTGAACGAAGCGTGGATCGCCCAGCAGCGCCGCGGAGCGGGCGGCTGACAGCACGGTGCGGGCGCGGGGGTGGTCGGCGGGCAGCAGGTGGACACCCACGGCGCGACGGAGCTTCTCATCGACCGCGCGCCAACTGCTGAAGCCGTCAACGCGGGTGACGCACTCTTCCAGCCGGTAGCGCCGGGCGAGTCTGTGCCCGCTGTGCAACTCCGGGGGTTCGGGGTGCGGTGGGGTCGGCGCGGTTTCCTCCGAAGTCCTGCTCTCAGCGTCCTGCGTTCCGCTCTGGGCCGTCGCCCCGTCGCCCGTGGCCCCGCCCGCGCCGGCGGCGAGCGGCGCCTGGCCGCTCTCATTGGCCACGTCGACGGCAGCCGTGCTCCGCTCCGCCACCGTCGTTCCTGCCTCCCCATCCGTTGGACGCGTCGTGCACAGCGTCTATACCGAAGCCGTCCGTATCAAAGCCAAGGACAATTGTGCCCACAGTCCGCCGCTATGCACGACACACGACGGGGGACGATGGTTGTCCGCTGGCGCCGCGTCAACGACCCAGACGACCGCGCACCATACCCACCATCGCTGTCAATTCCTCGATGCGCATCCGGCGTGCTGCTCCATAGAAGACCCCTAGCAGAATGATGCCGCCGCCCACCAGTGCGGCGAGCGAACCCAGGAAACCGCTGCCGAGCATCCCGCCGATCCAGTAGGCGGCGGCCCCGCCGAGCAGCGCAGCCGGCAGGCTGGCGCCGATCAGCCGGGCGTAGGTACGGATGACGTGCGCCCCGTCCAGGTCACCACCAAGGCGCTTGCCCAGTCGTTTCACCGCCACACCCACCCCGACCACGTAGGCGAGGCCGTAGGAGGCGGCCATGCCGACGACGGCCCAGCGGGCGGGCAGGGTGAGGAAGCACAGCCCGGAGGCGGCCGCGTTGACCGTCGCGACGATCACCGTGTTGTAGAACGGCGTGCGGGTGTCCTCGTAGGCGTAGAAACCGCGCAGCACGACGTACTGCACCGAGTACGGGATCAGTCCGAGGCCGAACGCCATCAGGACGTAGCCGATGTTGCGGGCGCCGGACTCACCGGAGCTGGAGTACATCATGGTGGCCATCGGAACGCCGAGCGCCAGGAACGCGAAGGCACACGGGACGATCGCCACGGCCGACGTCCGCAGCCCGTACGACAGGTCGTCGCGCACGGCGGACGCGTCCCCGTCGGCCGCGGCCCGGGAGATTCGCGGCAGTACCGCGGTCATCACCGAGACCGTGATGATCGCCTGTGGCATCTGCCACAGCAGCAGCGCGTAGTTGTACGCGGTGATACCGGTACCGGGGTGGCCCTGCTTGTCGGCGACGGCGCCCGCCCAGGTGGCGAGCTGGGTGACGACCACCATGCCCGCCTGGTTGGCCAGCACGAACAGGAAGGTCCACTTGGCGAGCTTGGCGGCGTGTCCGAGGCCGTGCCCACGCCAGTCGAAACGCGGCCGGATACGCAGGCCCGACTCACGCAGGTACGGGATCATGGCCAGCGCCTGGACCGCGAGACCCAGCAGGGTGCCGATGCCGAGCAGCCGCACGCCCTCGGGGGAGATCGAGGCGGCGTCCACGCCGGAGGTGCGGGCGGTGCCGTAGACCCAGATGAAGGCGCCGAAGGTGGCGATGACGACGATGTTGTTCAGGACCGGGGTCCACATCATCGCGCCGAACCGGCCACGGGCGTTGAGGATCTGCCCGAGGACGACGTGCACGCCCATGAAGAACATGGTCGGCAGGCAGTAGCGGGTGAAGGACACGGCGACGTTCATGGTCACCGGATCGGAGGCGATCTTGTCCGACATCAGCCGCACCAGCACGGGTGCGCCCAGCACCATGACCGTGGTCACGGCCGCCAGACCCACCACGACGAGGGTCAGCAGCCGGTTGGCGTAGGCCTCGCCGCCGTCCTCGTCGTTCTTCATCGCCCGCACCAGCTGCGGGATGAACACCGCGTTCAGCGCGCCGCCGCCGACCAGGATGTAGATCATCGTCGGCAGGGTGTTGGCGACCTGGTAGCTGTCGTTCAGCGTCGAGACGCCGATGGCGCCACCGATGACCAGGGTGCGCATGAAGCCGGTGAGCCGGGAGACCAGCGTTCCGGCTGCCATCACCGCGCTGGACTTGAGCAGGCTGCTCGCCTTCCCCCCGGAGCGGGGGGCCGGGGCGGGCTCCGCGGTGGCCTCGGGCTGCGGATCCGCGGCCACGGTGGACAAGGCCACCGTTTCGTCGGGTCCGTCGGCGAACACCGGCTGCTGCTGGGTGGCGGCGGGCTGCCCATCGCGGAAGAAGTGCCCGTACGGGTCCTGGCCAGGCTGCTGCTGCGCCGCGCCGCCGGGGGCGGCGTACGGGTTCGGCTGGCCGTCGCCGTACGGCGTGTGCGGCGCCGGGCCCTCCGGCTGAGGGGGAGCCTGCGGCGCCCACTGCCGGGGGTCGGCGGCGGGCTGCTGGTAGCCCTGCGGCGGGTACGGCGACGGAACGGACGGCGCCGGGGGCGGCGCGGGCCGGTCGTAGCGGTCCTCAGGTGCCGGTGCCTGCTGGGCGTACGGGTTGTGGGCGTACGACTCCGGCGGGTAAGGGCTGGGAGGGCCGGGGCGGTGCTCGGGCGGAGGCGGCGGGCTCGCGGCCGTCGCGTCGTCGTACGACGACGCCCGGTCACGCTCTCCGTCGTACGGCGCGTTCATCACTGCCCCACCTTAAGGTTCTCGGCCCAGGCCCTGCCCCTGGCTATCTGTCCACCTTCTCACCCGCTGCCCGGTCCCCCAGGCTTTCCTGAGTGGTGTCAGCGGCGGGGTCACCCGGCTGCTCAGGGACCGTGCCGCCGCCCTCGACGGCCTGCTCACGGCTGTCATCGGGCGCCTGCGGCTCCTCGGCCGTGTCGCCCGCCGCCAGCAGCGCCCGGCGCTTGCGCTGCCGGTACATGCGGAAACCGGCCAGCACGAGCAGCAGCAGTCCACCGGCGATCACCAGCATCACGGTGTCGGTGATGGAGGTGACGTTGACCTGGAAGACCATGGGCTGGCCGTAGGGCGTGCCGTCCGCGGTGAACAACTGGGCCGCCACCCAGGTCTTGCCGTTGGCGCTGGCGGTGGTCCGGAACTTCAGCGAGCGGTTGTGCCCGCCGTCGACGGTCACCGGCTGCGGTTGGCCGACGTCGAGGCGGTTGTTCTGGCTGGAGGTCAGCCGCAGCTGCAACCCCGTGATCTGCTGGGCGAGGCTGTTCTGCACGGTCACCGGGATCGTCGCGCTGCGCCCGGAAAGAGTGATCGACTTCTTGTCGATGATGTGTACGTCCTGGGTGAGATCGCTCAGATACGCGGCGACGTCGCCCCGGAAGTGCGCCGCGTCGTCCGCGTCACCGCGCCACTGGGTCGACATCGAGCGCAGGACAGCGGTTCCGAACGGGGTGGTGACCCGGTCCTTGCGGGAGAGGATCACCAGGAAGCTGGTGAGCGAGTCCTGGACGGACTGGATCTCCTGGAAGGCGTCGGTGGTCAGCTCCTGCCGCCGCAGCGAGGCCGGATAGGCGTCGGCGCTGGGCACCGACTCGTTGGCTCCCGGGTCAGGGGTGGCCTTGGCGGCGGCGCTGAGGCTGGCCGGATCGCTCCAGCCGCCGGAGCGGGCGGCGGAGATCGCCGTGGCCATGGCCTGCGCCTGGCTGGTGGTCGGCATCCGCTGCGGGGCGACGACGATGTTCCGCTGCTGCTCGGGCGCCTGCTCGTTGATCATCAGCGACTGGGCCAGGAACTTCTGCACGGCCAGTGTCTCGGCGTCGGCCCGGGTCAGATCGCCCGTGAAGGCCTTGGACAGCGGGCTGTCCGCGACGACCGCCGTGGTGCCGCCGCCGATGGGCCTGGCGGCGGACGGGGTGTAGCTCAGCGCTCCGGTCTCCCGCAGGCTGTCGCTCCGGGCGATGATCTTGTCGGCGCCGCCCGCGGTGGCCACGCCGACGATGGACGGGTCGACGGCGCCGTCCGCGGGCCAGGCGAAGTCGGTGCGCGGACTGACGCCGAGCACCGTCTGCACGGTCACCGCGGCGAGGTCGGTGGCGTCCTTGAGGTGGCCGATGGTCCCGGAGACGTCCTTGCCGTGGTGCGCGATGGAGGCGATGTCCGGGTCACCGAACGGCAGGGCGACCACCTCGTCGCCCTGGATCGCCTGCTGGAGCTCGTTGAGCCACTGTTTGGCGTACTCGGTGCCGGCGCCCGGTGTGGTCTGCTTGGGGTCTCCGTCCGGGCCGAGAACCTTGTACGGCTTGGTCATGGCGTCCACGGTGGCCAGCAGGTCCGGATCGATCACCCACGTCACCGGCAGGCCCTTGGCGAGCGACACCATCTGTTCGAGTCGGCCGCCAGGGGCGAGCTCCGCCGTGAGGTCGTCGTCGCGGAACAGCGGCGACTGCTGGTCGTCGCCGGGGGTGCGGATGTCCATGTGCGGGCGGTCGATCAGCGGCCACAGGAAGGTGGTCCTGGTCTTCTGCCCTCCGCCTTGGGAGTACCAGGGCAGGAAGGTCCGCTTGATGCCGAGGACGTGCTGGTAGGCGGCGTCCTTGGTGGTGCCGGACGCGGTCACCCCGAGTTGGTAGACCCCGTCGCTGCCCAGGCCGAGCGCGCTGACCGGTACATCGAGGGTGAAGGGAAGACTGATGTGCGGCGGGATGTCCGGCAGGTTGGCGGTGTGACCGGGGACCTCGTTGCCGTCCAGGGTGGAGAAACCGCCGCTGGCCGCGGCGTTGCTTATGGCGCTGCGGCTGGCCAGCGGGCCGCCGCCGGCGAGGCGCAGGCCGACGTGGGCGTTGGTGATGGGGTCGTCGCCGTCGTTGGTGACCGTGCCGCTCACGGTGAGTGTGTCGTTCTTGGCCGGCGTGGTGGGGGTGAGCGAGTCCACGTCGACTTCCGCGGTGCTGGAGCCGCTGCCCGTGTCGGCGTGCGCGCTGGTCGCGGCGGGGACCTGTACGAGGCCGGTCAGCAGGGCGGCGCTGACGAGCGTCGCGGCGCGTCGCAGCCAGGAACGAGCAGGGGTGGTTCCGGGGTGCCGTGCCGCCTCGCCCACGCGGTCGTCCATCCGTCTCTCGTCGCCGTCGAATTGCGTCCTGGCATGGTAACGATGGCTGCCGAGGGTAAGTGCCGTGGAGTGGTCTTCAAGATCACCGCAGGGCCGTAATCCTGGAGACCATGTCCTCGGCGGCCACGTATTCTGTTCTGTTGTGCCGAACGCCAACAATGTCTCTCAGTCCCCGTCGTCCGCGGAAGCCAGTGCGCTGAGCCAGGCGCAACGTCGCGCGGTGGGTGAGTTGCTGCGGGTATCGCCGGTCGCCGACGACCTGGGTCGGCGCTTCCAGGAGGCGGGCTTCAAGCTCGCCCTGGTCGGCGGTTCGGTCCGGGACGCACTGCTGGGTCGGCTCGGCAACGACCTGGACTTCACCACCGACGCCCGGCCCGAGCAGGTGCTGAAGATCGTGCGCGGCTGGGCGGACGCGGTCTGGGAGGTCGGTATCGCTTTCGGCACCGTGGGCTGCCGCAAGGCGGACGCCGAGGGCAACGACTTCCAGATCGAGGTGACGACGTACCGGTCCGAGGCCTACGACCGGAACTCGCGCAAGCCCGAGGTCTCCTACGGCGACACCATCGAGCAGGACCTGGTGCGCCGGGACTTCACGGTGAACGCGATGGCGGTCGGGCTGCCGGGCAACCAGTTCATCGACCCGTACAACGGTCTTGAGGACCTCGCCCAGCGGGTCCTGCGGACGCCGGGCACTCCGGAGGAGTCCTTCTCGGATGATCCGCTGCGGATGATGCGTGCCGCGCGCTTCGCCGCGCAGCTGGACTTCGCCGTGGCGCCGGAGGTGGTCACCGCGATGAGGGAGATGGCCGACCGCATCGAGATCGTGTCGGCGGAGCGGGTGCGTGACGAGCTGACCAAACTCATCCTCAGCGATCACCCGCGCAAGGGCCTTCGGCTGCTGGTGGAGACCGGCCTGGCGCAGCGGGTGATCCCCGAGCTGCCCGCGCTGCGGCTGGAGCGTGACGAGCACTTCCGGCACAAGGACGTCTACGAGCACAGCATGACCGTGCTGGAGCAGGCGATGGCCCTGGAGGAGGACGGCCCCGACCTCGTACTGCGGCTGGCGGCGCTGTTGCACGACATCGGCAAGCCGAGGACACGGCGGTTCGAGTCGGACGGCCGGGTCTCCTTCCACCACCACGAGGTGGTGGGGGCGAAGATGACCAAATCCCGGCTGACCAAGCTGAAGTACCCGAATGACATCGTCAAGGACATTTCACGACTGGTCGAGCTGCACCTGCGGTTCCACGGCTACGGCAGCGGCGAGTGGACGGACTCGGCGGTGCGGCGGTACGTCCGGGACGCCGGACCGCTGCTGGATCGGCTGCACAAGCTGACCCGCTCGGACTGCACGACCCGCAACAAGAAGAAGGCCGCAGCGCTGGCGCGCACATATGACTCCCTTGAGGAGCGCATCGATCAGCTGAAGGAGCAGGAGGAGCTCGACTCCATCCGTCCGGACCTCAACGGCAACCAGATCATGGAGATCCTGGGTGTTCCGGCGGGTCCCGTGGTGGGCAAGGCGTACAAGCATCTGCTCGAACTGCGACTGGAGCACGGGCCGATGGCCTTCGATGACGCGGTGGCGGCGCTCAAGGAGTGGTGGGCCGGGCAGCAGTAGCCACGGCATGGACGTTCGACGGTCCGGTCCGGTGCGGTGTTTCACGTGAAACCACGGCCTCCCAAGAGGTCATGTTTCACGTGAAACACCGCACCGGACCGCTTCGTGTTTCACGTGAAACATCGCCGAGCGCCTCACCGCTGGCGTAGCAGGGCCGTTCCGACGGCGGTGGCTCCGTACAGTACGGCGATCAGGATCAGCAGCAGCGGTGAGCGGCCATCAGGTGGAAGCATCAGCGCGGCGATCGCGGCCGAGCCGACGAAGGCGACATTGAAGAAGACGTCGTAGAGCGCGAACACACGACCGCGGTAGGCGTCATCGACGGAGGACTGGACGACGGTGTCGGTGGCGATCTTCGCGCCCTGAGTAGTGATCCCCAGCAGGAACGCCGCGACCAACATCGGCGCCGGGCTGAACGGCAGACCGAGTGCCGGCTCCAACACCGTGGCGGCAGCGGCGCACACCGTGATCCAGCCTGCGATGCCGAACCGCCCGGTGGCCCAGGGCGTGACAACCGCCGCCACGAAGAAACCCGCCCCGGAGACCCCGACCGCGAGCCCGAGCAGCGCCAGTCCACCCGAAGTGTCCGAGGGGGCGGTCCAGGAGTACCGGCACAGCATCAGCAGGGTCACGGTCAGCGCCCCGTAACAGAAGCGCAGCACCGACATCGCGCCCATCGCATAGGCCGCCTGGCGACGTCTGGCGAGGTGCCGCAGCCCTTCGAACAGGCCGCGCACCGTGCTGGCCACCGCGGCGGCCAGCCGGGGCTGGAGCAGATGGGGGTCGGGCCCGAGCAGATCGGCGCCCATCGTGCGGGCGGAGAGCCCGGCGCACATATAAAGCAGTGCCGCCAGAACCACGACCACGGCATCGGAACCGATGCCCGCCGCCATCCAGAGGTGTACGACGAAGGCGGCACCGCCGCCGGCGGTGGCGGCGATGGTTCCCGCCGTCGGGGAGATCGAGTTGGCCACCACCAGCCGTTCGCGGTCCACCACCCGCGGAAGGGCGGCGGACAGTCCTGCCAGCACGAAGCGGTTGACGGCGGTGACGGACAGCGCGGAAAGGTAGAACACCCAGTCCGGCACATGGGTGACGATCAGCGCGGCGGTGCCCGCCGCGAGCACGGCCCGCAGCACATTGCCATAGAGCAGCACCTGCCGTCTGCGCCAGCGGTCCAGCAGGACACCGGTGAACGGTCCAAGCAGGGAGTACGGCAGCAGCAGCACCGCCATCGCGGCGGCGATGGCCGCGGGCGACGTCTGTCTTTCCGGCGTGAAGACCACGTAGGCGGCGAGCGCGACCTGGTACACGCCGTCGGACAGCTGCGAGAGCAGACGCACCACCAGCAGCCGCCGGAAATCACGGAACCGCAGCAGCACGCGAAGATCCCGTACGACGGCCATGCCGACAGCCTCACACAAGCGCGAGGCCCCCGGACGGATTCTCCGGGGGCCTGCGATCAAGACGTTGCCGATGTGTTGCCTGTGCTTTAGCGCACGGCGCCGCAGCCAGGCGCTCCGCTCGGAACGCGGTGATGTGCCGTTGATCATCCGCGGCATTATCGCGGTTGGTCGCGCAGTTCCCCGCGCCCCTTCAGAGCGTGCTGCCGAACAGCTCTCGGCACCGTGTCAGGTCAGCGCTCGACCTCGCCCTTGATGAACTTCTCGACGTTGTTGCGGGCCTCGTCGTCGAAGTACTGAACCGGCGGGGACTTCATGAAGTACGAGGAGGCGGAGAGGATGGGGCCGCCGATGCCGCGGTCCTTGGCGATCTTCGCCGCGCGCAGCGCGTCGATGATGACACCAGCGGAGTTCGGGGAGTCCCAGACCTCCAGCTTGTACTCCAGGTTCAGCGGGACGTCGCCGAAGGCGCGGCCCTCGAGGCGGACGTACGCCCACTTGCGGTCGTCCAGCCAGGCCACGTAGTCGGACGGGCCGATGTGGACGTTCTTCTCGCCCAAGTCGCGGTCCGGGATCTGGGAGGTGACGGCCTGCGTCTTGGAGATCTTCTTGGACTCCAGGCGCTCACGCTCAAGCATGTTCTTGAAGTCCATGTTGCCGCCGACGTTGAGCTGCATCGTGCGGTCCAGGATGACGCCGCGGTCCTCGAACAGCTTCGCCATCACCCGGTGCGTGATGGTGGCGCCCACCTGCGACTTGATGTCGTCGCCGACGATCGGCACACCGGCCTCGGTGAACTTGTCGGCCCACTCCTTGGTACCGGCGATGAAGACCGGCAGGGCGTTGACGAACGCGACCTTGGCGTCGATGGCGCACTGGGCGTAGAACTTGGCGGCGTCCTCGGAGCCCACCGGCAGGTAGCAGACCAGAACGTCGACCTGCTTGTCCTTGAGGACCTGCACCACGTCGACCGGGGCCTCCGGCGACTCCTCGATGGTCTGCCGGTAGTACTTGCCGAGACCGTCGAGGGTGTGGCCCCGCTGTACCGTCACACCGGTCTGCGGGACGTCGCAGATCTTGATGGTGTTGTTCTCGCTGGCGCCGATGGCGTCCGCGAGGTCGAGCCCGACCTTCTTGGCGTCGACGTCGAAGGCGGCCACGAACTCCACGTCACGGACGTGGTAGTCACCGAACTGCACGTGCATCAGGCCGGGCACGCGGCTGTCCGGGTCGGCGTCCTTGTAGTACTCGACGCCCTGCACCAGCGACGCGGCGCAGTTGCCCACGCCGACAATGGCTACGCGAACCGAACCCATTCCGGTTGCTCCCTGTGTACTCGATTACTCGGCCCAACGTGTGCGGGGCCTCATTTGGTGGTGTCGGTCGGATCCGTATCGTCGCGACCTTGGTCGGCGGGGCGGCCCTTGGCGCGGCCTCGGCCCGCCCGCTCCGTCTCGATCAGCTCGTTGAGCCAGCGGACCTCGCGCTCCACCGACTCCATGCCGTGCCGTTGCAGCTCAAGGGTGTAGTCGTCGAGCCGCTCCCGGGTGCGGGCCAGTGAGGCGCGCATCTTCTCCAGCCGCTCTTCCAGGCGGCTGCGACGCCCTTCGAGGACCCGCATCCGTACGTCCCGTTCGGTGTGGCCGAAGAAGGCGAAGCGAACGCCGAACTGCTCGTCCTCCCAGGCGTCCGGCCCGGTGTGGGCCAGCAGGTCCTCGAAGTGCTCCTTCCCAGCGGAGGTCAGCCGGTAGACAATCTTCGCCCGTCGCCCGGCGAGCGGCGCGCCGAGCGGGTCATCAGAGGTCGTCTCCTCAGCCAGCCATCCCTGAGCGACCAGCGTCTTCAGGCACGGGTAGAGGGTGCCGTAGCTGAAGGCACGGAAGACTCCGAGCGAGGTGTTGAGCCGCTTGCGCAGCTCGTATCCATGCATCGGCGACTCCCGGAGCAGGCCCAGGACGGCGAATTCGAGGACGCCGGAACGCCTGCTCATTCTCGCCTCCTTGGCTCTTGGGTGGCCGTGGTAGTCCTGTCCCTACCTGCCGTCCGTGCTGCCGGGATCTTCTTTATCTCGTTCTGATGTATCGAGTCGATACATCGTGACGATAGAACGGCCCTGTGGATCTCGCAAGGCATGGCATGGTGAGCGGCATCACATCTGGCGCTCGTAAGAAGTTCGTGGCCTGTCAACTGTCCGTTATGTGGCGATCGTTGGGGTAGTTCGTCGTTTGACGGTGCGTACTCTGTTCGCCATGCAAACCAACGGGAACCTTGTGGCGCCGCGAGGCGTCATGGTCCTGGGTGCCGTGTGGCCCGGCGGGGCCGCGATCCGGGGGGACCGGATGTCAACTGCGACCTTCAGGCGAAACCGCCTGCCCGAGGAGTAGCTGGAACCATGAGCGAGCACCGCCGAAAGCCGCCGCAGCCGAACGGCGGCGGGCGATCCGCCCCCCGGCGCGGACCCCAGCCGCCCCCGACCGCATCCGCGGGACGGCGGGCGACGCCGCCCCGTGACGCCTCCGGGGCCAGAGGACCGGCCGCGGCCGGACGCCGCACCGAGGACGCCGCGGGTCAGCCGTACGCCAGCCGTGCCGAGGCCCGCCGGGCGGCGCAGAGCGGTGGCCGCCGCCGGGCCGCCGGGGCGGGTGGCGGCGCTGGAGGCGCGGGCGGTGGGCGCCGGGGCACCGGCGGCCCCGGAGGCGAACGGCCGAAGCGCTTCATCGACTACCCGCGCTGGGGCAAGAGCGGCTGGCGCCGCTGGATGCCGTCCTTCAAGCAGATCACGGCGATCAGCTTCGTCTTCCTCGGCACGCTGTGTGGCCTCGTCGGCGTCGCCTACGCGATGGTCGGTGTGCCGGACCCGAGCGCCGCCTCCAAGACGCAGAAGAACGTCTACTACTGGGCCGACGGCACGCGCATGGTGGTGTCGGGCGGCGGTGACCTCAACCGGCAGATCGTCCCCCTGGACCAGATCTCCAAGTCGATGCAGAACGCGGTGATCTCCATGGAGAACGCCTCGTTCTACACCGACCACGGTGTGGACCCCCAGGGCATCCTGCGCGCGATGCTCAACATGGCCAGGGGCGGTGAGACCCAAAGTGGCTCGACCATCACCCAGCAGTACGTGAAGAACACCTACCTGGACCAGTCGCAGACCGTCACCCGCAAGCTCAAGGAGCTGATGATCTCGATCAAGGTGGGCATCAAGGTGCGGAAGCCGGACATCCTCGCCGGCTACCTGAACACCGCCTACTACGGTCGCGGCGCCTACGGCATCCAGGCAGCCTCGCAGGCGTACTACAACGTCAACGCCAACGCGCTCAAGCCGGACCAGGCCGCCTTCCTCGCCGCCGTGCTCAACGGCCCGAACCTGTACGACCCGGCGGGCGGCGTCGGCGACCTCGCCAGTCCGGAACAGAACACCGCACGCGCCAAGCAGCGTTGGGCCGAGGTGCTCGACCGCGAGGTCAAGACCGGTGACATGAGCCAGCAGCAGCGGCTGCAGTACCAGAACTTCCCGATGCCGCAGCAGCCCAAGCGGTCCACCGACAAGGCGGGCCAAATCGGCTACATGACGGACCTCGCGGACAAGTACATCTTCAACAACACCACCATCACCCAGGCCGACCTGTCCAAGGGCGGCTACCAGATCTACACGACCTTCAAGAAGCCGGACATGGACGCACTGCGGAACGCCGTCGACGACGTCCGCAAGAAGAACATCCGGCCTGACCTGCGCCCGGACACCGACAAGTACGTGCAGTTCGGCGGGGCTTCGGTGGTGCCGGGTGACGGCGCGATCGTGGCGATCTACGGCGGTGAGGACTACCTCAAGCACTTCACCGACAACGCGGACTACACCGGCGCCCAGGTCGGTTCGACCTTCAAGCCGTTCGTGCTGGCGGCGGCGATGCGCGACGGCGTGCGCAAGCCCAGCGGCCCCCCGGACCAGCCGGACTCCATGCGCACCGTGGTGTCGCCGAAGTCCATGTACACCGGTGTCAACAAGTGGAAGGTGCTCAACTACGACGGTTCCGTCTGGCAGGACAAGGACGGCAACGAGTGGTTGCAGCAGAACGACGACAACGAGTCGTTCAAGTCCATCGACCTGAAGTCCGCGATGGAGCAGTCGGTCAACTCCACCTATGTCCAGCTCGGCATGGATGTGGGCCTGGACAAGGTCAAGCAGGCGGCTCTGGACGCGGGCGTCACCTCGGACAGCCTGGCCAGCACCAACGGCCCCTCGTTCTCCATCGGTACCTCCTCGCCCAGCGCGATCAGGATGGCGGACGCCTACGCGACCTTCGCCAAGAGCGGTCTGCAGGCCGAGCCCTACTCGGTCACCAAGGTCACGGACTCCAAGGGGGTGCGGTTCCAGCACGAGGCCAAGACCAAGAAGGCCTTCGACCCGGCGGTCGCCGACAACGTCACCGACGTGCTCCAGGGCGTCGTCCAGGAGGGCACCGGCACCGCCGCCAAGGCGCTCGGCCGGTACGCGGCCGGTAAGACCGGTACCACCGACGACAACAAGTCCGCGTGGTTCACCGGCTACACCCCGCAGCTGTCGACCTCGATCGGCATGTACCGGATGGACGACCAGGCCAAGAACCCCACGTTCCTGAAGATGTACGGCGTGGGCGGTCTGCAGAAGATCTATGGTGCTTCCTTCCCCACCGAGATCTGGACCGAGTACATGAAGGCGGCCCTCGCCGGGCAGCCGAACGAGAACTTCGAGACCCCGCAGCCCATCGGCCAGACGATCTACGGTGACGGGGCGAGCCCCTCGCCGAGCGCGACGCCGTCCACGCCGCCGTCCACGGCGCCGAGCACCAAGCCGTCCACGCCGCCGTCGCACTCCGCCTCACCGTCGCTCAGCCCGTCGCCGTCCCAGTCCTGTGCCGACCTGTTCAACTGCCAGCCAGGCGGTACGAGCAACGGTGGGCCCGGCGGCGGACCTGGCGGCGGTCCCGGCGGTGGCCCCGGTGGCGGTCCCGGCGGTGGCACAACCGGTACCACCAACGGAGGCCCCGGCAACGGCGGCACCACCAAGGGCAACGGCAACGGCGGCCTGTTCGGCGGACCAGCAGGCTAGCCGGAACCAGCACACCGGCAACACGGCCGCGGAGGGCGACTCGCCCTCCGCGGCCTTTTTCGTACACCATGCACGGCCGTCACTCAGTTCCGTACGGCAGGATGTCTCGCATGACGACCGCGCGCGAGAACGACGAGAGCGCCGCCCCCGTGCAGGCCGCGACCGTACCGCCGACCGCCGAGGACCCACTCGCCGAGGCCGGCAGCGAGCTGATCGGCGGCCCCGCCGGGCGACGCGCGGCGACCGGTCGAAGCGGTTGGTGGAATCCGCTGCGGGTGCTCGCACTGGTCGTCATCGGGATGTTTGCCCTCGGCATGGTGCAGAAGCTGCCGTGTTACGACAGCGGCTGGTTCTTCGGCGCGAACGACCAGTACACCCATGCGTGCTACTCCGACATCCCGCACCTGTTCTACGCGCGCGGCTTCGCCGACGACCTGGTGCCGTACTTCGACCACATCCCCGACGCCACCTCGGGAGGCATGGGCTACCTCGAATATCCGGTGCTGACCGGGCTGTTCATGGAGGTCGCCTCCTGGTTCACCCCGCACGGCTCGGACCTGGTGCACCGGGAGCAGGTCTACTGGCTGGTCAACTCGGCGATGCTGGTCATCTGCGCGGTGGTCACGGTGGTCGCCGTGGCGCGCACCCACCGCCGTCGGCCGTGGGACGCCCTGCTGGTCGCGCTGTCGCCCGCGTTCGCGCTCACCGCGACGATCAACTGGGACCTGCTGGCGGTGGCGCTCACCGCCGTCGGAATGCTGATGTGGGCGCGCAGCCGACCGGTGACGGCCGGGGTGCTGATCGGTCTGGCGACCGCCGCCAAGCTCTACCCCGTACTGCTGCTGGGCCCCCTGCTGCTGCTGTGCCTGCGGGCCGGGCGGATGCGCACGTACTGGAAGGCGTTCGGCGGGGCGGCGGTCGCCTGGCTGGTGGTCAACGTGCCGGTGATGGTCTTCGCCTGGGACGGCTGGGAGAAGTTCTACACCTACAGCCAGTCGCGCGGCGTGGACTTCGGCTCGATCTGGCTGATCATCTCGCAGCAGACGGGCGACCCGCTCGACGGCGCCAACGCGTACGCCATCGCGTTGATGCTGCTGATGTGCGCCGCCGTCGCCGCGCTCATCCTGTACGCGCCGCGCAGGCCGCGCTTCGCGCAGGTCGCGTTCCTGGTGATCGCCGCGTTCGTGCTGACCAACAAGGTCTACTCGCCGCAGTACGTGCTGTGGCTGATCCCGCTGGCCGCGCTGGCCCGGCCGCGCTGGCGGGACTTCCTGGTCTGGCAGGCCTGCGAGGTCATGTACTTCCTCGGCATCTGGATGTACCTCGCCTACACGACGGGCGGCAACAACAAGGGCCTGCCGGAAGGCGGTTACGACTTCGCGATCGCGCTGCACCTGTTCGGCACGCTCTACCTGTGCGCCGTGATCGTGCGCGACGCGCTGATGGCTGAGCGGGACCCGGTGCGCCGCGACGGCTCCGACGACCCGTCAGGCGGGGTGCTGGACGGTGCGCGGGACGTGTTCGTACTGGGACGGCGCGCGCACGAACCGCGGCACGCCGCCCAGTTCAGCGGCGGCTATGTCGAATGGGGCCGGGAGAACGCCGACGCCTGACGGCTCAGCGCTCGACCACCCGGTCCGCCCGGGTGGTGGTGTTCCTCAGGTGGGCGACCAACTCGTCGCCCACCGCGGGCGGCGCCACGTCGCTGGGCAGGAACAGCAGCGAGACCTGCATGTGCGGGGGTTCGGCGAACCAGCGCTGCTTGCCCGCCCAGATGAACGGCGACAGGTTCCGGTTGACGGTCGCCAACCCGGCCCGCGCCACGCCCTTGGCCCGCGGCATCACACCGTGTACGGCCTTGGGCGCCTCAAGGCCCACGCCGTGCGAGGTGCCACCGGCCACCACCACCAGGTGCCCGTCACCGGCGGCCTTCTGCTGCCGGTAGCCGTAGCGCTCGCCACGCGAGACGCGGGTGACGTCCAGCACCGCACCTCGGTACTCCAGCGCCGCCGACTCGCCGAGCCACAGCCGGGTGCCGATCCGGGCGCGGAACCGGGTCTGCGGGAACTGCTGCTGCAACTGGGCGAGGTGGGCCGGGCTCAGGTGGCTGACGAACATCGTGCGCAGCGGCAGCCGGGCGGCGCGCAGCCGCTCCATCCAGCCGAACACCTCCTCCACCGGGTCGATGGCGCGCTCGACGCCGTCCAACGGCAGGTGGATGGAGAAGCCCTCAAGCCGTACGTCGTCTATGGCGCCGTGCAGCTTGGGCAGGTCCTCCGGCGAGACACCGTGCCGCCGCATGGTGCTCATGACCTCGATCACGACGCGCGCGCCGACCAGGGCGCGCACCCCCTCGACGGTGGAGACGGAGCGCACCACGCGGTCCGGCAGCGGCACCGGCTCCTCGCCCACCCGGTACGGGGTGAGGACCAGCAGGTCACCGCCGAACCAGTCCTTCATCTGGGCCGCCTCGTAGGTGGTCCCGACGGCCAGCAGGTCCGTGCCCAGTCGGCCCGTCTCGTCCGCCAGCCGCTCGTGGCCGAAGCCGTAACCGTTGCCCTTGCAGACGGGCACTATGCCGGGGAACTGGTCCACCACGGTCTTCTGGTGAGCACGCCAGCGCGCGGTGTCGACGTACAGGGTGAGCGCCATGGCTGGGTCGGGACCTTTCCTTGTGTGCGGCGGGACGGGTTCAGCGGCGCGACATGTAGATGTCGAGCGCCTTGTGGAGCAGCTTGTTGAGCGGGAAGTCCCATTCGCCCAGGTACTCGGCGGCCTGGCCGCCCGTTCCCACCTTGAACTGGATCAGGCCGAAGAGGTGGTCGTTCTCGTCCAGCGAGTCGCTGATGCCGCGCAGGTCGTAGACGCTGGCGCCCAGCGCGTAGGCGTCCCGCAGCATCCGCCACTGCATGGCGTTGGACGGTCGCACCTCGCGCTTGTGGTTGGCGGAGGCGCCGTAGGAGTACCAGACGTGGCCGCCGACGATGAGCATCGTGGCCGCCGCCACCGCCTCGCCCTCGTGCGTCGCGAAGTACAGGCGCATCCGGTTGGGGTCCTCGGAGTTCAGGGCCGTCCACATGCGCTGGAAGTACGACAGCGGGCGCGGCCGGAAGTGGTCGCGCTCGGCAGTGACCTCGTAGAGCTGCTGCCAGATGGGCAGTTGGTCGTAGCCACCCTGCACGACCTCGACACCGGCCTTCTCGGCCTTCTTGATGTTGCGGCGCCACAACTGGTTGAAGCCCTTGTGCACGTCCTCCAGGCTGCGGCCCTCCAGCGGCACCTGGAACACGTAGCGCGGCTGCACGTCGCCGAATCCGGCGCCGCCGTCCTCGCCCTGCTGCCAGCCCATCCGGCGCAGCCGGTCGGCGACCTCGAAGGCGCGCGGCTCGATGAAGGTGGCCTCGACGTCACGCAGCCGCTTGACGTCCGGGTCGGAGATGCCGTTCTTGATCGCCCCGGCGTCCCAGCGGCGGATGATCACCGGCGGGCCCATCTTCACCGAGAACGCGCCCTGCTGCTTGAGGTGGGCGAGCATCGGCTGCAGCCACTCCTCGAGGTTCGGCGCGTACCAGTTGATGACCGGACCTTCGGGAAGGTAGGCCAAGTAACGCTTGATCTTGGGGAGTTGGCGGTAGAGCACCAGGCCCACACCGACCAGTTCACCGCTCTTGTCGAACCAACCGAGGTTCTCGGACCGCCATTCGGCCTTCACGTCGGCCCAGGCCGGAACCTGCATGTGGCTCGCCGAGGGCAGGCTCTGGATGTAGGCCAGATGCTGCTCTCGGCTGATCGTCCTCAGGGTCAGGCTCATTCGGGGCGCTCCCCATCGCTGCAGGTTCTACCGGGCTTTCCCGGCGAAGCCTACTGCGCGAGGGCAAGAGCCCGACCTGTGACCGGTCGGAAGGGTGCTAGATGCCGCCCCAGAGCCCGCCGTGCGCCACGCCCAGGAAGAACCCGATCGCGGACGCGCCGAGGCCGAGCACCAGGACGAAGCGTTCGGCCGTGGTCACGGAGATGAACTGGCCGTAGCCGCCCGTGAAGATTCCCGCCAGGCCGGTCCATGAGCTGAGCAGGTGGAGGTTGGTCGAGAGGGACGTGATGATCGCGATCGCGCCGAGCACCGCGGTGACGGCGGCGAGGGAGTTCTCCTTGGGGTGGGCCTTGCCGTCGCTGTTGAGGATGGCGAGGACACCGTGCGGCCGGTACGTCTGTGCCATGGGGCACCTCCTGAGCGGAAGGCTGCGCGTTCGTGGCGCCATGCAAACCGTCGTGTACAGATTGTCCCGGTTCCCTGCGCGATTTCAAGCGGGCGGCGGTGTGCGGGTACTGTGTACGGTCTGCACCGGTGTCTGTGTGGTCCCGCCCGGCACTCCCAGCCGGACCCGTGGTCCGCGTCACCGTTGCGACGCAACGCAAACCCTCCTGCCACGGAAACGCCGTGGCCGCTGAGTCCAAAG
The DNA here is from genome assembly GCA_037034305.1 of Streptomyces sp. PLK1-5. Classification (GTDB taxonomy): domain Bacteria; phylum Actinomycetota; class Actinomycetes; order Streptomycetales; family Streptomycetaceae; genus Streptantibioticus_A. Next base: position 166,171 of record JBAGJY010000007.1, read on the forward strand.
GAGGTGGGTTCCACCATGCGTCACTACGAGGTGATGGTCATCCTCGACCCCGATCTTGAGGAGCGCGCTGTCGCCCCCCTGATCGAGAACTTCCTTGGCGTCGTCCGCGATGGCGGCGGCAAGGTGGAGAAGGTCGACACCTGGGGCCGTCGTCGTCTCGCCTACGAGATCAAGAAGAAGCCCGAGGGTATCTACTCCGTACTCGACATCAACGCTGAGCCCGCGGTCGTCAAGGAGCTTGACCGCCAGCTCAACCTGAACGAGTCGGTTCTTCGGACCAAGGTCCTCCGTCCGGAAATGCACTGAGCGCTCAGGCGCCAGAGCTGAGTACGGCTTCCGAGCAGCCAGCAGCACAGCACACCCGCCGAGAGGTCACCCACCATGGCAGGCGAGACCGTCATCACGGTCGTCGGCAATCTCGTTGACGACCCCGAGCTGCGCTTCACCCCCTCCGGTGCGGCGGTCGCGAAGTTCCGTGTCGCGTCCACTCCCCGCACCTTCGACCGGCAGACCAACGAGTGGAAGGACGGCGAGAGCCTCTTCCTCACGTGCTCGGTCTGGCGGCAGGCGGCGGAGAACGTGGCCGAGTCGCTCCAGCGCGGCATGCGCGTCATCGTGCAGGGCCGTCTGAAGCAGCGGTCCTACGAGGACCGTGAGGGCGTCAAGCGGACGGTCTACGAGCTGGATGTCGACGAGGTCGGCGCTTCCCTGCGGAACGCGACCGCCAAGGTCACCAAGACCGCCGGTCGCGGCGGTCAGGGCGGCTACGGCGGTGGCGGTCAGGGTGGCGGCGGCTGGGGCGGCCCGCAGGGCGGTCCCAGCGGTGCACCGGCCGACGACCCGTGGGCGACCGGCGCTCCGGCCGGCGGCCAGGGCCAGGGCGGCGGAGGCAACTGGGGCGGAAGCTCCGGTGGCGGCGGCTACTCGGACGAGCCGCCCTTCTAAGCCCCACCAGGGCCAAGGGCGACGAGTTACTACTTCTTGATCACAGTGGAGAAAGACAATGGCGAAGCCGCCCCCGCGCAAGCCTAAGAAGAAGGTCTGCGCGTTCTGCAAGGACAAGGTCACCTACGTCGACTACAAGGACACGAACCTGCTGCGGAAGTTCATCTCCGACCGCGGCAAGATCCGTGCCCGCCGGGTCACCGGCAACTGCACCCAGCACCAGCGTGACGTCGCCACGGCCGTGAAGAACAGCCGTGAGATGGCGCTGCTGCCCTACACCTCGACTGCTCGCTGAGAGAGGGTGACCGAAGCATGAAGATCATCCTCACCAACGAGGTCAGCGGCCTCGGCGCCGCTGGCGATGTCGTCGAGGTCAAGGACGGCTACGCCCGCAACTACCTGGTTCCGCGTGGTTTCGCGATCCGCTGGACCAAGGGTGGCGAGAAGGACGTCGAGCAGATCCGCCGTGCGCGCCGGATCCGCGAGATCGCCACGCTGGAGCAGGCCAACGAGGTCAAGGCCCAGCTGCAGGCCGTCAAGATCAAGCTGGCGACCCGCGCCGGCGACGCGGGCCGTCTGTTCGGCTCCGTCACCCCGGCCGACATCGCCGGTGCGATCCAGGCCGCTGGCGGTCCGGCCGTCGACAAGCGCCGTGTCGCGCTGGTCGCGCCGATCAAGACCGTCGGTTCGCACCAGGTGACCGTCAGCCTCCACCCGGAGGTCTCGGTGAAGCTCGACCTTGAGGTCGTCGCTGCCTGACGCGTTCCGCGTGAGTCACGTCGAAGGGTCGGCATCCCACCGGGGTGCCGACCCTTCGGCTTTGATGCTTCACGTGAAACGGTGCGATCCGCCGCGCTGTTTCACGTGAAACAGCGCCGCCGTCCGTCAGGCGCGTACCGCTCCGGTCACCACCCAGCGACCGGAGCGCGCCCGAAGCCACAGGAAGACCAGGCGCGTCAGCAGGAACAGCCCCATGGCCCACCACAGCGCGGTCAGACCGCCGCCAAGCGCGGGCACCGCCAGTGCGCTGGGTACGAAGACGGCGAGCGTCCCGAGCATCGCCCAGGCCAGGTACGGGCCGTCGCCCGCGCCCATCAGCACACCGTCGAGCACGAACACGATGCCCGACACCGGCTGGGTCACGGCGACCACCAGCAGTGCGGGCAGCAGCTGGGAGCGGACCACGGCGTCGCTGGTGAACAGCGGAATGAACAGCGGCCGTGAGACGGCCACCAGAATCCCGAGGAGAACGCCGGAGGCGAGCCCCCACTGCACCATGCGGCGGCAGGCGGCCCTGGCGCCCGCCGCGTCCTCGGCGCCCAGATAGCGCCCGATGATGGCCTGACCCGCGATGGCGATGGCGTCCAGTGCGAAGGCCAGCAGGCTCCACAGGGTGAGCAGGATCTGGTGTGCTGCGACCTCGGCGTCACCGAGTCGGGCGGCGACCGCGGTGGCGATCATGAGAATGGCCCGCAGGCTCAGGGTGCGGACGAGGAGTGGTACTCCGGCGGTCGCACAGGCACGGATCCCCGCGGCATCCGGTCGCAGGGGCGCGCCGTGCCGCTTGGCGGCGCGAACGACGACGGTGAGGTAGGCGGTAGCCATGCCGAACTGGGCGAACACGGTGCCCCAGGCGGAACCGGCGATGCCCAGCCCGGCGCCGTAGACCAGTCCGGCGTTGAGACCGGCGTTGGCGGCGAAGCCCGCGACGGCCACCACGAGCGGGGTACGGGTGTCGTGCAGCCCGCGCAGCACGCCGGTGGCGGCGAGCACCATGAGCATGGCGGGAATGCCCAGCGAACTGATGCGCAGGTAGGTGACGGCGTACGAGGTAGCGTCGCCGGAGGCGCCGAACAGGTTCGCCAGTGTCGGGGCGGTGGGGATGACCACCGCGATCACGGCGGCGCCGAGCAGCAACGCCAGCCAGATGCCGTCGACGCCCTGGCGGATGGCGGCCCCCAGATCCGCGGCGCCGACCCGGCGGGCGACGGCGGCGGTGGTGGCGTACGCCAGGAACACGAAGACGTTGACCGCGGTGTTCAGCAGGGCCGCCGCCACGCCGAGACCGGCAAGTTGCGGGGTGCCGAGATGGCCCACGATGGCGCTGTCCGCCATCACGAACAGGGGCTCGGCGACCAGCGCGCCGAATGCGGGCAGCGCGAGGGCGACGATCTCCCGGTCATGGTGTCGCCTGACCTCTTTGGGGAGCCGGGCCGGGCGCTTCGCGGGGGTGTCGGAGTGCTCCCGCACGGCGGTCGTGGGTCTGTCGGAGGCCGATTTCACAGGCTTAGGATAATCTTCCACAGGTAATAGGCACAATGGCGGTGTGTCCATTACTGCCGGTGGCGCTGAGTGATCAGGTCCGCGCCGTTTGTCGTGATCTTGCGCCAACCGGGAAAGTTTTTCTCCTGCACAGCCGGTGGATGGCGAACGCGCAGGTCACAGGTGGTGCGGCCGATGTGCCGGAGTCTTGTCCACAGCGCTTTCCCCCGCCCTGTACACAGGTTTGGCGGGCTTCTCCACAGGCTCTCGACGTTCATCCACATGGCCTGTGGATAACCATCTTGGCTGACGGGGGCTGTGGCCCTACCGTAGTCCGGCGCCCGCCTTCCGTCCGGTCCTCACACTCGACGCGCCGCAAGCGGAGTCGCGTGTCTTTTTTGTCAGAGCCGTGCCGTAAGAAAGAGGGGCACGGATCGGGGTCCGCAGGACCGGGAGGAGGTGGCGGGGGTGAGCCAGCCCGAGCCCGCGGACGACCACTGGGGGGACGCGCCGCCCATCGACCCGCCGTTCCCGGACGGCCCCGGCGACCGGCTCCCCGCAGCCCGCTTCCGCCGCTCCGAACGGGACGGCGGCGGTCGCGACGGCGGGTCGAGGGGCAACGGGCGGGACGGCGGCGGCTGGTCGGAAGGCGGCTTCGAGCGGGTCCCCCCGCAGGACCTCGACGCCGAGCAGTCGGTGCTCGGCGGCATGCTGCTCTCCAAGGACGCCATCGCCGATGTGGTCGAGGTGCTCAAGGCCGCGGACTTCTACCGCCCGGCGCACGAGACCATCTACACGGCCATCCTCGACCTGTACGCCAGGGGCGAGCCCGCCGACCCCATCACCCTCGCCGCCGAGCTGACCAAGCGCGGCGAGATCACCCGGGTCGGTGGCGCCGCGTATCTGCACACGTTGGTCAACGCGGTTCCCACCGCCGCCAACGCCGAGTACTACGCCGAGATCGTCCACGAGCGCGCGGTTCTGCGCCGCCTGGTCGAGGCGGGCACCCGCATCACACAGATGGGATACGCGGCGGACGGTGACGTCGACGAGATCGTCAACCGCGCCCAGGCCGAGATCTACGCCGTCACAGAGCAGCGCACCTCGGAGGACTACCTTCCGCTGAGCGAGATCATGGAGGGCGCCCTCGACGAGATCGAGGCGATCGGCTCCCGCAGCGGCCAGATGACCGGTGTCCCCACCGGCTTCACCGATCTCGACGCGCTCACCAACGGTCTGCACCCCGGCCAGATGATCGTCGTCGCGGCACGTCCCGCGATGGGAAAGAGCACCCTGGCTCTGGACTTCGCCCGCTCCTGCTCCATCCAGTACGGCCTGCCAAGCGTCTTCTTCTCCCTCGAGATGGGCCGCAACGAGATCGCGATGCGTCTGCTGTCCGCGGAGGCGCGGGTCGCGCTGCACCACATGCGCTCCGGCAACATGACCGACGACGACTGGACCCGGCTGGCCCGCCGCATGCCGGAGGTCTCGGCCGGGCCGCTGTACATCGACGACTCGCCCAACCTGTCCATGATGGAGATCCGCGCCAAGTGCCGTCGCCTCAAGCAGCGCAACGACCTGCGGCTGATCGTCATCGACTACCTCCAGCTGATGCAGTCCGGCGGCTCCCGCCGACCCGAGAGCCGCCAGCAGGAGGTCTCGGAGATGTCCCGTAACCTCAAGCTGCTCGCCAAGGAGCTGGAGGTCCCGGTCATCGCCCTCTCCCAGCTCAACCGTGGCCCCGAGCAGCGCACCGACAAGAAGCCGATGGTCTCGGACCTGCGTGAGTCGGGCTCCATCGAGCAGGACGCGGACATGGTGATCCTGCTGCACCGCGAGGACGCCTACGAGAAGGAGTCCCCCCGCGCGGGCGAGGCGGACCTCATCGTCGCCAAGCACCGCAACGGCCCCACGGCCACCATCACCGTCGCCTTCCAGGGCCACTACTCACGGTTCGTGGACATGGCGGGGAACGTCTGAGCGTGCCTGTGGGGTACCACGAACCGTGGCCCAGTCTCACGATCTTGGCATTGAACGTGGCGTCGAACTGAGATTCCGCAGGCTGTGAGACAACCAGCAAGCCCACAGGTCGCAGGGCTGGAACATGCAACGAGCCGCGAGACCTTACATCCTGTTGGGTCCTACCGCTGATGTCGTAATCGCACGAGCCGTGTCGTACCGATGTCGTATACGACATCGCCGTGAGACTGGCGCGTGGGTGGGTGTTGCTGCCCTGGGTGTGTGGTGCTCGTCGAGCTCCGGTTGGACATGACGCGTTTCAGTGGTCCGTCCGTCTGTGGTGACGGATCTTGTTGCCGTTCCTCTGTGGGCTAATCAGCCCACTCCATGGCTTGGGCTGCGCACAGAGCCGGCGAGCACGAGATATACGGAGGTACCAGTGAAGGCAGTCGTCGCGACGGATCCGGCCGCGGAAGCAGCCGGGATCACACTCGCGGAGCGGCCTGAGCCGAGGCCGGCGATCAACGACGTCGTCGTTGAGGTCCATGCGTCGGGCTTCGTCCCCGCGGAGTGGGAGTGGCCCTCGACGTGGGTCGATCGCGCCGGTCGCGATCGAGCCCAGGCGATCATCGGCCACGAGTTCGCCGGAGTGGTCACCTCCCTCGGCTACGGCACGACGGGGCTCTCGCTGGGACAGCGGGTGTTCGGGATCACGGACTGGCACCGCGATGGAACCCTGGCCGAGTACGCGGCCGTGGAGGCACGCAACCTGGCGCCGCTGCCGGGGAACGTCGACTTCACGGTGGCTGCGAGCCTGCCGATCTCCGGCCTGACCGCGTGGCAGGGTCTGTTCCAGCACGGTCGTCTTCAGGCGGGGCAGAGCGTCCTCGCACACGGCGCCGCCGGCGCAGTCGGGTCCGTGGTTACGCAGCTCGCCCGGGAGTTCGGCGCCTACGTCATCGGTACCGGTCGGGCGGCGGACCGCCAGGCGGCGCTCGACTTCGGCGCGAACGAGTTCCTCGACCTCTCCACCGAGGATCTCGACGACATCGGCGGGGTCGACGTGGTCTTCGATGTCATCGGCGCTGACATCCAAAGGCGCTCGGCGAGAATCATCCGGCCTGGCGGGACGCTGGTGTCGGTGGTCGGGCCTGTTGAGGCTCGCCCTGCCGACGGCTTGGCGGTCGACTTCGTCGTCGAGTCCGTTCCGAGTCAGCTGGTGGAGATCGTCGACCGGGTGCGGGACGGGCGCCTTCGCACGCACATCGGAACCGTCGCGACCCTCGACGACGCCGTCCCTGCGCTCAACCCGACCGAGCGGCGCAAGGGCAAGACCGTCATTCGCGTGCGCCCCTGAGCGCGCTGGAATGGGCCAACAGCGGTGGTGGGCTGGACGACCGCTGACCTGCCCGGTGTCGGACGAGGAAATGCCGCGGTCTTGAGACTGGCCCGGCTCGACGGCGCCTGACCGGTGGCCGTCACCGCCCGGTTGTTGCCGCTGCTGGCACCCGCGGCAGCGGATGACGCTGGCCAGCGCGGAGAAATCCGCAAGGAGCCGCGGGAACCCGAAGGCGCATATCGTCCTCGCTCGGGGACGGCCCAACGGACCGCCCCCGAAGGGGTCTTCAGTCGATTGACTGGGCGAAGTGGAAGAAGCGGTACGGGTCGTAGCAGCGTTTGGCGTGTTGCAGGCGCGTGTAGTTCTGCCCGTAGTACGCCTGGCGCCAGTTGCCCAGAGCCGGGTCCATGTAGTTCTGGAACGACTCGTGGTTCGAGTAGGGGTCAAGCGTCGTATAGCCGCGGTTCACCCAGCCCTGGGCGGAATCGATGTCGGCCTGGGTGGGATTCGGCTGGGTGAGGCCGATCTGATAGCCCGCGGCGAACAGCGAGTCGCGGTGGACGAACGCGGTGTCCGTGGGCGCCACGTCGTTGATCCTTCCGCCGTAGGCGAAGAGGCCAAAGAAACGGAATTGGCCGCCTCGGTTGTCCGCCAGAAATGCGGTGAGCGCTTCCGAAGCCGCCGAACGGCTCAGCGGTTCGCGGAAGTATAGATTCCGCTGGGTTGCCCAAATGTCCCTGGGCAACTGCGCCTCGGACGAGTATCCCACCCGGTGGCACTGGGCCACGGTGTGGTCACCGCAGCCGAACACCGTCATCATCGCCTGCTGATAAGGCTGTTCCACAACATCGCGGGTGGTGTTCGGCCGACCGACGGCGGATACCAGCTCATTGAGCAGACGGTCGCAGTCCGCTTTCGCTCCGAGGTATCCGCCAGTGGCCACCACCAGGGGCTGAGTTCCCGAGGCGCTGTCGGTCTGGAACTCGATGAGCAGTTCCGCGGACAGTTCCCTGGGACCCTGGGCCACCCACTGCTGCCACGCCATGATGACGTCGATCGCGTCCGACCAGGCCCAGTTCAGGTTGTAGTTGGTGATCGCGGGCGCCTGTGTCGACAGCACCTCGTACTCCGTGACGACACCGAAGTTGCCGCCACCGCCGCCGCGCAGGGCCCAGTACAGTTCGGGATGCCGGTCGCTGGAGCAGCGCACCACGCTGCCGTCCGCCAGCACCACCTCGGCCGACACCAGGCGGTCGCAGCCCATGCCGAACTTGCGGGCCTGCTGGCCGAGGCCGCCGCCCTGCAGCCAGCCGCCGACACAGACGGTGGGGCAGGTTCCGGTGCACACCTGGACGTTGTGCGGGGCGAGCGCGGCGGCGATGTCCACGCCCTGTCCGCCCGGCCCGAGCCGCACCGTGTTCTGCCCGACCTGCACGCCGTTCAGCCGGGAGACGTCGATGACCAGGCCGGGCGACGTCGAGTATCCGCCGTAGCTGTGGCCTCCGCTGCGCGGTGCCACCGGCAGGTAATTGTCCTGCGCGAAACGTATGCAGGCTGTGACATCGGCGCTGTTCGCGCAATAGGCGACGGCCTGCGGGTGGACCGCGTCGAACTGCGCCAACTGCAACTGCCTGGCGAGGTCGTAACCGGAATCCGTGGGTAGCACGAGGTGTCCGCTGAGCTTGTCCCGCAGAGTGCCCCACGGCGGCGATCCGGCGGCCCATACGGAACCCGTGTTGGCGCTCGCCGCGGTGAATGCGGCCGCGGCGCCGACCCCGGCACCGGCTCTTAACAGCGCACGCCTGCTGATCATGACAGACACCTCTCCCCGTTCTGTACTGCTGTGTGGTGTGAGAATGCGGAATCACGGGCACGCCAAGGCAATCGTCGACGGCGGTCATCGTTACGCCGGACGGCCTTGCGTATACCTGGAGTTGGGTCACCCGAAAGTAGAGTCAGGCAGCCGTGACAAGAAAACCTGCCTCCCCCCGTCGGCACGGCAACGCCTGTGGTCCGGACCGCGGCCCGGTAGCCGGGAATTTACACCGACACCCCGGCCGTGCACAGGCCTTGACAGTGGATTTGTCAGTCCCGTCCATTCGCCGTCAACGACCCGGAAAAGGGATACCGAACCCGCCGCCGCGCACTCCCGCCGCTCACCGGCGGCGAAGACGTCCACCCCGCCGCGCACGCGCGCCCGCCGTTGTCAGTGGTGCCTGGCACGCTGGTCACATGAAGCCGTCGACTCCGTGGACGCTCGTCCACATCCAGCGTGCGCTGCAGGCCAGTTGGGCCGTTGACACCTGCTCAGCGGACGATGTCGCACGTGCCCCCTGGCAGCCGGAGAATCCGGCATGGGGCCACTGCGACATCACCGCGCTGGTGGTGCACGACCTGTTCGGCGGTGAGCTGGTGCTCGGCCAGGTGCGCCTCGGCGACGAGGCCCGCGGCCACCACTGGTGGAACCGGCTGCCCGGCGGGATGGAAGTCGATCTGACGCGCGAGCAGTTCCGGCTGGGGGAGAGCGTGCACGGCGGACAAACCGTGCCACGTCCGCCCGGCCTGCCGGTGCGCAGAAGGGCCGAGTACCTACTGCTGCGCGACCGCCTGGCACGGCAGTTGGGTACCGGGCTGCCGCCGATCGCGGCCGAGGGGGCCGAGCCGGTGCGCGGATGCCTGGAGCTGGACGGGCGCAGGCTGTCGTACCTGGACTTCGGCGGCCCCGGACGGCCACTGCTCGCGCTGCACGGGCACTTCTGCGAGGGACGTACCTTCACCCACCTCGCCCGCCAACTCGCCCCGCAATGGCGGGTGATCGCGCCTGATCAGCGCGGGCACGGCCACTCGGACCGGCCGCTGCCCGGGCAGCGAGGCAAGCCGGACTTCTCCCGATCCGGTTACCTCCAGGACGCGGTGGCGCTGCTGGAGCGGCTCGACCTCGGCCCGGCGGTGGTTCTGGGCCACTCGCTCGGCGGGGTCAACGCCTACCAGCTCGCCGCTCGCCATCCGAACCTGGTCAGTGCCCTGGTGATCGAGGATATCGGAGCGGTGGTCGACGACGACCTGTCCTTCTGCCTGGTGTGGCCCAGCCGAGCGCCGAGCCGGGCGGCGCTGATCGAGGGGCTGGGAGACGCCGCGCGCTATCTCACCGACTCCATACGTGAGTACCCGGACGGCTGGGGGCTGGCCTTCCGGCCGACGGACATGGTCGCCTCGCGCCGGCGGCTGATCGGCGACCACTGGGCGGACTGGCTGGCCACCGACTGCCCGGCGCTGCTCGTCCACGGCACGTCCAGCGACACGCTGGACGCCGGACACGCCGAGGAGATGGCGGCCCGGCGTCCGAACACGCGGCTCGTGCGGCTGCCCACTGGACACACGGTCCACCAGAGCGATCCTGGCGGATTCGCCCTGGCGGTGGGCGAGTTCCTCAGCTCGCTGTGAGCTGCCGCCAGGGACGGGCGAACTCGTGCAGGGCGCGCCGCGCGGCCGGGGCGAGCGACTGGTCGTTGGCCGGGACGCCCGCCTGGTGCAGTAGGTGGTCGAGGCCGAACAGCACCCGTAGCCCAGGGCCGGTGGTACGGGCGCTGGCCAGGGCGGTGAGCAGCGCAGGTGTCGTGCGGCACGGCACATTGGCGTCGGCGGTGCCGCAGGTGACCAGAGCACGGGTGCCGTGTGCGACGCCTCGGGCGATGTCCGGCGGATAGCTGGCGTCGTCGCTGCGGACGAACAGTGCGTTGTGCGGACCGAACAGGGCGTTCAGAAAGGAGGCGATGGATGGCAGTAGCCCCGAGGTGTTCAGCTGGCGGCGGGCACGGAAGTCCGCGATGGCCTGGCGTACACCCGTCTTGTTCAACGCGGCCTGTGTCGCGCCGAGTTGGCCCGCGGTCACGGCCTGGTCCAGCTGACCGGCGAGCTGGTAGTCGATCGCGTCGAGCAGCCGGGTGTCCTGCGGTGCGATCAGGGCCAGTCCGGCGGGCTTGTGCCGTACGGCGCGGTCCACAAGCAGGGCCTGGAGGCCGCCCTCGCTGTGGCCGACGACGAGCAGCGCGTTCGGGTCGGCCTCGGGCTGGGCCCGCAGGGCGTCGTACGCGGCGACTGCCTGGCGGGTGTAGGCGGCCATGTCGATGCGGTCGGAGTCGCGGTAGCGGCCCCAGCCGGTGTGGCCGGTGCCGTACTTGTCGAAGCGCAGGCTCATCACGCCGTCGTCGCCGAGGGTGCTGGCGAACAGGGCGAGGGTGTGGGGGGTGAACGCGGGTGGTTGGTCACCGTCCCGGTTGGTCAGGCCGCTGCCCGGGATCAGCAGGGCGGCGGCGAGCCGGTGGCCCGCGCGGTGGGCGGGGATGTGCACGGTGCCGTACGCCGTGCTGCCGTCGGCGGCGAACCGGATCGCGCGGTCGGCGGCCGGTATCAGGGGTGCGGGACGGGCGGCCGCGGTCGCCTGGGCCACCGGCGCGGCGGTGGCGACGGCCACCGTGACCAGTAAGCCCGCCAGGATGCGCCGCCGCCAGGCGGTGGTGCGCCAACGCATGTGTGCTCCAAGGGGGGGTTGAGGACGTGGAAGAACCGCAAGGGGGGTGGTGCGTGATGGGATCGGCCAGCGGTCAGTGCGCGAGCAGCGGCAGCAGGAGTGGAACGCCGATGAGGAGCACGAACAGCAGTACCGCGCGCGGGTTGCCGAAGTTGAAGGTCCAGCCGAAGCCGGAGCGTTTCTGCACCAGCAGTGAGGGGTCGGCACGGTTGACGTAGATCGATCCGGCCCCCCGCCAGTAGCGGTCGTCGTCGCGCCGGACGATGCCGGTGTCCGTCTCCTGCGCCGCGCCCTCCGTCGCGGGCAGTCGGCTGCCCGCCTGCCCGGTGCGCAGCGCGACGCCGATCACGACGACTCCGCCGACCAGCAACGGCAGTAGGACGAACAGCGGCGACAGGCTTCCGGCGCGCCAGACGGACCAGGCCGCGACGAGCATCGACAGGTCGACACAGGCGGCGAGTACCAGTAGGGAGACCACCGCGCGCACTGAGAAGCGCCGGTGTCTGCGCGCGGAGTCGACCGGTCGCGCCGGGTCCAGTTCGGGCCGGGCGCGGAAGGCGCCCCAGGCCAGCGCCAGGAGCAGTGCGGTCATCCCGGCCTGTACGAAGACCGGGACGAACACCTCGCCGATCGACTTGCTGGCGTAGCTGTCCGCGTGACCGGCCGCGTTGAAGTGTGTCGGAAAGCGCTCGGGTACCGACGGATAGGAGATGACGCCGGTCACCGCCGTGGCCGCGACGACCAGCAGGGCGGGGACCGACCAGAGCCAGGGGAAGCGCTGCGGTTCGGTGCGCAGCGAGGTGTCGGTCACCACGCCCTGGCGCAGACCGCGGTACCAGTCCTCGTTCCGCTTGACCGCCGCGATCGCCCTGTTGGCCCGTGCGAAGGCGACCAGGACCACGAGCGGAAGCAGCAAGGGGACCATGCCGGGGAAGGCGAGACCGGCGGCGGTGGCCAGCGTGGCGCACACGGCCACTCCCGCACCGCCGACGATCACCAGCCATCGGTAGCGCCTGCGTTGTTCGGTGATGACCGGGGCGTTCACCCGCTCGGCGGGGACCCGTACCCCGAAAGGCAGGGTGGGGGTGGTCAGCGACGGCGTGAGCCACGCCAGAGCCGTGATCACCACTCCCGGGACCGCGTCGACCAGTAGCGCTGTGCTGTTCATGGCGCCGAATCTCCTTGCCCTGCCCCGTTGTCCGCGCCGTGAGCGACGAGCGCGGCTGGTGTGAACGAGGTCAGTACGCGGGCGCAGCCGTCCAGTACCGCCGGGTGGGCGGCGCCGTGGGCGACCGCTTCGGCGAGCAGCGTGCGCAGCCGGGTTTCCCACTCGTCGGTGAAACCCGGCTCCGGTGGGCCGGTGCTGGCGTCTCGCTGGACCTGGGCGCCGCTCTTGCGGTTGATCCGCAGCAGTCCTTCCCGTCGCAGCAGGTCGTAGGCCTTGTTCACGGTGTGGAAGTTGATGCCCAGATCGACCGCGAGCTGCCGGGTGGAGGGCAGCGAACTGCCCTGGACCAGCTCACCGGACGCGATCGCCTCCACGATCCGGTTGCGGATCTGCAGATAGATCGGCACCTCGCTGTCCAGGTCGAGGCTGAGGATCACGTCCGGACTCCCGCTGTCGTTCTGTTATAGCTTTTATAGAACAGTACAGCGAACCAGCGCCATCCTCGGCGGCGTTAGGAACGCGACAAGGTCCTGCCGCGGCGCCGGGTGCGGCCCCAGGGCTTGGTCACCGAGATCGCGGTGATGAAGACGTACAGCGTCAGCGCGACGCTGGGCGCGATGACGAGGTCCCGGCCGCCGGCGGGCACAGCGAGCCCGGCCACCACCGCGTCCGCGGCCCGCCCGATGACGGGACGCAGCGCCAGGATCGAGGCCGCGGTGGCGGCCAGCGTCAGCCAGAACTTCGTGAGGACCCAGCGGTGCCGGGCCAGCCCCCAGTGCGTGCCGAGCGCCAGCACCAGACCGCTGACCAGCGAAAGCAGGCTGACCGGCGGGACCAGCCAGTCGACGAGGATCCGCATGGCCGGGTAGGCGGCGCCCGCGGTACCCCGATCGCGGCTCGCGGCGCCCGCGATACCCAGGGCGAGTAGCGCGGCGGTGAGGCCGAGCCAGCCGACGGAGACGACGACGTGGAGCACGAGGACGGCGCGGCGCGTCCGGCGGGAGAGGTTCATGGTTCCACCGTCGCCGGGCCCGCGCGCTGAGGCGTCGCACGGCGGGAGTATTCAGCGCACCTTCCCTGGCAGCAGGACCGCCCGGCCCGCCGTTATCGTGCCCTGACACTCAGGAGGGGGTTTCGGTGGGGAAGCTGCACCTGTTCGACATGGACGGAACGCTTCTGTACGGCTCGTCCGCGAACGTGGAACTGGCGCGGGAACTGGGGCTGGTCGAGGAGTTCCAGGCGCTGGACGCCGAGTTCGCGGCCGGGCTGATCGACTCGCCCCGCTATGCCCGAAGGGCGTACGAATTGTGGCATGGCCTGACCGCGCGGCAGGTCGAGGCCGCTTTCGAGGCGGCGCCCTGGCTGGACGGCATACGCGAGGTCTGGGCGGACATCCGGGGGCGCGGTGAGTACTGCGCGGTGATCTCGCTCTCCCCGGACTTCTTCGTCCGGCGGCTCACCGCCTGGGGCGCGCACGCGGCGTTCGGCGGCCGGTTTCCGCAACTGCCGTTCCACGGGGCGCCGTTGGATGTGTCCGGTCTTCTGGGGCCGGAGTCGAAGGTGCGGATCGCGGACCGGCTGTGCGCGGAGTACGGGCTCAGCCGCGCGCAGTGCGTGGCGTACGGGGACTCGATGTCGGACGCCGCGCTGTTCTCGGTGGTGCCCACATCGGTGGCGGTGAACGGCGACCACCATGTGAGCGGGCTCGCCACGTTCTCGTACTCCGGCCAGGACCTGCGAGCCGCCTATGAGTTGGCGCTGAGCGCCTGACCAGGGGAAAGACGTTGTCCCGCGGTGATTACCCACGAGTAATCGGTGAGTGGGTCCAACTCGGCGAGCATGCAAAGGAAGTTGATGCTCCGGGAGGGTGTCGCGTAAGTGAATTCCGGGCGTCTGTGGGCAGAATCACGGAAATTGCCGGAACCCGGATCTGCCGGGGGTATCGGGGCTTGTGGATTCCCGGCCGCCCGGTATGGTCGACTGCGATCGTTCGCGGCCTGGTGCCGCGAAGCCGGAAGAGTCCGTCGGGCGGAATCAATGTGGAGCAAGGGCAGGGCCGAAGCTGTGAGCCAACCCACCTTAACCTGAACAGGCCCTCCGCTACCGGACTTTCGGCTGTTTGTCCTATGCCGTCGTGTGACGTGGCACGCTCTCCCTGTTGCGACCGGCCGTCCACGGCCGTGTCGGGGGCTGGTGGGGCTCGTCCGCCCCGCCGCTACTGGCACGGCTCGGCGGAAATGCGCCGGAGCGGCGGAATGCGGACATTGAATGGGGGAAACCGCCGGAACGCCGCTTGATGCGTTTCGACTGTGACGTACGGAAACCGACCGGGAGATGTTCGAGGCAGACCATGGACGCTCTGACCAGCAGTTCGGCCGATCGGGAGCCCGGATCCAATAGCGCATACGCCAACCGGCGATCCGGCGAGGCGAACGCCGCTTCCACCGCGTCGAGGCCCGAGAACCAGGGCGATTGGGACTGGTTCACCCCGGCCAAGCCGCACGCCACGGACGATCCGGACGATAACGGTCCTGCCACCGGTGGCTTTTCCGACCCTGTCCGGCGAGAGACCGATCCGCACCAGCGGTCGGCCGACGGCGGCGACGCCGGGATACCCAGCCGCGCCCCGACGGCGATACGGCCGGTGGGGAGCGGCACCCAGCGGACCGGGTTCGGCGACCAGGCCCCGCAGCCCGAGGCGCCGTGGCCCACGAGCCCGGACGTTCCGCCTTCGGCGCAGACCACCCGTGCGGGCCTGCCGACCCGGCCCCTCAAGTCCCCGGGGTCGGCCGCGGAGGCGGCGGCAGCCACACGCGGCAGCCGCCCCGAGCCCCCGACTCAAGCCGAAGGCTCCTGGTTCGACCCGGCATCGGACCGCTCGACCGAACACCAGCGGCCCGCTCCCCCGAATCCGCGCACGCAAGCGCAGCGACCCGCAGCCCAGGCCCAGCCACCGCAGGCGGCCACCTCTTGGGGAAGCACTCCGCCGGTGCCCGGTGTGCACACCCCGCGGGCTCCTGGTGCCACCGCGGCCGAAGCACCCGCCACCCCAGGACAGTTCACGGCCCCGCAACGGCCGACAGCCCCACGGGAACAAGACCAGCGGGACCAAGGCCGTCCCTCGGCACCCCAACCGGCGCCCATGACAAGGCCGTTCACCGCTCCCGAGCGCCAGCCCGCCACCGGGGAGCGGCCGTCCGCCGCCTCCCGGCCCCCGGCAGCGGAACCGCCCGTCGCCCGCGCACCGCGGGACGAGCCGATGCGGACCCGAGCCGCAGCGCCACCGACTGCCGACGGGAACGCCGCCCTGCCCGCCGACGCCGTCCTCATCCGCCGCACGATGGACGTCATCGAGCCGGTCGCCGACAAGACCACCTCGTACTTCTACGCGCTGCTGTTCACGCGCCACCCCGAGCTGCGCGACCTGTTCCCCGCGGCGATGGACGTACAGCGCGACCGGTTGTTCAAGGCGCTGCTGACCGCCGTCAGGCATGTGGACGACCCCGACACGCTCACCGAGTACCTGTCCCACCTCGGCCGCGGGCACCGCAAGTACGGCACCAGGCCGGAGCACTATCCCGCGGTCGGCGAGTGCCTGCTCGGCGCGCTCACCCGCTACGCCTGCGACGTGTGGAACGAGGAGGTCGAAGCCGCCTGGGTGCGTGCCTACACCACCATCTCGCAGATCATGATCGACGCCGCGGCCGCCGCGGAGCTGACCTCACCGCCGTGGTGGCAGGCGGAGGTCGTCTCCCATGAGCGGCGCACCAAGGACATCGCCGTCGTCACCGTCCGTCCCGACCAGCCGTACCCCTTTCTCGCCGGGCAGTACACCAGCGTGGAGACCCCGTGGTGGCCGCGGGTGTGGCGGCACTACTCGTTCGCGTCCGCCCCGCGCCCGGATGGGCTCCTGTCGTTCCACATCAAGGCCGTACCGGCCGGATGGGTCAGCTCGGCTCTCGTCAACCGGGCCCGCCCCGGTGACGTGATCCGGCTCGGTCCTCCCGCCGGTTCCATGATTGTGGACCACGGCACTGACAACGGGCTGCTGTGCCTGGGCGGCGGTACCGGCATCGCGCCGATCAAGGCGCTGGTCGAGGACGTGGCGGAGCACGGGCGCAGACGCGCGGTCGAGGTCTTCTACGGTGCCCGCCACGACCACGACCTCTACGACCTGGACACCATGCTCCGGCTGGAGCAGGAGCACCCGTGGCTGTCGGTGCGCCCGGTGGTCTCCGAGGGGGCGTCCGGTGGGCTGACCGGGCCGCTGTCCGAGGTGGTCTCACGGTGCGGGCCATGGCACTCGTTCGACGCGTATCTGTCCGGCCCGGCCGGGATGATCCGCAGCAGTGTCGACGCGCTGGTGGGTCTGGGCATGCCCTCGCACCGCATACGCCATGACTCGCTGGCAGAGCTGATCGGGGCGGCAGGGCACTGAACGAGCAGCGCTGGCAAACCGCGCTGTCCGACACTTCGTTCAACACATCTCGGGAGAAACGTTGGAGCAAGATGCTCATGACTCGGTGTTCGGCGCAGGACGACCCGGTAGTGACGGTGAGCACCAGATCCAGCGGGAACTCGGCACGGTGGAGCGCGCTGACCGCTTCTACGACAGGCAGGTACGCGACCGACTCAACGAGCGGATGCGGGAGTTCACGGCGCGGCAGGAGATGTTCTTCCTGTCCACGGCGGACCGCAACGGCGAGTGCGACAGCTCGTTCCGCGCCGGACCGCCCGGGTTCATCCAGGTGCTGGACGACCGGACGCTGACGTACCCCGAGTACCGGGGCAACGGTGTGATGGCGTCGCTGGGCAACATCCGGGAGAACCCGCATGTCGGGATCCTGATGATCGACTTCGCCCGGGACCGCATCGGTCTGCACGTCAACGGCCGTGCCCGGCTGGTCCCCGACGAGCTGATGCGCGCCACGCACCCCGGCCTCCCCGTTGATCCGGTGCCCGGGCGGCGTCCGCAGATATGGGTGGAGGTGGCGGTCGTGGAGGCGTACATCCACTGCTCGAAGCACATTCCGCGCCTGGTCAAGGCACCGCGAAACGGCGCCTATGGCGACGGCGAACAGGTTTGGGGCACGGACGACGTCAAACGCAAGGGCGGGGACTATTTCGGCGTCGCCGCCGAGCCGCGGGAACGGGTGGCCGCCGAGGCCTGCGGCACGGGGAGCGCCGATCCGGGCGGATTCGAGTGGTTCGGCTAGGCGCTCCGCCGGGAGCGCGGCCATATGCGGTCGACTGCGGCTGGCCGCGTGGTTGCCCGCGCCGCTTTCAGGCGCTGCCGAACCGCAGCGGACCTTGTCCGACCTGCTAAGGGATGTCCGGTGGGCCGGGGCGGGAACCGCGCTGACCCACCGGACACCGCCTGGGGCCGCTCAGCCCAGGTCGTTGGCGAGCAGTGCCCGAACACCCTCGATGTTGGCGTCGAGGTAGCCGCGCAGCGATGCCGGGACGACGTCGACGGATGCCACGCCCTCGCGGGTGAAGGGGACCCGGACGAACTCATACGTCCCGCACGGCTCGTCGACCTCCGGACCGTGCCGTCGGGACAGGTCCATGCAGGCCAGTCGGCAGACGAAGAAGTGCTGCACTTTCACCCCGCGCGCACCGTCCTCGGATACGTGTTCGACGGTGTCCACGAAGGCCGGAACCACATCGGTCACCTTGGCGCCGAGTTCCTCGTCGACCTCGCGGTGCAGGGCGTCGACCACCGTGGCGTCCTCGGGCTCCACACCGCCGCCGGGGGTGATCCAGTACGGCGGCTCGCCCGGCTTGGTGCGCTTGATCAGTAGGAGGTGGTCACCGTCGAGGAGGATCGCCCGTGCGGTGCGTTTGACCACCGGCCGGGCGGCGGGATCTGGGCTGTCCGCTGCCATGGGGGAAAAATGCCGCACCTCGGGGGTGCCGAAACGCGGTGGCCCGAGCGAATCGGAGCCCGAGATTCCAAGGGTGGCGGCTACCACCCGGCGGCGGCGTTGAGCAGCCGCTCGTGCGCCCGGGCCAGGTGCGGCAGGGCCAGGGTGCCCGCGCGGACCACCAGGTAGTACGTGCGCAGCGGCGGAATGCGCGGTTCGAGTACCGGGACGACCTCACCGGCGGCGATCGCGCCGGTGCACAGATAGCGCGGCAGCACCGCCATCCCGGCGCCCGCCCGTACGCACTCCAGCACGGCTCTCAGGTCAGGTACGACCACGGTGGCGTCCGCCATCGGCTTGCCGCCGAACACCTCGGCCCAGTAGCCGACCAGCAGCGGCAGGTCCTCCTCGTATCCGATCAGCGGAACCCTGTCGAGCGCTTCGACCAGTTCGGCGGTCGGTTCTGGAGCCTGCGCCGGGAGCGGCGCGGGCGCGTGTCTGGTGCGCGGTACACCGATGCGCTGAGCCCAGCGTGGTGAGGTGACCAGGATCTGCTCCTCGTCCCACAGCGGCGTTGCGTGCAGCAGCCGGGCCCGTGGCCGGGTGGTGCCGATCACCAGGTCGTGCCGTCCCTCCGCGAGACCTGCCAGCGCCTCGTCCCCGGCCCCGTGCGCGACCCGCAGGGCGAAGCTCTCCCCGGCCAGCGGCGCCAGCGCGGGCAGCACCCGCAGCGCGGTGAACTCCACGGGACCGGCGAGGTGCAGCGTACGGTCCTGGGCCGCGCCGTCCAGCTCGCTCTCGGCGATCTCGCGGAGCGCGTCAAGGTGCGGCGCCACCTTGTGCGCGAGTTCGTCCCCGACGGTGGTGGCGGTGACACCGCGCGGCAGCCGGAGGAACAACTGGCGGCCCAACTGGCGTTCAAGACTGCGTATCTGCCCGGTGACGGCGGGCTGGGAGAGCCCCAGGAGCTGCGCGGCCCTGGTGAACGACCCGGCCCGGTGCACAGCGACGAAGGTGCGCAACAGGGCCAGATCCATAGGGACTCCTTGTTCGGTGCGTATGCAGGAGGCGCTTGCCTGGCGAATCGGCAACGATAAATATGTCGATGGGCACGCTCTATAACTGTGATTGGACACTGACGCAGAGTCAACTAGCCTTGTGAGGGCGCTACTTCGCGCCGAGAGGCAGGGCGGTCAGAGCCACGAGGGGGGAGGCTCTGACCGCCCGGCTCGTTACGCGCCGCTAACGGACCGGGCGCGGACCTGGGGACTTGGCAGCTGTTTCCGGCTTCGGCGACACGCCGCCATGCGAGTGAGGATCACGGGGAGTGGTCCGCTTGCTCGCTCATGCTTCGGTGAGCTGTCCCCGAAGCAGAGGAGACTCCCCTATGGGCACCATCGTCCGCCGAACCGTTCCGCTGGCGCTGGCCGTGTCCGCCGTGCTGGCGCCGCTCGCGGCGACGCCGGTCGCCGCGGAACCCGCCGCCCGGGCGGTGCTCAAGCTCAGTGTCGAACACCGGCACCATCACGGTCGCTCCGCGCATGCCAGGGTGCTGTTGTTGTGCGGTCCCGCTGGGGGAACGCATCCGGCCGCCCAGGCGGCCTGTGCGGCGCTGGAGGACGCGCACGGGCACTTCGGACGGCTGCGGCGGGACGCGCGGCGGTGTCCGAGGGCCGTGGACCCGGTGACCGTGCGGGCGCGCGGCCACTGGTGGGGCAGGCCGGTGCGGTTCCGGCGGACGTATCTGAACAGTTGCGTGGCCGCCCGCAGGACCGGAGGGGTCTTCGCCTTCTGAGGCCCGCCAACGGCGTGGCGGTTTCCGCGCGGTCAGCGCGCCGCGTCCAGTGCCTGGAGCACGTCCGCCACGATGTCCTGTGCGTCCTCCACGCCCACGGAGAACCGGATGAACCCCTCCGGAACCGTGTCCCCGCCCCAGCGGGCCCGGCGCTCCGCCGTGCTGAGCACCGAGCCGAAGCTGGTCGCCTCCCCGGTCAGCCGCAGCGTGCCGAGGAAGCGCTCGGCGTGGCCGCGGTCGGGCAGGACGAAGGACACCACGGGCCCGAAGTTGCGCATCTGGCGCGCCGCCACCTGGTGCGACGGGTCGTTCGGCAGCCCGGGGTAGCGCAGCCCGGTCACCTCCTCGCGCCCGCCCAGTGCGGTGGCCAGCGCGAGCGCGTTGCGCTGCTGCTGGGCGATGCGCAGATGGAGCGTCGCCAGGGAGCGGTGGGCCAGCCATGCCTCCATCGGACCGGGGATCGCGCCCACGGTCTTGCGCCACAGCCGCACCGACGCCGCCAACCGCTCGTCCCGAGCGGTCACATAGCCCAGCAGCAGGTCGCCGTGGCCGGTCAGCGCCTTGGTGCCGCTGGCCACCGCGAAGTCCGCCCCCAGTTCCAGAGGCCGCTGGCCCAGTGGTGTGGACAGCGTGTTGTCGACCGCGACCAGGGCGCCGACCACGTGTGCGGCGTCCGCGAGTCGCCGGATGTCGCAGACGTCCAGACCCGGGTTGGAGGGTGTCTCGATCCACAGCAGCCGCGCACCGTCCAGGGCGTCGAGTTGGGCATCGCCTGCCGTGGGCGCCAGCCGCACCCGGACACCGTATGACTCAAGCCGCTCCCGCAGCGCGCGGGTCGTCTGGTAGCAGTCGGAGGGCAGCACCACCGTGTCCCCGGAGCGCACCTGGGACAGGAGGACCGCCGAGACCGCGGCCATTCCGGAGGCGAAGGCGACCGTCTGAGCGGGGGCCTGCGGTGACTCCAGCCCGGAGATCGCCTCTTCCAGGCGGCTCCAGGTCGGGTTGTCGTCACGTCCGTAGGTGTAGGGGCCGACCGCCTCGCCGGGCAGGTGGTAGTGCGCCACGAAGGTCGGCCCCGGGAGCGACGGGGTGTACGGCTGCGCGGGTGGTCTGCCCGCGTGCACGCTTCGGGTGCCGTCCCCTGTCCCGGTGGGGCGCTCGGACATCGCTGCCTCCTGCTCGGACGGTCGATGTTTCACGTGAAACACGATCCCGCTGACGGGCGGATCGCCACGCGCTGGTTGTATATGGCCTGTGATCCTAAAAGGTCGCACGATGCCGCGATGGCGTGTGATGGCGCCTCGTGCCGCTGTGGCACTGGTGTGGTTCTACGAGGGCCTGTGGTGCAAGGTCGTACCCGGGCGGGCTGACCAGCGCGCGATCATCACGCAGATTCCGCTGCTGCCGCACTGGGCGGTGACACCGGTGATGGTGTCAATCGGCCTGCTGGAGACGGCGGTTGGGCTGTGGGTGCTCAGTGGAGCCCGGCCGTATCTGGCGGCGGGCGTCCAGACCTGGTTGATCGGCTCGTTCAACCTGGGCGGGCTGCTGTTCGCACCGGAGCGAATAACCGAACCAGGACGGCTGGTCGTGATGAACCTCGCGCTGGTCTGCCTGATCTGGCTGGTGGCCGAGCGGCGGGCGTCCCGATGAGGCAGACCCCTTGGTCGGCCGGGCGGATCCTCACCGCCCAGAGCGGTGGCCCCAGGTTGCTGTTCGGCCGGATGTACGAGGACCCGCGGATCGAGCTGCGCGCCTTCCCCGCAGCCCCCGCCCGTGTGCTGTGCATCGCCTCGGCGGGCGACATGGCGGCCGCGCTCGCGCACGCCGGACACGAGGTCACCGCGGTCGACGTCAATCCCCGCCAACTCGCCTACGCCGCAAGCCGCGTGACACACGGCGCCCCGGCTCGAATCGGTACCGCGGAGCACCTGACGGCTGTCGGACGGTGTGCCGCCGCAGCCCTGCCGGGCTGGCGGCCAGCG
This sequence comes from Streptomyces sp. PLK1-5, assembly GCA_037034305.1. Classification (GTDB taxonomy): domain Bacteria; phylum Actinomycetota; class Actinomycetes; order Streptomycetales; family Streptomycetaceae; genus Streptantibioticus_A. The sequence continues at coordinate 188,022 of JBAGJY010000007.1, forward strand.
GAACTCGCGGCGTTCCTCGAACTCGACGAACCCGCACGCCAGGTGGCCTGGTGGCGTACACGTCTGGACGGCCCGGGGCTGCGCCTGTTGATGGGCGCCGCACTGCGGCCCGCCGGTCCGCTCGCGGCGTTGCTGCGCCCCGGATTCCGCGGGGTGGTCCCCGCGCGCTTCGACGCCGTACTGCGCCAGCGCCTCGCGGGCACCGTCGCCCGGCATCCGAACACCGACAACCCCCTGTTGCGGCTGCTGCTGGTCGGCCGGGTGCCCGATCCGGCACCCGTCGTGGGCGTGCGATTCGTGCACACCGAGGTGGCCGAGCACCTGGAGTCGGTCATCCCCGGCAGCTATGACGCCGTGACACTCTCCAACGTCCTTGACGGCCCCGGCGGTTCGTACGCACGACGGCTGCGTGCCGCCGTGGAGCGCGCGGTGCGGCCGGGTGGCGTCGCCGTACTGCGCAGCTTCCGCGGCTCGGGGCAGCCCACCGACGACCGCTGCCCGCTGTGGGGAACGGTGCGTCTGACCCGCACAGGAGGCACCAGGTGAGGCATTCGCTGCGCCGCCATCCGATTCCGCTGCGCACGCGCTTCGCGCACTCGCTCGTCCTGACCTACGCGTTTCCCACCCGTGTACTGCGCCCGCTGCTCACTCCCGGCCTGGAGCTCGACACCTACCAGGCACAAGGGCAGGAGTACGGCTTCGCGGCGGTCGCGCTGGTGGATCTGCGGGCGCTACGGCCACCGTTCGTGCCACGGGCGCTCGGCACCGACCAACTGATGACCGGCTACCGGCTCTTCACCCGCTTCACCACCCCGGGCGGGCGGACCATGCGGGGCCTGCGCATTCTGCGCAGTGACACCTCCAGCCGGGTGCTGGCGATCGGCGGCAACGTACTGACCCGCTACCACTACCAACGGGCCCGGCTCGGCTGCCGGACGGCCGGTGGCCGACTGGAGTTCGCGGTCCGCTCCCGGGATGCGACGGCCGACCTGCTGGTCGCCGCCGACCTCGAAGGCACCGCGGAGTTGCCCGAGGGCAGCCCCTTCGCCTCCCCGCGTGACGCCCGCCGCTTCGCGGGGCCGCTTCCGTACACGTTCGAGTACGAGCCGCGCGATGACACCGTCACGGTGGTGAAGGCGTTCCGCACCCGCTGGGAACCCAGTCCGGTGGCCGTGGAGGTACGGCGGCTGACCTTCTTCGAGCACGGTGCCTTCGCTGGCAGCCGCCCGCTGCTCGCCAACGCCTTCCATGTGGCGGACGTCGACTACGGCTGGCACGCGGGCGTACGGCACACAACGGACGGGCGCCGGATATGACCACCGAGGCCGAGCACCACGCCTCCGCGCCGTCCGGTGTCCGGCATGTCGTCGCCTACAACTGGCCGCTGTACGCGGCGGGTTCGGCGGCGGTGGCCACTGGTGCGCTGATCGGGCGCCGTCACCGGTCCGCCTGGGCGGGCAGTGCGCTGGCCGCGTGGTGGCTGCTGGCGAGTCTGCTGGCCAGCCACCGGGTCTACGACCGTTCATCGCTGCACAGTTGGCGCTGGCTGGAGCGGTTACTGCCGCAGGGCCCCGGACGCCATCTGGTGGTCTCGGCCGGGCTGGACGAGGCGAGCGCGCCACTGGCGGCCCGCTACCCCGAGGCCGCGCAGACCGTCGCGGACCTGTATGACGCGCTGCCGGTGAGGGAGTCCTCGCTGCGCCGGGCCCGCCACCGGGTGCCACCGCGGCCGGGTTCGGTTCCGGCGCGGCCGCACCGGCTGCCGGGCGCCGACGCCTCGTACGACACGGTGATCGCGCCCTTCGCGGTGCACGAACTGCGGCGCTCGGCGGACCGGGAGGCGCTTGTGGAAGAGTGCGGCCGACTGCTGCGGCCGGGCGGTGCCGTCGTGCTGGTCGAGCACTGCCGGGACGCAGTCAACACGGCGGTCTTCGGGCCCGGCGCCTGGCACTTCATGCCGCGGCGCGAGTGGTTGAGGCTCGCCGCGCGCTCGGGCCTCACGGTCGCCCGCGAAGAGCGGATCGCGGGCTGCGTCACCGTACTGGTGCTGCGGAAGCGGAGGGCGCTGTGACGGCACTGCTCACGCTGGAGGGGCAGCTACGGCTGGTCGGGCTGGCGCTGGTGGCCATGGGGGCGGTGCATGCCGTGCTTCCCCGGGTCATGGGATGCCCCGCCGATCTCGCGGGCAGCACTCTGCTGACCCGCCAGGTGTCCTACGCCCACCTGTTCTTCATCGCGCTGGCCTGTGTGCTGCTCGGCCTGCTGCCGTTGGCGCTCGCCCCCGAACTGCTCGCCGGGACGCGGCTGGGCACCGCGCTGCTCGCGGGTGAGACGGTCTTCTGGGGGCTGCGCTGGGTGTTCCAGTTCACGGTGTTCCCGGCCCGGTTGTGGCGCGGGGACCGGAGGCGTACCGCGGCGCACGTCGCGCTGGCTGCGCTGTGGACGTGGGTGGCGGCCGTGTTCGGCTATGCGCTGGCCGCCACCCCGTGATGCTGTGTTTCACGTGAAACAACAGCCGGCGTGGACATCAGCGGCGTTCGTCCTCGTCCGGGAGGACCAGATGCATCGCCCAGGCGACGATGCTCACCACCAGGCCGCCGACCAGTGCGGCCCAAAAGCCCGCGACATGGAAGTCCAGTGTGAGCCTCTTCGACAGATACGAGGTGAGCATCAGCATCAGCGCGTTCACGACCAGCGTGAACAGGCCGAGAGTGAGGACGAACAGCGGGAAGGACAGCAGTTTCACGACTGGTTTGACGAGCCAGTTCACCACGCCGAACACGAGCGCCACCAGCACGAGGGTGAGCACCTTGTGGGCGGTGTTGGAGCCAGTGAGCGTTATGCCCTTGATCAACCAGACGGCGACGCCGAGGGCCACCGCGTTGGCCAGCGTCTTGAGCACGAATTTCTTCATGCTGCGATCGTCGCAGAGACTCTGGTGAGGGCAAGGAAGAACCGGTGGAGAGAAGGCGAGGGACCGGGCACATGAAGGTGTTCCGGCTGGACGATCTGGATGCCGAGCGCGCGGCGAACGACGGCGCGTACCTGCGCTTCCTGCGGGAGCGGAACATGTCCGCGGGGCTCTACGCGCTCCCGGCGGGCGGTACCGACACACAGTCGCCGCATCCGCAGGACGAGGTCTACCTGGTGGTGAGCGGTCGGGCGTCGATCACGGTGGGGGAGGAGACGACACATGTGGCCCGGGGCAGCGTCGTCTACGTACCGGCCGGAACGCCGCACCGCTTCCACCACATCACCGAGGATCTGCGAGTGCTGGTGGTCTTCTCCCCGCCCGAAGGATGACCGGCGGCTTCAGGGTCCCGTAAGGGTCCGATCAGGGGCGGATGGGGACCGCGAACCCTCGGTTTCGGGTACTCGTCACCGTAAGCTCGAATCACAAGCCGAGTAGGGGTGGAGGGAGTCGGAAAATGAGCGACAACGGGTTCTTGAGCGGACTGCCCTGGTGGGTCAAGTGGGTCGCCGTTCCGGTGATCGCGCTGGTCGTCTTCGGCGGCCTGATCGCCAGCGTCATCGGGTTCATCGCGAGCCTGCTGTTCAAGGTGGTGCTGTTCGCGGCGCTGGTCGGCGGTCTGGTCTACGTGGTGAAGAAGTTCACCTCGTCCTCGACCTCGCGCAGCGACTGGTAGCCGCCCGTGGCGCGGACCCGGCGGGAACAGCGAACGCTCGCGGCGGAGGAGACTCCGCACCGCGAGCGTCGCTGTTTTCCCGTACGACAACCGTGCAGTGCCTACGAGTTGTGGCCCTCGTCCTGGAGCGGCACCCGCTCGGTGCGCGTTGCCGAACCGTTGGGAGACGTCGCGGGAGCGTCCTTGGCGGGCTCGTTGTTCATGGAGGCGAGCAACTGACGGGCCAGACCGAGCCCCGTGCCGCCCATGGTCAGCGCCTTGGCGAACATGTCGGACATCCCGTCGGCGCCGTTGAGCAGCACCATGTGGTCGACGTTGCCGAAGGCGGCGGAGCCCGCCTTGACGATCTCCGGCCAGTTCTCGGCCAGTTGCTGGGCGACGACCGCCTCCTGGTTCTCCGCCAGCGCCGCGGCCCGCGCCTTGATGGCCTCCGCCTCGGCCAGACCCTTCGCCCGGGCCGCCTCGGCCTCGGCCAGCCCGCGCGCCTGAGCCGACGCGGCCTCCGCCTCACCGGTGGCCTTGGTGGCCGCCGCGGCGGCCATACCGCGGGCCTTGGTGGCCTCCGCCTCGGCGGCCGCGGCGGTCTTCACCCGGGTCGCCTCGGCCGCCGCCGCCAACTCGGTCTCCTTCGCCTTCGCCTGCGCGGCCGAGATGCGGGCGTCACGCTCGGCCTCGGCCAGGGTGCGCTTCTCGTACGCCTTGGCGTCCGCGGGCTTGCGGATGTCCGCCTGCAACTGCTGCTCGCGGCGGTGCGCCTCGAGTTCCGCGACGCGGGTCTCCTGGACCACGACCTCCTGGCGCGCCGCGGCCTCCGACAGCGGGCCCGCCTGACGCGCGGCGGCCGCCGCCTTGTCGCGTTCGGCCTGGTACCCGGCCTGGAGGATCTCGCTGTCCCGGGTCGCCTCGGACATCCGGGCCTTGGCCTTCTGCTCGGCCTCGGTGGCCAGCCGGTCCGCCTCCGCCTGCGCGATACGGGCGTCCCGCTGGACGGCCGCGGCATGCGGCGCGGCGAGGTTCTTGATGTAGCCGGTCGGGTCCTCGATCTCGTGGATCTGCAACGAGTCGACGATCAGGCCCAGCTTCTCCATCTCCGTACCCGAGGCGGAACGGGTCTGCGCGGTGAGCTTCTCGCGGTCGCGGATCATCTCCTCGACCGTCAACCCGCCCACGATGGAACGCAGATGACCGGCGAACACGTTGTGCACCCGGTCGCCCATGTACTTCTGCTGGTCAAGGAACCGGCGGGCGGCGTTGGCGATCGACACGAAGTCGTCGCCGACCTTGAAGATGACCACGCCGCGGACCTTCAGCGGAATGCCCTGCTTGGTCACGCAGTCCACCGACAGCTCGGACTCGTTGAGGTCGAGCGAGAGCTTGCGGACCGCCTGCATACCGGGGAGGACCAGCGTTCCGCGCCCGGTGACGATGCGAAAGCCCATCCCCTCCTCCAGACCCTCGGTCCGGTGCTTGGAGCCGGAGATGACCAGCGCTTCGTTGGGCTCGGCCACGCGCCACATGAGCTTGAACAGCGTGACCAGGATGATGATTGCGACGAGTACCGCACCCGCCACGACGCCGATGACCATCGGCACATGCCCCCTCTTACCACGGCTCCCCTGATGGAGCCGACATACGAGAGTCTGCTCCCGCCTACGGCGGGCACCAAGTCACCGACCCGCACGACACGCGGTTGTCGAATCCTTGGTTCACACCCGCGTCCAGACCGTTATCGATCTTCAGGTTTAGTCGAGGGCTCACATCAGGGGCGCGACGTAAACGGTGCGCGGCGGCTGGTACTCCACGACCACCACCAGCGTGCCGGTCTCGATGCGCTGCCCGGCCTCCACTGGGTAGGCCAGGAAATGCTCGGCGCCACCGCGTACCCGCACGATCACCTCGCCCACCAGACCCGGGCCGATCGTCCCCGTCACGCGTCCTTGAAGCCCCACCATGTCCGGAGGGTAGCTCAGGCCCTGCGCCGACGCCCCCTGCGGTGCGAACGCCGCGGGCGGTCCGCGCAGACCACCAGGGCCGCCAGCACCGTGGTCAGTGGGACGGACGCGACCAGCCCGATGCTGCCCACCAGGGTGCGCACCACCTCCTCGGCGACGATCTCGCTGTTCGCCACCGTCGCCACCCCGCTGCGCGCGATGGAGAAGAGCAGCAGCAGCGGCAGCGAGGCGCCCGCGTAGGCCATCACCAGGGTGTTCACCACGGAAGCGATGTGGTCGCGGCCGATGCGCATGCCCGCGCCGTACAACCGGCGCCAACCGGCCGCCGGATCAGCGTCCTTCAGCTCCCACACCGCCGCCACCTGCGTCACCGTCACGTCGTCGAGCACCCCGAGGGAGCCGATGATGACGCCCGCCAGCAGCAGGCCGCGGATCTCGATGCCCGGATACAGGGTGTGCACCAGACCGGTCTCATCGGAGGTGTCGCCGGTCAGCAGTGCCCAGTCGATGAACACCGAGCCCAGCAGCCCGATCAGCAGCAGCGAGCACAGGGTGCCGAGCACCGCCACCGAGGTACGGGCGCCCACGCCATGGCACAGATAGAGCGCCACCAGCATGATCGTGCTGGCCCCGACCACCGCGACCAGCAGTGGGTTGCGGCCCTGGAGGATCGCCGGAAGCACGAACAGGGTCAGCACGGCGAAGCTGATCACCAGCGCCACCAGCGCCGTCACCCCCCGCAGCCGTCCCACCGCGACCACCGTCAGCGCGAACACCGCGGCCAGCGCGGCCATCGGGACCGAACGGTCGACGTCCACGACCGAGTACCGCAGACTCGGCGGAGCGCCCGGCGAGTAGGCGACCACCACCCGCTGTCCGGCGGTGTAGCGGCGCAGTTGGCCCGGCTGCACGACCTCGGGGAACGTGTGGCCGATGTCCTTGCCGGAAGTCACCCGCACGACGGTGTGCTGGCAGACGCCCGAAGTGGCGGTCGATATCGGCCCGTTGGCGCACGGCCTGTTGTCCACCCGGATGACCTGGGCCTGTTGTGTCTGCTGGTCGAAGCCGACGCCGGTGTGCGGGTGCGCCGGTGCGCCGTTCGGCCACAGCACGGCCAGGCCGATGGCGACGGCCGCGGCGAACGGGACCAGGATCGCGGCGATCAGCTTGCGCAGGTGCGCGGAGACCGGATGGGCCGGGCCGTGCGCATGGCCGTGGCAGTGCCCGCGGGGGCGGGCACGGGCCGGGTCCGCGCCAACGGGGTGCGGCGCGCGGGTGATGCCTGCCGTATCCGACGTGTCCGTCGTGTCCACCCGCAGATCATGGCAAGGGCCCCTGGCGCCGCGCCCGGGTGACCCGCTAGCGTTGTGCGTACCTTTGCAATCGCGGGAGCTCGGAGCACCGGGCTGAGAGGGCGCTGACCTCCGTACCACGGAACGTACGGAATCCGCTGCGTCGACCGCTGAACCTGTTACCGGGTAATGCCGGCGTAGGGAGTGGGTCTCATGACCATGCAGGATGCACGCACGCCTGAAAACTCCTCGGAGATCGGGTGGCACAAGGGCTACCTCGAAGGATCCCGTCCGGACCTTCGGGTGCCCGTGCGCCGGGTGCACCTCACCAACGGCCGTGACGTGACGCTGTACGACACCTCCGGCCCGTACACCGACCCCAACATCGAGACCGATGTGCGGCGTGGCCTCGCCCCGCTCCGGGAGAACTGGATCATCGCCCGGGGAGACACCGAGGAGTACCCGGGCCGTGAGCTGCGTCCCGAGGACGACGGGCTCAAGCACACCTCTCCGCGCGGTGGTCTGCGCAACCTGGACGCGGTCTTCCCCGGACGGCCGCGACTGCCCCGCCGAGGCCGCGACGGCCAGGCGGTGACCCAGCTCGCCTACGCCAGGCGCGGTGAGGTCACCGCCGAGATGGAGTACGTGGCGCTGCGCGAGGGGGTCTCCCCCGAGGTGGTCCGCGAGGAGATCGCGGCCGGGCGCGCCGTGCTGCCCGCCAACGTCAACCACCCGGAGATCGAGCCGATGATCATCGGCAAGCGGTTCCTGGTGAAGGTCAACGCCAACATCGGCAACTCCGCGGTCACTTCCTCCATCGAGGAGGAGGTGGAGAAGATGACCTGGGCGACGCGTTGGGGCGCCGACACGGTCATGGACCTGTCCACCGGCCGCAACATCCACACCACCCGCGAGTGGGTGCTGCGCAACTCGCCGGTCCCGATCGGCACCGTGCCGCTCTACCAGGCGCTGGAGAAGGTGGACGGCAAGGCCGAGGAACTCACCTGGGACATCTACAAGGACACCGTCATCGAGCAGGCCGAACAGGGCGTCGACTACATGACGGTGCACGCCGGGGTGCTGCTGCGGTACGTACCGCTGACGGCCCGGCGCAAGACCGGCATCGTCTCCCGCGGCGGCTCGATCATGGCCGCGTGGTGCCTGGCGCACCACAAGGAGAGCTTCCTCTACGAGAACTTCGAGGAGCTCTGCGAGATCCTGCGCGCCTACGACATCACGTTCTCGCTGGGCGACGGCCTGCGACCGGGCTCCATCGCGGACGCCAACGACGAGGCGCAGTTCGCGGAGCTGCGTACGCTCGGCGAGCTGAACCAGATCGCCAAGTCGCATGACGTGCAGACGATGATCGAGGGCCCGGGCCATGTCCCGATGCACAAGATCAAGGAGAACATCGACCTCCAGCAGGAGATCTGCGAGGAGGCGCCGTTCTACACCCTCGGCCCGCTGACCACCGATGTCGCGCCGGGGTACGACCACATCACCTCCGGCATCGGCGCGGCGATGATCGGCTGGTGGGGCACGGCCATGCTCTGCTACGTGACTCCCAAGGAGCACCTGGGACTTCCGGACCGCGACGACGTGAAGACCGGTGTCATCACGTACAAGATCGCGGCCCATGCGGCGGACCTGGCCAAGGGCCACGCCGGTGCCCAGGAGTGGGACGACGCGCTGTCCGACGCGCGCTTCGAGTTCCGCTGGGAGGACCAGTTCAACCTGGCCCTGGACCCCGACACGGCCCGCTCGTTCCACGACGCGACCCTCCCCGCCGAGCCCGCGAAGACGGCCCACTTCTGCTCGATGTGCGGGCCGAAGTTCTGCTCGATGAAGATCTCGCAGGACATCCGCCGGGAGCACGGTGGCACGGCTGAGGAGATCGAGGCCGGAATGGCGGAGAAGTCAAAGGAGTTCGCGGCGAGCGGCAACCGGGTGTACCTGCCCATCGCGGACTGACGTTGGACGTTGGGAGGCGGTGCTCCAACTGCGCGGAGCACCGCTTTCCCGGATCGCCAGCGCCGTTCAAGTACCCGTTTTCTGTGGGCTATTAGGCGGGCGGCGCCTACGGTCCCGTCCGGAACCGCTGTCGGGGTCGTGTCAGTGGTGACGGTGGCCGCACCAGCGGGGGGCGTGGCCGAGGGTGCGGACATAGCGCGCGGAGGACCAGCCGTACGTGCCGTCGGTCAGCAGGTACCAGCGCGGGTTGCCGTTGATCGACTCGCCCCTGACCGCGCAACGGATCCTGAGAATCGAGCCGTTGGCGTGCCAGCCGACGACACGGCTGTGTGTGGTCGGGCGCTGGCGGACGTTGAGGCCGTGACGGGCGATGACGCGGCCCCGGTAGTGGTGGTGCCGCGCGTTGTGCAGGCGGTGGTCGTCGTGACGGCGGCCGTGGTGGTGACGGTGGTCGCGGCCGTGGTTGTAGCCGCCCTCACCTCTGTGGTCGCGGTCATGGTCACCTCTGTGGTCACGGTCGTGGTCGTAACCGCCGTCTCCGCGGTGGTCGCGGTCGTGGTCGTGTCCGTGGTCGTAGCCGCCGTCTCCGCGGTGGTCGCGGTCGTGGTCGCGACCGTGATCACGGCCGTGGTCGCCGTCGTGGCGGCCACCGTGGGGGTAGGGGTCGTCGCTGGGGGAGGACACGGGGGCCGGGCGCACGTCGGCGACGGCGGGGACGACGGCGGTGGCGGTGAGGAACGCGCTCGCGGCGACGGCGATGAGGGCCCTGTTGAGCTTCGACTGCGGAACCATCTGCTCACTCCTGGGAACGGAAGACCGACCCGTCCGCGACGTGTGCCGAAGGGCCCGCGGACCGGCAGGTGGGTGGGGTGGGGGAAGTCCTGGTGCACACCGAAGCTAGTTCGCGGTGTGCTGGATGCCCCTCAACGCCTGGTGTGATAGGCCGATTAACCACCCGTCTGCCAAGTTCGCGCAGGTCATGGCGGGCGGCCGGATCCCCATCCGGTCGCCCTGGCATGTCGGTGCGGGGCCTGCGAGCGGGTCAGCCGCGCCCGGTGTCCGAGTCGCCGAAGTCGGAGGCGCCGAAGTCCGGGCTGGAGTATCGCGGGCTGCTGAACCGCGGCGGACGGGAGTCCGGTTCCTCGCCGCCGGGGCTGGAGAACCCGGGGCGCGAGTACCCCAGACCGTGCGGCATGCGGGGCCGGTCGTCCGCGGACGCGCCCTTGGAGCGCGGTGGTTCCGCGCCGGAGTCGGCCCGTGCGCTGCTGGCCTGCGCCTCACGCAGGAACGGCAGCATGCCGCGCTCCAGCAGCGCAGTGAGCCAGGCGTCCCTGGCCGCCATGACCTCCGCAGGGTCGTCGTTCCCGGTGGCCCGGATCGCCGACGAGCCATCGCGCAGCGCGGTCAGCACCAGGCCGACCGTGCCCGCCAGCACCCCGGCACCGGCGATCGCCAGGAACAGCCAGCCCGCCGTGCGCAGCGGTGCCGCTAACGCGGGCTCCGGGTCCATCGCCGCCAGCACATAGCCGACCAGCAGGAAGATCAACGCGGCGGTACCGGCCAGGATCGGGGTCAGCACCGCCACGATGGCGAACAGACCGGCACCGCCCGAGTTGTCCCCCGCGCCGCCGCCCGCCGTGGCGTGCCCGGTGTCGGCGCGCGGCGGCGCGGGGACGAGGGCGCGCTGCGCCTCGCGCACCCGCAGGTAGTGGTCGTACTCGGCGGCGGCGCACGCCGAGATGGCGGCGGTGGCACTGAGCGCCATGGTGCGCAGCTGTTCGGAGCTGAGCCGGGTGCCGTTGGCGGCGGGTGTCTCCGCCGCCGCTCGCAGTGCCTCGTCGAGGACCCGCTCGAACTCCGGGCGGTCTTCGGTCAGCAGGTGCGGAGCGCTGTTCATGTACATCCCCCGATGCTCCGTTCCCCTCCGACCTGCCATGTCCCGGTCCGGGCGCCGGGGCGGCTGGGCGAAAGCGGAAGGCGAGCGTATGACGGATAAACCGATGGTAGAGCGCGGCACTGACACGGTGACAGAGTGTTTACCGAATTCGGCTGCTCAGGCTGGTACTTACGGTCCTTCCAGATCGGGATCTGTCCGGCCCGCGTGGATTGCCCGGCTGCCGGGGATCTCTGCGGTAAGTGGCCAAAGCTATACGGTGAGCGGCAGTTGGGCCACCAGCAGCTTGCCCTCCATCGTCACCCCGCCGTCCATCGCGACCGCGAGGTCGTCGGCGTAGACGTGCGGTCCGGACACCACCGGCGCGCTGCCCTCGCCACCGTCCTCGGTGCCCACCTCGCCCAGCAGATACGGGATGGGGCTGTGGCCGTGGACGACGCGCTGTCCGCCGTAGGCGTCGAGGAGTTCGCGCACCGCCGAGGTGCCCGCGTCGCCGCGGAAGGCGAAGCGCTTGGTGAACTTGCGGAACAGCTCCCAGCATTCGTCGGCGTCAGCGCGTTGCAGCACGCCGGTCACCGCGTCGTTGACCGCGTCGATGCTGGTGCCGTACTCCAGGTACGCGGTGGTGTCGGAGTGCAGCAGCAGGTGGTCGTCCTCCAGCGCCACCGCGTCCAGCCGGGACATCCAGGCCACGTGGTGGTCCTGGAGGCGCTCCATGTCGGTGGGCTGGCCGCCGTTGAGCCGCCAGGCGGCGAGGAACGAGGCGGTTCCGGCGGTGGAGTTGACGGGTGTGTCGTCGAACTTCTTGGCGCCGATCAGCAGCAGTTCGTGGTTGCCCATCAGCGCCTTCGTGTAGCCGCCCGCGGCGGCGGCCTCGGCGGACAACTGCATCACCAGGTCGATGACGCCGACGCCGTCCGGGCCCCGGTCGGTGAAGTCGCCGAGGAACCACAGCCGGGCACGCCCCGCCGACCAGTGCCCTTCGGCGTCGATGAGCCCCTCGGCGTGCAGTGCGGCGCGCAGCTCGTCGAGGTAGCCGTGCACATCGCCGACGACGTACAGCGGTCCCGGCGGCGCCTCCTCCGGGTCGGGCACGGTCTCCAGTTGGACGGTCGGCGTGTACTCGGCGCGCTGGACCACGGGCAGGTCATGGGCGGTCGGCGTGTACTCGACCACGGGCGGCGCGGGCGGGGCCGCCGACCCCGCGGGCGGGAAGCCTGGCGTGGCCGGGGCACCGGTGAGGCCGGGCGCCAACGGCGGCCCCGGCGGAAGGGCCTGGCCGGTCATGGCGGACGGGCCGGAAGCGGTGGAGAAGCCGGGCGGCGGCTGGAGCACGGGGAAGGCGGTCGCCTCCTCGAACACCGTCGGGCCGTCCGGAAACGCCCTCGCGCTCTGCGGATAGGCGGGAGGCAGTTCCACGCCCGGCGGAACGACAGGCTCGGCCGGGTGCCAGCTCCCCGACGCACTCGCCCCGGGCGTTACGGGTTCCTGACCGGCCCCCTGAGTCATCGACCCCTCCACCTTCGCGCCGCTGTGCACCGCCGCCGCGCCCCGCGCGGCCTGCGCCGACGCGTCGTCCGGTGTCATCCGCCCATCATAGGAATGCCGCTCTCGCGTTGCGACGCACCTGCCGCCTGCCAATTGGGGCGGAGCGGACAATATCCGTGAAATTATCCGCGTGCTGTCTCCGGGACACCGTGAAGACGACTGCCGGACCGCCGAATTCCGTTCAATCGTCGTCCGGAGAGCGTGGTGGGCTCACCGTGGTGCGCGGGGAACGCCGCTGCGAGGACGCCCGCACGATCAGGTCGGTCGGCATCACCTGCGCCACCGGACGACCCGCGCCCACCCCCTCGATCGCGTCGATCAGCAACTGGACGACCGCGGTGCCGATCCGGCCGGGCTTGAGGGAGAGTGTGCTGATCGGCGGTTCGGTGGTGGCGTAGGCCGCGCGTTCGCTGCAGCAGACCAGCAGCAGGTCCTCCGGGACGCGCAGTCCGTACCGCCTGGCCGCGGCCAGCAGGTCGGTGCCGTTGGGGTCGAACAGGCCGTACACCGCGTCGGGCCGGTCGGGCCTGGCCAGCAGCCGGTCGGCGGCGACCGCGCCCGCGCAGGGATCGTGCGCGGGGTACGCCTCGTAGACCGGCTCCTGTCCCACGCGCTCGCACCAGTTGAGGTAGGCGGTGGTCGACAGCCGGGTGTACGTGTCGGTGCTGGTGCCGGTCAGCAGGCCGATGCGCCGGGCGCCGGAGTCCGCGAGATGTTCGAGGATGCCGAGAACGGCCTGTTCGTGATCGTTGTCCACCCAGGCGTGCACCGGAAGGTTGCCCGCGGGGCGGCCGTCGCTCACCACCGGGATGCCCTGCCGGACCAGGTCGGCGACCACCGGGTCGTGGTCCGACGGATCGATGACGACCGTGCCGTCCAGCGCGACATTGCTCCAGACATCGTGGCGGGAGGACGCGGGAAGGATCACCAGGGCGTAGCCACGGGCCAGGGCGGCCGAGGTCGCGGCACGTGCCATCTCGGCGAAGTAGGCGAACTCGGTGAAGGTGAAAGGTTCTTCCCCGTATGTGGTCACCGTCAAGCCGATCAGCCCGGATCTACCCGTGCGCAGTGTCCGCGCTGCGGCAGACGGGCGATAGCCCAGTCGGTTCGCGACCTCGCGGACGTGGCGACGGGTAGTGTCGGGCAGACGGCCTTTGCCGTTGAGTGCGTCGGAGACAGTGGTGATCGAGACCCCGGCCGCGGCTGCCACGTCCCGGATCCCCGCTCGCTCCAGCCGGCGCCCGGACCGGCTCGCCTGGTGGTTACCTGCTGCTGTCATGGCAGGCCGATAGTAGGGCTCGGGCGGTCCGGTGGCGGACGCTGGCGAAGGGCGATGTGCAGTGACGTTTCTGCATATGCGTGGGGCCGGTCCTGCCTTGAAATGCCAGGCAGGACAAGGGATTTGGGCCCTCTGGTTGGTTGTACGGTCCGCTTGACTCGCCGTGTGGGCCCGTTTTTCGGGGCGTTCCACCTCACCTGTACGAGGGATGCGCGCCAGGGCACACGCCACCGGCGTGCGCCGGGGCACATCACCCCTCCCATTTGACGCACGCCCCCTCTTAGGGTGTGTGCAGCGGGTGCGAGCAGCCGCTGAGTACGGCGTGACAGTACGGACGGCCGCCATCGGCCGCCCGTGCTCCCGGGATGGTCGAGGAGGACCTACGGTGACAGAAGCACAACCCAGGCTCCGTGCCGCCCTGCGCGGCATCCCCGTCTACAAGCCCGGCAGGCCCGCGGTCGGCGGGACCGGCGCGCCCGCCTACAAGCTGTCCTCCAACGAGAACCCCTACCCGCCGCTGCCCGGTGTGATGGAGTCGGTGACCGACGCGGCGCGCTCCTTCAACCGCTACCCGGACATGGCCTGCGCCGGGCTCACCGCCGAGCTGGCGAAGCGCTTCGACGTGCCGGAGGCGCACATCGCGACCGGTACCGGGTCGGTGGGCGTGGCCCAGCAGCTGCTGCAGGCCACCTCCGGGCCGGGCGACGAGGTGATCTACGCCTGGCGGTCGTTCGAGGCGTACCCGATCATCACGCAGATCTCCGGCGCCACCGCGGTACCGGTGCCGCTGACCGACGGCGAGGTGCACGATCTGGACACCATGGCGGAGGCGATCACCGACCGCACCCGGCTGATTTTCGTGTGCAACCCCAACAACCCGACGGGCACGGTGGTGCGCCGCGCCGAACTGGAGCGGTTCCTGGACCGGGTGCCGTCCGACGTGCTGGTGGTGCTGGACGAGGCGTACCGGGAGTTCATCCGCGACGCCGATGTGCCGGACGGCACCGAGCTGTACCGGGACCGCCCCAATGTCTGTGTGTTGCGCACCTTCTCCAAGGCGTACGGGCTCGCCGGGCTGCGGGTCGGCTTCGCCATCGGGCACGAGCCGGTGGCGGCGGCGCTGCGCAAGACGGCGGTGCCGTTCGGGGTGAGCCAGCTGGCGCAGGACGCCGCGGTGGCGTCGCTGCGGTCGGAGGAGGCGCTGCTGGAGCGGGTGGAGGCGCTGGTCGCCGAGCGCACCCGGGTCCACCAGGAGCTGACCGAGCAGGGCTGGACGGTGCCGGAGACCCAGGCGAACTTCGTCTGGTTGAGGCTGGGCGAGCGCACGCTGGACTTCGCGGCGGCGTGCGAGCGCGCGGGGGTCGTGGTGCGGCCGTTCCCGGGGGAGGGCGTCCGGGCGACGATCGGTGAGCGGGAGGGCAACGACCTGTTCCTGCGGGCGGCGGCGGAGTTCCGCAAGGAGTCGTAGGAGGTTGTGGGGGGCCGACAAAGGCCCCGATGCCCGCGCGGCGAAGCGGAGCGCGGGATGAACGAACGTCAGGGGCGCGTCGACTCGGCGCGCCCCTGACGCGTTCGCGGCCCTCGCGCGCAGTGACCGAGCGGCTGCCATGGCTGTGTGAAGAGGGACACCCCACCCCCCTGTCAAGAGCGCGAACCGGCTGGGTAATAATGGCTTGTGAATGTGAACGCGTTCACAAGCTCGCCCGCGCGCCAAGGTAAGGAGACGCGACGTGGACCTGGCTCTGGCCCCGGAGACACTGGCCCGGTGGCAGTTCGGCATCACGACCGTCTATCACTTCCTCTTCGTCCCGCTCACCATCAGCCTGTCCGCGATCACGGCCGGGTTCGAGACGGCGTGGGTGCGGACCGGGAAGCTGAAGTACTTCCACGCCACCAAGTTCTGGGGGAAGCTCTTCCTCATCAACATCGCGATGGGCGTGGTCACCGGCATCGTGCAGGAGTTCCAGTTCGGCATGAACTGGTCGGACTACTCGCGGTTCGTCGGTGATGTCTTCGGCGCCCCGCTGGCGATGGAGGCGCTGATCGCCTTCTTCTTCGAGTCCACCTTCATCGGGCTGTGGATATTCGGCTGGGACAAGCTGCCGAAGAAGCTGCACTGCGCGTGCATCTGGATCGTGTCGGTCGGCACCCTGCTGTCGGCGTACTTCATCCTGGCCGCGAACTCCTGGATGCAGCACCCCAACGGCTACCGGGTCAACCCGCACACCGGGCGCGCCGAACTCACCAGCATCTGGACCGTCCTCACCCAGAACACCACGCTCGTCCAGGCCTTCCACACGCTCACCGCCTCCTTCCTCACCGGCGCCGCGTTCGTCGTGGGCATCGCCTCGTACCACCTGTGGAAGGCCAAGCGGCGGCAGAACGCGGGCGAGACCGCCACCGGCAAGGACCGCAAGAAGATCGGCGCGATGCGCAGTTCGCTGCGCACCGGCCTGGTCCTCGCGGTGATCGCCGGGCTCGGCACCGCCATCAGCGGCGACACTCTGGGCAAGGTCATGTTCGAGCAGCAGCCGATGAAGATGGCGGCGGCCGAAGCGCTCTGGGACACCCAGGCGCCCGCGCCCTTCTCGGTGTTCGCGGTCGGTGACGTCGGCAAGGGCCACAACACCGTGGAGCTGTCCGTCCCCGGCATCCTGTCCTTCCTCGCGCACAGCAACTTCCACGAGGCCGTCCCCGGCATCAACGATGTCGCCAAGCAGGAGGCGGCCAGGTACGGCGGCAAGCCGGACGACTACATCCCCAACATCTTCGTCACCTTCTGGGGCTTCCGGTTGATGATCGGCTTCGGGATGACCTCCTTCGTCGCCGGACTGATCGGACTGTGGACCACCCGCAGGAAGCGCTGGCTGGCACCGGAGTTCCGCACCGGCGAGGAGGACGTGCCACGGCTGATGCTCACGCCCGGTCGGGAGATGAACACCTTCTTCACCAAGTGGTCCTGGCGCATCGGCATCCTCACCATGGGCTTCCCGCTGATCGCCAACTCCTTCGGCTGGGTCTTCACCGAGATGGGACGGCAGCCGTGGGTGGTCTACGGGCTGATGAAGACCCGCGACGCGGTCTCCCCCGGTGTCAGCCAGACCGAGGTCATCATCTCGATGTCCGTCTTCACGCTGCTCTACGCGATCCTCGCGGTCATCGAGGTGCGGCTGATGGTCCGCTACGCCAAGGCGGGCCCGGTCACCGACGAGTTGCCACCGGCCGTCGACCCGCGGCTGCGCGGCCCGTCCGGCGGCACCGGCACCGGATCGGACAGCGGAGCGGACGCCGAGTCCGACAAGCCCATGGCCTTCGCCTACTGACCGGCGTACGGCAGAGATCGGGAGAAAACGACCATGCACCTTCACGACGTCTGGTTCGTGCTGATCGCGGCTTTGTGGACCGGCTACTTCTTCCTGGAGGGCTTCGACTTCGGCATCGGCGTGCTGACCAAGTTGCTGGCGCGGGACGAGAAGGAGCGCCGGGTGCTGATCAACACGATCGGCCCGGTCTGGGACGGCAACGAGGTCTGGCTGCTCACCGCGGGCGGTGCGACCTTCGCGGCCTTCCCCGACTGGTACGCCACGCTGTTCAGCGGCTTCTACCTACCGCTGCTGATCATCCTGGTCTGCCTGATCGTGCGCGGTGTCGCCTTCGAGTACCGGGCGAAGCGCGATGACGCCCGCTGGAAGCGCAACTGGGAACACGCGATCTTCTTCACCTCCTTGCTGCCCGCCTTCCTGTGGGGCGTGGCCTTCGCCAACATCGTGCGCGGTGTGCCGATCAACGCGGACAAGGACTTCACCGGCACGGTGCTGGACCTGCTGAGCCCCTACGCGCTGCTCGGCGGAGTGGTGACGCTGACGTTGTTCACCTTCCACGGTGCGGTGTTCGCGGCGCTGAAGACGCTCGGCGAGGTACGGGCCAGGGCGCGCGCCATGGCCGGTGTGCTCGGACTGGTGGCCGCCGCCGTCGCGTCGGGCTTCCTGGTCTGGACGCAGGCGCACGGCGGCAACGCGCGCAGCCTGGCCGCGCTGGTGGTCGCCGTGGCCGCGCTGGCCGTGGCGCTGGTCTGCAACCGGTTCGGCCGCGAGGGCTGGTCGTTCGCACTGTCCGGGGTGACCATCGCGGCCGTGGTGGCCATGCTGTTCCTGGCGCTGTTCCCGAACGTGATGCCGTCCACCACGAATCCGGCGTGGAGCCTGACCGTCTCCAACGCGTCGTCCAGCCCGTACACGTTGAAGATCATGACGTGGGTCGCGGGCGTCATGACGCCGCTCGTCCTCGGCTACCAGGCCTGGACCTACTGGGTCTTCCGCAAGCGCATCGGGACCCAGCACATACCCGACCCGATCACCCACTGAGGCAACCGTGCGCCCCGTCGACCCGCGCCTGCTCCGGTACGCCAGAACCACCCGCGTCTTCCTCGCCGGGACGGTTGCCCTCGGCCTCGCCGGAGCGGGCCTGGTCGTCGCCCAGGCGATGCTCATCGCCGAGATCGTGGTCGGCGCCTTCCAGCACCACTACGGAACGTCGCGACTGACTTCCGCCATAACCCTCCTCATCGCCGTATCCATCGGCCGCTCCGCCGTGAGCTGGCTCACCGAACTCGCCGCCCACCGCACCAGCGCCTCCGTCAAGTCCGAACTGCGCCGCCGACTGCTCGCCCACGCCGCCCGGCTCGGCCCCACACCGTCCGAACCGGGGCGCGGTGGACCCCAGCGCATCGGTGAACTCACCACCCTCGCGCTGCGCGGAGTCGACGCCCTGGACGACTACTTCGCGCGCTACCTGCCCCAACTCGGCCTGGCCGTGGTCGTACCGGCCGCCGTACTGGCCAGGATCGCCACCGCCGACTGGGAGTCGGCGCTGGTGATCGCGGTGACCCTGCCGCTGATCCCGGTGTTCATGGCGCTGATCGGCTGGTACACCGACGCGCGGATGAAGCGGCAGTGGCGGCTGCTGTCCCAGCTGTCCGGCCACTTCCTCGACGTGGTCCGCGGGCTGCCCACGTTGAAGGTGTTCGGCCGGGCCAAGGCGCAGGCGGCCTCGATCCGCAGGATCACCGACGACTACCGGCGGGCGACACTGGCGACCCTGCGCATCGCCTTCCTCTCCTCCTTCGCACTGGAACTGCTCTCCACCATCTCGGTGGCACTGGTCGCGGTCGGTATCGGCTTCCGGCTGGTCGATGGCGGGCTCGACCTCTACACCGGGCTTGTTGTCCTCGTCCTGGCACCCGAGGCGTATCTGCCGCTGCGCCAGGTGGGCGCCCAGTACCACGCGGCGGCGGAGGGGCTCGCCGCCGCGGACGAGGTGTTCGCGCTGCTGGAGACCCCGGCGCCGACCGAGGGCACGCTCCCAGCCCCTGACGCCCGGACCGCCACGGTGACCGTGGACCGGCTGACCGTGACCCATCAGGGGCGGGACGAACCCTCGCTTCCGGAGACCAGCTTCACGGTCCGCCCCGGCGAGACGGTGGCGATCACCGGTCCGTCCGGCGCGGGCAAGACCACCTTGCTGGGCGCCCTTTTGGGCTTCGTCCGGCCGACCTCCGGCCGTATTCGTGTCAACACCACCGATCTCACCTCCCTGCGTCCCGACAACTGGCGGAACCAGATCGCCTGGGTTCCGCAACGTCCTTACCTGTTCGCCGGATCGATCGCCGACAACGTCCGGCTGGCGCGCCCGGAAGCGAGCGACGCTGAGGTCACCGAAGCGCTTCGGAACGCCAACGCCCTCGACTTCACTGAAAGCTTGCCACGGGGCACTGACACTCGGCTCGGCGAGGACGGCGCCGGCCTGTCGGCTGGTCAGCGGCAACGTCTCGCGCTGGCCCGCGCGTTCCTCGCCGACCGTCCGGTGCTGCTGCTGGACGAGCCGACGGCGAACCTGGACGGCGAGACGGAGGCGGCCGTGGTGGACGCGGTCCGGCGGCTCGCCGAGGGGCGCACCGTGATTCTGGTGGTGCACCGCCCGGCGCTGCTCGCGGTCGCCGACCGGGTGGTCCGGGTAGGGCAGAGCGCGGGGGCCGGTGACCAACCGCCGTACGCAGCCGGTGACTTGCCGGGATCAGGCGTTCGGGGCGTGGGGGCGCCGCGCTCGGCCGAGGCGGCCGGGGTCGGCGGCGATACGTCGGCCAGTGCCGAAGCGTCGGCCCCGGCCGACGCGTTGGCCGGTACCGAGGAGGCGCCGGGCGCCACCGCGGGGGCTGCCGGGGTGGCAGGAGATCCCGCCCGGACCGCCGAGCCGGGGAACGTGAACAGCCCAGCCGCACCGCAACCGCCAAGTGCTTCTGGAGCGTTGGCCCGCGTGCGGCGGATGGCGCGCCCCCTTCGTGCGCGGTTCGCGCTGGCCGTGCTCCTGGGCGCCCTCACGCTCGGCAGCGCGATCGGGTTGATGGCCACCTCCGGTTGGCTGATATCCCGGGCCTCCCAACACCCCCCGGTGCTCTACCTGTTGGTGGCCACCACCGCGACCCGCGCCTTCGGTATCGGTCGCGCGGTGTTCCGCTACGCCGAGCGCCTGGTCTCGCACGACGCCGTCTTCCGCGCGCTCGCGGACCTGCGCGCCGCCGTCTACCGGCGACTGGAGCGGCTCGCGCCCGCCGGACTGCGCAACATCCGGCGCGGCGATCTGCTCTCGCGGCTGGTCGCCGACGTGGACTCACTACAGGACTACTTCCTGCGCTGGCTGCTTCCGGCGGTCAGCGCGGCGCTGGTCGGCGCTGCCTGCGTCGGCTTCGTCGGCTGGCTGCTGCCGGTGGCGGGCGCGGTGCTCGCGGGCGGTCTGCTGGCCGCGGGGGCTGGCGTTCCGCTGCTGGCCGCCGCGGTGTCCCGGCGTACGGAGGCCAGGCTCGCGCCCGCGCGCGGCGAGTTGTCCACCGAGGTGGTGGATCTGTTCTCCGGCACGGCCGAGTTGACGGTCGCGGGCGCGCTGCCCGCCCGGCTGGAGGCGACGGTGCGTGCGGACCGGCTGCTGACCCGTATCGCCGCCCGCTCGGCGGCGGCCACCGCGCTCGGTGCGGGCCTGTCCGCGCTGATCACCGGTCTGACCGTGGCGGCCAGTGCCTACGTGGGCGTCCTGGCGGTGGCCGGCGGTCGGCTGGCCGGGGTGGAGCTGGCCGTTGTCGTCCTCACTCCGCTCGCCGCGTTCGAGGCGGTCGCCGGGATGCCGCTGGCCGCGCTGTACCGGCGCCGCAGCCGCCGGGCCGCCGAGCGCGTCCACGAGGTACTGGACACTCCGATTCCGGTACGCGAACCGGCGGAGCCCATCGCTGCGCCCGTCTCCCCCTTCCCGCTCACCCTGCGGCGGCTGACTGTGCGTCATCCCGGGCAGGAGGGGCTGGCGCTGGACGGGCTCGACCTGGAGCTCGTCGCCGGGCGGCGGATCGCGGTCATCGGGCCGTCGGGCGCCGGGAAGACGACGCTCGCCCAGGCGTTGCTGCGGTTCGTGGACCGGGAGGGCGGTGACTACACCCTCGGCGGCGTCGACGCGGCAGCGCTGGACGGTGACGCGGTGCGCCGGATGGTCGGCCTGTGCGCGCAGGACGCCCATGTCTTCGACAGCTCTGTGCGGGAGAACCTGCGTCTGGCGCGCCGGGAGGCGGACGAGGCGCAGTTGCGCCGCGCACTCGCCGCCGCGCGCCTGCTCGACTGGGTGGATTCGCTGCCCGACGGTTTGGACACCCTCGTCGGGGAGCACGGCGCGCGGATGTCCGGTGGGCAGCGGCAGCGCCTGGCGCTGGCCCGCGCACTGCTGGCCGACTTCCCGGTACTGGTACTGGACGAGCCCGCCGAGCATCTCGACCTGCCGACCGCGGACGCGCTCACCGCCGAACTGCTGCGCGCCACCGAGGGCCGGACCACCGTAGTGATCACCCACCGGCTCGCCGGGCTCGCCGCACCCGGCGCGGTGGACGAGATCATCGTCCTCGATCACGGACGGGCGGTGCAGCGCGGCACGTACCAGGAGCTCGCCGCCGCCGAGGGGCCGTTCCGCCGACTGCTGGAGCGCGAACGGGCCAGTGAGCCGATACCGGTGGGTTGACGCGCCGCCCAGCGCTTCTCCGCCTGCCGCCGCACTGCCTGTCAGACGCCCGGGAAAGCGCGCTTACGTTTCCTTTAACGACTTCTCATAGCAAAGTGGTGCATTTACTCTCGTGGGCATGGCGGACCGCGTGGGTGACCGCGGGGAGCTGACCGAGCTGAGTGGTCGGCTCGCTCGGCTGCTGTCCGCCGTGGCCTGCGTGGGCGCCGGTCTCGACCTCCATGAGACGTTGCGCCGGATCGTCGTCACCGGCGCCGAACTGGTCGGCGCCCGCTACGCGGCGCTGGACGTGGTCCATCCGGAGGGGCACGGCCTGCACGACGTCGTCACGCACGGCGTCGACCAGCAGGTGGCCGACCGCATCAGCGCGCTGCCGGACGGGTACGAGGGGCTGCTGGACGCGCTGCCGCACGCTGCGCCGCCCTGCGGCGTACTGGGCGTTCCGGTGCGGGCGGACGGGCACGTCTACGGGAACCTCTATCTGACCGGGAAGCTGGACGGCGGCGAGTTCTCCGAAGTCGATCTGCACACCGCCCAGCTGCTCGCCGCCCAGGCGGGGGTGGCGATCGGCAACGCCCGCCTGTACGAGGCCACCCGGCAGCGCGACCGCTGGATCGACGGCGTCAGCGCCGTCAGCGCGGCACTGGTCGGCGGAAGCGACGCGGACGAGGCGTTGCAGGTGGTGGCCGACCAGGCGCGGCGGCTGGCCGACTCGGCGGCCGGAGTGGTGCTGCTGCCCACCGAGGAGCGCGGGCTGGAGATCGTCGCGGTGTCCACCGAGGAGCCGCTGCCGCTGCTCGGCACCGTGGTCGCGCCGACCAGCCCGATCGTCTCCCAACTCCTCGCGGGCGAGCCGGTGTTCGTCGCCGACTCGGCGACCGACGAACGGATGACCACCGATGTCTCCCGCTTCTTCGGGCCGAGCATGATGCTGCCGCTGAGCAGCTGCGGACAGGTCATCGGCACGTTGGCGGTGCCCCGCAGGCGAGGGGCCAGGCCGTTCTCCGAGACGGAACGGCGGCTGGCCGAGCAGTTCGCGCACCAGGCGGCGGTGGCGCTGGTACTCGCCGACGCGCAGCGGGACCGCGAGCGGCTCGCGGTCTTCGAGGACCGCGACCGGATCGCGCGCGATCTGCACGACCTGGTGGTGCAGCGGCTGTTCGCCACCGGGATGCTGCTGCAAAGCGCGCAGCGCAGGGTGGTGGTTCCGGAGGTGCGGGAACGTATCGGCGACGCGGCGGACGAGCTGGACGCCACGATCCAGGAGGTGCGGACGGCGATCTTCGCGCTGCAGCAGGGTCCCGCCGACGTACCGGCCGGGCTGCGCACCCGGGTACTGCGGGAGCTCGGGCAGGCCGCGGTGCCGCTCGGGTTCGCACCGTCGGTCCGGTTCACCGGCGCGGTGGACGCCCTGGTGGGCGAGACGACCGGGAAGAACCTCATCGCGGCACTGCGGGAGACGCTGTCGAACGCCTTCCGACACGCCCAGGCCTCCCGCATCGACATCCACGTGGACGCGACGGTCACCCTGCCGGGTGGGCGCGGCGGGGTGCGGTTGACGGTGGTCGACGACGGTGTCGGCATCCCGCAGGACGGACGGCGCAGCGGTTTGCGGAACCTCGCCCGCCGCGCGGAGGCCCTGGGCGGCTCCAGCGGCTACGGTCCGGGGCCGGACGGCGTCGGGGCGCGGGTGGTCTGGGAGGCGCCGCTCTGAGCGGGGCCACCGAAGGCCCAGCGGCGGCCAGCAGGGGCGCGGCGAACCACGCGCCCGGCCACGATGCTGCCCGCGGATGATCGACGGCACATCGCCGCACCCGAAGCGGAGCGCGCCGCCTGAGGAGGCCTTCGCGGGGAGCGCTACGTGTGGTGGGCCAGGATCGTCTCGATCACGTGGGCCACGCCGTCGTCCTCGTTGGCGGCCGTGTGGTGCGCCGTCGCGGCGAGTACGTCGGGGTGCGCGTTGGCGACCGCGTACGACGTACCGGCCCAACCGAGCATCGCCAGGTCGTTCGGCATGTCGCCGAAGGCGATCACCTCGTCCGCGGTGATCCCGCGCTCCGCGCAGCAGCGGGCCAGGGTGCTGGCCTTGCTGACGCCGACCCCGCTGATCTCCAGCAGTGCCGAGGGGCTGGACCGGGTGAACTCCGCGTGCTCCCCCGCCGCACCGCGCGCCGCGGCCAGGAACACGTCAGGATCGGCCGATTCGTGCTTGGCCAGCAGCTTGAGCACCGGCTGCTCGGCGTCGAAACCCAGCAGCTCCTCGATCGGGCCCACCACGGAGTCGGCCTCGGCCCAGGCCGCGGCGTACTCCGGCTCGTAGTGGAAGCCGCCGGTCCGCTCTATCGCGAAGGCGGTGCCGGGGACGGCGTCCCGTACCGCCGCCACCACCGCGCGGGCGTCCCGCTCGGCGAGCGGGAACGCCTCAATCAGCAGGTCGCGGTGGAGGTCGTAGACGGCGGCGCCGTTGGCGCAGATCGCGATGCCGTTGGTGAGGAACGAGCGGCGGGCCGGATCGCCGTCCAGCGGTTCGGTGGCCACTACATGCATCCAGCGGGCCGGTCGGCCGGTGACGAAGAACACCTCGATGCCCGCCGCCTCGGCGGCCGCGAGGGCCGCGACGGTCCGGGCGGAGACCGTGCGGTCGTCGCGCAGCAGTGTGCCGTCCAGGTCGGTGGCGATCAGCCGGGGCGCCTTGGGGAGCCCCGGAGTCTGCTGCATGGCCTGGGAGGGCCGCGGGGGACGGGAGAGCGAGGTCACGGGGTCCATAGTGGCGCACGGCGGCGTGTGGGCGCGTGGGTGGGGCGGTGCGCAGCGGGTGGCCGGCCATGTGTGACCGGCCACATGTGCCCGCGGTGCGGAACGGATATGGCAGCGGGATCAGAGATCGAATATCTCGCCTTCGGGCGGCGGCGGTCCCGACTTCGGGTAGGACGCGATGCGCTCCTCCTCCATCATCCCGCGGATCTGCTGGCGCAGCTCCGGGCTGTCCTTGTGGTGGTGGTCGGCGACCGCGTGCTCGACGGCCACCCGGACCACTTCCTCCTCTTCCCCGGTGATGGCGATCGTGCAGTGCGACTCACTGGGGAACTTGCTGCAGTCCACGACTTTCCTGGTCATGACGGCCTCCTGGGGCGACCCCCGCTATTCAGGTTAAGCCCGGGCGAATTAGACGTCTCGCGCAGCGGTGGCACCTCGCGCGGGGGCTCGTCGAGGGCGGGATCGGGACGGTTCGTGGTCGGCACGGCGGGCCGCCTACAGTCGACGGCATGCGACTGAGCACTGTGATCCTCCCCGTACACCGCTGGTCGGAAGGGCGGGAGGTGTGGTGGCGCGCCGAGCAGCTCGGCTTCCACACCGCCTACACCTACGACCACCTGTCCTGGCGCAGCTTCCGGGACCAGCCCTGGTTCGGGGCGGTACCGACGCTGACGGCGGCTGCCGGGGCCACATCGCGGATGCGCCTGGGCACCCTGGTGACCTCGCCGAACTTCCGGCACCCGGTCACCCTGGCGAAGGAACTGATCACGCTGGACGATGTCAGCGAGGGCCGGGTGACGCTCGGGATCGGCGCGGGCGGCACCGGGTTCGACGCGACCGCGCTGGGCAACGAGGCGTGGTCGCCGCGTGAACGCGCCGACCGCTTCGGGGAGTTCATCGGCCTGCTCGACCAACTGCTGACCGATGACGTGGTGACCCGCGAGGGCGAGTTCTACTCGGCGCACGAGGTGCGCAACATTCCCGGCTGTGTGCAGCGGCCACGGCTGCCGTTCGCGGTCGCCGCGACCGGCCCGCGCGGTCTGCGGCTGGCCGCCCGGTACGGCCAGGCCTGGGTGACGTACGGCGACCCGCGCGGGCCGAAGGACGTGCCGGTGGCGGACTGCCCCGGTGTGGTGCGGGCGCAGATGGACAAGCTGGAGGCGGCCTGCGCCGAGTCCGGCCGCGACCCGCGGGAGCTGGGCCGCATCCTGCTCCAGGGCTCCACCAGCGAGCGACCGCTGGAGTCGGTGGACGCCTTCGTCGACTACGCGGGCCGGTACGCGGAGCTGGGCATCACCGAAATCGTCCTGCACTGGCCGATCCCGGATTCGATCTTCGAGGCGGACATGGCGGTCTTCGAGAAGATCGCGACGGACGGGCTGGCCCAGCTCTAGCCTCCGGCGCGGTTTCGGCGGGCATCGGCTGCGGGTGTCCGGCAGCGCCGGACTCCGCGGCGGGGATGCTCGCTGTCGGGGCGGGGACCGAACGTGCCTATGGCAGCAAGCCGTCCATGGTGCGGGCCTGGACCTCGCGTTCGGCGGCGGCGGCGATGAACGCCGCGGTGTTGCGGGCACCGACCAGTGCCCGCACCGAACGCACCGTGGACGCGGGCAGGGTGACGGGGATGTGCTGCGGCTCCGCTGGTGGCTCCTGCGCCGCCGTGTCCTGCCGCGGTTCCGGTCGCTGGTGGCTCGGGCCGAGGTGGCGCTGCACCAGCTGGGTCGCCAACGTCCGCATCGCGCGGGCGAGTTCGGCGTCCACGGTCTGCTGGGCGAGCGGGCGCAGCCGTCGCACCAGCGCGGCGGCCTCGGTGGCCTCCGCGTCGGTCGGCGGATGGTCGAGGTACGGCTGGAACACGTACTCGGTGGTGAACGCCATGAACCGCTCCGCCATGTGCTCGACCTGCCCGCGCAACTCCCTGAGATGACCGGAGATCGCGGGCAACGGCACACCGACCGCGTGGAGTTCGGCGGCGACCGCCAACTCCTGCGGGCTGGGCACCACGAACTCGTCGTCCGCGCCCGCTACCGGTTCGAGAACGCCGAGCTCCACCGCCTCGGCGATGGCCTCCTCGTCCGCGATGCCGCCGAACGCCTCGCTGAGCTCGGCCCGCCCCATACGCGCCGGACGCTCATCGGACCACGGCCGGTCCACCTCGCTGACCAGCCCGAGGACCCCACCGAGTCCGGTCCCGGCGTCCCATGCCTCCAGCAGCTCCTTGATGCTGGCGAGGGTGTAGCCACGCTCCAGCAGTTCGGCGATCTGCCGCAGCCGGGCCAGATGCACGTCCCCGTACAGGTTGGCCCGGCCACGCCGCTCGGGCTTGGGCAGCAGACCTCGGTCCAGATAGGCGCGGATGGTCCGGACCGTGGTGCCGCTCTCATGGGCCAGGTCCTCGATGCGGTACGCCGGGTCGGCGGCCGTTGCGGTCGCTGCTCCCTGGGTGTCCCGCGACTTTCGCGTCACTCTTCTCGTGCTCCTTACGGGGCTGCGGCTACGACGCCGCCGCCCGGCCGATCGCGCCCGCCGCCGCCCTGGCCGCCGGGGAGCTGGCCAGGTACTCGACGGCCGCGCGCAGCGACCCTTCCTGAGAGGGATGGTACGACCGTCGCAGATAGCGCGGGACGGCCGCGCCCAGCTCCCTCCAGCCGGGCAGCAGGCCCTTGCTGACCGCCCTGTTGTGTTCCCGCAGCGTGTACCGCAGCCGGCCCCGCAGGTGGGGGTCGTGGCGTATGAGGTACGCGGCGCCGAACGCCCACAGCCACATCAGCATCGGGGCGGTGAACGCCATGCCCTCGATGCGCCGGGCGTACCGCGGCAGTCCGCTGCCACCGGTGTGCTGGTACATGTCGAACGCGACCGCGCGGTGCTCGACCTCCTCCGCGCCGTGCCAGCGCAGCAGGTCCAGCATCACCTCGTCGGCCCGCGCCTGCTCCAGCCCCTCGGCGCGCAGCACCCAGTCGCCGAGCACGGCGGTGAACTGCTCTATCGCGGCGATCAGCGACAGCCGGAAGCGCAGCCACTCGCGGGCGGAGATCGGCAGTCCACCGGGCGGACGCTCGCCGAGCATCACGTCGAACATCCAGTCCACGTGCCTGGTGTACGGGCCGGTGTCCAGGCCCTGCTCCGCCAAGTGGTCGAGGACGTAGGAGTGCTGGACGCTGTGGGTGGCCTCCTGACCCATGAAACCCTTGACGTCCCTGAGCAGTTCGGGGTCGGTGACCAGGGGCAGCGCCTCCTTGAAGACCTTGACGAACCAGCGCTCTCCGGCCGGGAGCAGCAGGTGCAGCACATTGATGACATGGGTCGCGGTGGGCTCGTCCGGTATCCAGTGCAGTGGGGTGCGCCGCCAGTCGAACGAGACGCGGCGTGGCCTTATGGAATGAGTGGCGTCGGACGAGGGGGGCGAGGTGGGGCTCGGGTCCGGGTCCGTGGTGTCCATGGCGGTGCTTCCTTCTGGCTGTGGCTGGTGCGTTGCTTTACAGAGGCGGGTCGATCCGGGCCATAGCCCGCAGGGCCTTGGGCGACAGCCGGGCGAGCAGGTGGGCGCCGCGCGCCTCGGGCGTCACCGGCACCACCGCCGCATTGCGCAGTACGCCGTCCAGTACGGCGTCGGCGACCTTCTCCGGCGGGTAGTTGCGTATCCGGTACAGCCGGGAGGACCTGGCGCGCAGGCGTTCCTGCTCGCTGTCCGAGACGCCGGTGAAGTGCGCAGTGGCGGTGATGTTGGTGTTGACCAGGCCGGGGCATATGGCGGTCACCCCGATGCCGTGGGCGGACAACTCGGCGCGCAGGCACTCGCTGAGCATCAGGACGGCGGCCTTCGACGTGCTGTACGCGGGCAGGGCGCGCGAGGGCTGGTAGGCGGCCGCGGAGGCGGTGTTGACGATGTGGCCGCCCTGGCCGCGGTCGACCATCTGCTGGGCGAAGGCCCGGCAGCCGTGGATGACGCCCCACAGGTTGACGTCCAGCACTTTGCGCCAGTCGTCGGTGGAGGTGGTCAGGAAGGAGCCGGACATGCCGATCCCGGCGTTGTTCACCAGGATGTCCACCACCCCGTGTTCGGTGGCGACGCGGGCGGCGAGCTTGTCCATCGCCTGCTCGTCGGAGACGTCGACCGGCTCCGCCCAGGCGGCCGGGGCGCCCAGCAGCCGTGACAGCTCGGCCGTTGTGCCCGCGGCCTGCGCGTCCCGGTCGACGGCGACGACGCGTGCGCCCGCCTCGGCGAAGGCGAAGGACATGGCCCGGCCTATGCCGCTGCCCGCGCCGGTCACCAGCACCAACTGTCCGGCGAACCGCTCCGCGTAGGCCGCTCGGGCCCGTGCCGATCTGGTCGCCGGTCGGCCGCCGCGCGCCCTGTGCGCCGGGCCGCTCGTGGCCGCGACGATCGGTGGACCGGCGTGGCCGTCCTCCCGGCCGAGGACGAACTCGCTGATCCAGTCGGCCAGTTGGTCCGGCCTGGTGCGCGGCGCCCAGTGCTTGGTGGGCAGGGTTCGGCGTCGCAGTTCGGGCGTCCAGCGTTCCAGGTCGTCGTAGAGCCGCGGGGACAGGAACGGATCGCCGAGCGGGGTGATCAGCTGGACCGGTACGTGTGCGTAGGCGTCGGCACGCGGGTTGCGCAGTCGCGGCCGGACGTTGTCCCGGTACAGCCAGGCGCCGTGAGCGGCGTCGTGCGGCAGGGACGCCGTGGGGTAGCTGCCGGGTTCGAGTCGTTCGGCGCGGGCCAGGAGCTTTGGCCACCGTCTGCCGAGCGGCCCTCGCCAGGCCAACTCCGGGAGCACGGGTGTGTGGAGGGCGTAGACGTACCACGACTTGGCGCCCTGGCGCAGGAGTTGGGCGGCGCGGCGTGGGGTGGGGCGTTTCAGGCGCTGCTTGATCCAGTGGCCGAAGTGGTCGAGGGACGGTCCGGAGATGGAGGTGAACGAGGCGATCCGGCCCTCGGTGCGGCCGACGGTGACGAACTCCCAGCCCTGCACCGACCCCCAGTCGTGGCCGACGAGGTGGACCGGGCGGTCGGGGCTGAACGCGTCGGCCACCGCCAGGAAGTCCTCGGTCAGCTTCTCCAGCCGGAATCCACCGCGCAGCGGTGTCGGCGCGGAGGACCGGCCGTGCCCCCGCACGTCGTACAGCACCACATGGAAGCGGCCGGCCAGTCGCTCGGCGACCGGAGTCCACACTTCCTTGCTGTCCGGATAGCCGTGCACCAAGACGATGGTCGGGTGCGCGGTGTCCCCGTACTCGACGGCGCACAGCTCGACTTCGCCCGAGCGCACCATGCGCTCGCGTACTTCGGACATCATGCTCCCCCCTTCGCGTCCGTGGCTGACGCCGCCTGCTTCCACCGCTTCACATGCGGCAGTTCCTCATCGAGCCAGAAGGCGCTCTGCTCGGGGTCGGCCGAGTCGGTGACGACGAGGATCTCCTCGAACTTCGCCCCGGTGCCGCGGAACCCCAGATGCGGCTCGACCGCCCACAGCCCCGGGCGTGGTGGATGGTCCGACATCCGGTACGGGCTCCACAGCGGTGACCAGCCCTCGCGGTGCCCGTGCAACGCGTCCTTGGCCAGGCCGCGCAGGCTCTGGGTGCCGAATCCGGCGACGTGTGGTGACCAGCGGCGCTCCTTGACCCGGTCGACCTTGTGCGCGATCACCCCGAACGGGTAGGCACGGTGCCGGTTCTGGTAGCCCTGCCTGCCCATGAGCCGGTCGACGTCCTCATATATCCGCCGCAGTGACCGGCGCCGCCGGACCTCGTGGACGATGAGTTCGCGGTGCTCGCGCAGATCGGTCATCAGCCGGTCGTGCAGCGGATTGGGGCCGAGGCTGCCGGAGTAGCCGATGTCGGCGGTGAACCCGTCGTGGATCGGGGCCAGGTCGAGGATGAACGGCATCCCCGGCTCCAGTGGACGGTTGGTGGGGAAGAACTGCGTCGGCAGCCTGAACCCGGCGAACGCCGTGCGGTCCCCGAACCAGGCGAACGGCAGGTGGAACCAGTCCCGCACGCCGCGCGCGACGGCTTCCGCGCGCAGCGCACGCGCCGCCTCCCGCTCGGTCGAGCCTGGTCTGAGCTGGGCGGCCACCGTCTCCGCGCACTCGTACGCGAGCCGCTGCACCGCCTGGAAGCCTCGCAGCTCGGCGGAGAGTACCGCTGCCATGGCCGTCCTCCCGTCCCCCTCAGCCGCACCGCGTCTTCTATCGTCCGCGCGGGCGCGTGCGAATATGACATCAACGAATGTGACAACGTTCGCTGGCTGCGTCAAGGGCAAATGCGCAGGCCTGTGGACAACTCGGCCGGTGTGGACAACCTCGTCACCCGCAGGACGGAAAGCCCGCGGCGGCGCCGACCCCGAGAACCGGTAATCCCCAGGTCGCGGGTCCCCTACGGGGGGTCAGCCTGGAGGACTACCCGAAGCCGACCCGCGGGAGTGACGACGGATGTCGGTCACAGCCCCTACCGTCGAATCGTGACTGTGATCGAGACCGAAAGCCTGACCAAGCGGTACCCGCGGGTGACCGCTTTGGACCGGCTGTCCGTGGGCATCGAACCCGGTGTGACCGGGTTGGTGGGCGCCAACGGGGCCGGTAAGTCCACGTTGATCAAAATCCTGCTCGGGCTGTCCCCGGCGACCGAGGGCACCGCCGCGGTGCTCGGTCTCGACGTGGCCACCGAGGGCGCGCGGATCAGGTCGCTGGTCGGCTACATGCCGGAACACGACTGCCTGCCGCCCGACGTGTCGGCCACCGAGTTCGTGGTGCACATGGCCCGTATGTCCGGGTTGCCGCCGTCGGCCGCGCGCGAGCGCACCGCCGACACGCTGCGCCACGTCGGTCTGTACGAGGAGCGGTACCGGCCGATCGGCGGCTACTCGACGGGTATGAAGCAGCGGGTGAAGCTGGCGCAGGCGCTGGTGCACGACCCGAAGCTGGTGCTGCTGGACGAGCCGACCAACGGTCTCGACCCGGTCGGCCGCGACGAGATGCTCGCCCTGATCCGCCGGGTGCACACCGACTTCGGCATCTCGGTCCTGGTCACCTCCCATCTACTGGGCGAGTTGGAGCGCACCAGCGACCAGATCGTCGTCATCGACGGCGGAAAGCTGCTGCGGGCCTCCTCCACAACGGACTTCACGCAGGCCACCGCCTCCCTGGCGGTGGAGGTGACGGACACCGACCGCCATCCGGACGGGACCCGCGCCGCGCTGGAGGCGTTCACCGCCGCGGGGCTGACGGCGCACGCCGACGGCCATCTGCTGCTGGTCGACATAGCCGACGAGTCGACGTACGACGCCGTGAGGGACGCGGTCGCCGGGCTCGGACTGGGCCTGATCCGCATGGAGCAGCGCCGCCACCGCATCGCCGAGATCTTCAAGAGCAAGCAGGACAAGGAAGGAGGCAGCCGCGATGCCGCCTGAGCCCTCCGCAGCAGTGGCGGCGGCGACCGCCCCCGCCGACAACTCCCGTATCCACGACATCGGTTACCGGCACTACGACGGTGCACGGCTGGACCGCTCGTACATCCGCCGCTCGCTGTTCACCCAGAGCCTGCGCGGTGCCTACGGGCTCGGCAGGTCGGCGAAGTCCAAGGTCCTGCCGATGATCCTGCTGGGCGTGATGTGCCTGCCCGCGGGCATCATCGACGCGGTCGCCGTCTACACCCACATGACCAGGCTTCCGCTGGAGTACACGCGGTACGCGCTCTACCTCCAGGCGGTCATCGGGCTGTACCTCGCCGCTCAGGCTCCCCAGTCCGTCTCCCGTGACCTGCGGTTCAAGACGGTTCCGCTCTACTTCTCCCGGCCCATGGAACGCATCGACTACGTCATAGCGAAGTTCGGGGCCATGGCCGCGGCCCTGTTCCTCCTCATAGGGACGCCGCTGGTGATCCTCTACGTCGGCGCGCTGCTGGCGAAGCTCGACTTCGGCACACAGACCGCTGGCTTCGGCAAGGGGCTGCTGGCCGCCGCGTTGATGTCGCTGCTGTTCGGCGGCATAGGGCTGGTGCTGGCCGCGCTCACCCCGCGCCGCGGCTTCGGGGTGGCGGCGGTGATCGCCGTGTTCACCATCTCCTATGGCGCGGTGACCAGCGTGCAGGCCGTGGCCTTCCACCAGGGCGCCCAGACGGCGATCGGCTGGCTCGGACTGTTCTCGCCGGTCACGCTGATCGACGGGCTGCAGACCTGGTGGCTGGGCGCGCACTCGGACTTCGTCGGGGGCTACGGGCCGCCCAACGCCGTCGCCGGGCTGTTCTACCTGCTCGTCGTGCTCGGCCTGATCGCCGGGTCGTTCGCACTACTGATGCGCCGCTACCGAAAGGTCGGGCTGGGATGACCACCGTAACGATCGACAAGGTCTCGCGCTGGTTCGGCAACGTCGTCGCCGTCAACGACGTCAGCATGACGATCGGTCCCGGCGTGACCGGACTGCTGGGCCCCAACGGGGCTGGAAAATCCACCCTGATCAACATGATGGGCGGCTTCCTGGCACCGTCCACGGGCAGCGTCACGCTCGACGACCAGACCATCTGGCGCAACGAGCAGGCGTACCGGCACATCGGCATCGTGCCCGAGCGCGAGTCGATGTACGACTTCCTCACCGGCGCCGAGTTCGTGCTGGCCAACGCCGAGCTGCACGGTCTGCCCAATCCGGGGGCGGCGGCCCGCAAGGCGCTGGCCACGGTGGAGATGGAGTACGCGCAGGGCCGCCGTATCGACACCTACAGCAAGGGCATGCGCCAGCGGGTCAAGATGGCCTCGGCGCTGGTGCACGAACCGTCCGTGCTGCTGCTCGACGAGCCGTTCAACGGGATGGACCCGCGCCAGCGGCTCCAACTGATGGATCTGCTGCGGCAGATGGGCGCCGACGGACGGACCGTGCTGTTCTCCTCGCACATTCTGGAGGAGGTCGAGCAGCTCGCCCACCACATCGAGGTGATCGTCGCCGGTAGGCACGCGGCGTCCGGTGACTTCCGCAAGATCCGCCGGTTGATGACCGACCGCCCGCACCGCTACCTGGTGCGGTCCAGCGACGACCGCGCGCTGGCCGCGGCGCTGATCGCGGACGGCAGCACGACGGGTCTGGAACTCGGTGTCGAGGGAGGGCGCGGCGCGCTGCGCATCCAGGCCGTCGACTTCACGCGCTTCACGGAGCTGCTGCCGCGGGTCGCACGCGAGCATGGCATCCGGCTCTACGAGGTGTCGCCCTCCGACGAGTCGCTGGAAAGCGTCTTCTCCTACCTGGTCGCGGCATAGGGAGCGAACGACATGTCCACGGTGTACCACCCGACCGTCGCCAGGCTGACCTACCGGGCGCTGCTCGGCAGGCGCCGCGCGGCGATCCTCTTCGCGCTGCCGGTGCTGCTGATCATCATCTCCGTCGCGGTGCGGGCGCTGACCGGCGCCGACGACTCCACGGCCCGCGATGTGCTGTCCGGGTTCGCACTGGCCACGATGGTGCCGCTGATCGGGGTGATCGCCGGGACCGGCGCCATCGCCCCGGAGATCGATGACGGCTCGATCGCCTATCTGCTCGCCAAGCCGGTGAAGCGGCCGACGATCATCCTCACCAAACTCCTGGTCGCCATGCTGGTGTCGGTGGGCTTCGCCGCGATACCGACGTTCGTGGCGGGCCTGGTGCTCGACGGCAACAGCCAGCACCTGGCCGTGGCCTTCGGAGTCGCGGCGGCGGTCGCCTCGCTCGCCTACAGCGCGATATTCCTGCTGCTGGGTGTCGTCACGAGGCACGCGGTGGTGGCGGGGCTGGTGTACGCGCTGGTCTGGGAGTCGCTGATAGGCAACCTGGTGCCGGGGGCGCGGACGCTGAGCGTTCAGCAGTGGGCGCTGGCGCTGGCAGCCAAGGTGGCCGACGGCGGCGCGGTCTCCTCCGAGGTGGGGCTGCCGCTGGCGGTGGTCCTGCTGGTGGGTGTGACGCTGGCGGCGACCTGGTTCGCGGGCCGCAGGCTGCGGGCGTTGACGCTGGCGGGCGAGGAGTAGGAATACCCTGGCCCGCGTGGAGACCTCGCCGATCACCTCACGGATCGAGATTGACGGACACCCGGCCACCGCTGAGCAGTTGGGGTTCCTGGCCGGGTTCCCATACGGCCACTTCACGGCCATGCAGGTGCGCGGCCGGAGGACCCGTGGCCTGGAGCGGCATCTGCGGAGGCTGGACGCGGCGTCGCGGGAGCTGTTCGGAGCCGGGCTGGACGGCGGCCGGGTGCGGGAGCTGGTGCGGCACGCGCTCGGGGCGGACGTCGCGGACGCCTCGGTGCGGGTGTACGCCTTCCAGCCCGAGGCGGGGCAGCCGCCGTCGGTCCTGGTCACGGTGAAGCCGCCCGCGGATGATCCGGACCATCCGCAGCGGTTGCGGGCGGTGCGGTTCCTGCGGCCGGTGCCGCACATCAAGCACCTCGGCGGGTTCGGGCAGCAGCATCATGAGCGGCAGGCGCAGCGCGACGGGTTCGACCATGCGCTGCTCGTCGGTCCCGACGCGGTGGTGGCGGAGGGAGCGATCGCCAACATCGGGTTCTTCGCCGGACCCGCGGTGGTCTGGCCGGAGGCGCCGATGCTGCACGGGATCACCATGCAGCTGATCGAGGAGGCGCTGGCGGAACGGGGCACGCCGTCGCGGCGGGCGGTTGTGCGGTTGGACGAAGTCGCCTCGTACGACGGGGCGTTCGTCTGCAACGCCAGGGGCATCGTCGCCGTCGGGCGGATCGACGGGGTGGAGATTCCGGTGGACGCGGACCGGATGCGGGGGTTGACGGAGTTGTACGACTCCGTCGGTTGGGACGAGATCTGAGCGCTCCGCCGGGAGAGCGAGGATGTGCCGTCGATCGTCTGGAGCACCGTGGTGGCTGGTCGCGCAGTTTCCCGTGTCTTCAGAGCGCTGACGAACCGCAGCGCGCTTCGTCCGGCCTCTCCTCGGGAGGCATGGGATTGCGGGGGCGAGTAGCCCAGGCCCCCCAGCCGGTCCGCGTGGCACGCTGGAAGGGTGAGTGGTGCGGAGCTGCGGGTCCTTGTAGCCGATGACCTGCGGTTTTTCCTTTCGGCGCGGAATCGGGTGGCGGCGGGGGCGCGGGTGGCGGTGGACGGGACGTCGTCGCTCGGCCATGTCGTCCGGTCGATGGGGGTGCCGCTGACGGAGGTCGGGGGGCTGGAGGTCGACGGACGGCCGGTGGCGGACACGTACCGGCCGCGTGGTGGGGAACTGGTGCGGGTACGCGAGGTGCGGCGCCCGCAGCGGGTCGCGGACGCGCGGTTCGTGCTGGACGTTCATCTGGGCGCGCTGGCACGGTGGTTGCGACTGGTGGGCCTGGACGCCGCCTATCGCAATGACATGGACGACGACGCGCTGGTCAGGCAGGCCAACGCGGAACGCCGGGTGTTGCTCACGCAGGATCGCGGGCTGTTGTTCCGCGGGAGCCTGTGGTGCGGGGCGTTCGTACGGGGGGCGCGGCCGGACGCCCAACTCGCTGATGTGCTCGGGCGGTTCGCACCGGCGCTGGCGCCGTGGACTCGATGCATGGGATGCAACGGTGGGCTGGAGCCGGTCAGCAAGGACGAGGTGGCGCATCTGCTGCAGCCGGGGACGCGGCGTACGTATGACGCGTTCGTGCGGTGCCGGGAGTGCGGGAAGGTGTACTGGCACGGTGCCCACCACGGCCACCTGGACGCGATTGTGGCCTCGGCCACAAGAACTGCCAGCACATGGATGTGTTAGGCGTCGGAAACTGGGCAGACGCTCCGTTCAAGTACTGATGACGGACGGAGTACGGCATGCACGGCGGCGGTGGGTTCAGTGGCGGCGGTCACCACGGCGGCGGGTTCGGCGGGCATCACGGCCACCATGGCGGCTTGGGCCACCATCATCACCACCACACGGGAGACGCTTCGCCGGGCTTCGCCTGGGCCGCCTTGGGCCGACGTCGAAACTCGTCAAGCCCGTACACGGCCGACGGCAGCTACGGCATGATCTTGGGCGCGCTGTTGGTCATGGCCGTACTGACCTGTGTGCTGGGTGCCCGCTGAGCGCTCCGCTGGCAGTACGGTGAGGTGCTGGCGATCGTCTGCGGCACCATTTCGCGGCTGGCCGCGCCCCCTCAGAGCGCTGCCGAAGAGCAGCGGACTTCGCCCGACCTGCTGAGCAGCCTCAGAAACGTTTCCGCGTCGCGCACCGCGGCTCCGCCCGGGTCGTTGTTGAAGTACGCGTACACGTCCGACTCGTCCGGCCAGGCCTCCGTGATCCTGCGTACCCAGGTCGTCAGCGCCTGGCGCCCGTACCGCGGCCAGGGATTGGCGATGCCGACATGGAAGCGGACGTACCCCCAGTCAGCTGTCCGCCACAGCGGCCCGGTGGGCCTGGCTCGCGAGTCCGCCCAGCACAGGGCTGCGCCGTGCCGCTCCAGCAACGCGCGCACGTCGGACGTCCACCACGAGTCGTGGCGCGGCTCGACCGCCACGCGCGTGCGGTCCGGGAACGCCGCCAGGCAGGCGTCCAGTGACTCCACCGTCTCCGCGTCCGCGCGCAGCGTCGGGGGCAACTGGAGCAGTACCGGCCCGAGGCGCGGCCCCAGCTCGCCCGCGCGGGACATCAGCCGCTCCACCGGTTCCCGCGGCTCGCGCAGCCGCTTGATGTGGGTCAGGTAGCGGCTGGCCTTCACGGCCATGACGAAGCCGTCAGGCGTACGGGCACGCCACTCGGCGAAGGTTTCGGCCGCCGGTAGACGGTAAAAGGCGCCGTTGTTCTCCACGGTGACGAAGCGCTTCGCGTACTCCTCCAGCCACAGGCGCTGCGGGCACCCCGCCGGGTAGAGGACCTCACGCCAGTCCCGGTACATCCAGCCGGACGTGCCGACCCATACGGGCATGTCCGTATGCCTACCCGGCCGCGATGCCGGGAATCACCCCCGTTGGCCGGGCCGCCGCCAGGAAGGACGTCCACGCCTCCGGCGTGAAGTCCAGAGCGTTGCCCCGGTGGGACCTTGGAGGCCCGGACGCGGATCGTCTGGGGGGAGGGTCGCGACCTCTGGGCGGTCGCCGCCCTCGGCTGCGCGATGGCTGGACTTCCGCCATTTCAGGGCGACTTCTGCGCACGCGCCGCCTTCGTCCCTCACCGCCACCTCGCCTCTCCCCAAGGTCATGCCGCCATGGCAGCACATGGTTACGGACCGCACACTTTGGTGTGCGATCCGTTCCCGCCTGGTCGGGCGGGCTTCGGGCCGGGAACGTGGAAGGTATGACGCTGGAATCTCCACCCATCGCGACGACGTCGGAGCTGCGCCGACCGCAACTGGGCGCGGAACCGGCACAGTTCGGCGCCGTGCGGCGGATCCGCGGAGCCTGTCCGCGGCTGTGGGGACGGGCGGGGCTGATCGGCCCGGCCGTGGTCCGCGTGACGGAAATACTGGCCAATGTGCACCGTCGTGTGAACCCGGCGGATTGCGAACTCGTTCTGCAGAACATGCCGGAGGGGGTACGGGCGGCCGTCCGCGATCAGTCGAGCGTGCTGCCCGTGGTCGTGGAGGAGGCGAACTGGTTCGCGGAAAGCGATCGGCGGATGTTTGTCGTCACCAACGCCGTAGAGCTGCGGGGGACTTCGCCGGCCGCGGGCGGCGGCAAGCAGGTGTGGGTGCTGCTGCGGGAGGGGGCGTGATGGCGACGCCCACGCCCGGGTTCGTCAACTCGCTCGCTTCGTGGGCGTGGTTGGAGCGCACCAGTGCGGGGCCGGTCGCGTTCCTGCTGCTCGCGCACCCCGATGCGGGAAGGGTTGAGCCGGAGCTGGCCGGGCTGGCCAGCGCGCTGGGGCTGGCGCCGCCGCGCACCCGGTTGCCGGACACGGGGACGCGGGTGACGTTGGTGGGAGCAGTGCGAGCGGTGGTGCAACTCGACGGCTGTGCGCACCGGGTGCAGGTTGAGGTGGGAGAGCGCTGGTCGGCGTTCGTGGCGGACGGGGGGCCGGTGCTGTTGCTGGTGGGGCTGGACCCGCTCGCGCGGTGTTCGCCGCGCGAGCGGGTCGAGGAGTACCTGGGCGTCGGCACGCTGGTTGGCCGGCTGCGGTTGGGCGCCGCCCGGGGCCTGCGCCGCCCGGATCCCTAGACGGTGCGGCGCCTTGCGGCGGCCAGGCCGACCAGGAGGGCCGTGAGGCAGACGCCCAGCATGACCACCAGGGGGGCGGTCCAGTCGCCTGTGGCCTGGTAGAGGGCGCCCGCGGCGAATGGGCCCATCGCGGCGACCAGGTAGCCGACCGTCTGGGACATGCCGGACAGGCGCGCGGCGGTGTGGGCGTCGCCCGAGCGCAGCACGATCAGGGTGAGCGCCAGACCGATGCCGCCGCCCTGGCCGACGCCGATCAGCCCGGCCCACAGCCAGGCGTATGCCGCGGGTGCGACCAGCAGGCCCGCGTACCCGGTGCCGACCAGGCCGGTGACCAGGACGACCAGCAGGCGCTGGCTGCTCATGCGCCCCGCCAGCAGCGGTACCCCGAAGGCGCCGAGGAGCTGCACCAGGGTGTTGAACGCGAAGACGACACCCGCCGTGGAACGGCTCATTCCGTGGTCGGTGAGGATCGTCGGCAGCCAGGCGATCAGCACGTACGTCCACAGCGACTGAAAGGCCATGAACCCGGTGACCTGCCAGGCGAGCGCACTGCGCCACACGCTCCTGCCGGAGCCGACGGGCGCGACGGCCTTGGCCTCACGGCCTGTTCGGCCCCGGGCGATGACCACCTGCGGCAGCCAGCCGAGGGCGGCGACGCCCGCGAGCAGCGACCAGGTGGCCAGGGACGCCTGCCAGCTGCCGCCGAACGTCTTCTCCAGCGGTACGGAGGTCGCGGCGGCCAGCGTCGCACCGGCGATCATCGCGCCGGTGTAGACGGAGGTCATCGAGGCGGCGCGGTCCGGGAAGTCGCGCTTGATCAGGCCTGGCATAAGGACGTTGAGCAGGGCTATCGCGGTGCCGACGAGCACGCCGCCACCGAAGAGCGCCACCGTGGAGGGCAGTACGCGCACCAGGATGCCGAGGCCGAGCAGTACCAGGGCGCAGAACAGCGCCAGTTCGGTGCCGAAGCGCTTGGCGAGGCCGGGGGCGATGAGGCCGCCGAGGCCGAGGAAGAGCACCGGGACCGAGGTGACCAGGCTGCTCGCGGTCGAGGACAGTCCGAAGTGTGCACTGATCTCGCTGACCAGTGGGGAGATGCTGGCGAGCGCGGCCCGCATGTTCAGTGAGGCGATCACGACGCCGACCAGGAGCACGACCGGGTGCGCGAGGAGCGCTCGGCGGGCGGCGACACCGGAAGGGGTGGGGCGTAGGTCGGTTTCGGCGTCGACAAGCAGGTGGTCGAGGTCGGGGCGGGTCAAGCGTTGCTCCTTTCGGCTCCGGGCGGGTGTCGGTTACCGCTGGGCCTCGGCGTTGTGTGTGATGAGCGCCTCCACGGCGCGCATCGGGGACATGAGCAGGTTGCGGGCCGCGGTCTCGGCGGTCTGTGGGTCGCCGGACTCGATGGCGTCGACCAGCGCGGTGTGGGTTTCCAGGTCGATGGGGGGCATGCCGTGCTGGCCGAGCGAGGCGACCAGCGCTTCGCGCACGGACGAGCTGAAGTAGCCGTAGACCTCGGACAGGGCGGTGTTGTGTGCCGCGGCGACGACCGCCAGGTGGAAGTCCACGTCGTCGTCGGCCTGTATGGCGCCCTCGGGTTGCGGGCCGTGCTGGTCCAGGGCCCGCAACCCGGCGCGCATCCGGCGCAGGTCGTCGGGGGTGCGCCGGGTGGCGGCGAGGCGGGCGGCCTCGGCCTCCAGGGCGATGCGCAGCTCCAGGACGTCCCGGACGTTCGCCTGCTTCATGCCGCGCAGTACCGCCGCGGGGTCGGCGGTGGAGCGGACGAAGGTGCCCTGGCCCTGGCGGGACTCCAGCAGTCCGGCGTGCACCAGGACACGGACCGCCTCGCGCACGGTGTTGCGGCCGACGCCCAGGCGTTCGGCCAGCTCGTGCTCGGTGGGGATGCGGTCGCCGACCCGCCAGGCGCGTTCGGCGAGCTGAGTCCTGAGCTGTTCGACGACGGTGTCCACGAGGGAGCGGCGGTCGGCGGCGCGCAGCTGCGGGGTCACGGCGTCCTCCGGGCGGGATTGAGGGATTACCCGGTCATCCTACAAGTTGTGCCGGGGTTCAGGTCGGTGCGGGCGCACAGTGAGTGCCGTCATCATGTGGAGCGTGACCGCAACCGACCACGAGTCCGGTAAGGGCCGCCGCGTCACACCGCGAGAGGCGGCCCGGGTCGGCCTGCGCGCCGTCGGGCAGTGGGTGGGGCACTCCCCGGGCACGCACATCTGGCTGCTGGTGCTGGCGGTCACCAGCGGGGTGATCGCGGTCGTCTCACCCGGGGTGCGGAACTTCCTGCTGCACCACAACAGCACCAACCTGGTGCAACTGCGTGACCATCCCCTTCGGGTGCTGTTCGTCAGCGCGCTGTGGATCGAGTCGCCCTCGGGGTTCTTGATCTACGGGGTGTTCTTCGAGTTGATCCACGCTCCTGCGGAGCGCTGGCTGGGCACCTGGCGGTGGCTGCTGACGGTGGGGATCGCCCATGTCGGCGCGACGCTGGTGAGCCAGCAGGCGGTGCGGCTGGGCATCCAGTACGAGCGGCTGCCGAAGTCCATGGCGCACACGGTGGACATCGGGGTGAGCTACGGACTCGCGGGCGTGATCGGGATCCTGGCGTACCTGGTGCCCAGACCGTGGCGGTGGGGGTACGTGGTGCTGGTTACCGGGTTCTTCGGCTGGTCGGTGGTCAAAGGGCGTACGTTCACCGACCTCGGGCACTTCACGGCGCTGCTGCTGGGGTTCGCGTGCTACGTGTTGACGCCCGCGGCGCGGGCGCGTGGCGGTCGGCCGCCGAGGGATACCGGGAATCCCGGGGGCCCGTCGGCGGGCGGAGGGTCCCGGCCGTGGCCCCGGGGCGGACGGCTGGCGGTGCGTTCCCAGGTGTGATGCGCGTTCCCCGGTTTTGACGCGCGTTCCGCGGCTTTGACGCGCGGTCTCAGGTTTGGCGCGCCGGGCGGTACAAAGAGACGCGGAACGAGGCGGTCACCTGTTGGTCGCCTTCCAGGGCACGCGGGGTGTGGTGCGCCGCGGGGCCCATCGCCACGGCGTCGGTCGCCTCGGCGGCGCTGAGGGTGAGCGGGTACTCCAGGTGCTCGGTGCGGGTCAGTTCGAAGTGACCGGACAAGGTGCGGTCCAGGCGTTCCTCCTTCGCGGCGTCGACGTCCAGCAGGCCCGCTTTCGCGCGGAGTTCGGCGAGGTGGGCGGCGGTGGGGGTGACGACCAGCAGGGCGCCCTGCGGGCGCAGTACGCGGGCGAACTCGGCCGCGTTGCGCGGCGCGAACACATTGAGCACCAGGTCGACTTCGGCCGAGCGCACCGGCAGGGGCCGCCACACGTCCCATACCGCGGCGGCGGCCCTGGGGTGGGCTCGGGCGGCGCGGCGCAGGGCGTACTTGGAGATGTCCAGGCCCAGGCCGACGGCGGTGGGGGCGGCGTCGAGGACGGCGGCCAGGTAGTAGCCGGTGCCGGTTCCGGCGTCCAGGACCGTGTTCGGGCCGAGATCCGAGGCGGTGCGCGCGACCGCCTCCGCGAGGGGCGCGTAGTGACCCGCGGCCAGGAAGTCGGCGCGGGCGCGGACCATGTCGGCGGTGTCGGCGGTTCCGGTGTGGGCTCCGCCTGACAGCAGGTTGACGTAGCCCTGGCGGGCCACGTCATAGGTGTGCGACTTTGGGCACTTGAGCGCGCCCGCGCCCGCGGTCAGGGTTTGCCCGCAGAGTGGGCAGTTCAGGAGGTCAAGGGCCGTGCCGAGCATGAGGCTCACGCTAGCGCGGGCCTGGTGCCGGTTCGGCACCGCCGGGGCTGGGCCGCCGTGGTTGCTCGCCGTCGCCACGGCAGGAAGGTAACCGTCGCAACGGCGAGCAACACCCGACGTCAGACCGACTCCGCGGTCTCCGCCACCGGTTCCGCGAACTGGGCGGCGTACAGACGGGCGTAGGCGCCATCGGCCGCCAACAGCTCGTCGTGGGTGCCCTGTTCGACGATGTGGCCCGACTCCATCACCAGGATCACGTCCGCGTCGCGGATGGTGGAGAGGCGGTGCGCGATGACGAAACTGGTGCGGCCGGACCGCAGTTGCGCCATCGCGTGCTGGATCAGCACCTCGGTGCGGGTGTCGACGGAACTGGTGGCCTCGTCCAGCACGAGGATGGCCGGTTCGGCGAGGAACGCCCGGGCGATGGTGATCAACTGCTTCTCGCCCGCGGAGACGTTGGCGCCCTCGTCGTCGAGGACGGTGTCGTAGCCGTCGGGCAGCGTGCGGACGAAGCGGTCCACGTGGGTCGCCTTGGCCGCCTCGATTATCTGCTCTCGGGTGGCGCCCTCACATCCGTACGCGATGTTGTCGGCGATCGTGCCGCCGAACAGCCAGGTGTCCTGGAGGACCATGCCGATGTTGCCGCGCAG
The DNA here is from genome assembly GCA_037034305.1 of Streptomyces sp. PLK1-5. Lineage (GTDB taxonomy): Bacteria > Actinomycetota > Actinomycetes > Streptomycetales > Streptomycetaceae > Streptantibioticus_A. The sequence continues at coordinate 230,904 of JBAGJY010000007.1, forward strand.
TTCCTCGCGGGACATCCCGGCGATGTCCACCCCGTCCAGGGTGATCCGGCCGCCGGTGACCTCGTAGAACCGCATCAGCAGGTTGACCATGGTGGTCTTGCCCGCGCCGGTCGGTCCGACGATGGCCACCGTCTGGCCGGGGCTCACCGACAGGGACAGGTCCTCGATCAGCGGCTTCTCCGGGTCGTACTGGAAGTGGACGCCCTCGAACTCCACCCTGCCGGTGACCTGCTCCGGGCTGAGCGGTTCGGCCGGGTCGGCCTCCTGCTCCTCGGCGTCGAGGAGGTCGAAGACCCGCTCCGCGGAGGCCACACCGGACTGCACCAGGTTCGCCATGCTCGCCACCTGGGTCAGCGGCTGGCTGAACTGCCGGGAGTACTGGACGAAGGCCTGCACGTCACCGATGGACAGGGCGCCCGAGGCGACCCGCAGACCGCCGATGACGGCGATCAGCACGTACTGGAGGTTGCCGATGAACATCATCGCGGGCTGGATGGTGCCGGAGATGAGCTGGGCCTTGAATCCGGCCTGGAACAGCGCCTCGTTGTGCTCCTGGAAGACCTCCGCGGACTCCTTCTGGCGGCCGAAGACCTTCACCAGGGAGTGGCCGGTGTACATCTCCTCAATGTGCCCGTTCAGCTTGCCCGTTGACTTCCACTGCGCCACGAACTGCGGCTGGGCGCGCTTTCCTATCCGGGCGGCGACGAACACCGACAGCGGCACGGTCAGCAGCGCGACCAGGGCGAGCAGCCAGGAGATCCAGAACATCATGCTCAGCACGCCGACGATGGTCAGCAACGAGGCCACGATCTGGCTGAGCGTCTGCTGAAGTGTTTGGGCGATGTTGTCGATGTCGTTGGTGGCGCGGGAGAGCACCTCACCGCGCTGCTGCTTGTCGAAGTAGCTCAGCGGCAGTCGACCGAGCTTCTCCTCCACCTGCTGGCGCAGCCGGTAGGCGGTCCGCTGCACCACGCGGGTGGCGATGCGGGCCTGGGCGAAGCCGCACAGCGCGGAGCCCACGTAGATCAGCATCACCCACAGCAGCACGGTGCCGACCGCGCCGAAGTCGATGCCGTGGCCGGGGCGCACGTTGTGCATCGAGGCCACGATGTCGGCGACCTTGCCCTGGCCATGGGCGCGCATCGCGGCCACGGCCTGCGCCTGGGTGGTGCCGGGCGGCAGCTGGCGGCCGATGACGCCCGCGAAGATCAGGTCGGTGGCCCGCCCGAGGATCTTGGGGCCGAGCACGGACAGTCCGACGCTGAGGACGCCGAGCGCCAGGCCGACCGCGATGATGCCGCGCTCGGGGCGCAGCATGCCCAGGAGCCGCTTGCCCGATCCCTTGAAGTCCATGGACTTCTCGGCGGGCTGGCCGCCCATCCAACGCGCCGGTCCGGCCGCGGGGGCCGGACCCCTGCCGGGTACGGGGGTACTCACGCCGCCTCCTGCTCGGTGAGCTGGGAGAGCACGATCTCCCGGTAGGTCTCGTTGCCGTCCATCAGTTCCGTGTGGGTGCCGGTGCCGACGACGCGGCCCTCGTCCAGGACCACGATGCGGTCGGCGTCGCGGATGGTGCTGACCCGCTGCGCGACGATGACCACGGTGGCGTCCTGGGTCTCACGGGTGAGCGCGGCGCGCAGCCGGGCGTCGGTCGCGTAGTCCAGGGCGGAGAAGGAGTCGTCGAAGAGGTAGATCTCGGGTCGGCGGACCAACGCCCGGGCGATCGCGAGGCGTTGCCGCTGGCCGCCGGAGACGTTGCTGCCGCCCTGCGCGATGGGCGCGTCCAGGCCCTCCGGCATCGCCTCCACGAAGTCGCGGGCCTGCGCGATCTCCAGCGCCTCCCACAGCTCCTCATCGGTGGCGTCGGGCTTGCCGTAGCGCAGGTTGGAGGCGACGGTGCCGGTGAACAGGTAGGGCTTCTGCGGTACGAGGCTGATCAGTTCGGCCATCATGACCGGGTCCAGCTTCCGTACGTCCTCGCCGTCGACCAGTACCGAACCGGCGGTGGCGTCGAACAGCCTGGGCACCAGTCCGAGCAGGGTGGACTTGCCGCTTCCGGTGGAGCCGATGATGGCGGTGGTCTCGCCGGGCAGGGCGATCAGGTCGACGTCCCTGAGTACCGGTTCCTCGGCGCCGGGGTAGCGGAACTCCACGCCGCGCAGTTCGAGTTGGCCGTGCCGGGTGACCGAGGAGATGGGCGTCACCGGGGGCACCACGCTGGTCTCGGTGCCGAGCACTTCCTGGATCCGCTCGGCGCACACCTCGGCGCGCGGGATCATCATGAACATGAACGTGGCCATCATGACGCTCATCAGGATCTGCATCAGATAGCTGAGGAAGGCGGTCAGGGCGCCCAACTGCATGCCGCCGCTGTCGATGCGGTGCCCGCCGAACCACAGCACGGCCACGCTGGCGACGTTCACCACCAGCATGACCAGCGGGAACATCATGGACATCAGCCGGCCGGAGCGGAGCGAGTAGGTCATCAGGTCGTCATTGGCCGACTCGAACCGCTGGCGCTCATGGGTGTCGCGGACGAAGGCGCGGATCACCCGGATGCCGGTGATCTGCTCGCGCAGGATGCGGTTGACGACGTCGATGCGCTCCTGCATGCCGCGGAACAGCGGGCGCAGCTTGCGGACCAGCAGCGAGACGATGACGCCCAGCACCGGCACGATGACCAGCAGCAGCGCGGACAGCGGCACGTCCTGGTTGAGCGCCATCAAGATGCCGCCGACGCACATGATCGGCGCCGACACCATCAGGGTGAACGTCATCAGGGTCAGCATCTGGACCTGCTGGACGTCGTTCGTGGTCCGGGTGATCAGTGAGGGCGCGCCGAAGCGGCCCACCTCGCGGGCCGAGAAGGACTGCACCCGGTCGAACACCGCGCCCCGCACGTCCCGGCCGAGGGCCATGGAGGTGCGGGCGCCGAAGTAGACCGCTCCGATCGCGCAGACGATCTGAAGCAGGGTCACGGCGATCATGAAACCGCCGGTACGCAGAATGTAACCGGTGTCACCTTTGACGACGCCCTTGTCGATGATGTCGGCGTTGAGCGTCGGCAGGTACAGCGTCGCCAGCGTTTGTACCAGCTGGAGAAGCACGAGCAGCGCTATGGGTTTGGTGTAGGGCTTGAGGTAAGCCCGCATAAGTCGGACCAGCACATCGCGCAGAGTACGCGAAGCGGGCGCCCGGATGCGCACGTATTTACGGGTGCCCGGATCATGTTGTGGACGGGTTTCGGGAATACTGCAATGTGGGGCGTGCGGGCCCGGACCAGCCAAGAGAAACAAGAGGAAGAAGAGGTGGGGCGCCGATGCTGCGCAACGGTTTGGAACCCTGGCATGTGGTCGTTGTCGTACTCGTGGTGTTCCTGCTGTTCGGCGCGAAGCGGCTGCCCGACACGGCCCGGGCGCTCGGCAAGTCGCTGCGGATCCTCAAGAGCGAGACCAAGGCGCTGAAGGACGACTTCAAGGAGGGCGCCGCCGGCGAGCCCGCCGAGCCCAGGGCGCAGGACGAGCCGGCGCGGCGCACCATCCAGTCGGCGCCCGGCGATGTGGCCAGCGCCCGGCCGGTCGAGGAACCCCGTCGGGCGCATAACGATTAGGTCGGTGCGTCAACCTCCGTGCATGCCGATGCGTCCTGTCTTTACGTACTCTTGGGTGATCGATTGATCTCGGATGATCGATCGCAGGAACGTCAGCAGGAACTACGGAGGCTTTCGTGGGCACGTCCCTGAACAGAGCAAGCCGGGGGATGCTCGCGCTGCTCCCGGCGCTGCTGCTCGCCCTACTGGCCCTGGCGGCCGCGCCCGCGCACGCCGCCGGGGGCCTGGACGCGGTGGCCGAGGGGCTGAAGAAGAACCCGGTCTATGTGGACCCGGGCGCCGCTTCGCAGCTTTCGTCGGCGGACGCCGCGGCGCTGCAGAAGAAGATCAAGGACGCGAACAAGCCGGTGTTCGTCGCCGTGCTGCCCGACTCGCCGGACTACCCGCGCGCCACGCTGCTGCGGCTGCTGCGCACCAAGGTCGGCATCACCGGCGTCTACGCGGTGCACCTGGGCGACAAGGGCTTCAACGCCGCCGCCGACTCCAAGGTGATGTCCCACAGCACGGTCGGCAACATCGTGCTGGACGCCAAGTCCTCCGCGGGCGACGTCAAGACCGAGCTGAACACCTTCGTCGACCAGGCCGACCAGGTGGCCAGGGGCCACGCCCCCAGCTCCTGGGGTGACTCCGGCGGCTCCGGCGGTTCCGGAGCGGCGGTGGGCGCCATCGCCGCGGGCGTGATCGTGCTGGGTGCGGGCGGCGGCGGGTACGTGCTGTACCGCCGGGCCAAGAAGCGGAAGGCCGAGCGGGAGCGGGCCGCCCTCGACCAGCTGCGCACGGTGGTGGACGAGGACATCACCGCCTTCGGCGAGGAACTCGAGCGCCTGGACTTCAACCCCGGCGACCCGTCCGCCACCGACGCGATGCGCACGGACTACACGCACGCGCTGGACGCCTACGAGAAGGCCAAGTCGCTGATGGCCACGGCGGCCAGGCCGGACGACGTACGGCCGGTCACCGAGGCGCTGGAGGACGGCCGCTTCTCGCTGGCCACGCTGGCCGCCCGGCGCACCGGCGCGCCGCTGCCGGAGCGCAGGGTGCCGTGCTTCTTCGACCCGCGGCACGGGCCCTCGGTGCGCGACGTGGAGTGGGCGCCCGCCGGTGGCGCGGTACGCAGCGTTCCGGCGTGTGCGGCGGACGCCAGCCGGATCGCCGACGGCGCCGAGCCGATGACCCGCCACGTGCAGACCGCCTACGGCCCGCAGCCGTACTGGGACGCCGGACCGGCCTACGCGCCCTGGGCGGGCGGCTACTTCGGCGGCGGGCTGCTGCCCGGGCTGCTGATCGGCACCATGCTCGGCAGCGCGCTGAGCACACCCGCGTACGCCTATGACGGCGGGGGTTTCGGCGGCGGCGACATGGGCGGCGGTTTCGACAGCGGCCCGCAGGGCGGCGACTTCTCCGGTGCCGACTTCAACCCGGCCGACTTCTCCGGTGGGTTCGGGGACTCCGGTGGCGGATTCGGTGACTTCGGCGGGGGCGACTCCGGCGGATTCGGCGGCGGCGACTGGTAGTTGGCGCCGTTGCCGGTCAACACCCTGGCTGAACTTGAACTTTCATTCAGGTACGGCCAGGGTGTTCCTTATGAGCGGCGTGTCCTGGCAGGCCAGGGAACTGACCATCGGCGAACTGTCGGAGCGCAGCGGAGTCCCGGCGTCCGCTCTGCGGTTCTACGAGCGCCAGGGACTGATCGACAGCACTCGCACCAGCGGCAACCAGCGCCGCTACACACGGGACACGCTGCGCCGGGTGGCCTTTGTCCGGGTCTCCCAACGGGTCGGCATTTCGCTGGCCGCCATTCGCGACGCGCTCGCCCTCCTGCCGGAGGGGCGCACGCCCAGCAAAGAGGACTGGGCATGCGTCTCCGAGCACTGGCGGCTGGATCTGATGGAGCGGATCAGGCAGATGACGCTGCTGCTGGAGAAGCTGAGCGACTGCATCGGCTGCGGATGCCTGACGCTTGAGCGCTGCGCGCTGGCCAACCCGCACGACGTACTGGGTGAACAGGGCGCGGGGGCACGGCGGTTCGAGGGCTGAGCGGCCTCGGCGGCGCGCCCGCTTCAGGACAATCCGGCCGGGCGGTCCCGCTGCCCCGCCAACTGTCGTGCCAGCAGGCACTCTTCCGCGAAGGCCAGCGCCTTGAGGTGGTACGAGCGGGCGGCCCAGCCGAGGCTGATGTTGTGACCGGCGCCCTGCTGGCGGTCGAAGAGGACCTTGGGGGCGGCCAGCAGGGTCCGCATGGAGTCCAGGGTTTCCTCGTCGTGCCGCCACCAGCGTTCGTGCTCGGCGAACGTGAACCGTACCGGCACCCGCAGCCGTGCGGCCACCGTGGGAAACAGCTCGGGCCAGTTCCGGAGCCCCCGGGCCTCGCGCACCGGCATCGCCGCCACCAGCGGTTCGGCGAGCCGGAACGTGTCCGGCGGGTAAAGTCGCAGCGGACCCCAGTTCAGGGTGCCGAGCCGCACGCCGTTCGACGCGCGGTTGCCGTCGGGTAGTTGGGAGACGTCCACCGCGTAGCGGTGGCCGATCCCGGAGACGTCGAGCCCGAGCAGGTCGGCGCCGCGCTTGTCGGCGGCGGCGGTCAGCGCGAGTTTGCCGCCGTAGGAGTGGGCGACGAGGAAGAACCCGGCGCCGGTCTGGTGGCGCAGCGCGAAGTCGCCCAGGGCCGCGTGCAGCGTCTCGGACTGCTCGGCCAGGGCCATTCCCTCCGGGAGCGCGTCCGCCGACAGACCGTAGCCGGGGCGGTCGACGGCCAGCACCGTGAACCCCAGCCGGGCCCCCAGGGCCAGCAGGGACAGGCTGGGGTGGGCCGGGCCGTGGAAGTAGCCCGCCTTCATGCCCCCGCCGGGAACGGCCACCACGACGGCTCGCGGCGGCAGGTGCTCCGGTTCGACCAACAGCGCGGAGAGCTGGAGGCCGTCCGCGTTCAGGACGATGTCCCGTGGCCGCGGTGCGGCGGAGTTGATCGGCTCAGTCATGTCGGTCCATGTTCAGGAGGCGTGAAAGGCGAATCTCGGGGTGCGCCCGAGCGTATTCGAACGGGCCTGGCGAATGGTTGCTGGACCCCGGCGAAACGCCGGGTGTGCAGAAAGGTTTCTGCACACCCGGCGGCCCTGGCGGATCAGCTGCCGTACGGGTGCTTGGCGCGGGCCTCGCGCAGCGCGTGGCCCCACCAGGCGAGCTGGTCGAGGAGGACCTTGGCGGCGGTCTCCGGGCCTGATGGGTCCTTCGGCGCGCCGTCCTCGTCGAACTGGCCCCACGGGCTGTGGAAGCTGACCGCGTCCCGGACCGTCACGGCGTGCAGCTCGGCGAAGACCGGCCGCAGCTGCTCCACCGCGCGCAGGCCGCCGGACAGGCCGCCGTAGGAGACGAAGCCGACCGGCTTGGCCTGCCACTGCGTGTAGTGCCAGTCGATCAGGGACTTCAGCGAGGCAGGGAAGCTGTGGTTGTACTCCGGGGTCACCACGACGAAGGCGTCGGCCTGCTCAAGGCGCTCGGTGACCTTGGCCACCTCTTCGGACGGACTGTGCGACAGCATCAGGGGCAGCTGGTGGTCGACGAGGTCGATCACGTCGACGGTCAGGTCCGCGCGCTGCTCGGCGATGCCGGAGAACCAGTCGGCGACGGTGGGGCCGAAACGGCCCTCGCGGACACTGGCGACCACGACGGCGAGGCGCAGGGGGGCGGTGGACATGTTCATCTCCTTGGGGGGTTGCTGGATCTAGCGAAAAATCAGAGGAGTTGGCGGCTACTGGTTGAGAGTCGGAGAAGTGGGCGGCTACCGGTGAACGCGGCACGGATGCCGGGGATCGCGGGCGCGACCGTCGCACCGGCCATGGTGGCCAGGGTGCCGACCAGGACCAGGGTGGCGGCCTGGCCGTTGCCGCTCTTCCTTGGCTGGCGCCGCTGTCTTCGAGGCGTGTCGGCGTTCGCTGGTGGTGGTCATCAGGTTCTCCTCGCAACCGCGTTGCGGTTCGGCATGGGTGCGTAAGGGCGAGCACGGCCTGACGCTAGGAGTTGAACTTAGGTTCAGGTCAACTGAGCGCCGCCGCCGGGCGGATCACACGGCGCTGCGCCGCGCGCGGGCATGCCTTCGTGCCGCTGCCAAGCGCCCCGCTGGGAGTGCGGCGATGTGCCGTCGAGCATCTGCGGCACGGGTGCGGCTGGTCGCGCCGTTCCCCGCGCCCCTTCAGGGCGCTACCGAAGCGCGCCGGACTTCGCCCGATCTGCTTAGCGGCGTTCTCGCGGCGGGCGCGCGCGGACATGCCTGATCGGCCGCGGGAGGCGTTGAGCGAGCACTGGCCCAACTAGTGGCAGAGGGTGCCGGGTTGCGGCTACGCCGACTCGCCCGCGTCAGGTCCGGATCGTGGCCGCAGCCGGGCGGCGAGTACCGCGATGTCGTCCTCCGCGGCCTGCGGCACCAGGCCGCGCAGCACCTCGTCCAACAGGTCGTCCAGGTCACCGGCCACCGGCAGCTTGAGGTCGGCCAACCGGGCCAGCGAGACGTCGATGTCCTCACCGCGCCGCTCCACCAGGCCGTCGGTGTACAGCAGCAGCACCTGGCCGGGCTGGAATGCGCTGGTCACCAGCTCGTAGCCGCCGAAGCAGGTGCCCAGCGGCGGCCCGTTGGGAACGTTGATCAGCTCGGCCCCGCCGTCCTCGCCGAACAGGGCGGGCGGCAGATGCCCGGCGCTGGCGAAGGCGCAGCGGGCGCGGGCCGGGTCGGCCAGGGCCAGCAGGCAGGTGGCCGGGCGGACGGTCTCGCTCTCCTCGCAGATCAGGGTGTCCAGCTGGCGCAGGATCCGGTGCGGCGGCAGATCGGTTGCGGCCACATAGCGCAGTATCGAGCGGTAGTTGCTCATGTCGACGGCGGCCTCGATGCCGTGGCCCATCACATCACCCATGGCCAGCAGCGTCCGCCCGTACGGCAGCCGGATGGTCTCGTACCAGTCGCCGCCGACCACCGCGCTGGTGCCGGACGGCAGATAGCGGGAGGCCATGTCCAGGTTGGGATGCGGGCTGCCCGGCTCGGCGAGCAGGGCGCGCTGCAGTTCCAGGGCGATGCCCTGGGAGCGGGCGTACCGGCTGGCGTTGTCGACGCCGATCGCGGCGCGGCCCGCCAGATCCTGGGCGAGCACCGTGTCCTCCTCGGTGAACGGCGGCGTCAGCCCGGCCCTGGCCAGGGTCATCGCGCCGATCGTGTGGCCGCGGGCGGTCAGCGGCACGATCAGCAGCGAGTGCACCCCCATGGCCCGGTACTCGGCGACGTGCTCCGCCTCCGGCGCCTCGTCTTCGCCCTCCAGCCGCCACAGCAGCGGCGAGCCGGTGAACAGGCAGCGCTGCACGGTGGAGCCGTACGGGTGCCGTACGTACTCGCCGGTCACCCCCACCGCGCCCGCCCGGTCGTTCAGCGCCGGAACGGCGGCCAGCGCGGCCCTGCGCAGGCGTAGGGCACCCGGCCTGGTGGCGGCGCCGTGTGGGGCGCCGGACGGGAAGACCTCGACGGTGGCCAGGTCGGCCAACCGGGGGACGACGAAACCGGCCAGCTCGGCACAGGTCATGTCCACATCGAGGGTGGTGCCGATCCGGGTGGCGGCGGCGTCCAGCAGGGCGAGCCGGTGACGGGCCTGCTCCAGGTCGTGCTGCTGCTGGCGGAACTCGGTGATCTCCAGCATGATCCCGACCAGCCCGACCCTGCCCCCCTCGGCGGCCAGCCGGTGGTACGCGCAGTGCCACCAGCGGCGGTCGCCGGGCACGTCGGCGGGGGTGCGGCCGTTGATCACCACTTCCCTGGGGCGACCGTCGTCCAGCACCTGCCGCGCCACGTCCGGCCGGTCGGCCACCTCGGGCAGCGCCTCGGCCAGGGTCCGGCCGAGCAGCGCGGCGGCCGGTACCCCGGTCATCCGGGTGAAGGCCGGATTGGCGTACAGATGGCGCAGCCCCGGATCGAGGATGACGACCCCGGCGGTGGTGCCGTTCAGCACGCCGCGCAGCACCTGGTCGGTACTGCGCGCCGCGAGGGCGGCGGCGGCCGCGTCGAACAGGGCGTCGGCGTGCAGCGCGTCGGCGTCGTCCCGGCCGGAAGCATCGGGGCACACCCGGCTACCTCCTCCTCTCCCGTGTCCGAACCGCCTCGTCTTCATCGTCTGACCCCGCTGGGTGATCCGCATCCGCGTTGCCCGGACCCGACCGGCACGCCGGGAAGGCGCACGGGCGGCGGGCGTGCCATATCGTCTGGGCGTGACCGCGTCTACTGCCGCCGTGCCGGATCGGGACATCGAAGGCTTACCGGGGCGCGCCGTACGGCGCCGCTTCGGCCGGGGCGGCGCGGGCCGGTGCCGCCGCGCGCCGAGACGCGCCGCGCCATGACGCGCGGGCGGCGGCGCCCTCGCGGCGCCCCGCCGCGGGCGGGCTCGCTGCGCGGCCGGGTGCTGGTGTCCATCGTGGCGGTCACCGCGTGCGCGGTGCTGGTCTTCACCCTGCCGCTGGCGGTGACAGTGCATCGGATCTACCGCAGCAACGCGGTGGTCACCGTGGAGCGCAACGCCGTGTGGGCGGCGCTGTCGCTGCCGGTTCCGGCGAGCACCCGGCAGGGTCGGTCGCTGCTGCCGAGCAGCCGTTCCCCGGACACCCATGTGGCGGTGTACACCCCAACCGGCCGCCGGGTGGACGGCCGGGGCCCGGACTTCTCCGACGTGGTGCTGCGGGCCCGGGACGGCCGACTGCACGAGGCGGTGGAGGACGACCAACTCGCCGTGGCGGCACCGGTGTCCAGGAACGGCCAGGTGGTCGCGGTGGTACGGGCGTGGCTGCCGTGGGACTTCGTCACCGACCGCACGCTGGGCGTGTGGCTGCTGCTCGCCGCGCTCGGCATGGTTGCGGTGGCGCTGTCCGCGGTGCTCGCCCGGCACCTGGCCCGCCGGATCGCGATACCCCTGGAGCGGCTCACCGCCACCGCGCGGGCGCTGGGCGACGGGGACTTCAGCATCCAGCCCGCGCGCAGCGGCATCCGGGAGGCGGACGCGGTGGGCCAGGCGCTGAGCGCCACGGCGGGGCGGCTGGGGCAACTGCTGGAGCGCGAACGGCGGTTCAGCACCGCCGTCTCGCACCAACTGCGCACCCCGCTGACCGCGCTCATCCTCGGCCTGGAGCGGGCGCTCGAAACGGACGGCCCGGTACCGCGCGAGTCGCTGACCACCGCGCTGCGCCGCGCGGACCAACTGGGCCGCACGGTCGCGGAGTTGCTCCACCTGTCCCGGGACACGCACCGCTGCGCCGGGTCGGTCGACGTCGCCCAGCTCCTGGAACAGGCGGCGGCACGCCACCGGGAGGCGATCAGCGACGCCGGGCGCCCGCTGGTCATACGGTGCGAACCCGACCTGCCCCCGGTACGGGCGTCCGCGGTGGCCATCTTGCAGATCGTGGACGTGCTGCTGGACAACGCGCTGGCGCACGGCCGCGGTGAGATCAGCCTGGTGGCGGCGGACGTCGGAGCCGGGGTGGCGCTTGAGGTCGGCGACGAGGGGCCGGGACCGGCCGGTGGCGGCGACGCTGCCTTCGCGGTGCCGCGGCAGCGCGGCCACGGCATCGGCCTGGCGCTGGCCCGCTCCCTCGCGGAGGCGGAGGGCGGGCGCCTGGTCCTCAGACGGCCCGGGCCCGGGCCGGTGTTCGCCCTGCTGCTGCCCGCGCAGGACGACCGGGGGTAGGGGGCGCCCTGGGGCCGCCCGCCGGGAGGGGCCACTACAGTTCCTGCTCCAGCCGGTATCCCGTGCCGCGCAGCGTCGTGATGCGTTGCGGTGCCTCTCCGGCGTCGATCAGCTTGCGGCGCAGCGCCGAGATGTGCACGTCCAACGTCTTGGTGGAGCCGAACCAGTTGTCGTCCCACACCTCCGCCATCAGGTGTTCGCGCCGCACCACGGTGCCCGCCGAAGCGGCCAGCGTCGCCAGCAGGTCGAACTCCTTGGGACGCAGCGGCACTTCCCGCGGCCCCACGTACACGCGCCGGGCGTGCCGGTCGATGCGGGTGGCACCGACCTGCAACACCTGCGGTCCGGCGGCGACCGCGCGGCGCCGTAGGTGAGCGCGCAGCCGGGCCAGCAACTCGGTGATCCGGAACGGCTTTGTGAGGTAGTCGTCGGCCCCGGCGTCCAGCGTGACGATGACTTCGAATTCCTGGGTGCGCGCGGTGAGCACGACGATGACCGTCTCCACCGGCAGACATGAGCGCAACCGGCGGCACAGCGTCACCCCGTCGATGTCCGGCAGCCCGAGGTCCAGCAGTACCAGGTCCCAACTGCCGCGCAGTGCCGCCTCCACGGCCTGCGCGCCACTGTGTGCGTGCTGCACGTTGTAGCCGTGTCCGGTGAGTGCCTGCCCTAGTTCCGACGCGATCTCGGCGTCATCCTCCACCACCAGGAGTTCCGCGAGCGCCATGCCGCCCATTAGATCAGCGGGATGTTTCCGGAACCGTCCCGATCGCGCTTTCCGGCCACCTTCGGGTGTTACCGGCTGGCGCATTACCGGCTTACCGCAAGAGGGTTGGTAAACGGATTGTTTGCCCTCCTCGGAGGAGGATCTCACCCCCCGGCGCATACGTTCGTCGAGCGCGGTTCCGAAACCGTACGGGACCGGCTATCCGAGCGTGAGGAGAATCCGGCATGACGCAGTACGGAACTCTTTTGCGGCAGGCAGTGAACGAGCCCGGAACGACGCCGTTGATCGGTGTGCACGACATGCACTCGGCCGCGGTGGCGACGCGGTTCTACGACGGCCTGTTCCTGTCGGGCTTCGGACTGGCCGCCTCGCACTACGGGCTTCCCGACATCGGATACATCGCCTGGCCGGACGTCATCTCCTTCGCGCAGCGCCTCAGGTGCGCCTTCCCGAACGCGCACCTGCTGGTGGACATCGACGACGGCTACGTCGACACCCATGTGGCGACGCACGTGGTACGGCAGTTGGAGGCGGTGGGCGCCTCCGGGGTGATCCTGGAGGACCAGGCGCGGCCGCGGCGCTGCGGGCACGTGGACGGCAAGAAGGTGCTGCCGCTGGAGGAGTACCTGGACAAGCTGCAGGCGGTACTGGAGACCCGGCGCGATCTGCTCGTCGTGGCCAGGACCGACGCCACGGACGAGCAGGAGATCCTGCGCCGCGCCAAGGCGCTGGCCGCCACCGACGCCGATGTGGTGCTGGTCGACGGGGTGCGCAGCGTCGAGGCGATCCGTGCCATCCGGGAGACTATCGGTGACAAGCCGCTGCTGTTCAACCAGATCGGCGGCGGCAAGTCACCGCGGCTGTCCCTCGGCGAACTGGGCGAGCTGGGCGTCAACCTGGCGATCTACAGCACCCCGTGCCTGTTCGCCGCACAGGACGCCATGCAGCGGGCGATGTCCGAGTTGCGGGCGGCCGACGGCAGGCTTCCCGAGCCGACGCCGCAGGCCACCACCGTGGCGAGCTGCCTGGCGCTGCTGGAACGCACCACCGCCGCATGACCACCGGCGGCCCCGGCCCCCTCCCCCCTCGGGTGCCGGGGCCGCCAGGTGCCGGGCCGTGCGACTCAGCGGGCCCGCGCGGCCGCACGGCCCGGGAGGGCCAGCGCCGCCGCCGTGGTGGCCAGCAGCAGGAGGGCGGCGGCCAGCACACTGGCGTGCATGCCGGGGACGAACCGCGCCGTGTCCGCGACCAGTGCCCCGAAGACCGCCACCGCCAGCGCGCCACCGGTCTGGCGGCCCGCGTTGAGCACGCCGCCCGCCAGCCCCGCCCGGTCGGCGGGGATGTCACCGAGCATCGCGGCGGTGAGCGAGGGCACCGCGAACCCCAGCCCGATGCCGACCGGGACCAGCAGCAGCGCGGTCAGCAGCCGATCGGTGTGCGCGTCCACGCCGAGCAGGCCGAACAGCCCGAGCGCGCACACCAGTTGGCCGACGGTGATCGGCACCCGCGGCCCGAACCGGGCAGCGGCCCGCGCGGAGCCGACGTTCGCCCCGGCGACCAGCGCGGTCATCGGCAGGAACATCAGCCCCGCCGCCACCGCGGACAGCCCGAGGACCTGCTGGAAGAACAGCCCGAGCACGAACACCGTCCCGTAGAAGGCGGCGTTGACCGAGAACCCGATCGCCAGGCACAGCGTCACCGTACGGGACCGGAACAGGCTGGGCGGCACCATCGGCTCGCTGACCCGCGCCTGCGCCACCACGAACGCGACCAGCGCCAGTGCCGCGACCAGCAGGCTCAACACGGCCGTCGGCGTGCCGAAGCCCGACGCACCGCCCTCGATCACGCCGTACGTCAGCGCACCCAGCGCGATCACCGCGGTCGACTGCCCGACCGGGTCCAGGGCCGCGGCCCGGCGCGCCGAACGCGGCACCCTGACCAGCACCGCCAGGGTGAGCAGCCCGACCGGCAGGTTGAGGAAGAAGATCGACCGCCAGCCCAGCGAACTGGTCAGCGCGCCGCCGACCACCGGACCCGCCGCCGTCGAGACCGCACCGCCGACCGTCCACAGGGCGATCGCCCTGGCCCGCTCCACGGCGCTGGGGAACGCCTGCCGTACCAGCGCCAGCGACGACGGCAGCATGACCGCCGCCGCGCAGCCCTGCAGCACCCGCGCGCCGATCAGCGCGCCCAGCGCGGGCGCCAGTCCGCACAGCGCCGACGCCGCGGTGAACACCGCGAGGCCCGCGCCGAACACCCGGTTGGCGCCGAGCCGGTCCGAGAGCGCACCGGCCGACAGCAGCAGTGCCGCGAACATCAGCGTGTAGGCGTCAACGATCCACTGCAGACCGGCCGTTGTGCCGCCCAGGGTGCGGCCGATCGCGGGCAGTGCCACGTTCACCGCGGAGGCGTCCAGCCCGATGACGAAGAACCCCAGTAGCGCCGCGCCGAGCACCAGGGTGGGCGACACCTTGTGCGGCTCGGCGCCCGGCGGTGTCGTGGCGCGTATGGGTTCGCGCACGGTCGTGTGCATCGGTTCTTCCTCCCCGTGGTGGTCTTCACCGTCGTGCTCCACACTGGCCCGGCTCTCCGGGCGGTGGCAGACCGCGGTGTTCGGGGGCGTCGCCAGCCAGGGAGTGACACGGCCCCCCAACGGCGTTGCGTCGTGGCGCTGACGCGCTGGCAGACTGTGGCCATGACCGAGCAGACCGAGCTGGGGCGGTTCCTGCGGGCCCGCCGAGGCGGCGTGCGGCCCGCCGACGTGGGGTTGCCGACCGGCGCCGGAGTGCGCCGCACCCCCGGGCTGCGGCGCGAGGAGCTGGCCACCCTCGCCGGGGTGAGCATCGACTACTACACCCGTCTTGAACGCGGCAAGGAGACCCGGCCCAGCCCGGCGGTGGTCGAGTCGCTGGCCAACGCGCTACGGCTGAACGACGAGGAGCGGCAGTACCTGCGCGACCTCGCGGGCCAGGCGGCCCGCCGCGCCCCCGAACCCCGGCCGCGGGCGAGCCGCACGGTGCGGTCCAGTGTGAAGCAGCTGCTGGAGACGGTCCGGCCCAACCCCGCGTACGTCGTCAGCCGTACCAACGACCTGCTGGCCGCCAACCCCGGCGGCCTACGGCTGATGCACGGCATGGCGGACTGGCCCGCCCGGCAGCGCAACACCATCCGGTACACCTTCCTGCATCCGGCCGCCCGCGACCTGTGGCCGGACTGGGAGCAGAAGGCCAAGGGCTGCGTCGCCCAACTGCGCGCGGTCGCCGGAACCGACCCCGACGCACCGGACCTGGCCGCGCTCGTCGGCGAACTGATCGTCAAGAGCCCGGAGTTCAACCGCCTCTGGGAGCGCTACGAGATACGGGCGATCGGAGACGGATCGAAGACCTTCCGGCACCCGCGGGTCGGCACGATGACCCTGGTGCACGAGGTGGTGAACCTCAACCGCACCGACGGACAGCGCATGGTCGTCTACATGGCCGCGCCGGGCAGCCCGGACCACGACGCGATGACCCTGCTGGACCTGGGCGTTCCGGAAGCCGCCCCCATGGACCGGGCGCCCCTGAACAGTTGAGCGCTCCGCTGGGGGTGCGGCGATGTTCTCGCCGATCCGCGGCGCCGTCGTGGCTCGTCGCGCGGCTCCAGGCGTCCCCTCGAAGCGCCGCCGAACCGCGGCGGGCTCGGCCCGGCCTAGCCGAGCGTGCGGACCACCCGGGCCGGACTGCCGACCGCGAGCACTCCGGGCGGCAGGTCCCTGGTGACCACCGACCCCGCGCCGACCACGGTGTTCTCGCCGACGCTCACCCCGGGGCAGACGATGACCCCGCCGCCCAGCCAGACGTTGTCGCCGATGACCACCGGCAACGCCCGCTCCCACCCGGCGCGCCGACGCTCCGCGTCCAGTTCGTGGGTCGCGGTCAGCAACTGCACGTTCGGTCCTATCTGCACGTCGGCGCCGATGGTGATCGGCGCCGGGTCGAGGAAGACCGCCCCGAAGTTGACGAACGTACCGGCGCCGACGCGGATGTGGTAGCCGAAGTCGCAGTGGAACGGCGCCCGGATCCGGACCCGTTCACCCACCGAGCCGAGCAACTCGGCGAGGATCGCCTGCCGCTCCCCGGCAGTGGCCGCGGTGTTGTACGCCGAGCAGAGCTTTTCCCGGCGCGCCGAGTCGGCGGCCAGCTCGGGATCGTCCGGGAGGTACCAGTCGCCGCTCAACATGCGCTGCTTGTGGTCGCCCATGGTGGTCCCTCCCGCCGGGGTGTGTCGTGCTCAACGAAGGCCGGTCACGGGGAAGTTCCGCGAACCGCCGCCCGTCGGCACCAAGCAGGTCAGGCGGCGTCCGCCGCGCTTCGGCAGCGCTCTGGAGGGGCGCGGGCGGCAACGACGGCGCCGCGGATGACCGACGGCACATCGCCGCGCCCGTAGGCGCAGCGCTCAGTCGCACCACAGCAGGAAGCACGTCGGCGGCTGGGTCGGCCGTGGCCGCGGGCTCGGTGTCGGCTGCGTCGGGGTGGGGGGCGGGGGCGTGCCGGGCTGGGTGTGGGCGGGCGCTACCGGGGCCGAGACCGGAAGTGCCGTGTGCGCGGTGGTGCCACTCGGCGCCGCGGACAGCGACGGCTGGGCGGAGTGCGCCGGACGGTGCGCCACCGGCTTCCTCACCGGCGTCGCGGTCTGCGGCACCGCTGGCGCGCTGGCCGTCGCCGTCGGTGTCTGCATGGCGGAGGAGGACGTCCCCGCGTTGTCCGCCTGGGACGAGCCGGTCGGCAGCAGTTCGCCGGGCAGTACGGTCGCGGCGAGCCCCACCAGGACGAGTCCGCCCGTAACGCCCAGTGCCAGCTTGGTCTTTCCGCCGCGGCGGCGAGCCGCCCTGCGCGAGCGGGCGGCGCCGCGGCGGCGGGCCGGGGCAGGCGGCGCGGGCGACTCCTCGGCGGGCTCGGCGGGCTCCTCCCGCGGTGACTCCGGGGCCTCGTAGGGCGCTGGCTCCGGCATCGGGGGAATGAGGCTCTGGTACAGCGGGTGCGGACCGGCCGGCGGTGCGGCGGTCGGCGGCGCCTGCCACGTCGGTGGCGCGCTGTAGGGCGTACCGCACGCCGGGCAGGCGTACGCGCCGCCGAGGTGGCTTCCGCACCGTTCGCAGTAGTGCATGCGCTGGTCCGTTCCTTTGGATCAGCCCCCCGACTCCCCCTTGGCGGGCCACACCATACTGACGTGCGAATGCGAACGCCATGCCGGGGCTGGCAACGGTCCGCTACCCGCTCACCGGGCGGCGCGCAGCGCGCTCGCCGCGACCGGCCAGTTGGTGTGGAGTTGGTCCAGGTATGACCGGGCCGCCGCGCCCGGTTCGGCGCCCTGGGCGAAGGCCGCCATGTTGCCGGGGCCGGTGTTGTAGCCCAGGGCGAGCAACTCGTCCTCGGTGTAGCGGCCGACGTGCTCGGCGGGGAGCCGCCGGGCCAGGTCGTGCAGGTACCAGGCGGCGGCCTCGACCGCGAGGGCCGGGTCGTCGGGCAGCTGCTGCCAGTCCCGGTCGGCGAAGTCCCGGCCCTGCCTGGCCTCGTCGAAGGCGGCCTTGTGCATGTTGGCGATGCCGAACGCGGCGTCCGGCTTGATGCGCTGCCAGGCGCGCTCCCAGGCTGGGTCATGCGGCTTGTACGACTCGTTGTACAGGATCGCCATCAGCAACTGCGGGTCGATTTCCGCTTGTTTGGCGTACTTGATGACCTGTGGGGCGTAGTGGGCCGGGTCCTGGTTGTCCGGTGTGGGCCGCCCGCTCGGTGTACCGGTGGCGGTGGGGGCGGCCGACCCGCCGGGCTCGCGCGGTGCGCTCGGCGCGGTGCCGTGGTGGCCGCGGGCGGCGGCCCACCCCGCTACGACCAGCACGGCGACCGCCAGGCCGACACCCCACCGAGACCTGCGCGGCTCCGCCACGTCGTGCCCTCCCTGTGCCGCCTGGACCCTTGTGTACCGGAAAGATACGCCGCGCGGCCGGGTTCGGCCCGGGTCAGGCGACCCAGCCCGCGGTGACGGCGAGCGTGGCGGCGCCGTCCAGATCGTTGAGCTTGGTGGCGACGAAGCCGCGCGCCGCCTCGGAGGTCTGCACGCGCAGCGCGGGACGGTCCCCCTCAAGCGCCTCGACGATCGTCGTGGCGGCGTCCGCGGGGCTCTGTGCGGCGGCGAACGCGTTCGCCGTGCGGTCCAGGTAGTTGCGCAGCGCCGGTGCGTACGGTCCCGCCGCCCCCAGTGCCGCGGGGGCGTCCATGTCGACGTTGGCGACGAACTCGCTGGCCACCGCGCCCGGTTCGACCAGGGTGACGGTGACGCCGGTGGTCGCGGCGACCGGGGCGAGTGACTCCAGGAAGCCCTCGACGGCGAACTTGGCCGCGCAGTAGGCCTCGTTGAACGGCTGGCCGACGACGCCGCCGACGCTGGTGACGGTGATCAACCGGCCACGGGAGGCGCGCAGGTGGGGGAGGGTGGCGCGGACGACCTCGACCACGCCGAAGAAGTTGACCTCCATCACGGCCCGTACGTCGGCCACGGTCTCCTGCTCGATGGTGCCGACGTGGCCCGCGCCCGCGTTGTTGACGACCGCGTCCAGCCGTCCGTGCTCGGCCAGCACGGCGTCCACGCAGGCGGCCACCGAGGCCGGGTCGGTGACGTCGAGGCGGCGCACCTCGACCAGGTCGGCGACCCCGGCCTGATCGGCGGCGCGGCGCAGGGCGTCGGCGCGGGAGGTGTCGCGCATGGTGGCCACGGTGTGCCAGCCCGCTCGCGCGGCGGCGACGGCGGCGGACAGGCCGATTCCGGACGAGGTGCCGGTGATCAGGACGGTCTTGGGCTGGGCGTTCGTGCTGGTGGAGGGCATCCGGGTCTCGTCTCAGACGGTGTGATTTGTGTGTGCGTACACACACTAAAGGATGCGTGTGTGTACACGCAAGCCATACGATGGGTGCCATGAGCCGTCGCCCCGACCTGACCATCGGAACCCTGTCCGAGCAGGACCACGCCTTCTACGGCCTGGTGTGGGCGGGCACCACGCTCGCCGCGCGGGTGGACCGCGAGCTGTCCCGGGTCCACGGTCTGTCGCTGTCCTGGTTCGAGGTGCTGCTGTGGCTCAACGGCCAGAGCGGGCCGGTGGCCTCCTCCGACCTGGGCGCCAAGACGATGCTCAGCCGCAGCCAGGTCTCCCGCGTGCTGGACGCGATGGTGGCCCGGGGGCTGGTGGAGCGTACGCCGTCACCGACGGACGCCCGGTCGGTGCGGGTCGAACTCACCGCGCGGGGCCGCGAGGCGTTCCGCGAGGCGGACGCCACGCGCCGGGCGGTGCTGGGACCGGTCTTCACCGAACTGCTCGACCGGGAGGACATCCAGGCGCTGGAGAGGGTCTGGGGCAAGCTCAAGGGGCGGTCACACTGAACGCATGACAGATGTCATGGCGAACTGAGGACAGCAGGCCCTGGCGGTCCGTGCTCCCCTCACGCGACCCTGAAGTCGCGTTGCTGGTCCACCAGTTGTGAGGAGTGCGGTCATGCGTCGGCACGGAATCAACTACGACACGGGGTTCGATCCGTTCGGGGACGAGAGCAGCCGTGCCCACTTCGATCCCGACGACGTCCGCCGGGACATGGCGGTCATCGTCAACGAACTGCACTGCGACGCGGTACGCGTCTCCGGCGACGAGCCCGAGCGGCTGTCCGTCGCGGCTGAGGCCGCCGCGGACGCGGGGCTCGAGGTGTGGTTCGCACCGTTCCCCTGCAACATGCCGCCCGAGCGCCTGATGGCGCACTTCGCCGACTGCGCCCGACGCGCGGAGCGCGTGCGTGCCACCGGTGCCGACGTCGTCTACGTCACGGGCTGCGAGGTGAGCCTGTTCAACGAGGGCTTCATCCCCGGCGACGATCTCAGGTCCCGCCTGAACGCCATGATGCACTCCCCGCAGCAGTGGTACACGACCGCACTCCCCGCGATCACGGCCCGGCTGAACGCCTTCCTCGCCGATGCCGAGGCCGAGGCGCGCAAGCACTTCGGCGGGCCCGTCAGTTACGCGTCCGGACCGTGGGAGCAGATCGACTGGACGCCGTTCGACATCGTGGGCGTGGACGCCTACCGCGCCGACTACAACGCGACCACGTTCCTCCAGGAGCTCCGCGGACACCTCCGGCACGGCAAGCCGGTGGTCGCCACCGAGTTCGGCTGCTGTACGTACCGGGGCGCCGCCGGTCGCGGCGGCGCCGGATGGATGGTGCTGGACAAGGGCGCCGACGGCGAACGCCGCTTCAAGGAGCGGCTGGAGCGCGACGAGCGGGAGCAGTCCCGGTACTTCTCCGAACTCCTCCCCGTCTTCGAGGAGGAGGGCCTGGACGCGGCGTTCTGGTTCACCTACGCCTCCTGGCACCTCATACACGACGGCTCCGACCCGGCCCGTGACACCGACATGGCCGGTTACGGCGTCCAGGCCGTCCTGCCGGACGGCACGCTCCGCCCGAAGGACGTCTTCCACACCATCGCCGCCGCCTACGCCAAGGCGAAGGGCGACTGAGGCCGTCAGGCCCCGATGTGCACATACGGGGCCCAGGCCAGTGGGGCGCGGGGGTAGCGGGACCGCATCCGGCGTATCGCGGTGTGCAGTGCGGCCGCGGTGAAGTCGGTACCGTCGCGGGCGAGTTCGTCGTAGACGGCGGCCGCGACGTCGGGCGCGGTGGCGTCGTTGATGGGCCACAGGGTGCCGACGACATGGCGGAAGCCCGCGACATGGAGTGCGGAGGCGAAACTGATCGCCTCGTTCGCCAGCTGGAGGCCGCCACGCGAGGAGTCACAGGCGGACAGGAAGGCGAAGGACGCCCGGTCGAGACGCAGATCCACGATCTCGCGCAGCGTCAGCGGCCGGTCGTACAGGAACAACGCGCCGAGCGAGGGCCGCTCCAGGGCCTGTGCGCCATGGCAGGCGAAGTGTGCCCAGGAGCAGCGGCTGAGCGCGTCGAGCACCGCCGCCCGGTGAGCGGCCCGCCCGGTGAGCGACTCGGTGTCCGGGTAGCGGGCGAGCAGCTGCGCGGCCTCGCGTTCGGCGTTCGGCAGGTCCGGCCAGCCCGGTGTGGACGGCAAGGAGACCACCAGCCGCCGGGTCGGGCCGCCGGACGAGGCCTCGAGACGCTCGCGGGCGTGGAGCAGGGTGCGCAGGGTCGGTGTGTAGGAGGGGACCACCCGGTCCAGCACGCCTTCGCCAACGGCGTGGTGTCCGGCGGCATGCAGGGGAAGGAGGGTGAACAGTCCGGTGGGGCACCACCACAGCCGGGGCCAACCGACGTCCGGACGCACGCGGTTGGGGAACAACTCGTCCAGTACCGGCCCGGCGACGGTGTCCCACAGCCAGCCGAGGGTGTCCGTCACGGTGTCGCGGGCCTCGAACCGTTTCAGCTCTCCGCCTTCGTCACCAGCCTCCAGGGCCTGGACGGCGGCCAGCGCCTGGATGAACGCCACGGCGCGGTCGGCGAGTTCGCTGGCCGGGCAGGGCAGCGGCAGGACCCGTACACCCGCCCGCGTGAGCACCAGCGCGTCACAGCGGTAGCGGCTGGAGTTCAGCAGTACGACCGGACCGTGGTCGGCGGCGGCACGCAGGGCGGCGAAGGGCGGCGGGCGCAGGAAGTCACGCAAGCCCGGCAGTGACCGCACCTCGGCCAGCAGGGCGTCCCGGCGCCGCGCCAGGTCCGCGCGCCGGTCGCTCACGGTGCGGGCGGCCTGGCCGGGTACGGGCGACCAGCTGTCGGGTGTGGCCTGCAACGCGTCCTGCACGGCGGCCAGTTGGTCGGCCAGGGCCGGTGCCTCGGCGCGTAACGCGTGGTGGTCGGCGCGGGCCTCCAGCGCGCGGGCGAGCAGGATGCCGCGCCCCTGCTCCAGCAGTTCGACCGCCCGCTCCGGCTGACCGGCCTGTACGGCGCACGCCGCGGCGTCATTGGGCAGCGGACCGAAGCGCGACAGGACGCGCTCCTGGTCGTCGCGTTCCGCGCCGCGCCATGCGGCGAGGTCGAGCTGTTCGAGGGCGGCGGCGTACAGCTCGGTCGCGGTGCCGAAGTCGCCGTCCTCGGCGGCGAGTTCGGCGGCGGCGTCGGCCGCCGTCACCCGGGACACCGCCGGTGCCGACCGGCACGCCGCCGCCTCCCGCAGCGACCGCAGGGCGAGCCGGCGGTCGGCCGGACGGCCCTCGGCGGTGAACCGGTCGCGCAGCGCACCGCCGAGCTGGATGAGCAGCTGGGCCCGGTCCGGAAGATCTCCGGGCATTCCGGCGGCAGTGGTCCGCAGCAGTTCGACCGCCTCGTCGAGGGCCGCACGGTCACCGAAGTGGCGGAAGCGGAGTCGAAGTCCTGCCGCCAGGTCGCTGTGCGCCTTCGGACGCAGGGGGCCGCCCTCCGGCAGGGCGCCGACGGCTGACCGGCTGGCGTCGATGGCCACGCGCAGGTCGGCCGGGTCGCCCGTGCGCTCGAACCGCCTGTGCAGCGCCCCGGCCAGCCCCAGCAGACACGCGGGCCGGTCCGGATGACCCTCCGCCGTGATCGACAGGGCCCGGCGGCACAGCGAGATGATGGTGTCGGTGCTGTCACCTTCGTCGGCGGGGGACATCTGGTCCCGCAGGGCGAGCAGTTGGGCGAGGCTGGACAGGCGGCTCGGCAGGTCGGGGTGGTCCGCGGCGGTCCCGGCCACCGCGCCGGTCAGTGCCTCGACGGCCTCGTCGAGGGCGGCGGCCTGGCCGCTGTGGCGGTACCAGAGGGTGAGCGCGGCGCCCAGGTTGGTGCGGTACACGGCGCCGTTGGCGTCACCGGGCGCGGCGAGCGCCACCGCCTGCCGTAGGCCGTCGATGGCGGACCGGAGCGGTTCCGCTTCCCCGTCGCGCTCGAACCGGCGGATCGCGGTGTGCCCGAGGTTGGACAGGGCGACGGGGTAGTGCGGGTCCGCCCGCGAGACCAGCGACAGCGCCCGCGCGTTGAGGTGCGCCGCCCGCTGGAGCGCGTGGGCGTCGCCGGTGTACTCGTACTTGCGGGTGAGCACGTTGCCCAGGTCGGCGCACGCGGCGCCGACCAGCCGGTGACCGGCCGGGGCGACCCGTATGACCAGCAGCAGCACGGCGACGGCGTCGTCCAACGACCGTACGGCACCGTCGTGTTCGGCCTGCCGGAGCAAGGCGACGGCGTGGCTGGCGAAGCCTTCCAACTCCGCTGCCGTCAACGGCCGGTGGGTGCGTCCCTGCTGCTGGTGGGCCGAACGGAGCGGGTCCGGAACGAGGTCGGCGGCGAACTGGTAGACCACCAGGGACAAGAAGGCGGCCCGGGACAGATCCTGCGGCTCCTCGGTGCGGGTGTACCGGTACCAGTGGAAGACGGAGACCAGGAAAGCGATGTTGAAGGCACGGGCCGTGGGCACCGCGCCCTCGATCGGCGCGTACCAGTCCACCGCCCGGAAGAGGCGTTCCGCCAGCGCGTTGGCGTCAGCGTCCCGCAGCACCGCCACATCGCCGTTCTCGACCGCGACCAGCCGGTCCTCCAGGGCGAACGCCATATCCTCGATGCCCATCCCGGCCCCCCGGACAGATCCCCCCACAGCGGTGTCCTGACTCTATGCGCCAGCCCCCCGCGATTCATAGGATTCCCGCGACTGCGGGGTTGGAGGGGGGCCGGGTGGACGTCACCGGGACCGACGCGCGGGAGTTGGCGCGCTTCTGCGCGCTGCTGCCCGCGCTGCGGGAGCGCGCCGCGGCGGAGGGCTGGCCGCACGAGTTACGGCACACGCTGCGGCAACTGCGCGAGCGGACCGGGCCGGTGGCCGATGTGCTGCGGGAGTTCTGGCTGGGCCTCGGGCTGCCGGGGCAGGCTCGCAGCTATGGCGCGGTGCCCGGACAGGAGCCCGCGCCGCCACCGTCCGGCTGCTACGCCTGCCCGCGGCAGCTGTGCAGCAGGACCGTGCGCCGCGAACCCGGCGGTCCGCGACCGGAGTGCGCGCTGTTCGATGAGCCGCTGGCCTTCGGATGAACGCCTTCCTGGCCGAGTTGGGCAAGCGGTTCGCCGAGCGCTGGATGGCGCTGCTGGTGCTTCCCGGTGCCCTCTACGCGGCCCTGGTGGTGACGGCGCCGCGGCTGGGGCAGCGGCACGCGCTGGACGTGCGGCGACTGGTGGACGCGGTCGGCGGCTGGGCGAACGGCTACGACCACCGCCCGGTACCGGCGGTGCTGCTGGCCGCCGCGCTGCTGCTGGCCGCGGTGGCGGTCGGGCTGTTGGCGCGGGCGGCCGGTGCGCTGGTCGAGGCGGTGTGGCTGGCGGCCGGACCGGCCTGGCTGGTCGGCCCGCTGGTGCGCCGCCGGGCGGCCCGGTGGGAACGGGCGGACCTGGCGGCACGCGGGGCGTCCGACCGGGACGCGGCCGCCCGCGCCGCGGCGCGCAACGCGATCGCGCTCACCCGCCCGGCCCGGCCCACGTGGATCGGCGACCGGTTGCGCGGCGCGGGGGTCCGGGTGCGCCACCAGTACGGGCTGGACCTGGCGTTCGGCTGGCCGAGGCTGTGGGGGCTGCTGCCGGAGTCGTGCCGGGCGGACCTGCTCGCCGCGCGGGGCGCGCTGACGGAGGCGGCCGTGCAGACCGGCTGGGGGCTGCTCTACCTCGCCCTGGGTGCCCGCTGGTGGCCCGCTGCGCTCACCGGTCTGGTGCTTGCCGTCGTCGGCTGGCGGCGCGGCCGGGTGGCCGCCAGCACCCTGGCGGACCTGACGGAGTCGGCCGTTGACCTGCACGTTCGCGACCTCGCCCGGGCCCTCGGGGTGGACCTTGCGGCCGACCGTGTCACGCCCGCGATCGGCCGTCGGATGAGCGAGGAGTTCCGCAAGGGCGCGTGAACCGCGCGAGGGGGCACGCATGGCGTCCGGATTGAACCGCGAACGTCTCGATTCCGTAACCAGGGCCAAACGGATCGGCATCGGCAGGGGAGATCGGAGCGTGATGAGGCGAGCGGTGGATTCGGGGCGCGGCCAGGCACGTGGGCGCCTCAATGGTTCGGCGGACGCCGTGGGGGCGTCGTCGACGGTCGCCGTCGAAATCAGCCCGTCCACACGGATGTTGCTGGGCACCGTGTTGGCCGTGGTGGCCGGTGCCGTGGGGCTCGGCCTGGTACTGAGCGCCGGTGCGGGAGTGCGGGGCTTCCTGGACTACTTCGCCGGTGTCATCTCGCTGGTGTCCCTCACCGGAGCCGTGATGTGGGGCGTCATCAGCACCGACACGGCCTTCCTCGGACCGCGCAGCCGGTTGTGGGCACAGGGCGTGCACCGGGGGCTCGGCGTCATGTCGCTGGGGTTCCTGGTGCTGCATGTCGGCATCAAGGTGTCCGAGCAACACGCCTCGCTGGTCACGGCGTTCGTGCCGATCGGGTTCTCCGGCCGCGGGGTGCTGATCGCGCTCGGCGTGGCCGCGGGCTATCTGCTGGTGCTCGCGGTGGGCACCGGGGTGGCCCGCAGGGCGTTCGCCGCCCGACGGCACCCGGTGCGCTGGCGGATCCTGCACGCGGCCTCGTACGTCTCGTGGCTGGCGGCGCTGGTGCACGGACTGAAGGCGGGGCGACCCGCCGCGTGGTGGGTCACCGCGTCGTACGTCGCCTGCATGATCGCCGTTACGGCCGTGGTGGCGGTGCGCATGCGCGGCCCGGCCCGCCAGGAACGCGCCCCGTCGATACGCCGCCCGCCGCTCGGGCCGACCGGTCGCCGCCGTGCGGGCGGCAGGCGCAGGCGGACGGACCGCAGGACGCGCATGACGGCGAACCCGCCGTACGAGTACGCCCCGGAGAGCAGCCGGACATGGATCGAGGGCCGCCGATGAACAACCTGCCGGTACGCAGCCTGGCCAGCGACCTCCCCGAGGTGCGCCCGTTCGGACTGCCGCGGCTGACCGCCGGAATGGACATGGCGGCGCGACTGGACTGGACGACGCACCTGTCCGTGCACGGTCCGCTGCCGGACCTCACGCTGTCCCAACTCACCGAGCTGGCGACCGACATCGACCTGCGCGGCCGGGGCGGCGCGGGCTTCCCCTTCGCCCGCAAGCTGCGCGCCGTCGCCGACTCGGCCCGCAAGCGGCGCGCCGGTACCGCCGTCGTGGTCAACGGCTGCGAGGGCGAACCGGCCTGCCGCAAGGACACCGTGCTGCTGGCCCGTGCCCCTCATCTGGTGCTGGACGGCGCGCTGTTGGCCGCCGAGGCGCTCGGCGCGGAGCAACTGGTGGTCGGCGTCGCCCAGGGGCCGCTGGAGGAGTCGGTGCGCTCGGCGCTGGCCGAGCGCGGGCTGTCCGACCGGCGCGGCCGACGGCTGCGGGCCCGGGTGTTCCGGATGCCGGAGCGCTTCGTCTCCGGTGAGGCCACCGCGCTGCTGCGGGCGGCGGACGGCGGTCCCCCGCTGCCGCCCGGGCGGCGGGTGCGGTCCGCCGAGCGCGGACTGTCCGGGCTGCCCACGCTGGTGTCCAACACCGAGACGTTCGCGCAGATCGCGGTGGCCGCGCGGATGGGCGCGGAGTACTACGCGACGATGGGCGTGCCCGAGGAGCCGGGCACGGTGCTGCTCACCCTCGGCGGCTCGGTGCCGCGGCGGGTGGTGGTGGAGACCCCGACCGGGGTGCCGCTGACGCACGTGCTGGAAAGCTGCGGCACCGGCATCGGCCAGGGCGTGCTGGTCGGCGGCTACCACGGCGCCTGGCTGGATCCGAACTCCGCCTCGATGGCCTCGATCTCGCGCACCAGCATGTCCGCGCACCGCGCCACGCTCGGCGCGGGAGCGGTGCTGCCGCTGTCCCACGACGTGTGCCCGCTGGGCGAGACGCTGCTGGTCGCCCGGTGGCTGGCGGCCGAGACGGCGGGCCAGTGCGGGCCGTGCCGCCTGGGGCTGCCCGCGCTCGCCGGTGCGCTGGCCGACGTGCTGGCCGGTGGCGGGCAGCCCGCCCTGGAGGCGCTGCGGCAGTACGCGGGGTCGGTACGCGGCCGGGGCGCGTGCAAACACCCGGACGGTTCGGCCCGGTTCGTGCTGTCGGCGGTGAACACGTTCACCGATGACCTCGCCGCCCACGTGCTGGGCGGCGGCTGCGGGCGACCGGTCGCCGGGCTGCTGCCGCTGCCGACCGACGACGGGCCGAGCGTCGGCGAACGGCTGGCCGTGGACTGGACGTTGTGCGTGGGGCACGGGCTGTGCGCGGACCTCCTGCCGGAGGCGATGCGGCTGGACCGCGACGGCTATCCGGTCTTCGACGACGCCCCGCTGCCGGAGTACCTGCTGCCGCGCGCCCGCCGGGCGGTGGCCCGCTGCCCGGCACTGGCACTGCGGCTGGAGCGCCGCTGAGGAGGCCTCCGGCAAGGGGGGTGTGCCGCCGAGCGGCCTCGGGGATGCCGGGCACCTCCCCGGGTCGCCCGCCCCTTCAGGGCGCCGACGAACCGCCGCGCACTTCGCCCGACCCTCTCTTGCGGGCGGTCAGTGGTCCTCGCCGGTGTCGAGGAACTCCCGTATGGCGAACCCGGCGAGCACGGCCGCCGTGATCCACAGCACCACCGGCGTGGTCGGATAGCTCCACAGGAACAGGACGACCGCCGCCACCGCGAGGATCAGCGCCCCCAGCCAGCGCTTGCGGCGGTGGACGAACCGTCCGGCGGCTCCCGGCCGCACCCCGGCCACCTCGCGCAGCGCGCCGATGCTGGAGCGTCCGGCGGAACGGACCGTGACGGCGGCCCGGGACGGCCCGATCAGGAACGCGCCGATGGCCGTGACCAGGGCCAGCGCGCCGATGGCCCGCACGCTCACCCGCAGGAACCGGATGAGGGTGTCGTACACCGCCGCCGCGGCGGGCTGCGAGACGTCCGGGGGCAGCCGGTCCAGGTAGACGTACCGGAAGGCGGTGAGCGTCAGGCCCAGCACCAGCATGGCCGCGGCCACCGCCAGCCCGGCGCCGATCAGCGCCCGGCGGCGGTCGTTGGCCAGCAGTACCCCCGTGGCGGCGACGAGCACGGTGACCACCGGAAGCCAGGTCCCGGCGAGTTGCAGCAGGCGGAACCAGAGCCTGACCTTGCCCAGGTTGTGGCTGGAGAAGACCGTGAAGTCGGTGTGCACGGCCGGGATCCTCGCCGCCGGTGCGAAGCCCCCCGCCACCAGTTCGTTCTTCACCTTCGCCACGACCGGCCCCAGGTCGACGGTGACCCGGTCGCCGTTGAGCGCCACCGCGCCGCCGCCCTTGCCGGTCAGCGCCTTGTCGAGGGTCGAGTGCGCCGCGCGGTTGGCCTCCGTCCAGACGGTGGCGAAGGCGCTGCTGCTGACCACCTTGTGCACGGTGCCGCTGACCACGTCGGTCAGCCCGGCGGTGATCGGCCCACTGAGCTGGTTGACCAGCCTGCCGCCGGTCGGTGTCGGAGCGCCGCGCCGGGCGGCGGCCTCGGCGAGTTGGTGCACCAGCGACTTCACGTCGATCTGCGCCAGCACCACGTTGGTCACCCGGCGGGTGACCGCGTCCTGCACGTGGCTGTCGCCGGCGAGCGGCGCGACGGTGGCGACATAGCGGTTCGTGTCGTCCACCACGCTGTTCAGCCACACGGCGAGCGCGGACGGCAGGGCCAGCACCGCGGCCAGCACGATCAGCACGAACGAGCCCGTCGCCCGTGCCCGCCGGTGCGGCGGGCCGCTCGGCACGGGGTGCTCCGGGGCGTGGTTCATGCCGCCCGCCGCCGGAGGCTACCGAGGGGCGCCCGCCTGCTGGGCACGGCCACCGTAGACACTCAGCCCGTAGATGGCGGTGACGTCCAGCGCGATGATCAGCACCGACCACACGGGGTAGGACGGGATGAAGAACATCTGCGCGAACGCGTTCAGGCCCAGCACCACGACGCCGAACCAGCGCGCCCACTCGGACCCCGTTGACAGCACGCCGAAGCAGGCGACGGCCTGCAGGACCGCCAAGCCGACCATCAGCCAGCCGAAGGCCGCCAGGTCGCCGAGGACGAAGTGGGCGTTGCCGAGGAAGACATGCGAGTTGGCGATGGCCGCGATGCCGTCGAGCCCGTTGAAGAGTGCCAGCAGACCCAGCATGACCCCTGCGAACATCACCAGACCGCGGCCCTCCTGCTCTGCCACGCCGGTCCGGTACGCATGTGAAGTCATAAGAACCTCCATGTTCGCCCCCTTCGAGTAGTTTTCCCGTTTTTGTGGGGCTCTACCGGGTCACCATCCGAAGTCGGGTCGTCGCCGGTGGTTACCATCGCCGGATGGAGCGGAGACGACTGGCGGTGTGGGTGGCGCTGCGCTCCCTGCTCATCGCGACCGTCTTCTTCGCCGCGTACTACCTGCTGCCCATGGACCGCCCGTTCACCGGGGGCACGGCGGTCGCGCTGGTGCTGGGGCTGGCCGTGGTGGCGCTGCTGATCGCCGGGGAGGTGCGCGAGATCGTGCGGGCCCGGCACCCGCGGCTGCGGGCGCTCGAGGCGCTGGCCACCGCCCTGCCGCTCTTCCTGGTGCTGTTCGCCAGCTGCTACTACCTGCTGGAGCTGAGCCAACCGGGCAGCTTCAGCCAGCACATGACCAGGACCGACGCGTTGTACTTCACGGTCGCCACGTTCAGCACGGTCGGCTACGGGGACGTCGCCGCCCACTCGCAGACCGCCCGCGTGCTGGCGATGGTGCAGATCGCGGGCGACCTCCTGCTGATCGGGGTGGCCGCCAGGATGGTGGTGGGCGCCGTCGACGTGGGCCTGCGGCGGCGCGAGCGCGACGCCGGGGACCGCGAGGGCCGGTGACCCCCGGTCAGTGCCCGGTCCCGGTCTCCTCGAAGTAGGAGTCCAGCACGGTGTCCAGTTCCGCCGCCCACCGCTTGGGCAGGCTCCGGTCGGGCGCCTCGATGTCGGCGTCGTAGCTGCGGCGGCCGGTGGTGTACACGGTGACGGTGAGTCGGCGGCCGAAACGCGGGGTGTCCATCTCCACCGCGCCGATCTCCGACCAGTCGAACTCGGCTGTCTCCTCGTCCAGTCGGAACGTGACGCCGGTGCTGTCCACGGTGATCGAGCCGCGTCGGTCGGACGCCTCGAAGACCGGGCCGTCGACCACCGGCCGCGGCTCCTCCTCGCCGACAGCCGGTTCTGGTTCCGCTGCCGGTTCCGGTTCCGCGTCCGCTTCCAGTTCCGGTTCGGCCTTCGCCGCCGATTCGGGGCGGGCGTACGGTGCGAAGTCCGCCGGTACCAGCGGCTGCACCTCCGCCCCGGCAGGGCGCGGCGGGGTCAGGCCGGGGACGAACGCCGGATCGGTTCCGGCGGCGTGCACGGGCGGGCTGTTCTGACCTATGCGGTGCTCCACGGCGGGCAGTATGGCCGATGGAGCTGTGCGGGCGGTAGCCGGGCCGGGCCCGGCCACCGCCCACCTGACGCCTAGGAGCCGGTGGTCTGCTGACCGGTGGCGCTGTCGGCCAGCCACTGGGTCCACGAGACGTTGAAGTCCGCGTAGCCGTTGTCCCCGGCGGCGTCGCCGCGCGGCGAGCCGGAGATGGTCACCGGGTCGCCCTGCTCGACGTTGTTGTAGAACCACTTGGCGTCGTCCATCGACAGATGGACGCAGCCGTGCGAGCCGTAGCTGTGACCCGGGTACGGGTCGCCGGTGGAGTAGTGGACGTAGGTGCCGGACGTGGTGAGCTGCACGTCCCAAGGCAGCGTCAGGTCGTAGAAGTTGGGGTTCTTCTTGTCGCAGGTTATGCCGACGCTGCAGGAGGTCATCCGCACCTTGGCTTGCTTGTCCATCACGGCCATGGTGCCGTCCCAGGACGGGAAGTCCGGGCTGCCCGCGTCGATCGGCATGGTGCGCACCACCGAGCCGTTGCGGGTGACCTTCATGGTGTGGCCGGTCACCGAGACGCTGGCCTCGAAGTCGCCGCCGATGGTGAAGGTGTGCTGGTAGCCGCGGGTGCCGTAGCGGCCGTTGCCGTCGCCGACGCCGTTCAGGTCGGCGTTGAGGGTGACCTTGGTGCCGGACGGCCAGTACTTCTGCGGGCGGAAGTCGACCCGGGTGTCGCTGAACCAGTGCCAGGCGCCGGTGACCGGCGTGGAGGTGGTCACCTTCAGGTGCCGTTCGACGTCAGCCCGTGCGGAGTGCGCCACCGGGTTGGAGAACTGCACCGATATCGGCATGGCCACGCCCACGGTGCTGCCGTTCTCCGGCGCGATGGTGTCCAGCAGCATCGGCGGCCCGGCGGGCCGGGTCGGCGACGGATGCGCACTCGGCCTGGCCGTCGCACTGGGCTGTGCGGACGCCTTCGCGTCGTTCGTCGAGGCCACCGCGTGCCCACCGCACGCGGTGGCGCTCGTCAGTACCGCACCAGCCAGTAGGGCCATCCCGATGCCGCGCTTGATACGCACCACGCCTTTACTCCACTCACGTCACTTCGGGGGATGTTCAACATCACCAGAGACATCGACTGTAAGCAACGGGTTCCAGGGAGGTTGCAAAGCAAAGGCCAAAAATCGGACGAGCGACACGATTCACAGATCCGGCGCCGCGAAAACGCCCAGGCCCGGGTCGCTGACCTGGGCCTGGGCGGGTGCGGTACGGGGGTCAGACGGTGATGGCGCCGGTGGCGCTGCCCGCCAGCCACTGCGACCAGCTCAGGTCGTAGTCCGCGTAGCCGTTGTCCCCGGCGGCCTTGCCGCGCGGCGAACCGGTGATGGTGACCGGGTCGCCCTGCTTGGCGTAGTTGTAGAACCACTGCGAGTCAGCGAGTGACAGGTGGACGCAGCCGTGCGAGCCGTTGGCGTGGCCCGGGTGCGGGTCCGCGGTCGAGTAGTGGACGTACGTGCCCGAGAAGGTCAGGTGGACGTCCCAAGGCAGCGTGATGTCGTAGTAGTTGGGGTTGTGCGGGTCGCAGGTGATGCCGACGCTGCAGGAGGTCATCCGCACCTTGGCCTGCTTGTCGATGACCGCCATGGTGCCGTCCCAGGACGGGAACTGCGGGCTGCCCGCGTCGATCGGCATGGTGCGTACCAGCTTGCCGCCGCGGTAGACCTTCATGGTGTGGCCCGGCACGGAGATGGTGGTCTCCACGTCGGCGCCGATGGTGAAGGTGTGCTGGTAGGCGTGGGTGCCGTAGCGGCCGTAGCCGTCGCCGACGCCGGTCAGGTCGGCGTTGAGGCTGACCTTGGTGCCGGACGGCCAGTACTTCTGCGGGCGGAAGTCGACCCGCCGGTCGCCGAACCAGTGCCAGGCGCCGGTGACCGGCGTGGAGGTGGTCACCTTCAGGTGCCGCTCGATGTTGGCCCGGGCCGAGGGCGCCACCGGGTTGGAGAACACCACCGATATCGGCATGGCCACGCCCACCGTGCTACCGCTGGTCGGCGTGATCGAGTCCAGCAGCATCGCCGCCCGCGCACCCGCCTTGGACCCGGCGGCCCGCGGCGCGCTCGCCTTCACCGGCGTCTTCGCCGCCGCCTTGGCGTTCGGCGTCGCCGCCATCGCGTTGCCGCCGAACGCACCCGTACCGGCCAGTACCACCCCGGCCAGCAGTGCGACCCCAGCGCTGCGCTTTCTCCGCCTCACGCTCTGCTCCGTTCATGTCAGGTCAGATGTCACCGCCGTCTCAGACACGGGAGCGGCGTGAACGGTTGCGGGCGGGGGGCAAAGCATCAGCCAAGAACGCCGGTTGGGCCCCGCGGAGTGACCCTCACGTTCGGCCTCGGCTGGGCCGCCGTGGCGGCCGGTGTCCTCGGCTGGTTCCCGCAGGGGCTGCGGGAACGGACGCGGCGCAAGTGACCGGGGAGCGGCCGGAGTTGGTGGAGGCGTTCCTCCAGCCCACCCGGTTGAAGATCGTGGCGCTGCTGTCGGGGTGTGCCTCGGCTCAGTTCCGGGTGGTCCGTGACCGTCTGGAGTTGTCCGATTCGCTGCTGTCGAAGCATGTGTCGGGCCTGAAGAAGGAAGGCCTCGTCGCGGTGCGCAAGAGCATGGCGGGCAGCATGCCGCAGACCTGGCTGTCGCTGACCTGGCGCGGGCGCAGGGCGTTCGTCGGGCACGTGGCGGCGCTGCGGCAGATGGCCGACGACGTGGTGTGGCCGCAGGAGGAGGCCGACGCCCCGAAGTGACGGGGTGCCAGCCGCCTTCGGCGGTCCGCGCCTCCTCTTCGCCTTCCGGATCAACCCCTTTGCCCGCCGCGGCGGTTACTGGGAGAAGTCCTGGGTCAGCCACACGGTGCCCGCCGGGTCGCGGTAGGTGGCGATGCCTATGCGGGTGTAGGTGGAGCTGAGGATGTTCTGGCGGTGGCCGTCGTTCGGGGCCTTCTCGTCGAGCATGCCCTGCGTCAGTTGGACGGCCATCGACGTCACCGCCTGCGTCGTGGCGCTCAACGGGCCGCCCTCGCCTATGTTCTCGCCGCCCGCCGAGGCCGGTACGCCCTGCGCCTGGTCGCGCTCGTAGAACGGCGGCTCGCCCGGGCACTGGTGGGACAGGCCGCAGCCGCCCGCCATCACCTGGTTGTGCGCGGCCGCCGCCCGGGTCAGCCCGTTCAGCAGGGTGTACGGGCGCAGCCCCTGGGCGGCGCGTGCCTTGTTGATCAGCGCGAGCACCTGCTGGACCGGACCGTCGTCACCCGTGGTGGTGGGGGAGGCGGTCGGGCGCGGGTGGTGCGTGGGGTGCGGGGTGGGATGGGCGACGGGTACGTGGCGGGCCGGGGGGTGGGAGGCGGCTGGGGTCGGGGTGGGCGGCCAGGTGGTGTCGGATGCCGGTTGCGGGCTCCACGCTCCGGGGGAGCCCTGGTGCGCGGCGGCCGTGGACGTGGGCGGCTGGCCGGGGCGGCCCAGGCAGGCGAAGGCGGTGCCGCCGCCGAGAACGGCGATCGCGGCGCCTCCCGCCAGTGCCACCCGCAGCCGCGGCCTGCGCGGGCGGCGGTGGCCGCTGTTTCCCGTGGCGGTGCGGTGGTGCGCGCTCATGTGCCGTTACCTCTGGTTTCTTGGGATGGATGGTTTCCGGGCGGCAACGAACCTAGGCGGTTTCGGCGGCCTGGAGTGCGACTTTGGGATCCGTTAAGGCGCAGATCAGGCGGGGTTCGGGAGCGCGGCGCGGGCGCGCGTGAACTGCCGGGGTGCGTAAGGGCGTTGGGGTGGCTGACGGCCCGTCAGGCCGCCCACCGGTGTGGCTGCTGGGGACGGCGGGCGGGCGGGGGCCAGCGTGATCGCCGGGGTGGGCCGGGGGCCGGGGGTACCGGAGCGGTGGGCTGCGGATCGCGCGGCGGGTGGCGCGCGGCGGAACGCGGTGGGCGCGGGCCGTTCGTGCGCGGCGGAACGCGGTGGGCGCGGGCCGTTCGTGCGCGGCGGAACGCGGTGGGCGCGGCCCCCGGACGGCCCATCCGTACCGGCCCGTCACCCCGGCCCGGCGTTGCGGGCCGGGAGGGGCGGAGTTGGAATCAGGTGTGAAGCTCTTCGGTGGTGGCGCCTCCGCCGCCCGGCTCGCGCCAGACGCGGGCGCGGGCCGCAAGGGGCTGAAGAGCGACGCCCTGGGGTTGTTCTCCTCGGTCGTGGTCGGCCTGGCGTCCACCGCCCCGGCCTACAGCCTCGCCGCCACACTCGGCCTCATCGTGGCGGGTGTCGGCCTGCAGGCACCCGTCATCACGATGCTGGCGTTCATACCGATGCTGCTGATCGCATACGCGTACCGGGAGCTGAACGCGGCCAACGCCGACTGCGGCACCACCTTCACCTGGGCGACTCGGGCCTTCGGCCCGCGGGTCGGCTGGATGGGCGGCTGGGGCATCATCGTCGCCGACATCATCGTGATGGCGAACCTCGCCGAGATCGCCGGGATCTACGGCTTCCGGCTGCTGGGCTACGACGCGCTCGCGGGCAACCGGCTGTGGACGACCGTCGCGGGAGTCGGCTGGATCATCGTGATGACCGCGATCTGCTACGTGGGCATCGAAGTGTCGGTCACCGTGCAGCGCTGGCTGCTGTGCGTCGAGGTCGCGGTGCTGGTACTGCTCGCGGTGACCGCCCTGGCCAGGGTCTACTTCGACAACCCGCCGACCGCGGTGCGGGTGTCCGCCTCCTGGTTCGACCCCTTCCAGGTGCCCTCCGCCAGGGCGCTCACCGAGGGCGTGCTGGCCGCTGTCTTCATCTACTGGGGCTGGGACACCGCCGTCTCGGTCAACGAGGAGACCACCGACAGCGCGCACATCCCCGGACGCGCCGCGGTCATCTCCACCGTGCTGCTGCTGGTCACCTACGGCCTGGTCGCCACCTCCGCACAGGCCTTCGCCGGGATCGGCGGCACCGGGATCGGCCTGGGCAACGCGGCCAACTCGGGGGACGTGCTCTCCGGCCTGGGCGACGCGGTCTTCGGCAGCCACGGCACGGGCCTGCTGCTGTCCCGGCTGCTGGTGCTGATGGTGCTGACGTCGGCGGTGTCGTCCACCCAGACCACGATCCTGCCGATGGCCAGGACCGTCTTCTCCATGGCCGCGCACAAGGCGGTGCCGACCCGCTTCGCCCGGGTGCACCGCAGGTTCCTCACCCCCACCTGGTCGACGGTCGGCATGGGCCTGGCCTCGATCGGCTTCCTGGTGCTGTTGACCGCGATCAGCCGGGACGTACTGGCCGACTCGATCGGGTCGGTGGGCCTGGCGATCGCGTTCTACTACGGCCTCACCGGCTTCGCCTGCGTGTGGTTCTACCGCCGGGTGCTCACCCGCAGCGCCAGGGACCTGCTGTTCAAGGGAGTGCTGCCGGGGCTCGGCGGGCTGATGATGCTGTTCCTGTTCTGCTACGCCGCCTTCGACGTGTACGCGAGACCGAAGTACGGCGTGACCTCGGTCCACGTACCGCTGGTGGGACAGGTCGGCGGGGTGACCGTGGTGGGCCTGGGGGCGCTGCTGCTCGGTGTCGTGCTGATGCTGGTCATCACCCGGGAGCACACCGCGGCGCTCAGGCTCCAGCGCAGCCTGCTGCCGCAGCGGCTGCCGCCGTACACGGCGGTGGAGCTGGCCAGCCGGTACGTGCCCGCCGACAGCGGGTCCGGGGTGGGCGGCGACTGGTTCGACGTCATCCCGCTGTCCGGTACGCGGGTCGGCCTGGTCGTCGGCGACGTCCTCGGGCACGGCCTGCGCGCCGCGGCCACCATGGGCCGACTGCGCACCGGCGTACGGGTGCTGGCCCGGCTGGACCTCGCTCCCGACGAGTTGCTGGCGCGGCTGGACGACCTGGTGGCGCTGAGGGACTCCGAGGACGGCGTCGGCGGCACCCGGCACGGCGACACCGAGGCGCTGGGGGTGACCTGCCTGTACGCGGTGTACGACCCGGTGTCCGGGCGGTGCAGCCTGGCCCGGGCCGGGCACACGGTGCCCGTCGTGATCACGCCGAGCGGCGGCGCCGCCAGCTACCCCGAGCTGCCGCCCGGGCCGCCGCTGGGTGTCGGCGGCCTGCCGTACCAGAGCACGGAACTTGAGCTTCCGCCGGGCAGTCTCATCGCTCTGTTCACCGACGGGCTGGTGCAGGCCGTCGGCCGCGCCGACACCGGGGTCGCCCAGCTGGCCGAAACGCTCAACGAGCACCGGCGCCCACTGGAGGAGCTGTGCGACCGTGCCGTCGCGGCCCTGCTGCGCGGGCCGGTCGACGACGACGCGGCACTGCTGTTGGCCCGCACCCGCATGCTCGGCGAGCACCAGGTGGCGGTGTGGGAGCTGCCCGCCGAACCCGAGATGGTCGGCCGTGCCCGCTCCGCGGTCGCCGCCCGGCTCGCCGAATGGGGCCTGGAGGAGTTGGCGTTCACCACCGAACTCATCGTCAGCGAGCTGGTCACCAACGCCGTCCGGTACGCGGGCGGCCCGATCCACGTCCGGCTGATCCGCGACCGGACCCTGATCTGCGAGGTCTCCGACACCGGCCACACCTCCCCGCACCTGCGCCATGCCGCCACCGACGACGAGGGCGGCCGGGGCCTGTTCATCATCGCCCAGATGGCGCGGCACTGGGGCACCCGCTACACACCCACCGGCAAGACCATCTGGGCCGAACAGGACGTGCCGGTGGGCTGGGCCGACGTCACGTGAACCGGCACGCGGCGACGGCGTCCGCACCGTGGTCTCACTCCGCCGGGATCCGCACGGCCTGGCCGGTGACGCGGACGCGGGGGTCGTCGGGGGCCACCTCCACCAGCAGGTCGCTGGGGCGGCCCATGTCCTCGCCCTGGCGGATACGGAACCGGGTCGGCGCGCTGACCAGCCCCAGGGAGCGCAGGTAGCCGCCGAAGGCGGCGGCCGCGGCGCCGGTGGCCGGGTCCTCCACGACACCCCCGACCGGGAACGGGTCACGGGCGTGGAAGCCGACGGCGCCCTCGCGCCACACCAGGTGGACGGTGGTCCAGCCGTACCGCCGCATGACCGCGTCCAGCGCCGCGAAGTCGTAGTCCAGGGCGGCGAGCCGCTCCCGGGTACGGGCGGCGAGGACGAGGTGGTCGTTGCCCGCGAAGGCGACGTGTGGTGGCAGGGCCGGGTCGAGGTCCTGCTCGCTCCAGCGCAGCGCCTCCAGCGTCTGCTCGACCCGCGCGCCGTCCGCCGGGTGCGAGTGGGCGGGGACGCTGGTGAGGGTGGCGCCGCCGGTGCCGGTCGCCACCGGGACGGCACCCGCCCGGGTGTCGAAGACCAGTTCGCCGGGGCCAATGCGGTCGGCGAGGGCGACGGCCGTCGCCACGGTGGCGTGCCCGCAGAAGGCCACTTCCGCCCGGGGGCTGAAGTAGCGCAGCTGGTAGCGGCGCGCCGCGTCGTCCCGTGCGGTGACGAACGCGGTCTCCGAGTAGCCGATCCGGGCGGCGACGGCCAGCATCTCGTCGTCCCCGAGCGCTCGGGCGTCCAGGACGACACCGGCCGGGTTGCCGCCGCGGGGGTCGGTGGTGAAGGCGGAGTAACGCAGGACTTCGCAGGCGTTCAGTGCGGTCATGGCAGCAACCGTCGCAGTGCGAGGGGTATCGCGTCCAACGATTCTTCTCGCATGGGCCGATCGAACATCTCGATAGCATGGGGCGGGTGGACACCAGACTCCTGCGAACGTTCGCGGCCCTGGCGAAGACCGGCAGCTTCACGGCCGCCGCCGCCGAACTGCACCTCGCCCAGTCCACCGTCACCGTCCAGGTGCGGGCGCTGGAGCGGGAGTTGGGCACCCGGCTGTTCGACCGGCTGCCCACGGGGGCGCTGTTGACCAGCACCGGACGGCGGCTGCTCGAAGAGGCCGAGGCGGTGCTGGACGCCGAGGCCGCACTGCGCGCCGCGGCGGCGGCCGGGAACGGCGACGGAACGGTGCGGGGACAGGTCAGCATCGGCGCGGGCGAGTCGCTGTGCGCGGCACGGCTGCCCGCGGTGATCGCCTCGCTGCGGCGCAGCCACCCCGGAATCGACGTCCATCTGCGTGCCGTGGGCAGCGCCGCGGCCGTGGCGGGGCTGCGGGAGGGGCGGTTCGACATGGTGCTGCTCCTGGAGCCCGAGGTGGCGTTCGCCGACCTGGCGGCCCGGCCCATCGCCCGCGAGCCGCTGGTGTACGTGGCGTCCCCGGACCATCCGCTCGCCGGACGCGAGGCCGGTTGGGCCGAACTGGCCGGGGAGAGCTTCTTCGTGCACGAGGAGGGCTGCTCGTACAGCGACCACCTGGTGCGCGTCCTGCTGGCCCAGCCCGGAGCGAGGCCCCGGCTGACCCGCTTCGGCAGTATCGAGGCCGCCCGCTCGTGCGTGTCCGCGGGCCTGGGGCTCACGCTGCTGCCGCGGGTGACGGTCGACCGGCAACTGCGTGACGGGGTGCTGGCCGTGGTCGCAGGGCCGCAACTCCCGCCGGTGCCGGTGCAGTTGGCCCGGCACCGGCGGCGTTGGGTCTCTCCGGCGGCGCGGGTCGTCGCGGACGAGGTCACGCGGATCGTGGCCGGTTGAGGCCGGTCCGCGAGACGAGGCCACGCTCGGCTTCGTGTCATGGCCCGTCGGCCCGCACGAGTCCCGACTGGTAGGCGATGACGACGAGTTGGGCGCGGTCGCGGGCGTCGAGTTTCGCCATCGCGCGGTTGACGTGCGTCTTGGCGGTGAGCGGTGTGACGTGCAGGCGTTCGGCGATCTCGTCGTTGGACAGGCCCGTCGCCACCACGGCGACGACCTCGCGTTCCCGGGGTGTGAGGGCGGACAGCCGCTCGCTTCGCTCCGGGGCGGGGGCCGCGGGCTGGGCCAGGAAGCGGGCGATCAGGGACTTGGTGGCGGCGGGGGACAGCAGGGCGTCGCCCGCGGCGACCACGCGGATGGCGTCGAGGAGTTCGTCGGGGTTGATGCCCTTGCCGAGGAAACCGCTGGCACCGGCGCGCAGCGCCTCCGCCACGTACTCGTCGTTCTCGAAGGTGGTCAGCACCAGGACCTTCACGCCCGCCAGGTCCTCGTCCTCGGTGATCATCCTGGTCGCGGTGAGGCCGTCGACGTCGGGCATCCGGATGTCCATCAGCACGAGGTCGACGCCCTGGGCGCGGGCGAGTCGCACCGCCTCCCGCCCTGTGGCGGCCTCGGCGACGACCGCCATGCCGGGGGTGGAGTCGATCAGCATCCGGAAGGTGCCGCGCAGCAGCGCCTGGTCGTCGGCGAGCAGCACGCGGATGGTCATGGTCAGCCCTTTCGGCCGGTGTTCAGCGGCAGTTCGGCGGTGACGCGGAAGCCCCCGCGGGGGCGCGGCCCGGCGGTGAGGGTGCCGCCCGCGGCCTTGGCGCGCTCGCGCATGCCGATCATTCCGTGGCCGGTGCCGGGCCCGGCAGGCGCACCGGTGCGGACCGGACCGTCGTCCTCGACCGTTACCCGCAGCACGTGCGGACGGTACTCCAGCCGCACCCGCGCCGAGACGGGACCGGCGTGCTTGCGGGCGTTGGTGAGCGCCTCCTGGACGATCCGGTAGGCCGCCAGGTCGCTGATCGACGCCAACTCGACCGGCTCACCGGTCCGTTCCAGGGCGACCTCCAGGCCGGTGTGGCGGAAGGAGGCCAGCAGGCCGTCGAGGTGGGCGAGGCCGGGTGCGGGTTCCCGGGGGGCGTCCGGGGTCTCGCCGTGCCGGAGCAGCCCCACGGTGGCGCGCAGCTCGTCCAGGGCGGCGCGGCTGGTGTCCCGGATGCGTTCGAGCGCCTGGTAGGCGTGGTCCGGGTCGGTGCGCATCAGGTGGTGCGCCACGCCCGCCTGGGCGTTGACCAGCGTGATGTGGTGGGCGACGACGTCGTGCAACTCCCGGGCGATGCGCAGGCGTTCCTCGGCGACCCGGCGGTGGGCCTCCTCCTGACTGGTTCGCTCGGCGCGTTCGGCCCGTTCCATCGCGGAGGCGAGCAGTTCGCGTCGGCTGCGCACGGCGTCGCCACTGGCCACCGCGAGGCCCATCCCGGCGACGATGGCCAGGTGCTGCCACAGGTTGTCCAGGCCCGGCCGCCGGATCAGGGACGCGGCGAGCAGCGCCGCCGTGGTGTATCCGCCGACGCGCCACGCGGTACGGCGGTCGGTGCGCTGCGCCACCGTGTGCAGCGCGACGCCGACGGGCGCGGGCGACGGGCCGGGGAAGGAGAGCAGCGCGACCTGGCCGACGTTGACCGCCAGCGCCGCCGCCAGTACCGGCAGGGGCTGGCGCCGCCGGACGAGCAGCGGCAGGCAGGCCAGCGCCAGGCCGCCGAGGTACCAGGCGGTCGGCGTGCGGTGGAAGTAGGCGGTGGCCACCGCGACCGGGCTGGACACGGCGAAGCAGAGCACCGCGACCGCCGGGTCCGCCATCCAGGGCCAGGCCCACAGCCGCTCGGGCAGGTCGGTCAACCGCACTCCTTCACCGTACGCACCCCGGCCCAGCCGGGCCGCTCGCCGACATCCCCAACGCCGCTCAGGCCGCCTGCCCGGCGACGCGGGCGCGGTACTCGCGCAGCGCCCGGGGGCTGTTCCAGCCGAGGACGCCGACCACCCGGCCGCCCGCGTGGTAGAGCGCGACGAACCGGCGCGCGAGCGGGTCGCCGTCGACCACCTCGACGTGGGCGTCGGCGGGGCACCACCCGTGGATCTGGATCCTCGCGTCGTACTGGTCGGTCCACCCGAACGGCACCGGCGCGTACGGCGAGGCGTGCGCGGGACCCGCGAGCAGGTTCCTGGCGGCGGCGACGGCCTGCTGGGTGGCGTTGGTGCGCTGTTCCAGGCGGACGCGGCCACCGACCGCGGGATGCGGCCAGTTGGCGACGTCCCCGGCCGCGTAGACCCCGGGTGCCGCCTGGCAGGTGTGGTCGCACAACACGCCGTCGCCGAGCGGGATTCCGGATCCCTCCAGCCAGTCGACGGCCGGTGTGGAGCCGATCGCGACGACGACCGCGTCGGCGGGCAGCCGGGTCCCGTCGTCCAGCAGTACCGCCGTCACCCGCCCCCGCTCCTCCTCGAAGCGGGCGACGCGGCGGCCCATGCACAGCCGGACGCC
This sequence comes from Streptomyces sp. PLK1-5, assembly GCA_037034305.1. Classification (GTDB taxonomy): domain Bacteria; phylum Actinomycetota; class Actinomycetes; order Streptomycetales; family Streptomycetaceae; genus Streptantibioticus_A. Next base: position 272,392 of record JBAGJY010000007.1, read on the forward strand.
GTGGTCACTGTGCAGTCCGGCCACCAACTCGCCCACCTGGCGGCCCACTTGCCTGGCCAGCGGGGTGGGTTCGAGGTCGACCAGTGTGACGTCCAGGCCCAGGCCGCGCGCGGTGGCGGCGATCTCGCTGCCGAGGAACCCGGCACCGACCACCACCACCCGCGGCCGGGCCAGCAGTTGGGCGCGCAGCGTGAGGGCGTCGTCCAGGGTGCGCAGCACGTGCGCTCCGGCCAGCTCGCGGCCGAACGGCAGGCGGCGGGGGCGCAGTCCGGTGGCGATGAGCAGGGCGTCGTAAGGGAGCCTCTCCCCGGTGTCCAGGGCGACGGTGCGGGCCACCGGGTCCACTGCGGTCGCCCGGCGGCCCGACTCCAGCCGCGGCCGCAGGCGTTCGAGGTCGGGCTGCTGGCGCAACGTGGCCCGGTGCGGTTCCCAGGCGCCCGCCAGCACCTGCTTGGACAGCGGCGGCCGGTCGTACGGCGGCCACGGCTCGTCGCCGACCACGGTCAGCGTGCCGGTGAAGCCCTCGCGGCGGAGGGTGTCGGCCGCGGTCAGGCCCGCGGCCGACGCGCCCACCACGACGACGCGGTCGAGGGCGGGCACTACTTCCGCACCGTGATCGCGAGCGCCGGGCAGCGGGCGGCGGCTTCCTCGACCCGGGTCAGCAGGCCCTGCGGCGGGGCGGGGTCGAGCAGGACGACGACGCCGTCCTCGTCGCGCTGGTCGAAGACCTCGTCGGCGGCCAGCACGCACTGCCCGGCGCCGCAGCACCTGTCCTCGTCAATGGTGATCCTCATGGGTTTCTCCGTGCTCGACGTCGTGGATGGCTACCAGGTGACGGGCAGTTCGTGGACGCCGTAGACGATCATGTCCTCGCGCATCGGCACCTCCTCCACCGGCACCGCGAGCCGCAGTGTCGGGAACCGCTCGAACAGGGCGGACAGGGCGGCCTTCATCTCCACCCGGGCCAGCTGCTGGCCCAGGCACTGGTGGATGCCGTGGCCGAAGGCCAGGTGCGGGCCGCCGGGCCTGGTCACGTCCAACTCATCGGGCCGGTCGGGGAACCGGGCCTGGTCGCGGTTGCCCGACGCCACCTGGCAGACGACCAGACTGCCCGCCTCGATGTGGTGGCCGCCCAGCTCGACGTCCTCCAGCGCCGTGCGGCGCACGCCGTACTGGATGACGCTGAGGTAGCGCAGCAGTTCCTCGACGGCGCCGTCCATCAGCGACGGTTCGGCGCGCAGGGCGGCCAGCTGGCCGGGCTTGCGCAGCAGGCACATGGCGCCCAGCGCGATCATGTTGGCGGTGGTCTCGTGACCGGCGATCAGCAGCAGACCGCCCACTCCGGCGATCTCCTCGTCGGTCAGCTCGCCGGAGTGGACCAGGCCGCTGAGGATGTCGTCGCCGGGCTCGGCCCGCTTGGCGAGCGCCAGCCGGTGGAAGTACTGGTTCATCGCCAACTGCGCCCGCTGGACCTCCTCTTGGCTGGCGTCGATCCTCAGCAGCGTGGCGGAGTTGCGCTGGAACTCCTCACGGTCGTCGTACGGCACGCCCAGCAGTTCGCAGATGACCAGCGACGGGATCGGCAGCGCGAAGGACTGGACGAGGTCGACCGGGCCGTCGGCGTCGGCCATCGCGTCCAGGTGCTCGGCGACGATCCGCTCCACTGCGGGCGCCAGCCGCCGCATCCGGCGCACGGTGAACTGGCCGGTGAGCAGGCGCCGGAAGCGGGTGTGCTCCGGCGGGTCCATCAGGATGAACATCCCCGGCGGGGGCGGCGGCGCGGCGCCGTCGGTGGGGGCGCCGGCCCGCAGCGGACGGCGGCGTGCGCTGAACCGGGGATCGGCGAGCACCGCGCGTACGTCCGCGTACCGGGTGACCAGCCAGCCGGTGGCGCCGTCCGGCAGGGTCACCCGCGCGATCGGGGCTCGCTCACGGAACGTGCGGTACTCCGGCGGCGGGTCGAACGGGCAGCCGCGCGCCACGGGTTGGGTGGCGGTGATGGACTCGGTGTCGGTCATGGTGCGGTCCTTTCGAGTTCACGGGGGGACTTGGCGTCCGTCGCGGCGGGGGTGTTCTCGCAGCGGTGGGTGCCGACGCCGCGCAGGTAGACGCGCCAGCCCGCCAGCGCCCCGAGCGCGAGCACGACCGGTCCGAGGACGTCGACCGAACCGAGGGCCACCGCGTGGCCGCGGAGGAACAGCGGGAGCTGGATCGCCAGCATCACCAGGTGCCCGGCGAGAATGACCAGGTTGCCCCTGGTGAACGCGCGACGGCGCACCGCGCAGCGGCGCCAGGCGGTGCGCTCGCCGGTGATCATGCCGACCACCAGTCCCATCGGCGGCCAGCCGAGCACCAGCAGCACCGGCGTCACCACGGCCGTCAGACAGTGCACCAGCAGGCTGGGCAGGAAGACGTCCGCCGCCTGGCCGGTACGGGCGGCCATCGCACCGCCGACGCAGATCAGGCCGAGGACGGCGAGCGGTCGCCGTACGGGCTCCCCGCGCACCAGCCGCAGGACGCAGTTGCCGAGGCCCACCACGGCGGCGACGGCCAGGCCGATGACGAGCCGCTGGGTGAGGGCGAGGGTCAGCGTGAGTCCGAAGACCGGCGCGATGTCGGCCACGGTGCCGCGAAGGCGGTCACGCGGGGTTGCAGAGTCCATGGATGCCCCTCGACAGGCGGTGCTGGCTTCAGCCCTTGGCACTGCTCAACGGTGCCGTCTCGGCTGGCCGTTGTCGTCGCGCGGGCGCAGACACCTGGGATGCCGCGGACGCGGTACGGGGCCGGTGGGGCGTACTGCGAACGCAGAAGGGGCGGCGAGTGCGCGGCCCCGCGCACCACGCGAAGCCGCCCGGGGCGCGGGCACCCGGACGGCGGGCCAGCGGCGAACGGCACCGCGACGCGGGCGCCCGCCAGCGGAGTTGACGCACGGCTGCCGCCTCCCGGCCTGGCGGACGGGGGGCGGGAGGCAGGAGCCGGGGGTGTCAGCCCATGGTCTTGGCGCCGTCGAGGGATTCGCGGATGATGTCGGCGTGGCCCGCGTGCTGGGCGGTCTCGGCGATGATGTGCATCAGCACCCGGCGGGCCGACCACCGCGTGTCCGGCTCGAACCACGGGGCCTTCGGCAGCGGGTGGGAGGCGTCGAGGTCGGGCAGGGAGGCGACCAACTCGTCGGTCCTGCGGGCGACTTCGGCGTAGTCGGCCAGCACACCGGCCAGCGTCTCACCGGGCTGCATCTGGAACTCGGCGGCCCGCCGGGCCCAGTCGTCCTCGGTCATGGCGGTGAAGTCGGGCATCGCCGACGGGCCCTCCACGATGAAGTCCACCCAGGTCCGCTCGGCCCGGGCGACGTGCTTGATCAGGCCGCCCAGGCACAGCTCGCTCGCGGTGGTGCGCTGTCCGGCCTGCTCGTCGGTGAGGTCGCGGGTGGTGAAGCGCAGGAAGTTCCGGTGCTTGGCCAGGACCGCCAGCAGATCGGCGTGCTCGCCGGTGACCGCGGCCTTCGCCTCGTCCTGGTTGGTCAGCCCGTTGACGGCCATGGTCTTCGCCTTCCGTTGTTCCTGTTCCTCCGGACAACGACCACGCTAGGGGCCATAGCGGTCACTTTCTGACCTGAATTCCCGGGAGAATCGTGCGCATGGCGAACACCAGCAATCGGACGCTGCGGCTGCTGTCCCTGCTCCAGACCCACCGGTACTGGCCGGGCACCGAACTGGCCGAGCGGCTGGGGGTCTCGGTCCGCACCCTGCGCAGGGACGTCGACCGGCTGCGCGAGCTGGGCTACCCGGTCGAGGCGCAGCGCGGGGTGGAGGGCGGCTACCAGCTCGCCGCGGGCGCGGCGCTGCCCCCGCTGGTGATCGACGACGAGGAGGCGGTCGCCCTGGCGGTGGGCCTGCAGACCGCCGCGCAGGGCGCGGTGGAGGGCATCGCCGAGGCCTCGGTCCGGGTGCTGGCCAAGGTGGCGCAGGTGATGCCCGCCCGGCTGCGGCACCGGGTGGAGGCACTGCGCGCGATGACCGTGCCCCTCGACTGGGGCGGCCCGGCCGGGACGGGCGTCGACCCGGGCGTGCTCAGCGCGGTCGCGCTGGCCTGCCGGGACGCGGAGGCGCTGCGCTTCTCCTACACCGCCGCCGACGGCCGGCACACGCAACGGCAGGTCGAGCCGCACCGGTTGGTCTGCCTGGGGCGCCGCTGGTACCTCGTCGCGTACGACCTGGTCAGGCACGACTGGCGCAACTTCAGGGTCGACCGGCTCACCGGCCCGCACGGCACCGGCTCCCGGTTCCGGCCCCGCGACCTGCCCGCCGCCGACGCCGCGGAGTTCGTCCGCGCCAGTCTGGGGAACCTGCCGCGCCCGTACCGGGTGGAGGCCCTGGTCGACGCCCCGGCCGCCGCCGTGCGGGAGCGGATCGGCCGGTGGAGCACGGTCGAGGAGGTGGACGCCGAACACTGCCGGGTGCGCATGACCACCGACTCCCTGGACTGGCCGACCATGGCACTGGGCGTGCTCGACGCCGACTTCCAGGTCCTCACCCCGCCCGAACTCCTCGACCAGGTCCACAGGTGGGGCACCCGGTTCACCCGGGCCCGGGGATGACGCGTCGAGGACGCCCGGGGCCTGTCCCGGGCGCACGCAACCGCGCGGGTTGGTCGCTCAGTTGGAGAAGTCCTGGGTGAGCCATACGGTGCCGTTCGGGTCCCGGTAGACGGCGATGCCGACGTGGGTGAACGTGCTGCTGAGGATGTTCTGGCGGTGGCCGTCGTTGGGAGGCTGCTCGTCCAGCATGGACTGGGTGAGGTTGACGGCGGCCGTGGCGATCTGCTGGGCGTCAGCTCCGGCGGACGCCTGCCCGATGTTCTCTCCCGCGGCGCCCCACTGGACGCCCGCGGCCGTCTCCCTGTCGCCCAACGAGGCCTCACCCGGGCACTGGTGGGACAGGCCGCAACCGCTGTCCATGGCGGTGTTGTGCGCGGTCGCGCTGCGGGTGAGGCCGGTGGTGATGGTGTAGGGCGGCAGGCCGTGGGCGGCTCGTGCCTGGTTGATCAGGGCGAGCACCTGCTGGACCGCGTCGGACTCGGCGGTGGGCCGCGGGGCCGGTGGGGCCGGTGGGGTCGAGGGGGTGGGCGTCGGCGTGGCCGTCGGGGACGGCTCCACCCGGCGCGGCGGAGCGCTCGGCGTGCGGCTCGGGTGGGGCGCGGGCGAGTGGGTGGCCGGGTGTGAAGGGGCCGGTGACGGCGGGCTGGTCAGCGGCGCCGACTTCACCAGCACCGGCTGGGCGGCGGCGGTGGGGCTGGCCTGGGTGTCGTCCGGCGCGCCGAGGGCCACGGATATCACCGTCGCCGTGGCCGCGGCCGTCACCGCGGCGCCTCCGGCGAGCATGTGCGCGCCGCGGAGTCTGACCCGTGGGCGGCGGTGCCCGCCGAGCCGCCTGCCGCCCCGGCCGTTCGGCCGGTGTGCCGCGTGCCGGGCCGCTTTCGCAAGCCCGGCGGTCGAACCGCTCAACTGGACCGTCGGGCTGAACGGCAGAGCGCCGTGCCCCGCCTGGGCCGCGGACCAGGCCGCAGCGGCCGGCGGGACCAGGGCGATGCCCGCGAGGAGGCTCTGCGCCGGTATCAGGCCGCTGCGTCGGCCCGAGCAGGTCCGGCAGTCACGCACGTGCCGGGATATGCGCTTGCGCCACAGCGCGGAGGGAACACCGTCCCACCGCGCCACAACGGGCTCCAGCCGCGGGCAGCGCGACGTCGCCGACAGCGCGCGCACCACCAACCGGGCCGTCTCCAGCTGTGCCTTCATCCGCTGCACCCGGACCGCGACGAACCCCGACGGCAGCTTCAAGGCGGCGGCCAGGTCCGAGCGGGTCAGCTCGCCCGCGGCCTCCAGCCACCACAACGACAGCAGCGCGCGGTCGTCCTCGTCCAGCCACCGGGTCGCCTCGGCGACCTCCCGGCGCTGACCGGAAAGCCCCAGGCGGATGATGGTCAGATCGACGAAGTCGGCACCCGGATCGGCCAGTTCGGGCATCTCGTCGACCCGGGTGTCGCCGACCGCCGTCTGTCTGCTGTGCCAGTGCCGACGTATCTCGTTCATCGTCACGGCCACCAGCCAGGCGCGGAACCGCTGCGGTTTGCGCAGGCTGGCCATCCCGTCCAGGGCGCGCAGCATGGTCTCCTGCACGACGTCGTCGACGTCCGCGTGACCGTGCAGCGCGCGTCCGACGATGTTGTAGACCAGCGGTAGGTACTCGGCGACCAACTCGTCCTTCGCCCGCTCGTCTCCTGCCTGCGCGGTCGCGATGACCGCGGCCTCACGCTCTGGTGTCATGTCCGTCCTCGCTCCCTGCCGCAACGTTTCCGCATGCCTTCGATACCTGGGAGACCCTGCCAGGGCGGGCCGGATAACAGAAACCTGGAAAGTTTTTCGGCGACTTGCCCGGGTGCCGTCGACGGGTCACCTGTTTCCGCCGCATCGGTGGCGTACCGCAGCTGTTTGCGGGGAGTTTCGGACTTGGTCCGCCTTTCGCCAACGCCTTTTGTGACGAAGGCCACTTGGGGCTTGATCAGGACGCCCGACTACGGCTAACTTCCTCTGCCCATTGGACATGCCTTCGAAAGCGTCCAGTTCAGCAGAGCCCCGGCAGCCCTGAATTCCTCGGCGCCGCTGGCGATTTCCCCCCACGTTCCGGGACCGCACGCGAAGTGACCGCCGTCGCCCAACGGCGGGCCGCGGGCTGTTCCCATCCCTGAAGGAGAAGACCGATGTCCCGTGCCGCCCACAAGTGGAAGTCCGTCAACGGCAGGACACGCGCCGCCATCGCACTCGGCTGCGCCGGGACGATCGCGGCCGTGACCGTCGGGGTCTCCTCGGCGAGCACCGTCGCGCCCGGCCACGACCAGACGCCGGGCCGGGCCCCGCAGGCCGTGAGCGCCAAGCGGCACCCGTTCGGCCTCGGCGCCGTGCCGTCCAGGTCGGCCTGGCGCCAGTCCATGCTGCGCCAGTCCGTCGAACCGAGACTGGAGGCCACCGCTCCGCGGCCGACCGCCGACGCCACCAAGCGGAAGAAGAAGCACCAGACCCTTCCGGCCAGCGTCGACCTGACCAAGTACGCGGCCACTCCAGGCGACCAGGGCCAGGTCGGCTCCTGCGTCGCGTGGTCCATCGACTACTCGGCCTACAGCATCCTGGAGCACGAGCAGGGAATATCCGGCGGGCCCCAGGCGCCCATGTACACCTACTCGCAGATCGTGCGGGGGCAGAACGTGGGCACCTCGCCGGAGCAGCACTTCCAGATCGCCACCACGCAAGGCGTCGACGCCAGGTCCGACTACCAGCAGGGCGACTTCGACTACACCACCCAACCGACCGCGAGCGAGACGGCCAACGCGGCGAACTGGAAGCTGTCCGGCTACACCCCGCTGCACACCGGCAACCAGATCAAGAACGACGTGGAATCGGCCCTCGGGCAGGGCGAACCGGTCACCATCGCGATTCCGGTCTACGACAGCTTCTTCTACCTCACGCCGCGGCAGGCCGCCTCCTACACCTACTCCCCGGCCGCGGGGGAGCAGTACGCGGGCGGCCACGAGATCACCATCGTCGGCTACAACAGCAAGGGCGTCCGGGTCGAGAACTCCTGGGGCAAGGGCTGGGGTGACCACGGATACGTCAACCTCTCCTGGAGCTACCTGGCCAACCAGGTGTGGGAGGCCAACGCCGTCGGCAAGCTGGTGAAGCGGTAGGCGCTTCGCTTTTGGGGGTGCGGGGTTCTGGTGTTGCTTGTCCGCGGCTTCGTTGTGGCTGGTCGCGCAGTTCCCCGCGCCCCTTTAGGGGACGTCGGAGTGTGGCTCGGGGGGCGCGGTTTGCCGCGCCCCCTTTTGGGGGTGGGCTGCGCCTCTGGTGTGTCTTCCGCCTCAGATGAACATGCGTTACCCTCCGTCCCATCGCACGGGGGTGGGTGGCCGGGGCTTCACACCTGACTGGCCGGACGGCGGGAACCGCCGTCCCAGCCGTGCCCGCGAGATGTCTCCATCGTCCCGCACGGGAGGAAACGGGTGGCCCAACCCGCCTGCGTACGCGGCTCGTTAGCAGCGGCCGCAACACCCCGCCCGCGGGCCGGAGCCGAACACCACCGCCTTCGCGTCGCGCGCCGCTCAGCGCTCGCCACCCGGCGCTGACCGTCACCACCTTCCCCCGCTCAGCTCCGTAACCACCCTGCGCTGTCATGCGCAGAGCAGGCACGGGCCGCGTCGTCATCACCACACAGAAGGGCGGTTCCTTGCGCGCAAGGACTGAACACCCCAAGACCGAGTCGGACGGCAGACGCAGGCCAAGGGCGGGCTCCGCCGCCACCGCCGCGCTGTCCACGGCGGCGCTGGTGTCCGGCGGGCTGCTCGCGGCGACCCCGTCCGTGGCCTCCGCGCTCCCGGCCGCGGCCACGCCACACGTCAGGCACCTGTGCGGCCAGCCCACCAAGCCCGGCCAGATGGCCTGCTTCGCCGAGGCCCGCACCGACATCGTCCAGCACATGAGCGTCAGCCCGAACGCCACGCCTTCCGGCTACGGCCCCTCGGACCTCCAGAGCGCCTACAACCTTCCGTCGGCCGCCGCCGGTTCCGGCCAGACCGTGGCCGTCGTCGACGCACAGGACGACCCCAGCGCCGAGTCGGACCTGGCCACCTACCGCGCCCAGTACGGCCTGCCCGCCTGCACCACGGCGAACGGCTGCTTCCACAAGGTCGACCAGAGCGGCGGCACCAACTACCCGTCCGCCGACCCCGGTTGGGCCGGTGAGATCTCCCTCGACCTCGACATGGTCAGCGCCGTCTGCCCGCAGTGCCACATCCTGCTGGTCGAGGCCGCCTCGCCGAGCCTGGCCGACCTCGGTACGGCCGTGAACAAGGCCGTCTCGCTCGGCGCGAGGTACGTCTCCAACTCCTACGGCGGCGCCGAGAACCCGGCCGAGACCTCCCTGGACAACCAGTACTTCAACCACCCCGGCGTCGCCATCACCGCCAGCGCGGGCGACAGCGGCTACGGTGCCCAGTTCCCGGCCGCCTCCCAGTACGTCACCGCCGTCGGCGGCACCTCGCTCAGCCGCGGGGGCAACACGCGTGGCTGGAGCGAGTCGGTGTGGAGCACCGACAGCACCCACGGCACCGGCTCCGGCTGCTCGGCCGACGAACCCAAGCCCTCCTGGCAGACCGCCGACACCGGCTGCGCGCACCGCACCATAGCCGACGTCTCGGCCGTCGCCGACCCGGCCACCGGTGTCGCCGTCTACGACAGTTACTCGGCCTCCGGCTGGAACGTCTTCGGCGGCACCAGCGCCTCGTCCCCGATCGTCGCGGCCACCTACGCCCTCGCGGGCACCCCGGCCGCGGGCACCTACCCGGCTTCGTACCCGTACGGCGGGGCCTCGGCGCTGAACGACGTCACGACCGGTTCCAACGGCACCTGCGCACCGAGCTATCTGTGCACCGCGGGCTCCGGCTACGACGGCCCGACCGGTCTGGGCACGCCGAACGGCACCGCTGCCTTCACCAGCGGGCCGCTCACCGGCACCACGCTGCAGCCCGGCCAGCGGCTCCTCCCCGGGCACAGCCTCAGCAGCGCCAGCGCGACGGTGGTGATGCAGGACGACGGCAACCTGGTGGCCTACCTCAGGACCGGCGGCAGCGGCACCGGCCCGGCGGTGTGGGCCAGCCGCACCTCGGGGCACCCCGGCGCCTACGCCTACATGCAGAGCGACGGCAACCTCGTGGTCTACCCGAGCGGCGGCGGCCCGGTCAGCGGCGGTGCGCTGTGGGCGAGCAACACCTGGGGCAACTCCGGCGCGTACACCGTCCTGCAGGACGACGGGAACCTCGTCGTCTACAAGAGCACCGGCGGCACCGGCAAGGGCGGCGGGCTGTGGGCGGACGGCAGTTACGCGCGGTCCCAGACCATCGGCTCGGGCCAGAAGCTCCAGGCCGGTTGGTGGACCCAGGCCCAGTACACCCGTCTGGTGATGCAACTGGACGGCAACTTCGTGATGTACCGCAGGAGCGACGGCAAGGCCATCTGGTCCAGCGGCACTTCGGGCAGTTCCGGTGCGTACGCCTACATGCAGGGCGACGGCAACCTGGTGGTCTACACGAGCACCGGCGGTGCGCTGTGGGCCAGCGGCACGTGGGGTCACTCGGGCGCCTACGCGTCCATGCAGAACGACGGGAACCTGGTGGTCCGCACGAGCACCGGCGGTGCGCTGTGGTCCAGCGGCACCGGGCAGTACGTGCCCTGACCTGATCGGGCTGTGGAGCCGCCCTGCTCGGGCCGGGTGGACGAGCAGGGCCGGGATCCCAAGCTGTCCGGGCGGGTCGCCGCCCGGTCAGCGTGCGCCGTTGGTGCCGCCCGTGGTGCTGGCGGCGTTCGTGCTGGTGGTGCCGCCGTTCGTGCTGGTGGTGCCGCCGGTGGTGTTCGTGCCCGTGGTGCCGGTGGTGCTGGTGGTGCCTCCCGTCCCGCTCGAACCGTTGCACTGCGTCGCCATCGAGCCCCCCTCTCCGAGGAGTCCGGCCGTCAGGCTGATAGGCATGGCCGGACAACTGCCCTCACCGTCCGCCGCGTGAGCGGCCACCGCTGAAGCGGCGGGAAGCAGAAGGGCTGTCGCGGCGGTGGCGAGGACGCACGTGATGCGCTTGAACATGGACTCTCCCTTGCGATGCGGAACGTCGGGTTTGTCGATATCCATATCGCCCCCCAATACTTCGACCTGCGCATTAGCCCGTCCGGGGGCGGTGTTGCGGCGGGCCGGTCCGCGTCCGCTCGTCCTTCGCGCACCCGCGCACCCGGCGAAGCGCTCAGTGGCCCGCGTCGTACTCGTGCCGGGCCCGCTCCACCCTGTCGAGGTTGCTGGCACCCCACTGCGCGAGATGCGCGAAGAGCGGGGCGAGGCTGCGGCCCAGTTCGCTGATCTCGTACTCGACCCGAGGCGGTACCTGCGGGTGGTAGGTGCGCACGACCAGGCCGTCGCGTTCGAGTTGCCGCAGCCGCTGGGTCATCACCTTCGGGGTGATCGCCGGAATCCGTCGCTGCAACTCGACGAAGCGCTGCCGACCGTGCGCGTGCAGGGCCCACAGGATCGGTGTGGTCCACCGGCTGAACACGATGTCCACGACCGGGGCGATGGGACAGGCGGCGTCGGGGTCGGTCGACGGGGCCGCCTTCCAGGGGGCGCTCTCGGCCACGCGGTTTCCTCCAGCCCAGTCACTTTCCCGTAGGTACCTACTGCACCGGCGGTGTTAGCGTCCCGTCGTCGCGGTGAGGCCGCACCGCCCCGCGACACTCGCGCCCGGCTTCGGGCTTCAACCACCATGCCTACCACGGGAGTTCTTCGTGATCGTAGTGACGGGAGCGACCGGCAACGTCGGTCGATCGCTGGTGCAGGCCCTGGCGGCAGCCGGTGAGGAGGTGACGGCGGTGTCCCGGGGCGTCCTGGACACGTCCGTGCCCGCAGGCGTCCGGCACCGGCGGGCGGATCTGACCGCTGTGGACAGCCTTCGGCCCGTTCTCGACGGCGCTGACGCGCTGTTCCTCCACGACGGCGGCGGCAGCGCCCGAGCGTTCAGCGCGCGGGACATCCTCGACGCCGCGAGAGCCGGTGGAGTCGGACGGGTGGTGCTGCTGTCGTCCCAGGGCGTCGGGACACGGCCGCAGTCGCCGTCCCACGGGCGGGTGGGGCGGTCGCGGGAGGACGCCGTTCGGCGGTCCGGCATGGAGTGGACGATCCTGCGGCCCGGCGGCTTCCATTCCAACACCTACGCCTGGGCCGAGTCGGTCCGCACCCGGCGGACGGTGGCCGCGCCGTTCGGCGAGGTCGCGCTGCCGACGGTCGACCCGGCCGACATCGCCGAGGTCGCCGCGGCGGCCCTGCGCGAGGACGGCCATGTCGGCAACACCTATGTGCTGACCGGCCCGACCGCCACGACGCCCCGAGCGCAGGCCCAGGCGATCGGTGACGCGCTGGGCGAGCCGATCCGGTTCGTGGAGATGACCCGTGACGAGGCCCGCGCGCAGATGTCGCGGTTCATGCCCGAGCCCGTGGTCCAGACGACCCTCGCCATCCTCGGCGAACCCACCCCCGCCGAGCGGCGGATCAGCCCCGACGCCGAGGGGGTCCTCGGCCGCGCACCCCGTACGTTCGCCGACTGGGCCCGGCGCCACGTGGCCGCCTTCCGCTAGGAACTCCCCGTGCGCGGGCCGAGGTTGGCGACGGCCCGAGTCCGCCCGGAGTGACTGGGGAACTCCCCGCGCGGGCCGGGGTTCCGGGGACGCGACAGGCGCTGTCGGGGGCGCGCCGCTCAGGGCAACGCTCGCGGGGCGGTCGGTTCCGCCGGGTGGTTCAGTCCTCCGCGCGCGGCCAGTGCCGTTCCTCCAGCGCCTCGACGCTGCGGTTGAGCCGGACCAGTACGTCCTCCAGCTCCCGTACCTCGTCCGCCGACCAGTCCGCGACCACCCGGGCCAGGCAGGAGCGGTTGACCTCGCGGTCGGCGGCGAGCCTGCGTCCGCCCTCGTCGGTGATCCGCAGTTTGCGGGCCATGCCGCCCTCCGGGTCCGCGACGCGTTCGGCCAGACCGCAGCGCAGCAGCGCCGCCGTCTGCCGGTTCACGGTCGAGGTGTCGAGCCCGAAGGCCTCCGCCAACTGCCCGATGGACATGGGTCCCTGGGCGTCGATCCGGCTGAGCAGCAGATAGGCGGAACGTTCCAGCCGCTGGGAGTCCCGCTCCCGGCGAGCCATCACCTGGTGCCGCGAGAGCAGCATCAGCTCCCGCTCCAGTCTCTCCAGCACCGCTCCTCCTGCTCCTTCCCGGCACTGCGTCGTCCCGGCACCCGTCGCCCTGGCCTCAGGCCCCGCAACGGCGCGGGTCTTCCACTCCGCCCAGTGATGTGCATCATACACATCACCTCCGCGGGGTGTGTAGGGTGCACATCCTGTGTATCGTGCACTTCCCTCTGTCGGCCCCAGGCCGTTCCCCCGGCCACGGGCCTGAAGCGAGCCCGAGCCTGAACCTCTAGGCGGTAAGCGTGTCGTCCCCCATAACCGAGCCCTCCACCGCGCGCTCGCGCACCGGAGGCCCGATCGTCGCGGTGCTCTCGTTCGCGGGCATCGTCGTGGCGGTGATGCAGACCCTCGTGGTGCCGCTCGTCGCCGAACTGCCGCGGTTGCTGCACACCACGACCTCCAACGCCTCCTGGGTGATCACCGCCACCCTGCTCGCCGGAGCCGTCGCCACTCCCGTCATGGGACGGCTCGGCGACATGTTCGGCAAGCGGCGGATCCTGTTCTGCAGCCTCGGCCTGCTCATCGTCGGCTCGCTGGTCTGCGCGTTCACCTCGGACCTGGTGCCGATGGTGGTCGGCCGCACCCTGCAGGGCGGTGCGATGGGCGTGATCCCGCTCGGCATCAGCATCATGCGGGACGAGGTGCCCGCCGAGCGGATGGGCTCGGCCATGGCGCTGATGAGCTCCTCGCTGGGCGTCGGCAGCGCGCTCGGTATGCCAGCCGCCGCCTTCGTGGCCGAACACGCCGACTGGCACGTGCTGTTCATGGGGTCGGCCGGGCTGGCCGCCGTCGCGCTGCTGCTCGCCGCGCTGTTCGTACCGGAGTCGCCGGTGCGCACCCCCGGGCGCTTCGACCTCATCGGGGCCGTCGGGCTCTCCGCGGGCCTGGTCTGTCTGCTGCTGGGAATCTCCAAGGGCAGCGACTGGGGCTGGGGCAGCGGCACCACGCTCGCGCTGTTCGCCGCCTCGGTGGTGATCCTGCTCGTGTGGGGCGCCGTCGAACTGCGCGTGCGGCAGCCGCTGGTCGACCTGCGGACCACCGCGCGCCGCCAGGTGCTGCTGACCAACCTGGCCGCGATCGCCGTCGGTTTCGCGATGTACGCCATGTCGCTGGTGCTCCCGCAACTGCTGCAACTGCCGAAGGCCACCGGCTACGGCCTGGGTCAGTCCATGGTGGTCGCGGGACTGTGCGTGGTGCCCGGCGGAGTGGTGATGATCCTCCTCAGCCCGGTGTCCGCCAGGATCTCGGCGGCCCGTGGACCCAAGGTCTCCCTGATGCTGGGCAGCGTCGTCATCGCCATCGGCTACGCGTCGGCGCTCGGCCTGACGCACGCGGTCTGGCAGACGCTGATCGTCTCCGCCATCATCGGCGGCGGCATCGCACTGGCCTACGCGGCCATGCCCGCCCTGATCATGGGTGCCGTGCCGTCCTCGGAGACGGCCGCCGCCAACGGCCTCAACACCCTGATGCGATCCATCGGCACCTCAACCGCCAGCGCGGTCCTGGGAGTTGTGCTCTCCCACATGACCAGGCCGCTGGGCGGTGTGCCGCTGCCGTCCATGAACGGCTTCCGCACCTCGTTCGTCATCGCGTGCGCGGCGTGTGCGCTCGCGCTGTTGATCGCCGCGTTCCTGCCGGGACGTGGTGGGCGTGCGCGCGTCGCGGCAACTCCGGTCGCACAGGCGGCAGTCGGTGAGCCGGGTCCGCAGCCCACGGCCCCCGCCGGGACCGGATTCCACGGCCTGGTACGGGACGCCGACGGCGAACCGCTGGCCGGTGCCGCCCTCACCCTCGTCTCACCGGACGGACGGCAGGTTGGCCGCACGCTCTCCGGACCCGACGGCCGGTACGGGCTGGACGCCCCGGCCGTCGGCCCGTACGTCCTGATCACGGCCGCCGACGGCCGTCAGCCGCAGGCCGCCACCGTCATGGCGGCGGCCGGTCCGGTCCCCTACGGCATCAGGTTCCCGCGCGCCTCGGCACCGGCCGCCGCGCGGGTGCGGGGCACCGTACGCGCGGCGGACGGCGGCCGTCCGCTGCCGGACGCCCGGCTGACGCTGGTGGACGCCACCGGGAACGTGGTGCGCTCCACCATCACGGGCGCCGACGGCGGGTACGCCTTCGCCGACCTGGCGCCGGGCGAGTACTCGCTCATCGCCAGCGGTTACCCGCCCGTGGCCTCGACGCTGGCCGTCGAGGGCGGGGGCGCCGACGGGTTCGACATGGAACTGGCGCACCCCGCGCACCCGTAGGCGACGGTGTCCGGGATCACCGCGCGGTCCGCCGCCCAGGCGGAATGCCGTGATCGCCGGGACGGTTGCCGCTGGACAAAACCAATTCGCCTTTCACATACCGACTGGTACCCCCAAGGAGCGTTCCCCGTGACCGACACCGAGTCCTCCGCCTCACGCGCGGCCGAGATCCTGTCCCGGCCCGTCGCACTGAACGGCCTGACCGTCCCGAACCGCATCGTGATGGCGCCGATGACCCGCATGTTCTCGCCGGGCGGCGTCCCCGGTGAGGACGTGCGGTCGTACTACGCGCGCCGCGCCGCCGCGGGCGTGGGCCTGATCGTCACCGAGGGCACCTACGTCGGCCACGAGTCGGCCGGGCAGAGCGACCGGGTGCCGCGCTTCCACGGTGCGGAGCAGCTGGCGGGGTGGGCGAAGGTCGCCGAGGACGTTCACGAGGCGGGCGGCACGATCGTGCCGCAGCTGTGGCACATCGGCATGGTGCGCCAGCAGGGCCAGCCGCCGTACGCCGACGCCCCCGCCGTCGGCCCCTCCGGCATACGCGTCGACGGCACCGAGGGCACCGGCAAGGCGATGACCCAGCGCGACCTGGACGACGTCGTCGGCGCCTTCGCCACGGCCGCCGCGGACGCCGAACGCATCGGCTTCGACGGCGTCGAACTGCACGGCGCCCACGGCTACCTCCTCGACCAGTTCCTGTGGGAGCGGACGAACCGCCGTACCGACGCCTACGGCGGCGACCCCGTGGCCCGTACCAAGTTCGCGGCGGAGATCGTGGCCGCGGTCCGCGAGGCCGTCTCGCCGGACTTCCCGGTGATCTTCCGTTACTCGCAGTGGAAGCAGGAGGCCTACGACGCGAGGCTCGCCGAGTCCCCCGAGGAGCTGGAGGCGATCCTGGCCCCGCTCGCCGCGGCCGGAGTCGACGCCTTCCACGCCTCCACCCGCCGCTACTGGCTCCCGGAGTTCGAGGGCTCGGACCTCAACCTGGCGGGCTGGACCAAGAAGCTCACCGGCAGGCCCACCATCACCGTCGGCTCGGTCGGTCTCGACGGCGACTTCATCCGCGCGTTCGCGGGCGAGGGCGCCGCGGTCGGCAGCCTCGACAACCTCCTCGACCGCCTGGAGCGCGACGAGTTCGACATGGTCGCCGTCGGCCGCGCGCTGCTGCAGGACCCGCAGTGGGCGGCGAAGGTGCTGGGCGACCGGTTCGCCGAGCTCCAGCCGTACGACGCGGCGGCGCTCAAGACGCTGAGCTAGGCGCTCCCCTGGGGGTGCGGCGACCATCCGCGGCGCCGATGTGGCTGGTCGCGCGGTTCGCCCGCGCCCCCTTCGGGGCCTGCTCAGGGCGCCGCCGTCGGCCGCGTGACCGGCCGGGCGACGGCCGCTGCCGCCCGCGCGGGTCATGGCCCGTCAGCCGATACTGGGAGCTGGGGCTCCGCGTGCCGCTTCCCGGAGGGGGTGGCGAACCGTCCCGGGCGGCGGTGCCCGACTTCCACCGGGGACGCAGCGAGGTGGTCGCGTGAGTGCATCGGTGCCGGCGTTCAGCGAGGGACCGCAGGATCCGTTCGCTGTGCGCCGCGCCGCGCTGGTGGTGCTGGACGCCGACGGCCGGATCGTCGGCTGGGGCGAACCGGCCGAGGCACTGCTCGGCTACCGGGCCGACGAGGTGCTCGGCTCGTCGGCGGCCGACGTCCTCGTCGCACCCGGCGGTCGCGCCGCGGTGACGGAGGCGGCGGCCGCGTGTGTCCGCGACCGGGGGTGGTTCGGGATGATCCCGGTGCGGCACCGCGACGGCCGCCGCGTGGAGCTGGGATGCCGGGTCCGGGGCATCGTCCGGGCCGGTGGCGGCCAGGAGTGGTTCATCGTCGCCGCACCGGCGCCGGAGGTGGTGCAGTGGGAGACGGACCGGTCGCTGCTCGACGGGCTCTTCAGCCGGTGCCCGATCGGCCTGACCGAGTTCGCCCCTGACCTGAGCATCCTGCGGGTGAACCGGGCCATCGCCGGGTTCAGCGCGTTCCTGCCCGAATGGCATCGCGGTCTGCGCACCGGCGACTTCCTCATCGAACCCGACGCGCAGGCCGTCGAGGCGCAGCTGCGCGAGGTACTGGAGTCGGGGAAGTCGTCGATCTTCTCCGAGCAGCCGTGCCGACTGCGCCGAAACCCCGGCCAAGAGCTCAAGGTGTCGATCTCCGCGTTCCGGATGACCGACTCCTCGGGCCGGGTACTCGGTGTGGCGCAGATCGTCGAGGACGTGACCGACCGGTACCACGCCCGGCGGCGGCTGGCGCTGCTCAACGAGGCCGGTGGCCGCATCGGAACCACCCTGGACGTGTCGAGGACCGCCTGGGAGCTGGCCGAAGCCGCGGTCCCCGGCGTGGCCGACTGCGTCTGCGTGGATCTGCTGGAACCGGTGGTGCGAGGCGAGGAGCCAGCCCGAGGGGCGGTCGGGCCGCTGCACAGGATGGCGCTCCACAGCGTCTCGCCGGAGGCTCTGCGGGTGCTGTACCCGGTCGGCCGGACGTTCCGGTTCTCACCGGAGGCACCGCACACCCAGTGCCTGGCCGAGCGGCGCTCGATCCTCCAGGCCGATCTGTCCAGCCGTCCCAGCTGGATGTCGCTCGACTGCGACCATGTCAGGCGAACGCTCGAACTGGGCGTCCACTCACTGATGGCGGTGCCGCTGGCCGCGCGCGGCGCCACGCTCGGCGTGCTCAGCCTGTGGCGGTCGCAGCACCCCGAGCCGTTCGAGCAGGACGACCTCGCCCTCGCCGAGGAACTCGCCTCGCGCGCCGCGGTGTGCATCGACAACGCGCGCCGCTACACCCAGCAGCAGCAGGCGGCCCTCGCGCTGCAGCGCAGCCTCCTGCCGTCCGAGCTGCCAGGACACCCCGCGGCGGAGATCGCCCACCGCTACCGTCCGGCCGGGCGGGCTGCGGGGGTCGGCGGCGACTGGTTCGACGTCATCCCGCTGTCGGGGCTGCGCGTCGCCCTCGTCGTCGGTGATGTGGTCGGCCACGGCATCCATGCCTCGGCCACCATGGGACGGTTGCGCACCGGCGTCCACACGCTGGCCAACCTCGACCTCGCGCCGGACGAGGTGCTCGCACACCTCGACGACCTCGTGGACCGGCTGGCCGCCGAGCAGGATCCGGCCGACCGGCCCTCCCAGGTCATCGGCGCGACGTGCCTGTACGCGGTCTACGACCCGGTCGCGCGGCGCTGCACCATCGCTCGCGCCGGGCATCTGCCGCCCGTGGTGGTGACCCCGGACGGCGGGGTGAGCATCCCCGACGTGCCCGCGGGCCCGCCGCTCGGACTGGGCGGGCTGCCGTTCGAGGCCGCCGAGCTGGAACTCACCGACGGCAGCCTGCTCGCCCTCTACACCGACGGGCTCCTCGAAGCCTGGCGCGGCGACCTCGACGCGGGACTGGCGCGGCTGTGCCAGGCGCTCGGCGGCCCCGCCCGCGCGCTGGAGGAGACCTGTACCGCGGTGGAGGAGGCGCTGCTGTCCGAGCGGCCCGCCGACGACGTCGCCCTGCTCATCGCCCGCACCCGCGCACTGGCCCCGGACAAGGTGGCCACCTGGCAGCTGCCCGCGAAACCCACGTCGGCCGCCGAGGCACGCGCACTGACGGCCGCTCAGCTGAACGCCTGGGGGCTGGACGAACTCGCCTTCACCACCGAGCTGATCGTCAGCGAACTGGTGACCAACGCCTACCGGTACGGCGCCGAACCGGTGACGCTGCGGCTCATCCATGACCGCAGCCTCATCTGCGAGGTCTCCGACACCAGCAGCACCTCCCCGCACCTGCGCGGGGCCCGCAGCACCGACGAGGGCGGCCGAGGCCTCTTCCTGGTGGCCCAACTCGCCCAGAAGTGGGGAACCCGCTACACCCACGACGGCAAGTCCATCTGGGCCGAGCAGACCCTGCCTCCGGCATGAGTGCGGCCCGGGCCGCGGGGGGCACCCGGCCCCGACCTGGCCTCTCGCGGTGGCGAGGCCGGTGCCCCCGCGGCGCTCGACGGTCGTCTTGGCCACGCGCCGCGTAGCATCGGCGCATGGCCAAGACGACCGCCGAGAAGCTGGGAGTCAAGGAGGGCGCGACCCTTCTTCTCGTGGGGGCGCCCGAGGACTGGACGCCGGGGCCGCTCCCGGCGGGCGCCACCGTGACCGCGGCCAGGGGAGCTGCGGACCTCGCCGTGCTCTTCGCCTCCGACGCCGCCACGCTGGACGCCACGCTCAAGGACGCGCTGGACGCCCTCCCCGTCGACGGGCTGCTGTGGGTCGCCTACCGCAAGGGCGGCGCCAAGGCGGGCACCGACCTCAACCGCGACATCCTCCAGGAACGGCTCTCCCGCCACGGCCTGGTGGGCGTCTCGCTGGTCTCCCTTGACGACGTCTGGTCCGGCATGCGGGTGCGGCCGACGACGCACGTCGGCCGCCGACGCTAGGCGCTGCGCGGGGGCTTCGGCGATGTGCGCCGGTGCTCGTCCGCGGCGCCGTTGTGGCTGGTCGCGCGGTTCCCCGCGGCCCTTCCCGGCCGACGGCGCCGGGCAGTTCAGCGTGGCGAGGGCTTGCCGTTCGTCACGTAGTAGTGGCCGCCGCAGCTGTAGTGGGCGTAGTCGCCGACGCGCCACACGCACACGCCCGCGTAGTAGTTCGGCCCGTCCCAGTACCAGTTCGTGGACTGGCGGCCTGAACTGACCAGCGTGTGCGTGCTGTTGAGGTTCTGGGAGGACGCCGGATCCGTCCCTGTGCGGGCGGCACGGCAAGCCCCTCGCCGAACGCGGGAGTTGGCTGCGGCTGCGCGTGGGGCTGGGCGGGCACGGGATACGGCTGCGGCTGCGCGTAGGGCGCCCCCGCCCCGGCGTACGGCTGCTCCAGCCCGGCCCGCGCCGCCGCGCCCTGGCCGAAGCCCGTCCCCTGCGCGGCGCCACGGGCCCCCAGCGCCCGGGTCCGCGTGTCCTCGACGCTCGCTTCGGTTGGCGGGCCGAAGGCCGCACCGCCCGGCGACGCGGAACCTCGCGCCAACGCCTCCAGCGACTCCCGCGCAGCCTGCGCGTCCGGCCGCGCCTCCGGCTCCTTGGCGAGCAGCACCGCCAGCACCGGTGCGAGCGCGCCGGCCGCGTGGGGTTCCGGCAAGGGCTCGGTGACGATCGCCGAGAGCGTGGACCACGTCGACGTACGGCGGAAGGGAGAGCCGCCCTCCACCGCCGCGTAGAGCATCGCGCCCAGCGACCAGATGTCCGAGGCCGGTCCGGGCTGGCGGCCCTGCGCGCGCTCGGGGGCCAGGAAGTCGAGCGAGCCCGAGTTGGCCGACTGGATCGGCGCGGGGCCATCGAGCCTGAGTGCCTCACGCACAGCGCGGCGAACGGCAGCCCGCAGGCTCCGTAGCACCGGCGATGCGTCCAGGCGAACGATGTCGTTCCAACGGGGTCGGGCGCAGCCGTCCCAGGATGCTGGCTGGCGCCAGGCGTCGCCAGACGCGCACTGCCCGGCTGGGTGCGCTCCAGGCGAACCGGTGCGCGGGACGGCAGGGCTTGCGGCTGCGACGCGCCACTGTAAGGGGCGTTCTCACGGTGCCGGTCACCGCCCCCGCGCCGTCCGTTTGGCGCATGCCAACCGTCCAGGGGCGGGCGGTACTTGACGTCCGCGCTGGTTCTGCCCGAGGCTAGGGTTCGGAAATGGTTTTCATAATCGTTTAAGGCTTCGGGGATATGAAGATTGCCTTCGTGGGCAAGGGCGGCAGCGGCAAGACCACCCTGTCAGCGCTCTTCGCCCGGCACCTGGCGGCATCCAGCAACACCGTGGTCGCCGTCGACGCCGACATCAACCAGCACCTGGGGGTGGCGCTGGGGCTGACCGAGGACGAGGCGGCGCGACTGCCCGCCATGGGCAGCCAGCTGGCCGAGATCAAGGAGTACCTGCGCGGGAGCAACCCGCTGATCGGCTCGGCCGCGTCCATGGTCAAGACGACGCCGCCCGGCCGCGGCTCCCGGCTGTTGCGGGTCGACGGGGACGACCCGATCCACGGTGAGCTGGCGCGCGAGGTCGCCGGGGTGCGGCTGCTGGCCGCCGGGGCGTTCACCGAGGAGGACCTCGGCGTCGCCTGCTACCACTCCAAGGTCGGGGCCGTGGAGCTGTATCTGAACCATCTGGTCGACCTGGACGGCGAGTACGTGGTGGTCGACATGACCGCGGGCGCGGACTCCTTCGCCTCCGGGTTGTTCACGCGGTTCGACCTGACGTTCATCGTGGCCGAGCCCACCCGCAAGGGCGTCTCCGTCTACCGCCAGTACCGCGACTACGCCGCCGAGTACGGCATCGCGCTCGCCGTCGTCGGCAACAAGGTCTCCGGCCCGGACGACGTGTCCTTCCTGCAGGAGCACGTTGGCGACGACCTGTTGGCGTGCCTGGAGTACTCGCCGTACGTGCGCGCCCAGGAGCAGGGCCGCCACGGATCGCTGGAGGAACTGGAGTCGGTCAACCAGGCCGCGTTGGAGCGGCTGCACGCGGCCGTCGAGGCCCGGCCGAAGGACTGGGCCACCTTCCAGGCGCACGCCGTCGCCTTCCACCGCAAGAACGCGGCGGCCTGGGCGAACAGCGCCACCGGTCAGGACCTCGCCGCCCAGATCGACCCCGACTTCGTGCACGGCCCCAACGCCCTGCGGGCCCAGGCCGCAACCCACTGAACATCCGCAAGCAACCGAACACGATAGGAATCGCATGTCGCTCGACGTATCCCCCGAACTGCTTGCCCAGGCGGAGCGGGGTGAGGTCGACGAGACCGCCTTCGTCGACACCGTCCGCACCTCGCTGCCGTACGCGTACCGGATGATCTCGGACCTGGCAGGTGAACTGGAGCGCGGTTCGGCTCCGTTCGCTGACAACACCACGCCGCCGCCCTCGGAGGCCGAACGCGGCCAGTTGCTGCGCGCCCTGGCCAGCGATGCCATCCGGGACAGCCTGGAGCGGCACTTCGGGGTGCGGTTGGCCTTCCAGAACTGCCACCGCGTCGCCGTCTTCCGCACGGACGGGGAGCGGGAGGCGTACGACGCGTTCACCTCCCCGCGCGCCCAGTTGCTCAACCAGTCCCCGCAACTGCGCGACTGCTGAAGCCCGAACGCTTTCAGCCTCCGCCGCGCCCAACGGGGTCGGTGGAGGCTGAAGGCGTTTTCGGATGGCTAGCGTGAGCCGTAGGGGATCAGGGCCATCTCGCGGGCGTTCTTTATGGCCGCCGCGAGTCGGCGTTGCTGTTGCAGCGTTACGCCGGTGACGCGGCGGCTTCGGATTTTGCCTCGGTCGGAGATGAACTTCCGCAGCAGATCGATGTCCTTGTAGTCGATGTAGGTGATGCCTGCGGCCTCGAGTGGGTTGGTGCGCTGCTTGCGGCGACGGTCGGTGGCTTTGGTGTAGGTACGGCGGGACATGGCCAGAGCCTTTCCGGTGGGATCGAGGTCAGAGGACGGGGTCGAGGAACTCGTCGAACGTGTGCGGCAGGTGACGCCAGGAGTCACGGCCCGCCGCGTACTCGGC